>JAIOPH010000020.1 GCA_021414005.1 Chthoniobacter sp. | reverse complement strand
TACATCGAAACCTTCTACAACCGCACGCGGCTCCACAGCGCGCTCGGCTACAAGTCACCTGTGGACTTCGAGAACTCCCACCATTAAACCTCCCGTGTCCAGCCTACCCAAACACTGTCCGCGAAACCGAGACAGGCTCAGAGACCGGGCGCACCGGCACCCCAAATCGTGCCAAGCTCGGCAGTTTATCCCTGTTCCGTCCTGATTACTGACCGCATGTATTGGCCCGGCTCTGGATTGGATTAGCGACGGCGGCGCAGCAACAGCGGCGCGGCCGATGCCATAAGCAAGAGGGAGCTGGGCTCTGGCGTTGGTGTGGATTCGAATGTGACACCCGGGGTATCCGAACTCACGCTGCCACCCAGGGTATGGAGAAAATCGGACATGGCAAACTGAATGGGTTCGGATGGGTAGAGGTCGATATCCGCGATCGCCGTGAGCTCAAAACTCAACCAGGCGTATTCGCCGGGAACCAAGGTCAGGACATCTTCCAAGTCGGAAATAAGCGAGAAGTCATAATGCCCGCCGGTGTGCCCGCCAAACGCATCCACATATTCCGCGTAAGTGCCCGACATGTTCCCGGTATTGAGCAGGGCACCGGGTTCGTCGTCCACAAACTGCATGGTGCTATCATTCCCGTAGAAATAGACCCTGCTTTTGAGCACGGTTTTTTCCGCCTGAAACTGGCTGCGGACGGAAGCCGAGATTTCCACACCGACATGGGCCTCCGCGTTGGTGATATCGGCCAGCGCATCGGTCACGCCCAGCAGGTCAAGGATGCCGTCCAACTCGAAATGCAGATCCAGATCAAATGGAGTCGTGGCACCCACTGGGCGAAAGGCGCTGACATATCCGCTGGTGGCTCTGACCGCCCCACCGGTGGGAACAAGACCTTCTTCGGTCGAATGGGTGCCGACCTGATTAATCCCGGCCTTGGCTCCCATGGAGCCCCCGCCGAAGAAGTTCAACCCGGAGGTTCCTTGAGCTTTCCTGACCACCGGCGGATCCGTGTGATCAACCGTCACGGTGACATCGTAGCCGGCGACCAGCGAATCATCGACGCTGCCGGAATCCTGCAACGGGGTTGTTGAATGATCCGACACATTCCAATTCCCGTAAGCATGCGTGATTGGCTGGGTTACAGCTTGGGCCGATCGGATCTGCGCGCCGGTGATGGCACCGTCGGGAGCACCAAGACTGAAGCCGTAATCCCCCGGTACAATTTCGTATGGAATGACATTGCTGAAAAGAACGTAATCCTGTCCCTCCACACCCGGAAGCAAACCGGTGTTGGTGGTGGTGGAACGGACATTGGATAATCCACCGTTGTGCTGAATATTGATATAGCTCCCACCGGTCAGATAGAGGGCAATGTCGTATGGCTGGAGCGAAAGGTTGTGAATCAAAGTGTCAGAATCTCTAAGTCCGGAGGATTGCAGGGCGTTGGCCGTTCCGAGCCCGGTCAAGGCAATGGGGCTCCCATCGAACGATATGCTCAGCGGAGTGACGGCCCCAAACTGATCGAGCACATTGGTTGCCCCCCCCAACGGGGTTACCGAGTTCCAGATGGAGCCACCGGTGGAGGAAAAGACGCCGTTGTCCAAGGCATGGGGCGTTTCACCCACATCGAGGAAATCGAAGTTGTATACTGTCTGGGCGTTGAGCCCGGCAGCAGACAGCCAGATTGTGGCACAAACCACCGCTACTAAGACGGAGTGCTTTTGGATGCGGAGTTTCATAGTTTCATTATGGTTTTAATAAATTCATTCAAATTCTCTGCCCTTTGCCAAGCCGTTTTTAGCGTCGTTAGAAAGTTTCGACTTGGGAACGCATTTGGCACCTCAAGACGGGCGTCAGATCGTCTGGCTCAGATAGCCGCCGTCCACGCGGAGGTCGGTGCCGGTGATGAAGCTGCTGGCTTGTGAATGTGTGCGGCTGGTTTTCTCCAAGTGCACCCATCAGGTCGTGTATCTCGAAAGCCGGCGACGGGCGCGCGGGAATTCCTGACCATCGACACCGCCAGCCCGGCGCTCGACGAGCGCGCGCTGGCCGTGGCCGGGCAACCCGAGCCTTGGGGAGCTGGCGGCTCGGGGACGGCGGCGGAATCTCTTTCGCCAGACTTTCCCGCTTTTTTGTTTGCTGAAACCGGTCGGCTCATCAATAACCGCCGCTCCTAAAAACGCCGTGGCGATTGTTGTTGTCGCGGCTTTCAACGAAACAGCAAACAACCAGACAGCACACCTACTATGAGCAACTACATCCCAATGATCAGCTCCGGCGTCGCCGGACCGCTCGGCGCCATCCACCTGCCCCGCCTTTGGCAGAAGGCTTCCCTCGAAGCCGCCGGCAAACTCCATCCCGATTATCCGGGCATCGGCAAGGGCTACGACAGCATGGTCCTCGCCGCCCTCGGGCTCGACGAAGCCGCCGTGCGCGCCTTCATCAAGACGAAGCCCAGCTACACGCAGTTCGAGGCGTGGATCAAAACCCAGCCGGGCGTGAAGCTCGACAAGGCCACCATCGACAAGAGCAACGCCGACATCCGCGGCTACAATCACGGGGACGACGTCCGCGCCGGCATCTTCGCCGCCACCGGTCTCTCCGACAGCACCTGCTCGTTCCGCGGCGCGGTCGATCTCAACAACCTCGACGACTGGGCGACCTTCCATAAGGAAGTCCTCTCCTAAGTCTCGCGGCTTTCTTTTCTGCCCGGTGCGCGTCTTTGGAAAAAGGCGCGCACCGTGGCGGATGGAAGCGCGCAGGGTTCCGCCGCTCGCCGAACCCTGCGCCCTTTCATCTCCATGACATCCATCCCACTCGAAGACACCGCCGCCGACATCGTCGGCAAAGCCACGCGCGGCCTGAAACTCACCGATGACCAGGTCGCCGCCCAAGCCGGCGTGACCGCCGCAGCCGTCGCCAGCCTGCGCGAGGGCGCTTGGGACGAAACCACCGCCCGCGCCATCGCGCCGGTGCTCCACGTCGGGGCCGATGCGCTTTCCGCCATGGGTCACAAAGCGTGGCGTCCCCAGCCCGTCGAAGTCGCCGGCCTCGCCTGCTTCAACACCCCTTTCGAGGACATGACCGTGAACAGCTACCTCGCCTTTGACCGCGCCAGCGGCGAGGCCGTCGCCTTCGACACCGGCGCGGATTGCAGCGGGATGCTCGATCTGCTCGCGCGGGAAAAGCTCACGCTCAAGCTCATCCTCATCACCCACACCCACACCGACCACATTCTCGAACTCGACCGGCTCAAAGAAAAAACCGGCGCTCCCGCCTTCGTCAGCGACCGCGAGCCGCTCGACGGTGCCGAGCCGTTCGCCGCCGGACGTGAGTTTTCGTGCGGCGCGCTCCGCATCGGCAGCCGCCTCACCTGGGGCCACTCGCCTGGCGCGATCACCTTCGTTATCTCCGGCTTGGAAAAACCCGTCGCCATCGTCGGCGACGCCGTTTTCGCCAGTTCCATGGGCGGCGGCGGCATCTCCTACGCCGACGCCCTCCGCACCAACCGCGCGGAAATCCTCACCCTCCCCGACGCCACCGTCCTCTGCCCCGGCCACGGCCCGCTCACCACCGTCGGCGAGGAAAAGGCGCACAATCCCTTCTTCACCGCCTGATTTCTCACCCTCAAAACCAACCTCAAAACCTCATCTATTATGTCTAAAAAAATCGGATTCGTCGGCGTCGGTCGCATGGGAGCAAACATGGCCCGCCGCCTCAAAGAGTGCGGCTATAAAGTCACCGCCGTCTATGACGTGAACCGCAAGGGCGCCGCCGAAGTCGCCGCCGAAATCGGCGCGGAAGCCTGCACCAAACTCGCCCGCGTCACCGAACTGAGCGACGTCGTCATCACCGTCGTCACCGACGACAAGGCGCAGCTCGCCATCTTCACCGGCAAAAAAGACAGCCTCCTCATCGGCGCGAAAGGCCGCGCCTTCATCAACTGCGCCACCCTTTCCCCGAAGACCCACGTCCAAGTCGAGAAGCTCGCCAAAAAAGCCGGGGCCGCCAGCCTCGAAGCCTGCATGGCCTCGTCCATCAACCAAGCCCTCGCCGGCACCCTCTATCTCATGTGCGGCGGCGAAAAGGCCGTCTTCGACAAGCTCAAGCCGCTGCTCATCAAACTTTCCGACGAAGGAAAATTGCTGCGCTACATCGGCAAAGCCGGCCAGGCCGCGCAGGTCAAAGCGCTCGTCAACATGGTGATGAACATCAACACCGCCGGCCTCGCCGAAGGCCTCGGCCTCGGCGCTGCGCTCAAGCTCGACCTCAAGACCCTCATGGAAGTCTTCTCGCAAACCGGCGCGAACAGCCGCGTCCTCGCGACCGACGGCGAGGACATGGTCAACCGCGACCACTCCTGCTTCTTCAGCGCCGCGCACGCCGCCAAAGACAGCGGCATCGCCCTCAAGCTGGCCAAAGAGCAGAAGCTCAACCTGCCCCTCGCCACCGCCACCCTCGCGCAATACACCAAGCTCACCAAGCTCGGCCTCGGCGGCCTCGACAAGAGCGGCATCGCCGAACTGACCTTCAAAGGCCGCGGGAAGAAGAAATAGCTTCGCAGAAAATGAGGAGCGGCGCGCTTCCAGCCCGCCGTCACTTTAGCACGCGCAGCGCCCAATCAAATCTCCGCCCCGCCAATGCCCATTGGCGGGGCGTTTTGTTGTTACCCGGCGAGCCAATCAGTTGTTAACCCTGAGCCCCTGAAGCCGCAGAGGCGAAGGGTCGCTGGCGGGAAGAGCGACGCGATCCGCATTGGGCGGGTCGGTGGGTTGAATTTGCATCTCCACCACGCGCCCGTCGCGGACCACCCGCACTGACGTGGCATCTTCCGCCGTGAGGAAAAAGGACGCGTCGAGTACATCTTCCGGCACGGTGATTTTGCGCGCGCCGACTTGCAGCAAAATGTCGCCCGCTTGCAGTCCGGCTTTTTGCGCCGGGCCGTCTCCCACGACCTCCTCGATCCGCGCGGTGGAGCCGCCAGCCGCCGCGTCCGCGGCTTTGACGTGCATGCCGATCCAACCGGGGCGCACTTCGCGAAAGCGGGTGAAATCCATGCGAACCTTTTCCGCGGCTTCGATCGGCAGGACGAAGGACGCGCTGCCCGCGTCGAGCATGCTGATGAGGATGCCGACGACCTCGCCTTTGGTATTGAGCAGAGGCGCCCCGCCTTCACCACGCTGCACCGGGACGTTCACGCGCAGATGCGTGGTGGCAAAGAAGCGTCCCCCGTATTGGCCGTCAAACCCGGCGACGGTGCCAAAGGCAGGCGTGAGCGGGAGCGC
Organism: Chthoniobacter sp.; assembly: GCA_021414005.1. Lineage (GTDB taxonomy): Bacteria > Verrucomicrobiota > Verrucomicrobiia > Chthoniobacterales > Chthoniobacteraceae > Chthoniobacter. Next base: position 110,729 of record JAIOPH010000020.1, on the reverse strand, counting down.
CTGCGGGTAGCCGAGCGCGATGACCGGCGAAGCGATGGCAAGGTCGCGCGTGTGGCCGACGGTCAGGAACGGCGTCTCGGCCTCGATTTTCAGCAGGGCGATGCCGCTGCGAATGTCGCTGACCAGACGCGTGGCGACTTGCCGCTCACCGCGAAATTCCACCGTGATGTTCTGCGATTCGCCGCCGACGCTGTAGGAGGTGTAGAGCGTGCCGTTCGGGTCGATGAAGAAACCGGTGCCAGCCAACCGCCCGTGGGCGTCGCTGGCCTCGATGCGGACCACGGCGCTGCCGCATTTCTCGAAAACGGCCTGCGCCTGCTGCTGGAAAGCAGCGAGCACCTTGCCCGGGTCGTCATCGGCGGCGAAAAGCGTGGCGCTCCCGAGCAGGGTGCCGCACGCCGCGAGGACGAGCGGTCCGCGCCTAGAAATTGAAGGACGAAGACGGCTCATAGCTCACGGGCCGCGCATCCATGACGTAACGCGGCTGATGCATGACCGGGGCCACCACCGGTTCCGCGATCGGCCCGGACGGCGCGCCGAGCTTCACGGGCGAAGCCGAGGGCTGGATGGTGACGAATCTTTCCGTGCCGATGGGCAGGGTGATGGCGAGTGGCTTGCCCGACGTCTGGAGGTCTCCCACCGGCATGAGCAGACCGATCGCCGCGAGACCGGCGACGAGCACCACGGCCATCGCTCCGGCGTAGGACGCGTGCCCCATGCTGTGCTCGCCGAAGAACGTCTGCACGCGCTCGATCGCGATTTTCCACAGCGGTCGCCGGAGGAGTTCCGCGCGCTGCCGACGGTGGATGTCGCGCAGCAATTGGTCGAAATATCCGGGCGGTGGCTGCTCGTGGCGTTTCAGGCGGAGCAGGGCGGAGAGTTGTTCGTCGGTCATGGGTCTTCTTCTCTTTGGCTAGTGGAATTCGGTGAGAAAGTTTTGCAACTGGCGGTGCGCGTAGAAAAGCCGGGAGCGAACGGTGCCTTCGGAAATGCCGAGGATTTTCGCAATCTCCGCGTGCGGCATGCCTTGAATGTCAAACATGGTCACGACCGCGCGGTGGTCATGGGACAGCTTCTGCATGGACTCGTTCAAGCGCTTCTGCAGCTCGCTCAAATTCGCCTCCCGCACCGGCGTGCTCGCGGCGGTGAGTTCGATGAACTCTTTGTCGTTCTGCACATTCGCGTCGATGTCATCGAGGCTGAGGTGAAAGCGGCGGCCACGTTTCTTGAGGAAATTGATCGTCATGTTCGCGCCGATGGAATGCATCCAAGTATAGAACGACGACTTGCCGCGAAAACCGGTGATCGAGCGGAAGGCCTTGGACCAGATGTCCTGAAGGAGGTCGTTCGTGTCCTCGTGGTTTGAGGTCATGTGATACACGAGGCCGTAAAGGCGCGGGCTGTACTTTACGATGAGTTCGTCGAACGCCGCCGCGTCACCCGCCTGCGTGCGGGCGATCAGTTCGTCGTCTTCCTTGCGGCTTTGTTCATCCTGCATCGTTCTTGGCTTCGTAACAGGCCGAGCCGCGGTTGGGAATTCTGATTGCACCGGGGCGGGCCAGAGCAGGGCGGTGGGAGAGGCAAGGGTGGACGCGAAGGACATGGTGGGATGCCGGAAATTCCGGTGCCGGAAACAGACAACCGCACCCAGGAGACGTTCAAAAATCCGCGCCCGGCGTCAGCGTTCGAGCGCGACGGTCACGGTTTGCTCGTCGCGGGCATTGCTCACCACTTCGCGCTCGAGCGTCTGGCCGGCGTGTTCGACGCGAAGCTGGCACGCGCGGCCGGCGGGCACGAGAAAAGAGAGGATGTTGTTCAGGTCAGCGGACTCGTCGCGGCTCATGCCCTCAAGTTTCAGCGCAGCGTCGGCGGCATCGGTGACGGTCACTTTCGCCGCCACCCGCCGGCCCTCCCGGTCGAGCACGCGCACGAGGAGGCGCACCTTTCCGTCCGGCACCGGCGCGGCGGCGGCGGTGTAGCGGTCGGTCACATTCACTGCAGGCACCCACGCGATGCGGCGATCCCAAACCAGCGGGAAAGCCAGCCCGGTCTGGCGGAAGCTGCTCGCATAAATCGCGTGTTGCGGCAAATCGCGGACGGCTTTCGACGCGTTTCCTTTGAACCAACCGCGGTCGAGCCCGTTCGTATCCGGCTCCGCCGCGCCGAGGAAATGCCAGCCGCCGTCCCACACCTCCACCCATGTGTGATTGCCGCTGAGATTCGTCCACAGCGGCGTGCCCACGACCCGCGCCGGAATGCCCACCGCACGGCACGCGTCCACGAGCAAAATCGAAAGCCCGCTGCACGACGCCAGCCCACTTTCCATACTTTCGAGCGGGCTCTGGTCGGGCTTTTCGCGCTTCGTCGAGTAGCGCACTTGCACGGTGCGAAAGAGTCCGCGGTTGAGCGCCTGCGCGGCTTCGGTGGGCGTCCGGCTCTCCCGCACGAGAGGCACCGCGACTTCGCGCAGGCGGGCGCGCCAGGCGTCCCGGCGTTCGTTGAGGCTGGCGTAGGGCAGCACGTCATTGAGGAAAAGGTCGGTCGGGATCTGCGCGGCCCACGGCGCGGCGGCGAGAGCCTCGTAAGCCAGCGTCACGTTTTCCCGCAGGTAGTCGGCGGTGAGACTGCGCAGGTCATCGGGCGGCATATTCGCGATGAGGAACCGCACGCCTTCACGCTGCGCCTCCGGGACGGTGGCGAGGAGCTTCGTCAGTTCGGCGCGGTTGTCGCCTGCCTCAGCGAGTGCGCTTTCCGCCGTGCGCTCCGCGGCAGCGACGAGGCTGCCCACGGCGAGGCCGACGATGAGCAGGAGGGCGATGGATTTCATGTTAGTTCTTTGACCAGATCCGCGCGTCGTAGCGAATGCTCCACGTCTGGGCAGCAGCTTTGGGCAGGCGGAGCTCCACCTCCGCCTCCCAGCCACCCGCCGTCGCCCGTACCCGCGGCGCGCCCACATGCGGACTCGCGGCAGTCAGACCCAGCTCCGCGAGCTGCGCCGCCCAGCGACCGTGCGCTTTGCGATAGGCGCGCTGCGCGTAGTAAATCTCCTGCAGCGCATCGCGCGCGGGCTGCGCCACGTCCCGGACCAGCGCCGCCGTTTTCTCCCCGGCGAACTGCACCCGGCCCCACCGCTCCGGCCGGTGCATGTCGATCACGCCCTGCGGCGTCCACGTCCAATTGTCCTCCGGCATCCCAGGTCGCTTCGTGTAGCGGCCGCCAGCGTGCGCGATCTGCCACGCCACCCGCGAAAGCCCCACACGCCAAACCTCGCCCGCCCGCGGCGGACCCGCGCGCCCGGCCAGTGCTCGCCATGGAAAAGCCAGCTCCACGCTCCATCCGCGGTCCGTGTCCGTCGGGTCATTGAGCGTGCCGCGGATGTGAACGGCGGTTTTCAACCCCGGAATTTCCCAGCCATTATCGGCCTTGCCGCCATCCTTGTAGGGCTTGGCGAGAAAGAGATCCCAGCCCGTGTTCAGCGCATTGATTTCAAACTCGAAGTAACGATGCGCATCGCCATCGGGATCCATGAACACCTCAAAGTCCGGGTCGCGAAAAATCACTGCGTCGTGCTTCGTCAGCGTGGCCCAGACGTGCGGCTCCTCCAACTCGGCGGCGATGTAAAAATACTCGTCGTCCCACAGCATCTTCGCCCGCGTGCGGAAGCGCGGCTTCGGCTTCGCCGCGCCCTCGATGTCCGCAAAATCTTTCGTCCACGGGGCCGCCGCCCACACCTTGTCATCCAGCTTTCCATCCACCCGCACCGGTCCCGACGCGCGCCGGCACACATAGCCGCGCGGCACCAGAGGCTGCATTTTCTCCCGCCAATCCGCCACCGAATCCGGGGCCGCCGCCCACCCGCTGGCGAGCAGGGCAGGCAGAATCGCTGGGACGAGGAGGCGAGGCGGAAAAAAAGACACAGCAATGGAAAATTCAGCCGCGAGCTTCCACGCGCCGGCGGCGGTGGTCGAGGCAGGAATCGGGCGCCGCCGACCGGCGGCTTGCGGCGCACGCGCCTTGCACTATCATCCCGCCTTGCCTCGGATGAATGTGCCTCCACCGCCTGCCAAACCGCGCCGCCCGCTGCTCCGCCGCCTGACTTTCCTCGGGCTTCTGCTTGGCCTGCTCGTCGTCGTCATCTTCGGCGCGATGACTTGGGCGCAGGCTTGGGGCATGACCCACTACCAGCCCGCGGAGGCGCGCTCCACGCGCATCCGGGAACTCACTTCGGCAGGCAAGGCCCGTTTCCTTTTCACCGGCCCCACGGTGCGGCGGATGAGCAATGTGAACACGCCGGACCAACGCGGCCTCGAGTTCTCGACAAAAGTCTTCCGCAACGCGCGCGGGCAGCGGATCGAGGCTTGGGAAATCCCCGCGCCCGGTGACGGCCCCCTGGTCCTCATGTTCCCCGGCTACGCGGGCAGCAAGGACACGCTGCTGGCCGCCGCCGTCGAGTTTCACCGGCTCGGCTGCACCACCTGGCTGATGGACTTCGCCGGCATCGGCGGCTCGGACGGCACCACCACCACCATCGGCTGGCGCGAAGCCGGCGACGTGACCGCGGCGGTGCACGCGGCCAGCGCCGCACAACCGGGCCGGCGCGTCATCCTCTACGGCACCTCCATGGGGGCCGCCGCCGTCCTGCGCGCCGTGCATCTCGGCGAGGTGCATCCCGCCGCGCTCGTCCTCGAATGTCCCTTTGACCGCCTCACCACCACCATCGGCAACCGCTGCGGCCTGCTCGGTCTCCCCCGCAAGCCCTTTGCCGCCGGCGTAGTCTTTTGGGCCAGCGTGCAGCAGCGCTACAACGCTTTTGCCCACAACCCGGTGGACTACGCCCGCGACGTCCGCTGCCCCACGCTGCTCATGCAGGGCGAAGAGGATTACTCCGTGGGCCTCGGGGCCGCCCACCGCATCGCCGCCGCGCTCGGGAAAAACGGCACCCTGAAAGTCTTTCCCAAAGTCGGCCACGCCTACCTCGCCGTTCAGGCCGCCGACCCGTGGCGAGCCCAGGTGGGACGCTTCCTGCAAAAATTCCAGGTCTCCCACACGCCCGCAAAATCGCCCGGCGGCCTCGGGGCGACGTGAAAAGCGCAGGCGTCAGCCCAGCACGCCAGATTGGCTCTCCTGCAAACGTTTCATCGACCTCGTGGCCTTTCGCGATGTCGCTCGACTTCCCCGCGCTTCCCGCCTACCGACAACGCCTCCGATCACACCCTATGAAACCACGCGCCCACCTCATCCTCCTCGCCTGCGCCGCGGCACCGCTTCCCGCCGCCGCGTGGACCAAGGTCGGGGACGAGTAACGACCGGCGATGGCTGTATCCATGCGAATCCTGCGGGCCGCGTCCCTCGTCCTCTTCCTCGCCTCCGCTCACGCCGCCGACTTTCCCGCGCCGGTCAACACCCAGCCGGGCGAACCCATGCCGGCGGCGGACGCGCTCGCCACGATCAAGGCCCCTCCCGGTTTCACCGTCTCCCTCTTCGCCAGTGAGCCCGAGGTGCAGCAGCCCATTGGCATGGCCACGGACGCGCGCGGGCGGCTGTGGGTCGCGGAAAATTACACGTATGGCGAGGCCAGGGTCGGCTTCGATCTTCGGCAGCGCGACCGCATCGTCATCCTCGAAGACACCGACCGCGACGGGCGCGCGGACAAGCGCACGGTCTTTGCCGATGATCTCCAGCGGCTGAGCAGCGTCGAGGTCGGCTTCGGCGGCGTGTGGGTGCTTTGCGCGCCGCAGCTTCTCTTTTTCCCGGACAAAAACGGCGACGACATCCCGGACGGCAAGCCGGTGGTGTTGCTCGACGGTTTCGACTTCGGCCCCGTGCGGCACAACATCGTCAACGGCCTCCGCTGGGGCCCGGACGGCTGGCTCTACGGACGCCACGGCATCCAGGCCACCTCGCATGTCGGCGCGCCCGGCACGCCCTCAGAGAAACGCATCGCGATGAACTGCGCGATCTGGCGTTTTCACCCGACGCGGAAAATTTTCGAGGTAGTCGCCACCGGCACGACGAACCCGTGGGGCATGGATTGGGATCAACACGGGGAGGCGTTTTTCACGAACACCGTTATCGGGCACCTATGGCATGTCATTCCGGGCGCGCATTATCAGCGCATGTACGGCGAGGAACTCGCGCCGCACACCTACGGCCTGATCGAGCAGCACGCCGACCACTACCATTGGGACGCGAGCGGCAAGTGGAACAAGGCCGGCCGGCTGAATGAAGCGGCGAACACCCTCGGCGGCGGACACGCGCACGAGGGCTGCCTCATCTATCAGGGCGGCACCTGGCCGGAGGAATACCGCAATCGCCTTTTCACCATCAATTTCTACGGCCGCCGCATCAACATGGAGAAGCTCGAGCGCGACGGCAGCGGCTATGTGGCCAAACACGGCGCGGATTTCCTCAACGTGGGCGACCCGTGGTTTCGCGGCGTCGATCTCGTCGCCGCGCCCGACGGCGGCGTCTTCCTGTCCGACTGGAGCGACACCGGCGAGTGCCACGAAAACGAAGGCGTCCACCGGACGAGCGGGCGGATTTACAAAATCAGCGCGGGCGAACCCTCGACCGTGCCAGCCGACTTGGCGAAACTCACGAACGTTGAACTCGTCCAGCTCCAGAATGCGCCGAATGACTGGCTGGCGCGCCAGTCGCGCCGACTCTTGCAGGAACGCGGCGCTGCCGGTGGAAAACTGCAGGATGCGAAGCGGGAGTTGTTGGCTTTGTGGGAAAAGGAGATGTCGATATTGACTGCGGAGGCTTTGGTTTCCGTAGACAAAAAGACGTCCCAGCTCGAGCGGGAGTCGCGGGAGATGGCCGTGGTCCACCAACTCCGCGCGCTCTGGGCGCTCCGTGCCATCGGCGCTGCAAGCGACGCCTTTCTACGCAAAGCCCTCGCGCATCCCGACGAGCATCTCCGCATCTGGGCCATCCGCTTTCTCACCGAGGACACCCGCGCGCTAAAAACCGTTCCCGCCGAGTTCCTCCGCCTCGCGGAGAAAGACACATCGCCCGCCGTGCGTCTCGCGCTCGCCTCCGCGCTCCAGCGTTTCCCCGTGGAAGCCCGCGCCGCACTCGCCCGCCCGCTCCTCCAGCACGCCGAGGACGCCGCCGATCACAATCTCCCGCTGATGCTTTGGTACGGCCTCATCCCGCTTGGCGACAGCGATCCCGCGCAACTCGCCACCCTCGGGGGGCGCGCGAAAATCCCGCTCACCGCCCGCTGCATCGCCCGCCGCCTCGCCGAGCGCATGGCCGAAGAGCCGCTCGCCGTCGACCTCCTCCTCGGCGGCGCGCTCGCCGGCACGCCTGCGCACCAGACCGCCATCCTTCTCGGGCTGGCCGACGGTTTGAAAAAAGCCACGTCTGTGCCCATGCCCGTCGCTTGGGAACAGTTCGCCGCCAAGCTCAACGACATCCCCGATCCCGCCCTCGACGCCCCCCGCGCCGCGCTCGACAAACTCTTCCTTGCCGGCCAGCGCCTCACCGACGCGCGCCGCACCGTCCTCGACCCGAAGATGCTTCCCGAAGAGCGCCGCGACGCCCTCCAGCAGCTCATGGAGGCAAAGTCCCCCGCACTCCGCGACGTTTGCGCGCAGCTCGCCACCGACCTCGTCATGCGCTTTCCCGCCGCCCTCGTCCTCACCAGCCTCGACGACCCGCGCGACACCCCGGTCCTTTTCGCCCAGGCCAAAGTGTTCGTCGAACCCGAGCGCGGTCTCCTTTACTCCGCGCTCGCCTCCCGACCACAGCACGCCGTCGCGCTGCTCAACGCCATCGTCACCAAAAAACTCCCCCGCACCCTCCTCACGCCCGCCGTCATCGAGAAACTGCATTCCCACGGCAACGAAACCCTCGACAAGACGCTCGACCAACAGCCACCCGCGTCCGCCGATTCCCCCGCCAAGCCACCGCGCCGTCGCTGAGCGCAGCCGCCGCGACTCCCCGGGAAAACTCACCCGCCTCCGATGACCACCGACTCCCCCCTTCCCTCCCCCGGCACGCCCGTCGGCGTCTATGACAGCGGCTTCGGTGGACTGACCGTGCTGCGCCAGCTCCAGCGGGTGCTGCCGGAACTCGACTACGTGTATCTCGGCGACAACGGGCGCGCGCCCTACGGTGGGCGCGATGTGGATACCGTGCTGAATTTCGCCGAGCAGTGCGTCGAGCGGCTTTTCGGCGAAGGCTGCCGCACGATCGTCGTGGCCTGCCACACCGTTTCGTGCGTGGCGCTGCGGCATCTGCAGCAGCGTTACGGCTCGGCGGAAAGGCGCGTGCTCGGCGTCACCATCCCGGCGGCCGAGGCGGCGGTGGCGGCAACCCGCGGACACGTCGGTTTTCTCGGCACGGCGCGCACCGTGGCGTCGCACACGTTTCGCACGGAAGTGCGGAAGCTGAGCGCCACCGTGCAGGTCAGCGAAGTCGCCGCGCCGGTACTCGCGCCGCTGGTCGAGGAGGGCTGGGAGGATACGGACATCGCCCGGCTGGCGGTGGCGCGTTACGCAGCGCAGTTCGGGGAAATCGACACGCTGGTGCTCGGCTGCACGCACTATCCGCTGCTGGAGCGGGCCTTTCGCGAAGTCGTGCCGGCGGGCGTCGCGGTGCTGAACCCCGCGCCCGAAGTCGCGCGCCGCTTTGCCATCTGGCGCGCCCATCATCCAGCGCTGGCCCCCGCCGGGAGCGGGCGGCTCCGCGTGCTTTCGAGCGGCGATATCGCGCGCTTCGCCCGCCACGGCGCGCGTTTTCTCGGCGAAGAACTTCCGCCCGTCGAGCACATCGCCGAGCAGCAGGGCCGACTCGCCCTTTGCCCCGACGAAGCGGAGCCGCCCGGCCAGATCGTCCGCGAGTAGCGCGCACTGGCATGCCGCGTGCATGGCAGGGAGCAGTCCATGCCCGCCGCCCGTCCACGCCTTTCCGAAACCCGCCTCGCCACCTACGTGGCGCTGGCCCTGGCTGCCGCCGTGCTCTGCGCCTACGCGCTCGTGGTCCGGTGCGATTTCGTGGCCTTTGATGACAACAGCCACGTCTATGAAAACCCGCTCGTCCTGCGCGGCCTGAGCTGGGCCGGCGTGCGCGACGCCTTCCATTTCCACGCCAGCCTCTGGATTCCCCTGACCTGGATTTCCTTCATGGCCGACGTCTCGCTCTTTGGCCTCCACCCCGGCGCGATGCACGCCGTGAATCTCGCCTTCCATGCCGCCAGCACCGTCGTGCTTTTCTCCCTTCTGCACCGCGCCACGGGACACCTTTGGGCCAGTGCCTTTGTCGCCGCACTCTTCGGCCTGCATCCCATCAACGTCGAATCCGTCGCCTGGGTCGCCGAGCGCAAGAACGTCCTTTCCACGTTCTTCTGCCTGGCGGCGCTGCTCGCCTACGTCCGCTACGCGGAAAGATGGCGCGCCACTTTTTACCTCGCCGCCGTCCTTTGCGCCGCGCTTTCGCTCCTCGCCAAGCCCATGGCCGTCACTCTCCCGTTCGCGTTGCTGCTGCTCGATCACTGGCCGCTCAACCGCTGGGGCCACGTCCCGTGGCGGCGGCTCCTCGTCGAAAAAATTCCCTTCGTTCTGCTCGCCGCCGGGGCCTGCTGGATGGCCATGCACGCCCCGCAGGAACGCGGCGCGCTCGTCACCACCGCCACCCTCCCGCTCGCCGCGCGCGTGAGCAACGCCCTCATCTCCTACGTCGCTTATCTCGGCACAATGCTGTGGCCGGGCGGGCTGGCGGTCTATTACCCGCACCCCATAGACCCGCAGCCGCTGCTCGCCGCCGCCGCCGCCGCGCTGCTCCTCGCCATCTCCGCGCTCGCCGTGATCTGGTGGAAAAAGCACCCTTATCTGCTCGCCGGATGGTGCTGGTATCTCGGCGTCCTCGTCCCGGTGCTTGGGCTCGTCCAAGTCGGTTCGCAGGCGCGCGCGGATCGCTTCACCTACCTGCCGCAGCTTGGCCTTTTCTGCGCGCTCACCTGGCTCGTCGCCGAACTCTGGCCGGCCGCCCACCGCAAAGCACTCGCCACTGGCGCCGTCCTGGCCCTCACCGCCTGCGCGCTCCTCACCGCGCGGAACATCGCTCCCTGGATGGACAGTCTCGCCCTTTTCGAACACACCGCCCGCGTCACCCGCGGCAACGCCTGCGCCCACACCAACGCCGGCCTCGCCCGCAGCCGCCGCGGCGACTACCCCGCAGCCATCGCCCACTTCCAAGCCTCCCTCCGCATCACGCCGGACCAGCCCGCGATCTGGAACGAATTCGGTGCCTCCCTCACCCACATCGGCAAACAGGCGGACGCCAACGCCTGCTTCCGTACCGCCCTGCAGCTCGACGCCACCGACCTCACCGCCCGCTACAACCTCGCCACCGGCCTCTGCAAAACCGGAGCCACCGACGAAGCCATCGCCGAGTTCCGGCAAATCCTCCACGTCCTGCCCGACTTCGCCCGCGCCCACTTTCACCTCGGCCTCAGCCTGCAAACCCAGGGCCGCACCGATGAAGCGCGCAAGCATCTCCGCGAAGCCGCCCGCCTCGCTCCCACCGATCAGGAAATCATCGCCGCCCTGCGCGTGGCCGAGGCTCCGCCGCAAAACACGACCGTCATCAGAAATCCCGCCTAGGGCGCGGCACCGACTTTCGGCACGTCGCGCCAGCGCGCTGATTCGCGGAATTCGAGCTTCGCGCCCGGCTGACGCACGAGGTGCGCGGCGGTGCCGGGAGTTTCCTCGATGAGCTTCAGCCCGCGCTCCGGGCCGAGCACGCTGACCGTCGTGGAAAGAGCGTCGGCGGTCATGCCGTCGGGCGCGATGATGGTGACGAGGCTGTGATCCGTGAGGCCGATCCCGGTGCGCGGATCGACGATGTGCGAGTAGCGCTGGCCGGAGATTTCCACGCGCTGGAAAATGTCGCCGCTCGTCGCGAGACCGCAGTTTTTCAAAAGCACGGTCTGCGGCGGCGGCGCGTCGGGCACATCCAGCGGCGCGACCTCGATCCGCCAGCCCGGTTGATCCGGCGGCGCGTCGCCCACCGCCATGTCGCCACCGCCACCGACCAGCGCGCGTGGAAGCCCGCGTTTTTTCAAGACGGCGAGCGCCTCGTCGCACGCGAAGCCTTTCGCAATCGCCCCGAGATCGAGCCGCATGTCGGGCGCGAGTAACTCCGCCGTGCGGTGCTCCGCATCGAGCCGCAATTTCTTAAAGCCGACCCGCCCGCGCATTTCCGCGAGGAGCGCGGCGTCGGGCAACTCCTGCTTCCGCCGCGCGCGCCGCCAGAGACTCACGAGCGGCCCGACCGTGATGTCGAACGCCCCGTCGCTGCGCTCCGCGAAAAGATGCGCGTGCGTCAGCACCGTCCACAACGCCGGACTCACGGGCACCGCCCGGCCCGTGGTGCGGGCGAGCCGGCTCAGCTCGGAATCGCTGTCGTAGTCGCTCATCACGGCATTCAGCTCCGCGATCCGCGCAAACGCCGCCGCCGCGCCCGCCTGCGCCGCCGCTTCATCCGCCGCATAAACGGACACGCGAAACGGCAGCCCCATCTCCGCTTTTTCAAAAACGAACTTTCTCATCTCCTCCCACGTCTCTGCACCCGCCCGCATCTCCCCGCCCAACGCCAGCGCCGCCGCCAAAACGCGCAAAGCTAATCTAAATCTCGTATGCACTCGCGACCCGTAACCCGCGATCCCCACAGATTCACGACGAAATTCCCGGACAACTCACCCGCTCTACATTCCGGCACCGTGAAATTCTCCCCACCCCGCGCTTGCCCCGCGAATCTGAACGCCGCACCCTCGCGCCTGTCTCAACCCGCTCTCATGATCCGCACCAGCTTTCTCACCCTCCTCTCCGCCATCGTGCTCATGCCCTTTTCCGGCAGCGCGAAGGACGAAGCCGCCGCCCCGCACGTCGTCCTCAAGCCGATCAAATTCATCGAATACGATCTTCCCAACGGCCTCCACGTCATCCTCCACGAAAACCACGCCGCGCCCGTCGTCGGCACCTACGTGCTCTACCACGTTGGCAGCAAAAACGAGCGGCCCGACCGCACGGGCTTCGCGCATTTCTTCGAGCATCTGATGTTTGAAGGCACGGAAAACATCCCGCGCGGGAAGATCGACAAATACATCTCCGGGGCCGGCGGCAACCTCAACGCCAGCACCTCATTCGACCAGACGGACTACTTTTTCAATCTCCCCAGCAACCAGCTCAAGCTCGCGCTGTGGATCGAAAGCGAACGCATGATGCACGCGAAAATCGACGAAACCGGCGTGGAGACGCAGCGCAAAGTCGTGAAGGAGGAGAAGCGCCGCAGCTACGACAACCGGCCCTACGGCTCGCTCTTTGAGGAACTGGCGAAGCTCGTCTTCAAAGGCACGCCCTACGCGTGGGTGCCCATCGGCTCGGTGCAGTACATCGACGAGGCGAAGATCGAGGAATTCCGCGGCTTTTGGAAAACCTACTACCTGCCGAATAACGCCACGCTGGCCATCGCCGGCGACTTCGATCTCGAGACCACGAAGCAACTTGTCGCCGACTACTTCGGCCCCATCCCGCGCGGCCCGGACATCGTTCGGCCAAAGGTCGAACTCACCGCCCAAACCGCGCCGGTGAAGCACGACGTTATCAAGGCCAACACCCCGCTCCCCGCCACCTTGCACGCCTGGCGCGCGCCGAAGGAAACCGATCCCGACGCCTACCCGCTGGAACTCCTCGTCAACATCCTCAGCTCCGGGCGCAGTTCGCGGCTTTACAAACGCCTCGTCGAAAAGGAGCAGGCCGCGCTGCAAGTCGAGGCGTTCCCGTTTCTCCTCGAAAGCGCCGGCGTGCTCGGCGTCGAGGCCATCGGCCAGCGTGGCATCACCCTCGATCAGCTCGACACGCTCATCAGCGAGGAAGTCGAGCGCCTGAAAAAGGATGGCGTCACCGAGGAGGAATTCCGCAAGGCGCTCAACCAAAAGGAAGCGGAGTTTGCGGGCAGCTTCGGCGCGATGAGCACCCGCGCGAAAAACCTCGCGCGCTACCATCTCTTTTATGGCGACGCCAACCTCATCAATACCGAACTCGACCGCTACCTCGCGGTGAAACGCGAAGATCTTCAGCGCGTGGCGAACAAGTATTTCACCACGGAAGGCGTGAGCATCCTGCGCTTCCCCGTCCCCGCCGCGACCGCGGAAAAATGACCGAAATCTGAAATCCACATGAATCTGCCTCGTCAACTCTCCGCCCGAAATCGCCACCGCGCCTTCGGACTGCTCTTGTTATTCGTCATTCTTCATTCGTCCCCGGCCTTCGCCATCGACCGTGCGCGAAAGCCCGAGCCCGGCCCCGCACCCGCGTCCGCCTTTCCCGATTACAAAACGGAAACCCTCCCAAACGGCCTCAAGGTTTTCATCATCGAGGACGACCGGAAACCCACCGTAACCTTCCGCCTCGTCATCCGCAGCGGCTCGCTTTTCGACAGCAAAACTGGAACTGCGGATTTCGTGGCCGAACTGCTCAATCGCGGCACGGCCAAGCGCGACGCCGCCACCTTTGCGCTTGAAACCGACTCCATCGGCGTCGGCATCGAATCCGCCGCCAGCCCTGATTTCATCAGCGTCTCAGCCGCCGGACTGACCAAATACACCCGCCAGCTTCTCGATCTCTACTCCGACGCCGTCTTTCACGCAGCCTTCCCCGCCGACCAGTTTGCCAAGATTCAGCGCCAGACTCTCTCCGCCCTTGACGAGGAAAAGCAGCAGCCTGCGAAGCTCGCCGCCAAGCTCACCGGCAAAGTCCTTTACGGCGCGCATCCGTACGGCGCATATCTCACGCCCGCCGCCGTGCAGGCCATCACACGCGAGGATCTGCTCGCCTTTCACCGCGAGCATTTCGTGCCGAACAACGCCACCCTCGCCGTGGTCGGCGATGTCAAAGCCGCCGACATCCTCGCCGAAGTGAAGCGGGTATTTGGCGACTGGAAAATGGGCGACCCGCGCAAGCTAAAGATGGCCGCGCCGCCAACTCTGCCCGGCGTCACCATCCACCTCCTCGACCGGCCCGGCTCGGTGCAATCAAACATCGTCGTCGTCCAGCCCGGCCCCGCCCGCGCCAATCCCGACACGCCCGGTTTGAACGTCCTCAACGCCACGCTCGGCGGCGGGTTCAGCGGACGCCTTTTCCAAAACCTCCGCGAGAAACATGGCTGGACCTACGGCGCGTCTTCCGCTTTCGACATGCGAAAATTCGGCGGCGGCTTCCAGGCTACCAGTGAAACCCGCAATGAAGTTACAGCACCTGCCATCGTCGAGCTGCTCAAGGAAATAGGGCGGCTCAGCGAGGAACCAGCCCCCGACGCCGAGATCGCGCTGCAGCGCCAGTACAACGTCGGCAATTACCTCCTCTCCCTCGAAAGCTCCGCGCGCACTGCCCAGCGCGTACAGGACATCGACCTCTACGGGCTGCCCGCGGACTTCTACAAAACCTACGCCACCCGTATGGCCGCCATCACTCCGGCGGACGTGCAGACCCTCGCCAAAAAATATCTCAGCACCACCGACCTCGCGATCATCGTGGTCGGCGAAGCCAGGGACGTGCGCCCCGGCTTGGAGAAGATCGGCAAGGTCATCCTCTACGATCAGGACCTTCAGCCGGTCGGGAAATAAGCCCGACGCCATCGGACACCCGCGAGAGACTTAGCGCACCACGCCGAATTCCGCACGGCGGTTCTTCGCCCACGCGCTTTCGCCCGAGCCATTGGCCGCCGGCATCTCGGCCCCGAAGCTCACGGTCTGGATCTTCGACGCATCCACGCCATCGCGCATGAGCGCCTCGCGCACCGCCTGGGCGCGGCGTTCGCCGAGTCCGCGATTGTATTCGGGCGTGCCGCGCTCATCGGTAAATCCGGCGATGATCACATGGTTGCCAGCGCCTTTTAAAAAGCTCGCGACCTCGCCGATTTTGGCGTGCTCACCGCCGTCGATGGAGTAGCTGTCAAAGGCGAAATAAACCGGCCGGAATTTTGAGCGGTCCACGTTCGAGCCGAGGAAGGAAACGCCCTCCTGCCGGTCGGGCAGCGGGGTGCCATTGACGAAGTCGCCATCCGTTCCGCCAGCGCCGTTGCCGCCAACTCCTTTTTTGCCTGTCTGGCAGCCGGTGAAAGTCAGGGCAAGAAATGCGGCGAGGGTAATGGGCAGGAAGTGGAGGGTTTTCATAAGCATGGATGTGGTGGGTAACGGTGGAAGATTTTAGCGAGACCAGGTGGGCTCGGAGATTTTGCCGAAGCCGCTGAGCAACGTGGTTTTCTGGCCGGTCTGCACGTCCAGCAAAATGAGCGCCCCGCCCTCGGCGTAAATGAGGTGCCGCGAGTTTGCGCCCCAGGCCGGGCCTTCGCCGGAGGCCACCACGCGGGAACCGCCGCCCGACGCATCCACGGTGGCGATGGAAAAGCTGCCGCCGTCGCGCACTGTGAAAGCCACGCGCTTGCCGTCCGGCGACCAGTTTGGCTCGGTATTGTAGCCGTGGCCGGTGCTGATGAGCCGCGCCGCGCCGCCGCTCGACGAGATGCGATAGAGCTGCGGCGTGCCACGCTCGTCGCTGGAGTAAATGATTTCGCTGCCATCGGGCGACCATGTGGGCGTGCTTTCCACGCCCGTCGTGCGCGTGAGCCGGCGCGCGCCACCGCCACTCGCGCCAGTGGTGTAAAGTTCGGGGTTCCCGTCCTTGCTCAAAATCACCGCGAGCTGACGACCGTCCGCGGAGTAACTCGCGCCGGTATTGGTGCCGGGATATTTGATGATGCGGTTGCGCGCGCCATTGCCGAGTTCGATCTCATACACATCCGCGTAGCCACTTTTGTAACCGGTGTAAACGAGCGTGCGCCCATCCGGACTCAGCCGCGGGCCAACGCTGATGTTCGCGTCATTCGTGAGCTGGTGAACGCCCGCGCCGTCCGCGTCCGCGACGTAGATTTCCTTGTGCCCGCTGCGGCTGGCGACAAAGGCCACCTTGGTATTGGCGAAGCCTTTCGCGTTTGTGAGCGTCTCGACGATGGCATCGGCAAACGCGTGGACTTTGCCCCGCGCCGTGCCGCTGTAGCTCTCGCTCAGCACAGTCTTGCCCGCGCGGTCCGTCACGCTCCCAGCGAGGCTGCCGCCGTTCGAGCTGCCGCCGATGACAAAGCCCGCGCTCGCCGCCGGCACCAGATTGCAGCAACCGGAGAGGGCGAGGTCGTTCTGCAAAATCTTCGCCGCCGCCGCGCCATCCGCGCCGGCAATCGTACCGATGGCGACGGCGAGCTTGTCGCTTTTGCTGATGGTGATGGTCGGTGTCTCGGCGGCGCGGGTCAGCGCTGTGCCGGCAAAAAGGGTGAACGCGAACAACGAAAGCGCGTGGGATTTATTCATGACGCGCGGACCGTAACGGCACGCTCCGAAAAACGAAATCCCAATGGCAAAAAATCTTTGGGCCGCAAGACCGCTGGCGGGCTGGACATTTCACCGCGCGCCCTTACCCTCGCGCCCCTTCATCCCATGCCCACGCCCCACGAAATTTTCGCCCAGATGCCGGCCGCCGTGGCCGATCAGCTCTTCAGCTTTCTCCAGGAAAAGGAGCGCCCGCTTTACCAGACCACGCTCGATACGCTGGCGAAGCAGCGCAAGCTCCGCACCATCTTCGTGGAGCGCAAACCGCGCCCCGAGCGGCACGCGTGGATGCGCGAGGCGCTCGGCAAAAAGGTGAACGAATCCGTGGGCGCGCATCTGCTCCAAATCTGGCTGGTGGGCGCGCATGCCGCGCTGCTCTGCGATTTCCTCGACGGTCTCGGCATCGCGCACGATGCGAATGGCACCATCGAAGCGCTGCCGCCCGCGCCCGCCAAAGCCGACCTCGCGAAAGCCATCGAGCCACTTTTTACCAAGCACGACCCCGGCGTCGTCGCCGTTTATTTGCACGCGTTTCAGGCGCTGGATGACCAAGGCTGGGCCACGCTCGCCGAGCTGCTCGCGGAAGACCCGCGGATGAAGCTCGCGGCCTGACCTCGCGCGGCCATGACCACGCGCCGCCAATTCCTCGCCCTTGTTGGGGCCGCCGCCGCGGGCGGCACGGCTCTGGGAGAGCCCGCCGCGGAGGTGAAAGCGACCGCCGCGAGCCGGATCAAGATCGCCCTTTCCAGCTACTCCTACTGGCACTTCACGCCGGAGAAGATCTCCATCGACGACGTCATCGACCACGCCGCCGCGCTCGGCGTCGAGGGCGTGGACATCCTGCACCGGCAAATGGACTCCGACGAATTCGGGAAGCTCGACGCCACCGTGCATGCGTACTGCCAGCGCTTGAAACGGCATGCCTTTCGCGCCGGCGTGCCGCTCATCTGCCTCTCCATCCATCAGGACTTCGTCTCGCCGAACCCCGCTGAGCGGCACAAATGGATCGCGCATACCGAGAAGTGCATCGAGATCGCCTACGCGCTCGGTATCCCCTGCGTGCGGCTGAACAGCGGTCGCTGGAAAACGATCCCCGATTTTGGGGAGCTGATGAAAGCGCGCGGCGAAGAGCCGGTGCTGAAAGGCTTCACACTCGATGACGGCTTCAAGTGGTGTATCGAAGCCACGCAGAAATGCGTGGAGCTGGCGGCCGAGCGCGGCGTGCTATTGGCTCTGGAAAACCACTGGGGTCTCACGGCCACGCCCGAGGGTCAGATGCGGATTATCAAAGCCATCGACTCGCCGTGGCTCGGCGCGCTCATGGACACCGGCAACTTCCTCGAAAACCCCTACGAGAAACTTGCCGCCATCGCTCCCAAGACCATCTTCGTGCAGGCCAAGACCTACGAGGGCGGCGGCGAGTTTTATACGCTCGATCTCGACTACAAACGCATCGCCAAAATCCTGCGCGACGTGAACTACACCGGCTACGTCTCGCTGGAAATGGAAGGCAAGGAAGCTGCGGCGACCGCCGTGCCGAAAAGTCTGGCGAAGCTGCGCGCCGCCTTCGCGTAGCAGCGGACGCTACTTCACATCGCCGCCCTGGCCCTGGCCGCGCCGCAGGCGGAACGGATCGCTTTTCACCACCTCCACGAGGAGCGTGGAAAACTTGTAGTTGTCGCGGACGAGCGCGGCTTGGATGCGATCGAGCGTCGGTTCGTCGTAATAATCGAGCCCGCGGCCGAGCGCGTAGATGAGCAGCTTCTCGGTGAGGCAGCGCGTGAAATCCTCGCGCCGCTCGCGAAACAGCGCGCGAACATCAGCCACGCCGCTGATTTTGTGCCCGGCTCCGAGCTGGCCGCTGGCATCCACGGGCGCCCCGGTTTCGTCACGGTCGCGCCATTGGCCGATGCCGTCGAAGTTTTCCAGCGCGAAGCCGAAGCCATCCATCTTCGCGTGGCAGCCCGCGCATTTCGCATCGGCGCGGTGCTGCTCCAGTTTCTGGCGAAAGGTGCCGGTCAGTTCCCTGCGCTGCGCGTCGTCGAGCGAGGGAGTGCCGGGCGGCGGTGGTGGCGGCGGATTGCCGAGCAGTTGTTCGAGCACCCATTTGCCGCGCTTCACCGGCGAGGTGCGCGTGGGATTCGAGGTCACGGTGAGCACGCTGGCCTGCGTGAGCAGCCCGCCGCGCGGCGTGCCCGCCAGCGACACGCGCTTCCACTCGCCCTTTTCCCAACTGCCCGGAATCTTCAGCCCGTAAAGCTCCGCGAGCCGTTGATTGACCCAGGTGAAATCAGCGTCGATCAGATCCAGCACGCTGCGGTCGTCGCGCAGGATTTCGGCGCAAAAGCGGCGCGTCTCCTCGATCATCGCGCCCGCCAGCTTCGGCTCCCACTTGGCAAAAACCTTTTTGTCCGCGCTGTGTCCGTCGAGTCGCCCGAGTTGGAGCCATTGCAGCGCGAAGTTCTCCACGAGCGCCGCAGAGCGCGGGTCTTTCAGCATCCGGCGCACCTGCGCATCGAGATTGCCAGCCAGCTTTTTCTCGTAGGCGAGCTGGAGCAGCGTGTCGTCGGGCGTGGAACTCCACAGGAAATACGCGAGGCGCGTGGCGAGCTGGAAGTCATCGAGCGGATGCGGCTCGGGGTTCTCCGGCTGCACGTCGGGCTCCAGTCGGAAGATGAATTTCGGCGACGCCAGCACCGCCGTGAGCGCGCGCCGCAGCCCCCCCTCCCAGCCCTCATTGTGCCCCACGGCATAGTCCACCATCGCGCACAGCCGGTCGATTTCCTCCGCCGTGCCGGGCCGCCGCCAAGCCCGTGCGACAAAACGCGTGAGGACCTCGCGCGCCTGCTCGCGCTCCGGCTTGTCGCCGGTGAAAACCATGAGCGCCTTATTCGATGGCGTACGCGTGTCGAGCGGCCCCTCGGTTTCGAGATACTCCACGCGCAACGTCGGCGGCGGCTGCCCGTTCGCCGGCTTGTACGCAGCCAGCGCCATCCGCTCGATCCCTGCGGTGCCGGTGATTTTCACCTCCACCAACTGCGCGTGCTTCTCATCCCGCGCCGTGATCTCCACCGCTTTCACGATCCGGCACGGCGTCACCGCGCCGAGCGCCACGCCATCGAGCTTCGTCACTTCCGCCGCGGGCGACGGCTGCGCCATTTTCGGCCCCGCGACGAGCAGCGCCACCCGCACCGGCACGTCCGCCGGGCCTTCGGCGTAAAGTTTCGCGCGCACCCAAAATTCGTTTTTCTCGGTGATCCGCACCGGCGTATTCAGCGGCCCGGAGAGGATCGCCTCGGACCGTGCCGCGTTTATCGGACGAAAGCGGTCCTGGGGCACCTGCGGATTCGCCGGTTCGCAGTATTTCCCCCCCATCGTCCGCTTCGGCGGGCGCGCCGCCGTGAGCGGGATGGCCTCCTCCGCGATCCGCTCCGCCGCATTGAGGTAGCGCTCCATCAGCACCGGCGAGACCGAGAGCACGTCGGCGATGTTGTCGAAGCCGAAGCCCACCTCATCGCGAGGAAAATCCTCCGCCGGCTGGAAATCCACATGGAGCAAATCGCGGATGGTGTTGTTGTATTCCGTGCGGTTCAAGCGGCGCACCGTCGTCCGCCCGGGGTCGGGCTTCGCGCTGTTCGCCGCGCTGAAAACCGCCTTCACCGACGCCACGAAAGTCTCCCGTTCCGCCGCCGTCGGCTGCGGCTTGTCATCCGGCGGCATGTCGCCCGCCTCCACCATCTTCACCACCTCCCGCCACTGCTTCCGCGCCCGCAGCAGCGCCAGATCATCGCGCACCGTGTGCAGCGCGAGCCCCGCCTTTTGCTTCTCCTTTCCGTGGCAGGAAACACAGTGCTTTTCCACAAACGCCACGCCACCCTGCGGAAAAGGCGCCACCGCCGGCTCGGCCAGCGCCGTACCAAATGCGCACAGCATCCACCCCAAAAGAATGGACAAGGGCGGAGAGCTAAATTCGGAAATGGCGCGCATCGCGGATTGCTCCCCCCACGTTGCCCGCTTTCCCCGCGGAGTCCAAGATTCTCATCGAGCCACATGGCGCATCCTGCCGCGACCGCGCCCTCGACTTCCCTGCCGCCGCCGTCTATTTCCCACCGCTCTCACTTCCATGACCACGCCCGACTCGCCCGACGCTCCTGCTCCCTCCGATTTCATCCGCGACATCGTCGCCGCCGACCTCGCCAGCGGGGCCTGCCAGCGGGTCGTCACGCGCTTTCCGCCGGAGCCGAATGGCTACCTGCACATCGGCCACGCCAAAAGCATCTGTCTGAACTTCGGCATCGCGAAGGAATTCGGCGGCGTGTGCCACCTGCGCATGGACGACACCAATCCCGCGAAGGAAGACGTGGAGTATGTGGACTCCATCATCGCCGATGTGCGCTGGCTCATCGCCGACTGGGCGGACGACGTGCTCCGCTTCAAGGAAGACGCCGAGCCCTTCTATGCGTCGGATTACTTCGGCCAGCTCTACGCCTACGCGCTCACGCTCATTCACGAGGGCAAAGCCTACGTCTGCGACCTCACCGCCGAGCAGACCGACGAATACCGCGGCGCTCCCGACCGCCCCGGCCGCCCCAGCCCTTTTCGCGACCGCAGCGTGGAGGAAAATCTGCACCTTTTTCACGAAATGCGCGCCGGCGCTTTTCCCGACGGCGCCCGCACGCTCCGCGCCCGCATCGACCCGCATCACCCGAACGTCTGGCTGCGCGACCCCGTCCTCTACCGCATCCGCCACACCGCCCACCATCACACCGGCGACGCCTGGTGCATCTACCCGATGTATGATTACGCGCACTGCCTCTCCGATAGCATCGAGCGCATCACCCACTCCGTCTGCACCCTGGAGTTCGAGGTCCACCGCCCGCTTTACAACTGGCTCCTCGAAAGCCTGCCCGTCCCCTCTCCGCGCCCGCATCAGCACGAGTTCGCGCGCCTCTCGCTCAGCTACACGCTGATGAGCAAACGCAAGCTACTCGCGCTCGTCAGCGAAGGGCTCGTCGCCGGCTGGGACGATCCCCGCATGCCCACCATCTCCGGCCTGCGGAGGCGCGGCGTCACCGCGGCGGCGCTCCGGCATTTCGCGCTCCACATCGGCATCACAAAATACAACGGCCTCACCGAAGTCGGCGTCCTCGAACACGCCATCCGCGAAGACCTGAACACCCGCGCCCAGCGGCGGCTCGGCGTCCTGCGTCCGTTGAAAGTCGTCATCACCAACCTGCCCGACGGCCACACCGAAACCGTGCCCGCCGCCAACCACCCACTTGATCCCGCCCTCGGCACGCGCGCCGTCCCCTTCTCCCGCGAGCTTTACATCGAGCAGGACGACTTCGCCGAAGTCCCGCCCCCGAAATTTTTCCGCCTCAAGCCCTGTGGCGAGGTGCGGTTGAAATACGCCTACATCATCAAGTGCGACGAGGTGGTGAAAAACGCCGATGGCACCATCGCCGAACTGCGCTGCACCGCCGATCTCGACAGCAAGACCGGCGGCGCCACCTCGTCGCGGAAAATCAAAGGCACCATCCATTGGGTCAGCGCCGCCCACGCCCTCGCCGCCGAAGTCCGCCTCTACGACCGCCTTTTCACCGAGGCCGAGCCCGAGGCCGAGGGCCGCGACTTCCGCACCTGCCTGAACCCGCACTCGCTCGAAGTCCTCACCGCCCAACTCGAGCCCGCCCTCGTTACCGCCCGCCCCGAGGAGCGCTTCCAACTCGAGCGCCTCGCCTACCTCGCCCTCGACCCCACCAGCACCCCCGAGCGCCCCGTCTTCAACCGCGTCATCACGCTGAAAGACACCTGGGCAAAGGAAGCGGCGAAGAGCTGAGGGCGGCTCTAAATCTTAATCGGCAAGCGGAGCGCGTAGCGGACCGGCGGGGGAGATTAAGATTAGGATTACGATTAAGGAGACCTTCCGCTCTCCACCGCCATGTCCCCCGAACTCCTACCCATTCCCGACCGCTTCCGCTGGTGGCGCTGGCTCGGCTGGGCGTTGCTCGTGGCCGTGCTCGCCACCTGCGGCTGGAGCGTCTGGCGCGCGTATGACTACCGCGCCGCCGTGCGCGAGGCGCGGGCCGCGGGGTTCAACTACGTCGAAAGCCCCACGCCCTTCGCCCGCATCCGCGCGAACTGGCAAGCCGCCTTCCACCTCGCCACATGGACGAATCACACGCGGGCGCTTTGGCTCCCTGTCGGCAAGGATCTCGCTCCGCTTCGGCCCCTGCTCCTCCGCCTCGATCCAATACACTTGCAGGCCGCGCAATGCCGCAATGTGAACGCCCTCCGCGGGCTCACCCGGCTGCGGGTGCTCAATATCTCCGGCTTGGAAGTGGCCGACCTCGCCCCGCTGGCCGAACTCACGCAGTTGCAGACGCTCTACCTCGGCGACTGCAAAGGCGTGACGGATCTCGCCCCGCTAGCCGGACTCACACAGTTGCAAACACTCTCCCTCAATAACTGCACGGGCGTGACGGACCTCACCCCCTTAGCCGGACTCACACGGTTGCAGACACTCTCCCTCGACGGCTGCACGGGCGTGGCGGACCTCGCTCCGCTGGCTGGCCTCGCGCAGTTGGACGAGATCAGACTCGGCGGCTGTACGGGCCTAAGCACGGAGGCATTGGCGGCTTTCCAAAAAAGCCATATGAGGACCACCGTGTTCGGTTCCGCAGACTACCGTATGAGAGGCAGGTAAAGTATCGTTTCAGCGAAACGCACGCTGGTCGCCCTGAGCTTTCCGCCCACGGATCGCTTGGACGTATGGCACGGCCGCGGGCGCAGGGCGGCGAGATTTTTTTCCGCCGCGCCATTCCCGGCTTCGCGGGCGCACGGTGTGGGGTCAAAGGTGCGAGATGCCTCCAGGTGTGGCGCGGCGCGAGCACGGAACGGCAGCCCGCGGAATCCCGGAGGCGATCGTTGACTTCCCCGGCCCCACCCGGTTTCTTCCGCAACTCAAATTTATGTTCCGCTCCACCACCCTCCTCCTCGCCGTCTTTCTCGCCACCCGCGCGCTCGCGGCGGAACCGCAGGTCATCAATATCAAGACGATCCCGGCCAAAATGCTCTATGATGTCACGGATTTTACGGTGCGGCCGGGGACGGAGGTGAAGCTGGTTTTTGAAAACATGGACGACATGCCGCACAACTGGGTGCTCTTCGAGCCGGGGGTGGATGTAGTGGCGGTCTCGAATAAGAATGTCGAGGATCCGGAGGCGGTGAAGCGCGATTTTCTCCCGCTGGATAAGCGGGTGCTGGCGCACTCGAAGGCGGTGCAACCGAAGGCCCGCGAGGAGATCGTTTTCAAGGTGCCGGCGAAGGTGGGCGTGTATCCCTTTGTCTGCACCTTTCCGGGGCATGCGGCGATCATGCAGGGCAAAATGCGGGTGTCACTTTCGCCGCCGGGGCTGGCCGGGCTGAAGTTTGCGCTGTATCTGGGAAATTGGAATAAGCTGCCGGATTTCGCGGCGCTGAAGCCGCATCGCGAGGGCGAGGTGCCGGACGGGCTGATCCAGATCAAGCTGGATGACTATAAGAACCAGTTCGGGATCGTGTACACGGGCAAGCTGAACGCGCCGAAGGAGGGCGACTATACCTTTTCCCTCGCGGGCGACGATGGGGTCCGGCTGCTGATCGACGGCAAGCGGGTCGTCGAGAACGACGGGGTGCATAACTCGGCGGAAATCAAGGAAGGCAAGACGAAGCTGGCGGCGGGCGACCATGATGTGCGGGTGGAATACTTTCAGGGCAGCGGCGAGGCGGACATTTATCTGGCTTGGAAGGGTGCAGATTTTCCCAATACGGCGCTGAGCAAATGGGTGCATCCCGAGGCGTCAGTCAGCGGCAAGAAGAAGAAGGGTAACGGGCGGACGGGCATTCCGCTGGCGGTGGGGACGGAGCCGGTGCTTTACCGGAACTTCATCGCCAATGCGGGCGGACGGCCCATCGGAGTGGGTTATCCGGGCGGCTTCAATCTGGCGTGGAGTGCGGCGCAGGTGAATCTGGCGCTGCTGTGGCGCGGGGAGTTTATCGACGCGGCACTGCACTGGATCGATCGCGGCGGAGGCGAGCAGCCGCCGCTGGGCGAAGATCAGGTGCGCCCGGTCGGGGATTCGTCGGTGCCTTTTGCCGTGCTAACCAATCCAGAGACGGAATGGCCGAAGACGGACAAAAAACAACTGGCGGCGGGGTATGATTGGAAGGGTTACACCCTGGATACGAAACGCTTTCCCACTTTCGCCTATGCGTGGAGCGGGCTGAAGATCACGGACCGCTTTGATACCGAGGGGCAGGCCATGGCCGGGGGCAAGCTGATCCGCACGCTGAAGCTCGCGGGACCGATCCCGGCGAACACTTACTTCCGCGTAGCGGCGGGAAATATCCAACCCACGGACTCGGGTTATACGGTGGAAGGTGCGCTCCAGGTGTCGGTCGCCGGAGCCAAACTCGTGGGGCACAACCTACTCGTGCCAGCGCAGGCGGAGATCAAAGTAACCTACTCCTGGCCGACCCAGCCGGCCCCGGTGCAATAACTCGACCTTACCATGAAAACTCTTACTTCCACCCTGCTCCTTCTCGTCACCGCGGCGCTCGTCCCCGCGGAAACTCCCAAGGAGTCCGACTATTACAAAATCACTACCTTTGACACGCCCAAGGAAACGGCGCTGGAGGTCAGTTCCATCGAGTTACTCCCGAATAACAAACTGGCGCTGGGCACACGGCGCGGCGAAATCTGGACGGTCTCCGGCGCGGAAGGCGATCCGGCCAGGGTGGAGTATAAGCTCTTCGCCTCCGGGCAACATGAAGTCATGGGGCTGGCGTGGAAAGATGGGTCGCTCTACGAAACCTGCCGCTACGAAGTCGCCCGGCTAAAGGACGAGGACGGCGACGGACGCGCGGACACCTTTGCCACGGTGACGGACAAATGGGGAGTGAGCGGCGACTATCATGAGTATGCCTTCGGCACGCGTTTCGATAAGAACGGCGACCTGTGGGTAACCCTGTGCCTGACGGGCTCTTTCGGGAGCGACATTGACTTTCGCGGGTGGGCGATGCGCGTGAAGCCCGATGGCTCGCTAGTTCCCACCTGCAGCGGCATCCGCTCGCCCGGCGGCATGGGTTTCGATGCGGACGGCGAGGTTTACTACACCGACAACCAAGGCCCCTGGCATGGAGCCTGTACGCTCCAGCATTTGATCCCCGGCACCTTTCAAGGCCACCCCGGAGGTTTCAGGTGGTATGACAAAGCGCCCAACATGGGCCCGCGTCCGGTGGAGCCCAAGACGAAGAGCCGCCTGGTCGCCGAGCGCGAGCGGGTGAAGGAGCTGGTGCCGCCCGTCGTTTACATGGTTCACGGGAAGATCGGCAATTCGTCGTCCTTCATCGTGTGCGATCTGAGCAAGGGGAAGTTCGGCCCTTTCCAAAAGCAGCTCTTCATCGCAGACCAAAGCCATTCCAATATCTCGCGCGTCTTTGTCGAGGAAGTGAACGGAATCAAGCAAGGCGTCGTCTTCCCCTTTCTCAAGGGTCTGAAGTCCGGACCGATCGGCGGATGCATGAATGACAGCGGCCAGCTCTTCGCCGGCGGTTCCGATCGCGGCTGGGGCGCGGCGGGCGGAAAGCCCTTTAGCTTCGAGCGCGTGGACTGGACGGGCAAGGTGCCCTTTGAAGTCCACGAGATGCACGCCAAGCCCGATGGCTTTCAACTGACCTTCACCGAGCCCGTGGATCCCGCCACCGCCAGCAGTCCCGCGAGTTACAAGGCCCGCGAATTTACCTACATCTATCAAGGCGACTACGGCAGCCCCGAGGTGGACGATGTGATCCCGCAGATTACTTCCGCCGTCGTCGGCGCGGATAACAAATCTGTGCGCCTGACCTTTGACAAACTGACCAAGGGACACATCCACGAGCTGCACCTCGACGGCGTGAAGTCCGCCAGCGGCAACCCTTTGCTCCACCCGGTCGCGTATTACACACTCAACGAAATCCCCACGAAGTAACGCGGGGCGGCGAGGACAACCGGGGGATTACTTTTCCGGCACCAGGATCGCTTCCTGGCGAAACTGCTCGAAGTTCGGAAAGAAGGCTTCCACCGTATAACTCTCGCCAGCCACCATGTCGCGGGTGGAGACCGTGGCGCTGTATTCCAGGCGCTCGCCGCGATTGATGGCGACCAGCGTGGGGTCGGGCGTGAAGACATGATCCTCGGACCATTGTACGAGCTTCTTACCGGACTTGTTTTTTAACACCACCTCGATGCGCTGCGTGGTGGGAAAGCTTAGCTGAACCAGCTTCCGCCCCTGATTGGCCAGGGTGACCGTGACCTTGACCTCGTGGGTTTCCGAGAGCCGCAGCGCCGCAGGTTCCAGAGTAAGCCCCATGGCCAGTTCTCCCGGCAAAGCCTTCGATTTCGGCGCAGGCTCCGGCGGCAGCTTGCCAAAAGGATGCAGCAGCCGGTGCAGCACGCTGGGCTTTTTCGGTGGAGCTTCGGCGGCGCAAGCGGTGAGCGGAAGAACGACGCAAAGCAAAATCACGGGGCGGAATTTCATCGGCGCAGTTCTTAACAAACCGTTTCGTGGTTGGCAAATGACATCCCCTGCCCCGACATTCGTAGTGCCATGAAACTACTGCTCCGCCTCCTCCCCGCCTTGCTCGCTCTCGCCTGCCTCGGCATGGCGCGCAAACAGGTCATCACCGTCCGCTTTTACGCCGAAGCCAATGCCCGGGACGGAGAACCCTTTTCCAAACCGGTCAAATTTCAGAATCCGCCGCGCGAAGCTTTCATCGAGCGTGTACCTTCGATCAATGAACGCAGCATCAAATCCATGTATCCCTTTCCCGCGGCGGACGGCACATGGGGCGCGGCTTTCCTGCTGGATAACAAGGGCCGGATCGACCTCGAAGTGCTCAGCACCGAGAAGCGCGGCAGTTCGCTGGTCGTCTTCGTCGTCACGAAAACCGGGGTCCACCAAGTCATCGACATGCTCATCGACAAGCCAGTGCGCGACGGTATCATTTCCATCCCGCGCGGCCTCACGGAGTTGGAAATCCAGACGCTCAGCAAGGAATACCCCGTGATGAAGCCGAGGGGCGCGCCGCCGCGAGCGCCGGGCGAGTGAGCGCAGACTACCTCACCCTACTCCTCGCCGTTGCCCCGGTTTTCCTGACCGTCACTGCCGGTTGGGCCATTCGACGGGCTGGTTGGCTGAGCGAGGCGGCGGATGCCAGCCTGCTGCGCGTCGTGGTGAATCTGCTTTTTCCCTGCCTCATTCTCGACACCATCCTCGACAATCGCGCGCTCGATGAAGTCGGCAACCTGCTTCTCGCGCCCGCCGCCGGCTTCGTCACCGTCGTCGTCGGCTACGCACTCTCCTACCTCGCCGCGCCGCTCTTCGGGGTCCGCGAAGCACGCCAGCGGCGGACCTTTGCCTTCACCGCCGGCATTTACAACTACGGCTACATCCCGCTGCCGCTGATCCAAAAGCTTTTCGATCACACCGACCAGCGTACCAGCGCCGTGCTTTTCATCCACAATCTCGGCGTGGAGACGGCGCTCTGGACCGCAGGCATCCTGCTCGTCAGCGGAGCCCAGCCGCGACGCGCGTGGCGGCGGCTTTTTAATGCGCCAGTCGTAACCATCCTGCTGGCGGTCGCACTGCACTTCAGCGGGGCACGGACGTGGCTGCCCGGCTTCGCACTCGAGAGCATCCACCGCATGGGCGCAGCCGCCATCCCGCTCGGCCTCATCCTGACCGGGGCGACATTCGCGGATCAAATGCGGGAGTTGAACTTCAAAGCGAACCTCGCGGATGCGGGCGGCGCGTGTCTGCTGCGACTCGGCGTACTCCCCCTGTTCATGCTCGCACTGGCCCACTGGCTTCCCTGCCCCGTGGAACTACGCCGCGTCATCCTCGTACAGGCCGCCATGCCCTGCGCGGTCCTGCCCGTGATCCTTTCCAAACACTACGGCGGTGACCCCACCACCGCTCTGCGACTGATCCTCGCCACCTCGGCCGTCGGCCTGCTCACGATCCCCTTTTGGCTTCATCTCGGCCTGCACTGGCTGGCTGGCGGATAGCGGCCGCCCGACCTCCAGCGCGGGCGGGTATTCCACCGCCGACTTGGCAAAGTATGACGCCAACAAAATACCGCTTCCCTTTACCCGATGCCCGGCTACTTTCCGGCTCTCAATTTTCGGGCCGTAGCACAGCTTGGTAGTGCGCTTGAATGGGGTTCAAGAGGTCGCGAGTTCGAATCTCGCCGGCCCGATTTTTAGATACTCACAAATACGGGATTTGCGGATGATTCGAAAAGTCGCCCGGCGGATTGCCTGCCCATCTGCGCAGGCGGTAAAATTTCAGCGGCGGTTTCCGCTTTCATCCGCGCAGGGCCTTCGACTAATCCACGCCGCATGTCTGCCATTACCGAAGCGCTCGTCCGCGAAAAACTTTCCACCGTCAAATATCCGGGATTCAGCCGGGACATCGTGTCGTTCGGGCTGGTGAAAGCGGTGAGCGTGAGCGGGGGCGATGTGGTGGTGCAGCTTTCGCTGGCGACAAGTGACCCGCGCGTGCCGCAGACGATCAAGGACGACTCGGAAGTGGCGCTGGCGCAGCTCGCGGGCGTGGGCCGGGTAACGGTGCGGATCGACATCCAAGCTCCGGCGCAGACCTCGCCGGCGGCGGGCGGTGCGCCGATGGCGGCATCAGCAATTCCAGGCGTGAAGCACGTCATCGCCGTGGCGAGCGGGAAAGGTGGCGTGGGCAAATCCACGGTCGCCGCGAATCTCGCGGTCGCTTTGCAAAAGAACGGCGCGGCGGTGGGGCTGTGCGACTGCGATCTTTACGGGCCGAGCATCGGGCTGATGTTTGGCACCAATGAGCGGCCGATGGCGACGGAGGAAAACCGCATCATCCCGATCGAGCGCGCGGATTTGAAACTGATGTCGATGGGCTTCCTGCTCGACGACGCGGCGCCGGCAATTCTGCGCGGGCCCATGGTCACGAAATACACGCAGCAGTTTCTCCGGCAGGTGGAGTGGGGCGCGCTCGATTACCTCGTGCTCGATCTCCCGCCCGGCACCGGCGACATCCAACTCACCATCGTGCAGACGGTCGCGCTCGCGGGCGTGGTCATCGTGACGACGCCACAGGAGGTGGCGCTGATCGACGCGCGCAAGGCGGCAACGATGTTTTCCAAAGTGAATGTGCCCATCCTCGGCCTGATCGAAAACATGAGCTACTTCCTCTGCCCGAGCGATGGGCAGCGTTACGACATCTTTGGCTCCGGCGGTGGCGCGCGCGAGGCGGCGCGACTGAAGGTCCCGCTGCTCGGCCATGTGCCCATCGACATCGCCACGCGCGAGGCGGGCGACCGCGGCCTGCCGGTCACCGCCGCCAATCCGACAAACGCGGTGGCGCGCGAGTTTTTGCAGATCGCGCAAAATCTGGCGACGGGCCTAGCCGATTAGTCGCCCTCGGTTTCCAGATCCGGAATGCGGTTGAAGGCGATACGCATCGGTGCGGATTTTAGCGCAGTGTGGGCACCGGCGAAATAGACGGCCTGCTTGCCATATCGCTTGTTCAAGGCATCCAGCGCGCGGTCGAGTTTTTCGCGCGGGCGGCTTTCGGGGAAAAGCGCGGGCGTCACATTTTCGGCGGTGGTCAGATGGGAAAGTGTGACGCCCACGGCCAGCGGCGCGAGGCCCTGTGGGCGGCGCTCCCACAGCGTTTGCAGGGCGTGAATGAATTCCATCGTGTCCGACGTTTCGCGAAAAACGAGTTCGTCGCCCCACCGACTGCCGCGGGGATACTTCAAGCTCAGCGTTAGCCCGCCGGCTAGCCAGCCATTATGCCGGAGTCGCATCGCCGCCTTTTGCAGCAGCCGGTGAAGCACCGCGCGAGCCCCAGCCTCGTGGCGCTCCTCCGGAGGCAGGACGTGCGAGTGGCCGAGCGACGAATGCTGCGCGGAAGGGCGCGGCACCGAATTACCACGCAGCAACTCGAACATGCGCTCGCCTTCGATTCCGCGCCAAGCCGCGTGCAGTGTGTGCTTGGGCGCAGCGCAGAGCTGCTCCACGGTATGGATGCCAATGGCGTGCAGACGATCTTCCATGTTCCAGCCGATGCCGCACAGGTCGCGCAACGCCAGCCCGTGGAGCACGCTGGGCAGTTCATCCTTTTCGATCACCATCAGCCCGTCTGGCTTCTGCATGTCGCTCGCGGTCTTCGCGAGAAAGACGTTCGTCGAAATCCCGATCGAACTCCGCAGGCACTCGCCCACGTCGCGGGCGATGACTGTTTTGATGCGTCGCGCCAGTTCCAACGCCGCCGCGCGTTCGCGCAACCGGCCCGTCAGTTCGCACGCCACCTCGTCGATGGACATCACGTTTTCTTTCCGCACCTCAATGCACGAGTCGATGGCCCGAAGCAGCGCGTGGTGCCACTCCACGTAGGCTTCGTGGCGCGCCTCGATGATCCTCAGGCCGGGACACATCCGCTTCGCGTCGCTCACGCGGGTACCGGTTTTCACGCCGAATTTTTTAGCCTCGTAACTTGCGGCAATGGCGCAGGTGCTGTCCACATTCATCGGCACCACCGCGACCGGTTTTCCACGGAGACGCGGATTCAGGTGCTGCTCCACGGAGGCGAAGTAGGAATTAAAATCAACGAACAGCCAGGCGAGTGACATAGTGTTATACTGAACACTATTCGTACGCGAACGCTGGCAAAGCGACTCTCGCCTTCCCGAAAGCAACTTTCCCGCGTTATGCGTTTGACGCTTTCGAGACTTTTATGAAAATTCCGCGCACCACATGAGCAACACCGCTGACGACAACCCCGACCTCGTCAAAGAATCCCTGCTCTACAAAGAGTTCCTCGCCGAGCGGGAGGAAATCCTGCGCCACAAATGGATCGAGAGCGAGAAGGCCGGGCATGACGTGGGCTTTGAAAAGGCGCTGCTTGATTGGATTTTGAAATACCGCTCCGCGTGGCGGCAACGGCGGCAGAGCGAGACATGAGGTAGCGTCCCGCCGCTCCTTTAAGGCGATCCCGCGAGATCGCCAAGGAACATGAAACCAGACCCCACTCCACCCGCTCCCGGTGCCACCGTCATCTTCGATGCGGCGGCTATTGAGCGCGCCCTGCGGCGCATCGCGCACGAAATCATCGAGCGCAATCCCGATCTGACGCGGGTCGCGCTGATCGGCATCCCATCGCGCGGGGTGGAAATCGGGCGGCGGCTGGCGGCGCTCATTGCGCAGTTCAGCGGGGTGAGCGTTTTCGCCGGCGTGGTGGACGTGGCGATGCACCGCGATGATCTGCACCGGCACCGCGTCCCGCCGCGCGTGGAGCGAACCATCCTGCCGGACGATCTCGACGGAAAAACCATCGTGCTCACAGACGACGTGCTTTTCTCGGGCCGCACCTGCCGTGCGGCGATGGATTCACTTTCGAGCTTTGGCCGCCCGGCGCGCATCCAGTATGCGGTGCTCGTGGATCGCGGGCACCGCGAACTGCCGATCCGCGCGGACTATGTGGGGAAAAACGTCCCGACTGCGCTGGATGAGCGCGTTCACGTCCGCTTCGCCGCCACGGACGACATCGAGGATTCTGTCTGGATGAGCCGCACGCCATGAGCACTGAAACCCGCACTCCGACTGCCGACATCCGCGGCGACACTTGGTCGCGCAAGGACCTCACCGCCATCGAGCCGCTCAGCGTCGGCGACCTAACGACGCTGCTGAACACCGCCGCCGCCTTCAAAACGGTGGGCACCCGCGAGATCAAGAAAGTCCCCGCACTGCGCGGCCAGACGATGGTCAATTTTTTCGTCGAGCCGAGCACGCGCACACGCGTTTCGTTCGAGCTGGCCGCGCACCGGCTGAGTGCCGACGTGATCAACATGAGCGCGTCGTCTTCCAGCCTGACGAAAGGCGAGACGCTCAAGGACACCGCGCTGAATCTCCAAGCGCTGCATGCCGACATCATCGTGCTCCGCCACAGCTCGGCGGGCGCGGCGCAGTTTCTCGCCAAGCGGCTTTCCGCCAGCGTCATCAATGCCGGCGACGGCGCGCACGAGCATCCCACGCAAGCGCTACTCGACACTTTCACCATCCGGGAAAAGCTCGGGCGCATCGCGGGCGTCCACGTCGTCATCGTCGGCGACATCCGCTTCAGCCGCGTGGCGCGCTCGAACATTTACGCGCTGACCAAGCTCGGCGCGCGCGTCACGCTTGTCGGTCCGCCCACGCTCGTCCCGCGCGAGTTCGAGCATCTCGGTGTGGTCGTCACGCATGACCTCGATGCGGTGCTGCCGGAGGCCGATGTCGTGAATCTTTTGCGCATCCAGCACGAGCGGCAGCGCAAGGAATACTTCCCCTCACTCGGCGAATACACCGCGCTTTTCGGCCTGACCAAAGCGCGCGCGGAAAAGCTGAAACCGGACGCCCTCATCATGCACCCCGGCCCCATCAACCGCGGCGTCGAGATCGACAGCGACCTCGCCGACAGCGGCCGCTCGGTCATCCTCGATCAAGTCACCAACGGCCTCGCCGTCCGCATGGCGGTCCTTTTCCTCTGCGCCGGAGCCTACCGCGGCTGACGCCATGGACGCTGCCACCTGCCAGATCACGGGTCGCGAGTTTCCGCCAGACGAACTCGTGCCGCTGTCGGCGATCCGCCCGCGCCTGTTGCAGATGATCCAGCAGACGCATCCCGAGGTGAGCGAGCAGCACTTCATCTCGGCGGAGGAGTTGAACAAATTCCGCGCGCAATACGTGCGCGGCGTGATCGCCGACGAGGTGGGCGAAGTCACCGCGCTGGAATCCGAAGTCGTGCGCAGCATGCAGGAGCACGAGCTGATTTCCGAGCACGTCGATCGCGAGTTTGAGACGAACCTCACTTTTGGCGAACGGGTCGCGGACAAGATCGCGTCCTTCGGCGGAAGCTGGACGTTCATCATTTCATTCGGCGGATTCCTCGCGGCCTGGATCGCGGTCAACACCGTCATTCTCGCGGCCCGGCCACCGGACCCATATCCGTTCATCCTGCTCAACCTCATTCTCTCGGCTCTCGCCTCGATCCAAGCACCGGTCATCATGATGAGCCAGAACCGGCAGGAGGCGAAGGACCGCGTGCGCAGCGAGCACGACTACAAGGTGAATCTCAAGGCCGAGCTGGAAATTCGGCATCTGCACGAAAAAATGGATCACCTGCTCAAACAGCAGGCGCAGCGGCTTCTCGAGATTCAGCAGATCCAGATCGAGCTTCTCGAAGAAGTGCTGAAAAAATCCACGCCCGCCAGCTCCGCCGCCCCATCCAATTCATGAAAACCACGCTGCACATATTGCTATTCGTTTTCGCCCTCACCCTGCCGCTTGCGCACACGCACGCGCAGTCGCAACAGGAGATGAACCAACAGGCTGCCGCAGATTTCAAAAAAGCCGACGCGGCGTTGAACAAGATCTACGCGCAGGTCCTGGCGAAGCTCGACGAGGAGGGGCAGGGCAAACTCAAGGCCGCCCAGCGCGCGTGGGTCGCCTTTCGCGACGCTCAGGCCGAACTCGATGCCGACTTCATGCGCGGCGGCAGCGCCGCGCCGCTGCTCCGCTCGGGATCGCTGGCTGGGAGCACCCGGCAGCGGACGGAGGCGCTGAAAGAATTCCTCAAGCAACTCAACGATCGCTGACCGGCGCACCCCAACTCACTTTGAGCACCAATACCACTCTCCTCAAAAATGGCCGCATCATCGACCCCGCCAACCGGCGCGACGAAATTGGCGACCTGCTCATCGTCGATGGTCGCATTGCCGAACCATCCGAAGTTCGAGATCTGAAATCGGAAATCCCGGAGATCGACTGTTCCGGCCTCGTGATCGCTCCGGGGCTGATTGATCTCCACGTTCATCTCCGCGAGCCGGGGCAATCCGCTAAGGAGACGATCGCCAGCGGAACGAAGACCGCAGCGGCGGGCGGATTCACCAGCATCGTGTGCATGCCGAATACCTCGCCGAGCATCGACAGCCCGAGCGTGGTCACGTGGATTTTGGAAAAGGCGAAGGCCGAGGCGTGCGTGAATGTTTTCCCCACCGGCGCGATCACGAAAGGAATCGCCGGCGAGGAACTCGCGCCCATCGGCTCGATGTTCAAGGCAGGCATCGTCGCGCTGACGGACGACGGACGCTGCATCCAAAATCACGAAGTCATGCGGCGTGCGCTCGAATACGCCGGGATGTTTGACCTCACGGTCATGGACCATTGCCAAGACTACAATCTCGTCGGCAAAGGCGTAATGCACGAAGGCGCGGTCAGCACCGCGCTCGGCCTGCCCGGCTGGCCCGCGGCGGGCGAGGAGATCATCGTCCAGCGCAACGCTCTGCTCGCCGAACTCACTGGCACGCCGATCCACTGCCAGCACCTCAGCAGTGGCGGCAGCGTCCGCCTTTTGCGCGAAGCGCGCGCCCGCGGCGTGAAACTCAGCGGTGAAATCTGTCCGCACCACATCGCGCTGACCGACGAGTCGGTGCGCGGCTTCGACACGAATTTCAAAATGAACCCGCCGCTGCGCACGCAGCGCGACATCGACCTGCTCATCGAGGGTGTCGCCGACGGCGCCATCACCGTCCTCGCCAGCGACCACGCGCCGCACTGCGCGTATGAAAAGGAGGTCGAGTTCGACCTCGCGCCCTTCGGCATCCTCGGCCTCGAAACCGAACTCGGCCTGTTCCTCGACATCCTCGTTCACAAAAAGAAAGCCATCTCCCTCGCGCGGCTCATCGAGATGTTCACCGTCGAACCCGCCCGCCTCCTCCGCCTCGACCGCGGTACCCTCACCGTCGGTGCACCCGCTGACGTCACGCTCCTCGACCCCGGCCTCGAGTGGACGGTGGACAAGGAGCAGAGCTTCTCCCGCAGCCGCAACACGCCCTTTCACGCTTGGGAACTCAAAGGCCGCGCCGTCCGCACCATCGTCGCCGGCCAGACCGTCTGGGCGCTTTAATTCCTCCGCCAAAAAACTCGTCCAACTCGGATTGAGGCGAACAGCAGGGATGGCGGCAGTGGCGACTTGATGATGAGTCATCTTATGTCTGGAGCCGCGGAGACTTTTGCAAAGTGTAACCTTATTCTGATCGCAAGTCGTCCTCCGAAGGCACGAGCCGTTCCGGGTGGAACATTAAATGTGTAGCCAGCTCATGTGTTACTTTTCGGCCAAAGACCTCGCAACCCGACACGCTGCGCTTCCTGCGTTCGGAGCTCCCGGGCAAAAAGTCCTATTCTGGCACCGGATATACTAAACAGTCCGCGCCCCGACCTTCCCGGGTAGGACCAAAGCGAAACATTGGCATGATGAAAATAAATTTTTGGCGGGGTAATGGCGGTCGCATTGTTATAGTTTTGAAAGCTTCAACCTATGCCGAACCTACTTCCGGTGCGCCCATCGGTGCCAATCAGATGGTGAATCCGCTTCCCGACAATTGGGATCCGCACAATGGAACCGTCTTGGTGCCGCAAGGAAAAATGCTGACCCGCGATGGTCAAGTCATCTCAGTTGAGGTAGTGCCCTAATTTGACCGATCTCCCCTCAGTCATCTTTAACGGCCACGCGCCCCCAAACCCCGCGCCGCTCGCCGCGGCAGGCGTTCGGGGGGAACAAGGCGCTCCCGCGCCCCTGCGGCAAACAACCACAAACCAACACATCAACGAACCCGTCGAACTATAGTTTTGAACTGTCCGCCTAACGGGTCAGGTCACAGTGAAATAGACGCCGCAGGCAGCCACAGGGCAGCGCCGGAGGGCGCTGGCAACGACTCGGTCTTGCCACTGGTCTTGGGGGTGTAGGGGCGAGTGAAGCGGTGCCTGAGACCGAGGACGGCGACGGCGGCGCGCATGGCTTGGGTGCGGTAGCATGAGCCATTGTCGGAGTAAACGCGCTGGGCGGTGACCCATGCTTTTGAAAGAAGGCGATCGCTATGTAGAGGTATTCCCAACCGACGCCGCGGGTGTGAGCGCGCTGGGGGGCGCCGGTGATGCGATGGCCCGTGCGTTCGATCCGCGCGAACTTTTTGGAGCAGTTCGCCAGGGTGAGCGCGCTCGTAGCGTTGGACCGGCGGTGGAGAGAGTTGGTTGAGGAGCTGGCGATGGCGGCGCAGGTGGCGCGAGACGGTGGCCTTGGCGAGTTTGGCGGCGCGGGCGATCTGGAAGCCTGGGAGCTTGCGGCGGCGCAGGGCGAGCACGCGGTTGGTGTTGTATGGCAACCCCACCTTTCCAAGTCCTCACCTCCTGAACAACCTATTGGAACTCACAGCTAGCGCAGGTCTTCTTCGCTCCGAAACAAAAATCTATTCCCCTTAATCCCCTCCCAAAACTAGCCTCCACCCTCTTTCGCGCCTGTATTGAAAACGCTTCTTCAACTTTCCTCCGTCCAAAAATCCTTCGGCGCGGTGCGTGCGCTGAAGGAGGTGTCGTTCGACCTGCACGCGGGCGAGGTGCATGCGCTGCTGGGCGAAAATGGGGCGGGCAAGTCCACGCTCATCAAGGTCATCACCGGCGCGCATCAGCCGGATGGCGGCAGGATCACGGTCGGCGGCGTGGAGGTTTCACAGCTTACTCCGGCGCGGGCGCGCGCGCTCGGCATCGCCTGCATCTATCAGCAGCCCGCGCTTTTTCCGGATCTCTCGGTGGCGGAAAACATCGCGCTGCGGCTGGAGAAAACGTCCGCCTGGCAGCGCGTCCGGTGGGCGGAAATCGCGCGACGGGCGCGCGAGCTGTTGCAGCGCATCGGCGCCGAGATCGATCCCGCGACGGAAGTGCGCGAGCTGTCCATGCCGGAGCAGCAGCTCGTGGAAATCGCCTGCGCGCTCGGCGCGGGTGCGCGCATCGTGATCATGGACGAGCCCACCGCCTCGCTCACGCAGAAGGAGCAGCATCTCCTTTTCGCAGTCGTCCGCGAGCTGCGCGCGCAGGGCGTGGGCGTGATCTACATCTCTCACCGGCTGGAGGAAATTTTCGCGCTGGCGGACCGCGTGACGGTATTGCGCGATGGCGAGAGCGTGGGGACGAATCCCGTGGCGGCGATCAATGAGGCGTCGCTGATCCGCATGATGGTGGGCCGCGAAGTCTCCGCGATTTATCCGCCCGCCGAGAGCGCGCCGGGCGAGGTGGTGCTGGCGCTGTGCGGCGTGGGCTGTGCGGCGGGCGGCGTGCGCGACGTTTCGCTCGAAGTGCGGGCGGGCGAAATCATGGGCCTCGCCGGTCTCGTGGGCGCGGGCCGCACGGAGCTGGCGCGCATCCTTTTCGGCATCACGCCCGCCGACTCCGGGGAGATCATTCTTCATGGCCGGCGTGTCGCGGTCGCATCGCCGCGCATCGCGGTGGCGGCAGGCATCGCCTACGTGCCCGAGGATCGGCGGCGGCATGGCGTCATTTTGGAAATGCCCATCGCGGCGAACATGACGATGGCCATTCACCCGCGCCTGTTTCCCGGCGCGTGGCTGCGCTTCGGCGCGGAGCGGGCGCTCGCACTCGACTACATCCGCGAGCTCGCGGTGAAGACCTTCGGGCCGGAAGCGCCCGGCGGCTCGCTCTCCGGCGGCAACCAGCAAAAGGTCGCGCTCGCCCGCTGGCTCGCCACGCAGCCAAAGCTGCTCATCCTCGACGAGCCGACGCAGGGCGTGGATGTCGGCGCAAAAGGCGAGATCCACAAAATCATCCGCCGCCTCGCGAAGGACGGCCTCGCCGTGCTGATGATCTCCAGCGATCTGCCGGAAGTGCTCGGCATGAGCGACCGCATCGCCGTGATGCGGGGCGGGACCATCGCCGCGATGCTGCCGGGCCACAGCGACGCGCACACCGTGATGGCCGCCGCGCTCGGGCAGCCGGGAAAGGCGGCAGCGTGATGGGGAAATACTTTCGCGAACTCTCCGTCGCCGCCGCGCTGGTGCTGCTGCTGGTCGTGCTCGCGGGCATTGCTCCCGCATTTTTCGAGCTGCAGCCTTTGCTTTCGCGCCTCACTGCGCAAACCCCGGCGCTGATCGTGGCGGTGGGCATGACGCTCGTCATCATCTGCCGGCAGATCGACATCTCGGTCGGCTCGCAATTCGGCGTGTGCGCAGTCGTCGCGGGCCTGCTGGCGGCGGCGGGTCTGCCCTTGTCGGTGGTGCTGCTGGCAAGCATGGCGGCGGGCGCGGCAATGGGCGCGCTCAATGGCTGGCTCGTGGCGGGGCTCGGGCTGCCGAGCATCGTCGTCACGCTGGCCACGATGGTCACCTGGCAGGAGGCATTGCGTCTTTTTCAGCAGGGCAAATTCATCAACCTGCCCGCAGGCGTGCAGTGGTTTGGGCTCGCCCAGCAGCGCGGCCAGCTCACCCTCATCGCCACTGCCGTCGTGCTCCTCACATGCGCCGCGTGGGCCATGAAAAACCTCGCCGCTGGCCGCCACGTCTATGCCGTGGGCACCGACGCCGAGGCCGCGCGGCTCGCCGGCATCAACCCGCGCGGCATTACGCTCGGCGTATTCATTTTACTCGGCGCACTCGCCGGCCTCGCGGCGACGCTGAACATCGTGCAGTCGCCGCAGGTGGACCCGAAGGCCGGCGGCGGCCTGGAATTAAAGGCGATCGCCGCGGCGGTGGTCGGCGGCGTCGCGGTCAATGGCGGGCGCGGCAATTTGTGGGGCGTCTTCGTGGGCCTGCTGCTGCTCGCCACGATTAACCCCGCGCTGACTTACCTCCACGTCGAAGCATATTGGGAGAAGGCCATCCAGGGACTCGTGATTCTGCTCGCCGTGGTCGCCGATGGAATTCGCAGCCGGAAAGGCGGGGCAAAATGACGAATGTGAGATGTTCGCCACGGATCATTCGTCATTAGCCATTCGTCATTAGCCACCTCCCCGATGTCCCAGCCCGCCCCATTTTTCAAAACGCTGCTCGCCCGTCCCGAGGCGGTGCTGCTTTTCGTCCTCGTCGCAGAACTCGTTTTTTTCAGTGCGGTCGGGCGCAACTTCAACACGGCGGACAACTTCGCGAACATCGTGCGGCACTCGGCGGAAATTGGGCTGCTGGCGTTGGTCATGATGCCGATCATCCTCACCGGCGGTATTGATCTTTCCGTCGGGTCGCTACTCGGATTGTGCGCGGTCCTCTTCGGCGTGTTCACGCATGAATGGCATATCGCCACGCCGCTTGCCGCCGCGCTCACGCTCGTGGTCGGGGCCGCTGCAGGCGGGCTAAATGGCGGGCTCATTACCGGGCTGCGGCTGCCGCCGCTCATCGTCACACTCGGGACGTTTTCGCTGTTCCGGGGACTCGCGGAGGCGATCACGAAAGGCACGATGACCTACAAGGATTTCAGTCCTGCGTTTCTCGCGCTCGGCCACGAGCGGGCACTGGGCCTTCCGTATCAGGGCTGGCTGTTCATCGCGATCGCGGTCGCCATCAGTGTGCTCGTGCATCGCACCACATTTGGTCGGTCGTTTCAGGCCATCGGCTTTTCGCCCGAAGGCGCGCGCTACGCGGGGCTGCCGGTGCAGCGCCGCATCGCCACGACCTATGTGCTCGCGGGCTTTGTCGCCGCGTTGGCCGCGCTCGTTTTCACCGCCCGGCTGCGCCAGGCGCGGGCCGATGCGGGCTCGGGCTACGAGTTGCAGGCCATCACCGCCGTGGTGCTCGGCGGCACGAGCATCTTCGGCGGCGTCGGCACCGTCGGCGGCACGGTGCTTGGCGTCGCCTGCGTGGCCGTGCTCACGACTGGCCTGAAGCTCATCCCGGCCATCGCGCTCCAGGGCATTGGCAGCGAACTCGGCAGCCTGCTCACCGGAGCGCTGCTCATTTTCGCGCTCGCCGGCGGAGTGCTGGCAAAATCGCTCGCCGCCCGGCGCGCACGCCGCCAGTCTCTCGCCAAACCCCAACCTCAACCCATCACATGAAACGCCACTCCCTCATCGCCCTTCTTCTCGCCCTGTCCGCGTTCGCCTTACTCGGCGGATGCAAAGATGCGCCGTCCGGCGGCTCGAATAACTCGGCCGGCGGCAAAAAGATGACCATCGCGCTGCTGCCCAAAAGCAAGGGCAATCAGTATTTTGCTACCGTGGAGAAGGGCGCGCGCGCCGCCGCCACCGAACTGGGTGCCGACCTCCTCTACGACGGCCCCACCAACACCGATCCGGCGAAACAAAATGAGATTGTCGAAGGATGGGTGAACTACGGCGTCACCGTCATTGCCGCGGCGTGCGAGAACAAGGAAGGCATCTCCGCCGCGCTCAAGGCCGCGCAGGACAAGGGCATCAAGGTCGTGACTTATGACAGCGACACGACCACGGATGCGCGTTCGTTTTTTGTCAATCAGGCGACGGCGGAAGGCATTGGCAACACGCTCATGGATGAGGCAGCGCGGCTTACTGGCGAGGAAGGGGATTTCGCGATCATCACCGCCACGCTCACTGCCTCGAACATGAACGAGTGGCGCAAACACATCGAAGCGCGGCTCAAGGAGAAGTATCCAAAGATGAAGCTCGTGGACACCAAGCCGTGCGACGACCAGAAGGACAAGGCCCAGCAGGAAGCCACGAACCTGCTCAGCGCCTATCCCAACCTCAAATGCTTAATGGCCATCTGCTCACCCGCCGTGCCCGGCGCAGCCGAGGCCGTGAAGCAGGCGGGCAAGGCCGGTGCCGTAAAAGTGCTCGGACTCGGGCTGCCGAGTGAGAACAAGGCTTACGTGAAGGATGGCGTCACCCAGTCGGTAATCCTGTGGAAAGTAGAGGACCTCGGATACCTCACGATCAAAGCTGCAGCCGCAGTCGCCGCCGGATCGCTCAAGGCCGGTGCGGCGGAATTCGACGCCGGCAAAATCGGCAAGATGGAGATTCAAGGCGACAACGTCCTGCTCGGAAAACCTTTCATCTTTAACAAGGAGAACATCGACGGGTTCGATTTCTAGTCCGCCCGAGTCTGTCGGATTCACCGGCAGGCGCTACCACGCATCTTATGTTTAAGCATCTCGCGCTGATCATCACCCTCGTCGCCTCCACGCTGCTGGCGGATGAAGGAACCGGAACCAATTCCGCCTTGGCACCGGGTATCAAGGACTACGAGCAGAAGGAATATGTCCGCGTTTCCAAAGATCTGCCGCACAGCGAAAGCGCTCCGTGGAAACTGGTCTGCACGATCCCGTATAACTGCCACTTTCAACCTTGGATCGAAGTGGAGGCGGAGGCGGGAAAGGTCATCAGCTTTAACTCCACCAACCCGCTGGTCCTTTACTTGACGAAAACCGAATCCTACACGACCCGCGCCGGGCTGCAGGACTACGAAGCCATGAACTGGGTGAGCGGCGAGGGTGCCATCTACACCATCCCGGCAGGAGTCAAGGTGCGGGCCGTAAAGTATCGCGAGACCGGTTACGACACGACCTTTGCGGGCTCCTTTGAAAGCAATGACAGCGACTACAACACGCTTTGGAGGAAGGGCGCGCGGACCGCCTACATTTGCATGCGGGATCATTTCTACGATTGCCCGGACCGCGAACGGGTGGGCTTTTGGGGCGACGGCACGCCGGAGCTGAACCAGTGCTTTTATGCCTTCGACACCAAGTCTCACGGGTTGTGCAGGGAACTGGTGTTGCGGAAGCTCGAACCCAAATTCTATCCCGGACAACATCTGGAATTCCTCGGGGACTACGGCCTGTGGTTTTACTACCTGCAAACAGGCGATCTGGAGTCGATGAAGGCGATTTACGAGCCGACGAAAAACTTTCTCTTCGACACTTATAAATTCGGCAACAAGCGGACGTGGTTCGACTGGGGTAAGGAAAATAAGGACACTGCGGTCATCGAGACGTGCTTTTACTACAATTGCCTGGGCACGCTGAAAAAAATCGCGCTGGCCACCGGTCACGAGGCCGATGTGTCAGTCATCGACGAAAAGCTCGCGGGCATCCGCAAGACCTTCGACAGCCAGTATTGGAAGGACGGCTACTACATATCCGACCAAGTCCCCGCACCCGACGACCGGGCCAATGCCATGGCCGTGAACTGTGGACTGGCAAGCCGCGACAAATGGGCGGCCATCTATGACAATGTTTTGACCAAAAACTTTTATTCGAGCTGCTTCTTCGACCGCTGGGTTTTCGAAGCACTCTGCACCATGGGTAAACAGGAATACGCCCTTCTTCGCATGCAGGAGCGCTACAAGACGATGATCCCATGCACCTTTACCACGCTGTGGGAGCACTACGACCGCTGGTGGGCTTCACGTATTGATGCCTTCGACGAAGGTTCGTCGCTCAATCATGGGTGGAACCCACCGGTCATCCTGCTGTCCCAAACCATCGCCGGTATTTCCCCCGAGGCACCGGGCTGGAGCACCTATCATGTGCTCCCCAAAGAGGCCTTTTTAACCGCGATCAAAGTGGTGGTTCCGTCCATCAAGGGCAACGTCACCGTCGATCTGAAAAAGACCGCATCGGAATACAGCCTCGCCCTCACGTCTCCCGCCGACACAACCGCCATCGTGGGTATCCCCAAAGGCTCCTTTATCAAACTGGATGAGATCAAGGTCAATGACACCACGATTTGGAAAGGCAGCTTCAGCGCCGGAGTCTCCGGCGTGACTTGGAACGGTGAAGATGCGGACTATGTGAAATTCAACGTCGCACCTGGCGTGTGG
Source organism: Chthoniobacter sp. (assembly GCA_021414005.1). Taxonomy (GTDB): domain Bacteria; phylum Verrucomicrobiota; class Verrucomicrobiia; order Chthoniobacterales; family Chthoniobacteraceae; genus Chthoniobacter. Next base: position 67,666 of record JAIOPH010000020.1, on the reverse strand, counting down.
AAATTCGCCGGTCTCGGTGTTCTCCCGATGACGTCACCAAAGGCGATGCCAGCCAAGCCAGCGCCAGAGTGCGTGCTCGAAAAGAAGGGATGGGTCGCCACGGCATCCGTTCCTGATTCCACATTCCTTTTCAGCGGAGCAAAAATCTCGATCGACGGCTCTGCCGCCAACGCGATCGACGGCGACCACTGGACCGGTTGGCGTGACATGACGAAGCTTCAATACCCCGGCCAATGGCTTCAAGTGGACATGCAGAAGGACCAGGAGTTCAACAAGGTCATCCTTGATAACACTTGGGCCCAGTGGGACACACCGGTTGGTTATTCCGTCACCGTCTCAAAGGACGGCACCACCTGGAGCGAACCCATCGCCACCGGTCCCGGACACGCCGGCATCACCACCATCCGCTTTCCCGTGCAACACGCCCGTTATCTCCGCATCACTCAAACCGGGACCGATGCGACTTACCATTGGTCAGTTTACGAGTTGGATGTTTGCCAGGAGAAATAGCGGCTGAACGGACAACCAAGCTCAGCCGTTACTCTTCAAGCTGGATGGCCGCGATGTGGCGCATGACGCGTTCGCTGAGGCTTTGGTAAAGCTCGCGACCTTCGCCCACGAGGTCGGCCTTGCTGAAATGGATGGGCTCGCCGACGACAAGGGTGATGGGGGTGAAAAGGCGCGGTTTTCCGCCGCGCGGGAAAGCGGCGTGCGCGCCGAAGATGCGCATCGGAACAACGGGCGCGAGGGTTTTGGCGATGACCAGGCCGAGGCCGGGGAGGGCGGGGAGAAAGTCGCCGTCGAGGGTGCGGGAACCTTCGGGGAAGATGACGGTAGAGTGGCCGGCGCGAACGAGTTTGATGACGGTCTTGAGCGCGCTCATGTCCGCGCGGTCCTGATCCACGGGGACGACGTTCAGTTTGGGCAGAATCGGGCCGAGGATGGGCCAGTCGAGAAGGGTCTTCCGGGCGAGGTAATGGATTTCGCGGCGGCAGGCGATGCCCGCGAGCGGCGGGTCGAGATAGCTCTCGTGGTTCATCGCGAGGATGGCGCCACCTTCCTCGATGATGCGCTCGCGGTTCACCACGCGGTAATCAAAGAAGGTGCGGGAGAGGAACTGCGCGATGCGGTAGCCGAACTGGTAGTGGACGCCCACGGCGGAGGTGATTGGTGATTAGTGAATGGTGAATGGCGGCACCGGCGGCGAAGGAAATCCAATCACCACTCACCGATCACCAATCACGAGCCCCTTTAATTTCAGCCTCCCGACAATCTCTCCGGCGACGCCGTCGATGGTGAGATTCGAGCTGTCGATGACATGGGCGTCTTCGGCGATGACAAGCGGCGAGGTGCGGCGGGTGGAATCCACTTTGTCGCGGGCGGCGACGGAGTCTTGCAGGCCCTGGCTGGCGCGGCGGCGGGCGCGGACTTCGGGGGAGGCGTCGATGTAAAATTTGTAGGGCGTTTCGGGAAAGACCGCGGAACCGATGTCGCGGCCTTCCATGACAATGTCGTGCTCGCCGGCGTAGGCGCGCTGTTTGGCGGTGAGGATGCGGCGGACCTCGGGGATGGTGGCGATGGCAGAGACGTTCGCGTTCACCTCATCGCCGACGAGGTGCGGGGTGGGGTCCACGCCGTCGAGCAGGATGGTGGATTCGCCGTCCGCGACACCGCAGGTGATTTCGGTGAAATGCAGGAGCTGCTGCACGCGCCCGGTGTCGGCGGTGGGGACCCCTTTCGACACGGCGAGCCAGGTGATGGCGCGATACATGGCCCCGGTGTTCACATAGACGAAGCCCAACCGGCGCGCGAGGGCCCGGGCGACGCTGCTTTTGCCGGAGGCGGCCGGTCCATCAATGGCAATGACGAGATGCGCGGCCACGGGCTAGCGGGTGGGGAGAGAGGTAATGACCCGCGTCTGCGCCTCGGTGGGCGGGCGCATGAGGCTTTCCAGCGTGGCGTAAAAGCCGGGGTAGGACGTGTTCACGCAGGCGGTTCCGGTTATCGTGGTTTCGCCTTCGGCAAACATGCCGGCGATGGCAAAGGCCATGGCGATCCGGTGGTCGCCAAAGCTCTCCAGGCGCGCGCCGTGGAGCGGGACACCACCGAGGATTTCGAGGCCGTCCTCGGTCTCAGCGACCTGCGCGCCCATGGCGCGGAGGTTCATCGCCACGGCGGCGAGCCGGTCGGTTTCCTTCACGCGCAACTCGGACGCACCGGAGATGACGGTCTTCCCCTGCGCGAGGGCGGCGGCGACGGCGAGGATAGGGATTTCGTCAATGACGTTGGGGATTTCCGCACCTTTGATTTCGGTGCCTTTGAGGCGCGCGCCCTGGATGTCGATGACGCCGATCGGTTCGGCCTGCGGTTCCTCGATGACCTCGCGGATGGCTGCACCCATGCGGACGAGCACAGCGAGCACGCCGGTGCGCGTTTCATTGAGGCCCACGTTTTTCACGAGCAAACGGGAACGCGGCTGCGCGGCGGCGGCCACGAGCCAAAACGCGGCGCTGGAAATGTCGCCGGGCACGCGGAACTCGCGGGACTCGGGCGTCTGGTCGCCGAAGATGGAAACGGTGAGGCCTTGTTTCTGCGGGCGCACGAGAAAGTATTCGAGCATGCGCTCGGTGTGGTCGCGGCTCTGCGTGGGTTCGGTGACGCTGGTCTTGCCCTTGGCAAACATGCCCGCGAGGAGCACGGCGCTTTTCACCTGCGCGCTGGCGACGGGGCTGACGTATTGCAGCGGTTGAAGATTGCCGCCCTGAATCACGAGCGGCGGTCGTCCGTCCTTGCCCTCGGCGGTGATCTTCGCGCCCATCTTTGTGAGCGGCTCAATGATGCGGCGCATGGGCCGCTTCGAGAGCGAGGCGTCGCCGATCAGCCGGCTGCGAAAGGGCTGCCCCGCAAGGATGCCGGCCATGAGGCGCATCGTCGTGCCGGAATTTCCGCAGTCGATTTCGTGCTTCGGCGCGGTGAAGGCGCGCTTCACGCCGTGGACGATGAGCGTGGTCTCATCGGCGACTTCGATTTCCACGCCGAGCGCACGCATCGCGCCGACCGTGGACATGCAGTCCTCGCTCGGGAGGAAGCCTTTAATGACGCACGGGCCGTTGCTCATCGCGGCGAGCATCACAGCGCGGTGGGAAATGCTCTTGTCGCCGGGGACTTCGAGTTCGGTTTGGATGGTCGGGGCGCGGCGGATTTTCCAGTCAGTCATCGGCTATTTCAGGGGCCGCAGGCGGTCGCGCTGCGTTTTGGCTTCGGTGAGAAATTCAGTCATCGGTGTTTCGCGGTCGAGGAGTGTGAGGATTCCGCGCAGTTTTTCAATCATCGCTTCGGCGGAGCGGCGCACGGCATCGCGATTCGTGCCCAGAATCTCGGCCCACATCGCGGGCGGGCCGGCGGCGACGCGGGTGGTGTCGCGAAAACCGGGGCCGCTGAACTCAAAGGCGCGCGGGTTTTCGGCGAGGACGGTCTGGACGAGCGCGGCGGCGACGAGATGCGGGAGGTGGCTGATGAGGGCGACGACTTCGTCGTGCTCGGCAGGTGTGGCGTCGATGACGCGACCGCCGAGCCCTTGCCAAAAGGCATGCAGTTCCGCGACGGCCGCGGGATCGGACGCGGCGTCGGGCGTGACGATGCAGGTGGCGTCGTCGAACAGCTCCGCCCGCGCGGCGCGGATGCCGGTCTGCTCCGAACCAGCCATCGGGTGGCTGCCGACGAAGCGGGCGCGACCGCGAAAAATCTCCGCCAGCTCGGCGACGATGGGTACTTTCACGCTGCCGACATCGGTGACGATGGTTGCCGGCGAGAGCACGTCGGCGATTTCGCGCGCCAGCGCCGGCATGGCCCCGACGGGCACGCAGAGGACAACAACGTCCGCACCCGCGACAACGGCGCGCAACTCCGTCGAAACGTCATCCGCGATGCCCATCGCCGCGATCTCCGCGACCGCTTCCGAGCGCCGCGCCCAAAGCGCCACGCGGTACCCGCCCGCCCGCCGCGCCGCGAGCGCGAGGGAGCCGCCGAGCAAGCCGGGACCGAGGATGGCGAGCGATTTCATGGGTGGAAAAAAGCCCGGCCCGCAGGTGCGAGACCTGAACGGGCCGGGCTGAAAGAATCAGCGGTGGTCGCGCTTTACGGAACGAGGAAGGTCTTGCCGGAATACGGATCCTTTACCTCGGTGCCGGGCGGAAAGCCGCGGGCGTCGATGTAACCTTGCGAGCTGAACGGGCTGGTGACGAAGCCGGGTTTGCCGGGAACCGCTTTGCCGTATGGCACTTCGCCTACCACCTTTGGCTGCTCCACGACCGGCTTGGTGATGGCCTCGTCCGGTTGCTTCGGCTTGTCTGGTTTGTCAGGTTTTTCCGAATGGTCGGGCCGGTTGGGGTCTTCGTCGCCGCTATCATGCTTCGGCTTTTCCGTCGTCGTGGGGTTCTGGTGAAAGCCGCCGTTCGTCGGCTGCTTACGCGTGGTCCGCTCTGGTTCGCACGCGCTGAATGCCGCGAGGGTAACGACGAGGGATGTGGAAAGGATAAGTCGCTTCATAGTTAAGGTGGCGAGGCATTTACCGAACCAGCGCATGGCTGACAACGGAAATTTCCCGTCAGCTTAGAATTCCAGCCGCACCACGCCGCCGCCCTTTTCGATGTGCCCGATCACCCGTCCCTTGGTCAGCTTCGCGGCTTTTTGCCAATCCCCCGCCCCGACCACCACGGCCATGCCGATGCCCATGTTGAAAACCTGATACATCTCGGTGCGGTCGATCTTTCCGCCGTCGCGGATGTGCTGGAAAATCGCCGGCACTTTCCAAGCGTGCGTGTCGATGACGGCGTCGGTGGTTTTGGGCAGGACGCGCGGAAGATTGTCGAGCAGCCCTCCGCCGGTGATGTGCGCGAGTCCTTTCACCATGCCCGCGGGCAGCGAAGCGAGCAGCGGTTGATAGTTTCGATGCACCCGCAGCAGTTCGTCGCCGAGCGTCTTCGCCACGCCGGGCAGCTTGCTCGAAAGCTTCAGCCCCATCTGATCGAAGAGAACCTTCCGCGCGAGCGAATAGCCATTCGTGTGCAAGCCGTTCGAGGCGAGGCCGAGAATCACGTCGCCCTTTTTGATCCGCGAACCGTCCAGCGCCTGCTTCCGGTCCACCACGCCGACAATCGTTCCGGCCAGATCGTACTCGCCGCGCTGATACATCCCCGGCATCTGCGCCGTCTCGCCGCCGATGAGCGCGCAACCGCCTTCCTTGCAGGCCTTGGCAAAGCCCTTGATGAGCTGCGTGAAAACCGCCGGCTCCAGCCGCTCGCCGCCGATGTAATCCAGAAAAAAGAGCGGCCGCGCCCCGACCACCGCGATGTCATTGATGCAATGATTCACCAGGCACTGGCCCACCGTGTCGTGCTTGTTCGCGGCAAAGGCCAGCTTCAGCTTCGTCCCCACGCCATCCACGCTGGAGACCAGCACCGGGTCCTTCATCCCCTTGAAATTCGCGCGGAACAACCCCCCGAAACCGCCGATTTTCCCCAGCACCTCCGGCCCATGCGTCCCCTTCACCAGCGCATGAATTCCACTCTTCACGCGGTTGCCGAGGTCCACGTCCACCCCGGCGGCAGCGTAGGCTTTCTTCGATTTCGGGAGACGGTTTGCGGAGGTCGTTTGGGCAGCCATGAAAAGGGTCGCGAGGCTAGCGGCGAACCCCGCCGGGTCAAGACCCGCTTCCACACGATCCCCCTCCCCGACCGCCCCCCGCCACGAAGCGGAGTTTCCCCCTCTGAGCCGGATTCGACCTGGTCAACCACCGCCCCGCCCTCGCCAAGCGCCGCCCCGGGCGCTCGCGCTCGATTTCCTAACAGCGGCGGCGGCGCAGGAGGCCGAGGGTGCCGAGGAGAAGCAGTCCTGCGGTGCCTGGCTCGGGGACGGCGGCTGACGTTCCGAGCGCCGAGGCTTTTTCGGCGGAGGAGCCGGTGAAGGACACAGGGCCGCTCGTGAAAGTCACGGTGGCTCCCGCGCCGATGTTCAGGGAGGCGAGCGTCTGGCTCACGCTGCCGAATTTCACTGTGCCGGCGTTCACGTTCACGCTGGCACTGCCGGAACCGAGGGCACTGTTCACGAAGGTCGCTCCGTTTTCGTTCGTGAGGGTGCCGTAGGTTTGCGCACCGTCGAGCAGGAGGCTGCCGGTGCCTTGCTTGACCAGCGTGCCGCCCGCGCCGGTGATGGCCCCGTGGTAGCTCTGCGCGCCGGCATTGCCCACCCGCAGGGTGTTTGAGCCGAGGGCAATCTCGCCACCGGTGATGCCGCCGCCGCTGAGGGAGCCAATCGTTTCATTGGTGCTCACGAGCAGGGTCGCCCCGGCGGCATCGGCGAGAACGACGGCCCCGGCATCGGAAATGGCGGCACCGCCGGAGACTTCCAGCGTGCCCCCGGAGATAGTCGTGACTCCGGTGTAGGTGTTTGCGCCCGAGAGGACGAGCGTCCCGGAGTGATGGGTGAGCGCCGCGCCGGAGCCTGCGAGGCTGGCGCTCACGGTGCCGCCGATGGAGACGTAGCCTGTGGCCGTTAAGGTGCCGTTTTGGATGGAGCCACCCCCGATGGTGACCAAGCCGAGCGTTTGCGCGAAGCCGCCGAGATCAAGGGTGTTGCCGCCGAGATTTGAGTCGAGCGCGAGCGGATCAATCGCCGACAAGATCACGCTGCCCGCGCCCGAGGTCTGCCGGTGCGCCTGAAAGGTGAAGCCGCTGACCCCGGCGGCGATGCTGGACATATCCATCTTGATCCATTTCCCGACCTGCGTGCCTCCCTGAAATGGGCTCCCGTTTTCAAAACTCCCGTCCGACAAGTGCAGGATCGGCGTGGCGCTGGTGGAAACAATCCCGCCGCCGACGGTGGTCGGGACCAGAATTCCCGCGTCGTCGTAGTAGCCGAAATTCCGAAACCGCTCATTCACTTCCGCGTCTTCGATGTAGAAAGAGACTGCTCCCAGAGGTTTCGCCGTAGTGGTTCCGGGGTTGAAAAAGCGAAACGTGACCGTCGCATAGCTGGAGGTGGAGGGGCTGCTGCCCTCGAACCACCAACCGGCCGTGCCGAGGATCATGGCGGAGTTGTCGAAGTAGCCGGCGGCATTGAGCTGGGAGGTCGTCACCGCCACATCGTATGCCCCGCTATTCACGCCGGAGAAGGTCACGCTACCCGTGGTGGGAATGCTCGTGGCGTTGAGCTCGGTGCTGCCCCGTCCATAGAAAGGTCCCCAAGTCAGGTCCGAGGCCAGGCCCTTTTGCTCGACGGAGAGGGAGCACCCGACCAACATGCAGAACGCAACGGGCCAGCGAGAGGACGAGAGGGCATTCATGGTGGGGCAGCGCTTTATTCGGGCGCGGAGACCGCGCAAGTTGTTTCTTGCCGACTGCCTGCTGGGAATTGCTGCCCGCCCGCCGCTGCGCAAGGCACTTGCCCCGCCCAAGGTGCGTTCCAAAAGCCCCACTTTCGGAACGAGGGAGAAAATCTCATCGAGGGGGAAGCGGAGGCGGTTCCGATTGAGGGTTGCCCTGTCTGGCAATCGTTCCCTTGACGAGGCTCACGAGGTCGGGGGGAAGTGTCCAAGTAATCACCTCTTGAAATGGATTGATGACAAGTCCCGCTCCTGCTCGCAGGGACTCAAGAGCCAGCCCGAACGGAAGCCGAATAAAGAAGCGGTAATCGGGATGCTGCTGCTGACAATTGGTTGTGCGACGCCTCTGAGTGAATACCGCTAGCATCGGAAAGCCGTCTGCGCTCTGAAGCATTAGCGGCGGGCTCATCGGATTGTTCTCACTGATCATGAGTTCAATGGTAGCGCGGGTAAGCTCAGCCAGCACTTGCGGGAGGTATCGTTGCCGATCGACGTGGAACATAGCCAAGATACCCTCAAGAGGATCAATCTCACCCTCCGAGAATTCGGCAAATTGACGGTTGATCGCTGCCATCTCATCCGGGGAAAATCGCGGAAGCGGAGGCGGAGTGGGCTGCGCGGCTTGTTTCTTAAATAGTCCGAACATAAGACGGTGCGAAGTGCCCTAACGACCCCAAGCTCAGCGACGGCGGAGGCTAGCGCGATGGCTGCGCAGGCGAAGGCGGCGAAGCAGCCGGCGTGACGCGCGGAGCAGTCCGCTGCAGCGCATAGGGTCAGGGCACATAAAACTTAAGTCCTCGATAGACCTCATCAAATACTCTCTTGGATAACTCATTGTCGCGGGTCTCCGTCGAAACCCAAATGCTCAACACCTTCCGCTGTGTGACGAATCCGAAGAATCGGAAAATGCTCTTGCTGTCATAGCCGGCATAAGCGACCTCTGCCACATCTTTGCTCGGGCGCAACTCTGCCCACTTGTCGCCAAACTGCAACTTCTGTCCCGGCCGCGCATCCTGCTCTGCCTTCTGACGAATCTCTCCAAACTTCTTGGCAACCTCGACAAGCTTATCCTGTGAAATGGATAGTGAGGTCAGAGATAAAACAACGCTCGTCTTGTTGCTCTTCGACTCGAAGCTGAACTGATTGGTGTCGGAACTCGGCACTCTGACCCAATCCCCGCCAAGTGTGAGAACAAACTCCGCGTTGGTGATGGTAACGGCGGCATGGGTGCTCATGGTGAACAGCAAAGCAAAGATGGTAAGGAATGGCTTCACGCGCTATGTGCCCTAACTCTGATTTCGACGAATGGCGGGGTTCAGAGGCGGGGCGGGAAAATGTTCGCATAAAATGGGAGGGGACATGCTGCGTCTCTGAGCTGTTCGCATAAGAATTGCCGGCCACCAAGCCGAAACGGCCGGGCCGATGAGCAGTTTCTCCTCGTTCCGAAGTGGAACTTCGGAACGAGGAGAAATCAGCCGTCCCGCTCCCGCCACGCCGGAGGCATCCCAAAAATCAGCCGCCCCGCTCCGACCCACGCCGGAGGCGTTCCAGAAATTGGCCGGTGGCGGAGCGCAGCGACCCCACCGGAACCCGCCCCCCCAAACCGGCATGCGCCCCGGCAGGGGCGCGGGAAACCCCTCACGCCTTCAATCCACAGTTTTCTCCTCAAACTCCACCCCGCTCTTGCGCAAAAAATCCCCATACTCCTCCCGAAACGTCCGCGTCCGGTGATGCTCCTCCTGCTGCCCGATGTATTGCCGCACACTCTCCCGCATCGACGCACTCACCGTGAACGCCCCATACCCCTCCTGCCACGCAAAGTACTGGCTCAGATTGAAAAAAGCGCCGTCATCCTGAGCGAAGCTTCGGCTTTGCGAAGCGCAGTCGAAGGACCTCTCACTATTTCTGCGGGGCGCAGGCGGCAGGTGAGAGCATGCGCGCTTCCTCCACCGCCTCCGCCCACGGAATAGTGAGAGGTTCTTCGACTCCGTTCCCCTCGCAAAGCCGAGTGGAACTCCGCTCAGAATGACGGCGTTCTTTTCAGACTGAGCCACTACCCGCTCCCGCCAACCGGGCACGATCACCGGGCGACGGTCTTTGGTCGCGAAAATGATGTGGTAATGCAGGCTGAGATGGGTCGAGGGCATGGCTTGTGGGTTATCCCGCGCCCCTGCCGGGGCGCATTCCTGTTGGCGGCGGATTCCGGTGGTGTCGCTGCGCTCCGCCACCGGCTAATTTCCATGCAGCCCTCCGGGCTGAATCGCGTTCCGAAGGGCAACTTCGGATCGAGGAAAAACCGCGGATAACGTGTCTGTCCCTTTTTCTCTGGATGCGCGGGAGCTCCTGGCCGTTGAATCCGCTCTTGTAGGTGCCGCACGTCGCCGCCCATTCCTTCATCTTCGCCGTGGCTCGTCCATGCTGATGAGCACCACATCGCGCTCCAAGGAGCAGCTCATATTCATTGGCTGACAGCCTTGGGATTCTCCTTCTGGATGAACCCGTGAACCCGTTTCGCCAAATCCTGCGCCAGGGGTGAAAGACAATCGAACGTCTTCATAGCTGCGATTGCACGCTCACAGAATTTCACCTTGTCGCTCACAGTGCCGCTGTCGTCGGCGTAGCTCGCCGTGCGATTCTTCAAAGCCGGATCTTTGAAGAACTTCTCATCAATGAAAGTGCCCAGCGCCTTAGTCGCGTAGCTTTCCTGCTTCGGCATTTGCAGATTGTCCCTCGATTCACCGTAGGCTTCCAGCACCGAGCTAAGACATGCGGGTGTCAGTAGGTTTTCGATTTCTTTTGTAGGCAGGAGGAGGAATCTCTCCGCAAGCTTTTCGCTCAGCTTTGCGTGTCGTTTGCCTTTCGCACTCTTTGGTTTTGCTCCGTCGCTGTCGGCGATGAGAAAGAGCTTTCCGCACAGGCGCTCTACTTCTGGTCCGGTTTCATCGAGAAACGACCAGTGCGTGATATTTCCGCCGGAATACTCGACGAATGAGTAGTGCAGATCTTCTTTGAAAAACTTCGCACGGTCTGCCGCCGTGTTTCCGTGGAACTGCTGCTGAAACAAATCCAACCAGTGAGCAATATAGCGGCGGTCGGTGATCCCCTCGACCCAAATGGTGCAATTCGTCAGTAACACGGATGAATTCCTAACGCCGAGCAATTCCAGCGGCCGTCGGTCGCTCCGGCTCACATTGGTCACGGTGTAACGCGGGGGCCTTTCCTTGCTGCCGGACTCCTCCAGATGCTTTTGAAAGGCAAAGACCGACACACTTTCGGCATCGAGGGTGAGGTCGAGAAAGTGATTGGAGTGCGTCGTGAGGAAATACTGATGCCTCGGAAAGCGGTTGCTCATCATTTCAAGAAGCACGCGCTGGAGCCACGGATGAAGAAACAATTCCGGCTCTTCGATGAACGCCAATAGGTGTTCTTCCTTTCGGACGAAAAGAGGAAAGGCCAGAATCAAAATCGCCTGAATCCCGTCGCCAAGATTGTGAATCGGTTGCTCCTTTTCGTTTCCTATTTTGACAGTGAGCGAAGTGTCGCCTTTGCGTGGAATTATCGCGACGGGCGCACCACGGAAAAATGCTTCGCCAATCCACGTCTCAAATTCCCGCAGTGTTTCTCGCTGCTCTAAATTACCACGAACCAACTGCTCAATTTCGTCGTAAAGCGTCCGACCGGTGAAGAGCTCAACGTGGTTCGTGTTGGCAAAATAATCCTTCCTTGTCCGCTCCGCGAAAGCGTCATCTTGGCCAAGATCACGGAGGCTCCTCAGGGTCGGAATATAGAGTTTTTTCGTTTCCGGAATACTCCGTGCGTCATTGCTGATTAGTGCCAACTGCTGGCAAGCCCCTTGCGCTACGCCCTGAATAAGCCTGAGCGCAAAATCGGGTTGATGCCCAGTGTATTGGTTTACCTGCTTCATTGAACTCACTCCCTCCAATACCGAAATACAGTCGCCAATTTGCCCCTCACCTTCGTTCAGAATTCGCTTAAGCGGAAACTTATTAACTGTCACGCGGATACCGTTGACATCTTGGCACTGAGCCTGAACTAGGGCATTTAATACACCCGCCTTTGCCTCCTCCAAGACTGTTTGAATCTTTTCGTAGGAAATTCCTTCGCCAGCCATAACGAGATTCGGCAAGACGTGCATTTTCGGAGTCGCAGCCAAGGTCCGCATCAGTCTGCTCTTCCCGGAATTGTTGGCCCCGACGAACACGTTCACTTTTGCGAGGGGGCGCAACCGCTTTTCTCCATCAAACCCATTCTCGAATTCATAGCTTTCAGCCCCAGAGTTGAGAATAATCTCAGCGAAAGGATGGCTCATTTGTCGCCGTAGTAGAGGGTGCCCACAGGGGTGATTCAGGCAGAAGCCGCCGCCGGGGGCAAGGCCGCTGTGCTTGGGTGGCCCGTGGAACGGGGGGACAGCAGCAACAGATGTCCTAAGTCACGTCAGCGCAAAGCACTTCATCTCGTTCCCAATGTGAGGCATTGGGAACGCAGGCTCGGCGGGGAAGCTGTGCTTCGCGGTGAGGGGCGGGAGTTGGCAGGCGGCGGCCCGCCACCCGCCGCGCAAGGCACTTGCCCCGCCGAAGGTGCGTTCCGAAAGCCCCACTTTCGGAACGAGGAGAAAAGAATCGGATTGCCCAAACCCGTCCGCCGGAGGCAGCATCGCGCCGTAGTTGGTTCCCCAAACCTCCCCAGAATATGAGCACTCCCTCCAAGGCCCGGAAGCGCCAGCATGGCAAGAACGGGTGGCCGTCCTGGCTGACCAGGAAGCGGCGGCCCCAGGCTTCGCCGACGAAGCTTTATACGCATCCTTTCAGCAGGGAACTGGGGCGGACGATCCAAGCGTGGCGGCGCGCGCATCGGCTGAAGGCTACGGTGGTCGCGGACCTGGCAAAGTTGTCGCGCAGTGCGCTGGCGAAGATGGAGCGCGGGGAGGTGTGGTTTTCGATCAATATGGCGATGCGGGTCTGCGATGCGATGGGGCTGTGCATTGCGGCGGCCACCTTCGAGGCGCTGCGGCGGGCTGGCAGGTTGCCTAGGTAAAAGTGTAGCCTTTAGAGTCAGTGACGCGGTTCCGGGGGCGTGGTTTGGTCCTGCCCGTGAACCCGCTCCTCCCTGCTTCCCCCGCCCGGCGATCCCGGCGGGCGGCGGGGACGTTCCGGCAGGTGGAAAAGGGGGGCGGCGGGGCGGTTTCGAGGATTTACTCTGATGCCGGGTCATCCAGTTACGTCGCCGGATCGTTCGGTTGCGTCGCCGGATCATCCAGTTGCGTCGTCGGGTCGTTCGGTTGCGTCACCGAATCATCCAGTTGCGTCGCCGGGTCGTTCGGTTGCGTCACCGGATCATCCGGTGGCGTCGCCGGGTCATCTGGTTGCATCACCGGGTCATCTGGGTGCGTCACCGGATCGTTCGGTTGCGTCGCCGGATCATCCGGTTGCGTCACCGGGTCATCCGGCGGCGTCGCTGGCCCAGCCAGGGAGGCGACTGGACCAGGCAGTTTTTTCACCAAATCAGCAGGGATGGCGGCCGGTCGGCGCGGCGATTCTGCACTTTTCTCCGGGAGGGACGCGTGAATGGCGCTCTGGAACAGCGGGGCCACCTGGAACTCGGGACCGCTTTGGGGGCCGGCAATTCCGCCGACGCCCCATTTCCAAACCAAACCTAGAAAGAAACCGACCATGAAACGTCAACCCTATTTCCCCAAACGCATCGCCGAGCGGCCCGGCTGGTTCGCCACTTACGCCGCAGAACTGGTGCTGGCCAATGCCACCCTCGGCCTGCCTGCAGGCGACGTGACGGCGACCGTGGCCGATGCCCGCTTCCTGCAGTACGCCGCGGGTTCCTGGCTCGTGGCGACCCGCGATTTCGGCCCCGCCGCCACCTCCGCGCTGGAGGAGCTGTATGAGGGGCCGGGGGCCGATCCCTTTGTCCTGCCGGTCTTCTCGGCACCGGCGCTGCCCGTGGGGGTCGCGGCGGTGGGTGCGGGCGCGCTCCAGCGCATCTTTGCCTTTGTGCAGGTCATCAAGACCTCGCCGAACTACACCGAGGCCATCGGCCTGCAGCTCGGCATCGTGGGCTCGGAGGAGACGGCGGAAAATCTCGTGCCGTCCTTCACCCTGAAGGTGGAACGCGGCGACACCTCGGAGGTGGTGCGGGTGGCCTTTCGCAAATACGGGCGGCCCGGCGTGGCGATCTACAGCCGGCGCAATGGGGGGGCGTGGGAGCTGCTGGCCATCGACCTGGCCAGCCCGTATCTCGACGCGCGCCCGCTGCTCGTGGCGACGGCGCCGGAGACGCGCGAATACCGGCTCCAGTATTATGAAGCGGAGGCACCGGTGGGCGATTTCACCGCCATCGCGAGTGTGACCGTGGCGCCGTAGGAAAGGCGGAAGGCGGAATGGCTCCGCCCCACTCCGCCTTCCGAGTTCCACGTTCCCACTTCCGCCTTCCGCCTTCCGCCTTCCACCTTCCGCATTTCCGCCCATGCCCTTCGACCCCACACTTCCGCAGGAACATACCGAGATCGACGCCGTCCAGATGCGCGCGCAGCTCAACGCGCTCAAGGCGCTGATCGACGCCGTGCCCGCCGGGCCGGCGGGGCCGGCGGGAGCGACCGGCGCAACGGGTGCCACTGGACCGGCCGGCGCGCCCGGCACCAGCGGGCCGCTGCTGCTGATCCAGCGCAAGATCGGCACGGTGCAGTCGCTGAACAGCGGGGTGGCGCTGGACCCGGTGGTGTTCGACGCCGCGACCTTTGCCCCGCTCGGCGCGGGCGGGACGTTTGACGGGGGCACCTTCACGGCCTCGGTGGCCGGGGTGTTCCGCTTTTCCTGCCGGCTGGTTTTTGACGCGGTGAGCCTACCCGGCCCGGCCCCGGTAAGCTGCTCCGGCGCGGGCACGGCACCGGGCGTGGGCGACCTCCTCTTCGGCGGCATGGTCAATGGCGCGGCGCTCTCCGCCGGCTCCGGCTTTGGGGTGATCAGCTTCAGCGAGACGACCGCCCTGACCAGCGGCGAGACCTACCGCCTCACCGCCGCCCAGAGCACCGTCCCGCAAATGGACATCACCGGTGGCGAGGTGGTCATCGAGCGGCTGGGCTGAGGGGCGGGTGGGTTGGTGGTGGGGGCAGCGACGGCGGTCGCTGGCCGTGAACGGGAGAAGAATTCGCCAGAGGTTCATACTCCGTTTTGAATCCCGGCCCCATTACTGATTCTTTAGCGCCCCTTTGCCCTTGATGAACCTTGGAGCGTTCTCCGCGCTAAACGTACCGGCGGGCTGCTCCTTCCCATCAAGATAGAGTTTACCTATCTTCATTTCACCGCTGAAGCTCAATTCCACCATCGCGCCTTCGGAAATAGACACATCCGTCTGGGTGCCGAGACTTTTCGCGCTCGCTAGCGACAGCGTGCCCTGCTGCACCGTCGTCTTGCCGCTGTAGGTATTCGTGCCGGAAAGCACCCAAGTGCCCGTGCCGGACTTGGTGACGGCGGTGATTGCCTTCCCTGCGCGGTCATGGGGGTTGAACAGGTTGCCGGCGATCTCACCTGTCCCTGCCGTGTCACCCTTGAGCACGATCGTCTTGTCGGCACCGTAGCCGGAGAGCACAAATGTGCTGGTGAGCTTGAACAGGCCGTTGCCGGAATGCTCAAAGGTAACGGTTGCCTTCTTGCCCGCGAGGTTCATCACGCGGTCGGTGGTTTCACCGGACCCAGTATAGATCAGTGTGCCATCACCGTCCTTGCCGTCCTCGCCAATGACAATCTCGCCGGCCTCAATATCCAGAGGGGCACCCAGACTGCTGCTGGCCGCATTCTTGCCTTTGGTGAAGCTGTTGAATGACGAAACACTCAACGCGCCGCTCTCAAGAATCGTTTGGCCCGTATAGGTATTTTTGCCTGCCATTCCCAAGGTCCCTGCCCCGCACTTCTTGATGACGAGGGCCCCGCCGCCAGGCCCCTTTGAATCCGGGATGTTGGCCGAAACCGTGACCGTTTCCTTGGCATTGGCGGTATCTAGGCACAAAATCGAACCGGCCATCAGGCCGTTGTGGTTGACCGCTGCGGTAAGATTCCTGAGCAGTGTGCCGACTTGTTCACCACTGAATTCGGCCGGGCCACCGGCGCTGAGCACAAGCGCGGCCCCGGGATGGACGCTGATTTTCGCCGGGGTCCATTGCGCGGTGTCAGCGTTGTAAAGCGACGCGGCCTTCTTGACGAACAACTTGGCCATACGAACCGTGGTGGGACCGGTGTAGGTATTGACACCCCAGAGATACACCGTGCCGAAGTTATTCCTGCCGAAGTTGCCCTGAATACCAATCTCCGTAAGCCCGCCCGGCCCACTGATGCCGCCGCTGAGTTTATTTAGATTCAAATTAAACCCGGCTATCTGGGTAACCCCATTAAGCGTAATTGGCCCATTCCAGGTGAAGTTGCCCTCGATCGTGCCACCGTTCAAAATCAGTGGATTGGTGCATACGCCGCCACAGGGCGAGAAGGAGGCGCCATCGTTCAGGGTCACCGGCCCGGTTCCCAGCGTTCCCGGTTTGCCATTCGACCAGCTATCCATATTCAACGTGCCACTGTTGATGATGGTTCCACCGCTGTATGTGTTGGACGAATTGGTAATAAAGAGAGGTCCGCCGTCGTTGACGATCAGTCCGCCAGTCCCCGAGATCAAGCCTGCGATGATTAGCCGGGCGGCAGGTCGTGAGTAATTGTGACCATACGAATTCACCGTGACATCTGACGTTAGATGGATGGGCAGGTTAATTCGGTCGTCGGTGAAGACTGAATTCTGATTGATGCTCGGTGTTGTGCCGACAAACTTGATGCCTTTGCCGCTCAGCTTCAGGGCATTCCCCTGTCCCACGCGCAGATTGAGCTGGTTGAGCTGGAACCCTTCCTCCAAGTCTTGCGTAACATCATACTTTCCGGGTTGCTCGAAGTTGAGGACATAGTCCGGCTGCCCAGCTGCAACCGGTGCGGATCCGTTGGAGAGATTGTTCGTCCATTTGGAGCCATCATTCCAGTTGCCGGCTTCCGCCTTGCTCCAGGTGAACACATTGGGCTTTTCACTGCTGATCGCCTTCACGGCAGGGGCGTTGGTGAGCGAGGCCTTGGCGGGCGCTGGCTTCTTCTCCGGTTCGGGATTTGGCTTAACGGCCATGACGACCACTCCGTATGGTTTGTCGTCCTTGTTGGTCAGGAAAGGCTCTTCGGCCCTGACCTCCTTTGGCGGCGGTAGCTTCGCGGCTTTTGCCGGATCGATATATTCGGCCAGGTCGCGCATCGCGATGCACTTGTAGTTGTTGTCCTTCAGATACTGCATCATCACCTTGAAGACTTCCGAATCGAGGGAAACACCCGTATGCTCCATGTCCGGCACGCCATGAAAGCAATAGACGACCACTCTTCCCTGGCAGGCCTGTCGCGCTTGTTTGACAAACATCTCCATGGTAACGCCGTCCTTGATGGTGAAGGAAGGCACGTCAAACGGATTGTCGATTGTCGGACGATAGGGGCGCTCATGGCCTCCCCGGCCAAAGGTATAGCCACGTTTGGCGAGCTCCGGACAAATACCCCAGACTACCCCATAGAGAGGCCAGCAGACGGTCGTCATCTTTGGACCGTTGTTTGCAAACAACTCATCCTCCATCGCCAGATAATTGTCCAAACCGCCTCCATGGCCCACGGTGTGGTTGCCGATTTCAAAGCCGCTGCGATCCAGCTCGATCATCTGCCGCCAGGTCATGTACCAGTCCTTGCGTGTCTTGAACGAATCGAAGTCGCAGACATAGAACGAGCCGCCAAAGCCGAGCGGTTTGAGGATCGGCGCAACAATCGTCGCATGACTGGCGGGTGCGTCGTCAAAAGTCAGTACTACGAGCCTATCCGGGATGGGCTTCCGAAGAACGCCGTTTGGGTCAGGATTGACCGCAGTTTGCCCGATGGCAAAGGTGGGGAGAATGATAGCGGAGAAAAGGAGAACCTTGGTGATGGTCATGTTGATGGATTTAAGGGTTTTGCTTGGAGCTTTCCAACGGCACACCGCAAAATGTTAGAGCGGTCAGGCCATTGGTACCGTAGATAAGGTCGTTCTGGTTCCAGTTAGGGCCTGGATAGGTGAGCTTCTTCGCGGCAGAGGGCTCTTTCAGTTTGAGCGTAATTACGTTCCCATTCACCGAGCCCGAAGCGACCTTGCCTTTCTCCGCATCCAGGCAGAACTGGCTGGACAGCGCATCCAGCCAGATCACCGGTTGGTCGAACTCCAGAGTGATCGTGTCTTTGGCCTCATTGGTATAGCTTGCCCGCTTCAGGTCGGGCGCCGTAATGCCGGCAGCGGGCTTTTTCCCGTAGGTATCGCGTTCGATCAGAGGCTGCATCAGGGTCGCGAACTCCGCCCAACCGGCCAGCGGATAGTGGCAGGTTCCGGCCGGGCGGATGCCCAGCGTTGGCATCACATCCATATTGGAATACAACCTGGGCAAGGTCCGCTGCATTTCACGGATCATGTTGCCATCACCCATGGAGCAGGCACCCGGCCAGATCTGGAAGACATAGTAATGCCGAATGTTGGGAAAATCCTGTTTCCACGCCGCCGACATATCCACGAAGTATTGCTGGTACGATTTCCAATCGTAATCTCCCGTGGGTCCTGCCATCCCCTGGTTGTTCTCGCCCTGGTGCCACAGCACGGCGCGAATGCCATGAGTGAGCCGGGCCTGCTGGACGCGCCAGAGGATCCGCCCGTAGATCGTCGTCAAATCCATGGGCTTGGTCTCATTGCGCTGGTGTTGGTCGATGCGGCTGCCTCCGACCGCGCCATTGATGATGAAGATCGGCATCTTCTGGCTCGCGACCAACCGTTTGGCGAGTTCCATGCCCCAGTAACCGAGTTCCGCCTTGTCCCCTTTCTGCGCTTTCCAGACCGGGTTGCACCATAGGTTTTGCCGCGGCCCTTTCTGGTCGCCCTCGGGTCTTCCGTAACTGCGGATCCATTCGTTGGTTTCGGCCGGTGATTTTTCGCCAGTGTCGGTGGCCAGCGCGTTGGACTGTCCGTCGATCAGAAACGCGTCGCCGCAGACCAGATTGCTGACCGTTTGCAGCACTGTTTCGGCGGTGCCGGTTTTGATTCCGAACTGAACCTTGTATTTGATTAGTCCGGGTTTGAGTTTCGCCGAAAAGGCATAACTCCTATCCGCAGCGGGTATCTGGCTTTCGGTTTTAACCAGCTTTTCGTCGGCATACACTTTCAGAAACACCGAGTCTGCGGGTTGATCAAGGGTTCCGTTGTAGTGGAGCAGTCCTTCGTTCTGGTCATCCCTGGCAAAGAACTGACCGTCTTCAGGCTTCTCGTCCTTTTCCGGTGTCCGTTGCACCCACGGATCGCTCTTGGGTTCGGTCACTTGAATCGCGACCGTCGCTTCGTGGGACGCGCCACCGTTGTCGATCACCGCTTTCACGGTGATCGCGCCGCTGAATTGCGAGCGCTTGAGGATCAAACGATCGGGAACGGTTTCCTTGATAACCGCACCGCCGGAGACCGACCAAGTGTAATGCAGCTCACCCGCACCGCTGGCTTTCATCGCGTTGAGATTGCTGATCTCCGGCACCACCTCGATGGCATCGCGACCGTTCCAACTTGCCGGGGCTTTAAGCGTGAAGACCGGTTCGGGAATCGCTTCCTTCACCGTTACGGGAATTTCTTTGCTCTTCGTGCCGTCAGGATAGACCGCTTTGAACCGCAGCTCATAGGATGTGTCCGCGACCACGCGGCCCGCGTCTATGGTGTAGGTATTCTGATCCACCGCCACAACGCTCTCGCCGCCATCGCGCTTGACGATCCAATACAGCTTTCTGGCCCCACCGGCCCGCGCAGTGACGGTCACGCTCTTCCCCTCATCCACCTGGATCTTTGGGGCGGAAACGGAAAAATCATTTCCGGCCTGCGGCAGGGTGCCGACGAGGGTTTGCAGTGGATTCTGGTTTTGATAGCTCAGGCGAATCCAGTCGGCGGACCGGGTTACTTTGGAAATGCGCACTTCATCCACATCAGCGTCGGTCTCCCAGTTGCGATACCAGTTCGCCACATACATGCGGCAGGGACTCTTGAAATCCATGGGCGCATTCTTCGCCGCCACGAGTTGGCCATTAACATAAGCTTTCTGAGTGCCGTCTGTCTCGTAGGTATGAACCACATGATACCATTGGTTCAAGGAAGCCGGTCCCGGACATTCCACGCCGCAACTGATATGAAGCGGGCTGAGTATGCCGATGAGCAATTTGCTGCCTTTGTCTTCGTTACCCCAGCAGACAAAGCGGCTGCCCCATGGTCCGGGCAGCTTGTTGTCCTTGAACCATACTTCGGTGGAAGACGGGCTGTTGCCAGTCGGATAGTTCGTGATTTTCTCGCCGCCAACCACTCCGGGCCGGCCATACACAAAATTCAAAGCCTTGCCGATCATCCCTTCGCACGACGTCGCACCGAGATTGACGGGGGACAACGTGCCGACCTCGTCCTTCGGATCCTTCGGATCATTCAGGTGCATAACCGTGACAAATCCATTGGACTCATTGAAGACCGCCTTGCCGCTCGACTCGCTCACCGCATCGGGCTTGCCCCAGTGCAGTTTGATTTCCTGATGCGCGTTGCCCCTAATGAGCGGGATGCGCACCCAGATGCTCGCACGGCCTTGCGCCGCATCCCATTCGTTAATCTCGTAGGCCAGTGGCTTGCCCTCGGCGGAGAAGCGAAGGTCTTCGCCATTGGGCCTGGCCTGGCGGAAATCAAAGGTTCTCTGGTTCAAGCGAATCAGAAGCGGGAAGTTTTCCTCCGATGCCGTGGCCGGCAGGTGCGCTCCTTCCGGAGTGGTCAGGATGGAAAGCGGACCGGTATGTTGCCAACCTTGGTATTGGGCAGCCGCCGGTAATAGCATCGCGAGCGAGCTTAGCACCGCTATGGCTAGGTGTTTGGTGAAATGGTCGCTCATAAATGTCTTTTTGTTGCTTCCTAATTCCTCAGCATCCTTGGACTACTGCAAGAATTTGCTTTCGCGTCCGCCGCGCCGGGGGGGCCCGTCCGCCAATTCGTCAAACAAACCCAGCTTCCACGACTGCAAAGCCCGCTGCTCTCGCGGAAGAAACCCGCCTTCGTCTAAAACAGTTCCGGCTCCGGCGCGCGGAAGACGCTGCGCCCGCGGACGAAGGTCTCCAGCACCGCGTGGGGGCCTCCGCGGTGGATGCAAAGGCTCGTGAGATCCTCGGCCGATAGGTCGTTCACGGGCTTCGCGCTTTGGCGATACGGGAGCAGCGCGGCGTAGTCCATGACGGTGAGGTCGGCTTCCTTGCCCACCTCGAAACTGCCGATGACCGCGCCTTTTCCCAGCGCCTCGGCACCACCCTGCGTGGCCATGTGCAGCGCTGCGCCGGGCGTGGGGATGAGCGCTTCCTTTTCGTAAAAGGAGCGCGCCTTTTGCGACTCGATGGCCGAGCGCATGACCTGCCACATATTCAGCTCCGGCCCGGCGGCGACATCGCTGCCGAGCCCGATCCGCAGGCCGGCGGCGCGCATTTTTTCCAGCGGGAGGATGCCGCTGCGGAGGAAAAGATTGGCTGTGGGACAATGCGCCACGCTGGCCCCAGCGGCGGCGATGGCGGCGACTTCGCGCTCGCTGAGATGCAGGCAGTGGCCGAGCACCGTGCGCTCGGTGAGCAGTCCGCACTTTTCGTACACATCGGTGTAGTCGCAGGCGTTCGGAAACTGATTTCGCACCTTCTCGATCTCCTCAATGTTCTCCGCGAGATGCGTCTGGATGTACGCGCCGTATTTCGCCGCCATTTCACCGGCCTGGCACATCAGCCTCTCGCTGCACGCCACCGCGAAGCGCGGGCTGAAGGCGTAGTCAATCAGCCCATCCCCCGCCCCATGCCACTTCGCGCAGAGCCGGTCGCTTTCATGGAGCGAGATGGACGCGATTTTCGTCGGCTGGAGCTGCCCGTAGCTGCCCACGTCCATCATCATTTTCCCCATGATGACGCGCAGCCCGCTCTCGACCGCGGCGTGAAACGCGGCCTCGCATGAGTCCTCATAAACCGCGGTGTAAAGCATCGCCGTGGTCGTGCCGTTCCGGGCAAGTTCGGAGAAAAAGGCCGTCGCCTCGCGGCGGCCTTTCGCACCGGAAAATTCGCGCTCCAGCGGGAAAATGTGCTGCCGCAACCACGGGAGCAGTTCGCTGCTGCCGCGTGCCACCGCCGGGTATTGCGGGATGTGCGAGTGCAGGTCGATCAGGCCGGGAAAGACCGCCGAGCGCGGCGAATGACACCAGCGCACCGGCTGCTCCCGCGGCCGGCGCGAGAGCGACGCGTAATCGCCGACCTCCGCAATGCGCCCGGCGTCAATGACGAGCGCGCCGTCGCTCCAGTGGCGGAGCCGGCCAAATTCGGGGGCATCAATGAGAAAGCCGCGGATGCCGAGCAGGGAGGTGTCGGGGTTCATCGCGCGCAGCGGGTGGACATGGGGGCGAGGCTAGCGGGCGGAAAAAGCGGGGTCAACCGAAGCGATCACCGGAAAAGGAATCCGGGCCGCACACGCCAACGAAAACACACACAAAAGTCAACGTGTACGACCCGGTCAATTCCCCCTAAACACAGAACTAAGACCCACCACCCGGTGATGTGTTCAAAACACGCCGACGATTTTTTGCGAGGCTGTGCGCGAGAGGGAAAGGTTGCCGATTGCCAACGCTTCAGCCGACCGCTAAAGGCAACGAACTTATGGACAACAATCCTCCTCCCATGCAGGGCCAGCCGTACGCCGCCCTCACCCCGCAACAAACGTCCGGTCTGGCGATCACCAGCCTCGTGTGCGGGATCCTCGGGATCATTTCGCTCGGCATCCTCGCCATTCTGACCTTCCTACCCGCGATCATCTGCGGACACATGGCGCTGGGGCAGATCGGCAAATCGGCGGGACGGATCAAGGGGAGCGGACTGGCGATCGCCGGATTGGTGATGGGTTACATGCAGGCAGTGTTGGCGGTGATTTCTGTCATCGCGATCCTCGCCGGTCTTGCCCTGCCGGCTTTTGGCGCAGTGAAGGAACAGGCCCTGCAAGCAAAGGCTCTTTCAAATGCCAAGCAGTTGGCCGTGGGGTGCAGGATTTACGCGGGGGAACACGACGGCAAATTTCCCGCAAAGCTGGAGGATTTGGTTCCAGAAATCATCCCTGACGCCAAAATCCTTCTCTGCCCGTATCCCGATCAAAAAAATCCGGTGCCTTTTGAATACTTCGGCGGAAGTGAAAAGGACAACCCGAACAAAGTGCTGATTGCGAGCCCGGCCGTCGCGGGAAAAGGTCGTGTGTTCGCTTACGTCGATGGGCGCGTGGAAAAGACCCGCCAGCAGTTGAAACGCGGCGAGTAGCGCCCGGCTCGCCTACTTCGCAACAGCAGCTTCGGCGGCCAGCGTGGCGCAGCCGATCATCCCGGCTTCGTTGCCGAGGGCGGCGGGGACGATGCGGAGATTTTCGTGATAGAGCGCCTGCGTCCGCTCGCGGACGGTCCGGCGGATCGGTGCGAAAAGCAGGTCGCCCGCTTTCGCCACGCCGCCGCCGATGACGATCGAGTCGGGATTCAGCAGCCAGATCGCATTCGCCAGCGCGCAGCCGATCTCGAAGCCCACCGCCTCCCACAGTCCACAGGCCACCGCGTCGCCGCCGCGCGCCGCTTGTTCGAGATCGCGGGGCGTGCATTTTTCCACCGGCACCGTGCGCCCCGCCTCGCCGTAGAGCCGCACGGCGCGCTCGGCGATCTGCTGGTTGCCGACGTATTCCTCAAGGCCGCCGGGATTACCGTACGGTCCGGGGAGGCCGCGATAATCAATGCTGGCGTGGCCGATTTCGCCCGCCGCGAGCTGCGCCCCGCGGTAGAGCCGGCCATCGAGAATCAGCGCGCCGCCGACGCCGGTGCCGAGGGTGATGCACATGACATGGCGTCCATGCTGTGCCGCGCCGTAACGCCACTCGCCATAAGCCATGGCCTTGGCGTCATTCTCGATGACCGCGCAGAGTCCGGTGCGCTCGGCGAGCCGCGCGCGGAGCGGCACTTCGCTCCAGCCGGGGACGTTTGTGAGCGCATGGACGACGCCGTTCACGCTATCTACCAGCCCCGGCAAGCCGACTCCGACCGCCACCACCTCGGGATGCGCCGCACGTAGCG
The DNA here is from genome assembly GCA_021414005.1 of Chthoniobacter sp. Taxonomy (GTDB): domain Bacteria; phylum Verrucomicrobiota; class Verrucomicrobiia; order Chthoniobacterales; family Chthoniobacteraceae; genus Chthoniobacter. The sequence goes on along the minus strand of JAIOPH010000020.1, from coordinate 44,057 downwards.
CCTCGATGACGCGCAGCATTTCGCCGATCAGCGCCTCCGCATGCGCGTAAAGCTGCGTGTCGATAACCTCGCCGTGCGCCAGCACGCACCCATCGCGGATGACCGCCGATTTGATCGTCGTCCCGCCAAAATCAATGCCGATGGCTGTGCGCGTGGTGCTCATGAAGCGGCGGAAACTCTGCGGGAGCGGTGGGCGCGAGGTCAATCATTCGCCAAGCCGAGCAAGGGGAACCACGAATTACATGTGAAGCAGATCGCGATGCGCCGGGGAAAAGCCTGCCCACGTTGCATCCGAGCAATCCGTGTAATCCGTAGTTTCCGATTCCTCCCGAAAAGCACGCGCCTTTGCAAAAGGCTGGAACCTCGCCCCGGGGAAAACTACTGCTCTCTCCAGCCCGACCCGATGAAGCTCCACAACCCCACCGCCGACGTTTTTATTCCCGACGGTCTACCGCCCGCCGACGCCCTCGCGCGCGTCACCCATCTCGGCATTGGCGCGCACCAGGATGACTTGGAATTCATGGCCTTTCACGGCATCGCCGCGTGCTACGAGAGCCCTGGCGAATGGTTTGGCGGCGTCACCTGCACGAACGGCTCCGGCAGTGCACGGCGCGGGAAATTCGCCCGCTTCACCGATGAGGAAATGATGGCCGTCCGCCGCGACGAACAGCGCCGCGCTGCCATGCTCGGGCGCTACGCCGCCATGCTCCAGCTCGACTACCCCAGCGCCGTCGCCCGCGATCCCGCCGACCCGCGGCTGCGCGCCGACCTCCTCGCCATCCTGACCGCTACCCGACCGCGCGTCGTATATACCCACAACCCCGCCGACAAACACGCCACCCACATCGCCATCGTCGTCCCCGTCATCCAGGCCATCCGCGCCTTGCCTCACGACCAACGCCCACTCGCCGTCCACGGCTGCGAAGTCTGGCGCGACCTCGACTGGATGCCCGACGCCGAGAAAATCATCCATGACGTGAGCGGCCACGAGAGCCTCGCCTCCGCGCTGAACAACCTCTTTCACTCCCAGATCGCCGGCGGCAAACGCTACGACCTCGCCGTTGCCGGCCGCCGCCACGCCAATGCCACCTTCTTCGAAAGCCACGGCGTGGATCACAGCCTCGCCGTCTCCTTCGCCATGGACCTCACGCCCCTCGCCCACGACGACTCCCTCGACATCCTCGATTACGTCACCGGTTTCATCGACCGCTTCCGCGCCGATGTGGTCGCCAAACTCCGCCAGCGCCTCGCCACCTAGTTCATGGAAATAATCATCCAACCGTCCGCCGAAGCCGCCTCTACCCTCGCCGCGCGCCACGTCGCCCGCCTCGTCCGGGAAAAGCCCAACGCCATCCTCGGCCTCGCCACCGGCAGCACCCCGCTCGCCCTTTACCGAGAACTCATCCGCCTCCACCGCGACGACGGCCTGGATTTCAGCCATGTCACCACCTTCAACCTCGACGAATACGTGGGCCTCGCGCCCACGCACCCCGCCAGCTACCACGCCTTCATGCACGAAAACTTCTTCGCGCACCTGAACGTCCCCGCCAGCCGCATCCACATCCCCGACGGCCTCGCCACCGACATCCCCACGCACTGCCGCGCCTACGAGGACGCCATCTCCAGCGCCGGCGGCCTCGACCTGCAAATCCTCGGCATCGGCAGCGACGGCCACATCGGCTTCAACGAACCCTCCTCCTCCCTCGCTTCCCGCACGCGCATCAAAACCCTCACCCCCGAAACCCGCGACGACAACGCCCGCTTCTTCGACAGCCCGGCGAGCGTCCCGCATCACGTCATCACGATGGGCGTCGGCACCATCATGGACGCGCGCCAGGTTCTGCTCCTCGCCTTCGGCGAAAAAAAAGCGCACGCCATCGCCACCGCCGTCGAAGGCCCCATCACCGCCATGAATCCGGCCTCCATCCTCCAGATGCACCCCGTGGCCAAATGCCTCCTCGACGAACCCGCCGCCACCCAACTCACCCGCCGCGACTACTACCGCTGGGTCTTCGAGCAAAAGCCGGAGTGGCAGAAGGTTTAACCCGCCGCCGACACGGAGGAACAAAGCACTGGCGCGGCTCCGGCGCCTCCGAGGCTCCGCAAAAAGCGGCCCATCAGTAAATGCGATCACCGTTTCCCGCCACCGGTGACACCGTTCGTCGTCAGAATTATACGCCGTTCCCGGTAATCTCGCTCAGCCTTTCCAGCACGGTGCGCTCCTCCTTGCTGATCTTGCCGCCCATGCCCAGGAGCCCGCCCCCTTCGGCCTTGGCCACGGTCCGGGCCACGTCCATGAGCATCGCCCGATAGGACTGGGAATCCTCGGTGCTGAATAGGTGCCGCGACAAGACCGCGGCCTCGTAAGGCTTTTCGAGCAATGGTTTCGGCGAGTGCATGACCTGCGTCGCCAGCGGGCGGAGATCGCGGAGACAACGAGCGAGCACCTCCCGCGCAATGCTCCCCTCGGCGCTCGGCCGGAGTTGCGCGGTCGCCCAATCGTGAAAGGCGGCGTATTCCTTTTCGCCAATGTCCCCATCGGCCACCGCGACCGCCAGAAACGCCGCCACGATCCCCCGCGAAAGCGCAGTCCATTGGGTTTCGTCCACGCCTCCTTCGAGCACGGCGTCCCGCAGCGTGGGAAATTCCATAAAGCGGGCGATTTGATCATGCGTCGCCAACCGCACCGGCGGGTAGGCTCCATCCGCGTCCATCGTGGCGTAGCTGCCGATCATCCCGAGCTGCGTAAGATACAGGACGTGTTCCATTTCCGGAAAGTGTGCAGGAGCTAGGCTCTTGGCTTCGGCAAAAAGCGGGCCCGCGTCGGGCAGGGCGAGAACCTCCTGCGTCATCCGGGAAAGATTGGCGCGCAGATGCCTGAGCAACGCGTACGTCATCGAATCTTGGATGACCTCCGACTCGATAAAGGCAGAGCTAAGAATCATTTTGAAGCGCTCGATGTCATACTTGCTGGGCAGTTCTCCGTCCGCCCCCGCCACTGCGAGGAAGACGGCGAGCGGCGCTTTGCAGAGCACCTCCCCCACCTCGTTGGTAAAGCGGGGATACTCGGGTTCAGGAAGGTCGGGGGAGTCGGTGGAGGGCTGGGAATCGTCGGACATAAACGGAAGAAATACGTGGGACCAGGACGGGGGAAGGCCGAAGCATTGCCATGCACCTCGCTCCCTCCAAATAAAAATCGCACGTGCCGGGCATTTTTGAGTTTCCCGAATACCGCGGTTCAGCTTCGCTCGCAGCGAACGCAGGACCAACCTCAATACTTACTACCATGATCATTTGGAGCGGACTGGGAATCTTGATCCCCCTCATCACCATCGCCGGAGTCATCGTCGGCATGTTCCTCTCGGCAGCAATCGGTTTCGCCGGAATGGGACCCGGCGTGGGAATAGCGCTGGCCGCACTGGGGAACTGGGGCTTGTGGAAGCTGATCTATCCCAAGCAACCCCGAATTCTCGTCGATCAAGCCACCGGACAGCAGGTGAAAGTCGAGCGCAGTCACAGCCTTTTTTTCATCCCGGCCAGAGCCTGGACGTGGATCCTCGCCGTACTTGCCGTGCCGGCCATGGGCCTGGGCGTATTCGGCGAACGCGGGGCGGCCAAGGAAGCCGCGAAGCCGGGCTACAAAGAATTTAAAGCGGCGGATGCCCTGATTGATTCCAAGGGAAAAGGGCCGACGCACGGCAACAGCGAAACCGCCACGTCGGCCGCTGCGGTTTTCTCGGAGCAGATGAAGATTATGACCGCGGCCCTCTTCACCGGAGGGAGCAAAAAAAACCTCATGACCGGCGGTGAGTTTCTTACCTACTGCCACGAAAGTCAGGACACCATCGTGTTCCTGTGCCACGTCCCATCGCTGCGCAGCTACAAGTCCGACGAAGCAAAGGACGGGCTCAACAAAGTCGCGTGGATTGTCGCACAAGGGGCGGCCGGCAAACTCGATCCCGATCACAAAAAGGCCCTGCTCGTCGGCCTGCGCGGGATCACCAGATATGGCAGCATTTTGCAGGGCAAGACGAGCGATGAAAAACTCAGCGGGCCCGCCTCCGAAGAAACGTCCATCTTCTATCCGATCTTCGCTTCGGCGGAGATGACACCTCCGGCAAGCGGCGGGAATGCCGTGCAGGAAACGAAGTGATCTCCGGCGCGCGCTGCGACCGACCGGCCGTTTGAGCTACATCAGATTCGACGCCACCTCGGCCATCTCGCTGCGCTCGCCTTTGAAGAGGTTGATGTGCGCCATGAAGGACTGGCCTTGCAGCCGGTTGCGGGTGAAGACGAGGCCGTTGGTGTGCGCGTCCACGTAGGGGTTGTCGATCTGCGCGAGGTCGCCGATGAGGATGATCTTACTCCCCTTTCCCATCCGCGTGACGAGCGTCTTGGCCTCGTGCGGCGTGAGCTGCTGGGCTTCGTCCACGATGAAAATGGCGCGGGGGATGGAGCGGCCACGGATGTGCGCGATGGCTTCAATCTCAAGTAGGCCGGCCTGCATGAGCGGCTCGTACGGGCGCGCGATTTTTCCGACGGGCGCACCATTGCCCGCCGCGTAATCCGGCGGCGCGGACTTGCGGGCGCTCTGCTTTTTTTTCTCAAAGTGCTCGGGCTTGCGCGGCTTGCCGAGGAGTTGTTCGAGGGCGTCGTAGGCCGGCTGCACCCAGGGCTGCATCTTCTCCTCCATGCGACCGGGGAGAAAACCGATGTCGCGTCCCGTGGGCATGATGACGCGGGTGATGAGCATTTTCTCGTAATCGCCGCCCTGCACCTGCTCCAGCGCGGCACCCACGCTAAGCAGCGTCTTGCCGGTGCCCGCCTTGCCATACACGGTGATGAGTGTGAGCGCGGGATCGTAGAGCGCGTCGAGCAGGAAGCGCTGGCCGAGGTTCGCGGCCTGGAGGGTGCGTCCGTTACGGATGACGATGCGGTCGTGCCGCAGCCGGTGAAACTCGCCGCCGCCGACATGCCGCGCGGGCACGCCATGGGTCGGCTCCTCTTCGTTGCGCAGGAGCACGTACTGGTTTGGCACCAGCCCCGCCACTTCCGGGAGCGCGATTTTTTCCTGACTGGCAAAGGCCTGGAGCGTGTAGCCGGGAATGTCGATGGCCTCGTATTCCTCGTGCCCGCTGCGCCGCTGGGTGCGGCGGATGTCGCCGTCCTCCACGCGGTCGGTGCGGTAATCCTGCGCCTCGATCCCGAGCGCCCGCGCCTTGAGCTGCATGTTGAGATCCTTCGTCACGAGGATCGCGCCCGCGGCCTGCGTGTCGGCGAGATATGCGGCGCTGGCGAGGATGCGGTTGTCCGTGCTTTCGAGGTCGGGAAAAAGCGTCTGCACCTGCGCCGCGCGCGGCGATTCCGCGAGGATGCGCCACTCGTTGCCCACATGCTTGATCGTGGGGTTGATGAACACGCGCAGCCGCCCGCCATTCTCCAGCGTCGCGCCATCGCGCATCTGCGCCGTGGTGCCAAAGCGCCCGCTGAGCGTGCGATGCACCTCGCGCGCATTCGCCCCGCGTGTCGTGGATTCGGATTTAAAACGGTCGAGTTCCTCCAGCACTTCCACCGGCACCCAGACGGCGTTTTCCTCGAACTGAAACATCGACTGCGGATCGTGAATCAGGACGTTGGTATCGAGGACGAAGTGTTTGCAGGTGGGCGGGGTCGGTTTCTTCGCGGCCATGGGTATGCGGTTTCGGGAAAGGCGGGCGCTGGCCCGCGGGGTCATATTCTGAATCCTAATCGTAATCTTAATCGGCAAGCGCGCCGCGCGTCTCTATTTGCCGAGGAGTTTCTCCATCGTGTACGGCTCCTTCACCTGCTCCGTCGCCGCCCGCACCGTCGCCACCTCGGCTGGCGTCACGGCGTCGCCGGTGTTGCCCCACGATTTGCGGATTTCGGTCAGGACATCGGCCACCCATTCGTCGGACTCCTGCGCCATCGGCACCATCAACTGCCCGACGTACGTCTTCCCCTCAATCGGCCCCGTCAGGCCGCGGAGCACGATCTTGATCAGCGGGGTTTTGTCGCCATTCACGATGGCAGCACCCGCGAGCGCGGGAGCGATCTTGTCCTTGCCTGCATCCACCCCTTTGCCGTCCGCCCCATGACAGCTAAAGCAGAGCGACTGATACGTGGCGGCACCCTTGCTCAGCGCCACGTCCTTCAGCCCGTTCAGCCGACCCGTGCCGTTCTTCACGTACGCCGCGAGCAAGTCCGGCGCGACCTTCGCCGCCTTCGCTTTTTCGATGATCGCCAGCGCCGCCTCCTTCTTCGTGCTGAAGCTCGCCGTGAGCACGACCTGCGCGACCACGTTCGCATCCGGGTCCGCCGCCAGCGGCTCGATCTTCGCGAGCAAAGCGTCGTCGCCCTGCCGCAGCAGCCGCTCGCTGATGCGCAGCGCCGCCTGGCGCACGCGCGGATCGGCGTCGGCCAATTTTCCCACGAGCAGGTCGCGATCAATCACGTCCATTCCTTCCAACGTCCACAGCGCGTGCATGCGGCCCAGCGCTTCCTGGCCGGTTAGAGCCACCGCCTTCAGCGCAGGAACGACCGCCATGTCCCGCTTGAGCACGAGCAGCTTTTGCGCGGTGTCGCGCCACCAGCCGTTCGCGTGGGAAAGATGCGCTACGAGTTGCGCGGACGTTTCGTCGAGCATGCGCGGCGCGGCGGTCGGTTTCGTACCATCGCGCACCACGCGCCAGATGCGCCCGCGGCCCACATTCTTGTCGAGCCCCGCCTCCAGCACCCGGTCTTTGAGAAACCCCTTCACCCACGCGCCCTCCTGAATGATCCCGCGATACATGTCCACGATGTAGAGGCACCCATCCGGCCCGGTCGCCGTGTGGATCGGCCTAAAGTTCCGGTCGCCTGACGCGATGAACTCCTTCTTCTCCGCCTCGTAGGCATTCGTCAGCGTGATCTTCCCCTCCGTGTTGGTCACCTTCGCCCGCCGGATCAGGCGACCCACCGGCTCCGGGATGAAAAGGTCGCCGTAGAAATCCTTCGGCAGGTTGTCCCCGCGATACACCGACTGCCCGCACGAGGCCGTGAAATGATTCAGGGTCTTGTCCGGGCGCAGCCGCCCCGGCCCGCCCTGCACATCTGGCGTCGCCATGATGGGCCACGGCTCCATAAACCCCGGCGCGAGTTCATCCTTCAGCGGCGCCTTTCCATACGCCCGCATCATCTGGAACCCAAACGCCGGCTGCTCCATTCCCGCCGACGAATAGAACATCCGGCCCACGTCATCCTGGGTCAGTCCCCACTGCGCGAAATCCTTGTGGCTCGGCTCCGCCTCCATCGAGCCCCGCGTGAACCGCAGCCGCTGCCAGCTCATGCTCGTGTAAATCCAGTTGTCCAGATTCCAAATCAGCCCGCTGTCCTGATGTTCGAGATTTCCCCCGACCTTGATCGCCCCGCCTTGGTACACCAGCACCTTCTCATCCGCCACGCCATCGCGCTTCGTATCGCGATAGCTATAAAGCTGGTCCCGATTTGTCTCCCCGATCAGCACCCGCCCGTCCAGGGGCAGCAGCAGCCGCGGCAGCAGCAGCTTGTCGGCAAAGACCGTCGCCTTGTCCATCTGGCCATCGCCATTGGTATCCGTGAGCATCGTCACACAGCTCGTCGGCTCCATCTCCTTCGTCCCCACCGCGTCCTGCATGTAGGTCCGCATCTGCGCCACCAGCATCCGCCCATTGCCATCCCATGCCAGCGTCACCGGCTCCTGAATCATCGGCTCACTCGCCACCAGCTCCAGATGATACCCCGCCGGCAGTCGGAACGTCTTCAACTCCTCCGCCGGCGAGCGCACCTCCGAACTCGGATTCGGCTCCACCGCCGCAGGCTCCTCCGCCCACCCCATTACCGTCCCGGCACCACCCGCCAGCATCCCGAGCAGCAGCTTCTTTGAGCAAACGCCCCGGCGGCCCCCGAACATAATATCGCCCGACTGGGCACCGACAGAATTCAGGTTGGAAAACATAATGGAAAAATAGCGGGAGGTTTTTCGTGACGGAACTTGTCCACCGCGTGGAAGGGCGCGAACCCTAGCCACCCCACCCCGCCAAGCAAGCGCCGAAAGCCGCCGACGCGCCCGCAAATCATTCATCCTTTCGGGCTCGCAGCCGGTGCTTGCCAACTCTCGTGCGGGGCGACAGGGTTTTTCCATGAAACTCCTCCTCACCCTCGCTCTTCTCACCACGGCGGCCTCGGCTGCCCAACCCTCCGTCACCCCTTCCGCCGCTTTCGAGGCGATCAAGAAACTGGAGGGCGACTGGCGGGGTCCGGCGATGATGAAGGGGATGCCGCCCGCGCATTCCGTGTTCCGCGTGACCGCCGCCGGGAGCGCGGTGCAGGAAATCATCTTTCCGGGGACGAAGATGGAAATGCTGTCCGTTTACCACATGGACAAGGGCAACCTGCTGATGACCCACTACTGCGCGCTCGGGAACCAGCCCCACATGAAATTCAACGCGGCCAAAAGCACGCCAACGGAGTTTGTCTTCGATTTCGCCGGCGGGACGAATCTCAACCCGCGGCATGATCGCCACATGCACAGCGTCCACCTGATTCAGGAAGCGCAGCCGAAGTCGAAGAGAGGAGCGCAAAAAATTCAGTTCTCTGGCGCGAGTTGGGATGGCGGCAAGGAACAGCCGGGCTGCACTTCGACCCTCACCCGACGGAAATAGGCCCGCAGCGGCCGCGACGGCGTGCCGTGGCGCGGACTACGCCGCAGCGATGGTGACCAACCGATGGATCAAGTCCTCCCATGTCACCAAGCCGAGCTGCTTTCCGCCGGGGGCGCTGACGACGGCCATGGTGATGCGGGCGGCGCGGAGTTTACACGAGACGCGTTTACACGAGACGCTGTAGGCAGGCTCGTTCTCCGCCACTTTCACTATGCGCCCATGGTAGGGATCGAGCGATCCGCGCTTTCGATGTCGACGTTCGTTTCCACGCCCGTGAGCACTCCGGCAAAGACGATCACCGCGATAATCGTCCCACGAAACACCCGCGAACCGATGATGCCTTTTGCGAAGTGGATCATGGGATCGGCACCACCCGCGCCGGTTCCGGCTGGATAAGAATCTTGTCCACCGACGTGCGGTCCATGTCGATGATCTCGAAGCGCAGGCCGGCGCAGACGAGGGTATCGCCTTCGCGCGGCGCACCAGCCAGCCGATGGCCAATGAATGCCGCGAGCGACGTGCCGTCGTCGCTGGCGTGTTCGGTGAAAGGCACGCCGAGAAGTGCGCTGAGTTTCGTGAGGTCATAGTGACCATCGACCAGCCACGAACCATCCGCGCGCTGCCGGGCTTCCGGACGCAGACGATCTTCGAGCGAAGGGATGTCGCCAACGATGGCTTCGAGCACATCCACGAGCGTGACTAGTCCGACCGCGCGACCGTCGGCTTCACGCACCACGGCAAGATGCAAGCCGGTGCGCTTGAACTCGTTCAGGACATCCATTACCGCCTTCTCCGGCGCGACGAAGAGCGGCGTGGTGAGGAGATCGACCACGCGCACCGTCGTTCCCGCCGCGAGATTGGCATAGACGGATTTCACCGTGATCACGCCGACGATGTGATCGCGATCTTCCCCGCAGACCGGGTAACTCGAATGACCGGAGACGACGATCTTGTGCCACAGCGTTTCCTGCGTGTCCGTGAGGTTCACGAAGACGAGCTTGGCGCGCGGCGTCATGATTTCCCGCACCGGGCGGCGGTCGAAAGAAAGCACCGACTCGACCATGCGCGGTTCCTCCTTGTGAAAGACACCGCTCTCGCGGCCCTCGCACAAAAGGAGCCGCACCTCATCTTCCGACACGGGGTCCGGCTGGTCGGGCTTCACACGCAACAACCGCAGGAGGAAGTCGGTCGCGCCGCTGAGCATTTGGACGATCGGTTGCGTGAGCCGGGCGAGCCACTCGATCGGTCGCGAGATACGGCTGGCGATTTTCTCGGGGGCCGCGAGCGCGATACGCTTCGGCGCGAGTTCGCCGACGATGACCGACAGGAACCCAAGCGCAACCACGACGAGTCCCACGCTCACCGCATCGGCATACGGCGCGAAGCCCGGCAGGGCCTTCAATTGGCCAGCGAGAACCGCGGCCAGCGTCGCGCCGCCAAACGCTCCCGCGAGCAGGCCGATCATCGTGATACCGATCTGGACGGTGGGCAGGAAGCGATTCGGAGCCTCCGCCAGGCGCAGCGCGGCGACCGCACCCGCGTCGCCGTCCGCAGCCATCTGCTTGAGCCGCGATTTGCGTGAAGACACGACGGCCATCTCGCTCATGGCAAAGATTCCATTGGCCAGGAACAGCGCGAGGATGATCAGAATTTCGACGACGACGATGCTCATCAGGGAAGCGGCACGGGTTCGGCAGGAGCATGACCGACCTTCACCTCGGCTTTTTTAGGACGCAACAGTGAGACGATGATCGACGTGGCGAGCACCGCGACGATCATGCCGAGCGAGACATGGGTGTCGATTTTGTAGGCCGTATGCCCAAGCAGCATCTTCACGCCGACGAAGCTCAGCACCACGCCGAGGCCGATCTTGAGGTAGTGGAATTTGTCCATCACTCCGGCGAGGGCGAAGTAGAGGGAGCGCAGGCCGAGGATGGCAAAGACGTTCGAGGTATAAACAATAAACGGATCCTTAGTGACAGCGAAGATCGCAGGAATGGAGTCCACCGCGAAGATCAGGTCGGAGAACTCGACGAGCAGGAGCACAACGAAAAGCGGCGTGGCCATGCGGACGCCGTTTTCACGCACGAAGAACTTGTCGCCGCGATAATCGTTTGTCACCGGCATGAGCTTCTTGAACCAGCGCACCAGCGGGTTGCGCTCGGGGTGAATCTCCTCCTCGCGCTTCACGATCATCTTGATGCCCGTGAGGATAAGGAACGCGCCGAAAACGTAGATGATCCACGCGAAGCGCTCGATGAGCGCGGCACCGAGAAAGATCATGATCGCGCGCATGATCAGCGCTCCGAGGATGCCCCAGAAGAGTACCTTGTGCTGATACAGCGGCGGCACCGCGAAGTAGGAAAAGAGCAGCGCGAAGACGAAGACGTTGTCCACGCTCAGTGACTTCTCGATGACGTAGCCGGTGAAGAACTCGAGGCCCTTCTGGTCGCCCATGTAATGTGCGACGCCGAGATTAAACAGCAGCGCGAGCGAGACCCAGGCGACGGTCCACGCGATCGACTCCTTAAAGGTTACGACGTGGGCCTTGCGATGGAAGACACCGAGGTCGAGCGCAAGCATGAGGAGGACGAAGACATTGAAGCCGATCCAGAGCCAGAGGGTGTCAGTCATGTGTAGGTGTTGGATAAGAGTTTGAGTGGCGGGCATCTGTGAATTTATCCCGGGCAGCCGCACACTTGGTGGTCAGCGTTTGTGAACGAAGCGGCTGAGGTAGGTGGATGGCAGCGGTGGCGGTAAGGACGGTCGCAGGGCGCGCGCGGACCGGATCATCAGCAGTTCGCCGATGTTTTCCGCCGTGAGCAGGCCCACGAGGTGCCCGTCGCGCACCACAGGCATGATGGTAAGTCCGGGTTCCGCCTGGAAAAGCGCGCCGTCGAGCCGTTCGTCTGGCCGCAATGAACGGAAATCGCGCTCCATGGCATCGGCTACGAACGTCCATTCGCCGCGTTCGCGCAGCATTTCAAAGAGCCGCGAGTGCGTGAGGACGCCGACGACGCGTTCGCCGTCGAGCACCGGAAAATCCTGCTGCGAACCATCGATAAGAAGTCGCGTGGCATCTCCGAGGGTGTCTCGCGGCGAGAGGGTGCTGAAGTTTGTGAGCATGGCTTCGCGCACGGGCAGGTCGCTGATGGACGCTTTGGCGTCGGCTGCAGCGGCTTCTTGCGAAGCCCCGAACCAGATGAAAACGGCGATGAGCATGAGGAACGGATTTGAGAATAAGCCGATGACGCCAACGACCGCTGCCAGCCCCTGGCCGATGCGCGCGGCGATCCGTGTGGCGCGGGCGTATTCCATCTGCATCGCGAGGACGGCGCGAAGCACCCGCCCGCCGTCCATTGGAAAGGCCGGGATCATATTGAAGACGACCAGGGTGACATTCACCGCGAGCAGTCGCTCCGCGAATCCGCCGCCTGTCGTGGTCAGCATCGTGACCGATTCCCAAGAGCCGGTCAGCGTGAGCCAGGCGGCGATGGCAATCGCGATGACGACGTTAACCGCCGGACCAGCGAGCGCAACCCAGAGCTCCTGAATTGGCTTTTCCGGCATGCGTTCGAGCCGTGCCACGCCACCGATGGGCAGCAGGGTAATGTCCTTCGTAGCGACGCCAAAATGCCGCGCGGCGAGTGCGTGTCCGTATTCATGCAGGAGCACGCAAACGAAAAGCGCGACGAAGAAACCCACGCCGCTGGCCACGGCAGCGAGCGAGCCGTGCGCCATCCAGTGTGTCACGGCGATGAAGGATAGAACGAGCAGGAAGGTTGCGTGCAGAAACACGTCAATCCCAAGCATGCGGCCGATTTTGAAGGACCATCTCATAGGAGTAGGTGGATGTGGAGTGATGCGAATTTAGCTGGGAAGTCCCGGCCGCAGTTCCACCCAGTCGAGGTCGTGGGTGGCGCAGTATTGCTCGAAGATTGCCGCGTGACGTGTCAGGACGATTTCGATCACCGCCGCGTCGTCGAGAAAACCGATTCCCGGCGTGTCATCGGGGATCAGGTCGAGATCTTTTACCGTGTAGAGTAAGGCAAAGACGGTCTCGTTGCGCACCGCTTCCGGCAGTGTTCCCACGGTCTCCCAAGGCCTCGCGTTGTCGTGAGCGATGAAGTTCAGCAGGAAATCGAGCTGTCGCCCGAGACGCGGATGGGTATCCCGCAGGACACAGATTTTTTCCCGGAGGCTGGAAATTCCGGTGGTTAGTTGGGTATGGTCTTTCGGACCGAGCAGACGCCCGCCCTGGGTGACAAACTGTCGAAGGTTGATGCCCTGTCTGGCGGCGTAGTTCAGATAGCTCGCGGGAGTTGGATCGGGTGTAGTCATGGGGCCGGTCATGGTGTGATGGAATGGGTTTCGAGGCTTCAGTGCCGGGCAGCAGAGGCCGCGAGTTGCGGCCGCGGAGCGGTCTTGTTCGTGAGGCGGCGGTGCCGGGCACGCTTTTCGTGACGGTGGCCGATGCGCGTTTCGAGCTGGCCGATCATTTTCTGCAGTGCGGCGCGCAGGGTGTGATCGACGGCCTCAGCGAAGACATCCGGGCCAGGGGTGACGAGGTGAGCCGTGACGCGGAAAGCGGGACTGGCTTCGTGCCGATGCTCCACGAAAATCCGGGCTTCGTCGATCTGCAGCGTGGGGAGCAGTATTTCGATCTGCTGGCGGATGAGCGCGGTGAAGGATGGTGACGGCTGATGGTGACGGTGACTGAGGATGAGTTTCATAATGCGCCGAGATTCGCGCGACTTTTCGGATTCGACAAAGACACATTAATGAACCCATCGTTAGCATTTATGGAATCCGCAGACTTCGCCAGTGAATGGCTGAACTATCATCATCTTCGCTACTTTCACGCCGTGGCCAGGAGCGGCAGTGTCAGGCGCGCCTCGGAGATCCTGCACACCTCTCAGCCGTCGATCTGCGCGCAGGTCAAACAGCTCGAGGCGGCGCTTGGCGAAACCCTATACCGGCGAAGTGGACGATCCCTGGTCCTGACGGATTTTGGCCGGCTCATCTACGGGTATGCGGAGGAGATTTTCGCCCTCGGGCGTGAACTGCTCACGATCACGAAACACACGCCGACCGCGCGGATTCAGCGGCTGCATGTCGGGGTTGTGGACTCGTTTCCCAAGCTGCTCAGCCTGGACATCCTGCGCCCCGTCTTCGCGCAGGAGCCGCCAGTCCGGGTGACGTGTCAGGAGGGCAAACTCGACGATTTGCTCGGGCAGCTCGCTGCCCATCGACTGGATGCCTTGCTCGCCGACGAACCGCCGCCGTCCAGCGCGAAGGTCAGGACCTTTACGCACCCCATTGGCACAAGCGGGATCACCTTTTGCGCCGCGCCGCATCTCGCGCAAAACTTATCGGGACGTTTTCCGCGCAATCTGCACGGCGCGCGCATGCTGCTGCCGACCGCGAATACGGCGCTGCGCCGGGAGCTGGAACAGTGGTTCCGTGCGGTTCAGGTCGAGCCGCTGGTCATCGGCGAATTTGAGGACGCCGCGCTGGCGAAAATCGTGGCGACCGAGGGCATCGGCATCACCGTCGTGCCCACGGTGGTGGCCGCGGAGGCCATCGAGCGCTACGGCTTCGTAGCGCTGGGGCGCACCGAGGAATGCCAGACGAAGCTCTACCTGATCACCGCCGAACGTCGCATCGAGCATCCGATCGTGGCCGTGCTCGCCCGCGAGGCGGAGCGAGTGCGGAAGGGCGGAGGACGAAAGCCCAAACCGCAGCCAAATTCCAAGGCCGCCCGGCACCGGTCGCCGTCGCCACGATGATCTTCGCGGACTACGCCGCAGCGATGGTGACAAGCCGGCGGATCAAGTCCTCCCATGTCACCAGGCCGAGCTGCTTTCCGGCGGGGTCGCCGACGACGGCCATGGTGATGCGGGCGGCGCGGAGTTTGCGCAGGACGCTGTAGGCAGGCTCGTTCTCGGCGACTTTTACGATGCGTCGCTGGTAGGGCTCAATCGGTCCCCGCTTCCGCCCATCGAGGGCGATTTCGAAAACAAGGACCAGCCCGGTGATTTCGCCGCCCGCCGCGACGACGGGCCAGCGTTCAAGGCCGGTCGCGCGGCTGGCGTCGAGCAGTTCGGCGAGGTCGGCCTGCGCGGGAATACTGCGGACGTCGGCGAGCGGCACCATCACGTCGCGCGCGGTCACGGCGCGGAAATCCACGACGTTGTGAATCATCTGCCGCTCTTCCCGGCCGAGCGCGCCGGTGCGCTCGCTTTCGATGGTCAGGTATTTGAAGTCCTCGCGGGCGACAAAAAGTTTCCGCTCGGGTGCGGGGCGCTTTTTGAAAAGCAAACGAGAGAGCGCCGAGCCGGCGGCGTGCATCGGCGCGAGCAGCAGATCGGCGAGACGCAGCGGGCCGGTGAGCGCGGCGAGTGCGCGGTAAGGGAAGCGGCGGAAGAGTGATTTTGGCAGCAGCTCGAGGCCGAAAAGATAGACCGGCAGAAAGGTCGCCAGCACCGCTGGATACCCCCACCCGCCCAGCCGCACGACGAACTCCTGCGTGAGCAGCGTGATGGCGAAGATGTTCATCAGGTTCGTGACCACGAGCACCGTCACGAGCAGGCGCTCGGGCTGTTCCAGCAGGCGATCCAGCCGGAGCGCGGCGCGGTCGCGGAGTTTCACACGATGCTTCAGGCGCACGCGGTTGACCGACAAAATCCCCGCCTCAATGCCCGAGAACACGACGGACACGAGCAGGCACAGCGAGATCGCAAGCCAGATCATGCGGCGTCGTCCTCCTCGCTGGCCTGTGACTCGGTTTGCTCGATGAAAAGTTCCTCCACGCGTTTACGCGAAGTGCGGCGCACGGTCACGATTAACCCATCCAGTTCCATCTGAGCGCCCGGTTTGGGCAGCACGCCGAGCCGGTTGAAAACCAGCCCGCCGATGGTGTCGATACCCTCCTCGACGAGCCGCACGCTGAGCAGTTCGTTGAGGTCGTCGAGCCGCGCGCTGCCATTCACGATGAGCCCGCCGGTCACGCCCTCGATGTAGAGGTCGCGCTCCGCCAGCGGCACGGCGTCGCTGATGATTTCCTCGATGATGTCCGCCAGCGTCACGATGCCCTCCGTCCCGCCATGCTCATCCACGACGATGGCGAGACCCTGCGGATGCTTGAGGAAACTGCGCAGTAGATCGATGGCCTTCATCGTCTCCGGCACAAAGGACGGCGCGATGAGCTGCTCCGTGTAAGGCGTGTCCGCATTGAGCAAAAAGGCGCGCACATCGAGCACACCCTCGATTTCGTCCGGCGTCTCGCCATAGACGGGCACCCGGCGGAAGCGCTTGCTGCGGAGCTGCGGGATCAGTTCGTCGTGCGTGAGATCATCCGGCACCGCGAAGGCATCCACGCGCGGCGTCATGCAATCCTTCGCGGTCTTATCGCCGAGCTTGATGATCTCCTGGATCATCTCGCTCTCCGTCTCATGCAGCGCGCCGTCCTCCGCGCTCAGTTCCACCAGCGTTTCGAGTTCCTCTTCGCTCAGAAAGTGGCCGGTCTTGAGCGCGGCCGGCGTCACCGCATCGGCCACGTTTTCACTCACCCGCTGGAGCACGCGGGCCAGCGGATCGCAGACCGGCGTGAGCACCCCGAGCACGCGCACGCCGATGCGCGCGAAGCGATATGGATCGGCCAGCGCGGCGAGTTTTGGCACGAGGTCGCAGATGAAAACAATGAGCGCTAAAATGGGCAGAGCCTCCGCCCAGAACGGCAAGTCCGGCCCTTCCAGACGGCGGAGCAGGTAAAGGCTCAGGACAATCAGCGGGAGATTCACCAGCGCATCGGCGAGCAGGATGACGCTGAGCAGGCGGCGGGGGTTTTCCATCAGCCGCGCCAGCGCCGCGGCGAAGTCCGCGCGGCGCGCCTTCAGCCGCTCGATGTGGAAAGGCTGGAGCGAAAACAGCGCCGTCTCGATGGCTGAGAATAGCGCCGAGCACACGGCGAGCGCGCCGATGCCGAGCGCGATGAGCGGGAACGCGCCGTCAGACATCGCGGCGCGCCCTCGGGGGCACCTCTGGGACCAATCGCTTGTTGTCACGCTCCATGCCCGGCAGACTAGTTTTCCACCTTCCCGCCGTGCGATGAAAAAAAGCGACCGCATCTCCGCCCTCGTCGGCCCGCGTCCGGCGGACGCGGCTCTCGACCCGCGCTACACCGGCTTCTTCAGCCGCTTCAATGCCGGCGAATACTACGAAGCCCACGACGTGCTCGAGCACCTCTGGCTCGAATGCCGCGATGCCGACGCGCTCTTTTTCAAAGGGCTTATCCAGATCGCTGGCGCGTTCGTCCATCTGCAAAAGCACCATCTTCACCCGCACCATCCCAAGCACGCCCGCCGCCTCCGCCCCGCCTCCCGACTGCTCCTGCTCGCCGCAAAAAACCTCGCGCCCTTCGCCCCCCGCCACCTGCACCTCGACGTCGCCGCCCTCCGCGACCGCTGCACGACCCTCGCCGAAGAAATCATCGCCGCCGACTACGCGCGCAATCCGTGGCAGCCCGACAGGCTTCCCCGGTTCACCCTGCTCGACGCCGCCTGACCGAAAAATGTGCTGTCAGTAAAGATCCTCGTGGTCGGACTTCGCGCTTTGCTCCCCAGGTAGCGGAGGCGGTTCATCCAACCCTGCTTTCGGAAGGGAGAGGCCCGTGAACAGCAACACCGAGCCCACCACCGCACTCACCAATCCCGGCACCAGCACATCGGTGGTGTATAGATCAACCTGCGGGCGCAGCCGGGACGCGGGAGACTCCGCCTGGGTTACCTGCCGTGCGTGCGGCACCCCTGTGGGCCACGGGCGATTCAATGCCTCCACAATTTCTCCAGTCCAGCGGTTTGCCAGCTCTCCAGGCATTGTCGGTTCCACATCCGTGACTGTTAACGAATACCTCCCGACCTTCCACGTTGGCGAGATCCGCGCCCTCAACTGCCTCGAATCCGGCAGATCTCTTCGCCGGTGTCGCAACATACTCATCGCCAACACCAAATCGTCGTCTGGATACTCCAGCACCAAGGTCGCCGTCGCTCCGTAGCGCGTCGGCTGCATCCAAGCGAACATCAATTCCACAAGTATCCACGCCGGCAGCAAGCACACCAGCAGCACCCCGATCAGGAGGAAAGGCTTGCGCGGAATCTGTTTCACAGCCTGATCAAAGCACACCGGCCGTTTTTAGGCACCGCCTTCCCACTAGTTATTTGCGGGCTTTCCGCCGGGTACGAACCCGTCCGAGGAATCGCCATTTTCGGCGCGAGCAATCCGTGCCATCCGCGAAATCCGTGGTCTATTCCCCGACTTTTTCCCGCTCGTGGCTCTTAACTCTCAACTCTCGAATTCCAATTTCTCCCCCGACGTCATCGTCATTGGCGCGGGGGCGGCGGGGCTGATGTGCGCGATCGAGGCGGGGAAGCGCGGGCGGCGTGTAGTGGTGCTGGAGCACAATGAGGTTGTCGGGAAGAAGATCGCGATTTCGGGCGGCGGCCGGTGCAACTTTACGAACCTCGGCGCGGGACCGGAAAACTACCTCTCGGCCAATCCCGAGTTCTGCAAATCCGCGCTCGCCCGCTATGCGCCGTGGGACTTCGTGGCGCTCGTGGAGAAGCACGGCATCGCGTATCACGAGAAAAAGCTGGGGCAGCAGTTTTGCGACGGCAGTTCGCGGGCAATCATCGAGATGCTGCTCGCCGAGTGCGCGGCGGCCGGGGTGGAAATTCGCACCGGCTGCCGGGTTGGCGAGGTCCGCCGCAGCGACCGCTTTCACCTCGAAACAAGCGCCGGGCCGCTCGACTCCGTGGCGCTGGTGGTGGCCACCGGTGGGCTGTCCTTTGCGAAGCTCGGCGCGACGGATTTCGGCTACCGCCTCGCACGGCAGTTCGGGCTGAAAATCACTGCGGTGCGCCCCGGTCTTGTCCCGCTCACTTTCGCCGCCGCCGACCAGCCGCTGCACGCGCTGAGCGGCCTGTCGGTGCCGGTCGCCGCGCGGCACGCGGGGGCGGAGTTTCGCGAAAATCTGCTCTTCACCCATCGCGGCTTGAGCGGCCCGGCTATCCTGCAGATTTCGTCGTACTGGCGGGAAGGGGAGACGCTCCACTTTGACCTCCTGCCGCAGGAAAACGCGAACGCGCTCCTCGCCCGCGCCCGCGAGCAAAATACCGACCTCGCCACCGCTCTCGCCGCTCGCTGGCCGCGCCGCTTCGCCGAAGCCTGGGCCGAGCGCCACGCCCCTGCGAAAACCCCGCGTCATTACACGGCCCGCGAACTTGTGGACCTCGGCACGCTCCTCCACGCCTGGCCGCTCGCGTTCTCCGGCACTGAAGGCTACCCCAAGGCGGAGGTTGCGCTCGGCGGCGTGGACACGCGCGAGCTTTCCTCGAAGACAATGGAGGCGCGCCAGGTGCCGGGCTTGTTTTTCATCGGGGAAGTGGTGGACGTGACCGGCTGGCTCGGCGGCTACAATTTCCAATGGGCCTGGGCGTCGGGCCACGCGGCGGGGCAGGTGGTGTGAGGAGCGGGATGCAGGATGGTTGGACTCCGCCTCATTACTTGTCCTTCTTTCTTCCCGTGCCTCCTCGCCCGAATCCTTCCGAGACCATCGCCGCCGTGCGCGCGATCTACACCGACCTCGCCGCGCGGCCCATCGAGCGCGCCTGCATCGCGCGGACCGAGTGCTGCCGTTTCAAGCTTACCGGCAAGACGCCGTATCTCACGCGCGGCGAGGCGCTGGTCGCGGCCAAAGCCTGGCGCGCTACCGGGCGCACCCGGCTTCCCGAGACCACGGACGGCGCGTGCCCGCTGCTGGATCGCGGCACGGGGCGCTGCCGCATCTACGACGGACGACCCTTCGGGTGCCGCACCCATTTTTGCGCCGCCGCCGGCGGGCCGTATGCGCGCCGCGAAGTCGTGGACCTCGTTCACCGACTGGAGGATATCGACCGCACGCTCGGCGGCGACGGCGCGCTGCCGCTGCCCGCCGCGCTGGAGCAGGCGCTCAGCGAACGCGGCTAGCGCCTAGTGCTGCGCGAGTTTTTTCGCGCGGTGGAAGGCTTCGATGGATTTTTTCTCCTGGCCCACTTTGGCGTAGAGAATCGCCAGATGATGCCAGGCCTCGGTGAAGGACGGATCAATTTTGACAGCCTCTTCAAAAGCCGCAATTGCCTCCGCGTCCTTGCCGGCCTCCATGCAAAACTGCCCGCGCGAAAAGGCCTCACCCACACGCTCGACGGTGCTCGTGCCAGGCAGGTCGGGTTCGATGATCGGCAGATTGCCCACGGCCAGACGGTCCTGCTGACTCCCCGGCGGTGGCCCAGGCAGGCGAACCACCTCTGGCTTCTGCGCAAGCGCCACCTTTACCGAAGTCCCCGGCGGCGTATGCACGCAGGCGGTCAGACCGGGCAGAAGAAAGAGGAGTGCGGAGAAAAGACGGAGCTTCATGGCGGCAAAAATGTTGGGCAGTGCTTTAGCACGATCTTTGCCCTGCCGCGAGATTTCTACCGGGGTGGCCTGCTCGACATCCTGCCGGTTGCGGTTTCTACTGCCGGGACCATGCCCGGACGCAACCTCGCCAAACCCTTTGCCATCGCGGGATTTCTCCTCGCGGAGATCTACATGCTTTTCACCGTGCTGGGCCCGGTGGGGCGTGAAACCCACCCGCTGCCCGTAGCGGTACCGGAGACTGCGGACGTGGAACCGGGGACGCCGGTGCCGCTGAAAGCCAAGGTGTCGCGGGCCGTGGTCAGTGCACCGTTTTTTGGCTGCTTCGGAGCGATCGCCGGCACGGGCCTGGGGCTGCTTGCCAGCGGCTTGCGCGGGGATTTCCGGCGACCCGCCGCACCATCCGCACCAGTAAAATAGGGATCATCAGCGGAGCTTGCGGTCCACGTCCCGAATGGCGTCGTTCAGCGCATCGATGGAGAACGGCTTGTAGAGCACCGTGGCTTGAATCCGGTCGAAAAAATGCAGCACTTTGGGGTCATTTTTGAACCCGGTGACGAAGATGAACCGCAGCCGCGCCGCCGGGCGAATCCGGGTCACTGCCCAGTAAAACATCTCGCCGCCCAGCTTCGGCATCATCATGTCGCAGATGATGAGGTCGAAAGTGTCGTGCATCACTTTCTGTAAACCTTCGACGCCATTGCTGGCCTCGGTGACCTCGTGGTAGTTCGAGACGAGTGAGAAACGGATGACGTCGCGGAAGTCGTCCTGATCGTCGAGCAGCAGGACTTTCAATCGTCGGGCCTTTGGATCGGGCGGCTGGGTCGGAGGAAGGTCGGCGGGCTTCATGTCCGTCGTGATTGCGGGTGTCATGGCGCTGTGGTCAAGCAGCGGGGATGCCACCGGGCGCTGGCGCATGGGGATTGCCGCCGCCGGGCGGGCCTCCTAGAACGGCGCGATGCCAGCCCCGACCGCACCGACTTCGACCCAGCACTACGTTTGGCGCAAACTCAGCGCGGCAAAGTGGGAGGACGCATGGTGGGATCGGCTCGCCGGGGTGCGCGACCGGTTGGCGATCACGGAGCTGGCGGGCGCGAAAACCATCCGGCTCGAAGCCTTCGCGCTAACCAAGGCGCATGCGGAGCGGCTGCGCGTGGCGTTTGGAGGTTCCGTCGGCGCGCAGAAGGCACCGCGTACGGTAAGCGCGGAAGTGCGCGCACCGCTCCGCGTGCGGGACAAGCTTGTGGTCGTGGCGGGCGAGCGGGAGCGCGCGGCCTTGGCGAAAATGCCGGGCGCACGGCCCGCGCTGGTCATTCCGGCAGGGATGGCGTTTGGCACCGGCGACCACGCCACCACTTCCACCTGCCTGCGCTTTCTCGCCGACGTGAGCGATGAACTCGCGGGCGAGCCGTGGGAGCTGCTCGATCTCGGCTGCGGGAGCGGCATCCTCGCCATCGCCGCGCGGATGCTCGGGGCGCGGCGCGCGGAGGCGGGGGACTTCGATCCGCATGCCGTGCGGACGGCAAAGGAAAACGTGCGGCTCAACGGCGTGACCGGCGTGAGCGTGAAGAAGCTCGACGTGACCGTCTGGCAGCCAACGCGGACGTGGCCGGTGGTCGCGGCCAATCTTTTCAGCGGCCTGCTCGTGCAAGTCGCGCCAAAAATCGCGTCGGCTGTCGCACCGGGTGGGCGGCTGATTTTTTCCGGCGTGCTGCGGGTGCAGGAGGCGGAGGTGGTCGCGGCATTCCGGCGGGCCGGGCTGAAGATCGGGCGGCTGGTGCGAAAGGGAAAGTGGGTGAGCGGCCGCGCGGCGCGTCCGACACGGTGACGGGCAAGCGGAGCGCCCGCAAAATCGCCAGGGCTCCCGCTGCCTCGTCCTAGCCGCCAGCCGATCGCGCCTTCGGTTGCGTGATGTGGGGCTCGCGGAGGTAGATGGGTTCGAGTTCACCCGTGGCGGTGATGCCGCGCCCCATCTGCGCGAGTCGGGCCAGGCGCCCAGCCGACGGGAGAGCGATCTGCGCGGCGGGAAATGCGGGCAGCGCGACGCTCGCGAAAACCGGCAGCGATTCATGCGCCGCGATCCGTGCGCGCACCTCGCTTTCGCTGACCAGCAGCGGGCCTTCCACGCAGCCACCGTCCTCGACTCGCGTGAAATAAAACGTGTCGCGTCGGGCGTCGCCGATGGCCAGCCAGGCGGGCGCATCCGTTTCCAGCGCCGCGACGGAAGGCAGCCCGATGAGCCGCGCTCCGAGGCCGAGTTCCAGTCCGAGCGCGGCGGCGATGGCGATGCGCACGCCCGCATACGAGCCCGGTCCGAGGCCGATGGCGACTTGATCGAGCCGCGGCACCAGCGCCACCGCGCGCTCCAATACGGCGAAAAGCGAGGAACTGGTGGAGCGGTCGGCGACGAAAGTTTCATCGAGCCGCAATGCGCCGTCCACGAGCAGCGCGACGCCGCCGTGATTGGTCGAGGTGTCGATGGCGAGGATGGTCATGGGCACATTGGTAGCGCCCGCTCCTGTGCTGGCCAACCTCCCGATTCACTCCGGCTCAAAAACTCTTCAGCGTCGGGCCGATGCCCCTGCTGATCGGGGTGCCGACAAACTCGACTCCGATTATCCTTTCTACGAGGGTTGTCTTCTGCCTCCTATAGCTCGAATGAAGGCCACCCTGCTGCTTCTCTTCTTCGCCGCCACGCAAGCTGGTGCCGCTCCGCGAAAATCCACCCTTGAGCCTGCCACCGGCCTTAACATGACTGGCCTCGGCAACTCCCCGACGCTGGCTCCGCAGCTCACACCGGAGCAGGCGAGAGCCGCAGCCGTCGAAGCGGAGCATGCGAAATGGAAAGCGCACTACGAAAAGCTGCGAGCCGAGCAGGAAGCGGCGGCTGCCGAGCGCGTCAGGGCGCGGGCAGAAGCGGAGGAAGACCGGGCACGTGTCGCTGAACTGGAAAAAAAGCGGCAGGAGGCACTGCGCCAGGAGGCGGAAATTGCTCGGAAGGTACAAGAACTAGCCGGACAGCGAGTTTCGGTGCCTGTGAAGTCGGCTGAAAAGGAAGCGAAGGAACGCGCGCTTGCGGACTTGATTCGCCGGGCGGTGGAGACGGGCGGGGATGTGATCCGAGACCCGGTGACAGGTGATTACCGCATCGTCTATTGACTGGCTCGCATTTCTTTCCCCCATTACGAAGCTTCCGCTTTATCACGCCATTCCCCCGAGGTTCCGTTTCGCCAGCGCAGCGGCAGGAGCGCCTTTCATTGCGGGGTCGTGCGCTACAGCGCGCCGCTTTCGCGGATTTCGCGGGTGCCGTCTTCGCGGTGGATGAAGCGAAGCCAGCGGGTGTAGGGCGGGAGGAGGGCGGGGAATTTCTCGGCCCACTCGATGACGCAGACGCCGTCGCCGTAGAGGTATTCGTCGAGGCCAATACGAAGAGCTTCATCGGCGTCGTCCAGGCGGTAGAGGTCGAAATGATAGAGCGGGAGGCGTCCGCCGGGGTATTCGTGGAGGAGAGTGAAGGTGGGGCTGGTGACGCTGGCGGCGGTGCCGAGGCCGGCGGCGAGACCTTTGACGAAGTGTGTCTTGCCCGCGCCGAGGTCGCCGCTGAGGGCGAGGACGTCGCCGCGGCGGAGGGTGGCGGCGAGGGCCTGGCCGTGGGCGATGGTTTCCGCGGGGCTAGCAGAAATGGTCATGGCCGGGTGCGATTTTCGATTCTCGATCTTTGCTTTTCGATTGTTCGTTGAGCTTGCCGATGCAGGTGAGCGGGAGGCGGGGGAAGTGCTGTGACCATGCGGCTTCGAGGGCGATGGCGGCGCGCGGAGAGAGGGCGAGGAGGAGTTCGAAATCTTCGCCATCGGTGAGGGCTTGCTGGACGGTGCAGCCTTTGGTTTTGGGGAGTGAAGATTCGTCGAGGGTGAAGCCGCACTGGCTGGCGGCGGCGAGGCGGGGGAGGTCGGCGGCGAGGCCGTCGCTGAGGTCCATCATGGCGTGCAGTTGGAAATTTTCCGTGAGCCAGCGGGCTTCGGCGAGGCGCGGGGTGAAGTCGAGATGCCGGCCCGCGCGGGAGCCGCCGAGGCGGCCGGTGACGTAGAGGGCGTCGCCGGGGCGTCCGCCGGAGCGTAGGATGCAGCGACCGCGCTCGACCGTGCCGGTGAGGGCGACGTTGAGGAAAAGCGGGCCGGGCGAGCGCGCGGTTTCGCCGCCGACGATGCTGACGCCGAAACGGCGCGCGGCCCGGCGCAGGCCGGCGTAGAGCGCGGCGGCGCGGGCCATTTCAAAGTCCGGCGGGGCGGCGAGGGTGATGAGCGCGTGCTGAGGCGTGCCACCCATCGCGGCGATGTCGCTGATCGCGCGGCAGAGCGCTTTCCAGCCGACGCGGCGGGGATCGTCGGTGGGGAGAAAGTGGACGCACTCGATGACGACATCGGTTTTCAACAACTGCCAGTGCGGGTCGCGCGGACGGCCGATAACGGCGCAGTCGTCACCCGCGCCGACGCGCACATCCGCGCCGAGCGCGAGGGCGCGGGTGAGTCGCGCGACGACGTGGTTCTCGCCGAGGTCGGAGAGTTTCACGAGGCGGGCAGGAAGCCGCGGGCCTGGCCATAGACGAAGACGAGGCTGGTGAAATTGAAGAGAGCGTGCATGCCGATGGGGACGAGGAGCGAGCCGGTGCGTTCGTAGGCGAGGGTGAGGCAAAGGGCGAGGACGAAGAGCCCGGCGAGCGCAGTAAGGCTGGAATGTACCGCGGCGAAGAGCAGCGCGGTGACGAAGCCGCTGGCGAGTGGGCCGAGGTAGCGCTTGCCGAGCGGGTAGAAGAATCCGCGGAACAGAACTTCCTCGCTGAGAGGGGCAAAGACGACGGCGGCGAAGAAAATCTGCGCGAGGGCGAGGTGGTTTTTCTGCCGGACAACGTCGCCGAAAAGCCGCACGAGTTGCTGCTGTTCGGCCTGACCGCGGAGGGCGATGGTGGTGAGCCAATTGGCCGTGCCCGCGAAGACGAAGGCGAGGATCACGAGGCCGAGCGCCCATCCAGCGGCGCGCCACGGCGCGAGGCGGTCGAGGCCAAAGAGCGGTATCAAGCGCAGCCCGCGGTATTTCAAAAATCCGCAGACGCCGATGGCGACGATGGGCAGGACGATGGCGCCGGGAATGATGTGCGAGGCCTGCAGGGCGGGTGCGGGGCCAGAGCGGAGCAGCGCGCCGAGGATGGCCGCGCAGAAAAACGCGGCGAGGACGCTGGCGACGAGGGCGTCGGGCATGCGAAACTCATCGGTGCAGACCTGGCCGCCATCGGCGCGGATGCGCTGGATGAGATGCGCCTGCACCTTCACCGCCGCGGCAAAGATGACGAGCCCGACAACGGCCTCCTGGAGAGCTTCCGGCCGCAAGGGCTAGGGGGCGTACGAGCCGGGGAGAAAGTAGAGTCGCCCGGCTTCGAGTTTTGGCAGGAGGGACTTCATCACATTCACTTCCACGGTGGCTTTTTCGTTCTGCCCGAGGAGGCGGAAGACGCGGCCAAAGTGAAACGGTGACTCGTAACGGATGATGGTGGCACCGCTGGCTTTGCCGAGTTCCATAGCTTTGGCGTAGGCGTCTTCGATCTGGCCGAGGGAGTCGATGAGTTTGGCCTCTTTCGCTTCCTTGCCGGAAATGATGCGTCCATCGGCGAGGCCGTTGCGCAGCTCGGTTTCATCGCGCTGGCGCTCGCGGGCGACGATGCCGACGAACTTCGCGTAGGTGTCCATGACCATTTTTTGCACGTATTCTTTTTCCTCCGGCCGCATCTCGCGCGAGCCGCTGAGCATGTCCTTGAAGGCACCGCTTTTGAAAGTGACGGTCTCAAGGCCGACTTTGCCCATGAGTTCGCGGTAGTTCAGGGTCTGCATGATGACGCCGATGGAGCCGGTGAGGGTGGTGTCATTGGCCATGAGATGGCTGCCGCCGCAGGCCACGTAGTAGCCGCCGGAGGCAGCGAGCGAACCCATATAGACGACGACCGGCTTTTTCCCGCCGGGGACGAAGCCGCCGTCGCGAACTTTGCAGACGGCATTGTAGATGACATCGGAGGCGGTGACTTCGCCGCCCGGAGAGTCGATGTGCAGGACGATGGCTTTGACCTTGTCGTCGAGCGCGGCCTGCTCGAGTTGGAGCTTCATGTCGTCCACCATGGTCTCGCCCACGCTGCCGGGCTCGACGGAAGAGATGATGCCGCGCAGGTGAATGAGCGCGATCTTGTCGTGCGAATCCTGGGCTTTGGCGTCCACGACGATGGCCTCGTCGAATTTCGGCGCGGAGGGTTTGACGGGATTGCGCATGCCGAGCGCGCCGACGGCGAAGACGGCCACGAAGAACATGAGGCCAAGGCAAAGGCCGAAGCCCGCCAGCATCCAAAGACAGCCGGAATTTTTCTGCGTCATAGTGCGCGGAAGGTGAAGGATGAAGGGGAAGGTGACAAGTCGGGATCGGGGCGGTTCGGAGATGGTAGATCGGAGTTCGGGAACATGCCCGCGATCTCCCAACTCCGAATTCCGATCTCCGACTCAATGCACCGGCGAAATGAAGACGCGCATGACGTTTACCCGGCCTCCGGGGAAGTACCAGCGCGGGGCAAACTCGAAGCTGCGGTCGCGGGCGCGGTAGAAGAGCCAGGTCGGTTCATTCGGGTAGTTCGGGTCATAGACGAAGAAGCTGATATTCCCGCCGGGCTCGCGGCGCTGGGCGAAGGGAATGACGACGTGGTTCATGTGGGGAAAGCGTGCCAAATAAAGGGCGCGCGGCTGGCCGCGATCGAGCGAGGCGCTGAGCCACGCGGCGGCGGAGGCCTGTCCGGGGCGGAGGTGGCCCATCGCCATGCGCCAGTTGCCCACGCGCAGGTAGCTCGGGAGCCAGTTGCCGAGGTTCTCTTTCAGCAGCCCCTCGTAGGCGGCGGAGAAGCTATGAAGATCAACGTAGCCGGGGATAACGATTTTTTCCGCCGGACCGCGGCTCCAGACAGGGATGCGGCAGACTTGGCGGATGCGCTGCCGGTAGGCGTCGCGCGAAAGGCGCGGCTGGCGCGGCTCGAAGCGCGCGAATTGGCGAAACTGCAGGACCGCACGCGAGAGAACGAAGCAGCGATGGGTAAAATCGGCGGGCGTCTGGCGGCGGCTGATGTGGAGTTTGCCGCGCTCGTCCACGCCGTATTGAAAGGCGGTGTCGTTGGAGAAAATGAAGGTGTCGCGGCGGAGGTCGAAGTCTCTGGCGGGCAGCGCGGCGGGAACGGCGAGGAGGCAGAGGGCGAGGAGCAGGCGACGCATGGAAAGTGTGCCCAGCAGTCGCGGAAGACTCGCCATGCTGTCAACATCGGCTATCAATGGCCTCCCCCGCCCCATGCTTCCGCCCGTTGTTTTCGAAACTCCTGCCGGTCGTGCTCACGTCCGCTCACTGGATGAGTTGCGCGCCGATCCCGGCTGGGGCGACGCCTTTCGCCATCTGGCGAAGGACGCGCGCTACTACGACATCGTGGGCGGGACGCTGAATTTTTCCTGCCACGGGCTGGTGCTGGAGGATCGCGAAGGCCGCATGCGCGGGGCGCAGCCGTTTTTTTTCGTGGATCAGGATCTGGTGGCCACGACGCCGGCTTGGGTGCGGGCGTCACTCCGGGTGGTGCGACGGCTCTTTCCGCGCTGCCTGCGGCTGAAGATGCTGATGGTAGGCTGCGCGGCCGGCGAGGGACATCTCGGCGGCGCGGTGCCGGGGGAAGCGTGGGCGCTGACGGTGCTGCGGGAGGTGGTGGTGAAAGTAGCGCGTGCGCACGGGGCGTCACTGGTGGTGTGGAAGGACTTTCCCGCGCACTACCGCACGCCGCTCGATCCGCTGCACGGCCCGCCGGACGCCGCCGCCTGCTATGTGCGCGTCCCGAGCATGCCGGCCACACGGATGCCGCTAAATTACGCGAGCTTCGACGACTACATGGCGCGTCGGCTCAGTCACTCAATGCGCAAAAACCTGCGCCGCAAGTTCAAGGCGCTGGGCAAGGCCGCGCCGCTGGAGATGACGGTGGTGAACGACCTCGGCACGCAAGTGGACGAGGCGCTCGGGCTTTATCTCCAAACCTTCGCGCGGTCGCCGCTCCAGTTTGAAAAGCTAACCAGGGAATTTCTCCTCCGCCTCGGCGCGGAGATCCCGGAGCGCGCGCGCTTTTTCCTCTGGCGACAAAACGGCCGACTGGTCGCGTTCAGCCTTTGCCTCGTGCATGACGGCGCGATCTACGACGAATATCTCGGGCTCGACTACACGGTCGCACTCGACCTGCATCTCTACTTCGTCACCTTCCGCGACATCCTCTCGTGGGCGCTGGCGCAGGGGCTGCAAACCTACTACAGCACGCCGCTGAACTACGACCCGAAGCTGCACCTCGGCTTCGCGCTCGCGCCGCTCGATCTCTACGTGGCGCACCCCTCGCCGGTGCTGAACGCGCTGCTCCGCCGCGTCCTGCCATTCATTCAGCCCACCCGCGCCCAACCCGCGCTCCAGCATTTCGAAAACGCGCACGAAATGGCGCCGGGGTAGCCCTACCGCTGCGCAAATTCCGCGACGCGCGATTCGATGATCTTCGCCACGAAACTCGTGTTGTATTTTCCGCGCAGAAAATCCGGATCGCGCATGATGGCTTCCTGAAAGGGGATGGTCGTCTTGATGCCGGTGATCAGGTATTCGCCGAGCGCGCGGCTCATGCGGGCGATGGCATTCTGGCGGGTGGTGCCCATGGCGATGACCTTGGCGATCATGGAGTCGTAATGCGGCGGGACGGTGTAGCCGGCATAGGCATGCGAATCGATGCGAATGCCGCGTCCGCCGGGAGCGTAGTAGAGGTCGATCTTGCCGGGGCAGGGTTGGAAATTGTTGAACGGATCCTCGGCGTTGATGCGGCACTCGATGGCGTGGTACTTGAGCTTCGCGTTGTGCATGTAGTGCGAGAGCCGCTCGCCCGCTGCCACCTTGATCTGCTCCTTCACGAGGTCCACGCCGTAGGCTTCCTCGGTGATGCAGTGCTCCACCTGGATGCGCGTGTTCATTTCCATGAAGTAGTAGTGCCCGTGGTCGTCCATGAGGCACTCGATGGTGCCCGCGCCGACATACCCCACTTCCTTGGCCAGATTCACGCAGTCGGCCCCCATGCGCTCGCGGATTTCCTCGGTCATGATCGGCGAGGGCGTTTCCTCGATGATCTTCTGGTTGCGCCGCTGCATGGAGCAATCGCGCTCGCCGAGATGCACCACGTCGCCGTGCATGTCGGCCATGATCTGGAACTCGATGTGGTGCGGGTTCTCGATGAGCTTTTCGAGATACACGGCGGAGTTGCCGAACGCTTTTTCCGCCTCCTGCCGCGCGGCGTGGTAGCCGGAAACGAGCGAGCTGTCGTTGTGCGCCGGGCGCATCCCGCGCCCACCGCCGCCGGCCGTGGCCTTGATCATCACCGGGTAGCCCATCTTGCGCGCGATCTCCCGCGCTTCCTTTTCCGTCTCCACGATGCCGTCCGAGCCGGGCGTGACCGGCATCCCGGCGCGCTTGGCGGTGGCGCGCGCGGTGTTCTTGTCGCCCATCGCGCGGATGGCGTCGGCGGGCGGCCCGATGAACTTGATATTGCAACTCGCGCAGATGTCCGCGAAGTGCGCATTCTCGCTCAGGAAACCGTAGCCGGGATGGATCGCATCCACGTCGCCGATCTCGGCGGCGCTGATGATCCGGTCGATCTTCAAATAGGATTCCGCGCTGGCGGCCGGCCCGATGCAGATGGCCTCATCAGCGAGCTGGACGTGGAGCGAATCCACGTCCGCCTCGGAATACACGGCCAGCGTTTTGACCCCGAGTTCCTTGCACGCGCGGATGACACGGAGGGCGATCTCTCCGCGATTGGCGATGAGGACTTTGTTAAACATGGCAGGTCTTGGATTTCAGAGTTCAGCTGGCTTTCGGGGCGATGCTCCGGGCGGGACGGGCCATCCGCGCTGCGCCATCTGCGGTCTGAAAGGCGGTTACTTGAGCTTGAAAAGCGCCTGTCCGTATTGGACCGGCTTGCCGCTTTCGGCCGCAACCTCGGCGATGATGCCGCGGGCCTCGGCCTTGATCTCGTTCATCACTTTCATCGCCTCGATGATGCAAACGACGGTTTCCTCGGTGACCTCCTGGCCGACGGTCACATACGGCGGCGATTCCGGCGATGGCGAACCGTAAAACGTCCCGACCATCGGCGACACGATCTCGCGCAGGGCCTCACCTCCGGGAGGCGGCGCGGAGGCCAAAATGGACACCGGGGCCGCCGCCGCCGGAGCGGGAGCCGCCGTGGAGCTGGCGGTGACGACGGGTTGGAAGTCCGTTCCCTTTTTCAGGGCGATCTTAAAACCCTCCCGCTCCAATTTGAATTCGGAGAGGTCGTTTTTCCTCATCAGGGCGATGATTTCTTTGATTTCTTTTAAGTCCAAGGTGGTGTGGTTCCTAAAAATTGGCTGAGTGCGGCGGAGGCTAAGTGGCGATTGCGTGACGCGTCAAGGTTGGCCTGCGGGAGCAAGGGAGTGTTGGAAGGCGGCGGCTGGGAACACGCCGCCTTTTAACCCGGCGCGAGCGCGGCTTCGATGGCGGCGACGACCTCGGGGACTTCGATGGCTTTCATACAGCGGAAGTCGATGGGGCACTCGCGGAGAAAGCACGGGCTGCACTCGACGTGGCGGCGGATGACGCGGTGATGCAGGCCAAGCGGGCCGGTGAGCGTGGGTTCGGTGCTGCCGAAAAGGGCGACGACGGGCACGCCGAGGTGGGCGGCGAGGTGCATGGTGCCGGTGTCGTTGGACAAAAGAACGTCGCAGGTGCGAAGTTCGTCCATGAGCTGGGCGAGCGTGGTTTTGCCAATGAGGTCGGTGCTGGGGATGGCGGCGGTCGCGAGGATGGCGTCGGCGACCGGACGGTCCTTTTCCACGCCGAAAAGCTTCCATTCGCAGCCGGTCCTTTCGTGGATGAGGCGCATCGTCTCGGCGAAGCGCTCGGGCAGCCAGCGTTTCGCGCCGCCGTATTCCGCGCCCGCACAGAGGCCGATGACGGGGGGGCGCTTGGCGGGCGGTGATTGGCGAGTGGTGGGTGCGAGGGCGTCGGCGATGTCTGCGCCGACGAATTCCGCCAGCGCGAGGTAGTCGTGAACCTGATGGCGCGGACGCGGGCTCTTCTTCTTTTTCTTCGGCTCAAAGACCTGATTGAGCAGCCAGCGGCGGTGGTGGCCGGGCACGCCGACGCGGCGCGGGATGCCGGCGAGCCAGACTTCGAGTGCGGTGCGGAGGGAGTTGGGGAAAAGGATCGCGGCGTCAAAGTTCTGCGCGCGCAGTTTTTGCGCGACGGCGCGGACGTTCTCGCCGGACTCGATTGCGATGACCGCGTCCACCCCGGCCACGCTCTTCCAGAAATCCGCGAGCTTGGCCGGCGTGAGCACGCTCAGCTGCGCGTCGGGCCGACCGCGCTTGATTGCCCGCACGGCGGGGACGCTCATCACGGCGTCGCCCAACCAGTTGCTCGCGCGGATAAGGATACGGAAGGGCTGGAGGGCGTTCGGCGTTCGGAGTTCGGAGTTCGGAGCTTGCGCGATACCGCGCTTGTAGCTGGCGAGGAGAAATTTGGGGCGCGGAGTTTTCCAGCGGTTGTGGACCCAGAACCAGTCCGCGGGCTGGCGGCGGATTTGTGCTTCGAGCACGGGGTTGAGCCGGGCGGTGATGGCGTCGGCGTCTTCGCCGGCGGGTGGCACGGGCGGCTGGATGATGCAGCGCCAGCGGGCCACGCCGTCGGTATAGACGGCGGCTGGTACCAGCCACGCGCCCGTGCGCAGGGCGAGCGTCGCCGGGAGCGTGGTGGTGGAGGCGAGCCGGTCGAAAAGCGGGCACCAGAGCCCGGCGTCGCCCGCGTGCTGATCCATGAGGATGCCGACGGCCCCGCCTTCGCGCATGAACTGGCTGGCTTTGATGAAACCCGCCTTTTTCTCAAACAACTCGAGCCCGAGGCGCGCGCGATCGCGGCGCACTTCGGCGTCGATGTATGAATTGCTGAGCGCCTGAAAAATGGTGCCGACCTTGCAGCCGAAAAAAATGGGCGAGAGCTGGGCGAACATTTCCCAGCTCCCGAGGTGACTGATGACGATGATGTAGCCGCAGCCGATCTTGTTGCCCTCGTGCAGGGTCTCCAGTCCCTCGATGGTGACGACGGCGCGGATTTGCTCTGCGGAAAGCGTGGGCAGCTTCACGTTGGAGAAGATGTTCGCGCCGAGCGTGGCGAAATGTTTGCGCGCCAGCGCCCGCAGCTCGGCGGACGATTTTTCGCGACCAAAGGCAATGCCGAGGTTGTGCAGCACGAGTCGGCGGTAGGGCGGCGCAAGCCAGTAGCCGAGCGTGCCGAGCGCCCATCCGAGCCGGAAGACGGCCGGGAGCGGCAGCGCGCGGAGCAGCATGGAAAACGCGCGGTAGATCGCGAAGACCAGGCGATCCATCAGCGCGGTTTTTTCCAGTAGATCGCCTTGATCGGATGCTCGTCGAGGAGGTTGGGCTCGATGCCTCCAAGCTTGTCGGCATCGTAGAGTTGGATGCCGACATAGTAATAGAGCGGACAGATCGGCGCTTCTTCCGAGACGAGGATGCGCTCGGCGGCGCGGAAAAGGTCGTAGCGCTTTTTTCCGTCCACCTCGCGCCCGGCGGCGGCGATCAGGTCGTCGTAGCGCTGGTTCGTCCAGCCCGTGCGGTTGTTGCCGCCGTTGGTCACGAACATGTCGAGGAAGGTGTTCGGGTCGTTGTAATCGCCGACCCAGGTGGAGCGCGAGATGTCGTAGTCGAGCTTGCTCTGCGAGTTGAGATAGACGGTGTATTCCTGCTGCGCGAGCTGGATGGTCACGCCGAGTTCGCGGCGAATGACGCTCTGCAGCTCCACGGCGATGTCGCGGTCGAGATCGGAGTCGGCGCGGTAGAGGTAGTAGCGCACAGGAAAACCGCGGCCTTCCGGGTAGCCGGCCTCGGCGAGCAGGCGGCGGGCTTCGGCGACATTGCGGTCCAATCCGGGCGGCGGTTCGTAGCCCACGCCCGCGCCCGGCGGCACAAAGCTCGAAGCGGGCCGCTCGCCCGCGCGCGTGATGTTGGCGACGAGATACGCCTTGTCCACCACGAGGCTGAACGCCCGGCGCACCCGCACGTCGTCAAACGGTTTCCGCATGACGTTGAAGCGTATGAAGTAGCTGCCGAGAAACGGCGCGGCGTGAAAATCCGGTCGCTTTTTCAACTCGCCGAGCAGCGGCGTGGGCGCGAGGCCCTTGTCCATCATCACGTCGGCCAGGCCGGTCGCGTAGAAATTGAAAGCCGTGTGCGGACGCGCCGCGGGCAGCACGTCCACGCTTTGCAGCGCCACCTTGGCGGCGTTCCAGTAGCGCGGATTTTTCACCAGCCGCACGCGGTCAAAGGGCCGCCATTCCTTGAGCAGGAAAGCGCCGTTGCCGGTGAAGTGCGCGGGCTTGCTCGCCCAGTCGGCGTAATTTTCCACCGTGGCGCGGTGGACCGGCAGCAGGGTGGAAAAGCCGCACAGATCGAGGAAGAAAGGCGTCGGGTTTTCGAGCGTGATCTCGAGCGTGTGCGGATCCGGCGCGCGCAGGCCCACGGTGGCGAAATCCGTGGTCTTTCCCTCGCCGAAGTCCTTCGCACCGCGGATGTAGTAGAGCTGGTAGGAATACTCCGAAGCCGTGGCCGGCAGCAGCGTCCGCCGCCACGAATAGAGAAAATCCTCCGCCGTGATCGGGTCGCCATTGCTCCACTGCGCGCCGTGGCGGAGGTGGAAAGTGTAGTGCAGGCCATCGGGCGAAATCTCCCAGCGCTCGGCCACGCCCGGCTGCGGCGCGCCCTTGCTGTCGAAGCTCGTGAGTCCCTCGAAAAGCGCGTAGCTGATGCGGCTCGTGGCCTGCGCGGTGATGAGCGGCGGATCGAACAGCTCGGGTTCCGCGCCATTGATGAAGACCAGCTCGGCGCGATCCGGCGCGCGCCCGCAGCCGCAGAGGATGGCCGCAGCGAAGACGATGAGAGCGAGGCGAAAGGTAGGGCGTTTCACGGTGAGCGCGGACCTTGCACGAAACGTCCGGCGGTTCCAAGGGCTTCGCGCGTCGGATGCTCTTTCCAGTTTCCTTTTGGCACCATCCCTGCATATTTCGCCCGTATGCCGAAGCCCTCCTCCGCCGTTCAGACCAGCCTCCTTGCCGTGACTCAGACTGCCGTTGGCTGCGGCATCGGCCTGCTCATCGCGGGCAAGCTCGGTCGCCCCGCGCAAAAAACCACCGCCACCACGATGATCTCCGTGGGTGCGCTGCTCGCCCTGCCGGTCCTCGTCGGCGTGATCGTCCGCGCGATTAACCGCCCCGAATCCGCCCGCGGCATGCGCCGCCGGTTGGATTCGATTCGACAGGATTCCGGGTTCCCGGACGAAGCCGAGATTTTGTAATTGGCGGCAGCCTTCGGGGCACGGGCGATGCTGAAAAGGACAGCACCATGAAGCTCCCCGAATTCCACCGATTCAAAGTCGATCTGCACTCGATCGCCCTGCAAACCTCCCTCGAACTCGCCGTTGGCGGCGTGGCGCTCGTGCTCCTCATCCGCTGGATTCACGCGTAAACAGGCCTGCCTGAATGCGGGCGCGGAGGCGTCCGGCAATTGGCATTTGCCCTCCCTGCGGCGCGTCGCTACACCACGCCGCACATGTTTCACGAACTCCTCCATCATTGGCTCGGCACCTGGCTCGGCTGGGTCGAATCCAGCGGCTATCCCGGTGTCATTGTCCTCATGGCGATGGAAAGTTCGATCTTCCCCGTCCCTAGTGAGGTGGTGATTCCGCCCGCGGCAATCGTCGCCGCTGGCGGCGGCCAGATGTCGATCGCCGGGGTCATCATCGCGGGCACATTTGGTTCGTGGCTCGGTTCGGCAATCACCTACTGGGTTTCATTCCGGATCGGCCGCGCGCTGGTGCAGCGCTGGGGCAAATACGTTTTCGTCTCAAAGGAAAAACTCGAGCGCGCCGAACATTTCATGTCGCGCTATGAAGCGGGCGGGATCTTTTTCGCGCGGCTTCTCCCGGTGATCCGGCATCTCATTTCCATCCCTGCCGGTATCATCCGCATGGGTTTTTTGAAATTCAGCGTTATGACCGTCATCGGCTCCGCAATCTGGTGTTCGGTGCTCGCCTGGCTCGGCAGCAACGTTGGCCACAATAATCCGGGCCTGATGCAAATCCCCAATCACCGGGCCAAGGCCGAGGCATTGATCGCCGCGATTAAACTTGAGACCAAACCGATCATTCTCGCGGTGCTGGGCGTCTGCGTGCTTTACGTCGTCGCAATGAAATTGACCGCGCCGAAGCCCGCATCGCCTCAGAGCTAGAACTAACACTTCGCTGCCAATGCCGGACTTTCGTCTGCTCACCCTCGGCCACTCGCCGGATCCCGACGACGCCTTCATGTTTTACGCGCTCGCCGAGGGCAAAATCGACACCCACGGTTGGCAGTTTCAGCACATCCTTCAGGACATCCAGACGCTGAACGAACGCGCCACCCGAGGCGAACTCCACATCTCCGCCATCTCCATCCACGCCTACGCCTACGTGCTCGACAAATACGCGCTGCTCCCGTGCGGCGCGAGCATGGGCGATGGCTACGGACCGATGCTCGTGGCCCCAAACCGTGACGGGCTCAGCGACAATCCGCGCTTTGGCGAAGTGCGCGACTGGCTGCGCGGAAAGCGCATCGCCATTCCCGGAAAAATGACCAGCGCCTACCTCGCACTCCAACTAGCCATCGGCGCGTGCGAAACCATCGTTGTTCCCTTCGACGAGATTTTCGCCGCGGTGAAAAGCGGGCGCGCCGACGTGGGCCTCATCATCCACGAAGGCCAACTCACCTATCGCGACGAGCAGCTCGAACTCATTCTCGACCTCGGCGTCTGGTGGAAAATTAAGACCGGCCTGCCGCTGCCGCTCGGCGGCAATGTCATCCGCAAAGACATCGCTCCGGCGGACCGCAGCGTCATCAACCGGGTCCTCTACGAAAGTATTCGCTACGGCCTCGCGAACCGCGCCGCCGGTGTGGCCCACGCCATGCCGCTCGCCCGCGGCCTCGACACCGCGCTGGCCGACCAGTTCATCGGCATGTACGTGAACGAGATGACCCTCGACTACGGCGACACGGGCCGCCGCGCCATCCGCGAATTCCTCGCCCAGGCCCACGCCGCCGGCCTCATTCCGGCGCCGGTCGAGCTGGAGTTTGTGGAGTAGCGGCGACTTAGGCCCAGAGCCGCTTCCACCACTTCGTTACCGGATCAATGTCCAGCTCGCGGGCGGATTCCACGGCCTGCTCGACGGCCTCGCGCACCGCGTCGGCGGAATCCGCGTAAGCCCGTTTCCCCCGCTTGGCGCTGGCCGCGAGAATGTCGCGCAGATCGTTCAGGGCATCGCGCACCGGCTCGGGTCGGCGCGCGGGGATTTCGAGAAAGCGCGTGGCCAGCCCAAGCGCAAAGCCTATGCCGAGGGCGGTCAGCACCGCGGGAATCGGGTTGGCGCGAATGGCGTTGTCCGTTTCACGCAGGAGATCCTGCGCGTGTTCTTTGGCAGTGTCGGTATTCATAGGGATGGTTCAGGGGTTGTTTCGGCGGTCGAATTCCTCGCACACTTTCACCGCGCCGAGGACGAGCAGAATGGGGCGCACGAGCGCAAAAGCGAGCCGCACAAGAAGCGCCAGCAGTCGCCCGACGGGCAGCACCGTTACGAGCAACCCGACCACAAACGCCACGCCCACCGCCTGCGCCGGCTCCTTGCGCGCAAACGCCTGCGCGCGCCCGCCCAGATCTTCGACAGTCTTTTTCCAATCGCCGCAGCAGGGGCCACAGCTTTCCGTTTCGGGAGGTTTGGGTGATTTCGGCATGGCGCAATGTTGCCGGAATCCGCGGCCATGACAACCGCCGGGTTACGCTCCGTTCAGTCGCCACAACCGGCCAGATCGCAGCCACTCCGCCACGAGTCGGCGGAACGCCGTGACCGGTGGTTCTTCGTGCTCCTCTTTCCACACCATGACGAGCGGCACCGTGAAATGCGGCGTGAGCGGCGCGAGCGACCACGCGGGCTGCGGCTCGGCCTCGACGATGCTGTCCGGGATGATCCCGAGCCCGGTCCCGGCCTCGACGTAGCGCAGCACCGTGCCGATGAGACTCGGCGTGTGGACAAGCCGCGGCGCGAAACCCGCGCGCCGGCAGCCGGCGAGGATTTCATCGTGCAGGCTGGCGCTCTCCCGGCGCGCGAGCACCACCAGCGGCTGGCCCGCGAGTGCCCGCCAGGTGAGCGCGCGGCGTCCGTGCCACGCATGGCCGCGCGGGATCGCGGCGCACAGGCGCTCTTTGCGCAAAAGCTGCGTCTGCATCCGCAGCGCCGCGTGCGCGAGGACCGGTCGCGTGAGCCCGAGGTGCAGACGGCCTTTCGCCACCATCTCCCACACGCGCTCCGGGGTGCGTTCTTCGAGATGGACGGTCACGTCCGGGCAGCGCCGCGCGTATTCCTCCAGCACCCGTCCGAGAAAGCGCTGCGTCGGCGGCCCGATGTAGCCAAGCCGCAGTTCGCCTTCCTGCCCCGCCGCCGCCCGCCGCACCCGCCGCACCGTTTGCTCCAGCCGCTCCAGCAGCAGCGCGGTGTCAGCGAGCAGCACCCGGCCCGCCGCCGTCAGCGCCACGGAGCGTTTGGTGCGGGCGAGGAGTTCCGCGCCGAGTTCCGCCTCGAGTTCCTTCAGGGCGCGGCTCAGCGCGGGCTGGACAATGTTCAGGCGTTTCGCAGCGCGGGAAAAACTCAGCTCCTCGGCAATGGCGTGGAAATAGCGGAGATGGCGGAGGTCCATGTTTGATCGCGGGCGGCGATCAATCCCATAGCGAATCTCTATTTCCGTTACAAGCCGCTCACCGGCTATAGCTGGCTCCGCCCGCATGAATAACCTCCATCTCGCAATCCAATTTTTCCTCCAGCTCGCCGTCATCCTGCTTTTCTGCCGGCTGGTCGGCGCGGTCGCGGCGCGCTTTGGTCAGCCGCAGGTCGTGGCGGAAATGATCGCCGGCGTGCTGCTCGGCCCCTCGCTTTTCGGACTGCTCTGGCCCAACGCGCAGACGTGGCTTTTTCCGTGGGACAAAACACAAACGCTCCGCGACACCCAGAGTTATCTCTTCCCCGCGTCGCAGCTCGGGCTGGCCCTCTACATGTTTGTCGTCGGCATGGAATTCCGCGTGGACATCATTCAGCGGCGGCTCCGCAGCTCCATCGCCGTCTCCGCCGCGGGCATGATCGCCCCCTTCATTCTCGGGGCCGGGCTGGGCTGGATTTTCTTTCATCACACGGACCTCTTTCCCAAAAGAACCTCGCTGCCCGAAGCCATGCTCTTCCTCGGTGCATCCATGTGCATCACCGCCTTCCCGATGCTCGCTCGCATCATTCATTTCAAAAAACTCAACGGCACCACCATGGGCACCGTCGCCATCGGCGCGGGCGCGCTCGACGATGCCACGGCGTGGTGCCTCCTCGCCGTCGTGCTCGCCAGTTTCGACAACAACTGGAGCCACGCCTGGCTGAACATCGGCGGCGGCGCGGGCTTCGTCGCCTTTGCCCTGCTCGTCGTGCGTCCCCTGCTCGCGCGCGTGCAGACGTGGCTGGTCAAAGACGACACGCTTACCGAGGCCGGGCTGGTGGTCGGGCTCGCGTGCATGGCGCTCGGCGCGTGGTTCACCGATCTCATCGGACTGCACGCCGTCTTTGGCGCGTTCATCATGGGTGCCGCCATGCCGCGCGGCGTCGTCGCGCGCGACATCATCGCGCGCATCCAGCCGCTCACCGTGGCGCTGCTGCTCCCGCTCTTTTTCACCTACTCCGGCCTGAACACCAAGATCGGCCTGCTCAACACCGGCTTCCTCTGGCTCATGTGCGGCGCAGTGCTCGTGGCCGCCGTGCTCGGCAAAGGCGTGGCCTGCTGGCTGGCCGCGCGCGCCACCGGCATCTCGAACCGCGAAGCGCTCGGCATCGGCGTGCTGATGAACGCGCGCGGGCTCATGGAACTCATCATCATCAACATCGGCCTCCAGCGCGGGATCATCTCCGAAGGCCTCTTCGCCACGCTCGTCATCATGGCCGTCGTCACCACCCTCATGGCCTCGCCCATCTTCGAGCGCCTCGTGGGCACGGGAACGTATCTCCCAACGTCGGAAGCCGATCCCGCACCGGCGAGTCCTTAGCGAGTTCGTTACGCGAGAATCTCCCGCACCACGTTGCCATGCACGTCGGTGAGGCGGAAATCGCGACCGGCGTGGCGGTAGGTGAGCTTCTCGTGATCAAAGCCGAGCAGGTGCAGGATGGTGGCGTGCAGATCGTGAACGTGGACCCGGTCCTCGACCGCCTTGAAGCCGAACTCGTCCGTCGCACCGTGGACGTACCCGCCTTTCACCCCACCGCCGGCCAGCCACATGGTGAAACCGTAGTGGTTGTGATCGCGTCCGTTGATTTTGCCTTCGTTCTGGCCGGGCGTGGGCATTTCCACCACGGGCGTGCGGCCAAACTCGCCGCCCCAGATCACCAGCGTGTCTTCGAGCAGACCGCGCTGCTTCAGGTCTTTCAGCAAAGCGCCGATCGCCTGGTCGCACTCGCGAGCGAGACGGCTGTGGTTTTTCTCCAGATCGTCGTGGCTGTCCCACGGCTGCCCGTCGCCGTGCCAGACTTGCACGAAGCGCACGCCCCGCTCCACCAGCCGGCGCGCGATGAGCATCTGCCGGCCTTGCACGCCAGGGCCGTAGAGGTCGCGGATGTATTGCGGCTCTTTGTTCACGTCAAAGGCATCGGCGGCCTCCATCTGCATCCGGTAGGCGAGTTCGAAAGACTGCACGCGGGCTTCGAGCTGGGCGTCCTGCTGGCGGCGTTGTTTGTGCCGCTCGTTGAGCTGGAGCAGCAGGTCGAGCTGCTGACGCTGCTCGCGCAAGGTCAGGTTGGGGTTGCGGATGTTTTCGATGAGCTTTTCGAGGTCGGTCTTCTTCGTGTCGAGGTAGGTGCCTTGGAACGTGCCGGGCAAAAATCCCGCCTGCCAGTTTTGCGATTCCTGAATGGGCATGCCGCCGGGGCACATCGTGATGAAGCCGGGCAGATTCAGGTTTTCCGTGCCGAGTCCGTAGGTCGTCCACGAACCCATGCTCGGCCGAATCTGCCGCGCTTCGCCGCAGTTCATCAGCAGCAGCGAAGGCTCATGGTTCGGCACGTCCGCGTGCATCGAGCGGATCACGCACAGGTCGTCGCTGGACTCCGCGACATGCGGAAAAAGATCGCTCACCTCGAGACCGCTCTGCCCGTATTTGCGAAAGGCAAACGGCGAAGCCAGCGCCGCGCCGGTCCGCCGCTCGGTCTTCAAATCGAGCGGGATCGGCTTGCCCGCGTAACGCGCCAGCGCCGGCTTCGGATCGAACGTATCCACCTGCGACGGCCCGCCGTTCATGAAAAGGTGAATCACGCGCTTCGCCCGCCCGGGAAAGTGCGGCGATTTCGGCGTGAGCGGGTTCAAGCTGACGACCGGATCGGCCGTCGCGCCGGCCTCCGCCAGCAGGCTGCCGAGCGCGAGCGCCCCCATGCCCATGCCGCAGCGATTCAGGAAATCGCGGCGCGTGAGAAAGTGGTCGCCGAGGCGTGCTGCGTGATGATTCACGGGCCAGACCGTTGCGAGATAAGCGACGAACGCAAATGCATTCGCGGGCCGCGTCGCCGTCGGCATCCCCTCATTTTTAGGCGAAACGTGAAAGCCCCACGCCGCTGCGCCGCCTTTGAGACGCCCTCCGTTTCGCCGGTGGTCCAGCAGACCCGGCCCCTTTCACGACTTGCCGCCCTCCCCTTTTGCGCCAGCCTCACCGCGACGGATAACTCACTCACAACCCCGCCATGAAACTCATCCCTGCTCTCGTCATCGCCCTGTGGCTCTTCCCGCTGGCCGCACTCCGCGCCGCCGACGCACCACCGAAGCGCCCGAACATCCTCCACATTCACGCCGACGATCATCGTGCGGATGGCCTCGGCGCCTTTGGCCATCCCGTTCTGAAAACGCCGAACCTCGACACGCTGGTCGCGCGCGGGTTCACCTTCACGCATTGCTACACCATGGGCTCCATGATCGGTGCCGTCTGCCTACCGAGCCGCACCATGCTGCTCACCGGGAAATCGTGGCTGCGCATTCCACAGCGCGGCGGCGGCGGTGCGGGCGAAGCGGACCGATCCCTGCCCAAGGTGATGAGCCGCGCCGGTTACGAGACGTGGCATTGCGGCAAAGGCGGCAACGAATACACCGTCGGAGTCAGGGCCTTCGATACCAACCTCCTCATGGACGATCATTCGCCGGACCTGCGGCGCGGCAGCAGCGAGCGGCATGCGGATGCGGCGGTCAAATTCCTGCGGGAGCGCCAGACGGAGAAGCCCTTCTACATCTACCTCGCGCCACCCGTGCCGCACGACCCGCGGGTGGCCGCACCGGAGTTTCATGGCCTGTATCCGGCGCGGGACATCCCGCTCCCGCCCGCCTTTATGCCGCTGCATCCCTTCGACAACGGGGAGATGATCGTGCGCGATGAAAAGCTCGCGCCGTGGCCGCGCACGCCCGAGGACAC
Organism: Chthoniobacter sp.; assembly: GCA_021414005.1. Taxonomy (GTDB): domain Bacteria; phylum Verrucomicrobiota; class Verrucomicrobiia; order Chthoniobacterales; family Chthoniobacteraceae; genus Chthoniobacter. The sequence goes on along the minus strand of JAIOPH010000020.1, from coordinate 2,221 downwards.
GAAGCAGCAGCTCGCCGACTACTATGCCTGCATCACCGGACTCGATCACCACGTCGGGCGCATCTTCGACGAGCTGAAAAAGAGCGGGCAATGGGAGAATACGATCATCATTTTCACCGGCGATAACGGTCTGTCCGTCGGCGAGCACGGACTATTCGGAAAACAAAACCTCTACGAATTCGGCGGCATGCATGTGCCGTGCGTGATCGCCGGGCCGGGCATTCCCCAGGGGAAGAGCGAGGCGTTCGTCTATCTCATGGATTTGTTTCCCACGCTCGCGGAGTTCGGCGGTGCGGCGCTGCCCGACTCCGTCGAAGGCCAAAGTCTCGTCCCGATCATCAGCGGCAAGGAGACCAAAGTCCGCGACCTCTGCTACACCGCCTACACCAATTGCCAGCGGGCCGTGCGCGATCAGCGGTGGAAGCTGATCCGCTACCCGCTCGTGAACCAGACCCAGCTCTTCGATCTGCAAAACGATCCGCACGAACTCGCCAACCTCGCCACTCAACCCGAGCACGCCGCGAGGGTCGCGGAGATGATGACCTTGCTCGAAAAGGAAATGGCCGCGCACGCCGACACGTCCCCGCTCAAAGTACCGAACCCAAAGCCCGCCGGATGGACGCCGCCGCCTCCCCGCACGAAGGCCGAAAGCAAGGCCCCTAAAAGGGCGCAGTCCTAACCCGCGCCGCCGGTCGAACATCCGGCGCATCGATCCGCACACAAAAGGCTAAGTGTTTCAATCCTCGCTTCTAATGCTCTCCTCCTTTCCCCCTCCGGATGTGCAGATCGAACCGCGGAACACATGTGCAGTGGCAATCTCAATGGCGAAGCTCCCTTTTCCCCATGTCACTTTTAACCAATTTTAACTTGAGGGATGGAATTTTTTGAAATTTGATCACTTTCATGAAGTGTATCCCCCCAGCCCTGTTCCCAAGAACGCCCGGCAGCGTTTACTCTAGAAAGATCCTGCAAAACAGAAGTGCAAACTTTTAGCACTTCAATAATGAATCCTACTTCTCGTTAGATACTCTCTTGAAGGGCAAGTGCTAAGTTAGGAGTTGGCAATGGGGTCGGCATGAAAGAGTTGAGGGTTGAAGTCTTGGCTGTGATGGAGCATGCCCCAGATCGCGTGGAGGAGGCGGCGCATGATGGCGACGAGGGCGACTTTCTTCTTTTTGCCGCGGGCGAGGAGGGCTTCGTAGGCGGCGCGGATCTGCGGGCTGCGCTGGATGGCGACCAGGGCGGGCATGAAGAGGGCGAGTCGGAGGTGCCGGTTGCCGGTGCGGCTGATGTGGCGCGGGGCATCGGTGGCGCCGCTCTGGCGCGGTCGCGGATCGAGGCCGGCGTGGGCAACCCATTGTTTGGCTTTCAAGCCGGTGGGCAGGACGAGCAGTTCGCCGAGGAGCTTGAGGGCGCTGAGTTCGCCGATGCCGGGGACGCTGCGCAGACGGGCGACTTGCGCGGCCAGCTCGGGCTCGCGGGCGGCGAGGGCGGCGGCGGATTGCTGGAGGGCTTTGATTCGTTTTTGCAGGTGGCGAATGTTGGCGCGCAGATCGGCGGCGATGAGGCCGTCGCGATCGGGGGTAAACTCGACGGCGTGGAGACGGGCCTGTTCGCGGGTCAATTCTGCGCGCAACTGAAGCAGGCGACGACTGACCTGCTGCAAGCTGAGTCGGGTGAGCCGGGCGCGCTGGAAGTCCTTGATGGCTCTGGGATTGACGACCATGACCTCGACCCGCGCGGCGCGCTGCAGAGCGAGGGCGAGGTTGAGGCTGTAAACGCCCGTGGCTTCCAGGCAGACGCGCGCCGTGGCCCCGCGGCGCGTGAGCAGCTGGAGGAGCTGCCGATGGCCGGTTGGGGTATTGGGCAGGGTGCAGGTGGGTTCGGGCTGGCCATCGCGCAGGAGGGCCACGACCAGTTCGGTGGCGCCGACATCAAGGCCGGCGCAGACTTGCGGGGACGCTTTTGGAGGTTGTTTCATGAGGCGGTTTGGGGTTTGTGTTGAGCCTTCGGGAACCCGACTCCGTGCAAATGTCCTCGACCGACCTTGTCAATGCAGGCTCGCCGCAGCGGCAACGCTCCGGCGGCCTTAGATACTCTTCGGCGTGGACAAAAGAGTCGGGGGACCGATCTAACGAACAGGGTCGCGGCGGGGCGATCACCCCGTCGCGCCCTCAGGCGTCTACGGCCTCCCCAAGGTCTGCTCACCCTGCCAAATCCC
>JAIOPH010000018.1:120595-211357 GCA_021414005.1 Chthoniobacter sp. | reverse complement strand
CCCCAATCGCCTGGCCGAACGTGCCGCGCCACCGACCAAGCCAAACGAGGTGTGGGGCGTGGATATGACTTACATCGAGACCACGGAAGGCTGGCTCTTCCTGGCCATCGTGCTCGATCTGCACAGCCGCAAGGTGGTCGGCTGGGCCTTTGCCGAGAGCCTGCACACGACCCTCCCGCTGGCCGCGCTGCACATGGCGCTCGGCCAGCGCCGTCCGGCCCGCGGCCTCCTCCACCACAGCGATCGCGGCTGCCAGTATGCCAGCGCCGCATACCGCGGCCTGCTCCACGCCCACGGCCTGGAGGCGAGCATGAGCCGCACCGGCAATCCCCATGACAATGCCGCCGTCGAGAGCTTCTTCTCGACCCTCAAGACCGAGTGCCTCCACCGCCACGACCCAGTCAGTCGCCATGAAACCCAAGCCTTGACCTTCGACTACATCGAAACCTTCTACAACCGCGTGCGGCTCCACAGCGCCCTCGGTGACCAGTCACCTGTGGACTTCGAGAACTCCCACCATTAAACCTCCCGTGTCCAGCCTACCCAACACTGTCCGCGAAACCGAGACAGGCTCAATTGCCCGGCGATCATGTAACACAGCGGCCAAGCCTGCTCGGTGTAACCTGGCAGTTCGTCTGAAGAGGTGAATAGTTCTGAAACGCGCATCAGTTTCCGCCAATCCTCACCAACCTTTTTGACACCCAGAATCGAGGTTGTCATGATTGCGGCGATCACTTGATCGCAGAAAACATTGACCTTGCCGCCGTCCGAGCTGCTCGGGGTCATTACGTTGGCGTCTGCCGGAACAATCACCAAATCAATTTGGGCATTTGCGTCATTACCTGCGTAGTCAATTACGTGTCCGCCTTGTAGAACACGAAACTCCGGCCCTAACTCTCGCTGAAGAAACTGCTGCCAAACGCGTTCGGTCTCAGTGCCGTAATCATTATTGTTGATGAGCATTCGTGCGTTGAGCAATTGCTCCAGCAGCAACAGCCGAATGTTGTGAAAGTGGTTCCTGACTGCGATCGACGCCTTCAGGTTTAGTTGCTCCTGAACGGGCTGAATTGCGAGAGACTCCTTAACACGCTGAAATATTGAACTTACCGACAGGTCAAGATGAAACCAGTTTTGCTCTGAAATATCATCAACAGTACGTTCGATTGCAACTGCCTGCTTGGTAAGTTTGTCAACAGAACGAACTTTAGCTTTGTGGAGGCCTTGTGACAGCAGGTTCCATGTCTGGGTAGCAAGATCCCCAAGCGCTTGAGCCACCTTAATCATCTTCCTCGCATGTTGGTGTTTGAGCACTCTTGATTGCTCATTTAGGAGATGTTGAAGCGCCTTCTCCATCAGCGCTTGGGTCTCGGCGTTGGCAGGCATGGTATTTTTGGAGTACGGCGGTAGTCTCTCTTCCCTCCGGTCAATGCGCAAATCCTCCTGCCCTGCTTTCAGAATGGCGGCGGATTTTTCCAACCGATCACTACGCCTCCATCGCGCGGGCGATGGCTCCGTGCCAGGTGTCGTGGAGGTTGGCGAGGGGCCAGGTGAGGGTTTCGCCGTCGGCGGTGATCTTCAGGTCCGGGCCGCCGACGGTGCCGAGGCGGCGGGCGGGGAGGCCGCGGAGTTCGAGGAGCATGAGGACGGCGCTGGCATTGGTGGCGGCGACGCTGAGGACGATGCGGGACTGGGTTTCATTGAAGAGCGCCTGGTCGGGGCGCAGGCCAGTGGGGCCGAGGTCGATGGTGGCACCGAGGTGCTTTTCTCCGCCCATGCAGGACTCGGCGAGGGCGACGGCGAGGCCGCCTTCGCTGCAATCGTGCGCGCTTTTCACGAGGCGGGAGCGGATGAGCGCGCGGACGGCGTCCTGGACGGCGAGTTCGCGCGGGTAGTCCATGCGCGGGACGGGGCCGGCTTTCAGGCCGTGGATGGCGCGGAGGAAGTGTGACGCGCCGAGTTCGTGGCCGAGGTCGCCGACGAGGATGATGGCATCCCCGGCGGTTTTGAAATGCGAGGTGGTGACGTGTTTTTCGTCCTCGATGAGGCCGACCATGCCGACGGTCGGCGTGGGGTCGATGGTGCCGGCGGGGCTTTCGTTGTAAAGGCTGACGTTGCCGCCGGTGACGGGCGCGTTGAAGAAGACGCAGCCTTCGGCGAGGCCCTCGACACATTCGCGGAGCTGCCAGAAATTCTCGGGCTTGTGCGGGTTGCCGAAATTCAGGTTGTCCGTGGTGGCGAGCGGGACGGCGCCGGCGCAGGCGAGGTTGCGCGCGGCTTCGGCGACGGCGATGCGCGCGCCTTCGCGGGGATCGAGGGCGCAGTAGAGCGCGTTGCAGTCGCTGGTGGCGGCGAGGATTTTATTGGCTTCGCGGACGAGGAAGACGGCGGCATCCGAGCCGGGCAGGACCATGGTGCCGGCGCGGACCATGTGGTCGTATTGCCGCCAGACCCAGTTCTTTGACGCGATGCTGGGATGCGCGAGGAGGGTGAGCAGCGCGGCGCGGCAATCGGTCGCGGGCAGCTTCGCGAGATCGAGCGGCGCGGGCGCGGGGCGCGGGGTGGCTTCGCGGGAGTAAAGCGGGGCTTCGTCGGCGAGCTGGCGGGCGGGGATTTCGGCGACGACGGCGCCGTGGTTCAGCACGCGCATCATGCCGTCGTCTTTGACCACGCCGACCTCGGCGTAGGGCAGGTCCCACTTTTCAAAGATGTCCACGACGGTCTGCTCGTGGCCCTTTTTCACGATGATGAGCATGCGCTCCTGCGACTCGCTGAGCATGATCTCGTAAGGCGTCATGCCGGTCTCGCGCTTGGGCACTTTGGCGAGGTCGATCTCCACGCCGGTGCCGCCGCGGCTGGCGGTCTCGCAGGTCGAGCAGGTGAGGCCCGCCGCGCCCATGTCCTGGATGCCGGCGACGGCGTCGGTGGCGAGGAGTTCGAGGCAGGCTTCGAGGAGGAGTTTTTCTTTGAAAGGGTCGCCGACCTGCACGGCGGGGCGGTCCTGCTTGCTCTCCTCGGTCAGCTCGCGCGAGGCAAAGGCCGCGCCCGCGAGGCCGTCGCGCCCCGTCTCCGCGCCGACGTAAAAGACCGGATTGCCGATGCCCTTCGCCGCGCCGCGCGCGATCTGCTCGTGGCGCAGGATGCCGAGGTTGAAGACGTTCACGAGCGGGTTGCCGTCGTAGCTTTCGTCGAAATAGACCTCGCCGCCGATGGTGGGGATGTCGATGCAGTTCCCGTAATGCGCGATGCCCGCGACCACGCCGGCGAAGAGGCGGCGGTTGGTTTTCACGTTCGCGCCGTCGCCGGTGATCGGGCCGAAGCGGAGGGAGTTCAGCGAGAAAACGGGCCGCGCGCCCATGGTGAAGATGTCGCGAATGATCCCGCCCACGCCGGTCGCCGCGCCCTGAAACGGCTCGATGGCGCTCGGGTGGTTGTGCGACTCCATCTTGAACGCGATGGCCCAGCCGTCGCCGATGTCGATGACGCCCGCGTTTTCTTCGCCCGCCTTCACGAGCACGGTCGGCCCGGTGGTGGGAAACTTCCGCAGCTCGCGCTTCGAGTTTTTATACGAGCAGTGCTCGCTCCACATGACGGAGAAGATGCCCAGCTCGGTGAAGTTCGGATCGCGCCCGAGGATGCTCTGGATGCGCGCGTATTCGTCGGGCGTGATGCCGTGCTTGGCGATGATTGCGGGTGTGATTTGCGGCTCGGTCATGAGAAAGACGCGCAGCTTTTTGGAAAGCGCAGGCGTAGGCAATCAAATCCCGAGGCCAGCACGCGGAGCGCAGGCGTTACGTTTGTCCGTGCCGCGGCGAACTTGCGCTACGGTCGCCGCCCACCGCCTCCGCCAGACCGCCGCCCTTCACCTCCGCGGCCACCACCGCTCCCGCCGCCGGGACGCCCTCCACCACGCGAACCGCCCGCGTTTCCACCACGCCCGCCCTGGCCACCCGGACGTCCCTGACCGCCACGCTGCGGACGCGGGCCACGCGGCGGAGCCGGCGGCTCGGGCGGAGCCGCCGCCGTGTAGTCGAAACCTTCCAGCCGTTTGCGCGGCAGACCGCGACCAATGAAGCGCTCCAGCGACCGCAGATCGCCGTGCTCGTCGGGGCAGACGAAGCTGATCGCGTCGCCCACCGCGTTCGCGCGGCCGGTGCGGCCGATGCGGTGGACGTAATCCTCGTTGGTCATCGGGAAGTCGTAATTCACGACGTGCGAGATGCCCGTCACGTCGATCCCGCGCGCGGCGATGTCCGTGGCCACGAGCACGCGGACTTCGCCAGCCTTGAACGCCTTGAGCGAGCGCAGCCGGTGGTTCTGCGACTTGTTCGAGTGCAGCGTGGCGGTGGTGATCTTGCAGGATTCGAGCTTGCGCGCGATGCGGTCGGCGCCGTGCTTCGTGCGGGAAAAAATGAGCACGGTGTCGAAGTCCGGCTTTTCCAAAAGCGCGACGAGCAGCGCGAGCTTCAGATGCCGCGGCACCTCGTAGGCCACCTGCGTCACGGTCTCGGCGGGATTCGAGCGCCGGCCCACCTGCACGGTCACGGGCTGATGCAGAAACTCCCGCGTCAGGATCTCGATTTCCGGCGACAGCGTGGCGGAGAAAAGCAGCGTCTGGCGCTTCTTCGGCAGCGCCCGCACGATCCGCCGGATGGCGGGGATGAAGCCCATGTCGAGCATCCGGTCGGCCTCATCGAGAACGAGAAACTCGATGCCCGTGAAGTCGCCGTGCCGCCGCTCCATGAGATCGAGCAACCGGCCCGGACACGCGATAATCAGCTCCACGCCATCGCGCAACGCCTCGACCTGCGGACGCTCCCCCACCCCGCCGAAAATCAGCGCCACCCGCAACGGCAGATGCTTCGCGTAAGCGCGCACGTTTTCCTCGATCTGAGCCACCAGCTCCCGCGTTGGCGCCAGCACCAGTACGCGAATGCGCCGGCCCTTGGCCTCGCGATGACTGAGGAGCTGGAGCATCGGCAGGACGAAAGCCGCGGTCTTCCCTGTGCCCGTCTGCGCCACGCCGATCACGTCGGTGCCGGCGATGATCTTTGGGATCGCCGCCGCCTGGATCGGCGTGGGCTCGGTGTAGCCGGCGTCTTTGATGGCGGCGAGGATGCGGGGTTCGAGACCGAGGGATTGGAAAGGCATGGTAAGAGAGTGGGCGGGCGAAAGGGCGGCGACTATCGGGTGCGTGAGGGAAAAAGCAAACGCCCACGCTGGGAGAGCGTTCCGCTTACGATGACGGGGAATTTTTCACCCCGCGCGCAGCAGCACCTCCGCGGCGCGGGCGGTGGCTCCGGCGTGGACGGCGGCGATGGCGCGGGCACGCTCGGCGAGTGCGGTGCGGCGGGGCGCATCCCCGAGGAGCGCGGCGAGCTGGGCGCGGAGTTCGGCGGCGTCGGGGACTTGCACGGCGGCATCGGCGGCGAGCCAGCGGGCGACGATGGGTGCGAAGTTTTCCATGTGCGGGCCGAAGACGACGGGCTTGCCGGCGAGCACCGGCTCCACGGGATTCTGCCCGCCGGCGGCCGCGAGGCTTTTGCCGATGAAGACGACGGTCGCGAGCGCATACCAGTCGCGGAGTTCGCCGGTGGTATCGACGAGCAGCGCGTCGCAGGTTTCCCCGCTCTGGTTTTCGCTCGAAAGCCGGGAGCGCAGCGCGACGCGGAGGCCGGTCGGGCGGAGTTCGGCGAGGATGTCAGCGGCGCGCTCGACGTGGCGCGGGACGAGGATGAGGAAGAGCGCGGGAAACTGCGCGCGCAGCTCCCCGAACGCGTTGGCGAGGATGAGTTCTTCGCCGGGAAAAGTGCTGCCCGCGAGGAGGACGGGTGCGTCGTCGGGCACGCCGAGTCGGCGGAGCAGGTCGCGGAACTCGTCCGTGCGGCCGGCGGTCGGCGCAGCGGCGTCGAACTTCGCGTTGCCCGTGATGTGGAGGCGCGCGGGATCGACGCCGAGCGCCTGCCAGGCTTCGCGGTCTTCGGGCGCGGCGGCGGCGAGGGCATCGAGCAGGCGGAAGATCGGCCCGGTGAAGAAACGGGCGCGGCGGAAACGCGCGGCGGAGCGCGGCGAGAGACGCGGCAGAAAGGTCACAGGCAGTCCGCGACGCTTGGCGGCGGCGAGGAGATTGGGCCAGATCGCCTCAATGAAAATCAGCCGCGCGGGCTGCACGGCGTCGAGGGCGCGGCGGACGATCCAGGGCGCGTCGAGCGGGTTGTAGATGACCTCCAGCCAGTCGTTCGCGTGCGGCTGTGCAACCCCGAAACCGGTGGAAGTGGTGACGGAAAGCGCGATGGATTTTCCCGGCTCCAGCTCCCGAATTTTCCGCGCGAGTTTCAGCGCAAGCAGCGTCTCGCCTACGCTGATCGAGTGCAGCCAAATCCACTCGCCGCGCGCAAAACGCTCCCTCTCCCCGGCGGTGTAACGCCCCAGGCGCTGGCGGAATTTTTCCCGATAACCGCCCCGCCGCAGCATCCGCAAAACGAAGCCGGGCAGCAGCGCGAGAAAGACGAGCGGAAAGAACAGGTTGTAGATGAACAGCGACCGACGCGCGTCGGCAGGAAAGGTGGGCGTGGCGGGCATCGAAGCAGAGAAATGAAGTCAGCCGCGCGCCTTCAGCCGAAGATTCCGCGCAGGTATTCGCGGCTGCGGGTGGCGATGACTTCGGGGCCTTCGTCGAAATTGAACACCTCCACGGACACCACGCCGTCGTAGCGCACCTCGCGCAGCGCGGCGGCGATGGGCGTGAAATCCACATCGCCAAAGCCGGGGCCTTTGAGGTTGCGATCATTGGCGTGGAAATATGCGAACTGACCCGCGCTCTCGCGAATGATCTGCGGGATCGGCTGCGCCTCAGCGCACATCGCTTTGACATCGAGAATCACCGACAGCGCGGGGCTCGCGAACTCCGCGGCGAAGCGGCGCGCCTCGGCGGCGGTGTTGAGGAAATTGGTTTCGTTCGGCGCGAGCGGTTCGAGGCATACGACCACGCCGCGATCCTCCGCGCGGCGCACGGCGTCGCGCAGCGTCTCCGCCGTCCAGACTCGCGCCGCCTCGTGGCTGGTGCCGGCGGCGACCTGCCGCTGTTTGGGCGAGCCAACAACGATCCGCGTCCCGCCGAAATCAGCACAGCACGCCACGAGTTCCTCGAAGTACCGCGCGCTGCGCCGCCGCGTCTCGGCGTCCGGGGAATTCAGAAACATCCCGGCGGTTTCCACGAGCACCCAATGCAGCCCGGCGATACCCACGCCCGCACGAGCCGCGCTTTCCCGCAGCTCCGCGCGCTGCGCCGCCGAGATTTCAGTGACGCTGCGGGCGATGGTGAAAGGCGCGATTTCCACCAGATCGTAACCCGCGCGCGCCGCGTAGGCGAACGTGTCGGGCAGCGTCCAGCCTTGGAATATTTCGTTGCAGATGCCGAATTGCACGCGGCGAAGATGCGCGGCTCAACTTCCAGTTTGAAGCGGAATTGCGCGGCAGCCCGCGCGCCTGCCGTTTTATTCATCCGGGTTTCGCAGTTGAACGCAGCGGGTGCGCCAGTGTCCACTGGCAATCTGCCATGCGCCCGACCTTTGCCACTTTCCTCGTCCTCGTAGTGCTCGCCAGCCAGGCCGGGCGGGCGGATGAAGGCACGAAGGCGGAGAAAGGCGCGGCGGCGCTGAGTTTGCTGAAGACGCTGGACGAGGGTTTCGTGCAGGTGTTTGAAAAGGTGGCGCCGAGCGTGGTGGTGATCGAGGCGACGAAACGGGCAGACGCGGAGGACGGCGAGGGACCGAAGGGGCTGGAGTTTTTCTTTGATGAACGCAAGGACACCACGAAGCCGCCGAACCAAGGCGAAGGAGGGCAGAGCTGGACGCTGCCCGCGCCCCCGCGCCGAAGCGAGGGTTCGGGTTTCATCATCCGTGCCGATGGCGTGATCCTGACGAATCACCACGTCGTCGCCGATGCCGAGAAGATCCGCGTGCGGCTGAAAGACGGGCGCGCTTTTACCGCGAAGATGGTGGGCGCAGACGACAAGACGGACATCGCGGTGCTGCGGATCGAGGCGAAGGATTTGCCCACGGTGGAGATGGGCGACAGCGCGGCACTGCGGGTGGGCCAACTCGTGTGCGCGATCGGCACGCCCTTCAATCAGGACTACAGTTTCACCGTGGGCTGGGTAAGCGGAAAGGGCCGCACGAACCTGCTCGGGCCGACTTCGACGACCATTTTGTACGAGGACTACATCCAGACCGATGCGTTCATCAATCCCGGGAACAGCGGCGGGCCACTTTTTGACGTGGAGGGCAAGATCGTGGGCATGAACACGCTGATCAACGGTGTCGGGCGCGGCTTGGCGTTTGCCATCCCGGCGGCGATGCTGGCCGACGTGAGCGCGCAACTCCTGGCCAATGGCAAGGTGCAGCGCGCCTGGCTCGGCATCCGCATCGAGACGCTGGACGAGGGCTCGCGACCGCGCGAGCGCCCACCGGGCGTGGAGAAAGCGGTGATCGTGGAAACGATCGAGGCCAATGCCCCGGCGAGTAAAAGCGATCTGCGCCCGGCTGATGTGATCACGGAAGTGGACGGCATGCCGGTGGGAACGGCGCGCGAGCTGCAGCGCGAGATTTTGAAAGCGAAGATCGGCCAGCCCGTGCAGCTCACCGTCTGGCGCGGCGGCAGCGCGCGAAAGATCGCAGTGCCGACGGCCGAATTGCCCGCGACGATCACGAAGCTCGCCAGTCCGCCAGCGAAAAAGCCCGGTGACGTGAGGGCGGCGGTGTTCGGTCTAAAACTGCACGACGCCCAGCCCGCCGGGGCGCAAATCGCGGAAATCGCGCCGGGCAGTGCGGCGTCAAAATCCGAACTGCTCGTCGGCGACGTGATTACGGAAGTCGCCACGAAACCGGTGGGCGATGCGGCGGAGTGTGGAGCGGCGATTGCGGCAGCCGCCGAAGGAAAAGGCGGGAAAAATGTGGCGCTGAATATCGAAAGGCACGGAAAGCGCAGTTATGTCGTGCTGAATCCAAAAAAATAGTTACTTTCAAGCTCTCCTTGGTTGGGGCGGCCGGCGTCTCCTCGTGGGACGCCGGTCGTAATTTTTGGTGGAAATAGGCCGCGTGCCTTTCCCGGGACAGTTCGGCAAGGCAAACCGAAGGGCACTATTAAATGCCCGACGTTACGGTAATGGGCTCGGAGATCGCGGCGCTTTCCTCCACATGCGGCTCCTCCGTTTTTTCCAAAGGCGCGACGCCCGGGCGAGAAACGGTGTGGATCAGCAGCTCGATTTTGCCGTTCGCATCCTCGACCAGCGCAGAGAGGCTTTCGACCCAGTCGCCGCTGTTGTAGTAGGCCGTGCCTTCAATCATGCGGATAACCGGCGAATGGATGTGGCCGCAGACCACGCCGTCCACCTTGTCGCGCTGGGCGTAGTGGACGATTTCCTTTTCAAACTCGCCGATGAAACTGACCGCGTTCTTCACGCTCTTTTTCACGTAGGCGCTGAGCGACCAGTAGCCGAGGCCGAGCAGGCGGCGGGCGGCGTTGACGGGCGTGTTGAGCTTGAGGAGGAGCTGGTAGCCCACGTCGCCCACGTAGGCGAGCCACTTGATATTCTGGATGACAGTGTCCAGCTCGTGGCCGTGGATGATGAGGAGGCGGCGGCCATCGGCGGTGGTGTGGATGTCGCGCGGCATGATCTCCACCGCGCCGAAGTGGCCGATGAAGCCGGAGACGAATTCGTCGTGATTGCCGGGGATGTAGATGACGCGGGTGCCTTTGCGCCCGGCGCGGAGGAGTTTCTGGATGACGTCGTTGTGCGCCTGCGGCCAGTAGATGCCGCGCCGGAGCTGCCACACATCGATGAGATCGCCCACGACGTAGAGTGTCTCAAACTCGTGGTCGCGGAGGAAATCGAGCAGCGCCTCGGACTGGCTGCCGCGCGTGCCGAGGTGGACGTCGGATATCCAGCCGGTGCGGTAGTGCTTCATGGCCGCCAGTAATGCGGCAACCCGAGGCAAAGGCCAAGCTGGACCTCCCGGCGGAAGACGATTTCACCTCGTCGTAACATTCGCGCCACGCCGTTGCACCGTTCCTGCTTTCAAAGGTGCCCATGAAAATGCCCACAGACACTCCGCTCGCTGGCGGAAAAGCCCGGTTTGCCCAGCGTCCGGCCCGCCGAAAGTCCGTCTCCGCCATCCTCCGCGAGGCTTACCGCCGCTTTGCGTCCGATGAAACGACCCGCCGCGCCGTGCGGCACGGCCTTTCCTAACCCTTCGCCTCCCTCCCGGACAAAACGCGAGGCGCTGACCTCGCGATCAGCGCCTCGGCGGTTCAAACCGGGGTATCTCCCCCTCTTCTCGCACTACTTCGCGAGAATGGCGTTCCACTTGTCGAGCTGCGGCTTCTGCGCGGCAAACAGCTCGTCGGTGGAATCGAGGATGTCGATGGTCTTGATCGCATCGCCCTGCGCGATGGTGTCCACGACGTTCTGACCCTTGGTAACTTCGCCAAAGACGGCGTGCTTCCCGTCCAGCCACGCGCACGGGACGTGGGTGACAAAGAACTGGCTGCCATTGGTGCCGGGGCCGGCATTGGCCATGGAGAAAAGGCCGGGCTTGGTGTGCTTGAGCGCGGGGTGGATTTCGTCGCCAAACTTGTAGCCGGGACCGCCCGCGCCGGTGCCCGTCGGGTCGCCGCCCTGGATCATGAAGTCCTTGATGACGCGGTGAAACTTCACGCCGTTGTAGAATCCGCGCTGGGCGAGATTTAGGAAATTGGCGGCGGTCATCGGGACTTTCGAGGCAAAGAGCGTGCCTTCGATATCGCCGCGGGAGGTGTGGATGATGATGCGGATGTCGTTCATAGAGGGCGGGATTATCGGGAGGCGGCGAGCCTTGGCAAATGGTTTCCCCCAGACGCCGACGACGCGCGAAAAACCCGACTCTCACGACTTTGGGGAGCGGCAAGGCTGCTTCCACCGTCCCCCCGAGCCGAGCGGTTACGGAACTGCGACTGGCGCACTGGCCGGCGGCGCTACTTCGGCCACCCCGAAATCAGTGGAGCTCGAGGGAATGGTCAGAACGGTGTTGAGGTAGCTGACTTTTACCGCGGCACCTTCCTGCGAGATGAATTTCACGCTCGTGCCGACGGGCAGCTTCATCTTGCCGTAGGCGAGTTGCACTTCGACTGCCTTGGTCAGTTTGAGGACGCTTTTCGGAGCGACGGGTTCGGCGGGCGTGGCCGGTGGGGCGGGCGTGGGCGACGGAGTGGGCGCAAAAGGGTCGGCGGTCGGAGGCGGAGCGGGAGTGGGCGCAGGCGGGTCACCAGCGGCCGGCGTGGGAGCCGGCGCGAGAGGGTCGGGAGGAAAGCCGGGAACGGGCTCGGCAGGCTTTGGAGCGGCCGGGTCGGTGGCCATCTTGGGGTCTTTGAGGGGATCGGCGGGATCGACGGGCGCTGCCGGCGGCGTGGGGGCGGCGGGCTCCACCGGCGGGTTGAAAGGATCGACCTGCGCGATTCCCTTGTCCGGCAACACCTCTTCCGCCTTGGGCACTCCGGGTGCGGGGGCGATCGGGTTTTCGGTTTGCGGGCTGCTGGGTTGCGCCGTCGGCGCTGGCGGTTTCGTCGGCGCAGGGGAATTGAGCTTTTTCACGAAAAGGAACATGGCGATCGCCAGGGCCGCGAAGACCGCCGCCCGACCGATCATGACCACCGGGAAACCCTGCTGCGCTTTTCTCTTCCGCGATTTGCCCACCGGCGGCTTTCCCGCTTTCTCATCGGCCCCTGCGGCCGGCGTGGCGTAGTGGAGTTTGCCTTTCCATTCCCTGGCCACGAGTTGCGGGAATTTTTCAGCGACCGCCGGGAAGAAATAGTTCTTCGGGGCGGTGTGCGCGTCCTCGTCCCAATTGGGAAACTTCCCATCGAGGAAACCGATGAGCACCTGGCAGTGGGCCTTCGTGATTTTCGTGAAATACTCCGCGCCCTCGGTCTGGCAGACCTCGAAATACTCCCCCGCGCGCGCTTCCTTCTGCTCCTGCAGCTCGGCGGCGAAAAGGTCGGGCCGAAGCTTCAGGCGGTCCGTGTTCCACTTCACCAGCAGGCCCGCCTTTTTCGGGTCCTCCATCGTTTCATTAACGAGCAACGCGGCCTGATCCTTCGTGAGCGTGCTGGTGTAGGGGATGCCGAGATACTTCAGCAGCGCCTTCTGCCGGTCGCTGGCCGGCTCGGCGTCCGCCGCGGGCTGGGCGTGGTTAGCAAAGGTGGGAAGCTCCGTCCGGGTGGCCGCGGGTGGGGGTGGCGGCGGTGGCGTGTCGAGCGGCGGCGGCACGGGCTTGAGCACGGTGGCGAGCGGGAGCCACTTCGGGAGGCCCGGATGCCAGGCGTAGTCGGTTTCCACGATGCTACCCTGCTGGAGCAGCGTCTTGGTGGTTTCCTCGTTGAAGGGACCGATTTCTTTGCCGTCGCGTAAAATGTAAATGTCCATGGGGCTGGTGTGGAGCTAAACCCCGCGGACGGCGTTTCGGTTGGGGAAAAATCCGAATTTCGATCCGTCAGCGGAGGTGCTGCTGGCGCGAATATCCGCACACCAGCGGGCCGTTGCCAACGCTTTCCTGCACGGCCTCGCGCCCATCACGCTTCCGCATTGCCTCGCCCGCCCGGCTCCCGCAGGCTTCCCCCATCGTCCATGAAAGCCTTTCGCCTCAACCGCCTCTTCAACCCCAAATCCCGCCGCTGCTTTGATGTCGCCGTCGATCACGGATTTTTCAACGAGCGCGGCTTTCTCTCCGGCATCGAAAACCTCGACCGCTGCGTGCGCACGCTCGTGGCCGCCGCGCCGGACGCCATCCAGCTCACCATCGGCCAGGCCGAACTGCTCCAGTCCGTCCCCGGCCGGGACAAACCCGCGCTCGTCCTGCGCACCGACGTGGCCAACGTCTATGGCAGCGAGCTGCCGCGCACGCTTTTCAGCCGCATGATCGCCAACGCCGCCGAGCAGGCCGTGCGGCTCGATGCCGCGTGCGTGGTGGTGAACCTTTTCCGCATCCCCGGCCAGCCCGAGGTCACCGACCAGTGCATCGAAAACATCCTGCGCCTCAAGCCCGATTGCGAGCGCTTCGCCCTGCCGCTGATGATCGAGCCGCTCGTCTTCCGGCCCAACGCGCAGGCCGGCGGCTATATGGTGGACGGCGACTTGGAAAAAATCCTCCCGCTCGTCCGCCAGGCCTGCGAACTCGGCGCGGACATCATCAAGGCCGACCCGACCGACGACGTGGGCGTCTATCATCGCGTGGTGGAAATCGCCGGGCGCATCCCCGTGCTCGTCCGCGGCGGCGGCAAAGCGCCCGACGCGGAAATCCTCGACCGCACCGAAAAGCTCATCGCGCAAGGCGCGGCCGGCATCGTCTATGGCCGCAACATCATCCAGCACGCCGACCCCGCCGGCATGACCCGCGCCCTCATGGCCATCGTCCACGACGGCGCGACGGCGGCGGAGGCCGCGCTGATGATCGGGGTGGCGGTAGGCGCTTGAGTTGGGAAAAAGCCTGCGGCTTGGCCGGGGAAAACGCCAACGGCGTTTCATCCGTCAGCCCGGGGTTGGCGCGAGGCACGAGCGCCTACCCTGGGTGGGTCCACCAATGAGCTGCCAACCCTGAAAGGGTTGCATCCTCCCGCGCCCGCCGCGGCTGCTTCAACCCTTTCAGGGTTGGTTCCGCTGTTTTGGTTCCGTTCCCAGGGTGGTTGATGGAACGCCGTTGGCGTGACGTGGCAAGTGTGCTGCTGCCCGCCTTCGCGCGGGCAACCCCAGGAGGGGCGGCGAACTAGAAGGGCAGGGTGATCGTGACGCGACGGCGGCCGTCCGGGGTGTAATACTTCGAGGGATAGCTTTCGAAGTAGCGATCGCGGATATACACGCGGCGGCCATCGACCCAACGGTAGTAATTGCCATCATGGTCCACGAAGACTTCGCGGGAAACTGGGCGGTCCCGTTCGATGACGTAGATGGTGCGTTTGCGATCCCCGCGCTCTTCGCGATCCCGGTCGTCGCGGTAGTTGCGGCGTTCGGCTGTCTCGAGCCAGTGCCGCCTGCCGTCGCCATCGACGTAGTATCGCCCGCCGTCCTTGGTCACATAGACGGTCGGCTCGCGGTCCCTGTCCCGGTCTTTGCCCTTGTCTTTGTTTTTGTCCTTATCCTTGGCGAAACCCGAGCCCGCTGTCGCTATGGCAAAGAGGGTAACGATTCCTGTAAACAGTTTTGTATTCATCCCCAATAATCGCACGCCGACGCTCAACGGATGCCCACACATCAGGCCTGCCGCCGCGGCTGTTTAGCGCGCGGCGCGCAACCCTGGGCTGGTCGATGGAACGCCGTTGGCGTTCACCGAGGATTGGACCTATCCGCGTGACCCCGCGCGCTACCGCCGCCGCAGGCCGAGCAGGGCCGCGCCGCCGAGCAGCAGCACGGCGCTCGGCGGGCTCGGGCGTGGGGGCTTCGATCCGTGGGCTTCGTTGCGCGGGGGAAAACGCCAACGGCGTTTCATCGGTCAGCCCAGGGTTGGCGCGAGGCACGAGCGCCTACCCTGGGTGGGTCCGCGAAAGCGCCGCCAACCCTGAAAGGGTTGCATCCTCCGGTGCCCGGCGCGGCTGCTTCAACCCTTTCAGGGTTGGGCCGTTTTTTTTGCTTCCGTTCCCAGGGTAGCGCGCGGCGCGCAACCCTGGGCTGGTTGATGGAACGCCGTTGGCGTTCACCGAGGATGGGACCTATCCGCGTGACCCCGCGCGCTACCGCCGCCGCCGCAGGCCGAGCAGGGCCGCGCCGCCGGGCAGCAGCACGGCGCTCGCGGGGGCTCGGCTGGGGGATGGGAATCACCGCACCGCGATTAGCGATGGGAAACTGTCCTCCTTCGCCGCGCGAGCAACAGGCTCCCGGCGAAAACTAGGCTGATGGCCACGGTAGGCTCAGGGACGCTTGCAATACGGAAGCCGACGTCAGGCCCTTCCCTCTCGCCCCACGTTGAGGCGACGTCAACGTAGCTGAACTGGATGTTGGAACTTAGGAAGAGTCCGCCCTGTGACCAAGAGCCGCCCCGAAAGAGACCGGGACCTCCAAAATAGATATCTTCAACTCCCTCAAAAACGTTACCTCCTTGGTCATACGTCCCGTACGCGCCGGCTGAGTTTATAAATATTCCCACATCCGTTAGGTAATTCTGTGTAGCGCTATATAGACCGAGGGTAGTGTTCTGTGTCACCGAGTAGACAAAGCCACGATAGTAGTTGGCCTGGTTGGGCAGGGTTGGATTCGTAGCGTCATTCCCCGGAATGACCTTGGTCGGAGTCTCCCAGTAGCCCCCAGCTCCTGGCCCCAGCTTGTTCGGATCGTAATACGCTGCCTTATACCACTCGTTCTCTCTCGGAATCCAATACACGCCGCTGCCATTGTTTTGGATGATCCCCGACGTTGCCCCGTTCATGGTGTAACATCCATTTTCCGTCGTTAAAGCATCCTGCGGCCCGACCGGTTGTCCGTTACTTAGCCAGTTGCTGAACCGCGCCGCGTCGTAAAAGCTGACATATGTCACCGGTCGCTGTCCGCTCCCGATTACGGAATAGGAGTAGCTCCCGCTATTCCCGCTTCGCGCAATCCCCGCGACGTTCAGGTCTGTGGCCATGCTTGGATTGTAGAGGTTGTATGTGTCCGTTAGTGCCACCGCATTCAGAAATGCGGTGTACTGGTTCAGCGTCACCTCATACTTGCCGATCCTATATTCGTAACTCACACCTCCGAAGTGCCCGCCGAAAGTAGAAGTGACAGTGTCATTTGGGTTTCCGAGATCGCCCACCGTGACGAAATCCATCGTGATATTCGCCGAGGCAGTGGCCGCTGCGCAGAGCTGCGCAAGAATGGTGGTGCTTAAGATGGGTATTGTTTTCATGGTTCTGATGGGTGGGAGTAGGAGAAACGCGGGGCGCTGATTAAGCGCGGCAGAGGTCTTTGGCAAGAGCAGCCGCGCCCGACTGCGGCTGGCGCGAGCGTCTTTTACTCCACCCCGCACTGCCCCCGCTGCCGCAGCGCGTGATCGGCCAGGACGAGCGCGACCATGGCCTCGACCATGGGGACGGCGCGGGGGAGGACGCAGGGGTCGTGGCGGCCGCGGGCTTGCAGCTCGGTGGCTTCGCCGGTGGTGGTGACGGTCTGCTGTTTCTGGAAGATGGTGGCGGTGGGCTTGAAGGCGAGGCGGCAGAAGATGGGTTCGCCGTTGCTGATGCCGCCCTGGATGCCGCCGCTGCGGTTGGTGGCGGTGCGGACGCGGCCGGCGTCCATGTAGAAGGCGTCGTTGTGCTCGCTGCCGCGGAGGCGCGCGCCGGCAAAGCCGCTGCCGACTTCAAAGCCTTTGGTGGCGGGAAGGCTCATCAGGGCTTTGGCGAGGTCGGCCTCGAGTTTGTCGAAGACGGGCTCGCCGAGCCCGGCGGGGACGCCGCGGATGGCGCACTCGATGAGGCCGCCGACGCTGTCGCCCTCGGCGCGGATGGCTTTGATGAAGGCGATCATCTTTTCGGCCATCGCGGCGTCGGGGCAGCGGACGATATTGGCCTCGACGTCGGCGAGGGTGACGGTGGCGGGATCGACCTCGGCGGTGAGTTCGTGGATGGTTTTGACGTAGGCGACGATCTCCAGCGCGGGGCACAGCTCGGCGAGCACCTTTTTCGCGACAGCACCGGCGGCGACGCGGCCGATGGTCTCGCGGGCGGAGGCGCGTCCGCCGCCCTGCCAGTTGCGGATGCCGTATTTGGCCTGGTAGGTGAAGTCGGCGTGCGAGGGGCGGAAGGCGGTCTCCATCTCGCGGTAGGCCTCGGGGCGGGCGTCCTTGTTGGTGACGTTGATGGCGATGGGGGTGCCAAGGGTGCGACCCTCGAAGACGCCGGAGAGGATGCGCGCGGTGTCGGCTTCGTCGCGCGGGGTGACGATGTCGCTCTGGCCGGGGCGGCGGCGGTCGAGGTCGCGCTGGATGTCAGCCTCGGTGAGCGGGAGGCGCGGCGGGACGCCGTCGATGACCACGCCGACGCCGCCGCCGTGAGATTCGCCCCAGGTGGAGATGCGGAAAGCGTGGCCGAACTGGCTGGACATAGGGCGCGCACGCTAGCGGTGACGCGAGACGCCGGGCAAACGCAAAGTGCGGCGCGGGCGGGGCCGGCGTCATTGCTCCCGCCCGACGCTCCCCGCTGGCTCTTACACGACGCCCAGCGCGGCGAGTTCCTTTGCCAAAGCGGCGTGCCGGTCGTGGTGGTAGTGGTGCGCGCAGAAGCCGAGGGTGCGCGCGGTGGTGATGTTCGGGAGGAGGTCGTCGATGAAAAAGGTGCGGGCGGGGTCGAGGCCGTGGGTTCGGATGGCGTGCTGGTAAATCCCGGGACCGGGTTTGGAGGCGCGGGCGGCGAAGCTGTAAGTGCCGGCGGTAAAGCGCGCGAAGACGGGGTAGGTGCGGAAAAGGTAGTCGCGGTGGATGTCACCGATATTGCTCAGCAGAAACAGCGGGAAGCGCCCGTGCAGCCGCTCGATGAGCGCGATCATCGGCGGATTGGGCTCAAAGATTTCCTCCCACGCGGAGATGAACGCGGCCTCGGTGCCGCGGTAGCGGAGGACATCGAACGCCGCGGCAAGGAAGGCCGCGCGGTCCATCTGCCCGTCTTCGTAGGCGACTTTCACGCGGTCGATGCGCGCGAGGATTTCCACGGGATCGTGGACCTCGCTCTCCGCCGCGACCCGGCGCAGAGCCAGCGAAAAGTCGAAGCGCACGATGACGTTGCCGATGTCGAAAAGGAAGGCGGTGGGCGGGTTTGCGTCAGGCATTGAATGAAGGTCGGAACTGGCCCTTCCTTAAAGAAGCCCCCCCCTCGCGTAAAGCCCCTACCCCCGCCCGGAGCTTTTCGCCTCAGGTCGCGGAAATCCACGCCGTCATTCTGAACGCAATTCCCGGCGGGCGAAGGCGGGCCGGTGGAGCCGGTGGCCCCTCGTGACCAAGTTCCAGCTTGGTCACGCACTTGTCCGGGAAGCTCAGCTTCCACAGGGTGCCACCGGATCGGCGCGCTCACTCAGAAGCCGCGCGGACGAAGCGGAGCTTCGCAGACAAGGGTGTTCCGAAGAGATGCGATTTGTTTCGTGCTCATGGGCATCGGGGGCGCACTGTGCGCCCTCGATGTTTTTTCCGCCCCTCGTGACCAAAAAGAATCTGGGTAACTAGGTCTTTCTTGTGTTCTTTGTTTGTTTCGGTGTTATTCAAGCGATGCAAGCATTCCTTCGTGCGGTCGCATTCGCTTTCGGCATCTCTGGCATGGGATTGGCGGCGGATGTTTCCACTGCAATAAATGATCCCAACGCGGTACCGACACTGATAAAGGCGCTCGATTCTGAAGACAAGGCTACCGTTGTGGCCGCCTTTATCGCGTTGAACGAATATTATTGCGGCATAACAGTTTGGCTTGGGGAGCAGCCTGAGTTCGACCGTGAGGGTTTCAAGAAGCAAGCAATCTCTTGGTCGAAGCGTTACAGCGGAATGACGCGCAAGGAGATCGTAGTGGCACGAGTGAACGAACAACCAGACAGCAGCCACACACTCCACTATGTGGCTAAGGTGTTTCCCTCCGACGAGGCGCTCGACTTTCTGATTGCTTGGTGCCAGCGAGACAGGGGGAGGGCCTACTGGGGCTTGTACGAGTTGCGTCAGCTAATGGGAATTGACATGTTCGGAGGCCATGAACCTAACGAGCATTCTTTTGTCTTCGCGATCGCCTACTGGACGAAGGTCAAGTTGTTGGGGCACGACGATAGATTGCGACTGATGGCCATCGGGCGGTTGCTCCGTGATCCTGTGGGTTTTGCCGGCAAGTTGTCCGAATCGCAAGCGCGCAAGATCTTTCTCGAAAGCGAGGATCGATCGCTGGAACTGTGGCAGCAGCTTTACGATCTCCAGCCGGCTTGGGGCAATACTTTAAGAGAGGATGCCGTTTACCGCGCCGGGACAGTAGCCTCTCACCAGTTTTCCCTCCTCAATGCGCTTGCGAGAGTTAATTCTCCCAAATGTGTTACGGTAGTGAAACAGGCCGCAAAGGAACATTCATCCTCCTGGCTAAAGGGAGCTACCGCCAATCTGCTATACAACCTCGGGCGCTACCCATACGTAGTTATGGAGGCTCCTGTTCCCGGACGATAAGCTGAAAAGCCCCGATAACACCACCAAAGATCAACGCATCTTCCTGCCCTCCTTTCGAAGTTTCACTTCGAAATGCGCTCTCTTGAAGCTGCGTTCCGTCCGGTTCATAGATGCGGTAGTGGCTGCGCATAGGGTGCACGGCGAACCTTAGCTTCGCAGACAAGCGCGATCCGAAGTGCAACTTCGGAACGAGAGTTAACCTTCGCCGGGGGGTGCGAGTTTCTGGCCGCATGCACTAAGGCGCAGACTGTGGCATGCTGCTGACGTGGAGTCCCGTTGTTATTTGTTCACACTTACTTTTCGGCAATAGGAAGGACGGAATGATAATCTCCCTTCTCCAGCGCTTCCCGATTTAGCTTCCACCACACGCGAACTCCTTCCGTCAAAACAGCAGGATTGGAGGACGGCAACGCCTGTGCCCAGGCTTTTACATCGGCTGAAAACACCGGGCTATTGAGAACCGCGGCGCGGATGATTTTGGCCGCGACGACGGAAGTTGATGGAGAATTAATGTCACCGTCAATTAACTCGACCTTCGGATTGGCATCCTTCATCAGATCGTCCACAAGCATGGGTAGTAATTTGGGATTCGCCGCGAACGTTAGCTGACTGGTGGCGCTTCGACGACGTGACCAATACTCGCTATGGAGTTCTTTAAAAACGCTTTGGACGGTGTCCGCATCATCCATCCTGAGTAGCGGTACGCGCACATCGTTCCGGCTTGTATTTTTCGCCCGCTGCCGCAACTCAACAAGCAGTGTCGCGTTTTCTGGAAGACGTAAATATTCCGGTGTTAGCGTCTTCCAGTTGGCGACCGCGTCATTCAATCGCGCAATTTCTTCAGGGCTTAACGCCTGCGCTACTGCAAAGTTGAATATCAAGAACGCGATTACCAAGGTGGGTTTCATGGACTGCAGTCTCTTTTGTTTGTTCGGGCTCGTGGCTCAGCTTAGTTCCTCCAGCACCGCGCGGTTTAGGCGGATGCCGGCTTCGAAGTTGGCGAGGGGGAAGTTTTCGTTGGGTGCGTGCATTTTGCTGTCGGGCAGGGCGAGGCCGAGGAGGAGGGTCTCGACGCCGAGGACACGCTTGAAGGTGTTCACGATCGGGATGCTGCCGCCTTCGCGGATGAGGGCCACGTCGCGCCCCGGAAAGGCGCGCTGGAGGGCGCGTTGCGCAGCGAGGCCGTCGGGCAGATTGGGGTCGGTGGCGTAGGGCTCGCCGTAGTGGCCGCAGGTGATTTCGAGCTGCACGCCGGGCGGGCAGACGGCGCGCAGATGGGCGCTGACTTTTTCCATGACGGCCGCCGGTTGCTGGCGCGGCACGAGCCGGAAGGTGAGCTTGGCAAAGGCTTCGCGGGGCAGGACGGTTTTCGTGCCGGTGCCCTGGAAGCCGCCGCCGAGGCCATTGACCTCCGCGGTGGGCCGCGCCCAGACGCGCTCGAGGCTGGTGTAGCCGGCTTCGCCGAAAAGCGCGGGCGCTCCGGTGACGGCGAGGATCTGCGCATCGCCAAAGGGCAGCCGCGCCCAGGCCTCGCGCTCCCACGTTTCCAGCGGCACCACGTCGTCGTAGAAGCCGGGCACGGCCACGCGTCCGTCGGCATCGTGCAGGCTGGCGACGATCCGCGCGAGGGCCGTGGCGGGGTTCGCCACCGCGCCGCCGTAGATGCCCGAATGCAGGTCGGTGGCCGGGCCGGTGACGCGCAGCTCCAGCGCCGCGATCCCGCGCAGGCCGTAGGTGAAAGTGGGCACGCCGGGCGCGAGCATCCCGGTGTCTGAGATGGCGATGACATCGCAGCTCAGTTCCTCGCGGTGCGCGGTGAGAAACTCCTCGAGATGCGTGCTGCCGATTTCCTCCTCGCCCTCCACGAGCACGATGAGATTCACCGGCAGCCCGCCGGTTTCGCGCAGCGTCTCGCCGATGCCGGTGACGTGGGCAAAGATCTGCCCTTTGTTGTCCGCCGCGCCGCGGGCAAAGACGACGCCGTTCTCGATCCGTGGCTCGAAGGGCGGCGTGTGCCACAGCTCCAGCGGATCGACCGGCTGCACGTCGTAGTGCCCGTAGATCATCACGGTGCGCCGCCCGGGGACGTGTTCATTGCGCGCGACCACGATGGGATGCCCCGCCGTGGGATGCACGGCCGCGTTCAAGCCGATCGCCTCCAGCCGCCCGGCCAGCCAGCCCGCGCAAGCCGCCACGTCCGGCGCGTGCGCGGGATCGGTGGAAATGCTGGGGAAACGGAGAAAGGCGAGGAGTTGTTCGACGTGGTCGGGATTCATGATCGGGCGGAAAAAGTAGCGGAGGCCGGAGTGCGGACGAGTCTGATTTTGGATTTCGCCGCGGGCCGGCAAGGCGTGGAGAGAATTCCCCTTGCCGGGAGCACAGGCGTCGCTTACCTCACCGCCGGATGTCGGGGGCCAAGGGCGCGAACCGCGCGCTTTTTCCCCGGCAGTTGACCGACAGATGAGCAGTTTCTTCTCCCTACTTCTACTCCTCGGCGACACCCTCCCGATTTGGCGGCGACTCTTTGGGTCGCGCAGCGGGCGGCCCGGACGGACGCCACTCCCGGCGACCATCCCCGACATCCCCCGGCGAAGTTTTCCCAAGGTCTCGACCAGCCGTTCTCCGATCTCCGCGAGAGCTGCCCGAGACGCGACGGAGCGTGCACCTCGCGTGCGCTTCCCGGGCACCACAATGCCTCGAAATAGAAATCCCAAACATGTCTCAAGATTCCCGCGGTGGCTCCGGCCGCCGTTCGGGCCGCGGTTCCGGACGCGGCCAGCGCCGCTCTTCCTCGCGCTCCACCAACGACCGCCGCACCCCGCGCGCCCCGCAACCTCCACCCGCCGAGAAATCCTTCTGGCAGAAGCTGCTCAGTTTCTTCCGGCCTAAAGCACCCGCCGCCTCGGGAAAGTCGCGCGCGCCTTACCCCCCCTACCCAGGCGCGGGCCAGGGGTCTGGCAACGGCCAGAACAAAACCCGCAACGAGCCCCGCCCGACTCGTCAAGCGCGCCAGCCCGACCTCTCGGAAGTCACCACTCCGAAGCTCTACATCGGCAACCTCAGCTACAGCGCCACCGAGGACGACCTCGTCGAGCTTTTCAAAGGCGTGGGCATGGTCAAAAGCGCCGAGGTGGCGACGCACCGCGACACCGACAATTCGAAGGGCTTTGGCTTTGTCACGCTCAGCACCGTGGAGGAGGCGAAACGCGCCGTCACCGAACTGCACGACCAGCTCTACATGGGCCGCAAACTCGTGGTCAGCGGCGCGAAAATCAGCGAGCGCGAGACCGACTATCGCGGCTGAAAAATCCCCGCGCGCCATTCCGAGGCCCACCGGCAACGGTGGGCCTCTTTTTGTTTGTGACAGCCGCCGCGCGGCAGGTGAAAAGTGGACCGCCGCCGTTTCACCTGTGTCCCCGGTCACCACTCCTTTCTTCATCATCGCCGGCCCGACGGCGGTGGGAAAATCCGCCGTCGCCGCGGCGGTCGCCGAGCGTTGTGGCGGCGAGATTGTCGGGGCCGACGCCTTCCAGATTTATCGCGAGCTGCCCGTTTTGACCGCGCAGCCGTCGGCGGAAATGCGGTCGCGCATACCGCATCATCTGGTCGGTGAAGTCGCCGTCGCCGAGTCTTTCGACGTGGCCCGCTATCTCCGCGCGGCCACCGAGCGCATCGCCGAGATTCACGCCCGCGGACGGATGCCCATCGTCACCGGCGGCACCGGCCTTTACCTCCGCGCGCTCACGCGCGGACTCGCCGACCTGCCCGGCGCGGATGTCCGGCTGCGCGCGGATTTGGCAAGCCAGTCGCCAGCCGAATTGCAGCGCCGTCTCGCGGAACTCGACCCCGCCGGAGCCGCGCAGATAGACCTCCAAAACCCGCGTCGGGTCATCCGCGCGCTGGAAGTCTGCCTGCTCACCGGGCGGCCATTTTCCAGCTTCCGCGCGGAGTGGGCGGGCACGCCGTCCGGCAGCCGCGGCGTGGTGCTCACGCTGGATCGCGCCGCGCTCCACGCGCGCATTGCCGCACGCACCGCCGCGATGTTCGCCGATAGCGTGGTCGAGGAAGTGCGCGCCGCCACCGACGCCGGACCGACCGCGAGCCAGACCCTCGGCTTTCACGAAATCCGCGCGCACCTCGCCGGCCAGATGAACCGCGCCGACTGCATCGCCGCGATCCAACTCGCCACCCGCCGCTATGCGAAACGGCAGATGACCTGGTTCCGCCGCGAAACGGAGTTGGCGATGGTGGACATCGGCAGCGACTCTCCCGACCAACTCGCGGCGAGAATCGCCGGGCAGTTCGCCTCCGCCAAATGACTGCGGATGAACACGGAACCCGCCCCTACGGGACGACAAGCACGACGCGGTAAAAGCGCGTGCCGGCGCTCGTGGCGGTGGAGTCGGTGTATGAGAGGCTGGTCTGGCCGGTGCCGGCGGTGAGTTGCGAAGCGGGGAGCCCCACCTGCCAGGTGCCGCCGAGGACGGGGAGATACTCCACCCGATAGGTCTTCCCGGGGATGGCACTCCAGGTAATGACGAACGCGCCGGTAAAGGTGTTTTTCACGACGGCGGAAACGCGAAGACGATCCGCGGGGTTCGTCGGGACAGTGCCGGCCAGATACTCCTGCAAGTTGCTCATGCCGTCGCCATCGCCATCCGCGCTGGCCGCGCTGCCGAGGAGCGCGCCAAAGTAGGTCTGCTCCCACCAGTCGGGCAGCGCGTTATTGTCGAAGTCCACGATGCGCTGAAGATTCAGCCGCCCGCCGGTGGCGACGAGGCCGGAGAGGCTCGCTTTGACATCCACCGCGGCAAGGATGCGCTGAATGCGCTGGGCAACGGTGTCGGCCGGAAAATTCATCGCCGCAAAGCCGACCGCGCCGGTCACATGGGGAGTGGCCATCGAAGTGCCGTTGAGAAACTGGTAGTCATTGCTCACGGCGACGACACCCGTGGCCGGTAGTGCCGCTTTGATCGCCAGACCGTCGGCCTGCGTGATCGTCACCACCGGAATCCACGAACCGGCCGCGCCCAAGGTCCCGTTGATGGCTCCGGTGGTGTTGTTGTAAATCACCGCGGCGCGCGCTCCGGCGGCGGCGGCGTTGGTTACTTTTTGGGCAAAGGTCAGCGTCCCGCGGGCGATCAGCGCGATCTGGCCATTCACGCCGGCGGGGAACTCGCCGGTGTTGCCGATACCGCAGTCGTAGAGCGTGCCGGTAAGCCCGGATGTTGTCCCACTAAAGGTCATCGCGGTCGTGGCATACGGCTGCCCGTTCACCGCGAGCGCGGTGACGCCGGCACCGGTGCCGAGAGGAGCGGTCGAGAGGATGTTCACGCCCGGCGCGGCGAGGTCCACGGTAGTTGCACCGTAGTTGGAAAAACTGGCGAGTGTATCCGCCTGACCGGTGGCCGCCACGACGATCATATTGGGTAGCCGATGGTTCGCCGGGTAGGTGGCCGTGGTGTCGTTGTTGGCCGCGGAGTTTCCCGCCGCCGCGCAGAAGATGATCCCGGCATCGCCCGCCGCCTGAATGGCGTCGCGCTCGGCTTGGGTGAAAGAGGGCCCGCCATATGAGGCGTTCAGCGCGACAATGTTCACGCCCAGCGATTTCATCCACGTCGCGTAATCAATCGCCTCCAGTTCGGCGGCGGTGTTGATGCTGTTGCCATCCGCCGACACGCGCAACGCCATGATGCTGCCTTTGTAAGCGACGCCGATGACCCCGAGGCCGTTGTTTCCCGCAGCGGCGATCGTCCCCGCGACATGCGTCCCGTGATAGCCCGAGTCCGAGGGGTTGCCTGTTCCGGCGTCAAAGTTGAAGCCGTTCACGTCATCCACGTAGCCGTTGCCATCGTCGTCCACGCCGTTGCCCGCGATCTCTCCCGGATTGACCCACATGTTTGGGGCTAGGTCGGGATGATTAAAGGTCACGCCGGTATCAATCACGCCGAGGACGACCGGCCCCGGCGAAGGCCTCGCCAGCCCCCATGCCGGCACAAACTTCACATCCGCTCCGGTCGTGCCGCCCGTGCCGTTGACCTGCTGCCCGGAGTTTTTCAGTCCCCAGAGCAACGAAAAAAGTCCGTCGTTCGGAGCGCCGGATGTCCAGCGCAGGTAGTTGGGCTCCACGGATTGCACGGAGGGGTCCGCCTGCAGCGCGGCGATCAACTGCGCGGTGGTGCGGGTCTTGTCTTGCACGAAGCCGATGTGCCGTCCGCGGCGGATGGAGAGGAAATTGAAATGCTTCGTCATCTTCAGCGCGCGCCCCGCCAGCGCGCCCTGAGCCGCGGGCAGTCCCGTGGCCGGCTTGAAGGTCACGATCACCTCGCCCTCCACATAGTTGGCGGGTTCGGCGGCCAGAGCGGTGACGGAAAAAAGAGCGAGGAGGAGGACAGGGAAAAACCGGACGCGGAGGTTCATGGGATGGCGGGGAAAAGGGCGGCGCAATTTGGTCTGCGCCGCCGGAGGGTCAATTGGAAAATCCGGTGCGCGGACGGGGAGGACGAATGCTTCGACTGCGCTACCGCGCACCCGCGTCTCGAAAGATGAATCACGAGCCCGCGCGGGCCTCGCGGCGCGATGGCCACGGTCCGCTTGACCGGCGCGGGCCGTGGCTGCTAGTCGTGCGCGCGTCTTTGTCTTCGCGAGTCACGAGCGTCCCCATGCCCGCTACCCCGTTCATCCGCTATGCCGGAAATTTTCTTGTTCAGCAGCCATTCGCCCTTCGCCGGGCGCGGACGTTTGGCTTCGCAGTGGATGGCGACCGCGACCGGCTCCAGGCGCTCTGCGACCGCTGCCTGAACCTCGCGCCCAACACTCGTTATACGGTCGTGTCCTCGACCGTGCTGCTCGCCTTCATGGACATGGCGCGCGTCTCCTCGGCGCTCCCGGCGGAGGCGGCCTGCGGGTGTTTCACCGAGCGCGAGTTGAACGTCTCCATCCTCCTCGCGGCGGAGGAAAGGCACGGCCCGCTGTGGCTGCCGAAGCGTCTCGCCTGGCACATGTCGCTGCTCTGGCTCGACTCCAGCAACGCGATGATCGCCGGGCGCGACATCTACGGTTTCCCGAAGCAGTACGGCAGCATCGGCATGCCGCGCGCGGAGGGGGAAAAGGCGGAGTTTTCCGCAAGGAGCGAAGTGCTGCACCGCTTCGGACCAGCGGCCGCGGCGGAGATTCTGCCGGTGGCCACGGTGCGGCGGACGGACGCGGCAGCGGTGGAATTCGAGCGTCCCTTTGGAGTGCTGGCCGGGGCGGTCGGCGGCTTCGTGGAGGAGGTGCTGCGCATCACAGACCCGCTGCTTTTTCTCGGCGCGAGCCTCGCCGACCTCACGGCGGAACATCTGCTCAATTTCGTCTTTCTGCGCCAGCTCCCGAGCATCGTGGACAGCTCGCGCTGCTGCTACCAGGCCATCGCCGAAGCGTCGTCACTGCCGCGCGACTTCCACGGCGGCGGGTTTCTGCGCGGCGATTATGAGGTGACGATTCCCTACCACGACAGCGTGCCGTGGGCCTACGAGCTCGGCCTCACGGCGCCGCGCGCGGACGTGACCTTGCAGCCGCACGCGGCGTTTCATCTCGATGTGGATTTCGACCTCTCGGCGGGGCGGGAAATCTGGACCGCGCCGTAGCGCCCGCCCATGCCCGACGCCTCCGATTTGCCCACTCCACCGCTCCCGCCGAGCGCACGGCTCGCCGAGGCGCTGGCGGCCTACGTTTCGCCGCTGGTGCTGGAAAATCTCGCGCGCCCACCGGGCGCGCACGCCGCCGAACTGGAGGGCGCGGTGCTGCTCACGGACATCGCCGGTTTCACCGCGCTCACCGAGCGCATGGACGCCGCCGGGCCGGCGGGCGCGGAGGAGCTTTCGCGCGTGCTCAACGCTTACTTCACGGATCTCATTGTGCTCCTCGAGACGCACGGTGGACGGGTGGAAAAATTCGCCGGCGATGCGCTCGTGGCCGTCTGGCCGGCGGCACCGGACACGCTCGCCGCCGCCGCCCAACGCGCCGCGCAGTGCGCGCTCGCCCTCCAGCGGCAGATGCCCGTGCGCAATCCCGCAGACGGCGTGGCCCTTTCGATGCGCGTGAGCTTGGGCGCCGGGACCGTGCAGCACATGCTGCTCGGCGGTCCGGGCCAGCGCTGGGCGGCGCGCCTCGCCGGCCCCGCGCTGACGGACGCGCGCGAAGCCATCGCGCAGGCCGAACCCGGCGACGTGGTGCTCGCGCCGACCGTGGCCCGGCTGCTCGCGAGCGTGGCGCAAACGGCGGCCCAGCCCGGTGGCGGCGCGCGGCTCGTGGAGGTGGAGCCCGCCGCGCTGGAGCCCGCGCCGCCGGCGTGGGTGCAGCCGGGCGATGTGGCGGCGCTTTTCGGCCATGTGCCGGCGGCGGCGCGCGACCGCATCGTGGCCGGGCACGCGGGCTGGCTGGCGGAGTTCCGGCGCGTGTCGGTGATCTTCATCCATGTGCCCGAGGTGGACGACCAGCCCGCCCGCAGCCTGGAGCGCGGGCAGGCGGTGATGGAGAAAATCCAAATCGTGCTCGCGCGCTTCGGCGGCACGGTGGACGACCTCGGCGACGACCGCCCCGGCTTCACGCTCGTGGCGGCGTTCGGCCTGCCCGGCTGGACGCACGAGGACAACGCCCTGCGCGCAGTGCGGACGGCGCTCGCGGTGCGCGCCGAACTGCGCGCGCTCGGCTTTTCCCCGGCCCTCGGCGTGACCACCGGGCGGCTTTTTTGCGGCGCAATCGGCAGCGCGCGGCGGCGCAGCTACTCGATGGTGGGCGACGCCATGAACCGCTGCGCGCGGCTCATGGCGCGGGCAGAAAACGATGTGCTCTGCGATCACGCCACCCGGCAGGCCGCGGAGCCGCGCCTGCGCTTCGAGTTTTTACGCGCCGAGGAGTTGAAAGGGAAAGCCAGCGCCGTGGCCATCCACCGCCCGCTCGGCGAGGCCGCGGCCCCACCGCCACAGCGGCGCGGCATCGTGGGTCGCGCGCCCGAGCGGGCGCTCCTGCAGGCGCGGCTGGACGCGCTGGACGCGGGCGGCGCGGCGGGTGTGGTGCTCATCGAGGGCGATGCGGGCATCGGGAAGTCCACGCTCGTCGCGGAGCTACGCGGCATGGCCGCGGACGCCGGGCTGCGCGTGCTCGCGGGCAGCGGCGATCTGCTGGAGCGGGCCCACAGCTACCGCCCGTGGCGCGAAATTCTTGGCGATGTGCTCGGCTTTCCGGCGGATGCCGACGAAACGGAGCGCGGGGATCTGCTGCGGCTTTTTTTCACCGGCCAGCCCGAGGTGGAACGGCTCGCGCCTCTGCTCAACCCGATGCTCGGCCTGCATCTGCCGGACAATGAAATCACCGCGGAAATGACCGGACGCCCGCGCGCGGAAGCTACGCGCGCGTTACTGGTGGAATTCCTCACCCGCGCGGCCGCCACCGAGCCGCTGGTGGTGGTGCTGGAGGACGCGCACTGGGCGGATTCCGCGTCGCTCGCGCTGGCGCTGGACGTGCAGCGCAAGGTGCCGCGCGTGCTCCTCGTGCTCGCCACGCGCCCACTCGACGACGAACTGCCGGAGCCGTGGCCGCAACTCCGCGAGGCCGCCGGCGCGCACCGGCTCGCGCTCGGGCCGTTGGCCGACGACGAAGTGCTGGCGCTGGTCTGCCAGCGGCTCGGGGTGGACACGCTGCCCGCGTCCGCCGCGCAGTTCATTCGCGCCAAGGCCGAAGGCCATCCGTTCTTTTCCGAGGAACTCGGCTACGCGCTGCGCGATGCCGGGCACCTCGTGGTGCGCGGGCGGCACGGCACACTCGCGTCCGGCGTGCGCGATCTGCGCGGGCTGGATTTTCCCGCCACGGTAAAAGGCGTGGTCCAGGCGCGCCTCGACCGCCTGTCGGAGCGCGAGCAAATGGCGATCAAGATCGCCAGCGTGTGCGGGCGCGCCTTTTCCCGCGAAATCCTGGAGGCCATCCACCCGCTGCCGGACGACCGCGCGCACCTGCCCGCCTGCCTCGAACGGCTGGAGACGCTCGCTTTCACGCGGCGCGGCGAGACCGGCGGCAGCGCGGCTTTTGTCTTTCAGCACAGCATCATTCAGGAGGTCGCCTACGAGCAGCTCCCCTTCGCGAAACGGCAGGCGCTCCACACGCGGCTCGCCGAATACCTGGAGCAGCACGAGGCGCTAAACTTCGTGATGCTCGCCCACCACTGGGAGCAAACGGCGACGCCGAGGCGGGCTGTCGCGCACCTCGATCGCGCGGGCCAGCAGGCGCTGCGGCGCTACGCAAACCACGAGGCGCGCGACTTTTTCACACGCGCCATCGCGCTCACGGAACACGGCGGCGACCGGCCCGCACCGGTGATCCTTGGACGCTGGCATCGGCAGATCGGCGAGGCGCATCACCACCTCGGGGCGGTCGAGGAAAGCCGGCGGTGGCTGGCGCAAGCCCGGCAGATTCTCGGGTATCCCGTGCCCGCGCCGACGCGGATGAAAATGCTCGCCCTGCCCGTGGCGGCAGCCCGCCAGTGCTGGCACCGGCTGACCGGGCGCGGACGCGCGGCGCGTGGCGCGGTCTCCGCGGAAGTGCTCGACGAGGCCATCCAGGCGGACAACCAGCTCGGCGAAATCGCCTACTTCACCAACGACCTGCCGACCTCCGTCTATCACATCATTCACGGACTCAATCTCGCCGAGGCGCTCGGGCCCGTGCCGAAACTCGCGGAGATGTACGCCGCGATGATGATCCTCACCGGCGCGATCCCGCCGCCCGCGCTGGGCCGGCGGTATTTCCGGCTCACCGAGCAGGTGCTGGCGGAGACCAAACCGCCGCTCACACACGCTTACGTGGAGCAGCTCATGGGTATCTATTTCAACGGGCTCGGCGACTTCCGTCGCGCGCAGACGCGGCTCGAATCCGCGCTCGAAACCTTCCGGCGTTTCGGCCACGGGCGGCGGATCGAGGAGTGCCTGGTGAACCTTTTCTACGTTCAGATGTACCGCGGTGAAGTCGCCACCGCGCACGCCACGGCGGCGCTCCTGCACGCCTCGGCCGCGCGCCGCGACGACCCGCAAACGCTGGGCTGGGCCGTGATCTCGGAAGCGCGGACGCTGCTCCTCCTCGAAGGGCCGGCCGCCGCGCGCGCCCGGCTCGGCAGCGAACCTGCGCCGGGCTGGGATCTGCTCACGCACACCGCCTTTCACGCCAGCCTGGCCGTCGTCCATTTCCGCCTCGGCGAATCCGGCCCCGCCGGCGAGCACGCCCGGCAGGCGCTCACCCGCCTGACCGCCGGCCCACCCGTCTCCTACACCGCGCTGCACGATTGCGCGCACACTGCGGAAGTTTTCCTCGGCCTCCTCGCCGAGGCCCGGCGCACCGGCACCCCCGCCGCCGGCCTCGCCGCGTCCGCCCGGCGGGCCTGCGCCACCCTGCGCACCTTTGCCCGCTCCTTCGCCATCGGCACCCCGCGTGCGCATCTCTGGAGCGGTGTGGGAGCCTTGCCACGCCGGTCGGTCGCCGACCGCCATTGGCAAAAAGCCCGCGCCGCCGCGATGCGGCTCGCAATGCCCGACGACCTCGCCTTGCTCGATTCGCTGCAAAACAACGGGGGGGACGCGCACGCGAAACTTGCCCATCGGCCTCCGCCCGAATAGCACAGCCAAGCCGTCCGGACGGCACCTTTTTCCAAAAACACCAGCAACGAAGGAACCCCATGAACAAAGAAAAAATCGCAATTCTCGGCGGCGGCGTTGGCGGTTGCACGGCCGCGCTGTGGCTCACCGATCCCATCCACCAAGGCAAATACGAGGTCACGCTCTACCAGCTCGGCTGGCGGCTCGGCGGCAAGGGCGCGAGCGGGCGCAACCTTGATCCGAACCTCGGCCACCGCAGCGAGGAGCACGGGCTGCACATCTGGTTCGGCTTTTATGAAAATGCCTTCCGCACCATTCGCAAAGCCTACGAGGAGATGGGGCCAAACGGGCCGTTCAAGACGTGGAACGACGCGTTCAAGGGAGTGAGCGAGGGCGTGGTCGCCGACCACCACGCCGGCCCGTGGGATTTCTGGTGCTACCGTTTTCCGCAGAACGATCAGGAGCCCGGCGACGGTCGTCCGGGGCCGGGCCTGTGGGCCACGTTCCGCCGCGGCATCGAGTGGATCGTGGCGAACATCGACGCCAACGCCACGATTCTGAACGCGCTGCCGACGCCGCGCACGCCGGTGCATGAAACAACGCCCGGCTTGCTCGGAAGAATCGAGGGACTCGCCGCCAAAGTCGCGGGCGAGATCAAGGACGCGGCAAGGGCCGTCGCCGATGGAGTGGAGACCGTCTTTGCCCACACCCATATCCACCGCGTGCTGAACACGCTGCGGACGCTGCCGCTCGATCCGCTGAACCTGCGCGCGTTCGATCTGCTCAACATCGCCAACGATCTCTTCAAGTTCGTCCACCATCTGCACGACCGGATCACCGCCGAGATGCTGAGGTCCGACAACAACCTCGCGCGGCTCGTTTATATGCTCGATGCCAGCGTCACGGCGCTGCGCGGCATGATCGCCGACGGGGTGCTCTTCAATGGGTTCGACTCGCTGGACGACACGGAATTTCTCACCTGGATGCAGCGGAACGGCGCGCGTTTTTACACGCTGGACAGCCCCGTGCTCAAAGGACTCTACGACCTCGCCTTTGCCTACGAAGGCGGTGCCAGCGGCGCGGCGGCGAAGCCAAACATCGCCGCCGGCGTGGCCCTGCGCTGCTTTGTCCGCATCTTCTTTGGCTACAAAGGCTCGTACGTTTTCAAGATGGAGGCGGGCATGGGCGAGACGGTTTTTTCCCCCTGCTACCTCGCGCTGAAAAAGCGCGGCGTGAAGTTCGAGTTCTTTCACCGCGTGGAAAATCTCGGGCTGTCGGCGGACCGGCAATCTATCGCCACGATCCGCATGGCGCGGCAGGCGCAGCTCAAGGGCCAGGACTACGACGCGCTCCTGCCGATGAAGCTGAAAGGCGGAAAGGTCTTCCGCGTTTGGCCGAGCGAACCGCTCGCAGATCAACTCGCCAGCCCGCTGCCGGCGAAGGGCGAGCCGAGCTTCGAATCACGCTGGTGCGCGGTGCCGCCGGTGGAAACGCGCACGCTGCGCACGGGCGTGGATTTCGACAAAGTGGTGCTCGGCATTTCCATCGCCGGGGTGAAGGAGATCAGCACGGAACTCGCCGCCGTGAGCCCGCGGTGGGCCGCCATGCTGGCGAACATCCAGAGCGTGCGCACCCAGGGCGTGCAGATCTGGCTGCGGCCCACGCTCGGCGAGATCGGCTGGGATCCGGACGGGGAGTTGAAAGATCCGTCGCTCGTGGATGCCTACGTCGATCCGCTGAATTCGTGGATGGATCAAAACGTGGTCCTCCAAACCGAGACGTGGACGCCAAAGAACAATCTGTCCGGCACCGTCCCAGGCTTCCTCGCCTATTTCTGCGGCCCGTCCGAGGACGACCCGCAGGAGCCGCCGGTGAGCGCCACCGCCTACCCCGCGCAGCAACTCGCGAAAACCAAAGCCGGGGCGCTCGCGTTTTTCCGCCAGCACCTCGCGCCGCTCTGGCCCGGAGTCGTGGATGCCAGCGGCGCGCTCGACTGGAGCAAGGTCTTTGACCCGCACGGCGGCACCGGCGCAGAGCGCGCCGACGGCCTCTACTACCGCATCAATATCGACCCCAGTGAACGCTACGTCCTGAGCGTGGCCGGCAGCACGAAGTACCGGCTCAAGTCCGGCGAATCCGGCTTCGACAATCTTTTCCTCGCTGGCGACTGGACGCACAACGGCCTCAACGTCGGCTGCGTGGAAAGCGCCGCGCTCTCCGGCGTGCAGGCCAGCCGCGCCATCAGCGGCTACCCCGCCGAAATCCCCGGCGAACGCGACTGATGGCTCCTCGCTTGCCGTCGCCCGCCGAATTCCCTACGAAACCTCCGCAACCAAACTCGCACCCATGAAATCATCCGCACTCACCCTCCTGACCATCCTCGCTCTCACCACCGCCGTCCTCGCCGATGCCAAAGTCGGCTTTGCCCCGGACGACACAGCCGCCAGCGTGCTCAAGCGCCAAGCCGGCCAGCGCGTGGAACTCCGCCTGAAATCCGGCGAGAAAATCGCCGGCAAAGTCGAGGCCGTCGGCGACAAGGCCGTCCATCTCGCCGCGCTCACCGGCCAGGATTTTTTCGACGCCGTGGTACTGCTCGAAGACGTCAGCGCCGTCGTCATCCGCACCGGCGGAAAGTAACGCGACCCGCAAGCCTAGTGGTCGTCGGAGGTCGTTTTGAGCACCTCTTCGAGCGTCGTGACGCCTTCCCTCGCCTTGTCGATGCCGACCATGCGCAACGATTTCATGCCTTCGCTGATCGCCTGGTTTTTGACCACGGCGGCGGAGGCGCGCTTGATGATGAGGCGGCGGATTTGCTCGGAGATGGGCAGGACTTCGATGATGGCGGCACGGCCGACGTAGCCGCGGCGCTTGCAGCGGTCACAGCCCGCGCCGTGGTAGAAAGTGGCGCCTTCGTCCTCGATGCCGAGGCGCTCGAAAAGCTCGGGCTCCGGGCGGTATTCCTCGCGACAGTTCGGGCAGATTTTGCGCACGAGACGCTGGGCGCAGGTGAGCAGGATGGAGGACGAAATGAGGAACGGCTCGATGCCCATGTCGTCGAGACGTGAGATGGCCCCGGCGGCGTCGTTGGTGTGCAAAGTGGAGAGCACCTGGTGGCCGGTGAGCGCGGCCTTCACGGCGATGTCGGCGGTCTCGTTGTCGCGAATTTCACCGATCATCACGATGTCCGGATCCTGACGGAGAATGGAGCGCAGGGCGTCGGCGAAGCTCAGGCCGATCTCGGCTTTGACGGCGACCTGGTTGATGCCGGCGAGCTGGTATTCAATTGGGTCTTCGACCGTCACGAGGTTGTACTCGGGGTTGTTCAGTTCGCTGAGCACGGAGTAGAGCGTCGTGGTTTTACCGGAGCCGGTGGGGCCGGTGACGAGGATCATGCCGTGCGGGGCGTCGATGGCTTTTTTGAAAACGCCGAGCGTGTACGGGTCCATGCCGAGCGCATCGACGGAGGCGGAGAGCGCGCCTTTGTCGAGCAGACGGATGACGATCTTTTCGCCATAAACCGTGGGGAGAATTGAGATACGGAGATCGACTTCCTTGCCCGAGACGCGGATGCGGAAGCGACCGTCCTGCGGCAAGCGGCGCTCGGCGATGTCGAGGCCGGCGAGGATTTTGATGCGCGAGGCGATGGCGAGCTGGAGGCCTTTGGGCGGCGAACTGGCTTCGATGAGCGCGCCATCCACGCGGTAGCGGAGCTTGAACTGCTTCTCGAAAGGTTCGAGGTGGATGTCCGACGCCTTTTCCTTGAGCGCCTGGACGAGGATGAGGTTCACGATTTTGACGACGGGCGCGTCCTCGCTTTCCACGGCCAGCCGGTCGAGGTCGATCTCCTCGCGGTTCACCTTTACCTCCTCGACATTGGCGGCTTCCTGCGCGGCATTCAGCACCGCGTCCATCGCCGCGCTGGAATTACCCACGCCGCTCAGCGCTTCGGTGACGCTCCGCTCGGTGGTGATCATCGGGATGATCTCGAGCTTGGTGCGCTGACGGAGATCGTCGAGCGCGAGCACGTTCAGCGGATCGGCCATCGCCACGAAGAGCTTGTTCCCGAGCCGGCACACGGGGGCCAGCTTGTACTGGCGCGCCATTTCCTTGGGCACGAGTTCGGCCACTTCCTCGGGGATGCGGACTTTGGAAAGATTGATCGGCGGCACGTCGAGGCAGCGTCCCATGGAGATGACCATGTCCTGCTCGGTGACGTATTGTTTGTCGGTCAGCAGCTTCAGCAGCCGCCCGCCCTGCTTTTTCTGCAACTCCACGGCCTCCGCGAGCTGGCTGGGGAGGAGCAGTCCGTCCTCGATGAGGACATCCGCGATGCGTTCGCCGAAGGATTTAACGCTCATTTTTCGATTCGATAGGTCTCTTTCAACACGCGGAAAATCGCGCTCGGCGAGGCGAGGTGCCATTGGACGTTGTAATCAAGGAGCTGCTGCGCAGCCTCCTTGCCGAGTGCGTCAAAGGGGTTGGCCATCGCGATCATCACGGTGCGGCTCATCATGTCGAATGGGAGCATCAGGCGACCCAGGGTGAGGCTTTCCGGAAGCATGCGGACGATGGAGCGGTCGATGTCGTAATAGTCGAGTGGGGCAAAGGCGAACTTGCAGCGGTCAAGGATGCCGCTGAGTAGAAAGTCCGTCTCGTACGAGCCGCGGCGGGCGATTTCGTCAATTAACGACATCGCCATCGTATTGGGAGCCAGGTCCTTGTTTTTCGCGTGGACCCGATCGAGCGCCGCGCCCACCACGTCGTCGGACACGATGCGATGCTGGGTGAGGATCTTCGCCAGCGCGTTGTTGCCGTCGTCGCGGAGCGCGAGGTCGTTCACGGTGGCACCGCCGCGGCCGGCGGCGGCGCGGACCTCGGCGCGCTGCGTGGCCGCGGTTGTCATCAGTGTGCTCGAATCGGAAACGGCGGCACGGAAATCGAGGTCAATACCGCCTGCATCACTGGACGCCGCGGGCTTGAGTTGGCCGGCCTTCTGCAGTTTTTCCTCCACTTCGCCGAGGGCCGCTACGACCTCCGGGCTGTCCGGCGCGTTTTTCAAAATACCCTCGTACTCGAGCATCGCTGCGGAATACTGGCCGAGTTCGGCGTAGGCATCCCCGAGTTTGCGGGCGATGCCGAGAAACTCCTCCGTCTTGCCCACGCGCTGGTATGCATCCTTGAGAATCTCCATCGACTGGCAATCCTGCGGATTGGCCTGCGTGATGACCTCGAACATCTCGATGGTCTGGAGAATTTGCTCCCGTTCCTCGGAGGAAACACTGGGTGCGCTGGTGAGAAGTTGCATAGGCGACGGCATTTTTAGCTAAAAGCGTGCCTCCCCCCGCCTCCGTCTAATATCTGAGAGTCGCCGGGGAAAAATTCATTGCACCGCACCAACCGCCCGCTTATACGGCTCGCGTGAAATTTTCCCAGCACTGGTGGCATATCTGAAGACGGGCTCGCGCCCGGCGTAACGCCACGCCGCCGCAGTCGCCGCCACCCGCGCGCCGCACTCTCCAGCCCGACGAATCCCCGCAAGGATCGCCGGGCTTTTTCTTTCCACGAAAACCACGCCATGAATCTGCCACCGCTCAAATACAACGCCGACGGCCTCATCCCCGCGATCGTTCAGGACGCCCAAACCCACCGCGTCCTGATGATGGCGTGGATGAACGCGACCGCGCTCGAAGCCACGCTGCGCACGGGTTTCATGAACTACTGGAGCCGCTCGCGGCAAAAATTCTGGCTCAAGGGCGAAACCAGCGGGCACACGCAGAAAGTCGTCCGCTGGGCCGTGGATTGCGACGCCGACACGCTCCTTTTTTCGGTCGAGCAACTCGGCGGCGCCTGCCACACCGGCTACGCGAGTTGCTTCTTCCAGACCTTCACGCCCGACGGCACGCCGGAGGCGATCGGGGAAAGCCGGGTCTTTGACCCGGAGAGCACATATAAGATTTAGCATTTGGGATTTAGCATTTGCTCCCGAATCGCCTCCCCACCCACGCGCGCAGCGCCTCACTTCCAAATGCTCAATGCCAAATCCTAACTGCTAAATGACCACTCCTCTCCACCCCACAGCCGCAGAGTTCCGCGAGCTGGCGAAACGCGGGAACACCATCCCCGTCTATACCGAACTCATCGCCGACGCCGAGTCGCCGGTCTCGGCGTTTCAGAAGATCGACGACGGCGGTTACTCGTTCCTGTTTGAATCCGTCGAAAAGAGCGACCAGGCCGGGCGTTACTCGTTTGTGGGCACGCAGCCGAGGCTCACTTTCGAGAGTCGTGGGCGGACCATTCGCATTGTGGAAAATGGCGTCGCTCGCGAGTTCGAGACTGCGCGCGATCCGCTGCACGAACTCGAAACGCTCATGCAGCGCTTCACCTTCGTCCCCTCGCCGGCCTTGGAGGATTCAAGGTTCGCGGGCGGTGCGGTCGGGTATCTCGGCTACGACATGGTGCGCTTTTTCGAGCCGACCATCGCCGCGCCACCGCCGGATCAGCTCGGTTTGCCCGAGAGCTTCTTCTTCCTCGCGGAAACCGTCCTCATTTTCGACCACCGCACCCGCCGCCTGCGCATCGTCGCCAATGCCTTTGTCGAAACCGACCCCGCCGCCGCCTACGCCATCGCCGCGGAAAAGATCGCCGCGCTCGCTGCGAAGCTAAACCAACCCACGCATCTCCCGCCAATCTACACCGACCGCGAATCCGCGCCGATCACGCCCACGGCCAACACCACACGCGACGAATACATGCAGATGGTCCGCGACGGCATGGAGTACATCCGCGCCGGCGACATCTTCCAGTTCGTCCCCTCGCAGCGGTTCGAGACGGATTACACCGGCGACCCTCTCACGCTCTACCGCGCCCTGCGTTTCGTGAACCCGTCGCCCTACATGTTCTGCATGAAATTTGCGGGCCAGTTTGCCCTCGTCGGCAGTTCGCCGGAAGTCCACGTCCGCGCGATCAACGGCCGCATCGACATCCGCCCCATCGCCGGCACCCGCCGCCGCGGCGCGAACGCCGCCGAGGACGAAGCCAACGCCGCCGAGCTTCTCGCCGATCCGAAAGAGCGCGCCGAGCACCTCATGCTCGTGGATCTCGCCCGCAACGACGTGGGCCGCGCCGCCGAGTTTGGCAGCGTGCAGGTCAGCGACTTCATGACCGTGGAGAAATACAGCCACGTCATGCACATCGTCTCCAACGTCCACGGCACCCTGCGCCCGGACCGCACCGCCTACGATGTCATGCGCGCGACTTTTCCCGCCGGCACCGTCAGTGGCAGCCCAAAGGTGCGCGCCATGCAGATCATCAACCAGCTCGAGAAAAGCAAACGCGGCGTCTATGCCGGGGCCGTGGGCTACTTCGGCTTCGACGGCCACAGCGACTCCTGCATCGCCCTGCGCACTGTCGTCCTGAAGGACGGCAAAGCCTTTGTGCAAGCGGGCGCGGGCATCGTCGCCGACAGCGACCCCGCCTCCGAGCATCAGGAATGCGTCAACAAAGCGATGGGCATGATGGCCGCCATCGCCCGTGCGAAACAAATCCAGTGACCCCGACCTATGCTCCTCGTCATCGATAACTACGACTCGTTCACGTACAACCTCGTCCAGTATTTCGGCGAACTCGGCGCTGATCCTTTCGTGAAACGGAACGACGAAATCACCCCCGACGAGATCGTCGCGCTCAATCCCGAGCGCATCGTCATCTCACCCGGCCCCTGCACGCCGAACGAAGCCGGCATCAGTTGCGAAGTCATCCGGCGCTTTGGCCCCACCATCCCGCTGCTCGGCGTCTGCCTCGGGCACCAGGCCATCGGCCAGGTCTTCGGCGGCGAAGTCGTCCGCGCCGACCGGCTCATGCACGGGAAAACGTCGCCCATCCTGCATCACGACACCGGCGTCTTCGCTGGCCTGCCCAATCCCTTCGACGCCACGCGCTACCATTCCCTGCTCGTGAAACGCGCAACCTTTCCCGCTGCGCTCGAGATCACCGCCGAGACCGCCGAAGGTGAAATCATGGGCCTGCGCCACCGCGAATTCCCGATTCACGGCGTCCAGTTCCACCCCGAATCCATCCTCACCCTCTGCGGCAAACGCCTCCTCCAAAACTTCCTCGCGCTCTAGTTTTCATCGGCAGCGCAGACTACGCCGCTCCCCATGCCCCCAACAGAATCACTATTCAGTCACGATGTCTTCCTGAGCCACAGCGCGAAGGACAAGGCGGTGGTGCGCCCGCTGGCGGAGCGGTTGCGCAAGGACGGGGTGAAGGTGTGGTTCGATGAATGGGTGCTCAAGCCGGGCGACAGCATCCCGGCGAAGATCGAGGAGGGGCTGGAGCGCTCGCGCGTGCTGGTGCTCTGCATGTCGGCGAATGCGTTCGACTCGGACTGGGCGCAGTTGAAGTCCGGCACGTTCCGCTTTCGCGACCCGCTGAACAAGGAGCGCCGCTTCCTTCCCCTGCGCCTCGACGCCCCCCATCAAAGGCTCCCTGGCGCAATTCCCTCACGTTAACCGGCAGCTTCCGAAGTGCGTAATTTGAAGTATGGCTCAAAACGGATTCCCAAAGAGTGTTGAAGATGTCGTCGCGACGTTGGCGGACCTCTTTCGGCATCAAGGTCAGTCCGATGTCGTCGATCTTTTGGAGAGTGCTAGCGCTCGGATCGAGGAAACCAATTATGACAATTGGAATGGGGGCACCTACACGTATGAGTTGATGCTGGACGTTCCCGTTCCGGTCTTCGCAGCAATTGAGCCCAAACTCGCAGAGATAGAAAAAGCTATCTCCGCAAAGCTGGCTGCCATCTCCCGGGGCTATAGCAATGACCACTTAGAAAGCATCACCATCACACCGCTAACCTCCAAGTCGGCGAGCATCGGTCCAAAAGCGAAGCCTCCCGATTCCGAAACTAAGCATCTCTGGATCGTAGGGTTTTTTCGCCTTTTTCTAAGTCATGTTTCGGCGCACAAGGTTGCCGTCGCCGAACTCAAGAAGGAACTTAAAGCTTGGGGCATTTCGGCATTCATTGCGCATGAGGACATCACACCAAGCTTGGAATGGCAGAATGAGATCGAGTTGGCGCTTCGTTCAATGCACGCACTTGCTGCGCTACTTACAGCCGACTTCCATCAGAGCAATTGGACAGATCAAGAGGTCGGCTTCGCTTTGGGCAGGGGATCCCTTGTGGTGCCAGTGCGGTTGGGTTTGGATCCGTATGGCTTTATCGGCAAGGTGCAGGGATTAAGCGGTTCGCTTGAACAACCGTCCCGCATAGCGCATTTGCTTTTCGACATTTTGCTCAGCCACCCTGCGACCCACCGCCATATGCGGAGCGGTTTAGCTTACGCGTTTGGCGAGTCAAGGTCATACAGCCGTGCGATTAGCCTGAGCAAGATCATCGCGACCGTCACCGATTTTTCAGATGAGGAGAAGGCGATCATCCAGCGTGCGTGCAAAGACAACGATCAAGTTTATGGCGCCACCGGAGTGGTCGGGCGCGTTTGCGCGGCTATCGGGGTGCCGAAACCGACTGCCGCGATTGAGATAGACGATATTCCGTTTTGATCGCTCGCCTTCCCCCTGACGGTTTGAATGCGGATGAGGTTTGTTGCGCCCCGTTGGGGCGTTTGTCTCATGGGCACTCGCTACCCAGGCCGCTGGCCTGGGCTGGCTTGTTTTGCGCCTTTGGCGCGCGGATGCTTCAGGCCAACGGCCTGCCGCAAGCCAGCCCAGGGCAAGCGAGGAACGAGCGCCGCCCTGGGTCTGGAAACAAAGAATGGGCAAAGCCCCACCGGGGCGTAACAATTTCCCTCCGTTATGCCGCAATCCCTCGCCCGCGTCGTCCTGCACGTCGTCTTCAGCACGAAGAACCGTGTGCCGTTTCTCAAAGACCCGGAACTCCACGTCCGGCTGCACGCCTATATAGCGGGCGTGCTGCAAAACATTGGCTGCGAACCGATCCTTATCAACGGCGTCGAGGATCACGTTCACATTCTCTGCAACCTCTCCCGTACCGTCACGATCGCCAGCTTGGTGGAGGAGGCGAAGAAGAGTCCGTCGAAATGGATGAAGGAACAGGGTGCAGCGTTTAGCGACTTCTACTGGCAGGGCGGATATGGAGCGTTCTCCGTCAGCCAGTCAAACGTCGAACAGGTGCGGGCTTATATCACGGCGCAGGAGGGGCATCATCGGAAGGTGTCGTTTCAGGATGAGTTCCGTGCGTTGTGCCGGAAGCACGGTGTGGAGATCGACGAGCGTTATGTTTGGGACTGAACCGCCTTCGCCGGTGCCGGTATTTGTTTCGCCCCGTTGGGGCTTGAGGATTCATTTTGACGCAGACCCAGGGCGGCGCTCGTGCCTCGCTTGCCCTGGGCTGGCTTGTTGATGGGCCTTTGGCCCGCAGCGGCTAAGACGAACCGGAGCGACGCGGCCTCTGCCCGCACCGGGGCTGTAAGTCGTCTTCCCGAGCCATTGCGAACGCGACCGCCCGGCGGTTCTGGAGCATCCGTCGGTCTTCGTGAGCTACGCGGTGAAGGGCTTTCTCGACGACATCTATGCGACGCTGGTGGTGAAGCTGGCGGACAGCGAGTCCTTCGAACTCAAGGAACTCTAGCGCGACGCCGCGGACTTCGTGACGCTCGCGGGCGATCACCACATGGGCCTCAAGCTCATGCGAGAGAGCGGCAGCGACGGGGACATCAGCGTCTATTTCGGCAAGGGCGTGACGCAACAGGAACAGCAACCTTACGCGTCTTCGAGCCGCATCGAAATTCATCTGCCCGACGCCGATCAAAAACCTAGGCCGCGGCGTTTTACCGCACGGTTTGCGGGGCTTTTTTGTCGAGCGTGATTTTTTCCTGGCTGCCGTACATCCGCTGGTCCGCGCCCGCTTCGGGATGGACCCAGCCGCTGTTGAAAAAGGCGCGGTCGTCGCTTTCGGTCGCACAGCCGCCGAAAAGCAGCGCAAAGGCGAGAGCGGCGAGCGCGCGCATCAGTTCGTTTTCAAGACGGCGATGAACGCTTCCTGCGGGATGTTCACGCGGCCGATGCTCTTCATGCGCTTCTTACCTTCCTTCTGCTTTTCGAGCAGCTTGCGCTTGCGCGAAATATCGCCGCCGTAGCACTTGGCGGTCACGTCCTTGCGCATGGCGCTGACACTTTCTCGCGCGATGATTTTCCCGCCGATCGCGGCCTGAATGGCGACCTGGTAGAGCTGCGTGGGGATGACTTCCTTGAGCTTCGCCGCGAGCTGGCGACCGCG
This sequence comes from Chthoniobacter sp., assembly GCA_021414005.1. GTDB lineage: Bacteria > Verrucomicrobiota > Verrucomicrobiia > Chthoniobacterales > Chthoniobacteraceae > Chthoniobacter. The sequence continues at coordinate 169,295 of JAIOPH010000018.1, read as the reverse complement.
GGATTCGGCTTTGTCGCGATGCACGATGGACGAGAACGCATCGACGGGCTCGCCGTTCACGAGGATGTCGAGCTTCACGAGTTTGTCCGCGCGATGGCCGGCGTGCTCGTAATCCATGGAGCCGTAGCCGCGGGTGAGCGACTTAATCTTGTCGTTGAAATCGACGACGATTTCATTGAGCGGCAGCACGCAGGTGAGCATGACGCGCTTGCTATCGAGCGTCTCGGTGTGGTCGAGGAGGCCGCGCTTGTCCATGATGAGCTGCATGATCGCGGAGATGTATTCGTTCGGCACCATGATGAAGCATTTCACAATGGGCTCCCGGACCTCGGCGATGACGCTGGCGTCGGGCAGAAACTCGGGATTGTCCACCTGGAGGACTTCGCCGTTGGTCTTCATCACCTCGTAAATGACCGAAGGATACGTGGCGATGATGTCCATGTTGTATTCCCGCCGGAGCCGCTCCTGGATGATCTCCATGTGCAGCAGGCCGAGGAAACCGCAGCGAAAACCAAAGCCGAGCGCCACGCTCGACTCGGCCTGGAAGACGAAGGAAGAGTCGTTGAGCTGGAGTTTGCCCATCGCGGCTTTGAGGTGCTCGAAATCGGCGGTGTTGATCGGGTAGATGCCACTGAAAACCATCGGCTGCACGACTTGAAAACCGGCCAGCGGCTCGGTCGCGGGCTGGTGCGTGCCCGTGAGAGTGTCGCCGATTTTGATCTCCGAGGTGGTCTTGATATTGGCGATGACGTAGCCGGTGTCGCCGGGCAGCAGCACCGGCATGGCCTGCATCTTCGGGCGGAAAACGCCGACCTCTTTCACCTCGTACGGTCGGTTGTTGCTCATCATCTTCACGCCGTCGCCCGCCTTGATCGAGCCGCTCATCATGCGCACGTAGGTGACCACGCCGCGGTAGGTGTCAAAGGTGGAGTCGAAGACCAGCCCGCGCACTTTGTCATCGTCCCACTTTTTCGGCGGCGGGATGCGCGCAATCACGGCTTCGAGGATTTCCTCAATGCCGATGCCGGCCTTGGCGCTGGCGAGCAGCGCCTCCTCGGCGGGGATCGAAAGGATCTCCTCGAGCTGCTTCTTCACCGTCGGGATGTCGGAGTTCGGCAGGTCGATCTTGTTGATCACCGGGATGATCGTGAGGCCCTGCTTGTTCGCGAGGTGAACGGTGGCCACGGTCTGCGCCTCCACGCCCTGCGCGGCGTCCACGATCACGAGCGCGCCTTCGCACGCCGCGAGCGAGCGCGAGACTTCGTAGGCAAAATCCACGTGGCCCGGTGTGTCGAGGAGGTTGAGCTTGTAGGTGTGCCCGTCCTTCTTGGACTTATAGGTCATCGCCACCGGGTGCATTTTAATGGTGATGCCGCGCTCGCGTTCCAGGTCCATCGCGTCCAGATGCTGATCCTGCGCATCGCGGTCGGCCACCGTGCCGGTCATCTGGAGCAGGCGGTCGGAGAGCGTGGTTTTCCCGTGGTCGATGTGGGCGATGATGCAGAAATTGCGAGTGCGGGAGAGCGGCATGAAAAAGGGCGGGAATATGGGGGGCGGCTCCGCGGTGGTCAACAGGTCAAACGGGTGGCCGGGATTTGCGACTTCCCCATTCGCAGCCGTCACGGGGCACCGGCATTTTGCGGTATCGCATTTCGCGGCGCGGGCGTTACATCAGCGAATCCAACACCATGAAAAACGTAACTCCGCCACAATATCAAATCCCGGCTCACCTCGGGCGCTTCGCGGTGCCGTCCGTCGTCGCGGCGCTCGCGTTGTGGTTCTCGCTAACGTGCTTCAAGGTCGTGCCGACCAATTCCAACGGTGTCCTCACGCGTTTCGGGCGTTTCGTGGAAATCGTTAAGCCGGGGCTCCGCTTCAAGCTGCCGCTCGGGATCGACGTCATCGCGCTGGTGCCGGTGGAGCAACAGCTCACGCTCGATTTCGGCTTCAACACACCTGGCGCCACCCACGCGAACCAGCATCCCGACGACGCCGAGGCCGAGCGCAACATCGTCACCGGCGACCTGAACATGGCGCTCATCGAGTGGATCGTGCAGTACCGGATCGACGATCCGAAGCAATTCAAGTTTCACGTCTTCGAGCCCGAGTGGACGCTGCGCGACGCGGGCGAGGCGGTGATGCGCGAAGTGGTGGGTGATCGCACCATCGACGAGGTGCTGACCATCGGGCGGCAGGAGATTGAAGCCGAATCGCTCGCCCGCCTGCAGGCGCTCGTGACGCGCTACGGGCTCGGGATCACGGTCAAGCAGGTGCAGCTCCAAAATGTACATCCGCCCAAAGCCGTGCAGGCCTCGTTTAGCGAAGTGAACCAAGCCCAGCAGGAGAAGCAGCAGGCCATCAATCTCGCCAACGGGGAATACAACAAGGTCGTGCCCCGCGCCCGGGGCGAGGCGCTGCGCAAGGTCAGCGCCGCCGAGGGCTACGCCGCGAAACGCGTGAACGAGGCGAAAGGCGACGCCGGCCGCTTTAACGCGACGCTCGCCGAATACCTGAAGTCGCCCGACGTCACCCGCCAGCGCCTTTACCTCGAAACGATGCAGGAAGTCCTGCCGCAGCTTTCCCGCAAAATCGTCCTCGACGAAAAAGCCGGGCAGATTTTTCCGCTTCTCCAGCTCGACCAGAAATCCAAATGAAACGCGCCCTCTTTCTCCCGCTCGTCATCGTCGCCGCGCTGCTCCTTTTTAACTCGGCCTACACCGTTCTCGAAACCGAGCAGGTCATCATCACCCAGTTTGGCCAGCAGATCGGCACACCGGTCACCGCCGCCGGGCTGCATTGGAAAGTCCCGTTCATCCAGACGGTGAATCGCATCGAAAAGCGCATCCTCGAATGGGACGGTCCGACCGCCAACATGACCACCGAGGACAAGCTTTACATCGACGTGGATGCCTTTGCGCGCTGGCGGATCACGGACGCGCATACCTACTTCGTGCGCCTGACCGATGAGCGGCGCGCGAAGGATCGCATCACCAACATTCTCGGCAGCGAAACGCGCAACTCCATCGCGCGGCATCAACTCGTGGAAATCATCCGCACCCAGCGCGACCGGAAGCCCGTCGTGGACGCGAGCCTGGACGCCAGCTTGGGCACCACCCTGCCCGAGATCCGTTTTGGCCGGGCGGTGCTGGAGACGGAGATCCTCGAAGCCGCGAAACCCGCGCTCAAGGATTACGGCATCGAGCTGCTCGACGTACGCTTCAAGCGCATTAACTACAATCCCGGCGTGGCCGCAAAGATTTACGGACGCATGATCAGCGAGCGGCAGCAGATCGCCGCGCGTTTCCGTTCGGAAGGCGAAGGCGAGGCCGCCGAAATTCTCGGCAAACGCGAGCGCGATCTGGCGCAGATCGAGTCCGAGGCATACCGCAAAGTGCAGGAGGTGCAGGGCAAGGCCGACGCCGAGGCCACGGCCATCTACGCCGCCGCCTATGGCCAGACGCCCGAGGCGCGGGAGTTCTACAGTTTCACCCGCACGCTCGAAACCTACCGCACGGTTTTCGCCCGCGAGACCACGCTCGTCCTGACCACCGACAGCGCCCTCCTGCACCTTTTCAAATTCGGCCCCGTGCCGCCGGTGAAGTAACTGACGAAGCTGCCCTACCCTTCGCCCACGAAGGGGTTGGTGCGGCGCTCGATGCCGATTTTCGTCGCGGGGCCGTGGCCGGAAAGGACGGTGATGTCGTCGCCGAGGGGGAAGATCTTCTCGCGGATGCCGCGGAAAAGGAGCGGGCCATCGCCGCCGGGTAGATCGCTGCGGCCGACGCCGCCGGCAAAGAGCACGTCACCGCCGAAGAGGATGCGGGCGTCCTTTTCCAGAAAGCAGAGGCTGCCGGGGCAATGGCCGGGGACGAGCAGGACCTGCAGGGGGAGGCCTTCGATGGTCAGCGAGGGGCTTTCGTCGATGTGAAAGCCGGGCGCGATCGGCTCGATCTCCCAGCCGTAGCCGAATTGCTTGAAGAAGCCCGGCTCGGTGACCATCCGTTCGCCGTCGCGGTGGTAGCCCACGCGACAACCGTGCTCACGCTGGATGCGGGCGGCGTCCCAGACGTGGTCGATGTGGCCGTGGGTGAGGAGGAGCGTTTTTACGGCGTAGCCGCGTGCGGCCAGCCAGGCGGCGGCGTCCTGCGGGGCGTCGATGAGGATGCCGTGGTCGCGGAGAAAGTAGCAGTTCGTGTCGAAGACGCCGCCGGTGAAGATGTCGAGGTTCATGGAAATCGGGAGGGCAGTGGAGCGTCTGGCGGGGCTGGGGGCAAGCGGGCGTTGGGCCGGCCTGCGGGAATCGCCGCGGGTGCGGAAGTCAGGTTTGCGCTTTGGGGGAATTCTGTCAGTTTGCCGCGTTCACCGTCCTACTTTCTCTGATGAAATCGCTCCGCTTTCTCTGCCTTCCGCTGGCCTCGCTCCTCGCCCTTGCTCCCTGTGGAGTCGCCGCCGATCCCGATCCGGCGCAGGTCGAAATCTCGGTGGGGCGTCTGCTGGAGCAAGGCCATTACAGCCGGCAGAAACTCGACGACAAAATCTCCAAGCAGTTCCTCAAGAACTACCTCGAAGGGCTCGACTACAACCACCTCTACTTCACGCAGAAAGACGTGGACGGTTTCACCTCGAAATACGGCTCGACCCTGAGCAACGACGTGCTGCTCGGCAACACCGACCCGGCATTCACCATTTTCAATACTTACAAAAAGCGCGTGGAAGACCGGATCGCGAAGAACAAGGAACTGGTGAAACAGAAGTTTGATTTCACCAGCGACCGCACGGTGCAGATCAACCGCCAGAAGGCCGCCTGGCCGAAGGACGAAGCCGATGCCGACACACTCTGGCGCGACCGGATTGAGGGCGAATTACTTCAGGAAGCGCTGGCCAAACACGCGCTCAATCCGCCGGTGAAAACGCTGACGCGCCGCTACGATCAGGTGCTGCGCTATCTGCGCGAGCAGACGAAGGAAGACATGATGAAGGGCTTCCTCACGATCCTCGCTCAAACCTACGACCCGCACTCGGAATACATGAGCCGGTCGGAGCTGGAAAACTTCCAGATCAGCATGCGGCTCGGCCTCATTGGCATCGGCGCGGTGCTGCGGTCGGACGAAGGCTACACGAAGATCACGGAACTCGTGACCGGCGGGCCGGCGGCCAAGGACGGACGCCTGAAAGTGGGCGACCGCGTGGCGGCGGTGGCGCAGGGGGAAAAGGAATTCGTGGATGCCGTGGACATGAAGCTCGACAAGGTCGTGGAGATGATCCGGGGCAAAAAGGACACCGTTGTCCGCCTGCAAGTCATCCCGGTAAATGCGGCTGATCCGTCGGTGCGCAAAGTCATCGAGATCAAACGCGACGAGATCAAACTCAAGGAACAGGAAGCGCACGCGGAGATCATCGAGCGAACCGGACCGGACGGCACTCCGATACGCCTCGGCTGGATCGTGCTCCCGTCTTTCTACGCCGACATGGAGCACAGCGGCGCGGCGGGCGCGAAGAGCACCACGAAAGACGTGCTCGCGCTGATCAACCGGCTCAAACAGGAGAATATTCAGGGGCTCGTCATGGATCTTCGGCGCAATGGCGGCGGCTCGCTGGAGGAATCGGTGAACCTCACCGGGCTCTTCATAAAAAAGGGGCCGGTCGTTCAGTCCAAGGACGCCAGCGGCAACCAGCATGTGAACAAGGATCGCGATTCCTCCATCGCGTGGGACGGCCCGCTGATCGTTTGCTGCAACCGGCTGAGCGCCAGCGCGAGCGAAATTTTCGCCGCCGCCATCCAGGACTACGGGCGCGGCGTGGTCGTCGGCGATGCCAGCACTTTCGGCAAAGGCACCGTCCAGACGATGCTCGAAATCGGGCGCATCATGCCCTTCCTCGGCAGCGGTAACAACGAGGCCGGCGCACTCAAGCTTACCATTCAGAAATTCTACCGCATCGCCGGCGGCTCCACTCAGCTCAAGGGCGTCGAGTCCGACGTGCGCCTGCCCTCGATTTTCGACCAGCCGGAGATCGGCGAGAGCGCGCTCAAAGGACCGCTGCCGTATGACACGGTGCCTGCGGCGGATTTTGAAAAATGGGATCGCCCGCTTTTCAAAAAGGAACTCCGCGACCGCTCGGCGACCCGCGTCGCTGCCGATCCAGAATTTCGTTACATCACCGAGGATCTCGAAGCCGCGAAAAAGCGCGTCGCCGAAAACAAAGTTTCGCTCAACGAGAAAGTCCGCCGCGCCGAGATTGAGGAGGACAAGACCCGCAAGGAAACCCGCACTGCCGCGCGCGCGAAACTTAAGCAGCCCGAGGCCAAAGTGTACGCTTTGACTTTGGAGAATGTGAGCAAGCCGGATCTGAAGCTCGTGACCAGCGAAAAGCCCGAGAAGAAAGCACCGGACGAAGCCAGCAAGCCCGAGGTGAAAGATCCCGCCGCGGAATCACCCGACGAGGACGGAGCCGACGATGAAGGCGAGGGCGAGACCAAGAGCGCGGGCCTCGATACCATCAAAAACGAGACGCTGAACATCCTCAACGATCTCATCGGCCTTTATCGCGCGCCCAAGGCGGCGACCGCGAGTGCGGCGAAGTAAGTTCAGCCGCGCCCGAACTTCGCGCGGATCTCCAGGCCGTCGGCGGTGGCGAGTTCCACGTCGCGCAGGCGCATCCCGCCCAGCCCGAAAGCGAGCAGCGGAATCGTACGGCCTTCGAGCTTGTCGAGGTACGGACGCGCGAAACCGGCGGCCATTTTCGTGATCATCGCGTCGCCGCCGAGGGTCAGGCCGGAGAGTCGGGCTTGAAGCTGCTCGTCCACTTCGAGATCACCGGAGAGGGAAAGCTCCGCCGTCATCACGAAGACCTTGGCCGTCACCGTGCAGCGAAACGAAAGCACGCGCGGTCCGCGCGCCGTCAGCGTCAGCTTCGTCTGCCGGATCTCCACGCCCTGCTTTTCCGCGACGCCTTTCGCGAGTCGGTGCAGCAACGCCTCCAAAGCCTCGTGCGCGACCGCGAGGACAAGCGAACCGCCCGTCGCGCTGGTCAGCACCAGCGTCCCGTCACGGGGCGCGCCGGCAAAGCCGCACGACACGCCTTCCGCTTCCAAGTTCAGCCGCAGCGGCGTGCCTTCGAAGTCCATCGGCTCGCCCATTACCACGAAGTGCGCGATCTCCACAGCCGCCGACTCGGTCACCGGTGCCGTGGAAACGCGGAAGTCGCGGGTGCAGCGGGCTCCTGTCAAATCCACCTGCAACTCCGCAATCTCCGCCAGCCCAGCCCCCGCGGCGTGGACGCCTTTCGCCTGTACCCCGCGCACCGATAAACCGGCTGCAAGCGCAGTCGCGAGTTCATCAGGCGTGGCGGGAAATTTTTCGGCGGCGAGCGGAAGCATGCGCGAGCGTCCGGGCCGCGCTTAAGGGCGTCAAGCCTGCGCCTGCTCGAAAAGCGCGCGCCAGTAATCCAGCCGTTCTTTGATCCGCCTCTCCGCGCCTTGATCGCCGGGTTCGTAATACCGGCGCCCTTCCGGGAGGTAGGCTTGCGGCACGTACGCGCCTTCGCCGTCGTGGCTGTATTGATAGCCGGTATGGCCGAGCGCTTTCTTCGCGCGTTTGCTGCCGGTACTGCGCAGATGCCGCGGAACGGCGAGTGTGACGCCGCCTTTTACATCCGCCTGCGCAGCGTGGAGTGCGGTATAGGCGCGATTGGATTTCGGCGCGGTGGCCAAATAGACAGTACAATGCGCGAGGGGAATTTGCGCCTCGGGAAGGCCGATGAATTCCACCGCCTGCTGCGCCGCCACGGCCAGCACCAGCCCGTGCGGATCGGCCAACCCGATGTCCTCGCTCGCGAGAATGACCAGCCGCCGCGCGATAAACCGCACCTCCTCGCCGGCGTAGAGCATCTTCGCCAGCCAATAGAGCGCGGCGTCGGGATCGGAGCCGCGCACGCTTTTGATGAAAGCCGAGATGGTGTCGTAGTGCTGATCGCCGTCGGCATCATAGACCACGGCCTTTTTCTGGATGCTCTCCTCGGCCGTCGCGCGGTCGATGCGAATCACGCCATCCGCCCCGGCCGGCGTGGTAACGACCGCGATTTCGAGCGCGTTGAGACACTTGCGCGCGTCGCCATCGGCCGACGTCGCGAGGTGCGCGAGCGCCTCGTCCGCGATCTCAATCCGCAGGTAGCCAAAGCCCCGCTTTTCATCCGCGAGCGCGCGCCGTTGCAGCGCGACGAGGCTTTCCACGCGGAGCGGTTCGAGTTGGAAAACCTGCGAGCGCGAGACCAACGGCGAGTTGATGTAAAAATACGGGTTGTGCGTTGTCGCGCCGATCAGGCGCACCGTACCGCGCTCGACATCGGGCAGCAGCACATCCTGCTGCGCCTTGTTCCAGCGGTGGATTTCGTCGATGAAGAGAATCGTCTTCTCACCCTTGTTCGCGAGCCGGTTGCCAGCGCTGGCGATGACGCGGCGCAGATCGGCGACATTGCTTTCCACCCCACTCAGCCGCTCAAACCGCGACTGCGTGGCGCTGGCGATGATCTCGGCCAGCGTGGTCTTCCCCGTGCCCGGCGGGCCAAAAAGAATGATTGAGGAAATGCGATCTGCCTCGATGGCGCGGCGCAGCAGTTTGCCCGGCGCGAGGATGTGCTCCTGGCCCGCGTATTCATCGAGCGAAGCCGGACGCATCCGCTGCGCCAGCGGCGCGCCCACAGTGCTCGGCGCGGCGGCGGAAGGTTCGGAGAAAAGGTCGGACACAGCCGCGAAACTACGCATCGGCGGAAAAAAAGACGAGGCCCGCGCGCCCCCAATGGGGCGCGAACCTTCGTGTCATTTCGCAGCCATTGTGGCTCACTCTCTCTCCCTCCATGAAACAGCGCCTCATTCAGCAGGTTGGCCGCAGTGCGCGACTGCGGGTGCTCAATGAGTTGAAGCGAAGCCAGGGCTTGTGCGTCGCCGATTTGGCCGCGCGACTCAGCATGAGCTACATGGGCGTAAAGGACATGTGCCTGGACTTGGAGAAACGCGGCCTGCTCGACACTTGGCGCGAACCGCAAGCCGTCGGCCGACCGCGCATGCTCTACCGCCTCACCCAACGGGCGCACGATCTCTTTCCCACCACGAGCAACGCCATGACTCTCGACGTGCTCATCGCCGCGCAAAAACTCTTCGGCGTCACCGCGGCGGAGAAACTGTTACTCGTGGCCTTTCAGGAAAAAGCCGCCGACTACGCCGCGCGCCTCAAGGGCGACACCCTCGCCGAGCGCGCCAAATGGCTTGCCCGCCTGCGCGATCACGATGGCTACATGGCGGAGGTTGCGAGCGAAAATCCCGGCGACGACCTGCGTATCGTCGAACACCACTCGCCGATTCTCGACCTGCTCCGGGCGTATCCCTTCATCGCCCGGCTGGAAACCGAGATGTTTCAGCGCCTCCTCGCCGTCCCCGTGCAGCGCGAAGAAACAACCGCCAGCGGCCTCTTCCGCGTCGTCTTCGTCATCCACCAATAACCGCGCACCCGCGCGAACTCGGCGGTCTATTTGTAAGCGGACGGCGGTTTCGGCACGACGCCAATCTTCTCGTATTCAAAGCCGCTTTCGAGCGGCTTGTATTCGCCCACGATTTCCACGCTGCGAGTCGGCGAGATCGCGGCTTCCATTCCCATGCCCCAGTACGCGGCGTTGATGATCAGCCGGCGCAACCCCGCGCTTTCCAGATCGTCGCCACTGCCCATGGTGGATTGAAACACCCGCGCGTTTTTGCCCTCGCTGGTCGTCCAGAATTTGAACCATGCGACCGGCAGCGGCTCCAACTTGGGATTCGGCGCATCGTCGTGCTTTCGCCCGACCAGCGGTTGCCCCCACACCAGAGCCGTGCAACCGGCGGGCAGACTGCCCCCTTCCTTGTAAGTCCGGTAAACGTCCGAGGTTCCCCAGATGTCGGTGACGCCCGCGAGGATGGGATGATCCTTTTGCTCCGGGACGATGGTCCCGCGAGTAGAGTCGGCATGCCAGCGGCCGTGATGATTCATGAAGCTGCCGCCGAGCAAGTCGTTGCCCCAATTCACATTCTTGCCGTCAATCTTGTAAGGCAGCGCGCCGTGAAAACCGTGGTTGGCCGTGCGGATCGCGATGATGGGTTTGCCGGAGTCGATATACTTCACGATCTGCTCCCGCTCAGTCATGGGCAGGGTCAAAAGACGGGCGAAGAAAATAACCAGATCGGCCGAAGCCAGATGCTCCAGACCGGGAATGTGGTGCTCCTTGAACTCTTTCCCTTTCTCTGGATAGACCGGCATCGTCGGGTCCACTTCGCCCTTTTCGTTTACGGCAAACAGCACCGTGCAGTCGAAGCCGTGATACTTGCTCAGGATCTTCGCCATCATCGGCATGGATTGCTCGCTCCGGTATTCCTGATCGGCGGCGATCAGCACGATGTGCTTGCCTTTGCCGGGACCGTCACCGCCCGAATAGATCAGCCATTGCGGGCTTTCGGGAACGGGGTGGGCCAGCACCGTGCCGCAGGAAAGAAGCAACGCGAGCGAGCAGAGCAGACTGGGCAGATTGGATTTCATCATGGTGCAGTGGGCGTAAGGCTACGGAGCACCGCGGCCACACGCGAGGATATCCTTCGCCACCGCCCAGAAAAACCAGGAAGCCGCCAGTCACGCCCCAAGGGAGGAAAAATAACCCGGCGAAATCGCCAACGAGAGATTGAGCCTGCCGGAAAGCAAATGCTACGCTGCGTCATGGAATCCCACTCCACCGGCCAGCCAAGCTCCCGTAAGCAGGCAGCCATTCGAGCGGAGCGAGAAAGACTGCCACAGAAAGCCCGCAGGGTGAACGCGGAGGCGTTATCAATTCGGCGTCCCGCCCAATGGCAACGCCAACTTTGCCTCTTCATCCACCGCTCGCCACCAAACTCCTCAGCCGGACTTACAGGAAGAGGCGGTGAAAACGGTGCTTCTGCAAGCGGAGCTCCTTTGTGCGGAGTGGGTGTGAGGCTGAACGGCCTGGTCGTCGCTCTCACTTGCCACAGCGCCACGCTACTCGTTCGGTATCTCGTTGACCGTGTAGTAGGCGTTCTTGTGGAGCAGCGGTTCGCCGTCTTTGGAAGTTAGCTTGCCGAGGTCGAAATCGTGGATGTGGTCCTCGGTGATTTTCTCCAAATGGACCATCACGGACAACCCATCCGCCGAAGGAACCGCCTTGGTCACGAGGGGCGTGGTCTGATCCACTTCCGGGCTGCCATAACCGCCGTGGTAAATGTGGGTGTAGGTGGTGATGTTATAGACGTCAGTTTTGGCCGCGACGGCCTTGTCCACCGGCTTGGTAAAGGTGACGAGAAAGCCATCCTTCTTAATGTTGATCTCCTTGATCTCGAAAGGCACCACGCCCGTCCAGTCGATGCGCTGGAGGGCGAAGGGTTGAGTTCCGCGCACGGGCCACTGGCTGTTGGTGGTGAAGCCGCCGGCGATCAGTTGTCCCTTGGGGGAAAACTCCACGTTCATAATCCCGGTGGCCAGACCCTCGCGGAAGGGATAACACGCGCCTTGCCACACGCCGTTGATTTGCTCGGTCGTCGCCCGCATGATGATACTGAGCGTGTAGTCGCCGAGAAAAATCTGGTTATCGAAGGGACCGAACTTGCCCCCGGTCTTATTAAGCCGAAAGCCGGAGATGGAACGGCCCATTTTAATGTAGGGGAACTTCACCGCGGGAGGCACCAGTTCCTTCACCCGCTTCTTCTCCACGCCCATGCGGGAGTCGCTCTTGGGCACCAGTTCCGGCGCTTTTACATTGGGGGCGAAAGGATACCAGTTGTAGCTCGCAGGATGGCCGAGAAAGGCCCCTTCCTTGAGATGTTTCAGCGAACAGCAGCCGTTCCACGGCCCCTGGCTTTCGATGACAAACATGGCTCCCTCGGCATTCGGCCCGACGCCGGCAGGACTGCGCAGGCCGCTGCAAACCGGGATCATTTTGCCAGTCGGTGTCACCTTGACCGCCCAGCCGCGAAACAGGTTGTGCGATTCATAGGAGCCGCTCAAACCGAGCGCCACCCAGATGTTGCCCTCGGGATCGTGCTTGGAGGAAAAGGCGAACTCGTGTCCCTCGGCGTAGCCCCAGTTGTTGGTCAGCGTGTCGTAGTTGTCGGCGACGCCATCACCATTGGTATCCGCAATGCGGGTGACCTCGCCAAAACTGGTGGATGTCATGGCACCGTCTTTCCAGGCGAGGCCGAAGATTTCATCCTGACCGGTGGCAAACAGGTGATACTCCGGCTTGGGCGGGGCATCGAACGCACCCTTGATGAAATAGATGTCGCCGCGTCGCGTGCCCACGGCCAGGCGGCCGTCGGGGAGAACATCGAAACTGCCGGGGCGCATCGGGATCTCCGCTGGAATGGGGATGTCCACGATGGGGTAGTATTTCGCCTCCTCCCTGGCCGTGCCCCACATGGCTCCGAGATCTTCGGCGGCCAGCAGCGGGGTAACAGAAAATGCCAGCAAGGCCAGCAGGTGACGGGCGCTTACCATTGGTATTCGAGGGTGAGGGTGGAGCGGCCTTTGGGCAGAGTTAAGGGGATCAGCACTTCGCCGGGATCGCCTGGCCGAGTGACTCCGTGGTGGTCGCTGGTGATGCGCAGTTGGAGTTGATCGGCCGTGAACGCACGATCCGATGCCGTGGTGATCTTCTTGCCGGCGGCGGCGCGGAAATAGAAGGGCGTCTGGGCGTCGGGCGCGTCGAAAAGGAAGGTGCGCTTGAAGTAAGTCCGGCCATCCTTGTCGCGCACATCCTCAAAGAAATCCTCCACGGCAATGTCACCGTAGCGATAGAAGAGGGTCGGGCGGCGCAGGGCATCCAGATGATAACCGCGGAACTGATACCCATGATCCTGCGGGAATGGGTAGTTGGTCTTTCCCTTGTAAGGCCAGTTGTCCTCCATGGATTTCAGGCGGTGAAACGGGATGCCGGGCGGAAAGGCGATCCGCTCCGTGCCGCGCGGCTCGAAGGAACCGAGATCGACGTTGGCGAACTCCCCTTTCCAAAGCAGCCGCAGACTCATCTGTTCGGAATCAAACGCCAGGTTGAGACCCTGCGGATAACCCACGCCAATGCCCCGGTAACCCACCGGTCCACGGCCCCGACACATTTCGGCCACGTCCGTGACCCGGAGTTCGCGTGACTGCCGGGATAACCCCGCCGGCTTTTTTGCGCGGGTGCCATCTTCCAGGTAACTCCACAGCGCCTCAATCTGTTGCGCCGTGTCGCCGCCGAGGATCTTCGGGCGGATGGACTGACCGCCGGGCCAGTAAGTCGGCATGATCACCGTGGGGTGAAAGCGCGACGGCTGGCGCATGTAGAGATGGAACCAGTTTTTCTGAATGCGCTCCGTGACGTTCACAATGTCGAGCGCGCCAGCCCCACCCGATTTCTGGCCGTTAAAGTCATGGCAGGCGATGCAGCTGAACCCAGCCGTCCCGATCATCTCATAACCGGCGTTCTTGGACTCCTGCAGGTTCGCGATCTTGGGAAAGGTCACGGCTTCCAGCTTATCCACCGTGCCGAATAACTCGACCAGGTGCCCGACATTCGCCTCGCCAAACTGCGGCATCGAGGCATCCAGATAGTCGCGCTGGCGTTTCCCGTGAAGCAGCACCTCCGCGATCCATTCGGGCTTCAGCTTTGCCCCGACATGGGTGAGCGGCGGCGGCAGGCGACCCTGATCGCCCAGCGCTTCGTGCGTTCCGGTGAACTTCGCATTGCGCTCCGGCGCAATCCCGCCGAGGCCCGTGCGTTCGTGACAGCCGATGCAGTTGAAAGTGACCAGCGTCTTGTCGAGCAACTGCCGGTCGGTCAGTCGCTGCTCCTCCAAGCGCGGCAGCGCCTTGGCGATTATGCTGCGCTGCTCCGCCGTCAGGTCGAAGCGCGGCCAATGGCCGGCGGCCCCGCTCACGCATCCCCGGCTGGGATCGAGTTTGGCAAATGCGGTCGCTGGCTGGGAAGCAACCCGGAGATCATCATGGCACCGCGCGCAGGCCAGCTTCGCGAACTGCTCCCGTCCGCGCGTCGCGAGATCGGCATCCACCTTGAGCGGCTCAAAGGCCGGAATCGGTTCGTTGGAAACCGAGAGCATCGACGACGGGATCGGTTGCCGTGCGAACTGCGGGCCGGCCATTTCGAAGGAAAACTTCGGCTCATGGCCGGTGTGAAAGTAAGTCAGCTCGATCTTCCGCCAGCCCGCGGCCAGCTCCGCCGCGCCCTCCAGTTTTTTCACCCCGCGCCGGTCGCTCGGCTCCTGCACCACGAGGTCTTTGCCATCCACGCGCAGCGTCCCACCGTTCATTTCCAGGAAAAAAGTGTAGCGCCCCGCTTGCGGGACATTCAGCCAGCCAGCGAATTTCAGTGCCGTGTGGTGCTGCAGTTTCCCGAGGCTTTCCGCGGCAAAATCCTGCACCTGCCCGGCGCGCTCCGCCTTCACCTCGTCACTTTCCAGCCCCTCCCACACCTTGCCGCGATACATCGTGTAGGAAAGGTGGCCCGGCACCCGGGTGTCCCGCAGTAGGTAGTGCGCGATGCGCTCCAGATCCTGCCCCGCCAAACGCAAGTCCGGCATCCGGCCGGAAAGCCGGCTGGCGTGCGGCTGCCGGAGAAACTCCACGAGGCTCTTGAAGCTGTATTTCTTTTCCAGCGCCCCGAGTGGTGCCGAGGTCTTGGGCATCAACTCCGCCCCGCCAGCGTCGCGCGGCGAGTGACAGACCGCGCAACCGCGGGAGTGGAACAGCCGTTCGCCGTGCGTCGCGGCCACGGCATCCGGCGGCTGCAAGGCAAAGTCGCTCTTTTTCACCGAGAGCAAAAAATGGGTGAGAGACTTGGCGATCTCCGCCCTCTCGTCCTTGCCCAATTGCCCCAGCAGATCCGGCATCGTTGTGCCCGGTTTGGTCCCGTGCGGATCGCGGAGATAGGCCTCAAGGTAAGCCGGGTTCACCCGGGAGCCGACGTCGGAAAGGCGCGGAGCTTTCTTCGATCGCGCGGCAAAGGCCGCCTCGCTCGTGTGGCAGGCCACGCAATTCAACTCCTCGACCAGGACCAGGCCCTTGAGTTCCGGTTCGAGCGTGCTGCCGGCCAGGCCCGGAATGACCACGTCCGCCGATGCGACGGCAGTCACGCTCAGCAGCAGCGTAGTTCCGACGGCGATCTGTTGGAAAAGTTTTGTGATTCGCGGACCCTAGCGTCTCCTCGGCCGATGCCGACCACTTTTTTTGCGGCTCGGAACGCCGGGATCGGCGCAGCCGGACATCGCCAAACCGCGAAAATCCGCTAACGTCCGCGGCTCCCATGTCCGTCCGCCTTTTCAACACCTACTCGCGCCATCTCGAAGATTTTCGCCCGCTCGATCCCGCCGGGCGGCAGGTGAAGATGTACACGTGCGGGCCCACGGTTTATAACCACGCGCACATCGGCAATTTCCGCGCCTACGTTTTCGAGGATCTCCTCCAGCGGCACCTCGAGGCGCGCGGCTTCGTGGTCGAGCGCGTGATGAATCTCACCGACGTGGACGACAAGACCATCCGCGGCGCGCGCGCGGCGGGGCGTCGGCTGGCCGACTTCACGCAGGTCTATAAGGACGCGTTTTTCCACGACCTCGAAACACTCCGCATCAAGCCGGCGAACCACTTTCCCGCCGCCACCGAGCCGCGCTACGTCGAGCGGATGATCGCCATGATCGGGCAGCTCGAAGCGCAGGGCATCGCGTATCAGGCCGAGGACCGGAGCGTGTATTTCCGCCTCGCGAAATTCCCCGACTACGGAAAGCTCGCGCATCTCAACCTGGACGAACTCCGCCCGAGCGGGCGCGTGAACAGCGACGAATACGAGAAGGAAAACATCGGCGACTTTGCGCTGTGGAAAGCGTGGGACGAAGCGGACGGCGACGTGCGCTGGGAGTCGCCGTGGGGTCCGGGCCGGCCCGGCTGGCACATCGAGTGCAGCGCCATGGCCACCGCGCTGCTCGGGCCGGAGCTGGATATTCATTGCGGCGGCGTGGACAACATTTTCCCGCATCATGAGGCCGAGATCGCGCAGAGCGAGTGTTGCACGGGGCGAAAATTCGTGCGCCACTGGCTGCACTGCGCGCACCTCATGGTCGAGGGGCAGAAGATGTCGAAATCGGCGGGGAATTTTTACACCCTGCGCGACTTGCTGGAGAAGGGCTTCACCGGTAGGGAGATCCGCTACGCGCTGCTCACGGTGAACTACCGGCTGCCGCTGAACTTCACCTTCGCGGGGTTGGAAGGGGCGCGGGCCGCGCTCGGGCGGATCGATGTGTGGGTGCGGAGGATTTCAGATTGCAGATCGCAGATTGCAGATGCTGGGGTATTCACCGGTGGGGAGATGTCGGTGTCTCTTGGTCGGCACAAAAATTTCTTCCAAGCCCTTGACGATGACCTGAACATCGCCGGCGCGCTGGGACAGCTTTTCGACCTCATCCGCGAAAGCAACAGCGCCCTCGACCACGGCCAGTTCGGGCCTGAGCAAGCCAGCGAACTCCTAAAGTTGTGGGAGTCGATCAACCGTGTGCTGGCGTTTGAGCCGGAAGCGGCGGCCGTTCCCGCCGCGGTGCTCGCGCTCGTGGAAAAACGCCAGCAGGCGCGCGCGGACAAAGATTGGCAAGCCAGCGACCGGCTGCGCGACGAAATCGCCGCGCTCGGCTGGATCGTCAAAGACACCAAGGACGGCCCAAAACTTTCGCCCGCCGCTGCATGATGCGTCCCGGCTGGCGCGGGGTTTTCGCCCTCCTGCTCCTCACCCAACTCGCCGGCTGCGGGCTCCTGCCGCGCAAGAAAGCCACGAAGCCCGCCGCACCTCCGGCCCCCGTGCTCGTCGGCACCATCACCCTCGTGAACACCGAGCAGCACTTCGTCCTCATCGACAGCACCAGCTCCTCCGGCCCGCCGCCCGACGTCATGCTGCAATCACACGCCCCCGATGGCCCCGTGGCCGAGCTGAAGTCCAGCGCCATCCGCCGCCGGCCCTTCACCATCGCCGACATCGTGAAAGGTACCCCGCAGGTCGGCGACCAGGTCTTTCAGACACCCCGCTGAACGCCGCCCGCGCGGCTGGGCTCCGGTGCCACCGACGCGTCCGCGTTGTTCCAGTAGGCCATATTCACGAGCCGGTCGCTCGTCAGGCGGAAACGGCGGCATATCTCCGTCATCATCGCCGAGACGATCTTATAGCCGGTCGCCGGATGCTCCACCATGAAGGCGCGCAGCCCTTCATAGTCCACCGTGGCGAGCGTCGTTGGCTTCATCGCATAGACGCTGGCCGTGGCCATGCCGGGGTCGAAAAGATTGATCTCGCCAAAGAATCCGCCCACCCCGAGGCGGCCGAGCAACATCTCGCGCTTCTGCGCCAGCCGCCGGATATGCACCACCCCGCCGCAAATGATGTAGAACGTGCGATTCGGCGCACCGCCCTCGATGATGCGCTCCTTGGGCTTCACCTCTCGCTGGGTGAAAAGCGCCGCTAACGCCCGCAGCTCGTCATCGTTCAGTTGGCGTAAAATCGAAACTGTGCGGAGAAATTCAATGTCCATAGTCCGCGCAGGCTATCGGGTCAGCCACGACCCGGCAAGGCAGCAACCGCTCCCCTTCCCCGCCCTCCGAAAACTCCCGACCTGTGAGTCGATCACGTCGCGTGCCGAGCCGGGATCCGGCTCAAATCAACACCGTGGCGAGGCCGAGAAAGGTGCCCATGCTGACAACGTCGGTGGCGGTGGTGAGGAAGATACTGGAGGCCGTCGCCGGGTCGGCACCGAGCCTTTTCAAAGTGAGCGGCACGAGCGCGCCGGAGACGCCGCTGACCACGCAGCTCCCGATCATGGCCAGCCAGGTGATGCCGGCGAGCGTCCAGGCGTGCGGGTTTTTCTGCAGGAGCGCGTAGATCAGCATCCCGAGGCCCGCGCTCACACCCACGAGCGCGCCATTGCAGAAACCGAGCAGGGCTTCCTTGCTGACGAGGGCGCGGACCTTGGCGGGCGTCAGTTCGCCGAGGGTGATGCCCCGGAGGGTCACCGCCAGCGCCTGACAGCCGGTGTTGCCGCTCTGCCCGGCGAGGACCGGGAGGAAAACCGCGAGCAGGACGACACGTTCGAGTGTGCCCTCGAAAGCACCGACGACCGCCGCCGCCACAAAGGCGGTCAGCAGGTTGAGCTGCAGCCACGGATGCCGGAATTTCAGGCTCTGCTTCCACGACGTGGACAGGCGCTCCTCTTTCTCCACACCCACCATGGCCCCTGCCTGCGCGCTCAACTCAAAGGCCTGCGCCTCAAAAAGCACCGTGCCGCGCACCGTGCCGAGCAGTCGCCCCGCCGTGTCGCACACGGGATATACCGGGAAGTGCTTCGTCACCGCCTGCTTCATCGCCTCCATCACCGGCATCTCGGGTGAGAGGAAAAAGGGGTTGCGGATCATGATCTCGCCGAGCGTCTGGCCAGGCTGGCCGAGCAGCATCTCGCGCATGACGGCCACCCCCGTGAAGCGCTCATTTTCATCCACCACCCAGACGTAGGTGACAAACGCGCGGGCGACCAGCGAGCGCAGCATGCGGGTGGCTTCCGCGATGGTCGTGGTCTCGGGAAAGACCGCCAGCGGCGCGTCCATGAGGCGGCCGATCGTCTCATCCGGGAAGCGGTCGTTTTGCAGCCACTGCCGGCGGTTTTCCGGCGAAGCCGTGGCCAGCACGAGCTGCCGGCGGTCGCTGGGCAAGGCAGCGAGCACACTCTGCCGCTGGGCGGGGCTGAGCAGCTCGATGACTTCCTCCACGAAATCATCCGGGTAGGAGGCCAGGAGTTTCACCGCATCGCGGGTGTTTTTTTCCAGGACCAGCGCAAAGAGGCGGCGGACCTCGGCGTGGTGCTCGGGAGCAACGGTGGGCGTATCGGTAGGAGCGCTCATGCAGCCGCTCCCCATAGCATCCGCCACACGGATGACAAGGCCGCGCCGCCATGATGCGGCAGCTACAGGGGGAGGGGAAAGCGGCAGGCTGTTCTTCTTAATCTTACTCTTACTCCTAATCTTAATCGGCAAGCGGAGCGCGCAGCGGGGTGGTTGACCTGACCCCGGAAAAGTGGACGTGGGAAAAATATAGTTCTGCTGGGTAAAAGAGCAGAACGAATGAAAAAGAGCAGATTCAACGAAGAACAGATTATCGGGATACTGAGGTAGGCGCAGAGCGGAGGTGGGGTGAAGGCGGTGTGCGCCAAACACAACATCAGCGAGCCGACGTATTACACGTGGAAGCGTAAGTATGGCGGGGTGTAGGTGAGCGAAGCGCGACGGTTGCGGGCGCTGGAGGAGGAGTGCCAGCGGCTCAAGCGGGTGAGCGCCGTCATCCGCAGCAAGGACGCCCGCCGCAAGCTGGCGAACCGCTTCAAGGACGCCAAGGACCCGTTCAAGATCATGATCGTGCGCGATATGTGGCTGACCGGCTTTGACGCGCCCTGCCTGCACACGATGTATGCCGACAAGCCGATGCAGGGCCACGGCCTCATGCAGGCCATCGCCCGCGTGAACCGCGTCTTCCGCGACAAGCCCGGCGGGCTGGTGGTGGATTACCTCGGCCTCGCCGATCAGCTCAAGAAGGCGCTCATCACCTACACCGAGAGCGGTGGCCAGGGGAACCCGACCTTTGACACCGCCCAAGCCATCGCCGTGATGCTGGAGAAACACGGCATCGCCTGCGATATGATGCATCGTTTCAACTTGGACAAGTGGACGACCGGCAAACCCACCGAACGCCTCGCGCTCATCCCCGCCGGACAGGAGCACATCCTCGAACAGGAAGACGGCAAGAAGCGCTGGGTGCAGGTGGTGACGGAACTTTCCCGCGCGTTGATGAGCGACCCCCGCGCTCACCCTTCGGGCTGACTGTCGGCAATCTGTCTCGCTCCGCTCGGCTCGCCCTCTGCGCCGCGAGCGATGAAGCGACCGAGGTCCGCCGCGACGTTTCCTTTTTCCAAGCCCTGCAAGCCGCGCTGAACAAGCAGAGCAGCCAGAACCGCAAGACGCCCGAGCAGATCGACGCCGCCACCCGCAGAAGCGCCCGGCCGCGCTCAAGCACGCCATCGCCGGGGGAGCCGCCGCCGGAGGTGCGGGCGCGCTTACCGCCGCCTCACTCGCCATGCTCAGGAAGCGCAGAAAGTAGCGAAACCAATGAGGCCGGTGAAATTCCCCTCCGCTTCCTTCCGTCGCCTTCCACCTCCCGCCCCTACCGCCGTTTCATGTGGAACAAGCGTGCGCGGCGCGGCGTCAAAACCTCACGCGATATACACTCGCAGTGTGTTTCACTATGTATGCGCCGCCTTCATCCGATCTCTGCTCAAAGGAGGACCTTTGGCGTGTAGAACTGCCCCCGCTGCTCCATTATTCCCCGCCTGCAGCGTTTTCCGCGCTGCCTCGGCGGACGGTGCTTATGGCGAGATGGAGACACTGAGTTTGAAAAACCGCGCCATTTTTCCACCGACGAAAGCCGGATAGGGCACGCTGACGATCTGGTACGTGCCATCGTCGGCCAAAACGGTGGGCTGGGTGCCACTTGCCTCCCAAGTGGACAGGTCGCCGCTGAACTGCGGGGTGTAGGTCAAGCCGGCAGCGGCATAGTTCGTTCGCCTAACGAAGAGCGCGCGAAATTCGAGACCGCTGGCACCGTCTTCAAACTTCGTGATCGGCTGGCCAGTCGCGGTTATCGTCCCGCTGCCGGCAAAGGTACCGTTGTAGCGCAGCGGGCCTGTGGTGCTGGTGGTGGGATTGGTGCCAAAAGCGAACTCGATGAGGTTGATCAGGCTATCGTGTTCAAAGTCGATGGTGTTCGCGCCGTTGCCAGTATTGGCGGGAGAACCGAAATAAGTCTGCCGCCATCTCTCGATCGGCGAGTAAACCGTGAAGATTTGCGTTACTTCCGTCAGGTTTCCCAGTGCATCTTGGATCCGCCCTTTCAAGGCATGCGCTCCCGACGTAGCTGGGGCGGTAAAGTTGCGGGATGCGGTCGGTCCTGTTGGCGATACCACCAAGTCATCGACGAGTATCGTGTAGGTCAACGGCAGGTTGGTGTCCGTCCACCCGACGAAGGCCACGGTTAGCAAAATGCTGGCGTCCACGGGCGAAGAGGGCGTTAGCGTCATGGTTCCGCCCGCTGGTGGTGTCAGTGCGGGGCCAAAGACGTAGGCAGCCCCTTTGTTGTAAACCGCGGTGCTATCCAACGGAGTTCCGACAGCGACGGTCGTGCCGTCAATCGCTACCGATGTACCGAAGTAATCATCATGAGCAGGGTACGTTTTGTTGAGCATGGCCACCGGCACTGTGGGCGTTGCACTACCGAGGTCATAGACATAGGCGCTCCCCGCATTACCCGTGCTAACCGGATCGTCTTCGGGAGCGCCGACTACCACTCGCGTGCCGGAAATAGCGACCGAGCGGCCAAATTTGTCACCGTAATCGCCAAGCCGCGATGGGTTGGGGTTGACGAGGGTGGCAACCGGCACCGTGGGTGTTGTGGTGCCTAAGTCATAAACATAAGCGGTTCCGGCGGCCGCACCTCCCGTCTCGTCGTTGATAGCACCTACCACGACCCGCAACCCGTCGATGGCCACCGAACCACCGAACTCATCACCGTATAAGTTACCCGGTGCTGGGCTGGGGTTGTCGAGTATGGCCACCGGGACTGTTGGCGTTGCACTGGCGAGATCGAATACATAGGCGCGCTCTGTGTCGCGCTGGGCCACGTCATCATCGTTAGCTCCCACTACCACCCTAGTGCCGGAAATGGCCACCGAACAACCAAAGTAGTCGTACTCGACCGTCGGACCGGGGTTGTGCAGTGTCAATATGGGCACCGTTGGGGTCGTGCTTGCAAGGTCATAAATATAAACGGTCCCAGCGTTTGTTGCTCCCGTGTCGTCACCGTTAGCTCCCACAACCACCCGCGTGCCGGAGATAGCCACAGATCTGCCAAAGTTATCCTCATTGTGAGGGCTGGGGTTATCCAGCGTTGCTACGGGCACCGTGGGCGTCGCGCTGGCCAAGTCATAAACATACGCGCTTCCCGCACGGACCCCTCCCTGATCATCGAGGTATGCCCCAACCACCACGCGCGTGCCGGAGATGGCGACCGACCAGCCGAAGAAGTCGGCCAAAGTCGGACGGGGGTTATTTAGGATCGCCAATGGCACTGTGGGCGTCGCACTGGCGAAGTTATAAACGTACGCGCTCCCCGCATTTGTCGCTCCGGTATCTTCATACGGGGCTCCCACGACCATTAGCGTACCGGAGACTCCCACCGACGAACCAAAGGAGTCGCCCGCTGAGGGGCTTGGGGAATTCAACGTAGCGACAGGCACTGTCGGCGTCACGCTGCCAACATCGTACAGATACGCACTCCCCGCATTCTTTGCCACGGTGTCGTCACCGTAAGCTCCCACAATGACCCGCGTGCCGGATACGGCCACAGAACAGCCAAAGAAGTCACTCGCGGCAGGGCCGGGGTTGCTAAGCGTAGCCACCGGTACCGTAGGCGTCGAACTGGCGAGGTCATACACATAGGCGCTCCCAGCGTTGCTTGCTCCAGTGTCGTCTAAGTATCCCCCCACCACCACCGTCGATCCGGCGATTCCAACCGAGACGCCGAAAAAGTCGCTCGCCGCCGGGCTCGGATTGTTCAGCACAGCC
This sequence comes from Chthoniobacter sp., assembly GCA_021414005.1. GTDB lineage: Bacteria > Verrucomicrobiota > Verrucomicrobiia > Chthoniobacterales > Chthoniobacteraceae > Chthoniobacter. The sequence continues at coordinate 146,583 of JAIOPH010000018.1, read as the reverse complement.
ATGGGTACCGTGGGCGTTGCGCCGACTAGGTCATACACATAGGCGCTGCCCGAATCTGCCCCTCCCGTGTCGTCCCGGGCAGCACCCACTGCCACCCGCGTGCCAGAGATGGCCACTGAAGTGCCAAATTGATCGCCCGCTGCCGGGGCCGGTTTGTTCAACGTAGCCATGGGGACCGTCGGCGTTGCGCTGGCAAGGTCATAGACATAAGCACTACCCGCGTCGGCCGCCACTGTATCATCTTGAGGGGCTCCGATCACCACCCGCGTGTCCGAGATGGCCACCGACCAGCCGAATTGGTCACCTCCCACCGGCGCAGGGTTATTCAGCGTAGCCATAGGTAAAGTGGGTGTGGCACCGGCCAAATCATACACATACGCGCTTCCAGCGTCGGCTGCTCCCGTGTCGCTGCCGTAAGCCCCCACGACGACCCGCGTGCCGGAGATTCCCACCGAAACGCCGAAGTACTGACTAGTTGCCGGAATGGGGTTGTTCAGTGTAGCCACCGGAACCGCAGGTGTCGCGCTCACGAGGTCAAAGACATAGGCGCTACCGGCGTCGTTTCCTCCCGTATCGTCCAGCCACGCCCCGACCACCACCAGCGTACCGGAGATGCCCACCGACCAACCAAAGCGGTCGCCGAAGCCGGGGCTGGGGTTGGGCAGCACGAAAAGCAACGCTCCAGTAGTCGAGTCGAATACTTTCACGACTCCCGAGTCCGACCCACCGACGTCATCCAGCGGCGCACCAACCACGGTGTAAGCCCCGTCCACAGCGACGCTGTAGCCAAGCTGCGGGCCCGCTGCCTGGGGATCGAAAGGACCGCCGAATCCCTGACCTCCCTGGACGCCAACCGGCGGGGCGGGTATCGAGTAATTAAGCGCATCGGGCACCTGTGCGAAGGCAGAGAGCGTGAGGACGAGGCTGACGAAGGACCGCTGTAGGATTATCTTCATGGCTTGAGCACCGCGATTTGACACCCCGCGGCTGGGCATGCCAAAGAAAATCCCCCCGCTCATCGAATTCTCGCACGCCGCCGGGTGCCAGTTTCATACCCCGTTCGCCGCTTCGCGTGCGGACCGCGCGAACGGCATCATCCGCGAAGTCGGTCTGATCACCAGCGGGGTGAAGGCGCGCGGGCATGAGCTGCACGTAGATGACACCACGCTCGCGCAGATGATTTTGTGCGCGAACACGCGGGGCAAGGTGCCGGTGAAGCGCAACCACCCGAGCGCGATTGAAAACGTCTGCGGCTATGTGACGAACTTCGCCGTGAAGGGCGGAAAGCTCGTCGGCGACTGGCAACTGCTGAGGTCGCACGAGGAATACGAGACGATGCTGGAGCGGGCCGAGCGGATGCCTGGACGGGCGCGCCAGAGTATAAGACTCCCTCCGCGACCAACCCCATCGTGGGTCGGGTAGCCTTTTGGACCGACGATGAGACGTGCAAGATCAACATCAACACCGCCTCCGAGCCCACCCCGTGGGACACGCCCCGGGCCATCAGCGTGAAGGATCTGGCTTACGGCAAATTCCAGCCGGCGCAGAATGAATTTCAGCGCTTTCCCGGACACCCCTATTCGACCGCGCTCAGTCCGGTCTTTTTCCCCAATACCGTGCTAACGACCTCGCAGAAGCAGGCCATCTACGAAGCTATGCCGCGCATCGCCTGGGGTGGGAGCAATGCCGCCACGCAGGGCGTCGCCGGGATGGCCAAGGTCACGCTGGATGCCGATCGGTTGTTTGCCTCGGTCGATGAATTCCTTTTCAAGCCCGACCGCTCGCTCAATGCCCTGGTCGGTGCCGACGCCTTGAAGCGCAGCCGCTTTTTCCTCACCGCCAGCAGCCGTGCGCCCGAGGTAAATCTCTTCGGCCTGCCGCGGGTCTCCATCTGGCCCGTTCATCGCAATCCGCAGGTGCCGCAGTTTCGCAGTCCGTATGACAACCTGTCGGCCTTCTGCGGCACCATTCCGGGGGCGAATCCCGCAGCGCCGCAAACCTTCTACTTCCAGCGCTCCGATGCGACGAGCGACACCGCCGACTGGACCCTTAAGGATGCCAGCGGCCAGCCGCGGAACCAGTTGCTTTACGCCTATCTGCAGGCGCTGACCGATCAGGACATCCCGGGGTTCGGCGGGAAGTTTTCCAGCGCTGCCAAGTGGGGTGCCGATCGCGATCAGGTGCTCACGGAAATCTTTGATTACGTGCGGTGCGCCAACCTGCAGGACCCACAGGTTTCCGCACCCTTTTGCACCAACGGTCAGGTCACACCGATCAAGATCACCAGCAAGGGCGCGACCACCATGGGGTTTGGGCGTGCTTATATGATCTCCCAAATCGGATTCCACTTCATCTGCGGCCAGGATAACAGCACCGGCACGCCGCAGGGGGACAACGGCGGAGCCAAAAAGATTACGCTCCAGAATGGGGAGAAAGCCATCGAGGCGGCCTTCCTTTTCGAACCTTTCAAAGTAAGTCCGGGATACCATCCGCTCGTGGAGAATCTCTCCTACGAGGTTACCTTCACCGGCAAGGTCACACTCGATGGCAACGATCTGGAATTCCCGACGACTCCCGTGACCGTTTCCTCCAACGGATCGTTTCGAGGCTTGTGGAACTATCGCTGGTGGGAGGCATCCACGGGGCTGCGCGGGCCGATCATCAGTTTTGGCGGTGGGGGCTACCCATTGGTCGGCAAAAAGCGGGTCGCGGTGAGCGCCGCCGCTGGCAAGAAGACCATGGCATTCTCCGCCGGGGCGATTCGGATCAAGGCCTTTTCCCAGCCGGGCAACGTGCTCGTGCAAACCTATGACTTTGACTTTCCCGGCGGCACCTTCCCGATTCCCGATCTGGTCACCACCGGAACCCAGGCCTATCGCGGGGCCGCCGCCTCCAGCACTGGGCTCTGGTGGAATCTCGCCACCCGCTACGCCGAGGCGGATCAGGCACCGCACATGCCCGGTGCGGAGTATACCGACCCCAAGCGGAGATTTGGCAATGACAATGGGAACAGTCCTCCGGGGTTCAAAATTGGAGGGCTGTTCCGCCAGGAGGATGTCGTCCGCTCCATCGTTCCCGAGCACGGCGATCTCCGGTTGGTGGCGGCAAAGACGGAGCCGCTCAAGGATGTGAAATTTGTTCCCGTGGGCGGATGGCAAGACGAGCAACAGCACTTCTACCACATCTTTTCCGAACCCATCGGCACGCGCGCGCTCTACGGCTTTGCCAACGAGCCGCCGGTCGCCGGGCTGACTTACAGCACCTCCGCCGCGGGTGATCAACTGACGTCCGCGGACTACCACTTCTGCCGCATGCCGGAGATCAATGCCGGCGCGGGCAAGCTTTATAACAAATGGAACGACTTCGACACCGGCGTCGCCCAGGTCGGCGACGGGGCTTTCATCAACAAGCCGGACGAAGGCAATGTCTCCGACACCAAGGGTGGTTACCCGTATTTTTCCTGGCACTTCGCCGCCCCTGCGCCGGTCTATTTCTCGCCAAACCGCGTCATGAAATCCCCGGCCATGTTTGGCTCGCTGCCGACCGGGGTGAAGCGAAACCAGCCCTGGCAGACGCTCCTCTTCCGCCCGCAGGCCAATCACCCCGGCAATGGCACTCCCGTTTCCGGTCCGCCCTATACCGCGCCGCCGGACCATCTCCTCATGGATCTGTTCTGGATGCCGGTCGTCGAGCCTTATGCCATCAGCGAGCCGTTTTCCACCGCGGGCAAGGTCAACCTGAACTATGAGATTGTGCCCTTTAGTTACATCCGGCGGGCCACGGCCCTGCATGCGGTGCTCAAGGGGGAGGAACCTCTCGCCGTTCCCAATGCCCTGTCGCGGGTCTATAAGCTCTGGGATCACGAAACCTCCGACTGGCCCTGGATGCCGAACGACCCTGATCCCAGGGCGTGCCAGGATGCCACCGTCGCGAGTCTGTGGGACGAAGCCTTCAAGGGCACCGGCAGCCGCGGCGCGCAGGAGATGCGCAAGGGGCTCGACGCCGCGGAAACCCTCAAGCAGTGCGACGAATACTTTAAGACGAAGGGGATCTTCCGCTCGGCGACACAAATCTGCGAGCTGTACCTGGTCCGCACCGGCGAGTCGCTCACGGACTACCAGAGCGGCAGCTTTTGGTCGAAAAATGTTGTGACCGGCGAAAACAGCCGCGAGGCACCCTATGCCGATCTCTACCCGCGGCTGACCACGAAATCGAACACCTACACCGTCCACATGCGCGTGCAGGTCTTGAAGCAGAAAGCCTCGGCCAACCCTGAAGACTCGGCGGTCTGGCGGGAAGACGCCGGCCAGGTCGTCAGCGAGTTCCGCGGCGCTGCGCTGTTCGAGCGTTACCTCGACACCGGCGCGCAGTTCCCAGACCTCACGGCCAATCCCGGCACTACCACCGTCGAGGATTCCTACAAATTCCGCGTCATCAGCACCAAGCGTTTCGTCCCCTGACGCAGAGTGGAGCGCATGGAATGATCTACCTGGAAAAATCGTTGAATTTGCGGCAGCGGCGAAATTTCGGGATAAACGAATTGTATCCATGCCGATTTCACTCTCCGACGCCGCCCCCCGCTCTGGCCGTCCCCGGTGCCACGGGCGCGAACGCAATTTCCCAGCAGGAAGACCAACCATGACAGCAACCACTCCAGGTCCTCTCGCCCACTTCCGACTTTCCGGTCTCCCGGCATCTGGCACCCCGGTCCACGACCGCTTCATGCCGTCGCGAACCTCATCCCGCATTACCAAAGCCCTGTCCATCCTGCTGGGAGCCATCGTTCTTGCCTCCTCCCTCGCGGCTGAGACCGTGGTCCGAACCCAGGAATTTGCCGCGTCCAATGCGGGCAGCCTGTATCACGGAGATGGCAACGCCGTTGAATTCGTGAGTCCGGGTTTTTTCAGCACGAAGATGCAGCCCTTCAACGCATCCTTGGGCACCTTGCAGTCTTTCACTGTGAAATGGGAGAACATCAGCGGCACGCTTTCGGGAACTTGCGGGGCGGGCACCGGGGGCAACGCATCCGGCTCGTTTGGGGGGACCTTCATGATCGAAGGCAGTGCCTACGGCGGCACCGGCGGCGGGCAGGGCGGAGGGAACGGCCCACGCCTGCCCGTCGAAGTCACCTTCCCGGCAGCCCCCATCGTCTCCAATCAGACCTTCAACGTCGGGAATGCCGGAGTGGATTACGATCCTGCCATTCTCGCCGCGGTCACCGGCACCAAGCCTTTCCTCGTCGCGTTCGATAGCCCGGTCACTGTGTCTTACGGAAATGTCATCAATCTGGCCGCCCGCGTGACCGCCAAGGTCACGCTCACCTACGCGTATGAGGCGAGCGGCGTGAAACCGCTTGGCCCGGGCGCCAGTGGCTCTCGGCCCAAGCCTCCGGTCATCAAAGCAGGCGGGAATGTCAAAATCTCCGGGACATTGCACCGCGGGCTTGCGGCCATTGGTGGAGAAACCACTGGCTGGAAATTGAAATACCATGGGGCGAAAGGTAATGCGTCCATCGAGGTCGATATGAGTGCGATCAAGGAGGCCAGGGAAGGCGAGGTCACCATCGCCGGTCAGATCAGGGCCAGGCAGTATGTCGAGCGCGGCAGGATCCTGATATTGAAAGCAGAAGCCGTGGTTGTAGCTGTGCCGTCGGAGAAAACGCCGTGAAAGTTGGTGCGGAGGAGCGGGTGGCGGTGTGCCCTGCGTAGGAGAAGCGGCGGATGGAGCTCAAGATGGGCAACGATGGATCACGGAATGATCTACCCGGATAGAAAGTAAAATTTGCAGCGGCGGCGAGCCGGTGGAAAAAGCGATGAGCAGCAATCCTCGTTTCTTCCCGAACCCAAAACCACCAGCCAAAAACCCATCCCATGAAAAACACCCACCAGAACACTAACTCCAGCAAGTCGAAACACACCCGCATCCTCTCCCTCCTTCCCGTGGCCGCCGCGCTGGCTATCACCCCGGCTTCCACCGCATCGCTCATTGTGAACGGCAGCTTTGAAACGGGGACTCCCCCGGGCAATGGCTCTCACGAGACTGTCAGCAACAGCAATGTCACCGGTTGGACGACGGGGAACGGAACTGTGTGGTACATGACGTCATCGAACTGGGGCGGCGGGGGGCCGGTGGGCGGTGGAGACTTCCTCGTCAACGTGACTGGAAATGCGACGATCTTCCAGAGTTTCGGGGTCACCGCCGGGACCGATTACTCGGTGAGCTATTACGAAGAGCGGCGAGGCGGCGGGGGCTATGTGGATACGACGCTTAGTCTCGGAGGCGGGACGTTTATCAGTTACGGCGGCGGAACGCCCGTGGGTGTCTCCGCCGGCCCGGGAACCAGCATCCTGCAGACAACCGCGCATAACACGAGCTGGACGCTGCACAGCTTTACCTTCCGGGCGGATACTACTACGACGGCGACGTTGACCTTCGCAAACGTTTACGGTGGAGGCCGCGGCGGCGACAACGACGGGGTTTTCCTGGACTTGATCAGTGTCGATGCGCTGGTGGTTGCCAGGTCCGTGTGGACCGGCAACGACAACGGCCAATGGGTCACATCGGGCAATCTGGCCGGCACCCCGCCGACCAACTGGGTTTTGTCCACGGATCCTTTAACCGAGGTCAACTTTCTCGCCGGAGCGGCGACGCTTTTCGATGATTCGGCCGTGCCGGCGGGTCCCGTCGCAGTCGGCATCAATGCGGCGGACGTCGCACCCGGCGAAGTTACTTTTAACAACGAAAACAAAGCCTACGTGCTTTCGGGAGCCTTTGGCATCGCTGGCGGCGCGAACCTGATCAAAAGCGGAGCAGGCACCGTGACCATCGGCACCCCCAACAGTTATACGGGCGGCACCACGGTCACCGCCGGTTCGCTGATTCTCACCGGCAGCGGCACGCTCGGCGCGACTAGCGGCACGCTCACGGTGAATGGGGCTGCAGCCATCGTCGATCTGGGCACCACCAGCCAGACGGTGGGTGCAGTCAGTTTGAAAAGCGGGGCGACGATCGACAACGGCACCCTCACCGGCACATCCTTTTCCGTGGAAAGCGGAACGGTAGGCGCGGCCCTCGCCGGCAGCGGAGCCGCGCTGGCGAAGACCACCGCAGGCACGGTCACCCTCACCGGCGCGAACACCTATGACGGCGGCACCACGGTGACTGCTGGTACGCTTGCCCTTTCTGGCGCGGGGACCCTCGGGGCCACGACGGGTGCGCTCACCGTGAACGGAGGCACGACCATCGTAGATCTGGGTCTCACGAGCCAGACGGTCGGTGCGGTCAGTTTGAAAAACGGGGCGCAGATCAATAACGGGACACTCACCGGCACCTCCTTCGCCGTGGAGAGCGGCTCAATCGGCGCGGATCTGAGCGGCACCGGGGCGGTCCTGACAAAGACCACCACGGGCACAGTCGCACTCTCCGGTGCGAATACCTACGACGGCGGCACGAACATCAACGACGGCGTCCTCGCTCTCGGGAGCAGCGGCGCGCTGGGAGCCACGGGGGCAATTAGCTTTGGTGGCGGCAAGCTCCAGTTCAGTGCCGGCAATACCACGGATTACTCCGCTCGGTTCAGTGCAGACCCCAGCCAAGCCTACGCCCTCGATACGAATGGTCAGGATGTGACTTTCGCAACGGCTTTGACCAGCGTCGGCGGCACGCTGGCGAAGTCCGGTGCGGGAACCCTCACCCTGGCGGTGGCAAACACCCATACCGGGACCACCGTCGTCAGCGGAGGAGCACTGAAACTGGGCCATAACCAAGCCCTGCAAAACAGCACCGTCAGTGCGGTCACTGGCGGAGGTTTGGCTTTCGCCACAGGCGTCACCAGTCCGACGCTTGGCGGACTGACTGGCGCGGTCAACGTGGCCCTGACAACCGAAAGCGCGGAGGATGTCGCCTTGACCGTCGACGGCAACGGGCAGAGTACGACTTACTCCGGGACGTTGAGCGGCGGAAACGGCCTGACCAAAGCTGGCGTCGGCACCCTGACCGTGACTGCGGCGCAGGCCTACGCCGGCCCGACCATTGTTAGTGACGGCACGCTAAAGTTGACGGGCCAGAACGCCGTCCAGCTAATCACAAACGGCAGCTTTGAGACGGGGACTCCCCCGGGCAATGGCTCGCATGAGAACGTGGCGAGCAGCAATGTCACCGGTTGGACGACCGGCGGGAGCAGTGGCATTGTGTGGTACATGACGTCGTCGAACTGGGGCGGTGGTGGTCCGACGGGCGGTGGAAACTTCCTCGTCAATGTGAATGGAACCATGAGCATCTTCCAGAGTTTCGGGGTCACCGCCGGGACCGATTACTCGGTGAGCTATTACGAAGAGCAGCGGGGCGGCGGGGGCTATATGGATACCACGCTTAGTCTCGGGGGCGGGACGTTTATCAGTTACGGCGGGGGAACGCCCGTGGGTGTATCCTCCCCCTCGGCCACCACCCTCCTGCAGACAACCGCGGTCAACGCTGGCTGGACACTGCACAGCTTTACGTTCCGGCCGGACACTACAACGACGGCGACCTTGACCTTCGCAAACGCGTATATTCCTGGAGTTACCGGCGATAACGACGGAGTTTTCCTGGATAGGGTCAGTGTCACCAGCACGGTGCAAACCCCGAACCTCTTGCCGATCAGCACGCCGGTGAGCATCGGGGACAACGCAACCCTGGACCTGAGCGACACCAACCAAAAGATCGCCTCGCTGGCCGACGCTGCGGGTCCGACCCCGACCGGACATCGGGTGCTTTTTGGTGGAGCTACCCTGACCATTGGCGCAGCGAGCGGCGAGACGACGTTCACCGGAGCCATCCTGAGCACCGTCGGCGATGGCTCCGCCGTGGAAAAGGTGGACGCCAGCGTCCAGAACCTCAATGGCGCGCAGACTTATGACAGCCTCACCGTCACCGCAGGTACGCTCAACGTGAATGGTGAACTCGGCACAACTCCCGCGACTGGCACGGCGAGCGTTGTTGTAGCCGACAATGCCATGCTGAAGTTTGGCAGTGTCAGCCAGACGCTCAGTTCGCTGACCATCGGAGCCGGTGCGACCGTGACCTTCACCAGCGGGGTGGCTTCCGGAGCCTTCAGCGGCGGTGGCAGCAAAGGCTTGAACCTTGGCACCGCCGCCGTCCCCGAGCCCGGCACCCTCGGCCTGCTGCTGACCGGCGCTCTCGGCATGCTGAAGCGTCGGCGGCGTCAGGCGTGAGCACGGAAAGTAACCTGGACTTTAGTCCAAATGCACCGTGTTCTTCCGGACTGATATGACTGATTCATTCCATCTTCGCGCCTCATGCACGGCGCTCTCCCTGGTCCTGCTTTTCACTTTGCCCGCTGGGGTGAATGCGGTCACCGCGCTGAAAATTGATCTCACCGTGGACAAGAATATTTCCAAGGTTGACCGCACCTACACATATAACCTCGGACCCACCGGGATGCGCGGATGGATCGACAACGGTTGGCCCGAGACCCCATCGCAGGACGGCTATACGGCGTTTGCCCCCTATCAGATTTTGGTAACCACTGTGGCCGACAAGACTCCGGCTGCCGGGATCATGGCCCCCGACGACATCATTCTCGGCGCGAGTGCGGGTGCCGGTGTTGTGCCCCTCTTTACGGGCGATGCCCGCAAGAGTCTGGGCTGGGCGATCGGTGCCGCCGAAGGCGCCAACGGCATTCTCAAGCTGAAGCGTTGGCGCGCAGGCGTCGCCACCGATGTGTCGATCGCCCTGCCCGTCATGGGCACCTACTCCGACACCGCGCCTTACAATTGTCCCAAGTCTTCGAACATCATGGCGAATGCCGCCATGAGCCTCCAAAAAAAGATCGTGAAAAATGGCTGGGGTGGTGCCGACGGGTCGGGGGCCATCAGCGCGCTGGCCCTGCTCGCCACAGGAAACCCGGATTACTTGCCGATGTTACAGACGTACGCCCGCTCGCTCGCGCCCAAGGATCTTGACCTGGAGCGCAACGGTGTTTCTGCTTGGAATTGTTATAACAGTATCTTTCTGGCCGAGTATTACATGCTGACCAATGACGCCGAGGTGTTCCACGGGCTGAGCGAGTATGTCATCTACGCAGCCAAACACACGAGTATGTTCGGCACGTCCGGTCATGGCTTTTCCACCGTCGCGCCGCCCGGCGGCTGGCAGACCGGAGGAACCCATGGCTCCATCAGTTGGTACGGACCGGTGAACCAGGCCGGACTGGCGGCGCAGCTCACAATCGTGCTCGGCAAGAAGGCCGGTGTGAAAAACACCGAAATCGACCCGGCGATTGCACGGGCGGCCAATTTCTTCGGCTACTATGTCAACCGCGGGTCCGTCCCCTACGGTGAACATCAGCCGTATTACGGCGAGCACCAACTGCAGGGACAGAAACGGACCTATTATGATCACTGTAGCAATGGCAAGGACGGCTTGGCCGCGGTCATGTTCGCGTGTATGGGCGACAAGACATTGCCGACGGAATATTTTTCGCGGATGGCCCTGGCGGGCTTCAAGGGCGAGGCCTACGGGCATACCGGCCAGGGGTTCAGCTACCTGTGGACGGCGCTGGGTGCAGCCATGGGCGGCCCGCAGGCCGCCGCCGAATACCTCAAACAAATGCGCTGGGACCGGGACATGAAGCGCCGCTGTGACGGTTCCTTCGTGTATGAAGGTGGCGAGCAGTGGGCACCCGGTCGTGCAAAGGACTACTGGGATGATAGTTATACCTATTGGGGAAATCCGACCGCATATTATCTCCTGCATGCCGCACTGCCGTTGAAAAAGCTTTGCATTACCGGGAAATTGGTTGCCCCGGCAAACCACCTGGATTCCAAGGCTGTCAGCAATTCAATCTGGGCCGCCGAATTCACCGCGCGCTGCGGAAGTTATACCAAGGAACAACTGGTTGCCGCTCTGGGTGAGTGGGATCCGATTGTCAGGTTCAATGCCGCCACCGAGTTGAGTGTGCGAGACGATGGGCCGTCGCTGATCCCCACGCTCATCACCATGGCGGAAAATCCGTCCAATGCCAACCAACGCGAGGCGGCTTGCACCGCCCTGGGCTGCATGAAGGCCGCCGATGCCGTGCCCGCGCTGACTCGCCGACTGTCTGACCCCGACATCTGGGTGCGTGCCAAAGCCGCAAAGGCGCTGGGGCAGATCAATGCAGCAGCCGCCACGGCCGTGCCCGACATGCTGGGTGCCTTTGTCAAAAATGTCGCACCCACCTATCCGTTCGAGACCGGCTTCAATTGGAGCGATCCGCTGCAAATCGCCAACGGCTACCTTGCCGAGACGCTGTTTCATCAATTGGGAGGCAACACCATCAAGGCCGACAGAGGCCTGCTCTACCCGGCGGTCCGGGCCGGCATCAAACAACCTGCCGGGATGTGGCGCAATATCGTGAGCAGCTTCGTGCAGGACCGGTTGACCTTGGCGGACGTCGTGGCTCTGGCTCCGGATTTGTTCGCCGATGCGCAAACCGAGGGGCCGTGTGACCGGATGTTCACCGCCGGGCCGGTGGGCGCGGCCATGATGGCCCTGTCGAAGAACAAGATCGATGAGGGGATAGACATAAGCCTCGGCAACGTGACGTATTGGGGACAGTTGGGCAAGAGTGCCCTTGGCAGCCTTCCAGGTTATGGCGAGGCGGCGCGGCGGGCCTTGCCGACGTTGCGCACCTACCTCGCCGCGTGGCCGCCGGGGGATAACAATGCCCCAATCATTATCAACACCATAGATGCGATTGAAGCCGCCACCACTGCGCCGGCCCTCGTCAATGCACTGCCGGTCGCCAGCCCGCAAATCTTGGTCGTCCCACCCAATACGCCCAAGGCTATCACACTAAAAGGCTCCTCATACCGCTCGGACAAGGTGACGTGGAAAATCACGAACCAACCGTCACACGGTACCATCACGGGCTCGGCCCCCAACCTGACTTATACCCCGGAAAAGGGCTATCTGGGTATTGACAGGTTCACGTTTGCGGTCACCGACAGCCTAACAACTTCACCACCCGCGACCGTGAATCTTGTCGTGGGCGCGGGCGGCACTGGGCTGAATGGGTATTATTACGACAACAAAGAGTTCGCCGCGCCGAAAGCGTCGCAGTTGGACCCGGATGTCAACTTTGACTGGGGTTCGGCGCCGCCGGCCAAGACGCTGGGCGCGGTTCCCTTTTATGTTCGCTGGACCGGCCAGGTTTTGGCACCTGAGTCCGGAACCTACCGTTTTTCCACCCGCACCAGCGACGGAGTCCGTTTGTGGATCAACGGCGTGCAGGTCATCGACGACTGGAAGGACCATACGACCAAACTGTGGAACGACAGCCCCGAGATCACCTTGACTGCCGGGCAACGATACAGTCTGAAGATGGAGTATTGTCACAACAGCAGTCCCGCCTCGGCGCGCTTGTATTGGTATATGCCCTCACGCAAGGCCTGCTCGATCGTTGCCCAGGAGCTGCTCTATCCGGTGACAGGCGTGATCCTGACCTCGCCCTCCAACGGCGCCAGTTTCGGACCGCCGGCAACGGTCACCCTCACAGCCGATGTCGCAGACGTGCCCGGCAATGTAACAAAAGTGGCCTTCTATAACGGCGAAACAATAATCGGGACCGCCACGACGCCGCCCTTTTCCATGGAATGGAAGAACGTCCCGGCGGGTTCCTACCGTCTGACAGCAAAGGCTGCTGGCGGCAACGGCCAGGTGAGCACGTCCACCGCGGCAATGATCACGGTCGATGGGAACACGGTTCCGGTGACTTCCGGTCTGGTCTGTTGGTTGGATCCGTCCTTCGGTATCTACAAGGATCCCGACCAGCAGGTGCTGATCTGGAATGACCGCTCCGGCAACGCGCATCACGCGGTCCACAAGGAACACAACCTCCCGACCCTGGTGCAGAACGAGATCGCCTCGAAACCGGTGGTCCGTTTCACCGGCGACTGCCGCACCCTGGTCAGCGGAAAGGTCTTCATCAAGGAGCAGTACCTTGTCGTTCGTTCCCCTTCGCCGACCTGGAGCAATGCGGGTTCCTTCATCGGGCGCGAATCAGGAAGAGCCTCCAGCTACTTGTTGGATGGCAACGGAACCACCGGCTTCAATGAAAACCAATTCCCGGCGGCGATTTCCAAGAATGGATCACCGATTGCACTGGAGAAATCCGCCAAGGGCGGATTCAGCCTTGGAACCATCACCGACTTCATGATCCTCAAGATCACCGTCAATGACCAGGATACGAAGCCGACCCGTTACTTGCTCAGTGGCACCGACGGAGACCATTGGCTGTGCAAGTTCGACCTGGCCGAGATTCTTTGCTACTCGCGAGCTCTCACGGCTGCGGAGGAAGCCTCCGTTGGAGGTTACCTCGCCGCCAAATACGGAATTCACACCACTTATCCAAAGCCGCCAGGTATTTCCACGATGAATCCGGCAATGCCTCCAGGCAAATAGGGAAGGCGAGAGCAGCACCTGCCCGATGCGCCTTCGTCCGACAATTCGCATCGGTGGCCACAAGCACGCCTGGCAAAGTGGCGCCCATAAATTCTCTTGAATTGCTCTAACAAACACATCCATCCCGGTTCCTTTATCTGTGCCATGCCCTTAAATCACACTCGTCTCGTACGCTTCGCTTCAGCCCTGCTCTCAGCCGTCGCCTTCGTTTTTTCCATCAGTCCTTTTGCCCAGAGCCAGGCAGGGCCGGTTTCGACGCCGGCCGTTGCGGCACTTTTCGCCGATTGGCAACACTCAGGCGTGATGAACATTCTCACCACGCGGGACGGCGCGGATTTACCGGCGACGGCGGTGGAGGAGGGTTTTCCGTTGCTGGTGCGGTTGGACAAGGATTGGTTCGACTTCAGCCAAGCCAAAGCGAAAGGCGAAGATGTGCGCTTTTCCGCGGAGGGCAAGGCGCTGGCCTATCAGATTGAGGAGTGGGACGCGGCGAAAGGTGCGGCGACGATCTGGGTGCGTGTCCCGACCATCAAAGGCAACGCGCATCAGGAATTGAAGATGTATTGGGGAAAGGCGGACGTGGCCAGCGAGTCGAACGGCAAGGCGGTGTTCAATGAGTCCAATGGGTATGTTTCGGTCTTTCATTTGGACGATCCGGCCAGGGATGAGACTGGCACACTCACGGCAAAGGACTTGGGCACCACGGCTGCGTCCGGGGTGATCGGACAGGCTCGGCATTTTACCACCGGCAAAGGCATCTTCGGTGGGGAGAACATCACCACTTTTCCCACGGGCTCCTCGCCCCACTCCACGGAACTGTGGTTTCGCGCGGAGAAGTCGGGCGATCGCATCGTGTGTTGGGGCAGCGGCGGACCGAAAATGACGGTGCAGATGATCCTGAGCAAGCCGCCCAAGATGGTCATGGATTGCTACGGGGCGGGCGCGAGCCTCTCGGCAAAAAGTCGGATCCCGCTGAATGAATGGGTTCACGTCATTCACACCTGCAAGCCAGGCGAGTCGCGCATGTATGTCAATGGGATGCTCGACGCGGTTTCCAATGCCGAAGGCAACCCGTTGGACATCAAAAACCCGGTGAAGATGTCGATGGGTGGGTGGGGAAACTACGTCTTCAATGGCGACATGGACGAGGTGAGAATCTCGAACGTCGCGCGCTCCGCCGACTGGGTGCGGTTGCAGTATGAAAATCAAAAGCCCCGGCAAACGGTGGTCGGCCCGCTGGTGCAGCCGGGCAGTGGCTTTGCGGTTTCGGAGAAAGCGCTGACGCTGGCCGAAGGCCAGCGGGCCACGCTCACGGCGAAAGCGGGTGGAGCACAGAAGATTTACTGGATCATCAAGCGAGGCGGAGTGGAAAGTGTCGCGGCGGCCGACCGCTTTGCCTTCACGCTGGAGGCCGGTCGGGTCGTGGGTGACGAAGCGCTGACGGTGCAGTGCAAGGCTGTCTTTGCCGATGGGGTGAAGACCATCGACATCCCGGTCACGATCAAGGAAGCGCTGGCGGACCCGGTCTTTACCCTCAAGGCCCCGGCGACGTGGGATGGCCGCGCGCTGATCGAGGTGGTGCCGCAGGTCGCCAATCTGCCGGCGTTGCAGGCTAAGGGTGCGGGCGAACTGACGTATCGCTGGAAAGTGGACGGCATGGCCGTGGTGAAGGAAAGCGTGCCCGGAAAACTGCTGCTCAAGCGAGCGATGAACAGCGGGAAGCTTAGGGCAACCGCTGTCGCCAGCAACGGAGGTCAGGAGATCACCCAATCTGTGGAGATCGTGGTCAAGGAGCCGGCCAAGGAAGCATGGGAGGCGCGGGTGCCGGAAAAGGACGAGAAGCCGGTGGACAACCAGTTCTACGCGCGCGACGACAACAACGAAGGCACGCTTTTTTACAACGGTACGCTCGCGGAGCCTGCGGACTCGGTCTTTCTCAAGCTCTACGCCGGCGACAAGCTCATCCAAACAGAAACGCAGAAGCCCAAGGCGGACAAGAGCTATGCGTTGTCAGTCCGGCTCAAGGCTGGCTTGGTGATCTACAAGGTGGAGTTTGGCACCAAGTCCGGGAACACGGAAGCGGTGCGACAGACGGTGGGCAATCTCGTTTGCGGCGATGCCTTCATCATCGAGGGACAGTCCAATGCCGTGGGTTACAACTACGAGAACACCAAGGCGCGGCAGGATCTCACGCACACCGACAGTCCATGGATCCGCAGCTTTGGCGGCAATGGCGAGGTCGCCGGCGAGCCCACCACTGGTGGCTGGGGCAATGCGCGGGTCGAGCGAATCAACCCAACCGACCCCGACCGCATCCATTTCATCAGCGTCTGGGGCATGGCTCTGGCGAAGAAACTCGTGGAGGACGTGAAGGTTCCGATTTGCATCCTCAACGGCGCGGTCGGCGGCACGCGGATCGACGAGCACCTGCCCGACCGCGTGAAGAATCCCGGCCAGCCGAATCGGGAGCGGCCGATCTACAGCAACCTCAAGAAGCGGGTGGTCGCAGCCCGGCTGACCCACGGCATTCGTGGCCTGCTGTGGCATCAGGGTGAGGCGGATCAGGGCTTCGACGGCCCGGACAACTGCTATGGGTGCGAGATGTATCAGCAATACTGGCTCGATTTGACTGCCGCGTGGAAACAGGACTACCCCAACCTCCGGCACTACTACCTGTTCCAAATTTACCCGAACGCCTGCTCCCAAGGTGGAACCAGAAACAGCGACAAATTGCGCGACGTTCAGCGGCAGCTCGCACGCCTCTATTCCAGCTTCAGCGTCGTGCCCACGCTCCAGATTCCCAGCGGCGCGAGCTGCCATTTCAAAACGGACGACTACGAGAAGATGGGCCTCCTCATGGCACCACTGCTGGAGCGCGACATCTACGGGAAAGTCTTCGCCCAGCCCGTATCCGCGGCCGACGTGAAGCGCGCGAGCTACACGAACGAGAAGCGGGACGAGATCGCGCTGGAGTTCGACCAACCGGTGGACTGGACCAACGCCACGGCCAGCCAGATCTATCTGGACGGCGAACCTGGCAAGGTCGCCTCCGGTGCGGCGACCGGCAATGTGCTCAAGCTCAAGCTGGCCGCGCCCACTGAAGCGAAGACGATCACGTACTTGCAGGACAAGAAGTGGGATGCCAAAGCCCTGCTATACGGGAAAAATGGCATCCCCGCGCTGACCTTTTGCGAGGTGGAGGTACATTGACGGACTGACATGGGATACTAACTTGATTCACCCAAAAAAGATATGATTACGCGCACAGAAATGATCCCTGACATTGCGACCGGTGTCGGTGCGCTGCTTGGCACATGCCTGTTTCCGGACATCGCCCAAGCCGCAGGCGCACCTGTCAACCGGAACGCTGACAGTCCCAAACGGGCGATCTTCTTTCTTCAAAACCAGGGCTTTGACCCCCTGATGTGTATCCCCAAGGATCTCAAGGAAAGCTGCGCCCTCGATGGTTTGACGCTTGAAAAACCGATGCAGGCTTTGGAGCTGTACAAAAAACAGGATGCATTTCATAACGGGATTGCATAGTCGCCGCACGAGCCCGTGGCATAGCACCTATTCATGATGGACAACACCTTGATCGTATATTCCAGCAATAATGCGGAGAAACAGCATTCCGAGGGCGCAAAATGGCCTTTCGTGCTGCTGGGGAACGCCCGTGCACGCTTCGATACCGGCCGATACACCAACATCAAGGAACGCCCGATCAACGACCTCTACGCGACCTTTCTTCATGGAGTCGGTGCGCCACTTGACCGTTTCAACATGGACAAAAACATGGCCGATTTTCATCACAGCAGGGTTGGCCCCATCGAGGATCTCCTAGCCTAAAACATGTCCTTCTTCCGGTTGACAGGTTGTGCGGCTCTATTCCCTTTCCTGCTCGCGGGTTTTCACCCTTCGATTCAGGCGCAGACAGCCGGCGAGCTTTCAGACGCATTCAAACAAAAGGTCAGGCCCTTCCTCGATGACTACTGCCTGGATTGTCATGACGCGGAGAGCAAGAAGGGGAACGTTTCCCTGGAGGATCTGACCAATGTCTCAGCGGACAATGCCAGCATGTGGAAGCGCATCTGGGAACAGGTGGCCTTGAAGGAAATGCCGCCGAGGAAGAAGCCCACCCAACCCAAATTGCTGGAGCGCCTGGAACTCTCCAATTGGATCACCGCCGGGCTCACCAACGCCATGAAGGACAAGGGCGGGTTCACCGACCACATGCGCCCGAGCAAGGGGAACCATCTGGATCACGATCTCCTTTTTAACACCAAGCTGGAGAATCTCGAACCCGCTTCCACGCCCGCGCGGATCTGGCGCATCCACCCTCAGGAGCAACTCGTCCGTCTAAACGATCTCATCTGCCTCAAGCGCAAATACAACCCCGATCGTCCTGGTCTGTGGACTCACGGCGATCACATCCCGTCGAACCTCGAAGGGGAGACCAAGGTCTATTTCGGATTGGATGGCTTTCTGGGAAGTTTCAGTGATGCATATTGGGTTGCGGTCCCCGGATTCCAGTCCAGTCTGTCGATGGTCCGCGACCACGGCTTGCGCAACTACCCTTTCCTTTACACCGTCAATAGCTCCGAGGCGCTCCAGATTGCCGGCACCGCAGAGAAGATTTTGCGTTTCATGGCCTACGGCCCCGCAGCCCAGCCTTACCAATTTGCCGACGATATCGAGAAAGTCCCCGGCCAATACCGTGGCCTCAATGTCATCTTCTACAAAAACGGCATCTACCGCCCACTGACGCCCGTCTATGAGCTGATGAAAACGCCCGGCGTCAGCGACGAGCGCCTCACCGAAGTCATCCGCTTCCTCTTTGAATCCCTCACCCTGCGCCCGCCCAGCAAGGAAGAAACCGCCCTCTATCTGGGCATCGTCAATAAATCCATCAAGGAACTAGGCAAAGAAGAGGGCGCCATTTTGGGGCTGGTTCCGATCTTCCTCGACCGCGACGCGCTCTTTCGCCCGGAACTATGCGAGACTTGGAAGCCCATCGACAAGTTCGGACGCTTGCCGATGCAAGGCGACGAACTCGCCCTCGCCATCAACGCCGCCTTTTCCTACATCCGACCCGAGAACGATCATCTCCGGACTGCGCTGGCCGAGGGAAAACTAAAGACCCGCGAAGACGTCAAACGAGAGGTCACCCGCATCCTGAACGACGACAGCATTCGCAAGCCGCGCATTCTGCAATTCTTCAGGGAATATTTCGACTATGATCGCGCCGCCACGATCTGCAAGACCCGGGAGTCCATTGTAGGGCAGGGAGCGCACTATGAATCACATCCGGCGGTCATGAACAGCATGATCGCCAACACCGATGGTCTGATCGAATTGATCCTGCGGGAGGACAAAGATATTCTCAAGGAGTTGCTGACGACCAATCGTTTGATCTATCAGCCCTACACGTCGGTGCGGGTTGCCCGCGGCATGACCACCGACATTGCCTACTTCATCAACCGAAAGAAACCGTTTGTGCCGATTAAGACATACAATGCAGCAACGGTGAAGAAGGGTGAGGAGGAAAAGGAGCAACATGAGGTCACCAATGGGAACCAACTGCATCACATTTTGCCGAATCCCGCCCAGCCGATGTATGTGCGTCAGTCACAGTTCGACAATGGCGCTGCCCCGCCTGCCAAAGATGCACTGAAGGCGATCACAACTGTCGATACGAATGAGCGCCTCGGCATCCTCACCCACCCCGTGTGGCTCGTCGCGCACTCCGACGCGATGGATAACCACGCCATCTCGCGCGGTCGCTGGATTCGCGAACGCCTCCTCGGCGACGCCGTGCCGGATATCCCCATCACCGTGGATGCCAAATTGCCCGATGAACCCCATTCCACCATCCGCCACAGGATGCGCGTCACCCGCGATAAGGAATGTTGGCGCTGCCACCAAAAGATGGACCCCCTCGGCCTGCCTTTTGAAATGTATAATCATCTGGGGATGCTCCGAAGTGAGGACCAAGGCAAACCGGCGGACACCACCGGCGAAATCATCCTCAGCGGCGACCCCGCTTTAGACGGCCCGGTAAAAGACCCCCTGGAAATGATCCAAAAACTCGCTAACAGCGAACGCGTCCAACAAGTCTTTGTCCGCCACGCCTTCCGCTTCTGGATGGGCCGCAACGAAACCCTCAACGACGCCCCCATTCTCCAAGCCGCCTACCGCGCCTACCACGACAACAGCGGCAGCATGAAAGCCCTTCTCACCTCTCTCCTCACCTCCGACGCCTTTCTCTACCGCAAAATTCCGCGTTCGCAGCCTGTCACACTGCACGACTGAGTGTCATGAAGTGTATTCTTAGAAACGGCGCGTCAGGATTGTCTATTCCACCAAAAAACTAGTGAGGAGAAGTATCAACATGCTTGGAAAATAGTCACAAGATCACTCTACCCGGCACCATTATCCACACACTGATGAACATCCAAAATTCGACCGGACTCGAGCTCAATGGCCAGAAACTTCTTCTTGCGCTGATTATAGCACTGGGGCTGACCGGACAGTTGGTCGCGTCAGCCGCGTCCTTGGACTTGCCGCTTGACTGGCAGGTCGTGCAGCGCAGCGCGGTAGGGTGGGCCGAGGTGAAACTGGCGGGGACTCTGCCGGCCGAGGCTGGCTTGGTGGAGGCCAAGGCAGAACTGGGTGCCGGGTCGCGTGGCAAAGCGACGGATTGGACGGTCGTAGCCTCGGGCTCGCAACTTACAGACGGCAAGTTCCACGGTAGCCTGAAGTTGGCCCCAGGCGGTTGGTATGCGCTGAAGGTGCGGTACCGGAAATCCGCGACTGATGCTGACGTCTTGGGTGAGGCCGGCGTGGAGCATGTCGGTGTGGGTGAGGTGTTCGTCATTGCCGGGCAGTCGAACGCATCGAACCACGGCGCTGAGAAGCAAAAGACCACGACTGGCATGGTCGCGGCGTTCGATGGGAAGAAGTGGCAGTTGGCGAATGATCCGCAGCCGGGGGCCAGCGGAGGCCAGGGCAGTTTTCAGCCACCCTTCGCCGATGCCATCGCCGGGAAATTCCAGGTTCCGGTGGGAATCATCGCCTGCGGGATTGGAGCGACGAGTGTGCGCGAGTGGCTGGCCAGGGGCGCGACCTTTCCCCAGCCGCCGACGCTGGAGGGCCGGGTGCGCAAACTCGCCAGCGGGGAGTGGGAGTGCAAAGGGGAAGCCTTTGAGATGTTCACGGCACGCATGAAACAACTTGGACCGAAAGGCTTCCGCGCTGTCCTCTGGCATCAGGGCGAGTCCGATGCCGAGCAGCCGGACCCCAAGCGCTCGCTCACCGGCGCGGCCTATCGTCAGTATCTCGAAAAGCTGATCAAAGATTCGCGCAAGGAAATCGGCTGGGATGCGCCGTGGTTTGTGGCGCTGGTGACTTCGCATGGCGGTAATGGCGTGGAAGACATGCGCGCCGGCCAGAAATCCCTCTGGACCGACGGCCTCGCCCTTGAAGGCCCTGACAGCGATGCGCTCAGGGGCGACCTCCGAGACGGCGTCCATTTCAGCGGCAAGGGTCTGCGCGAGCATGGGGCCCGCTGGGCGGAGAAGGTCGCACCCTGGCTGGAGAAGCAGCACCCTTGAACTCCGCTCACCAACAAAATTATGATTTCAATCTCTCTCAAATTGTGGCTTCCGCTTGGCCTCGCCTTGCTGGCGGCCGATGCCACCACTTACGCCGAAGATGCCCAGGCCGCCCTGAACCTGACGTCGCCCATATCACGGCAGGTGTTCCAGCGTGAGGCGGCGGATCAGGCCGATGTTGTGGTGACAGGAATCGTCAGCGCCAAGGCTGACGTGATCGAGGCCCAGGCCGTCCTGGCACCGGGCGCACTTCGGGGCAAGGCGGCGCAATGGGTGGCGGTGACTCCGCTGGGGCAGAAGGTGGAAGGGAGGTTTTCCGGGCATTTCACGCTACCGGCGGGCGGCTGGTATCAGGTGACAGTCCGGGCGCGGGTGGGTGGGCGGGTGGTGGCGGAGCAAACGGTGGACAGGGTGGGCGTGGGCGAGGTCTTCGTCACAGCGGGGCAGTCCAACTCGGCCAACTTCGGCAACCCACAGCAGAGCGCGAAGGACGAGCGGGTGGTGTATTTCGATGGCAAGGGTTTTGTTCCCGCCAAGGATCCGATTCCCGGCGGGTGCGGCGGCGGCGGCAGTCCGTGGGCTTTGCTGGGCGATCGCATCGCGGCTTCGCAACAGGTGCCGGTTTGTTTCCGCTCGGCGTCGCTGAACTGGACGGAGGTGGCCGCATGGCTCCCGCCGGAGACGCCACTTTACAAGAACCTCGCCACTTGCGTGCGGACGTTTGGAAAGAACGGAGTGCGCGCGGTGCTGTGGCATCAGGGCGAGTCCGACACGCTGGTGAATACCTCCGCCGAGACTTACGCCGGGCGGGTGAAAACCATCATCGACGCGCTCAACAAGGACGCCGGCTACACCCTGCCGTGGGTGGTGGCGCAGGCTTCTTTCCATCCGGGATCGCAGGCCCCGGCGCAGGAGCAGGTGGCCAAGGGGCAGCAGTTGCTCTGGGCCCAGGGGACTTGCGGCAAGGGTCCGGTCACCGACGACCTACTGGGCACGGAGTTCCGGCATGACGGCGTACATTTCAACCAAAAGGGTCTGGCCACCCATGCCGACCGGTGGTTCGAGGCTTTGAGTGCTACATTCAAATGGAAGCCAATGCCAACAACCCTCCCGCAGGCAGGCCAATAGCCAAACCCAACATACGGACGCAACCATAACCTATCCAGAAATGAACAAGCTATCATTAATCACAGGAATCCTCTGTGCCGCGGCCTCCGCCTCGGCTGATGTCACCCTCAACGCCATTTTCGCCGACCACATGGTTCTCCAACGCGACCAACCGGTCGCGGTGTATGGCTTGGCTGAGCCGGGCGAAAAGGTGTCAGTGGTCTTGGCGAGACAGGAGAAAGCGGTCACCGCCGACAAGGACGGGACGTGGCTGGTCAAGCTCGATCCGATGAAAGCGGCAACAGTCCCGGCGACGATGACAGTCACGGGTAAGAACAAGCTCACTGTCGTGGACATTCTCGTGGGCGATGTCTGGGTGTGCAGCGGTCAGTCCAACATGGATTTCACCCCCGGCGCCTACCACAACGCCATCGACCCCAAACCTTACGATGAGAAGGATTTCGATTTTCCGCTGCTGCGACAGTTCCATCTGATCAATGAACCGTCGATGCGCCCTGAGACTGAGGTTAAGGTGAATCGTGGGAACGGGACGTCGGAAGAAAGCGCCAGTTGGCTGCCCTGCAAGCCGACGACGGGGCACAGGTTCACAGCCGTTGGGCTCTATTTCGGACGCAAGCTGCAGATGGAAACTGGCGTTCCCATTGGCCTGATCAAAACCGCATGGAATGGCACGCGCATTGAGCCTTGGATCTCGCCTGCCGGGCTGGCCGCCGTGCCCGAGTTACCTCCCGTAACCGGGCTGCCGGCAGAGTATAAGTCCGATGGTGGGTATCCTTCAACCTGGCATTGCCTTTTCAACGGCAAGATCCATCCGCTGACCCGTTATGGGATCAAAGGTGCCATCTGGTATCAGGGCGAATCCAACGGCGACGAGGGCGAGACCTACTACCAGAAACTCCGTGCCCTGATCGGTGGCTGGCGGACAGCCTGGGGGCAAGGCGACTTCCCCTTTTACATCGTGCAGTTGGCCGGCAGATTTCGTTCGACCGATGGTCCTGCGGCCCAAAATCCCGCAGGCGGCGATGGGTGGGCGAAGATTCGCATGGCCCAGCTCAAGGCTCTCACCATCCCGCACACGGGCCTGGCGGTGGCGATAGACCTCGCCGATGTCCGGGAGCCCGGCGACATCCATCCCAAGAACAAGCGGGATGTGGGCGAGAGGCTCGCCCTTTGGGCGCTGGCCAAGGACTACGGCAAAAAGGATCTGGTTTATAGCGGGCCGCTCTACAAGGAGATGAAGATCGAAGGCGATAAGGTCCGCATCATTTTCGACAGCACTGGCTCCGGGCTGACCGTGGCCACAAAGAAGGGCTTTGCCCCAGTGGTCAAAGAACCGCAGGGCAAACTGAAGCGTTTCGCCATCGCGGGAGAGGACAGGCAGTGGGCTTGGGCCGATGCCGTCATCGACGGCAAGACCGTAGTCGTGTCCAGCCCCGCCGTGCCCAAGCCCGTCGCCGTCCGGTATGCCTACACCATGTCCGGCGATGACTGCAATCTCTACAACAATGAAGGCCTGCCTGCTTCGCCTTTCCGTACAGACGATTGGGAGAAGTAATTTGATCACCGGTTGCCAGTCCACAACGGTCCATTTCCCCCCGAAGCCCGGCGCGGCATCGAATATGTTGCATGCATGGCGACACCCTGAAAGTGCTGGTGCCCCACTGGGCGATGGTGACGGGTCGGGCGTGTTTCGCGGACGGGCAGCGTCTCTACACCGCGCAGCAGCCGGTTATCAATTGCTGAGAGGCCGACAGCCCGGTCGTCGAAACAATCGCGTGGGTAAAGACCGCCGATTGGGTAGCCTTGGACGACAAGGCGGGGCGTCTCGCCGCCGCTTCGGCTTGTCCGACCCCAGCTCGTCCGAGGAACCCGAAGAAGTCTACGCTCTCCGGTCGGGACATCGGGCGCTGTCCGCCGCACCGTCCCTTGGGCGAGTGCCAGCTCGGCTTCCGAATCTCTTCGATGATCGCCACGAACTCCTCCTCGGTGGGGATCGGGCGCTCAATCTTCTGCTTTTTCTCCGGGGGATTCATCCGGTCGATAAATGGGCTGTCGATTCCGGCATCCACCTCCGCCCGCCCGAACAGTTCGCGGGCAGAGAGCCGCCAGCGGTTGAAGGTCGTGGCGCGCTTGCCGGCCTTGCCACGGGGAGCGGCGGCCGTTGGTCTTCTTGCCGGTCTTTTCGAGTAACTCCTCGATGAGCTACGATGCCTGAAGCTTATCCAGTTCCTTGACCCCGATGCCGAAGAGCTGCTGCGCCATCACCTCAACCTCCGGCATTTCGAGCTTCGATTCGTTGATGATCCGCCGGATGAAGCCCCGCTGCCCCTCCGTGCAGTTCCAGCCATCGCTGGCCGGGATGGGGCACGGCGGGTGCCGTGGCTGCCGTGGCCGTTGCTGTGCTCGCCGCTCCCATTGCTGGAGCGGCCGCTACCGTTGCGAGGATGATCGTTACCGCCGTTGCCGTTTTGCGACGGATGCATTCCGTAGGTGCTGGCGTCGGGCATGAACCCGACCTCCTGGATCTCGCGATCCACGGCGTCTTGCAGCACCCGGTAGAGCCGGGCGCTTTCCTCCGCGACCTGGCTGAAGTGGGTCAGCTCCGTGCGGATGATCACGCAGTATTGATGTGAGCTGAAGTTCGGCAGGCCGAGTTTCTTCGCGTAGTTGGCTTCGCGTGTGATGGCCATGATGATGGGTTCCTTTCGATCTTTGGTTTTTCGGGATATGTGCGGACACGAAAAAGCCCGGCCTGCTGCCTGGCTACTCCATCATTCTCATCCAGCTTCGTTACTACATGCTCCCACCACCTTTGCGCATGGGCTGCGCCGCACTCTGCCGTCGCTGAGCTTGGGGTCGTTCGCTCAACTAACGGAGTCTTTCGCGATAAAATCAAGTGCTTTGAAGCCAACCTACATTCAGTCATTGCGAAATTCGAAGATTGACGGCTTCAGGCTTGTTTCTCCACAGGACGAGTTGGACGATCGGATTTATCGTGAGGTTATGACTGATGGTTGCCCGCGCAGGAGCAGACTCGAACAAGTTCGTGGAGCTATTGCTTTTGCTCTAGTCGTTGGGATGCTTGTTAAGAACATTTATGACATTCTCTACTTCGGTCACGAAGCTCATCCTCCGATGAGGCCAACGCGAGTATCAGGAAAATCCATCCACAAGACATCATCTCGCCACTCGCCTAATGAAAACCACGCGACAATTTTTGCGGCTCTTTTTGTTGCACTCTGCTTCGTCGTTTCGGTTCAAGCCGCGGGGATCCCGTGGCCGAAACATTACGTCCTCCACGAGGGCTCTGAATCACCAAACAAGCGGTTCGGCGTGATCATTCCGAACAGAGATGCCATTGACGAAGACAGGGAGGATGTCCGCAATTATTTGGCGGACTTGAAACAACATCAAATCGTTGGCACAATCTCCGCGTCACACTATTCCGAAGGCAGAAATCATAGTGGAATGAAAATGGTGTGGGCTCCTGACTCAACCTGGTGCGTGTGCGTGTATGAGGCACGGTTTGGCTTTGCGAGCATTACCGTGCTGCAAATAGACGGAAACACTTTGACCCAACGTGAAATCGGCGATCATGTCCAGAAGTCATTGGATCAGGTGATTGTCAAAGAATCCCACAAGAAGGAAACCGAAGGTTGCGCTCAGGTCCATTTGCGACCATCTGCGGATCGCAAACTACTGGTCAGAGCCACCGCCACAACGAATCCCAAGGCTTTCGAAGATCGCAAACCCTATTGGCCTGCTCCCCGAAAGTTGATCCAGGTGCCATGAGAGTTGGGGGGGGGG
>JAIOPH010000018.1:0-120584 GCA_021414005.1 Chthoniobacter sp. | reverse complement strand
GCGCTCACGCGCCGCCAACTCTCACTATGAAACGCAAACGACACACCCCCGAAGAGATCATTAAGAAGCTGCGCGAGGCGGCGACGCTGCTGGCCGGAGGCCAGGGCGTGGAGGAGGTCTGCAAGAGGCTGGAAGGCAGCCCGCCGACGTACCATCGATGGCGGCAGGAGTATGGCGGGGCGAAGGAGGAGACGGACAAGCGTCTCAAGGAACTGGAGAAGGAAAACGCCCAGCTCAAGCGGTTGGTGGCCAATCAGGCGTTGGACCTCTCGATCCTCAAGGAGGTGGCGGAGGGAAAATGGTAGGCCCGGAGCGCAAACGAGAAGCGGTGCTGCATGTGCGGCGCGAGCTGGAAGTAAGCGAGCGCCGGGCCTGCACCGCGATGAGTCAGCCGCGAGCGACGCAGCGTTACCGCGGGCGCAAGCGGGGCCGGGACGCGGCGCTGGCGGTGGAGTTGCGCCGCATCTCGGCGGAGCATCCGCGAGCGGGTTACCGCATGGCGGCGGCGCTCTTGCGGCGAGCCGGGATGGAGATCAACGCCAAGCGGGTGCAGCGGCTCTGGCGGCAGGAGGGCTTGAAGGTGCCGCGGCGCCAACGCAAGCGGCAGCGGCTCGGCAACAGCGAGGGCGGCACCCAGCGGTTGCAGGCCGAGCGGGTCAACCATGTGTGGAGCTATGACTTTGTCTTTGACCAGACCGAAGACGGACGGCGGCTCAAATGGTTGCCGATCTGCGATGAGTTCAGCCGGGAACTGGTGGCGCTGGAAGTCGAGCGGCGGATGGAAGCCAAAGACGTGATCCGCATCCTGGACGCGGCCGTGACGGCGCGGGGAAGCGCGCCGGAGTATATCCGCAGCGACAACGGGCCGGAGTTCGTCGCCCTGGCCGTGCAGGACTGGATCGCGCGGCGCGGGTTCAAGACGCTCTACATCAAACCCGGCAGCCCGCGGCAGAACGCCTACAGCGAAAGCTTCAACAGCCGGTTCCGGGACGAGTTCCTCAACCGGGAAGCCTTCGCCTCCGTGCTCGAAGGAAAAGTGCTCGGCAAGCAACACCGGCAACGGCACAACCACGAGCGCCCGCACTCGTCACTGGCCTACCAAACGCCGGAGGAGTTCGCGCAGCGCAGCCTTGCGGCTGCCTCCGCTAAGCTCCGGCAGCCGCAAGGCTGCGCCATCCCCACCAACCCAAACCCCGAAAACCACCAAAAACTCTCATAGCGAGTGGATCAAGGTTCGGGGGCAGGCCAACTCTGGCGGGCGATTTTGCGCGAGCCGCTTTTACGCTTCCCCAAGTGCATTTGTGACGGCTGAAGACGGATCGGCTTTTTCCCGCAATCGCTAAAGTGGCCATGCTCGACCGGGATCTGGACGCGGGAATTCAGATTCTCGGGCTCGACGGATTGCCCGTGGAAGTGCTCAAGCTCGGTGGTGAACCGGTTTTGGCGGATTTCGACGTTGCTGAACATCGTAAGGCGAGGGCAAGTGTCGGCGGAACTGTTCTTACTATGGTTCTTACTGTGTTGCCCTTCCGGGCCTCTTTCCCGCTGTCCATCAGAGGGGCCGGATGGGGGGGGATTCGAACCCCCGTTACCTTTCGGTAAACACGCTTTCCAGGCGTGCGCAATCGACCACTCTGCCACCCATCCTTCGGCTCCATTCCGGCTGGTCGGCTGGAAAGTGCGGGCGGCATAGTGCCGCGAAAATGGCGGGCTTCAAGTCCGATGTTCGCGGCGGTGCCGGCGGAGTGTTTGCGAACGGAAAAAGGCGAGGCGGCTCCGCTGGTGCGGAGCCGCCTCGAATAAAACTGCTGAAGATTCCCGGGCTTACTTGCTCTTCAGTTTGTCCAATTCGGCCAGGAAGGCCGTGGGACCGCCGGGCATGTAACCGAGCTGACCGACCTTTTTTCCCTCGGCGTCGAGCACGATGATCGTCGGAAATCCGCGGATGCTGAATTCCTTTTGGAGCTTGGCGTTTTGCTCCTTGAGTTTTGCGGCTTGTTGCTTGCCACGCGGGAAGTCCACCTCCACGAGCACCAGCTTGTCTTTTGCATAGGATTTGAATTCGGGCGTCGAGAAAACCTCTTTGTCGAGCTTGATGCACCAGCCACACCAGTCGGAGCCGGTGAAGTCGAGGAGCACCAGCTTTTTTTCGGTTTTCGCTTGAGCGAGCGCCTTGTCGTAATCGTCGTCCCAGCCAGCGGCGGCGAGCGTGAACGATGTGGTGGCCGCGAAAGCGGCGAGCGTGAGGGTGAAACGAGCGAGGAGTTTTTTCATAGGTGTCTATGACCGCACACTCTGGTCACATATTCAGCCCTTTTTTTAGCGTGGGCCAAAGCGACCACCCTGACTGTGCATCCGCGAGCGCCACCGCGCCAGCCACGGCAAGCAGCCCACCGAGCACAGCGCGCCGGGTGGGACGCAGGCGCTCGAGAAAAAAGGAGAGGACAATCGTGACAAGGGGCGAAGTGGCGACGATGGGTAGCACGAGCCCGCTGGGGGTGGTGCTGAGCGCCCATTGATAGCAGCCCACACCGACTGTGGGGCCGGCGAGCGCATTGGCGCCTACGAAAGGCCACGCGGCCCGCCAGTTGACCGATGGCTGCCCGGCATCATTCGCCGCCCGCCGGTTGCGCGTCAGCCAGAAAGCCAGGGCCGTGAGCAGCACACCACCGAGGGCCCGCTGATATGCAGCCGTTCCACCATCGATCGCGAGGCCGGTCGCGGCCGCCACCGTGTTTGCTTTGCGGCTTACCACCGCACCGAATGCCTGGCCGAGGGCGGACCCAAACCCGCACAGCACCCCGATCCAAAACGTCCGCCGATCCACGTCCAGCCCACGATCCGGAGCCAGCGCCACGGCCACGCCGAGTAGAATGACCGCCGCGCAGACCACATCCGCCGAGTGGAGTCGCGTCCCGAGCCACGCCCACTCCGCCAGTGCGGCGATGGGTGCCGCGAGGCATTGCGTGAGCAGGATGGAAAGGCGCGGGCCGATGCGCGGCAACGCGCCAAAGAGCGCCAGGTCGCCCAATCCGAAGCCGATCACCCCGCTCAGAAAAAACCATGGCAGCGACGCTCCGCGCAAACCTTCGCCCCATCCGTGCGCCCACAGCGCGAGGAGGCATGTGGCGATCGAGATGCGTGCCAGATTCGCCCGCGGTCCGCCCAACATGCGCGCCGACCGTGCGGCAAAAATCACGGACAGCGAAAATAGGATCGTCGTGAGAAATGAAGCGAACATCGGGGCGCGGGCCGCGCAGTAAGCCGCACCCGGCGGGACGACGCAAAGCGATTCGCTCCGTCAGCGAAAAGCCGCGACCCGCACACTGCGGCGCTCTTGATTTTCCGCCTTCCGCCCTCCGCCTCCGGCCTTCATTCTTCCCGCCATGCCCGCCGTATCCGTCGTCATTCCGCTCTACAACGAAGAAGACAACATCGTTCCCCTCCAGCAGGAAATCGCCGCCGCGCTCGTCGGCACCGACTACGAACTCATCCTCGTGGACGACTGTTCCACCGACGCCACCCTCGCCCGCATCCAGCGCGGCCCCGGCGTCCGCGTCCTCGAATTTGCCCAGAACACCGGCCAGTCCGCAGCCATGTATGCCGGCATCCACGCCGCGCGCGGGGCGGCCATCGTTCTCCTCGACGGCGACCGCCAGAACGATCCCGCCGACATTCCGCGCCTCCTCGCCGAGCTCGGGAAAGGGGCCGACCTGGCCTGCGGCTATCGCGCCCAGCGTCAGGACAGCCTTTCGAAAAAACTCACCTCCCGCGTCGCCAACTTCGTCCGTTCGCGCTTCACCGGCGACGGTGTCCGCGACACCGGCTGCACCCTCAAAGCCATGCGCGCCGAGTGCCGCGAAGCGCTTGTCCCATTCTACGGCATGCACCGTTTTCTCCCCGCGCTCATCAAAGGCCGCGGCTACCGGATCGTCGAACTCCCCGTCAACCACCGGCCCCGCACCGCGGGCGTGAGCAAATACGGGTTCGGCAACCGCGCGTGGAAAGCCACCTGCGACATGTTCGGCGTGAAATGGCTCCTCTCCCGCCAAATCCGCATCCGCATCCGCGCGGAGAGTTGAATACCGCCACCCGCATTGCCTTTGGCCTTTACCGCAGATTCGACTGCGGACGACTTCGGATCGGGCGCGGCGTGGCGGCCTCCCCTTTTTCCTCGGGACGCCGCTTGTTCCCACCGGGCGTTCCACTACATCATCCTCACATTTCCAATTTTATGACCTACCCCGCCGTATCCCGATCTCTATTCATTCGTCTTTTCACATGGGCCGCGACCAGTCTCCTCGGCGCGAGCGGTTTCGGGCAGGGGCCGGCGGCTCCGGGCTCGCCCGGCGGCAATGCGATGGCCTTTCCCGGTTGGAAATACTCCGGCGCGATGACAATCCTGACCACACCTGAGGGCGCGAATCTGCCGGCCACGGCGGAGGTGGAGAACTTTCCGCTGCTGGTGCGCCTGGACAAAGACTGGTTCGAATTTTCCCAGGCGAAGCCGAATGGCGAGGACGTGCGCCTGGCGACGGCGGCGGGTGTGCCTCTGGCGTATCAAATCGAGGAGTGGGATGCGGCCAAAGGGCGGGCAAGCCTGTGGGTGCGGGTGCCGAAGATCAAAGGCAACGCACGGCAGGAAATCCGGCTCTATTGGGGCAAGACGGATGCGGCGAGCGAGTCGAAGGGCGCAGCGGTGTTCAACGAATCAAATGGCTACGCGACGGTCATCCATATGAGCGAGGCGCTGAAGGACGAACTCGGTACCGTCACGCCTGTAGATCTCGGGACAACGGCAACTCCGGCGATGATCGGAGCGGGGCGACACTTTGTTCCGGGCAAAGGGATCGACTGCGGCAAAAATGTTACGGGTTACCCATTCGGCGACGATCCTTTTACCTTTGAAGCATGGTTCCGCGCGGAAAACACGGATGCGTATGTCATTTACTACGGACGCTATGCCACCCGGCTCAATGGCAAAACCGGGGATGGCAATGAAATCGGGGTCAACATTGGTTCGCCATCCAGCCTCGGCTGGGCGTCGGATGGCCCCGGCGGCGCGCGGGCGGCCACGGCGCCCGTGATGGGGGAGTGGTATTACGTCGCGGCGACCTATGAAAACGGGACAAGCCAGATTTTTGTTAATGGCAAACTCGACGGCGCGCAGAATCGTCCCAAAGCCATGTCGGTGGTAAAGGATGTGTGCGTGAACATCGGTGGGATGCGGAACGGGAACTACCGCTTCGGTGGGGAGATCGACGAAGTGCGGGTGTCACGAGTCGCCCGCTCGGCGGATTGGATGAAGTTGCAGTATGAAAACCAGAATGCCATGCAAACACTGGTGGGTCCGGTGATGCAAAAGGGCACGGAGTTTACGCTAAGTCAGACGGCGGTGAACATCGCGGAAGGGCAGAGTGCGACCATCACCGCAAAAGTCGGCGGAGCACAGAAGCTGTTTTGGATACTCAAGAGGAACGGCGAGGAAACCGTCGTCGCGGTGGATCGCCTCGCGTTTACGCTGCCAGCCGGTCGGGTCACAGCCAACGTTTCAATGACCCTGCAACTAAAGGCGGTGTATCCCGACGGGGTGAAGACGAAGGATATTCCCGTAACCATCACCGAGGACATCCCGGAGCCAGTAGTAACGCTCAAAGCTCCGGCGGCATGGGATGGACGGCAAACCATTGAGGTCATTCCAACCATCACCAACCTCGCCGCGATGAAGGGCAAGGGCGCAGGCGAAGTGAAGACCCAATGGAGCGTCGTGGGCGGTGCCGTGATCAAGGAGATCGCACCCGACAAACTCATCCTCACGCGCTCGCAATACACCGGCAGGATCACGGTCAAGGCCGCGGTCAGCAATGGCGGCGCGGACACCGTCGCCACGGCGGTGATTCAGGTCACCGAACCGAAAGTCGATCCGTGGGTGCAGCGAACTCCGACCAAGGATGAGAAGCCGGAGGACAACCAATTCTACGCGCGCGACGATAAAAACGAGGGCACGCTCTATTTTAACGGCACTCTCGACCAGCCCGCCGATGCGGTGTTCCTAAAAGTCACCGCCGATGGCAAGCCCTACAAGACCGAGACGCTGAAACCAGCCGCAGATAAGTCTTACGCCCTTACCGTCAAACTCAAGCCCGGCCTGATTAAATACAAAGTCGAATTTGGCACCAAGTCCGGCGCGACCGAGACTGTTCTGCATACCGTGAGTAACATCGTCTGCGGCGACGCCTACATCATCGAGGGGCAGTCGAACGCGGAGGCCACCGGCCCGAACAACGGTCCCAACGAAGACCCGCCCACGTCTTTCAATGACTGGATTCGCAGCTACGGCAACCAACACAGCGGCACCATCAAAGGCGGCTGGGGCAACGCCGTCCGCACCCGCATTTGGGGCAAGCCCAACTATGGCGACCACCAGATCGGCACCTGGGGCATGGTGCTCGCCAATGACCTCGTGGAAAAACACCGCATCCCCATCTGCATCTTTAACGGCTCTTACGGCGGCACGCCCATCTTCCAGCATCAGCGCAATCCCGACAATCACTTCGATGCCACCGGAGAATATTACAAGAACCCCTACAAGATTTACGGCGGCCTCCTCACCCGCATCACCGCGGCCAGGCTGACGCACGGCATCCGCGGCGTCCTTTGGCATCAGGGCGAGAACGACCAGGGCAGCGGCGCACCCACCGGCGACTACAACTGGAAATCATGGCAGCAATACTGGGTGGATATGTCTGCCGCGTGGAAGCAGGACTTCCCAAACATCCAGCACTACTACATCTACCAAATCTGGCCGAGTGGTTGCAACATGGGTGGCACCAATGCCGGCGACATGTTACTGGAGGCCCAGCGCACCCTGCCATCGCTCTATTCCAACATGCGGATCATGTCCACGCTTGGCATCGTCAGCAAATCGAGCGGACGCGGCCTGTGTCATTTCGATCTCGAAGGCTACACGCAGATTGCAAAACTTATGTGTCCCGTGCTGGAGCAGGATAACTACGGACTGGACCGGACCAAGGTCCTCACCGCTCCAAATCTCCGCAGGGCCTATTATAGCAACGCCGCCAAGAGCGAGATCACCATGGAGTTTGACCAACCCATGATCTGGAAGGAAGAGTGCAAGGCTTGGATCGAACTCGATGGCAAGTCCGCACCCATTAGCGGAGGCAAAGTGTCGGGCACCTCGATCGTGCTCCAGCTATCCGCACCCGCTGGTGCCAAAACCATCGCCTATGCCTCCGGCAAAACATGGGATGGCAAGCCTGACCGCCTGCTCTACGGAGCCAATGGCATTGCCGCCCTCGCACTCGCGGGAGTGCCGCTGGACACCGCAGCCAAATAGCCTCTCCGGTCAGAGCCCTCCACCGCTCACGCCACAGCCGCAGACCATCCATAACAAGGTTCTGCACTAGCACCTCCCCACGTGACCAAGCTGGAGCTTTTGGTCGCGAAAGGCCGAATTGTAGGGCAGGCGCTCCGCCTGCCGGGGCAACCGGAGCGGTTGCCCTACAATCTGCGCATCGGGGGTATTCGTTACCAGAAAACCGGCCTTGGAATGCCGACAAACCCACCTCGAAACGCCGGCCAACCCACCTCGGGAACCGGCCAATTCCATCCCGGCAGGCCCACAATGCCACCTCGGATGGTGGGCCAACCCACCTCGGTATGCGGGCAAACCCATGTCGGTATGCCCAAATCCGAGCTCGGAAATTGACTTCCGACCATCCGCTCGTGTTTTTTGCCTCGTTCCCAAACTCCTGCGCTAACTTTGGGAACGAGAGGAAAAAGGTTCAGTGTGCGGGAGTGGAGGGTGCCGGTGCGGGAGGCACTCGCCCCAGTCGGTCGATTTCCTCCTGCAATGCCCGCAAGTCCGCGCTGTCCAATGCCCGGTCCACGCTGATTGGATTGTTTTCGGAGCCGTCCTTCGGCCGCGCGGGGTTCGGGGTTCGGGGATCACGGACACGGTCATCGAATTTGTAGCCGCCTTCCGGTCTGAACGCGTAATACCACCTATCCCAAAAGGCCTCGAGATTGCCGCCCCTTGAGGTCAAGTGCGCAATGATCCAAACTGGAGCGTAAAACCGCGCAAACTCCCTGGCCGATGGGTAGCCCGTGCTTAAAGCTAAAACGTACGCCGGCCCGCTGCTAAGTGGATACACGATGAACACCCCGGCCAGCGCGAGAACCCAACGCCTCAACCGCCGTCGGGTGGTGGGAGTGGGGTCTTGAGGAGTCTCCATGGGAGGAAAGACTGAAAGCTGAAGGCGGAGTTCGCAAGCGGCCTTTCAGCCCTTAGCCGTTAGTCTTCAGCCCTCCCCTACCCCGCTGGGCGGACGATGGCGGTGATGGCGGGCTGCTGGAAGTAGCGGCGGGCAGCGGCGGCGACTTGCTCGGTGGTGAGGGCTTCGAGCTGGCGGCGCTGGGTGAGGTGGTAGCTGTGGCCGAGGCCGTAGAGTTCGTTGAGGGCGGCCTGGTAGGCAAAGGCGCCGTTGCTCTGGTGGCGGATTTCCATTTGGCCGAGGCTTTTTTCGCGGGCGCGGGAAACTTCCTCGGCGGTGAGGCCGTCGCGCGCGAGTTTGGCGATCTCGTCGTGGAGGGCGGCTTTGACTTCGGTGAGCTTCGCGGGGTCGGTGCCGAGGTAGAAGGCGAAGAGGCCGCGGGCGAGGCCGCTGAGGTGGCTGCTGCCGACGAAGTAGGCGAGGCCCATTTCCTCGCGGATGCGGAGGAAGAGGCGGGAGCCGAGGTCGCTGCAGGCTTCGTCGAGGAGGTCGAGCGCGGCGGAGTCGGGGCTGTGGATGTCGATGCCGGGGAAGCCGACCATGAGGACGGCCTGTTCTTTTTCCTCGATCAGCTCGACCTCGCGCGAGGCGGGGAGCGCGGGGGGCTCGGGGACGGTGGTGAAGGCGGGCGCGCCGGCGGGGAGCGGGGCGAGGACGTCTTCGACGAGGGCGCGGATTTCGTCGGCGCGGACGTCGCCGAAGATGGCGAGGACGCCGTTGCGGGCGCAGAGGTGGCGGTCGCGGAAGGCGAGGAGGTCGTCGCGGGTGAGGCGGGCGACGCTTTCCGGCGTGCCGGAGCCGCGGAGGCCGTAGGGGTGCGCGCCGAAGAGGTTTTCGCGGAGGAGGTGGCGGGCGATGACGGTGATCTCTTCGTCCTCGGCTTTGATGCCGGCGAGCTGGGCGTCTTTTTCGCGGGCGAGGGCTTTTTCGGGGAGGGTGGCGTGCAGGAGGACGTCGGCGAGGAGGCCGAGGCCGGCGCGGAGGTCGGGGCGCATGACGCTGACGGAGACGCTGAGGCTGTTGTTGCCAGCGTCGCTGCCGAGGGAGCCGCCGAGTTCCTCGATCTCATCGGCGAGCTGCTCGGCGCTGCGGGTGTGGGTGCCTTTGACGAGGACGCGCGCGAGGAGGCGGGTGATGCCGTTGTCGGCGGCGGTCTCGGCGAGGAGGCCCGCTTTGAACGAAGCGCACATGGAGACGAGCGGGAGGCGCGGGTCTTCGCGGACGAGGAGGCGGAGGCCGTTGGGGAGGCCGAACTTTTGGATGTCGCCGGCGGTGCGGACGGCGGTGGCGGCGCCGGCCTTCGCGAGGGAGCCGGTGGGGTTGAGGGAGACGACGGTGAGGTTGCGGTCGGTGAGGTGGGTGGCGAGGACGCGGCGGAGGTCGTCGGCGGTGACGCGCTGGACGGCGTCGAGGTAGTCGCGGGAGAAGTCGAGGTTGCGGGCGAGGAGCCAGTTGGAGCCGAGGTCGGAGGCGCGGCCGCGCATGGTGGTGACGCTCTGGAGCTGGTGGCTGAGGGAGGCTTTGCGGGCTTTGGCGAGTTCGCGCTCGGTCACGCCGCCGTCGCGCAGCTCGGCGATGAGGCGGAGGATTTCGGCCTCGACGGCGGGGCGGTGGGCGGGGTCGAGGATGGCATCGACGCCGAAGAGTCCGCACTGGCCGGGAGCGTAGCACCAGGCGTCGGCGGAATGGACGAGCGCGAGGTCTTCGCGGAGTTTTTTGTAAAGGCGGGAGCTGCGCCCGCTGCCGAGCACCATGGCGGCGACATCGAGCGCGGGGATGTCGGGATGCGCGGCGGAGGGGACGTGCCAGGTGAGATGGAGGCGGGTCAGCTCGGTGGCGAACTCGGTGTGCGCCTCGCGCCGCCCGAGCTGCGCGGGCTCCGCCGGGATGAAAACGGGCGGCAACGAAACGCGCGGATGTTTCGCAAAAATCTCCGCGAGCTGCGTGCGGACGGCAGCGGCATCGACGTCGCCGACCACGACGAAGAACATGTTGTTCGGGACGTAGCGGGCTTTGTAGTAGGCCATGACTTCGTCGCGGCTGAGGGCGTTGAAGACATCGAGGTGGCCGATGATCGGATGGCGATACGGATGCTCGCGGAAGGCGGTCGCGAAGAGCGTCTGGCTGGCGACGCGGTCGGGGTCGTCGTGGCCCATGGCGAATTCGCGGCGGATGACTTCCTGCTCCTTGACGTATTCGTCGGGCGGGAGGGTGGAGTTCATCACGGCGTCGGAGAGCAGGTCGAGCGCGGTCGGGACGCCCTTCGCCGGGATGTCGATCCAGTACACGGTGCGGTCGAAGGAGGTGTAGGCATTGATGTAGCCGCCGGCGGCCTGGACGCGCTGGGCAAACTCGCTCGCGCCGCGGGTGGGCGTGCCTTTGAAAAGCATGTGCTCGAGCAGATGCGAGATGCCGGCACCGAGGTGGCGGTCCTCGTGGATGCTGCCGGTTTCGATCCACACCTGCACGCTCGCCACCGGCGCGCTGCGGTCCTCCTGAACAATGATGCCGAGGCCGTTTGGCAGTGTCGCCGTGGTGGCGGTGACGGCGGGGAAAGTGAGCGGGGCGGTGGCGTCGGCGAGGGGTGTGGAGTGCGGATGCATCATGGGAAAGGCGGGCGCGTGGCCGATGCGCGGACGGTGGGCGCATGGAACGGGACCGGCTTCCGCCCGGTCCTCAACCGCGTTCGCCGTCAGAGCAATTCCTCCGCAGGAGTTGCGGCAGGGATGCGGGTATGCACGAACGGTTTCTCCGGGATGAAGGGCGCGATAAAGGCCTCGTGGAAAGTGTAACCGCCCTTGAAGTCCTCGATGGAGTCGGTGTCGGTTTTGCCGAAGATGCCGACGCCTATGAAGTTGAAAACCATCGCGCCGAAATCCTCGCCGCGGCGCACGCCCCAATATTCGAAAACGGTCGTTACCATTGGGCCAAACTGCTTCAGGGCATATTGCCGGATGCCTTCGAGAAGCTGCTGGCCGTTGACGTGCTGGTCGATCTCCTTGGCCTTGCGGCGGGCCTTGATCGTGAAGTCGAGGGCATCCCGCAAAAACAGGTAGGCCTCGCGGGCAAAGCGGGGATCCTGGCGGAGGATGTCTTCGAGCTTCTCACTAAAATCAATTTGCTGCATAGCGGGGTTTTTTGCGTCGCGGCGGAGTGGTCAAAACGCGGGTGGCACCGAGCGGCCTGCACTTGCAATGCGCTCGAAACCATCGCCCATGACTCCCTATCCGAAACTGCGGCGCGAAACTAAACACGATGCCCGGCAGCGTCAACTGCCTGCGGGCGGGGTGTTGCAGTTGGAGGCGAAAAAGCAGTGGCTTCTGAAGATCGCGGTAGCGGTTCGCTCGCTGTGGGCCACGTAATACTCGCCCGTATGCATCTGGATTTGAGACAAAAAGACGCTAGTTGTGGCTCCGGGATCGTTCAGGACGCGGATTTGCAGCGGGTGAAGGCCCAAATCGACGAACATCTCGATCCGAGTGGGCCCTCTCCGCCGCGGCCCCTGCGGGACGGCGGATTTTTCCGGCAAACCCGGCATTGACGATTGCGGCCTGCCCCCCTACCCTTGCAGTCCGCTAAGCCAAAACCTTTCAACTTCAACCAACCAAGAACACACCATGCCAGAAGTCATCGTAAAAAAAGGAGAGCCGATCGACCGCGCGCTCAAACGCCTCAAGAGCAAACTCGACACGGAGGGAATCATGGATGAAATCCGCCGCCTGCGTGCCTTCGAGACGCCGACTCAGCGCACCAAGCGCAAAGCCAAGGCCAACGCCAAGCGCGCCAAGGCGAAGTTCCGCTTCAACGCGGGATAGTAGCCCGGTCCATCCGCCCTGCGGATTGTGAATTTTTCAAACCGCCAGCCCACCTCGGGCTGGCGGTTTTGTTTTGTGCCGGGAGCTCTCGCTACTCGACGCACTCGCAGACGACGCGGAAGCCCACGTCGTTCGAGGAGTAATCAGGCAGATTGAAATGGCGCGCGCTCGCCCGCAGGCTGCCGGGCCGCGATTTCCAGCTCCCGCCGCGGTAAATGCGCTTCATCCCGGCGGCCGGGCCGCGCGGGTTCATGCGCTCCTTGCCTTTGTAGGCTTCGAAAAAATCCGCGCACCATTCGAAAACATTGCCCGCCAGATCCTCGATGCCGAACGGACTCTTGCCGCGCGGATAACTTCCGACCGGTGCGGTCTCGGCAAAGCCGTCGTCAATCACCGCATCGCGCCAGGCGAACGTCGTGTTCTTATCCGCGAAGTTTGCGAAATGACCGGCGTCCAGCACGCTGCCCCAGGGGAAGACAAGATTGTCGGACCCGCGGGCGGCATATTCCCACTCGGCCTCGGTTGGCAGGCGGTAGCGCTTTCCCTCTTTCTGCGACAGCCACTGGCAAAACTGCTCGGCCTCGCGGCTGTTCACATACACGACAGGATGCTTTTCATCGGCCCACGCCGCGCGCTTCTCGCGGTGCTTCGGATCGAACGCCTCGAACTGCGCGTTCGTCACCGGATGCCGCGCCAGATGAAAGCAACTCACCGTGACGGGCGTGACCGGCTGTTCGTGCTCCGCCGCCTCCAGCGCAGCGCTGCCTTGCTGAAATTGTCCCGACGAAACGAGCAGCATTTCCATGGCTATGCTGTTCGTGAAATTCGCATATTTCTGCCGCTCCTGCGCGGCGGCCAGCGGCGATACCGGCACACGTCGCGGCGTCGCGGCTGCGGATACATCCGGTTTCTTTGCCACCACCACGGCAGGCTTCGCGGTCACCACCGCCGCCGGTTTGTGCGGTGCGACTTTCACTGCGACGACCGGTGCCGCTGGCAGACCGCTGGCGGCTTCGAGATATTCATCAATCAAATCCTCCGCCTGCCCACCGGTGAGGCCCAGACTCTCGCCCATGTTGCACATGGCATCGCGCTGGTCGTCCGTCATCTCCCCGCCATCGAGCGAGAGCTTCGACAGCCGCAGCATCCGACGGAACTCCGAAAACGGATCGGGCTCCTCCGGTGCCACGGCCACACTCACCGGCGCTACCGGTGCCGCCACGGTCACTGGTGCGGGCACCTCGATCGCCGGCGGCGGTGCCACCACCCGCTCTGCGCCGATGCTCTGCACCTCCGCATCCATTTCCTCCCGCGACAACCCCAGCCCCGCGCCACGCTCGTACAGCCGCTGCTCGTCCTCCGCGCTCAGCTTTTTGTCCGCGAGCACAAATGACAGCAGCTTCTTAAACTCCGTGAGCGCCTCCGCCACGATCTGCGCGTGCAGTTGCACATCCACCGCCGCCCGCGCCACCGGGTCCAGCAGCTTCGTTCGCGCCTCGGCGAGAAAGGCGGGAGCTTCATCCAGACCGCCGCGCAGGAGCTGCGAGATCGGGTTGCTCGGCTGGTTTTTCAGCGGCAGCTTTTTCTGCCACCAGACGAGAAGCTGGCGGCAGTTTTCCTCGATCTGCTCCGCGTTCGGGTTCGATCCATACGAGAGGCAGAGCCGGTCGTAGAGATTGTCCGAGTTATAATTTTTCCAGCCGTCCCAGCGCGTGGGATTGTCGGGAATCGGGTTCGGTAAAGCCACGCGCCAGATGGGGATTCGCGCTCTCGTCCGCTACACCACGTTGATCTGCAGCAGGTCCGCCGTCGCCGTCTCGATCTCGGCCTCGGAGAGCCCGGTATTGCGCGCGATCTGCACACGGTTGGTGCGGCCGTAGGCATCCACGATGACTTCGAGCACTTGGTTTTCGTTGTAAGTATAGGTCAGCTCCACGGGCGACCCTTTTGGCAAAAACGGCGGCAGTTCAATGTCGCAAATGCCCAGCGGCGTACACTCGCCCGGCACCGTGCTTTCACCTTCCACCACGCGGACAATTGCGTTCTTCATGTTCGCCTTTGCCGTGCCGAACGAGTTCTTCATCCCCGCCGGCACCGGCGTCATTTTGCGGATCATCGGGAAGACATATTCCTCCACCTTGCTGTCATCCCACAGCACCACGCCGAGCGTGTGCGTAGTGATATTCGTCACCTGAATCAGCGAGCCATCCTGCGCGGAAAACTGATCGCGCACCTCCTGCGAAAGCACCCGCTCACCGGAGTCGTCCTCCTCGCCGAGCAGCGAAAGCACCGCCTGCACCGCCGCCCCGATGGCCACCGCCTCGTCGGGGCTCACATCGTCGGCGATCGGCACGCTCGTCATCCCGCCGATCATCTCCCGCACCGACGGCATGCGACTCATGCCGCCCGTCAGTAAAATCCGGTCCACCTGATCCCAGCCCAGCCCAGCCTCCTGCATCACGATCTCGCAGATCGTTTTACACTTTTCCAAAAGATGTCGGCAGCGATGCTCAAGATCTTCCCGTGTCAGTTCCAGCTTGACGCTTTTCCCGGCGTAGCTGTGGACGATGGTTGTCCGCATCCGGCTTGAGAGCTGGATCTTGGCGGTCAGCGCGCGGTTATAAAGGTCCTGATAACTCTGCAAATCGAGCAGAGGATTCTCGCCGTGCGCTTTGTCAAACTCCTCCGCCACCCAGTTCACGATCACGTCATCCCAGTCCTTGCCCCCCAGCCGGTGATCTCCGTTGCTCGCCATCATGCGAATGTGGTTGTTCTCGATCTTCATGATCGTCACGTCGAACGTCCCCCCACCGAGATCGAAAACGAAAACTGTTTGATTCGAATCCAGCTTGTCCAGGCCGTAGGCCAGCGCCGCCGAGGTCGGCTCGTTGATCACATTCAGCACGTTCAACCCCGCGAGTTGCCCCGCGTGCAGCGTCGCCGTCCGCTCCGCATCATTGAAGTACGCCGGCACCGTGATCACCGCATCCGTCACCGGCTCACCGAGATACTTCTCCGCGTCGTTCTTCAGCTTCTTGATGATCAGTGCCGACAACTCCTCCGCCGAATAGTGCTTGGTGTTAAACTCCCGGTGAAACTGCGCCTTATTCTTCCCCATCTCCCGCTTCACGAAATCCACGATTTTCTCCGGCTCAGCCACCGCGTTTTGCTTCGCCATCGTTCCCACGATCGCGCTCGTCCCGTCGAAAAGAATCACCGACGGCGTGATGCGCTCGCTCTCGGCATTCGGAATGATCTGCGGCTTGCCGTAGGCATCGATGTGCGCGACCGCGCAAAAGGTTGTGCCTAAGTCGATGCCCACCGCTTTCCGCGTGGCTTTGGCTGATGGGTCTGCATTCATGGCTGAGTGGGAAAATTCTACGGGTTCGGCAACGGTAAGATTCATATGCAAGAGTGTTCGCGGGTCATAATTGGGCAGCCAGCGCCGGCACGGCGGCTACAGCGCCGTCCTTCCACTTTTTGATGACGACTTCCTCCGGTCGGAAGACCCGCCCCTTCCACATAAATCCCGGCTTGAGCGACCTCGCGACCTCTCCGTCTTCCTCCGGCGACTCCGCCGCCTCCACCTTCATCGCCCGCTGCGTTACCATATCCAGCTTTCCCCTTCCCTCCGGCAATACGTTGACCTCCAGCCGCGCCAGCACCTCGATGAGAAATCCGCAGTTGTGCTCGATGTTCGTCGCCACCGTCTTCAAGCGCTCGAAGAACTCCGAAAACATCCCGCCTGAAACTTCCGCCACCTCCAGCACCGTCTGCTGCATCTGCCGATGGATTTTTGAAACGTCGTCGTGCAGCGAAATCAGGTCACGGATGATCGGCTTGTGGACCGTCTCCAGCAGAAATCCATCCTTGTAGCCCTTCAGTTCCTCGTGCAAAGCCGCGAACATTTTCTGATTCACCCCGTTTTTCTGTTCCAGCAGCGTCCGCAGATTCGTCACCAAATCCGCCCCGCCCGCGCCCGAATCCGCAGCCACCGCTGACGCCGTCTCCGTGCGCAGATCCAGTCGATCCCCGATCTTTTGCAGCATCAGAGTATTCTCCCCCGCCGTCCGCGCCGCCGCTTGGATCCCCAGCAAAATGGGCCGCAACATCTGCGGCAGACTCGCCCCCCCACGCGACACTTCCTCCCCCCGCGCCGTCCGTTCGAGTACGGGACGCGTCGCGGCATGATGATCTTCGATTTGCTTCTCTGCCTCCTGAAACAATCCCCGCAATTGGGAATCGAAATCGATGTCCTGAATTTGGTCGTGATCGGGCATGGGTAATTCGTTGTTTAGCCATAATCACGCCAGCCATCGGGAATTTCCGCAAAGTGACCCAATTTTGCGACTCTCCTGCTCTCAAAATCAGTCTCACCGCCTCCACGCTTTCCCTCCGCCCATCTCAAAAACGATGAAGTCCAGAGCCCGCCCCTACAAGAACTCCGGCACCCCTATCTCCTAGGACCGCCGCCAAGCAGTCCTGGGAAAATGTAGCTTGGACTTCAGTCCAAACGAACGCGGAGCAGTTGGACTAAAGTCCAAGCTGCTTTCCGTGGCTCACGCCTGACGACGACGGCGGTTGAGCAGGCCTAGCGCGCCGACGAGCAACAGCCCCATCGTGCCGGGCTCGGGCACCACGGCGGAGCCTCCTCCGAAGCTGGATGTCGAGGCCGTCGTACCGCTGAAACCGGGAGCCTTGCCGGTGCCTCCACCGGTCAGGGCACCGCTGGCCGGTCCGCTGGTGAAGACCACCGTCGAGCCCGCACCAATGGTCAACGAACTGAGCGTCTGGCTCACGCTGCCAAATCTCAGCGTCGTCCCGCTGTTGTTCACCGCGACTGCGGCCGTGCCACTACCCGTGCCGAGCACGCCGTTCACATTGGTCGTCCCGCCGTTGGCCGTGAGGAGATCATAAGTCTGCGCGCCATCAAGCTTCAGCACGCCGGCTCCTTCTTTCACAAGCTCGCTTAGCGAACTGGCTTGGGTGATCGCGGAGGAAATGGTCAATTCATCGGTCGCACTGGCACTTGGGCCGACGGTAAAGGTCTGTGGCGCACTGTCCAAGACGACCGTGGTCACCGAAATCGTGGCTCCGAGCGGATCATTAGTCTCGAGGTAGGTTAGCGCAGTGATTCCGCCTCCCAGCGTCAGCGTGCTGCTGCCGGT
The DNA here is from genome assembly GCA_021414005.1 of Chthoniobacter sp. Classification (GTDB taxonomy): domain Bacteria; phylum Verrucomicrobiota; class Verrucomicrobiia; order Chthoniobacterales; family Chthoniobacteraceae; genus Chthoniobacter. The sequence goes on along the minus strand of JAIOPH010000018.1, from coordinate 103,307 downwards.
CGAGTTCGTCACCACCGCCGCGCTCGTCGCAGTACCGCCCCCGAGGATCAAGCCCGCGCCACTGACGCCCCCGAGGGTCTGGTTGAAGCCTGCCAGATCCAGCGTGGCCGTCCCCGCCGCCGTCGCAGACACAGTCACGGCGTTGCCGAGCTTGATGGCGCTATTGATGCCCGACTTCAGCGTACCGGCACTGACCGTCGTCGTTCCGGAGTAGGTGTTCGCACCGGAGAGCGTCAGCGTGCCCGCGCCGGTCTTGGTCAGCGCGCCGCTGGTCGTGGCCGAAGCCCCGGAGATGGTCAGGGCGCTGGCTCCGTTGGTGATGTCGATGATCGCCGTCGCAGCCCCGCCGATCGTGAAGCCGCGGTTCGTGGACGCGGTGGCTCCGGTGTATTGCAGGGTGCCTCCATTGAAGACCAAGTTTCCTGCGGCGACCGCAGCCGCGCCCATATTCCCCCCCACACCGCCGTTGCCGATCGTTCCGACACTCAGCACGCCATCATTGATCCTCGTGACGCCGGTGTAGAGGTTGGTTCCGCTGAGAACCAGCGTGCCCGCGCCAGTCTTGGTCAGCGCGCCGCTGGTGGCCGTCGAAGCCCCCGAGATCGTCAGGCTGTTTGCCCCATTGGTGATTTCGATGGTCGCGGTCGTGCTGGCATTGATCGTGAAGTTGCGATCCGTGCTCGCCGTGGCTCCAGTGTACTGCAGTGTGCCGCCATTAAAGACCAAGTTCGCCGCCGCGTTCGTGGCCGCGCCCAGATTGCCGGCTACGCCGCCGTTGCCGATCGTCCCCACGCTCAAGATGCCCGCCGTGATCGTTGTTACACCTGTGTAGCTGTTCGCGCCGGAGAGAGTCAGCGTGCTCACTCCCGACTTGGTTAGGTTTCCGGCCCCAGAGATCTCGCCCGAGAGGGTTTGCGCTGCCGAGCTGGCGTAGTTAAAAACAGCACGGCTGCTGGTGTTTAACGAGATGGCACCGGCGTAGTTGCCAGCGCCCAATTGTCCAGCTCCAGTAATGTTCACCGCAGAGTTTGTGCTTCCCGGTGTCGATGTTGGCAGTTGGTAATTGATCGGCCCGGTGAAAGTATTGACCCCACCGAGATTGATCGTCATGAAATTACCGCCATTGGTATAACCCGGTTGGACTTGCAGTGTCAGCGGGCTTCCGTCGGTGGCATCGCTGATTGCCCCGTTAATCGTCAGTGTTCCTGGATTGTTAAAAGGCAAATTCAGGAAGAGCGTCTTGAGCCCAAAGCCCGTGGCAGTGATTGGACCGTTCAGGGTAGCGCTTGCAGCATTGAGGGTGATCGACACAGTTCCGGAACCATTGCCAGCGAGGTTCAACCCGCGGTCGGTGGTGCCGCTGGGCTGCCACAGGACGCCGTTGTAAGCTTGGATAACCGCATTGGCACCCGTGGGCATGCCCAAGGGGCCCGCGACGCCAGCGTTCGTGAGATTTGGCGTCACTATGGCGAGATTGCTCGACGTGCTGCTCAGCAAAGTGGTTGGACCAGTAAAGGTGCTGGTGGTGTTGTTGACCGTCAGGGTCTTGGAGTTGCCGGTGAGGTCGTTTCTCAGGAACAAGCCGCCGGACCCGATATTGATCGGACCGCTGATGATGGTGCCTCCGTCCTGCGTATTGATCAGGGTGAGACTGGAGTTATTACTGCTTGTCCAAGTGTTTACCAAGTTGGGGGATTGCCCCAAAGTTAACGTGACGACGGCACTGTTATTCAGCGTGATGAGTCCACTACCAATATTGGTGCTGACGGCGTTTGGAGACGAGAGTATAAAGTTATTGTTGACGACAATGGGGTTGTTGGTCGTCGCAAGGCTGACGTTGGCGAGAAGGTTGACCGTACCACCGTTGACGGTCAAAGTGCCCGTGCCGATCCCGCTATTACTGCCGATCGTAAGGGTGCCGGAGTTGATCGTTGTGCCGCCGGCGTAGGTGTTCGCACCCGAGAGCGTCAATGTTCCCGCACCGGATTTCGTCAATGAGCTGGTGGCGTTGTCCAGAATGTTGGCGCTAATGGTCAATAGGTCACTGCTGAGGTCGGTGCGAATGACCATTTCTCCGCCACTCGTCGTGGTCTTGATGCCCGTCCCGCCGCTAATGGTCGTTGTACTGCTCCCACCTCCGTTGCCCGTGCGGAGAATGCCGTTGATTGAAACGGTCGCACCACCCGCCAGGGTGAACGCCTGGGCCGAGTTATTGGTGTTAACGATATTCAAGCCGGTGAACGCGGTGCCATTGGCCTGGGCGCTGACCGAGCCACCGCTTTGCAACTGCGCGTAGGCAGTCGAGGCGAGGCTTGTCTGGGCACCCGATGCGGTGGTAGCGCCAGCGGGAATGGCATCCTTGACGTAGTCGATCGGGCGGACAAACCCTGCTCCATCGTAGAACGCATAGTTGTCAGTTGCCGCCGTGTTTTGCCCGGCAAAATACGCGACTCCCATCGGGCTCTGGGCCGCCTGTCCCGAGAGGATAATGTTGTTGGTCCCAAGCGTGCCGTTGGCGTTGGTGGCGGCGGTGCCGACGGTACCACCGGAGAGAACGAACATCGCGGTGGCACCGGCTGAACGCGTGGGCGCCGCATCGAAAGTCAGGTTTGCGCTGGTCGCGTTGAATGTGGACTGCACGGATGCATCGCCCTTATTGAGCGTCAGCGAGGTCATGTGCTGCGCGCTGGAGGGAGCTTCATTCACGTTGAATGTGCCGGAGCGATCAAACGCGAGAGCCGTGCCGGTCGTGCCGTTGAGGCTGCCGGTTACTCTCAGCGTACTGGAACTGATCGATGTGGTGCCCGAGTAGAGATTGGCCCCGGACAAAGTCAGGGTATTGGCATTGGTGAAAGCCGGAACCGGCAGAGTCAGCCCTCCACCGCCAGCAAGGACCGCCGATACCGTGGCGCTGGCGGCAGATAGGTCAGCGGAGAAAGACGAGCCGGTGATCGTACCGTTTTGGGTGGTTCCACCCTGAATGCTCACCGCACCGAACGTTCGGCTGGCCCCGCCAAAATCCACCGTGCCTGTGGGCGTGACAAACGTGGTCCCCGTCAGCGGCGTCGAACCGAAGAGAACCAGGCTCTGGGTAGCGTCAAACGTACCACCACCGGGATTGAAGACGAGCGCTCCGCCGCCGCCGCCGAGACGATAGGTGTTGGCATTCGGTGTCAGTGTTCCAGTGAAAGTTGCGGAGCCAACGGCACCGAGAGAAAGCGCGGTGAAATTGTTGCCGCCGCTGCTGAAATCCAAGGCTTCGGAGACAGGTGAGGCGGCCGCTGTGAGGCCCAAAGCGCCGACCGAGGTGGTCACAACTCGGCTGAGCAGGTCCGTCTGAATAGAACCGGCCGGCACGTACCCAAGGGCCACCGTGGCACCAGGATATACCGCAATATTGCGACCGGATCCGGCGATGGCCCCGACGGCATTATACTGGAGAATACCGGCGGCGACGGCCGTGGTACCGGTGTAGGTGTTCGTGCCGGAGAGAGTCAGATTACCCGCACCGTTCTTGGTCAGAAATCCCGAGCCGCTGATGGCCCCGGCGTATGTTTGGACGTCCGCATTGTTGAAAACAAGGAAAGCATTATCCACAATGCTCGCGCTGGCCACGGAACCATTTTGTCCGGTGGTGCCGGTGCCCAACTGGAGCGTTCCGGCACTGATCGTGGTGGCACCGGTGTAACTGTTGGCGGCGGAAAGGATTTGGGTGCCGAGGCCAGTTTTCGTCAAGGTCATTCCGACTGCGCCGTCGGCGATCACGCCCGAGTAGGTATTCGAGACGCCAATTAGTGGCTTGAGAGTCAGTGCGGTAACACCCGTGTAGCCCGACGTAACCACGGAGGCGAGGCTGCGGCTCCCTGCGAGACCACCAAAGGTCGGCGTGGTTACACCGCCACCGAGTATAACGCTGCCGGAAGTACCGATGCTCAGCGCGCTGTTTTGCAGTGTCAAGTTGTTGCCCAAAGTCAGCGTGCCGAAACTGAGCGTAGTCAATCCGGTGTAGGTGTTGGCGTTGGACAGGGTCAGCGCACCTGCGCCGGACATGGTCAGCGCCCCGGTGCCGGAGATAACCCCTGACAAAGTTTGCACCGCCTGGCTGTTATAGACGAAGTTGCCGCCGTTCAGCGTAATGGTATTGGCGTAGCTGCCGCTGCCCAACTGGCCAGCCATGCCAATCGTCAACCTACCAGCCGCCGCAGTCAGACTGATCGGCCCGGTGAATGTGTTGACCCCATTGAGATTGATGCCCCTGCCCGTGCCGGCGCTCTGGTCGTTACCCGTAATGGTCACTTGAAGGGTCAGCGCGCTGGCGTCCGAAACATTCGGAATTGCTCCATTCAACGTTATGCCCGGCCGGTCTCCATTGACCGTAAAAGCGAGCGTCTTGGCTCCCGTTCCAGTGGCGGTGAAAGCACTGTTCAGCGTCAGGTTCGTGTCATTGTTGTTCACGGATACCGTCACCGTCCCCGGTCCGGTGCCGGCGAGGTTGATCACACGATCCGTGACGTTATTGGTTTGACTTGCATTACTCTTGAGCAGTGTGGTGCCATTGCCGAGATCGATGGTGCCATTAGCCACAGTGGTGGGCGCACCCAACGAACTGGGGATGCCAAGGTATTTGATGTCCCAAAACTGCAGAGTGCCATTCGTAACGACCGTCTTGCCACTGTAGGTATTGAGGGAACCTGATAAGTTCATCGTCCCTGCACCATCTTTCGTCAGGCTGTAAACGTTGCCTCCATCGTCGATGGTTCCGCTGATATTAAAAGTGACACCCGAGGCCACGGTCGCCGCAATACTAGCACCGAGCGTGACGTTCCCGGTAGAGAAATTCAATGTGTTGCCACCAACCGTAGCCACGTTGAAATTGCCATTCAGGTTGTATTGCGAATTGTTCAGCGTCTGAATGTTATTACCCGCGACACTCAGGGTGCCGGTTGTAATAGTGAGTGGGCCGGTGCCGAGCGCGTTGGTGCCAAAACCAGCAAATTGCAGGGTACCTCCGGCAAGCGTTGCACCGCCGGTAAAATAGTTCGGGTTGGCACCAAACGCATTGCCTCCGGGAAGCAGATACAGCGTGCCCGCGCCGGCCTTGGTGAGGGAGTAGCCGCCGCCAAAGTCGCTGACCGTTCCGGTCACGGTTAGGGTTGCGTTGGAATTAACGGTCCAAGTCTGGCTGCCGGCCAGACCTACATTGGCGGAAATCGTATGCGTGACGGTGCCCGAAGTGGGGGTGTTGACAGTGATGCCGTTGCCGGCGGTGTTGCCGTTGGCGTTGGTGGCCTCGATGGTCAGCATCTTCGTGCCGCCGATGGTCACCGCAGATGTCGCCGCCGCGGTGAAATTGAGGCTGTTAATATCGAAGTCCGTGTCGAGCACATTGGTCGTCAGGTTCGCAGCCACCGGGGTCGTCGTGTAGAAGGATACGTTCGTCTGGTAGTCCGGGGCCGCCCCGGCGGCGGTGTTAGCGGTCGCGTCGGTCTTCCAGTTCGCGGCGGTTGACCAGTTGTTCGCGCCTCCCGCCCAGAAGGCGGCAGGGGTGGCGGCCGCGAGCTGCGTGGTCACAACCTGCAGCTTCTTCGTCGTGCCATCCAACTGGAGAGCGAAAGTTTGGCCAAAGGCCCTGGTCGTGGGCAGGACAAACTGGCCAAGCGCCGCCATCGTTCCGGTGGTGGCGATCAAGTCGTAGGTGCCGGCATCAACCCGGGTGGCTGCGCCGCCGAGCTGGTTGAGGCGGATCACGGCCCCGCCTGTGGTGGTGACAGCCGTGTTGCCGGTGACGCTGATCTTGTCCGTTCCGGCACCTGCCGCACCCAGGTCAAAATGAACGTAGTTTGCGATGGCGGCGCTGCCGTTGAAAGTCAGGCCGGCACCGAGCGTGAGCGTGCCGACGGCGCCATCGGTCAGCTTGATCGCGCCGGAGAAGTTACTCGTATCGCCAAGAGCGAGGGTCACAGCGCCGGGCACCGTGCCGGTGCCGCCGAGCGCGCTGAGGCCGCCAAACTTGTTGACGGTCACCGCCCCGGCACCGGTGTTTACTCCATTGATCGCAAGCACGCCGCCGTTGACATTCGTCGCGCCGGTGTAGGTGTTGGCGACGGAGAGCGTCAGGGTGCCGGCACCGCTCTTGGTCAGAACGTTGGTGCCGACAGCAGGCAGGGCGTTGGCGAAAGTCACGTCCCGGCCATAGGTATCAATGAGGTAGCTGCTGCCGCTGGTCGCGGTGATGCGGCTGGAGTAGTCGAAATTATTGACCACCGAGTATTGCAGGGTGCCGCCACCGAAGCTGATCGAGCCGGCCGGCACCGTGGGATTGCCCAGAGGACCGGACGTGCCCGGCGTTTCCACCGCACTGACCCTGACTGTCCCGGCGTTGATCGCCGTCGTCCCGGTGTATGTGTTCGCACCGTAAAGCGCCAGGACGCTCGCCCCGGACTTCGTCAGACCGACGGCACCAGCCAGAACGGGGCTAGCCGTGGCGGTCGCCGTATTATTCATCGTGAAAGTGCCGGTCCCGGTCAGCGTGCCCGAGCCCGTGATGTCGCCCACGGTGAGCGTGACCGTGCCGACGCTGTCACTAAAGCTGCCGAGGCTGAGCTGTGCCCCTGTGCCGTTGACCGTGATGCCACCGGTGAGAATGGCGTTACTGACCCCGTAGGCCAGAGTGCCGGCGCTGACTGTGGTCAGTCCGGTATAGTTATTGGCGGCAGAGAGGGTCAGTGTGCCGACGCCGCTCTTGGTCAGAACGTTGGTGCCGACGGCGGGCAGGGCGCTCGCAAACGTGACGTTCACGTTGTTGGTATCAATGAGGTAGCTGCTGTTACTGGTCGCGGTCATCCGGCTGGAATAGTCGAAGTTATTGACCCCCGAGTATTGCAGGGTGCCGCCGCCGAAGCTGATCGAGCCGGCCGGCACCGTAGGATTGCCCAGCGGGCCGGACGTGCCCGCCGTTTCCACCGCGCCGACATTCACTGTCCCACCGTTGATCGCCGTCGTCCCGGTATAGGTGTTCGCGCCGAAAAGCGTTAGCACGCCCGCCCCAGTCTTGGTCAAGCCGACGGCACCAGCCAGAATGGGGCTGACCGTGGCCGCCGCAGCGTTGTTCATCGTGAAAGTGCCGGTCCCGGTCAGCGTGCCTGTGCCCGTAATGTCGCCGGCGGTCAGAGTGACCGTACCGACGGTATCGCTAAAGCTGCCGAGGCTGAGCACGGCCCCTGTACCGTTGACCGTGATGCCGCCGGTGAGAATGGCGTCGTTGACCCCATAAGCCAGCGTGCCGGCACTGACCGTGGTCAGGCCGGTGTAACTCTGGGCGACGGGAAGCAACAGTGTACCGATGCCGCTCTTGGTCAGGGCGTTGGTCCCGACAACGGGAAGGGCCGTCCCGAGCGTGACGTTCACGAGGCTGGTGTCGATGAGGTAGCCGCTGTTACTGGTCGCCGTCATCCGGCTCGAGTAATCGGTATTGTTCAAGGCCGAGTATTGCAGGGTGCCTCCGGCAAAGATGATCGAGCCTGCGGGCACCGTCGGATTGCCCAGCGGGCCACTCGACCCGCCCTGGGCACTGCCCAAACTGAGCGTGCCCGCGCTGACGGTCGTCGTTCCAGTGTAGGTATTGGCACCACTGAGGATCACCGTGCCACTCCCAAGTTTGACCAGGGACCCGGCATCGGAAATGACTCCCGAGAGCCGCATCGCGAGGGTACTGCTGCCACCCACATTGAGTATCGCCCCGGTGGTGATCTGGATGTTGTTTGCCACTCCCGCGCCGGCAGAAAGATCCGCCGTGTTTTCCAAGCCGCCGTTGGCCCCGGTGTTCGACGCCACCAGCGTTCCGGTGCCCAAAGCGGCGGCATTGCCGATGGCCAAACGCGTATTCACGGCACCGCCGGAAAGGACTACGTTGCCAAGGAAGGTGTTGGCGCTGGATAACAACAGACGCCTCCCGGAAACGTCGCTGGTCACCGTCAGGCCACCAGCCCCGGAAATCGTCCCGCTGATCGTGACGTCCGCGCCGCCGCCGAAAGGCACATCAATTACCGCAGAACCGCTGGGCAGGCTGAAATTGTTGGCGAAGTTCGGCGTCCCACCACCGGTGGCGCGAAAAATCGCACCGTTGGCCAGCGTGATGGAGCCCGACCCAAAGGCTCCCGCATTGCTGGTGCTCAGCACGCCAGTATTGACGACGGTGCCGCCAGTATAAGTGTTGGCGCTGCTCAGGGTCAGCGTGCCGCCGCCGTTCATGGTCACGGAAGTGCCATTGGTGATGGTGTTGGTGACCGTGGTGCTCCCCGCCCCCGCGAAGTTCAGCGCGAATGACCCCGCATTGAGTGTTCCGCCGAGAGTCAAAGTGCCCGCGCTACTGGTGATCGTCCCGGCGGCAGTCGTGATGGTGACGTTGGAATTGACCGCGCTCGTCGCGCTGCTCGTCAGTGCCGTGGCTCCGCCACTCAGCGTCACCGTCCCGCCGGCGATCGTCCCGCCGCTAATGGTCGCGGAGTTCAAGTTATTTCCCCCAGTCAGCGTGAGCGTTCCGGCACCCGCTTTGGACAACGTGCCACCAACGCTGGTCAAAGTAGTCCCCAAAGTCACATTCTGGCCGTTCGTATCCAAGTTGTAAGCCTGGCTGGGTGCCGTGCTGAAACGCGCGGAGTAGTCGGTCGTATTGGCCGCACTGAATTGCAACGTGCCGCCCCCAAAGCTGATCGTCCCCACCGTGCCCAATGCGCCAGCACTGCCGAGGGCAATGACACCGCCATTCAGGGCGGTCCCGCCATCGTAGGTGTTTGTCCCGCTCAGAAGGAGGGTGCCAGCGCCGGATTTTGCGAGGCTAAAGCCGGTGCCGCTGATATTCGACGTCACCGTAAGCGTTTTCGTCGCGCCCAACGACCATGAGTTGTTCGCGCCAAGGCTGATCCCGCCGCCGACCCCGCTCTGGATTGTGCCCGATTCATTTGCCGTGATCCCGGTATTGAGAGTCAGGGCAAAGGTGCTGGTGTCGATGGTGTAAGCTCCGCCGCCAAAAGGTGTGGCAAACGTGATGCTGCCTGCGGTGATGCCAGAGCCAAGAGTTACCGTGCCAGCCGCTCCGCTCGACCCGCCGCCAAAGGTGGCGCTATCGGGGTTGGCATTGGACCAGTTTACGTCGCCCACGCCGTCGTTCCAATTGCCGAGCCCATCCGTCCAAGTGCCCGAGCCATCCGTGATGACCCCGCCGCCGTCGCCAGCGAGAGTATCCCAGGTAATTGCGGCTCCCTGTGCCGCTTGCACGGCGAGGAGGGCGGCGATGGACCCCGCGAGGACGCGGGAACTCTTACAGAGGGAGGGCTTGGCGTTCATGGGAGTATTGGTGTGCATGGTGTGGAGGGTTGCGGATTCGAAATAAAAAATCTGCGGAAATATTGACCGAGTTCGCGGGGGGGGGAGGTTGGGAAGACCAACACACTTTCTTTCACCACATTTCAAAAATTGCAAAATATTTTGCAATTCGAAATGGGGCATAGTTTTCCCCATGGTGCGCTGACTTTCCCGACGCGGCCGAAGAAATGGGTTCGTTTGGCAAAAAATCGCCTCGCGCGGTTATCCCCGGTCGGACACTTCCACGGAGAGCGGCGCGGGAATCGCCTCGCCCCGGCGCATCCGCTGCACGCGTTCGAGCTGGGCCACGGCCCGGAAAATCTGCCGCTCCAGCTTCGTCTCGTAGCGCAGGATTTTTTCCAGTCCCTCCGCCGACGGCAGCACCACCGCCGCCTGTTCAACTCCATTTCGGCTTGATTGGGCTTGATTCACCTTGATTGGCCTTGATCGCCCGCGCCGTCGTGAGCTCCGGAAGGCGGGATTGGGCTGCATTCGGCGACCGGGTCTCCGCACTCACACGGGGCCTGTTTCGTCCGTTCGGCCTGCTTCAGCGCCTCCTGCACTTCACCGCTTCGCTCCAGCTCGTCCACATCCCCAAACATCATCTTGCGCAGGAGCGCGATCTTCTCCGCGTTGGTCTTGAATCCCTGGCAGATGCGCTCCCGATTCTCCATGGCCCAAGCCTCGAATTCCGCCTCGGTCTTCTCGCGCTCCCGCTCGCGGTCGAAATCCAGCCGCTCGCGCTCCATCCGCAACCGCTGCGCGCTGTGATCGCCCCGGCGCAGCTCGACCAGATCGCCGCACAGCTCGCGCAGCAGCCTCCAGCCTTCCGCGCCCTCGGCCTCGGCCACGCGTCTTGTCGCCACTGCGTAACGCGCGGCCACCCAGAGGGCCAGCGTGTCGGTGAGCGGCGGGCGGCCATCCTCGCTGAGTTCCGCGGCGTCTTCGCCGAGGCGCCCGGCGAGTTCCAGCGCTTCCTGCTGGAGGACCCAGTCGCGGTAGCCGCCCTTGCGCCATTCGGAGAGGCTCTGTTCGCGGATCGGCTTGCCGCCAAACTCCGCGACCACGATGGCCTGCACCTCTGGAAGCGCATTCATCCACATGACGAGCCTCTTGCCCTGCTCTCCCTCGTGCAGGCGGCGGTTCAATTCCTGCCGCACCGCGCGCGGCAGCCGGGCGATTTTTCCGTTGCGGGTCACATTCATGGGTCGGATTCAGTCGGATTCAGTTGGATTCACCGGGAGCGGACTTTTCTGAAGATCCTTCCACTTCTGGATTTCCGGGCTGGCGGATGGGAGTTGTTCCAGAAACGCGTCAAACGCCGCCCGGGCCTTCGGGTGCGCGGCCACGTACGTGTTGATCGTATCCAGCCCCGCGGCCATTTTCGTCTTCCACCGCCAGACGGAATCGTTTTCCGCATACAACTGCCGCTTCTGCTCGACCAAAAGGCGCTCCCGCTCGATGTCCAGACGTTCCGCCGTCTGGTCGCCCTTGCGCAGCAGCGCCCAATCTTGCGCCAGCGTATGCAGCAGCTCCAGCCGCTCCTCGCCCTCCCGTTCGGCCAGTTGTTCGCGCGCCGCCTGCGCATAGCGTGCCGCCACCCACCCCGTCACCACCTCCGTCACCGAGCCGCCCGCAATCTGCTTGGCCTCTTTCGCCTCCAGGGCCATGGCCACGAGCGCCGCTTGGATCTCCCCACGTTTTGGGCCCGCCGCACTCATCGGCCCTGCCACCGGGCGCTCACCGGTACCTCCCGCGAATGTATCGGTTGTAATAGGCTCCCATGGAGGAGGCATTCATCAGGCCCTCATAAACGTCATAGGGCACGCCGGGATGATCGTAACGTCCGCTGTTGTGAAACTCCACGGTGAGGGTATGGCCGTCGTAACCGACGGCACGGATGGCGGATGAAAGGACGGCTTGAAGTGTCATGCCGCACATTTTTGCGCGTTTTGCTGAGGGTGCCAGACTCGCAAATACCGCCGCATTTTCCGGCTACCCGGCAAATGCCGTGCTATTTGCGAGGTGTCGGACGTTCCCAGGACAGCGGCTTCTCTTCGGTGGAAAGAAAGGGGAATAGTTCGCGGAAGAGTCGTCCTGCTTCCCGCCTCGCGTCGTGCCACTTGGTGGAGTCAAGCCACTTGTTCCCGGAGAACTGCGCCGAGTTGAGAATCGCCGCCGTTTCTTCGAGTTTCGGATTCAAAATCTGGGAAATCCTGAATCGCGAAAGCAGGCGCACCACCGCGAGCCGCGTTAGGTGGGTGCGCACATCGCCGGGCTTGCGCCCCTTATTGCTGGGAACCGGGATTTCCTTGGGGCGGTGCTTCTTCACCCATTTCCGGAAAGCCTGCACCAGTTCGTCATTGGTGTAGCGCGCCCACGCGATGCGCAGCACGGTAGTCTCGCATCCGCTCTCCCAAAACAAGGAGGGCCAAATCTCCTCATACGGTTCGAGTTTTCCTTCCGCGCGCAGTTGCACCTCACTCTTCCCCGGATTCTCCTTCTGAATTTTATGAAATGCGGTGATGACTTCGTGCCACCTTGATCGGTACGACTTTGCAATGTCCTCCGCCTCATGTCCGTGGGTTCTTTCGATCGGCTTCGGAGCAATCCCCTTGCCGTAGCTTGCGACCAGCGCCCTGCAGGCTCGCTCGCCCGACGAGAGCGACTGCCACGGAGCGGGAAAGCTACCAGTGATCGGATGGGACTCCGGGTGCCGGAAGTGCGGCAGCTTCTCGGAGATGGATTGATAGATGATTCCAGGCTCCAGGAAACACCCGCGAAGAAACACTTCGGATGCGTCTCCGATGCTTTGCAGCTTCTGAACATCCTGATGAAGCTGCTCGTCGTTCGGAGCATCTGTCCTCCTGCTCTCCAAACACCTTTGTCGCACATCCCTGATGAACGCCGACTCCCGCGCATATTCCCACCAGCAGCAGCCAGCCAGTTCGCTATTCGGAACCTTGGTGAAGTCCCATTCCTCGCGCTGTAAGGCAGGTGGCTTCGGATTCATGCGCTCTCGCGGAAAAGTCAGAAAACCTCATCCAGCGTCTTCGCCTTTTGGAGACGGGCGGAGGACGTGTAACGCGGGGCTTGCGGGGCGCTGGCCTTTCCGCCGGAAACCAGCGGAATGGGGCCGATCTTCTTCGCCGGCTCCTTGAAATAGAGTGCGTATTTCCCGCTGTCCTTCCACGGCTCGATCCTCGCCACCTCCGCCACGTGGGTGATAGCCGAGACGGGCGCGACCTGATACGTGGCAAGATAGCGAATCTTAGGGAGCATGCTGGAATGGATGCGCACCGCCCGCCACATATCCTCGCCGAGGAAGGTCTCTTTGAATCCATCCTCCCGCGCAGGCACCACGATGGTATCGATCTCCGCTGGGTCGAGCGCCGGGGTATTGCCTGGCTCGGCAGCCCGCGTCGCCTCTTGCGTGCTCAAGTCATAGAGGAAAGGCTCGAACTGATACACCGCCTTGCCCGTCGCTGAGCGGAAGCGTTGCACCTCCAGCGTCTCCACGGGAAAGCGCAGGGAACTCCGCACGATGCTTTCCAGTTCTTCCTCCAGTTCGTCGATGATAAGCAGCGCGTTGAAGGCTCCTTCATCGTAGATCATCCGCTCCAGCAGGTAGTCGATGTTGTTGAAGTTGTTCGCCGCCGCATAGGCCTCGCATCGCGCCACCGCCTCCGGGCTCTTCTGCAAGGTGTCGCGCAGGATGCCTTTCATCTTCTGCGGCGTGCTCTTGAAGGAGAGGGAGAAATTCAGGAGCTGCTGCGCGATGTGCCGCAGCGGATCGTGCCGCGCCAGTTCCACCTCCACGAGATAGAGCACCGGTCGCCGCGGGCTGGAGAGATCGAGCAGATACCCGTCCGGGATGTTCTGCGTCCGGCCCCGCTCGCCGATGAGCTTCTTCACATCGAGATAAATGCGGCTCTCGCCAAAGAGCGCCGTCTTCACCTCGGCGATGGTCGTTTCGAGTTCCGCCTCTTTGTCGAACGGCCACGGGTGGAATTGTTGGGTCGGGGTCCAGAGCATCTCGGTCGTCTGAGACTACTTCACCGTGCACTTAACTTGAAACTCCCCCATGTTATCGTCATACCAAAGATCCCAATAGCCCTTTTCTTCTATATAATTCCACCTTTGTTCCGCCGTCTTCCGCCTTGTCGCCTCTTGACGTAATCCTTTAAGGATTTCGAGTATTTTCGACCACATCAACTTCTCGCTAGGTGGCACGCCAGTATCTCCCAATTTGCCTGCCTCCTCCTCAAGAGTCTTCACCGCATTATCAAATTCATCCGTCGCTGTATAGGATCGCGACTGCTCAATTTCTGTTTTCACGGTTTCGATATACAACTTCCCGCTTTCAGGATTTTTCTCGTCAAGGACGACGTCATTTACTACCAACCAAAGTTCGCACGTTTCCGAGGAGCTATTTCGGATCGGGTCATCTTTATCGTCAAATTCGTAGATATGAAACTTAGAGGGACGAGGGTTGTGTTTTCCTGGACGATCGGAATCAGGAGCATTGCTTGGGACTAAGCACGCCAGAAGGAGGCCGTATCGTGGTAATTCCCCTTCCTTGCGATGAAGGATTAGTTTTTCTCTCGCGGTATCTTTCTTCGGAACATCGGCGCCATTCGCTCCCAAGGTAACCCCGTGAGGTCCGACCCACGGTTGATGTGGTATTGTATCGTCGATTGCCGCAGTTACCAATCTATGCACGGCGAGGTTGACGACCCCCCATGCTTCCAGCGTGACTGCGCCGCCAGGCGGTATTTTAATTCTAGTATTGTACCATAGCTTTGAGGCTGCCACCCCGGTCATCCACTCCACCTTCTCGCCAGGGACATGAAGACGGATTGCACCATTGTCGCCAAATGAGACATCCACTTCCTTCATCGCCCATGGTAACATTCTTACGAATACAAGCACGACGTCGGCGAGGGCAATAAGGGAAATGCCGGCGCGTGCAACGCGTCCCCACGTGGAGAAAACCCCACTAAATCCCCCGGCTGGCTTTAGGTCATCCTTCAAACTCCATCCGGCTTTCCGAACCAGTCGTCGATAACGGAGTTTGAACCTGCGAACTAGGATAAGTCGTTCCTCTTCGTCTTTTGTCATGGCGGTTCGGTTATTAGTTTAGAGTGCTAGTGAAAATATCTTTCCCCTTCTCGGTGCGCCCGGCCGAGGGTGGCGAGGGTTTCGAGGATTTCGGCGAGGTCCTCGGGTTTGGCGCGGAGGAAGTGTTTGGCGAGTTGGGCGGGGGTGACGGGGGACGCGGTGGCGGCGAGGGCGCGTTCGACGGCCTGGACGCGTTCCGCGAGGGACTTTGGCCAGGGCTGTTTTGCTTTCCGCTTTCCACTTTCCACTTTCCGTTTTTCCGCCGCCGGCAGGCTGAGGCCGGTCTGCGTGGTCTGGCCGCTGGGGGCTTGGTAGGCGGGGCGGAGGTAGCGGATTTGGCCGCGGGCTTCTTCGGCGGTGCGGGTGGCGTTGAGGGCGACGAGGCGGGTGAGGATTTCGGCGTCGGGCAGGTCGGTTTCGGTGCGGCCGTCGCGGAGCCAGCCGTAGGCGGTGGCGACGGCGGTATCGAGTTCGTCGTGGAGCTGGCGGAGGACGGAGACGAGGCCGGCGTCGTGGGTGGCGGTTTCCTTGGGCGTGAGGGCGCGTCCGGCGCGGAGGGCTTCGAGGACGTTATACATCGCGGTGAGCGAAAGGCCGGGGTGCTGCGCCTGCACCCGCTTGCGGTGCGCGTCCAGTTCCTCCCCGAGGGAACGGATGCGCGCCTTCGCCGCTTCGTCGCACGCGGGGAAGGGAAACGTCGTCGCGCACTGCGTGTTATAGACCGGGGTATTCCGGACGCCATGCCGTCCGCCTGCTCTCGTCGCAAAGAGCGCGTGCATCCTTGTGGACAGGACACCAAGCGTGAATGCGTCATCGCACGCGATCACGCGGAGTTTCTGATCCGGGAGAATGTCGCCAGTTACGAATGTGAAGTAGCGCGTGGGCGAATTTTCGACCGTCACGATGTATCGCGTTAGCCCTTCGATCGCATTTCGGAGTTCCGGGCGATTGGCCTCGAACAGCCACCATTCGGCGCGAAGGCGAGGGTTGCGCTCTTGCGAGCGCTCGGGCTTCGTGTGGGTAAGGAGGTATTGGTAAGCCTCGGCGTATGAGGCGCGAATCTCGGCCTCGGACAGTCCGAAGAAATCCAACACGCGAACACCGCGGGGCGTGCGCGCGACGTCTTGCCCATTGCGATACGGCTTCGCGTGCTTCTTGAATGCGTCCGGGTCTGGAAAGAGTTTCTTCGCGGTGTCTTCGTCAACGAGCAACGTCTCGGAATAGGGCTTCATTCCAGTGTGGCATAAACCACTCCACGCTTTCAGTTCCCGAAGTTCGGAAATGTCTTCCTGCGGCGACAAGTCAGGCGGGATTTCCCGATCAAGGATTTCGGTAAACGCACCGATGTCGATGTCTCCCTTTCCTGCGTCGAGCCCGACGGCAACCTTGTCGTGATTCGGCGCGACAAGCATCTGTGGCTTCACTCCGTCGCCCGCCCGCCGGAGAACAGTCATCGCGACTCTGACCTCGGCATCGTCCTTGTCCTTTCCCCAAGGATGGTCGGGGATGGCAAACACCAATCGCGTTCCGTTAGACACGGCATCGCGAACGACACTTTGGTTTTGCGATAAGCGGATGCGGCTGGTGGTTACCAAACCGGAAGCGTTCGCGTCTCCGTTTGCCACTACAGCCGCCGCCTTCATCCAAAAGAACATCACGAAGTCTACCGGCTGGCTTATCGCCGAGTAAGAATTCGAAAGTGCTTCTACATATCCATCACCGAGTTCCGCGCGCATCTTCCGGTTCGCAAGAAACGGCGGATTGCCGACGATGTAATCCGCCTTCGGCCACGCGGCGGGGCGCGCGTTCGGATAGGTGAGCAGCGGGACGCGCTTCGTCTCGTCGGGCACGTCGCGGCCGGTGACGAGGTCGGTCTTTTGGCTCCGCCGATCCCAGACGGTGACGATCTCGCCGCGCTCGTCGCGCGCGGGCTGCGGGTCGCCGTCCCACGCGAGCACGGCGTCGCGGCACTCGATGTTGCGGAACTTTTTCAGCACGGGCTCGGCGGGCAGGGTCTGGCCGCGGGTGCGGAAGTGCCACTGGAGGTAGCCGATCCAGAGGACCAGCTCGGCGAGCGAGGCGGCGCGCGGGTTCAGCTCCAGGCCGAGGAACTGGTGCGGATCGACGCTGTGGGTGGCGAGGTCGAGGAGGAGGTTTTCGCCAAAGCCGGCGGCGGTATCGAGGACTTCGCCTTCGAGGCGCTTGAGGTGTTCGAGGGTGACGTAGAGGAAATTGCCGGAGCCGCAGGCGGGATCGAGGACGGTGATTTCGCAGAGCTGGGTGTGGAAGCGGGTGATCTCAGCGCGGGCGCTTTTCAGGTCGCCCTTTTGCGCGTGGACGAGGGCGGCGGCGCGGACGGCCTGCCACTCGTCGCGCAGGGGCTCGATGACGGTGGGGAGGACGAGCCGCTCGACGTAGGCGCGCGGGGTGTAGTGGGCGCCGAGCTGGTGGCGTTCCTCGGGATCGAGCGCGCGCTCGAGCAGGGTGCCGAAGATGGCGGGCTCGACGTCTTTCCACTGCATCGTGGAGGCTTTGATGAGGATGCCGAGCTGGGTGCCGTCGAGCGGGAGGACGCTGGCGTCTTCGAAGAGGCCGCCGTTGAAGCGGAGCAGCTTCTTATTGAGGATGACGGAGAAGTCGGTGCCGGTCTGCATCTCGGCGAAGAGCTGGCGGAGCTTGGGGACGAAGCCTTCGGGCGACTGGCGCAGGCTTTCGAGCAGGCCGCGGAAGCCGTCCTTCGGCAACAGGCCGACGTCTTCGGCGAACATGCAGAAGAGGCAGCGGGTGAGGAATTCGGCAACGAGTCGCGGAGCGTGCCCGGCTTCCTCCAGCGAGGTGGCGAGGATGGCGAGGTAGCCGGCGATCTCGCGGGTGACTTCGGCGCTGACTTTGGCGGGGTCGAGCGAGAGCGGGTCGAGCCAGATGCGGCGGAGACGCTCGCGGATGGCAGGATCGACCAGATCGGCGAGGCGCAGGCGAAAGCTGCGGGGATCGGGATAAGCCTGATAGGCGCGGCCGGCTTGGGTGAAGTCGGAATAGACCTCGAGGCTGTGGCCGACATCGACGACGAGGAGGAAGGGCGCGGGCGGTTCGTTTTCCGGGAGATGCCGGGCGTAGCGCTCGGCCTGCCCTTTCGCCCGCCACATGGCGTCGTCCCACGCATCGCTGCCACGGATGGGGCCGGATTTCTTCTTTCCCTCGACCTCTGCACCGGAGGCGAGGGCGGCGAGTTCGAGATTGGTCTGCTCCGCTTTCGGCGCGACGAATTGCTTGGCCTCCAGCACGAAGCAGCCGCGGCGGTAGAGATCGATGCGGCCATCGGTGGCCTGGCCGGGGCCGGTGGGGATCCTGACCGGGAACTCGAAAGTGTAGCCGCTGGCGTGGTCGTTGCCCGGGCGCGGGACACCGAGAAGATCGGCCAGCTCGGTGAGGAAGAGCTGGGCGTTGGCCCGTTCGCTCGCTCCGGCGCTGGACCAGCGCGCGAGGAAGGCGTCGAGGGAGGATGGGATGTCAGCCGTGGCCACGGGCGCGGAGAATGCCGGGGCGGCGGGCGCGGGGCAAGGCGGATCGCCGTTTTCCCAACTCCCGGAGACGAGCCAGGCACGCCGGCCCGGTCAATGAATCGACACCGGCGTGCCGGGCGCGCCGGATCTATTCATCAACCTGCGCCCAAATTCCCAACCAGCAACCGCCGGACGGGTATGCACCGACAGTCTTTTTTCGACCACTTGCACAGGTCCTAAGTCACATTATCAGATCTCAAACATCCTGCTCTCCACCCGCCGGCACGGTGGAGTCGGACTCAAGTCCAAAGCCACTTTCCCCGCCTCACGCCTGACGGCGACGGCGATTCAGCGCACCGAGCGCACCAACGAGCAGGAGGCCAAGGCTGCCGGGCTCGGGCACGACGGCCGCACCTAAGCCCGGGGTCTTGCCGCCTCCGCCGCCGCTGAACGAGGCGAAGCCGCTGGTGAAGGTAACGGTGGCTCCAGCCCCGACGGTGAGCGAACTGAGGGTCTGGCTGACGGTGCCAAATTTCAAGCTGGTCCCGGCGCCCGTCACGCTGACCACAGCGAGGCCCGGCGCGGTGCCGAGGACGCCATTGATATTCGTGGCTCCGGCTCCGGCCGCAGCGGTGAAGGAGTTGTAGCCCTGCACGGCATTGTCGAGGTTCAGGGTGCCGGTTCCGGTCTTGATGAGGCCGCCGCCGCTGCTGCTGATCGCCCCGGTCAGGCGGCCATCGGTGGTGGCCGCGCCGTTATCCACGCGGATGGTGCGGTTGGCCGCGCCGAGGTCGATGGGGTTCTGGAGGTCCACGGTGTGCGTGGCGGTGGTCGCGCCGAGGATGAGGATTTTGTTGTTCAGACCAGTGCCATTGGTCGCGGCCCACGTCACCGTCCCGCCAGCACCGCCGAGATTGACCGTGGCGTCGGCCCCGTAGGCCGCCCAACCACCGTCGCCGGTGAAAGTAACCGCGGTAACCGTAGCAGCGGTATTGAGGCTGCGGGTGAAGCTGCTGTTACCGGCACCCAGGCCAACCACACCGCCATTGAAGGTCAGGTTGCTGACACCGCCGGCGGTGGCGATTCCGCCGGGCAGGGCGGTGGCATTTTCGAGCTGCAGAACGCCGGCACTGACGGTGGTAACGCCGGTGTAGGTGTTGGCAGCGGTGAGGATCAGGAGGCCCGCGCCCGACTTGGTCATGGTGCCGCCCGCACTGACCAGCGGCGTGGCAAAGGTGACGGTCTGGCTGTTGGTATCGATCTTGATGAACTGGTTGGCGGCGGTGCTGAAGCGGCCCGAGTAGTCGAACTGGTTCACTGCGGAATACTGGAGAATGCCGCCGCCAAAGAGGATGGTTCCGGCGGCATTGGCGAGTTGGTTGCCGAGCGGACCGGAGACGCCGGGCGTTTCCACGGAAGCGAGGTTCACGATGCTGCCATTGACGGGCTGACTGGGGGTCACGTTGAGGTTGGTGTTGCCCGTGTAGATGTTGGCACCCGTGAGATAAAGGACGCCGCCGACCTGACTGCTGCCGGTGCCGGTGACGTTCGGCGGCAGCACGGTGAGCGAGCCGCTGCCAGAGATAATCCCGGAGAGCTTGAGGGGGTTCAACTGGCTGACCGTGACATTAAGATTTGCTCCCGCAGCGAGATCAATCGCGTTGGCCACCCCGGCACCCACATCCAGGCCCGCATAGGTCCCGGAGTTGCTCAAGTTGCCGTTGGGCACCTCAAGGCCGCCTTGAGACGCTGCCGCATTGGTCACCGCCGTGAACTCCGAGCGCAGCGTTCCGGTGCCGAGCGAGGTGGGCGTGTAAATGCCGAGGCGGGTGCGGGTGGCGAACCCGGTTATGGGTGTGGTTTCCCGCAGGATCACACCGCCGGAAAACAGCGGATTCGCCACCTGCAGTTCAAACCTCCGCCGGTTGCCATTGTTGAGGCCGGTGGCGATGAGGGCGCCGGCTCCGCTGAGCGCGCCGGTGATGATGAGGTCGGTGTTGGCGACGTTGCCGTTGGCGTTGTCGATGCGGATGGTCGCCGAGCCACTCGGAAGATTGATGGGCGTGTTAATCGTGGTGATTCCTCCGCCGCAATTAACAAACAGGCTGGAGTTGTTCTGCAGCGTCAGGGTTCCGCCGAAGCTAAACGTGCCTGTGCCACTGCGCGACGCCGTCAAAATGCCGCCGGTGACAGTAGTTCCACCGGTGTAGGAGTTGTTGCCCGCCGCGCTGGAAATAATCAGCGTTCCAGCCCCCGATTTCGTCAGGCCGGCGGTGTTCGTATTGTCGATGAGCCCGGCCAGCGTCACGGTCTGCCCATTGGTATCGAGACTGATCGCCGCGGTGCTGTTCTTGAAACGCGCGGAATAATCCGTGGTGGTGGCACCCGTGTTGTAGCGCAGGGTTCCGCCGCCAAAGGTGATGTTGCCCGTGGTGGAGTGGAGCGCACCATTGGCTCCGAGGCTGAGGATACCGCCATTGATCGCCGTGCCGCCGGTATAAAGATTGTTGGTGGCCCCAAGGGTGACGGTGCCGCCGGTGGTCTTGGTCAGCACGGCTCCGGAGCCGGAGATTTTCCCCGCGATCGTGCCGCTCTCCACGGCGAAGCTCGTGCCGGTGAGAAGGCCGCCGATGCCGCCATTGATATTCCCACTGGTCAGCGTGACCGCAGCCACGGTGTTGGTATTGGTCAAAACGTCGAGCGTGCCGCCGTCCACCAGCAGCGCGGCCCCGGTGCCGAGGGCGTCGATGTTATTGGTGGTCACGGTCCCCACGGAAATCCGAGTCTGGCCGCCATAGTTGTTACTCTGGGTGAGGTTGAGGATGCCCGCGCCGGTTTTCAGCAGGCCACCCACGCCGCTGATGACTCCATTGATGTCCGTATTCCCCGCGCCAGTGACGGTCAGAAGATTGCCACCGTTATCAACCACGGAGTTGACGCTCAGCAAGCCCGCCACGGAGTTAAACTGGGACGCGGCCGCCAAAGTAATGCCCGTGCCGCCAAAGGCCACGCTGGCTCCGGTGCCCACCGTTACATTGCTAACGATGCCTGCGGCACCGATCGAAAGGTCGTTGCCAGCGATGGCGAAATCATTCGTGGCATCACTGTCGGTAATGGCAAGGGAGACGCCGGTCAGTCCGGTTAGATCATTATTCGGGGCATAGCTGCCGCCCACGTTGTTAAAGCTGGCTTCCGCCGTGTCGAAGATGAGCGCGTCGTTATTCAGCGGAACCAAGGTGGGAACCATGGCCGTTCCGGTGGTGCCGGTCCAATTGTTGGCGTTGAAGTTTCCATCCGTGGTCCCAAGCCAGAAAATGCCGGCCGCCTGTGCCGACTGCACGGCGAGCAGGACGGCAACCGACTTGGCGAGGATGCGGACGGAACGACGGCGCGAGGCTACGTCGGTGATGTTTTGGGTATTTTTCATGATCGTGAAACGGGGCGATGGCATGTTGTTGCTGCAGTGGATTAGATGACCGCTGTTTATCCAAAAACTACGGGGGGGCAGTCTAAATCCGGGCTCAGTGTCGAACCACCTGAGCATAAGTAAAGTAATATTGTTTGCAAATGCCGCGTTTTTCACCCATTCAGCCGCCGCTCGCCATGCCTCTCCGCCGCCTATCTCTCGTCGAGCAAACCTCAGGCATGTGCTCGAGCGACAGCAGCGCGTGCCGGCCCAAGGCTCGCTCGTCTGCACGGACTTCGACGCCGCATTGCACTGGTGCCGGCCGACGGTCGCGCACATCCGCTGGCATGGCCTGCCGGTGATTCGGCGGGTGGTGCAGTGGGCGATTGCCGTGAGCCGTCAAAAAACCGATATAAGCAGACAGATTTTTTAGCGAAGTTTGTGCCCGGCGGCACTCTCGGGCCGGTGGAAAAAGCGTGATCGCGAGCATCAACTGGAAGCCCCGTGGATGGCGGCACCTACTTTCCTAACCAGTTTCCAGAATGGCGATAGCGGCACTGGAGCAGTCCGAGCCCGCCTAGCAACAGCAGCCCAATACTTCCCGGTTCCGGGACCACGCTGGACGCAGTCAAACTCCCCGCCTTCCCCTCCCCGACGTCAGCGAAGGACGCCACACTACTGGTGAAAACCACCTTCGCGCCCGCGCCGATGGTGAGTGAACTCAACTGCTGGCTCACATAACCAAATTTCACGGTGGTGGGCGCGCCGCCAAGCGTATTGGTCACCGACACAGCGGCTGTGCCGGCTCCGGCGCCAAGGGCGGCATTCACATTGACCGTCCCGTCGCTGGCCGTGAGCTGATTGAAGCCGAGCACGCTGCCCGGCGCGAAATTCAGCGTGCCCGTTCCGCTTTTTGCCACCGCCACGCTGCCAGCGCCATTAGTGATGCCGCGCATGATTTCCGTGGTCCCGGCACCCGCCACGGCCAGAGTTTTCAGACCGGTATTCGCGCCGGTGCCGATGGTGCCCGAGAAAAAGAGCGTGGCTCCGGACACAATGCTGGCATTGGTAAAGGTGAAGGTGTCCGAGCCGCTGGCGGTGCCGAGGGTGAGATTGGTCGCGATCTCCTGCGGGGCAGCGACGCTGGCGCTCATGGTGATCGTCCCCGCAGGGCCAAGAGCGAGCGTGCTTAGGCCGCCGATGCCGTCATAGATGCCATAGCTGGCCACGCTCGCGGTGTCGAAAATGACGGCACCCACTGTTGCCGATCCGGAGAAAAAGAGCGCGGTGTTGCCATTGCCGGCACTGTTGAAAGTGGCCGTCTCGCCGGCCCCGGGGACGCTGGCGGCGCTCCAGTTGGCGGGATTGGTCCACTGCGCGCTTGATCCGCCGAGCCACGTCCCGCTCGCCGCCTGTCCCGACGGCGCGCAGACCGCGAGCAAAGCCGCGACCGGACCCGCAAAGCGGGCCATCTGGCCGGAAGGCGAAATGGCGATGAGTTTTTTCATACGAGACGGCGGGCAGTTTCCCCAATCCCACCGAAAGGCCCCGGCAGGATAGTGAGGAACACGCCCCGCGCAAGGGACGGACTCCCCGGCGCGCCCTGCTCTGCCGCAGCCGCCGTGCCGCGCAGTGGCGGCAGGAAATTCGTTTGCCAAGGGAAAGCCCCTGCATAGTCTCTCGCTCCCCGTTTTCCGGCTGCTTCCATCTGCGGCGGGCACGGCGCTCCTATTCCATATGAATCTCGCCCTTTTCCTCTCGCTCGCCCAAGCACCGGCTCCCGCACAGAATCCGCTAACCGGCATGACCATCCCGCTCATCTGCATGGGCGTGATCTTTTACTTCCTCATCATCCGCCCGCAGAGCAAGCGCCAAAACGAACTTAAGGCGCTCGTCTCCGCACTCAAGACGGGCGACAAAGTCGTCACCACCGGCGGCATCCACGGCATCATCGCCAACGTCAAGGAAGGCACCACGCTCCTGCTTAAAGTGGCGGACAACGTGAAAATCGAGATCAACAAGGACGCCATCGCCCACGTCGTGAAAGACCCCGCGCCGGCCGCCTGAGCCACCCGGTTTTCCTCACCTCTTTAAAGACCCCGACTCATGGACACAAACGTCGCCACATTCTGCTACGGCCTGCTGCTGCTGGTGCTCTTCGGCTGGTATTTTTTCACCGACAGCGAACGCGCCAAACGCGTCCTCGGCACCCTGCTCACCGTGCTCATCGCCGCGCTCTGCCTCTACATGGCGTATCCGCCTTTCGACAAGCGCGACGACACCGGCAAGCTCATCGGCAAGCCGGGCAAAATCCATCTCGGCATTGATTTGCAGGGCGGCACGACCTTTCTGATCCAGCTCACGGTGGATCCCTCCACCGGAAAGCAGATCACCAAGCCGATGGTCGAGCAGGCCATGGAGGCCATTCGCAAACGCGTGGACGGCATGGGCGTGAGCGAGCCGATCATCACTCCGCAGGGGAAGGACCGCATCATGGTGCAGATTCCCGGCATCGACGTGAACAAGATCGCGGAAGCGCGCAACCAGCTCAAGCAGGTCGCGAAGCTGGAATTCCACCTCGTCCATCGGCAAAGCAATGAGCTGGTCGGCCAGATCGAAGCCGGCACGGCCGCTCCACCCGTGGGTTACGACATCGTGACTTACGAAACGACCCGCGGCGACAAAACCTCGACGAGCAAACTGCTGATGAAACGCAAAGCCGACTTGGGCGGCGAGCACATCACGTCCGCCGGGGCTTACTTCGACGCCCAGGGATGGGGCGTTCACATGAACTTCGACAAGGTGGGCGGCGAACTCTTTGGGACGCTCACCAAGCAGGTCTTCGAGGAACAATCGCGGATGGCCGTCGTGCTCGATGGCAAAGTGCAGTCCGCGCCCGGCGTGGAAAAGGGTGCGATCTATGGCGGCAGCGCCCAAATCAGTGGCGGCAATATGGGTGAAAGCGAAGCCCGCGCCCTCGCCAGCGCGCTGGAAAATCCGCTGCAAACCCCCGTCGTGATCGAGAGCGAGCGCAGCGCCTCCTCCACCCTCGGCAAGGACGCCATCATGAGCGGCGTCAACGCCGGCATCGGCGGCCTCGTTTTGGTCCTCCTTTTCGTCGTCATCTACTACCGCTTCGCCGGGCTCGTCGCCGTGGTCGGGCTCATCGTGAATATCGTCGTCCTCTTCGGCTGCATGGCCATGTTCGGCTTCGTCCTCACGCTCCCCGGCATCGCCGGCATCATCCTCACCATCGGCCTCGCCGTGGATGCCAACGTCCTCATCTACGAGCGCCTCCGCGAGGAAATGGAGGCCGGCAAAAGTCTCCCCGTCGCCATCTGCTCGGCCTACGACAAGGCCTTCACCGTCATCTTCGACGCCAACGCCACCACCCTCATCACCGCCGGCATCCTTTTCTGGCAGGCCAGCGGCCCGGTCAAAGGCTTCGCCGTCACCCTCATCCTTGGCATCATCGCCTCGGTCTTTTCCGCCATGGTCGTGACGCGCATGATTTTCTCCTGGGCCTTGGAGTTCAACCTCATCAAGCGCATTTCCATGCTCCACCTCATCTCCGGCGAGGGCATTAACTTCATGGGCAAGCGCGTCCTCTGGATCAGCATTTCACTGGCCGTCGCCGTCATCGGCATCGGCGGCTTTGCCCTCCAGTATCCGAAAAATCTCGGCATTGATTTCAAAGGCGGCGACTTCCTCATGCTCGAACACACCGGTCCGGTCGATCTGGCCGATGTCCGCGTGAAACTGGCCCCGCTCAACCTGCCGGACATCTCCCTGCAAAAGGAGAGCGATGCCACCGCGAACAAAAACTACCTCAGCATTCGGAGCCCTATCGACACCGCCGATAAAATCGAAGCCATCCTTTTCAAAGCGCTGCCCGATGCCGGCTTTAAGGAAGCTGCCAAGGACCGGGTCGGGGAATTGGTCAGCGGCCAGTTGGTGAATTCCTCTCTCTGGGCGCTCGGCCTCGGCGCACTCGGCATTTTCATCTACGTCACGATCCGCTTCGAAATGAGCTTCGCTGTCGGCGCCATCGTCGCGCTGCTCCACGATGTCGTCATCACCGTCGGCCTTTTCTCCATCTTCGGACACGAGCTGACGCTCATCATGGTCGGCGCGATCCTGACCATCGCCGGCTACTCCATCAACGACACCATCGTCGTTTATGACCGCATCCGCGAAGGTCTGCACAGCGGGCGAAAAGGCTCCGTGCAAGCCATTATGAACGCCTCCATCAACGAGACGCTCTCGCGGACCCTGCTCGTCTCCGGCTGCACCCTGCTCTCCGTCGCCGCGCTCTACTTCTTCGGCGGCCCGGTGCTGCACGATTTCGCCTTCGCGATCCTCATTGGTGTGGTCGTCGGCACCTACTCGTCCATCTTCATCGCCTCGCCCATCGTCCTCTGGTGGAGCGGCCACAAGGGCGGCGACCTCCGCACCGAGGTCAAGAAAGCCGAGACCCCGGCGGTGGCGTAAAAGGCCCCGCGTGCCAACCGGGGCCGCGTGCCGCGCTACCCCAGCACTGCCTTCACCGCTTCGTGGACCAGCTCCCACGGCACATTCTCCGCCTGCTCCCACTGCCCCGCCCCGGTCGGCAGCACGAAGACGTTTTTTCCGTCGCGGAATTTCTTGTCCATCTGCATCGCCCGGATGACCCGATCGAAAAGTCCCGGCGTTTCCGCGAAACTCACCGGCAGCCCGGCCCGCACGATCAGATCGCGCAGCCGAACGGCAAATCCCGCCGGACATTTCCCCAGCGCCTGTGCGAGGTGCGTGGCGGCGATCATCCCGATGGCAATCGCCTCGCCGTGCGTCAGCGCGTAGTCCGCCGAAAGCTCCAGCGCGTGCCCGATGGTGTGGCCAAAGTTCAGCACGTTGCGGATGCCCTTTTTGTCGAACTCATCCCGCTCCACCACCTCGGCCTTAAGCCGCACGCAATGCGCCACGATGTCCGTCAGCTCGTCCGGCTCCAGGGCCAGCAGTCGCTCCAGCCCACCTTCCTCGAGTTGCTGGAAAAGCGCTGCCGAGCACACCGCGCCGTACTTGATCACCTCGCTTGCACCGCTCCGCACCTCGCGCGCGTCGAGCGTCCGTAGCAGCGCCAGATCGCACACCACCAGCCGCGGCTGATTGAACACGCCCATGATGTTTTTCACCCCGCCAAAATTTACCGCCACCTTCCCCCCCACACTCGAATCCACCGCCGCGAGCAGCGTCGTCGGCATCTGCACAAAAGGCACCCCGCGCCGGAACACCGCCGCCGCGAATCCGCCCAGATCGCCCACCACCCCGCCGCCGAGCAGGATGACCAGCGGCACCGCACCGGTGTCCGGAAAATTCGCCAGCAGCGCCGCGCATGCGCCCGTGAACTCGTCCCAGTTTTTCCCCTCCTCACTCGCCGGAATCTCGTGCCGCACCACCCGCGTGAAACCCACCGCCGCGAGCGCCTGCTCCAGCGCGGAAAAATACAGCGCGCCGACCTGCGGGTTCGTGAGCACCAAGGCGTTCGTCTGCCCCAGCCCTTGGTCGCGCAAAATCTCCCCTACCCCACCGAGCAGCTCCGTGCCGATGACCACCGGATAACTGCGGGAACCGAGTTCGACATTGATGCGCGCGCTTTGCATAAGGCGGAAATCCTTCCGCACCGCCCCGCGCGACGCCAGCTTTTAACCGCCGGCCAGCGCCCGTGCCCGTTCGCGCGCGAGGTCGAGAAAGGCGGAGGCCGGTGCCGGCAGCCGCCCGCTCCACAGCGCGCCAAAGACCACCAGTGGAAACCCGCGCAGCCGCAAAGCGCGCACCTTCGCCGCCGGCACCCGCCCTGGCACTTCCAGCGCCACGCCCACGCCGAAACCGTGCCCCACGTAGGCCTCGATCAGGTCGGTGCCGCTCGCCTCGATGCGCGTCTTCCACACGATTTTTCGCGACGCCAGTTCGCGCTGAAAGACCTGCGCCAAGTGCTCGCTCCGCGCGAGCGAGACCAGCGGTAGTTCATCGCGCACCGCCACGCGCAGCACCTCCGCCGCGGTGCGAAATGGCGAGTCTACCGCCACGAGCAGCACCAGCGGCAGACGCAGCAGCGGCTCCGCGCGCACCCCGGCCGCCGGCTTCGACTCCAGCAGCACCACCGCCAAATCGATCTCGTGCGCCAGCAGCATCCGCTCCGCCACCGGTTGCGTCGCCTCGCGCAACGTCACCTCCAGCCCCGGCGTCGCCCGGTCGAGCCGCTGCAGCAGCTCCGGCATTTCCTCGCGCAGCGCGCTTGCGCTCGCCGCCAGACGCAGCCGCTGCTGTGCATCCTGCCGCACGCGCCGCGCGAGCTGGCTCAGGTTCGAAAAAAATGGCGCCACCTGTTCATAGACCTCGCGCCCCGCCGGGGTCAGCGAAAAGGGCCGCCGATGAAACAGCTTCACGCCCAGCGATTCCTCCAGCCGCCCGATCTGCGCGCTCACCGCCGGCTGCTGTATGCCATATGGAATCAGCCGCAGCGCCGCCGTGATCCCGCCCGCCCGCGCCGCATAATAGAAAAGCTCGAGATGATGAATGTTGATCACCTCCGCAGGCTGCAGTCCGCCATTTACAAAATCAATGTTGCCGTTGGTTAAATCACTTTGAGCGGCCGTCTAGGCAACGTCATGGGTTGTCCATGAACCCATCCGACCAATCGGAATTCGACCACATCGTCCAAAATCAGCTCCGCCTCCGCAGCGCCGTCGCCGACCTCGACCGCCGCATCGACGCCCTCGGCAAGAGGCTCGCCGGCGTTTCCCCACCGGAACCCGCCGAGCCGATCGCCATGCCGTCCACTGTGCCGGCGACACCGCGAACCGTCCCTGCTCCCCACCTGCAACGCGAAGTCCCGCCACCCATCCCGAAACCCGCCGCGGAGAAGCCCGCGCCCATCGCCGAAATACCCGGACGGCAGCCAACGAAACCCGATCCCGCGCCGACCAAGCGCGACTCCATCGAACTCACCCTCGGCACCTACTGGCTCGTGCGCATCGGCATCGTCATCCTGCTCACCGGCTTCGTTTTTCTCGGCAACTACGCCTACCACCACATCGTCCCGCTCCTCGGCCCGTGGGGAAAACTCGCACTCCTCGCCCTCGGCGGCGGCGCGCTGACCGGCGCGGGCGCGTGGCTGGAGCGCACCCGCGAAACCATGCGCAACTACGCCCGCGTGCTTCTCGCCGGCGGCGCGGCCACCTTCTACTACACCGCCTACGCCGCCCACTTCGTCGCCTCACTGCGCGTGATCGAGAGCGCGCTACTCGGCGGCGCGCTGCTGCTCCTGCTGGCGGGCGGATTTCTTTGGTTCGCCGAGCGCCGCCACTCCGAACCGCTCGCCATCGGCGCGGTACTCCTCAGCTACTACACCGCCGCCATCAATCCCATCGGCAGCTTCTCCCTCTTCTCGAATCTCCTCCTCACCGCCGTCGCCGTCGTCTTCCTGGTGCGCCATCGTTGGGTCGCGATCTCCTTCGCCAGCCTCGCCGCGACCTATGCCAGCTTCGGCTTCTGGCGCTTCCACGCTTTGGTCTCCACCGGTGAAAGCGGGAGCGGCACGTTCGGTCTCGCGCTCGCCTTTCTCGCCGGCTACTGGCTGCTCTTCACTGCCGCCGTTTTTCTCAGTCATCGTGACGCCTTTCCGCTGCTCCAGCGCACCGCCTTTCTCACCGCCAACAACGGCGCGCTCTTCATCTACGCCGCACAGCAGTTCAACGCACATCGACCGGACGCGTTCTGGCTCTTCGCTGCGGGCTTCGGCGCGGTGCTGCTCGGCCTCGCCGCGCTCGCCGCGTGGCGTCGCCCGGAGGACCGCTCCACCGACGGAGCCTATCTCGCGCAGGGTCTCGCCATGCTCGGGCTCGGCTGCGCCGCAAAATTCAGCGGCCCGCAACTCGCCACCGTCTTCGCCGTGGAAAGCGCGGTGCTGCTCACCGTTGCGCGCGCCCGGCAGCGCACGCTCTGTGAAATCGCCGCAGTCCTCGCCGCACTTGCCGCCAGCGGTCTTGCGCTTTTCGCCTTTGAGTGCCAACCCGAGCACACGCTCGCCCTCGGCGGCAGCGTGATCCTGATTTTGTTTTTCGATGCCTGGTGGCTGCGCCGCAGCCAAGCCGATCCTACCGCGCTCCCCTTCAGCGGACGTGCCCTCGCCTTCGCCGCGCCTGGCCTGCTCCTCACCGCCGTGGTCCTGTGGAAAACCGTTCCACCCGTCTGGCAGCCGACCGCTTTCGCCGCCACGGCGCTGCTCGCTGCGCTGTCGGTGCGGGTCGTGCCGGTCCCGGAAATAGTTCTGCCGGGGCAGGCCTTCCTCCTCGTCGGCACCGGCCTCCTACTCACGCGTCCCCTCGCTCTCTACCCCGCGTGGAACACAGTGCTGCCGATCGCGATCAGTCTCACGCTCAGCCACTGGTGGCAGCACCAGCGCCGTCTCCGGCTCGCCCCGGAAGCCGCCAGAGCGCTGCAATTCGCCGCCGCCGCTACGGCCGCCAGCATCGGCGTCTGGTGGCTCTGGACCGTTCCGCCGTCGTCCTCCGCCGGGCTGCTCATCACCTCCGCCGTCGCTCTCGGCTCGCTGCTTTACGGCACAGCCACGCGCTCCCGGGCCATCGCCATTATCGGTCAAGTCTTCACCGCCTGCTCGCTGCTCGCGTTCCTCCGCGGCCTCATCACGCCTGCGGACTCGTACGCCTTGCTCGCCCCTATCGTGAACCTCGCCGTCATCGCCATCCTCCTCACACGGCTCCCGGCCAACCGGGCGCCGGACGACACCACCCTCGTCCACATCGTTCGCCTCTACCGGGCCGCCGCCAATCTGCTGCTCGCCTGCTGGGGCTTTTCCTTCGTGGAAAATGCGTGGCTTCCCAGCTTCTACGCCGCGCTCGGGACCGCCCATATTCTCGGCGGCGCTGTGCTCCGCGAACGCGAACGCACCTTCACGGGCGCGCTCTTTGGCGCTGCCGCGCTCGCCTTTTTTTGGCTCCGTTTCACGGGCACATCGTGGCTGGATCTTGCGGCGATCCTCGTCCTGCCCGGCAGTCTCCGTCTCGGACGCCGCCTCGCGGGTCGCGACATCACACCTCCCACCGTGCGCGACGCCCTCGTCATCGCCGCGCTCGCCAGCCTTTGGCTCTGGGTCACACGCACCGCACTGGCTTCCGGCTGGGCACCCGCCCTCACCGCCGCTTGGGCGCTGCTCGCCCTTGCCGTTCTCGGCTCCGGCCTCGCTTTCCGCGAACGCCTCTACCGCACCGGCGGCCTCGTCATCCTCGCCCTCGCCGTCGGGCGCATTTTTGTCATCGACGTATGGCAACTCGAAACCCTCTACCGCATCATCAGCTTCCTCATCCTCGGTACCGTCCTGCTTATCCTCGGCTACCTTTACAACCGCTTCGCCGACGCTATCCGCCGGTGGCTCTAAACCAACACGCGCCTTTTTAAATCCGGATCGTGCCGCCACGATCCGCCGGCACCGTGTTCCGGCATCTTGCCGCGTGACGACGGCGGCGGGCTGTGCGACATACCCAAATGCCTCCCGCCCTCCTTTCAAAAAAAGCGTTCACGCTCATCGAACTTCTCGTCGTCATCGCCATCATCGCGATCCTCGCGGGCCTGCTTTTTCCCGCGTTTAAAAATGCCCGGGTCACTTCCAACCGCTCGGTGACGACATCCAATCTCAAGCAGGTGGCCGCGGCCATTCTCGGCTACGCGGGTGACAATGATATGGAATTGCCCGGCCCGCTGGCGACTGGCCAGGGACCGGATTACTCGACCACCACCACCGACACGCTGGGCTTCCGTCTTTGGAAATATCTCGGCGCGCCGGAGCCCACCGCATCCGTCCAGCAGGCGAAACTTCTCACGAATCCGGCCTACGAAAAGGCCCGCCAATCGAGGGACGCGCCGGCCTACGTAATGAACCAACGGGTGGTGGACAGTGCCGGGGTAGAGCAGAAACCGTGGGGCGTGAGCAACGGCAGCACGGCGAATCAAGCGCCACTCCGCACGGTTGTCGTGGCTGGCTGGGGCGGCGACAGAAACGACGGCACTCGGGGGATCGATCTCGCGCGCGTGTGGGCAATGCAGGACGTGGATCAAAAAAATGTGGCGACGCTTCTTGGTTCGCAGCCTTCGTGGTTCGACAGTCTGCCGAAGACCCCCGCGCACGGCGATGCGCGGATCACCATGTTTTTCGACTGGCATGTGGAGTCGGTCAAAGTCCCGTAGTCGGCGGATGCCCGTGGCGGCGTAAAAAGCCGGCCTTTTCCTCCCCGCCGCCGACCGCTAGCGTCGCCCCATGTCGCTCCGCTCACTTCCCTCCGCCGCCGCCTTTCTTATTTGTCTCAGTACCGCCGCGCTGGCGGGAAATTGGCCAGGGTGGCGTGGACCGGAGGGCACCGGCGTGACCACCGAAACGGCGCTGCCGCTCAGATGGAGTGCGACGGAAAACGTGCGCTGGAAGATCGCCCTGCCCGAACAGGGAAACTCGACCCCCATCGTCTGGGGCAGCAGTATTTTCCTCACGCAGAACGTGGGCAACCGGCGCACGCTCATGTGCGTGAATCGCCAGGACGGCAAGGTGCTGTGGCAGGCCGGACCCGAATGGAGCGCGGCCGAGCAGACGCACAAGGCGAACCCCTACTGCGCGGCCTCGCCAGCGACCGATGGCGAGCGGGTCATCGCGTGGTTCGGCTCGGCGGGGCTGTCGGCGTGGGACTTCGCGGGCAAGGAGTTGTGGCACGTCGATCTCGGAAAGCAGGACCACATTTGGGGCTATGCGGGTGCGCCGGTGCTGCACGGGGATTTGTGCATCCTCTACTTCGGACCGGGACCGCGATCGTTTCTCGTCGCGCTGAACAAGCGCACCGGCAAGGAAGTCTGGCGTGTGGACGCGCCGGAAAAGGTGACGCAGGACCGCACCGATGGCTTCGCCGGCAAGACCAACGGCGTGATCGGCACATGGAGCGTGCCGCTGCTCGTGAAAGCGGGCGCGCGCGATGAACTCGTGATGACTTTCGCCGAGCGGATGCGCGCCTTCGATCCGCAGACGGGCCGCGAACTCTGGTCCTGCGGCGGTCTCAACCCGCTGCTCTACTCCTCGCCGATGTTTGGCGACGGCGTACTCATCGGCAGCGGAGGCTACGGCGGCAGCACCATCGCGGTGCAACCCGGCGGTTCCGGCGACGTGACCGCGCAACGGCTCTGGCAGAAGGTTCGCGACAAACAGCGCATCGGCTCGGGCGTCATCACCGGCGGCCACCTCTACATCCTGAACTCACCCGGCACCGCGCAGTGCATCGACGTGAAAACGGGTGAAGTAAAATGGGAGGAACGCCTTGTCGGCCCGAGCAATCGCTCGGAATCGTGGTCCTCCATGGTGCTCTCCGGCGACCGCATTTACGTGCTCAACCAAGCCAGCGACACCGTCATCATCAAAGCCAGCCCGACCTTTGAAAAACTCGCCGCCAACGCCCTCGACGACGGCATGACCAACGCCTCGCACGCCATCAGCAACGGCGAGATCTTCATCCGCACCCACGCGCACCTCTGGTGCATCGGCGCGGCAAAATAAGCCGCCGATTCCGTACGCGTCGCGACCGGCATTTCGAGCAGGCGGGTTTCACGGCACTCCTGACCGAGAAGTGAGGCCCATTACCGCTGGTCGCGCGTCGCCGGCAGAGCGCGCGGAAGGCTTTCGCCCGGTGCGCGGCGTTTCCAATGGCGCTCACTCTAGTTGCGGGCTACAACGCCGGATGCAGAAGAAACTTTTTTCCGAACTCGGGCTCTCGCCGGAGATCCTCAAGGCTGTGGCGAAGATGGGCTTTGAGGAGGCGTCGCCGATTCAGTCGGAGACGATTCCCAAGCTCCTGACCGGGGCGGACATTGTCGGGCTTTCGCAGACGGGCTCGGGAAAGACGGCGGCGTTTGCCATCCCGGCGATCGAGCGGGTGGATGTGGCGGTGCGCGGGCCGCAGGTGCTGATCCTGTGCCCGACGCGGGAGCTGGCGATGCAGGTGGCGGAGGAGGTGGCAAAGCTGGCGCAGTTCAAGCGCGGGGTGCGCGAGCTGCCGATTTACGGCGGGCAATCCTACGACCGCCAGCTCCGCGGTTTGCGCGAAGGCGCGCAGATCATCATCGGCACGCCGGGGCGCGTGATGGACCATCTGGAGCGCAAGACGCTGAAGCTGGAGCAGGTGAAAATGGTGATCCTCGACGAGGCCGACCGGATGCTGGACATGGGTTTCCGCGAAGACATCGAGACGATCCTGAAGCAGGCACCCGTGGAGCGGCAGACAGTTTTTTTCTCGGCCACGATGCCGCCGATGATCCGCACGCTGATCAAGAACTACACGCGCGAGCCGGTGAACGTGCGCATCGAGGCGCAGGCGATGGTAGTGCCGGCCATTGAGCAGGTTTATTACGAGATCGACCGGCGCTCGAAGCTGGAGGTGCTGTGCCGCCTGATTGATCTGCAGGACATCAAATACGGGATCATTTTCTGCGGGACGAAGATGATGTGCGACGAGCTGGCGGATCATTTGAAGGCGCGCGGCTACAGTTCGGACAAGCTGCATGGCGACATCTCGCAGCAGATGCGGGAGCGCGTGGTGGCGAAGTTTCGCAAGCGCGGGTTCGAGTTCCTGGTGGCCACGGACGTGGCGGCGCGCGGGTTGGACGTGGACGACATCGAGGTGGTCTTCAACTACGACCTGCCGCAGGACGCGGAGGACTACGTGCATCGCATCGGGCGCACCGGACGCGCGGGTAAAACGGGACGCGCGATCACCTTTGTGGCCGGCCGGGAGATTTGGAAAATGCAGCAAATCATCCGCTTTACGAAAGGGAATATCCGGCGGGAGAAGGTGCCGTCGGCGGAGGAGGTGGAGCAGAAGCGAACGAGCGCCTTTGTGGAAACGCTGCGCGAGACGCTGGAGAAGGGCGATTACAAGCGGCAGGACGATCTCATTGATCAACTGCTCGGGGCCGGCCACTCCGCCACGGACATCTCCAGTGCGCTGCTGCATCTGCTCGGCGGGGACAAGCCTGCGCCGCAGCCGATCATCGAGGAGCAGGCCCCGCGGCGGGAATTCCGCGAGCCGCGCGGGGGCGGCGACTACGCGCCGCGCCCGACGCGGGAGTATCCGAAATACGAGCCGGTCTCGCAGGCGCGCGGGGCGGTGCCCGCTACCCGAAAGGACGGCGATTTTTCCGCGCCGCGGCCCGCGAAGCCTTTCCGCGCCAAGCGGGACGAGCCGTCGGCGGTTTCGCACGAGGCGGGCATGGTGCGGCTGCGCTTCAATCTCGGCCACGACCAGCAGGTCGCGCCGGGGGATTTCGTGGGCGTCATCGCCGGCACCACGCGGCTGCCGAAGGAAGTCGTGGGCCGCATCGACATCAGCGAGCGGCAGACCTTTGTGGACGTGAGCGACGAGAGCGCGACGTTCATTTTGAAAAAGCTCAACGGCATCAAATTCAAAGGGCACAAACTCGCCGTCAGCGTCGCGCGGTGAGGGGGCGGTGGTTTATGGATGGGCTCCCTTGGGGCGTCGTTCCGCCTAAGAAATCCGCCCGTCGCGCACTTTTACCAGTGACTTCGATGCGCCATTTCATTCGCTGCCTTCTTCCCTTTCTGGTCGTCGCCCGGATGGGTTGGGCGGATGAGCCCAGCGCCGAGGGGGTGAAGCTGGCCGGGGAGGTGCTGGAGATTTTCACGGCCAAATGTCTGGACTGCCATGCTGCGGACCTACCGAAGCCGAAGGGCAAATTTGGCTACGTGCTGGACCTCAAACGCGTGGCGGCGAATCCCGACTACGTGACCACCGGGCATCCCGAAAAGTCCGACCTCTATGTGATGATCCGCGACGGCGACATGCCGGGCGAGGATGCCAAGGTTCCGCCGATGACCAAGGCGGAAAAGGAGACGGTTCGGCGCTGGATCGAACTCGGGGCACCGGAGCCAGCACCTGGCACCGTGGCGCGGATCGGAGTGGTTGCGAAAGTGCCGGAACTCGCGGAACTGCCGCCGCCGATGCCGGCGTGGAAGCGGGCGTTGCGCTGGGTCGGGCGCTTTCATCCGGTGTCCACGCATTTCCCGGTGGCGCTGATGCTGACGGCGGTGCTGGCCGAGGGTCTCGCGTGGTGGACAAAGCGCGAGTCGTGGTCGCAAACGGTGCGCTTTCTCGTGGTCATCGCGGCGCTCGGAGCGGCGGCAACATCCGTGCTGGGGTGGATCAACGCCTATTTCACCAGCTACGCGGGTCAGAACGCGGTAATCCTGAGCTGGCATCGCTGGCTGGGCACAGGGACGTCGGCGTGGGCGCTGCTCTGCGCGGGCTTGGCGATGATCGGAGACAACAGGGAAGGCACGCCGGAGCGGCAGCGTCTGCGCGGTGCGCTCCTCGCCGGGGCCGGGTTGGTCAGTATCACGGGCTTCCTCGGCAGCGCGCTGATCTACGGCC
Organism: Chthoniobacter sp.; assembly: GCA_021414005.1. Lineage (GTDB taxonomy): Bacteria > Verrucomicrobiota > Verrucomicrobiia > Chthoniobacterales > Chthoniobacteraceae > Chthoniobacter. Next base: position 67,440 of record JAIOPH010000018.1, on the reverse strand, counting down.
TGGATCACTACGCGCTCTGGTAGCGAAACGGAGGCGTATTTCCTTTCTGGAGAAGGGGGAGAAATCGAGCGCAGAGAGATGACGACTGGAAGCGCGCCGGTCCTTTCCCCCACCTAGCCAGCCGTCGCCAGCGTACGTGAAAACTCCCGGAGGCTGGGTCTCAGTTCGTCCGGGAGTTCGAGAAAAAGGAGCGTGCTCACGCAGCCGTGGCCGTGCTGCGGTTCACGCCCCACGACGACGCCTTCCAGCGTCATCCGGCGCAGCCCACGCCGGGGATCGCGGTGGGTGATCGCGATGGAGAGTTCGGTGCCAATCGGGAATTGCCAGCGCGACCGAAAGAGCATGCCTTGCTCGCAGATTTCGAGGTCGTCGCGACCTCCGAACTGGGCGTCGGCTCCGTAATCCAAGTGGAAGGAAAGTCGGGGATTGCTGGTGATCATTTGGGTAAATCGCGGTCACGCTAGCGCGAATGTGTGTTCACCGTAACACGCGCGCCCTGCCTGTCAAAAAAACGGCTCTGAAAATACAGCTAATTACCTATTGCCGAACTGTTTCCGCCGACGCAGTGGTGAGCTCGGGCTCTGGCATCGGCTCTTCCACCTGCCTGATCTCCCCCAGCACGCGCAAAGCAAGCCGGGCGAGCGCAGCGGTCACGGCGAAGCTGACGACAAGGCCGCCGACCCAGACGCCGTATTCCCAGGTCTGCGGGTGACTTTTTCCCTGCCAGATCTTCAGGCCGTGCTGGGCCAGTGTGCCAAGGTAGGCGTACAGAAAAAGGCCGGGAGCCTGACCGAGCGCGACCCACAGCAGGCAGGTGCGAAAGCGGATGCGGGTGACGCCGTAGAGGTAGTTCAGGAGGCTCGTGGGAAACAGCGGATGCACCTGGCTGAGGAAGATGATTTTCCAGCCGTCCCGTGCGATGGCGGAGTCGAGTGCAGCCCATTTCGGCTGGCGGAGGAATTTTTTCGCCACCCAGCCGCGCCCGAGATGCCGGCTCAGGAAAAAGGCGACGGCCGCGCCGCCGGTGTTGCCGGCGAGATTCAGGAAAAAGCCCCACCACAGGCCGAAGCAAAGCCCGCTCCCAATGGCCAACACGCCGCCGGGCAGAAGGAGCACATTGCAGGCAGCGAAGAGCATGGGGTAGAGCACCGCGCCCCAGAATTCCATGGCTCCCACGCGCCGCTGCAATTCGACGATGTAGCCCATGACCGGATACACGCGACACGCCCAAACGAGGCCCGCGAGAAGCAGGGTGCCACCGGCGAATTGGAAGTAGAGCACGCGTTTGATTTTCGACATTGGGGAACGTGGCTCAGCGTGATCCGGCATCCGCGCGCGCGGCAATCTCTCTGGCGATGGCCGCCACATGCGCCGGTGTGGTTCCGCAACAGCCGCCGATCAACCGCACGCCCTTTTCGGCCAGCGGACCGACCGACCGCGCGAAGTCCTCCGGCGTCGCCGGGTACACCAGCCCGCCGTTTTCCCGCAGCGGCAGACCCGCGCTCGGAAACACCGCCAGCGGACCGGCATCGGCCACGCCAGCGAGCAGCCGCACCGCCGCCGCCGGGCCGTTCACGCAGTTGATTCCCACCACATCGGCCTCCGCCGCGCGCAATTTCGCCAGCGCCGCCGCGAGCGACGTGCCATCAGGCAGCCGCCCGTCGTCCGGGCACGCGAGCGCCGCGATAACCGGACAGTGATGCAGCGCGTGCTTGGCCTCCACGGCGAGCAGCAGCTCATCGAGATCGAGGAACGTCGCCAGCAGGATCACCCGCACCCCGCCGTCGAGCAGCGCCCCGATTTGCTCCGTGAAAAGGGCGTGCCGGTCCACCCCGCTCGCCTCCGCCTCCGCCGCGCTGATCCCGAGCGGCCCAACGCATCCGGCCACATGCACGCCGGTTCCCCGCGCCGCGTCTTTAGCGAGTTGCGCCGACGACCAGTTCAGCTCGCTCACCCGCCTTTCGTGCCCATGCCGCGCGAGCCGCGCCGCGTTTGCCCCGAAGCTGTTCGTCGCAATCACCCGCGCCCCAGCCCCGATGGCCGCCTCATGCACTGCTCGCACCACCTCGGACCGGCTTACCACCAGTTCCTCGAAGCATGTCTCCGCCGGCACCCCGGCCGCCATCAGCGCCGTGCCCATGCCGCCGTCGCCGGGCAGGATGCGGTCGTTTAGTTCGTCGAGGAAATCCATGCGCCCCGGAAATATCCGCGCCCCGCCAGACTGTGCCGAGAAGAAAAGCGCGCCGCGCGGGCGGCGGGTCGGAAATGTTACTTGCTGCCGCCCGCGCGTCATCTAATCACTTTGCATCCATGAAAAAAATCCACTCCCGCATCCTCGCTGTCGCCGTTGTCCTCCTCGCGGCTCCCCTTTCACCGTCCGTCCACGCCACCGGCAAACTCAAGGTTTTCATCCTCGCCGGCCAGTCGAACATGGACGGACAGGCGAATGTTTCCACCATCGACTTCCTCGGCGAGGACCCCGATCCGGCACGGGCCGCGTTGCTCAAAACCTTCAAGCCCAATGGCAAGCTCGTCACGCGCGACGACGTGTGGGTCGCCAATGGAGGCGTCTATGACACGCTTCAGCCGGGCTTCGGCGGACGGAAAAACTACGACAAGCTGGGGAATAACATCGGGCCGGAGTATGCGTTCGGCTATTACATGGGCGAAGCGCTGGCGGAGCAGGTGCTCCTTATTAAATACGGCCCCGGCGGCCAGAGCCTGTATGTGAATTTCCGTCCGCCGAGCGCCGGGGTGCCCGACGGCATGAAGCCCGAGAACGTGGGCGGACAGTATCGGGCGCTTGTCGAGATCGTTCACGAGGTGCTCGACAACCTCAAAAAGCATTACCCGGCCTACGATGAAAAGGCCGGCTACGAAATGGCCGGGTTCGTCTGGTTCCAAGGCTACAACGACCTTTTCGACGACAAAGGGCGCGCGGAATACGGGGCAAATCTTGTCCATTTGATCAAGGATCTGCGGAAGGAGTTCAAAGCGCCGGACATGAAGACGGTGGTCGGCGTGATGGGCGTCAACGGCGTCCATGTCGAGGAGGTCAACCCGAAGCAAAAGGCCGTCCGCGACGGGCAGCGCTTCGTGAACACCGTGCCGGAATTCAAAGGCAACGTGAAAGCCATCGAGAGCGCCCCTCTCGTGGACCCGCGTATCATTGCGATCAAGACCGCTGGCTGGGTGAACAAGGATCGCGATTTGAAAACGCAGCCTGTCACGCCAGAGGAGCAGGCAATGCTACAGCGCGCGACCTCCAGTCAGGGCTTTCACTATTTCGGCGAAGGCCGCTTTTTCATCCTCCTCGGCAAAGCGTTTGCCGAGACGATGCTGGAGATGCTTAAGAAGTAGCGCGGCAAACGCTGCGGCCCGTGTCGGCGGCCCCCTACTGGATAGACTTGGTTGGCGGGCCGATCCCCGCGTGCTTCATTGACCCGCATGAGACTCGCCCGTCACCACCGCCTGGTTCTGGCCACGGCGTTGCTCGTCGCCTTGTTGCTTCACGCCAGAAGCGCGGAATTGGTTGAGCTTTTCCGAACCGCAAAACCTGCGGTGGCCCTCTTGACGGTTTTCGACGGAAGCGGAAACGAGGTGAGTTCCGGCTCCGGCTTTTTTGTCAGCACCGATGGACGCATGGTCACCAATGTGCATGTCGTAAAATCGGCAGACCGAATCGAAGCGGTGTTGGCAGACGGTCGCAGAATTCCGGTGCTGGGCCTGTTGGCCGAGGACAAGACAAACGATATCGCAATTATTCAGGCCAACTTCCGGCCCTCATTAGGCGAAGTATTGCCCCTGGCCGCTTTGAATCACGGCAAATTGGATCCAGGTGAACGCGTCATCGTCATTGGTGCTCCGAACGGCCTGGGAGGATCACTATCGGAGGGAGTGGTTGCCGCGATCCGCCGATCGGAGGATCTCGACAAATTTGATGGAGTCGAAACGAAGGACCGCGAACCGCTAATTCAAATTACCGCTCCCATCTCTCCGGGATCGAGCGGATCGCCCGTGTTGGACCAGTCCGGTCAGGTCGTTGGCGTAGCCGTCTCGCAAATCACGGGCGGGCAGAATCTAAATTTTGCCGTTCCGATCAGCGTCGTGCATCGGCTGCTCGCCGCGATCCCGCCCCAAGCAGTCCCCCGCGCTTTCAAAGGAATGGTGGTCGGCCGGAACCTAGTGATTTCCGCAGTCTTCTTTCTCACCATTTATTTAGGTTACCGGCGGTTTCCCGTATTCAAATAAGCCGAAAGGGCGAGGCTTCACTTTTGTCTGCGCAAGGGGTTCAGCGCGCAGGCGCTGGATGCGCTTCTTTTGGCGCGGCTTCGCGGGTGGGGAGCGGGCGCGGCAAGCCGGTCACGCGGTCGCGGACGGTCGGCTGCGGCCAGAGGGCGAGAAGCTCGCGGGCCTCGTGGCGCAGAGCCTCGGAGGCGGAGTCGCCGGCGGCGAAAGCGGCGAGCGCTTTGGCGCACTCCGGGGTGCCGACGCGAAAGGCGGCCCCGAGCACGCGAATCACGAGTTGCTCGTCGGCGCTGGGTTTCGCCAGCAGCGCGGCGAGCTGCGGGAGCGCGGGCGCAATGGGTACGTCGTAAATCGCCCGCGCCGCCTCGATAACGAGCAGCGGATCTTCGTCCGTGAGAAACTGCGCGACTTCCGGCCGCCCCAGCCGACGCAGGGCGAGCAGCGCGACCATTCGCACCGCCGGATCGGTGTGCCTCGCGGCTTCCTGAAGCGCAGGCAGATCGTTGGCCGCCGCGAGCGCCTGCACGTAGCCGTGGCGGAGCATCGGGCCTTGGTCGCTCATGCTGCGCGCCATGATGAGCACCTGCGGCACGCACTCCTTGCGCGCCAATTTCGCCAGCGCCTGCGCGGAGAAAAAGCTCACATGGGGGACGGCATCATCACGCAGCGTTTTGATCAGCTCTTCGTAAGCCTCTGCCACCCGGCTTTCCCCGAGCACCTTCGCCGTTTGTGCGCGCACTTCCGGGTCCTCGCCCTGAAGCAGTGGAATGAGCGGCAGCAGGATTTTTGCACCCGCGCCGGGCGTCTTCCGGTCGGCCTCGCGGGCCACCATGCCGAGCCCCCAGATGGCATGAACCCGCGCAAGCTGCTGGTCTGCGACATCCTTATTGGGCGAAGCCGCGACGTCCGCAAATTCCCGCTCCGCCTCGGGCCGCGTGGCCAACTCCCACTGCGCTTCCAGGCGCACGCGCTGATCCTTGTGCCCGATCAGGATGCTCAGTTCGGTGGGTGCCTTGTTTTTGAACCCCTCCGCGAGCAGCAGCCGCACCTCCTCGACGCGCGGATTGCGCGTCGCCGCAACATCGTGAACGCGATAAATGCGTCCGCGTCCAGTCACCTCCCCGCCGTCACCCCACGCGCTGCAGTAGAGCCGGCTGTCCGGGCCAAAGGCGACATCGGTCGCGTGGCAGTGGTCGAGAAACGGAGCTTCATCTTCGATCCGGAAAGAGCCGAGGAAACGCACCGCCTTCCATGTGCGGATACCGCTCTTGGCCGAACTGTCTTGGCAGCAGCATTGAAAAAATGCCTCGTCGTAACGCAGCGAAAATCCGGTGCCAGGATTGTAGGCCAGCCCCGCAGGCCCGTCCGGGATGTTCGCCACCGGCGGCAGCACCCACGCAGCCTGCCCCTCGAACTGCGGCATCCACAGCTTCTCCGCGAGCCACGGATTGAGTTTCGCGCCGAGCGGATGGTGCTGCCAGCCGATGCGCCAGCCGTAGTCGCCACCTTCCACGAGGTGGAGGAAACGCGCGCGATCACCCAGCTCGGCCGCGCTGTCGCCGGTGAAAAGATTCCCGAATTTGTCAAAAGCCAGATCCTGCGGATTACGCAGGCCGCGGCAGAAAACTTCGAGCTGCGCACCGTCCAACTCGCAGCGCAGCACCGCGCCTTCATCCGGCAATGCGAGGATCTTGCCCTCCTTCGTTTTCACCTGCGCCCCGCGGTCGCCCACGGAAAAATACAGCCGTCCGTCCGGCCCGCGAATCAGCCCATGCAGATCGTGCCCCGACCAGCCGAAGCGCACGCCGTAGCCACGGCTCAGCTCGGTGCGCTGCTCCGCGCGCCCGTCTTTATTCATGCCATCGAGCCGCCACAGACTCGGGACATTCGCGAACCACACACGGCCTCCGAGCGCCAGCACCGCGCCCGCCGCGCCATCGAGCGGTGAGTTAAAACCGTCCGCATACACAGCGGAAAAATCCGCTTGGCCGTCCTGATCGCGGTCCTCCACGAGGCGGACCACTTCGGTTTCCACGCCCAACTTCGGCCAGTCGGCAGCGAAGTATTTTTTCGTGAGCGCGAGCCGGTCCTCGACCGAGCGGCTCGCGAGATCATCGTCGAGCAGGGCGGGATATTGGCGGACATCCAGCGCGCTCGTCCGGGCACGATGCGTCTCTGCAACGAAGATGCGCCCCTCGCCGTCGATGCTGATGGACACCGGATTGCCGAGCAGCGGCTCCGCCGCAAAAAGCGCGACCTCCAGCCCATCGGCGGGCACAAAAAGTTTCAGCGCCTGCTGCGCTTCGTCCGACGCCGCGCGAGGTGCGGAAATCGCGACGCGCTCCCCTTTTAGCAGCGCAGGTTTTTCCGCTGCGCGGGAAACGGCTGCGCCCACGAGCGCGATGAAGACGACGACGAACGGGCAACGCGGGAAGAACATGACGCAAACACTATCGCGCGGCCCCAAGCGCGCAAGCAACGCGGGCGACGGAGCCGGGTTTGCTTGGCGTGTGAGCGCCGGCGCGCCGCGACGCTATTTGCAGCCACACGAACCCGCACCGCACGCCGCGCGTTTGCCAGCGAGCCTGGCTTCGATGGCTAGCGAAGTGGGCGTGATGGACAAGCCGCCGAGCGCGGTGCAGCGAAGTTCGCGGGGCATTTGCTTGGCAACTTGCTTGGCGGTTTCCACGACTTCGTCGAACGGGATGACCTGATCAAAGCCAGCCATCGCCATGTTGGCACACGACAGTGCGTTCGCGGCGGCCATCACGTTTTTTCCGAGGCACGGCGCTTCCACGCGGTTCGCGATGGGATCGCAGATGAGACCCAGCATGCTCTGCATCGCCATCGAAGCCGCGGCGACTGATTGCGCGAGCGTGCCACCGTTCAGCGTCACGAGCGCCGCCGCCGCCATCGCCGCCGCGGAGCCTCCCTCGGCCTGGCAGCCACCGACTTCCGCGGCGAACGTCCACGCCGTCGCGATGAACACGCCGATGAGCCCGCTCGCGAGAATCGCCTTCGCCATTTCCTCCTCGCCGAGCTTCATCTCCTCCGCCATCGCGATGACCGCGCCGGGCAGCGCCGCGCACGCGCCCGCCGTGGGCATCGCCACGATCACGCCCATCGAGCTTTTCACCTCCATGAGCGCGGTGACGTAGAGGATGATGCGGTTCAGCGCGCCCGCGTCGAGCAGGCGACCCTTGTTCATCATTTCCTGAAATCCCCCCGACTGATGTCCGAGCACGCGGTCCTCATAGCTCGTGCCCGCGATGCCCTGCGTGACCGAACGGCGCAGGATGCGCACGATGCCCGTCATCATTTCCACGACCTCGCGCTCGCCGAGGCCGCCGCGCTCGCACTCGTAGGCGACTGCGAGTTTCCAGAGCGGTGTGTTCTTTCCCGCATCGTGGGCGAGCATCTCGGCGCAGGTGGAAAAGGGAATGCGCGTGGTGCGGCGCGACTTCACCGGCAGCACGGGCGCGAGCCGCTTCACCGCGCCGACGAGGCCCGCGGCGCGCAGTTCGGCGAGCACCGTCTCGGCGACAAACTGCTGCGCCTGCACCTCCACGAGCTGCGCCCCGTCGCGCTCATGCAGCAGCACCGCATCCGCCTCCACGAGCGACGCAACTTTGGCGCGCAGCGCCGCGCCATCGCCCGCCGCCCAGAGCAGCGTCACGGAGTAATCGCCGAACATCGAAACCGCGAAGCCATCCACGTCCAGCACCTCCATCATCCCGCCGCCGGTGGAGATCGCGCGCAGCGTGTGGCGCTCGCTGTCATTCGTGAGCGTGAGCCGGTAGGTATTCGGATGCGGGTCGCCCACGTCCACCGTCTCGATGCGAATCTCCACGCCACTCTCGCGCAGCGTCTGCATCGAGCCCGGCAGGCGTTCATCCGCCGCGTCCCAACCCAATAACCCGCCAAAGAGCCCCATGTCCGAGCCCTGCGTGTCGTGCGTCGTCGGCAGCGAACCACTGCGGTCAAACTCCACCAGCACCTCGCGCAATTTCCCCTCCATGAGGTCGAGCCCCAGCCGCCCGATGCGCAACGCCGCCGCACAATGCGAACTCGAAGGCCCGCGCATCACCGGCCCAATGACGTCGTTAAAAATACTGACAAACATGCGCGTTACTTCGCCGCTTCGCCGGCGCGTGGCAAGAGCGCGGAATGTGGCGGTCCAAGCCGGCAGAGTCGGCGCGCGGATCCCAAAATGTTACTTCGTTTCCGCCGCGGACTTTTCCGCGGGCGTGGCGAGGTAGATGACGTGGGCTTCGCGCTTGGCGCGTTCGTGGGCTTTGGCGGGAACGGCCTGGGTGGCGAAACCGGCGCGGCCGAGGTTGCGGATGAAGCCGGGCTCGGGGCACGCGGACCAGAAGGCGACTTTCCCGCCGGGGCGGAGGGCGCGCCGGATGAGGCCAAAGCCGTGCCGGTCGTAGAGCCGCGAGTTCTTGGGCTGCACGAAGGAGGTGGGGCCGTTGTCCACATCGAGGAGGATGGCATCGTAGGCGGCTTTGCCGGCTTTGCGGATGATCTCGAAAACGTCGCCGACGAGGATTTCAACGCGGGGATCGTCGAGGAGCCGGCCATTGACGGCGTGGAGATATTCGCGGTTCCACGCGACGACTTCGGGAAGGAGTTCCGCGACATGCACGACGGCGCGCGGGCCGACGAGGGCGAGCACGCGCTGGAGGCTGTAGCCGAGGCCGAGGCCGCCGATGAGCACGCGGGCCTGCGGGACGCCGGCGAGCCGGGCGCAGGGGAGTTGCGCGAGCAGCAGTTCGGACACGGTGGCGGTGGTGCTCATGAGCTGCCGCCCATTGAGTTTGAGAAAGTAGTCGCCGTCGTGCTCGTGCAGGGTGAAAAGCGAGCCGTCCGGGGTGCGCGTTTGCGCGAGGTTGCGAAAAGGTTTCACCGTGAAGAAGGCGACCGCGCGCGGCTCAGGAAAGCCAGCCGCGGATTTTGTCCTCGCCTTTGACCGGGCCGACGATGGCGACGGCGAGGCGGGAGCGGTGCAGGCAGTGGCAGGCCACGCGCTGGATGTCGGCGGGCGTGACGGCGAGGAGTTTGCGCTCGGTTTCCACGGGGCAGAGGACGCGGTTGTAGGCGAGGATGCTTTCGCCCATCCACATGATCTGGTTCGAGGTGGATTCGAGGCCCATGAAGGTCTGGCCGATGGTGTAGTCCTGGGCCTTTTTCAGCTCGGCACGGCCCGGCGCTTTGTCGCAGATGCTCTGAAGTTCGCGCAGGATCAGGCGCACGGCTTTCTCCAGATTGGCGGCGTCGAGTCCGGCGGAAATGTGGATGGCTCCGGTGTCGGCGAGGGTGACCATGCCGCTCTGCACGCTGTAGCAAAAGCCGTGGCGCTCGCGGAGTTTCTGGAAGAGCCGGGAACTCATGTTTTCGCCAAGGATGACGGAGAGGAGCTTTAGCGCGAAGCGGCGCTCGTCGGCCCGGCCAAAGGCGTGAAAGCCCATGGCGAGGTGCGTCTGCTCGGTCTCCTGAGTGAAGAGCGAAAGCCGCGCGGCCCCCGCCGCGGGCCGACTGGGGACAAAACGCGGGGAGCGTCCGCGCGGGAGGCGGTCGAGGAGCGGCGCGAGGAGCGCGACCACGCGTTCGTGATCCACGGGGCCGGCGACGGTGACGATGGTGGTGGCGCCGTTGTAGTGGCGGCGCTGGTAGTCGAGAAGGTGGGTGCGTTTCATCCGCCCGATGCTCTCGACGGTGCCGGTGAGCGCACGGCCGAGCGGGTGGCCGGGCCACATGGTGGAGGTGAGGAGTTCCTGGGCGTGCTGCGCGGGCTGATCGCGATACATGAGGATCTCCTCGCGGATGACCTCGCGCTCGCGCTCGATCTCGGCGGGCGCAAACTGACTGTCGAGATACATGTCGGCGAGCACGTCGCAGAGCTGCGGCAGATGCTGCACCGCCGCCTTGGCGTAGTAGCAGGTGTGGTCCTCGGTGGTGAAGGCGTTGAGATAGCCGCCGAGACTTTCCACGGATTCCGTGATCTTCTTCGCGGTGCGGCGTTTGGTGCCTTTGAAAAGCAGATGCTCGATGAAATGCGAGATGCCGCTGTGCTGCGCCGTCTCGTGCCGCCCGCCGATGGCCGCCCAAAAGCCCACGCTCACGCTTTTCATGTAGGGCATCTCGACGGACGCGAGGCGCACTCCATTGCGGAGCTTGGTGAGGCGGTAGGGAAATTCCATCAGGCAGTAACCGCGGGTTACTTCTTAGCTTTGGCCTTTTTCTTGGCGCGGAGTTCGAGGACGTGCTCGGCGAGTTCGAGGTCGTGGGGAAAGGTGATCTTGAAGTTCCAGTCCTCGTTTTTCAGCAGGGCGATCTTTTTGCCCAGCCGCTGCACGGCGGAGACTTCGTCGGTGACGATTTCGTGATTCGCCATGAGCGCGGAATACGCCTGGAGGATCAGTCCGCTGGAAAAAATCTGCGGCGTCTGCATGGCCCACAGCCCGGTGCGTTCGACGCTCTCGGTGACCATCTGCTCGATGCTCGCGCGTTTCACCGTGTCGGGAATCTGCGAGGCGCAGCACGCCGCGCCGTGGATCTCCGCGAGTTCGAGGCAGGCTTTGATGAGCTTCGGGGTGGTCAGCGGGCGCGCGCCATCGTGGATGGCCACGAACTCGCTGCCGCTGCTGTTCACGGCCTGCAGGCCGTTCCAGACGGACATGTGGCGCTCTTCGCCACCGCTGATGACCTTCGTCACCTTGGAAAATTTCTCCGCGGCGACCAGCTTCTCGACCTGATCCATGCCGTCCTCCTTCGTGACGATGAGGATTTCGTCCACGTCGTTGCAGTCGCTGAAGGCTTTGACCGAATGCCAAAGCACCGGCTTGCCGGCGAGCAGCGCGAAAAGTTTGTCGAACCCCATGCGGCGGCTGCTGCCGGCGGCGACGATGATGGCGGAGACCATGGGCTAATGACGAATGACGGATGACGAATGGCGGACTGACGGCATGACGGGAAAATTAGCCGAGCGCGGCGTTCACCGCGGTGCTGAGGGCGCGGCCATCGGCCCGGCCAGCGGCGCGTTCGTTGGCGAGCTTCATCACGGCACCCATTTCCTTTTTGGAAGTGGCACCGGTCTCGGCGATACACGCGGCGACGAGGGCGGCAAGTTCCTCCGCGCTCAAAGCCTGCGGGAGATACGTCGCGAGGATTTCCGCCTCGGCCTTTTCCTTGGCGGCAAGTTCCGGGCGGTTCCCTTTTTCAAAGCTCTCGATCGAGTCCTGCCGCTTCTTCAGCTCCTTGCGCACCACGGCCAGCGCGGTCGCGTCGTCGAGGACGAAGTGCAGCCCGCCCTTTTCGATGGCGACGTTTTTCAACGCGCTTTTGAGCATGCGAATAACGCCGAGGCGCTCGGCCGCGCGGGCCTTCATCGCCTCCTTCAAATCGTGATCGATCCGCTCTTGGAAATTCATGGGGCGGGGAAACTAGCCGACGTTCCCCCAGCCGCAAATCCTTTCACGGCCGCTTCCGCCGCGGTGTAGCGCGAGGTGATGTATTGCGGGCAGTTCCAGTCGAAGCTCATGACTTCGATGAGAAAGAGGCGCTCGATTTTGCTGCGCAGTTCGGGCGTTGGGGTGAGTTGGTCGGCGAGGGCGGGGTGTTCGCGGGCGTCGAGGACTTGGGCGTGGCCGAGAATTTTCAGGCGCTCGCGGTTGGGGTAGTCCATGAGGAAGAGCGCCACGCGATCGTTGCCGTCGAGGTTGCCGGTGGTGAGCATCTGGCGGTTGCCTTTGAAATCGGCGAAGCCGAGCTGGTGTGGGCCGAGCACGCGCAGGAAACCGGCGGGGCCGCCGCGGTGCTGAATGTAGGGCCAGCCGTCGCTGTTCATCGTCGCCATGTAGAAGCTGTCGCGGCGCGCGATGAAGGCGGCTTCGTCATCGGTGAATGGGTCGCGCTCGGGCGCGCCGGCGACGGCCTGATGCCTGCCGAAGTATCGCTCCTGCGCGGCCTGCACGGCGGGCGTGAGCACGAGCTGCATAAATTTTGCGGCCATGGTGCGGGTGAAAGTTACGCCGTGCGTTCCCACCGAAATTTGCGCTCCGTCTCGGCGATGGGCTGGTCGTTGATACTCGCGTAGCGCTTCGCCATGTAGCCGTCGGCGTCGAACTCCCAGTTCTCATTTCCGTGGGCACGCCACCATTGGCCGGCGTCGTCGTGCCACTCGTATTCGAAGCGCACGGCGATGCGATTGCCGGTGAAGGCCCAGAGCGTTTTGCGCAGGCGATAGTCGTGCTCCTTCGCCCATTTGCGGCGGAGAAAGGCGACGACCTCCTCGCGGCCGTGCAGGAATTCGGCGCGGTTGCGCCACTCGGTGTCGGGCGTGTAGGCGAGCGAGACGCGCTCGGGGTCGCGAGAATTCCAGGCGTCCTCGGCGAGCTGCACTTTTTGGCGCGCGGTCTCCTCGGTGAAAGGCGGGAGCGGTGGGCGTGGCGTGCTCATAGTCGTGAAAGTTTACGCCGCGCCTCCGAAGCTCACGTGGTCGTCGGCATCGAGGTAATCCATGATGGTCTGCAGGTCGGCGCGCGCGGGGTTGATCCGCTTCGCCTGCGCGGCGAACCATTCGAGGTCTTCGGCCTCGCCGACAGGCATCGTTTCGAGCCATTCAGACCACGTGCGGATTTCGTGCGGGGCGCGTTTCGGCGACGCGTTCGCATTCACCCAAAGCAGAAGCGCCCAGTCGCCCGCGCCGGTTTTCACCTGCTCGAGCAATGCGTCCTGCGCGATGCCGGTGAAGGCGAAAAAGTGCTGGTCCATCGGGTTGCCGTATTTGTAATCGCCAGCCTTGCCGACGAGCGAGGCGCGGGCTTTGTCGATGACGCGCGGGAGCATCGCGTATCCGCCGAGGCGGACGCGTGGGCTGCGTGGCGGGCGTTGACTGAGGTCGAGTGAGTTCATGATGTGGTTTCGGTTTTTGAATGAATGCGTTGGTGGACTAGTGGGCGCAGGCGCAGCCGGCGGTGGCGCAGGTTTCGGTGGCAACGGGTTCGAGTTCACCCGGCTTCACCTCGGGGAAGTCGATGACGGTGCGCGCGACGTTGTTCGTGTAGTTGGTGAGAATATTCAGCGCGACGTGCTGCACGACCTCGACGATTTCCGCGTCGTTCAGCCCGGCGCTGCGGGCCGCGTGCAAGTCGGTGTCGGCGATGTGACCACGCTGGAGCGTGACGGAGCGGGCGAGCTTGAGCGCGGCGTCGGACTTGTCGTTCGTGGCAGTGGCGCGCCGGGCGGCGAGGATGTCGTCCTGGCTCAGGCCGGCCTTGCTGCCGAGCAGCGTGTGCGCGCTGAGGCAATAGCCGCAGCCATTGATCTCGCCGACTGTGAGGGCGATTTGTTCGCGCAGCGGTGCGGGGAGCATGCCGTGCGAGAGCGCGCTATTGAGGCCGAGATAGCCTTCGAGTGCGGCAGGCGAATTGCCGATGACGCGCATGAGGTTCGCCACGAAGCCGAGCGCCTTTTGCACGCCGTCGAAGAGTTGTTTGGCTTTGCCGGAGGCGATGTTGGGGTCGGTTTGATGGATGCGGTTCATTTGGAGTTTTGGTTGGTCGTTTGATTGCTGGTCGAAAAGGACGCGACAGCGAAGGGACCGCTCAGTGGAGGAGGAAAGCGAACGCCCCGGTGAGAGCCGCCGCATGCGCCCAGACGACGAAGGCCTGCATTTTGCCGTAAGAGCGCCCGCTGCTGGTCTCGCTCGGCGCGCTCGGGTCGATTCCGAAAAGGCGCTCTGAATTGCGCAGCAGGTAAACGCCAGCAATGAGGGTCGCGATGAAAAGCAGGCTGAAGGTGAACTGAATGAAGGCGGAGGCGTCGATGTTCATGAGATTCGTCGGTTTCGTAAGTTACATCCCCCTTACACATGATGCGTGCCAACGCCTTGGCACGGGTTAAAAGGGGAGTGTTTCCAGAGTAAAATCGCGTATTTTCAGGGAAGAGTAAGGAGTAACGAGAACTCGTTAAAACGAATACTCGTTGCAAGATGAGATGAATTGTCGTAGATATAGCCCGTGAAATGCGCTGATTTCCCCAAAGTCATGGTCTCCATGGCCCAGAACCGGACTTTGCCCGAAGTGCTGGGCTCCATCGTCAGCGGAATCGCGGCCTGTGAGCACGTCGTGCTCGCTCGCATCTGGCTGCTGAATGGCGGCGATATTTGCGCGACCTGCCGCTTTCGCGAGGAGTGCCCTGACCAGACGCGCTGCCTGCATCTCGTCGCGAGCGCGGGCAACTCGACCGAGAGCGCCGCGGATTTCACCCGCACCGATGGCGCATTCCGTCGCTTCCCTGTCGGCGTGCGAAAAATCGGCGCCATCGCACAGAGCGGCCAGCCGCTGCTCATCCCGGGCGTCCACGGCGCGGAGGCGTGGATTGCCGATCGCGAATGGTTTGCGCGGGAGCGCATCCAGACATTCGCCGGGCAGCCGCTCGTCTTCCGCGGTGAAGTGCTCGGCGTGCTCGCGATATTCGACCGACTGCTGCTCGACGCCGCAGATTTCGAATGGCTGCGCATTTTCGCCGACCACGCCGCGGTGAGCATTGCGAATGCAAACGCGTTCGAGGAAATCGCCTTTCTCAAAGAGCGGCTCGAAGAGGAAAACAGCTACCTGCGCGAAGAGGTGAGCGCCGTTCGCGGCAGCAGCGACCTCGTGGGCGAAAGCGCCGCGCTGCGCAAAGTGCAGCAGCAAATCGAACTCGTCGCGCCGACCGACGCCACCGTGCTCGTGACCGGCGAAAGTGGCACCGGCAAGGAACTCGTCGCCCGCGCCATCCATGCGCGCAGCCCGCGCGCGAGCCTTTCGATGATTGCCGTGAATTGCGGCGCAGTGCCCGAGCCACTTTTTGAGAGCGAGTTTTTTGGTCACGTGAAGGGCGCATTCACCGGAGCGCTGCGCGACAAAGCCGGGCGCTTCGAACTCGCCGATGGCGGCACGCTTTTCCTCGATGAAATCGGTGAAGTCCCGCTCCCGATGCAGGCCAAACTGCTGCGCGTGCTGCAGGAGCAGGAAGTCGAGCGAGTCGGCGACACGCGTCCGCGCAAAGTGAATGTGCGCATCATCGCCGCGACCAATCGCGACCTGAAGGCCGCGGTCGAAGCCGGACGATTCCGCCAGGACCTCTTCTACCGGCTCAGCGTCTTCCCCATCGAAAACCCGCCGCTGCGCGATCGCCGTGAAGACATCCCGCGCCTCGCGGAACATTTCATCCGCATCGCTTCCAAACGGATGAATCGCCGCCCGCCGAAATTCACCAACGCCGCCGCCCGACAACTCACCTCGCACGACTGGCCCGGCAACGTCCGCGAACTGCAAAACGCCGTCGAACGCGCCGTCATCCTCGCCCAAGGCGGCCCGCTGCAATTCGACCCGCCGCCGTCATCACGCCCGAATTCCATGCCGCCGCAAATTCCCGACGGCTCGCCCGTCCTTACCCGTGCGGACCTCAAACTACGCGAGCGCGAAAGCATCGCCGCAGCCCTTGCGCAAACGAAAGGCAAGGTCTTCGGCCCCGACGGCGCCGCCGCGCTGCTCGGCATGAAGCCGACGACGCTCGCTTCGCGCATCAAGGCACTGGGATTGCAAAGGAAGTAGTAGCGACGGGGTGCGGCGACGGAGCCATTAACAAGTCTCCATCCGCGCCTGCGTGCCTTTTTCCCACTGGAGGCCCCAGTCGCGGATTGCTTTCAGCGCGGGGCGGAGGGCCTTGCCTTTGTCGGTGAGTTGGTAGGCGAAGCGCTTGGTGCCGTCGGCAGCGGGGATTTGCTCCGCGATGCCGTGGCGTTGGAGGCGGGCGAG
Organism: Chthoniobacter sp.; assembly: GCA_021414005.1. Taxonomy (GTDB): domain Bacteria; phylum Verrucomicrobiota; class Verrucomicrobiia; order Chthoniobacterales; family Chthoniobacteraceae; genus Chthoniobacter. The sequence continues at coordinate 51,382 of JAIOPH010000018.1, read as the reverse complement.
CCGGTCGCTGAGAATGTTCGTGGGTATGCCTTCCGGCGACGCGGCGAAGTCTTTGAAGCGGGTGCGGCCGAGCAGGAGGTCGCGGACGACGAGCAGGGTCCAGCGGTCGCCGAGGATGTCCAACGTGCAGGACACCGGGCAGGGCGAGCGGGGCGGCGCAGCGGGAGACGGGCGGGTGCGGGATGGCTTGGCTTTCGGCACGGTCCGAGTCTGTCACGAATGTTACTTGCGTTCCACAAGTAACATTACTTGCATTGCGCAAGTGTATCGGTCATCGTCCAGCCCATGACTGCAACCGTTGAACCAAAACTCGCCCCGCCGGGCGCGGGGCTACCGGCCATCGAACTCTTCATCGGCCGCATCCTCTTCGGCCTGCGTCGCTGGACCGCGACCCGCGACAGCGTGAACGCCCACTTTCAAAAGGAGCGCGCGGCGATCCGCGCGCTGGTGAGCGGCTGCGAGGCGGAATCCGCCGCCCGCCGCGTCCTCATCGCCCGCGCGCGTGGTCTGGAAGACAGCAGCCGGAATTGGTCGGTGTGGATGACGCTCGACCATCTGCGGATCGTGAATCGCGAGATGGCCCGCATCATTCAAGATCTCACGCAGGGTGGGATGCCCGAAGGCGCAGCCAGCACGGCCACGGTCAAGCCGAGCCCCGACGTTACGTCCGCAGTGGTTGGGGAATACGAGGCGGCGTGCGATGCCCTGCTCGCCGCAGCCGCCGCGGCCCCTGACTTGAAAACCTCCATCCGCTTCCCGCATCCATGGTTCGGACCGCTCGATGCCGCCGGCTGGCACGCGCTGGCGGCCGGACACATGGGCATCCACCGCGAGCAGATCGTTCGCATTCTCCGCGCAATCGCCGAAGGTCGCTGACCTCGTGAGCCGCGCGCTTTCCCTCACCACCGATCCGATCCCGCAACTCACCTGGCGCATCGCCATCCCGGCGAGCGTCGGGATGTTTTTCAACACGATGTACAACTTCGTGGACACCTACTGCGCGGGGCTGCTGAGCACGGATGCGCTGGCCGCGCTGTCGCTCTCGTTTCCGGTGTTCTTCGTCGTCATCGCGTCCGGCAGCGGGCTGAGCCAGGGCGCGACAGCGCTGATCGCCAACGCCCTCGGCGCGGGCCAGCGCGAGGATGCGCGACGGATCTTCGCGCAATCGCTCGTGCTCACCGTCCTCGTCGGCGCGGGCGTTTCCGTCGCGGGCTGGCTGGCTGCGCCGTGGATGTTTCGCCTGCTCGGAGCGGAGGGCGACTACCTCCGCACGGTGCTCGCCTACATGAATGTGATCCTCGCGGGCGGCGTGTTCTTTCTCCTCCCCATGACCCTCAACACCGTGCTCAGCGCGCAGGGCGACACCCGGGTGTATCGCAATTTTCTCATCGCAGGCTTCCTCGCCAATTGCCTGCTCAATCCCGTGCTCATGTGGGGCTGGTTCGGTCTGCCGGCGATGGGTGTGGCGGGCATCGCGCTCGCCACCGTCGTCATCCAGATGGTCGGCGGCGCGTGGCTCGCGCGGCACGTCGTTTCCACGGAACTCTGCCGCGCACTGCCGCCGAGTTACTTCCGCCCCGACACCACCGCGCTGCGCCGCATCCTCGCGCAATCCGTGCCCGCGATGCTCAACATGCTCACCGTCGCGCTCGGCATTTTCGTCATCACTTGGTTCGTGAAACACTTCGGCAAACAGGCCGTCGCCGCGTCCGGCATCGCCACGCGCATCGAGCAGGTCGTGCTCATGCCCGCCATCGGCCTGAACACCGCCGTCCTCAGCCTCGTCGGGCAAAATCACGGTGCCGGCCTCGCGCACCGCGTGCGCGCCGCGTGGACCACGAACGTGAAATACGGCGCGGGTCTGATGTTCGCCGGCGGTGCGCTGCTCTGGACACTGCGCGAGCCGGCGATGCGGCTGTTTACGAAAGACGACACCGTCATCCACCACGGCGCGAACTACCTCTCGATCGCCGCCTTCACGCTCGCGGCCTATCCCATCCTCTTCGTCACCGTCTTTACCATGCAGGGTTTGAAACGCCCCACCTATGGCCTCTGGATGGGCCTCTACCGCCAAATCGCCGCGCCGCTCCTCGTTTTCCACACCCTCGCTTTCACGCTCGGCTTCGGCCTCTGGGGTGTGTGGTGGGGCATCGCCATCGTCACGTGGAGCGCCGCGCTCTTCGCACTGTGGTGGGGTTGGCGCGCGGTGCGTCCGGCAGAATCAGCGTAACCAACACCCCGCTGCTCACCGACCAGTTGCCCGCGGGCTCCGCTCCGAGTTGCACGGTTGCCCTCCGCCACGGTGTTGCCACACTGAGCGACGCAGGAAGCCTTGCCGCGCCCGTCGGCTCCGGCCAGTCTCCCACGCGTCATGGCCGATTCCCGCTCCGAAAAACTCGCCGCCTTCACCGCCTGGGCGCAGGCCCACATCACTGGCGACGAGAAAGGCCAGGCACAGATCTTCCTCGACCGCCTTTTTCAGGCCTTCGGCCACCCCGGATCGCTCGATGTGGGCGGCGAGGCCGAGTGCCGCATCCGCAAGTCCAACGACGACGGCGGCGGCACCAGCTTCGCCGACTACGTCTGGAAGCCCGTCGTCCTCATCGAGATGAAAAAGCGCGGCGCAGTGCTCTCGCGGCACTACCGCCAGGCCTTCGATTACTGGACGCGCCTCGTCCCCGGCCGCCCGCGCTACGTCGTCCTCTGCAACTTCGACGAATTCCACGTCTATGACTTCGACGCGCAGATGGACTCGCCCGTCGGCATCGCGAAGCTCGACACCCTCGCCGAGCACTGCGGCCCGCTCGCCTTCCTTTTTCCCGGCCAGCCAAAGCCCGTCTTCGACAACGAGCACGTCGCCGTCACCCTTGAAGCCGCCGACTGCCTTGCGGAATGCTGGCGCGACATCCGCAATTGATGCAAAGTGCCGCCATGCAGAAAACCCGCGAACAACGTGAAGAACTGGGTCAGTTCCTCACTGCCCCGCGTGTGGCCGACTTCATGGCTTCAATGTTCGGCCCGCTTCCGCGAACGGTGCGTTTGCTCGATGCGGGTGTCCGAAATGCATCTTCGAGCCGAAGGCTTGTGAGAAATTAGCCGGTGGTGAAGTGAGGAACGAGCGGAACCACCGGAATGCCAAATGGAACGGATTGCGCTCCGGCAGGAGCGCGAGAATCATGGTGAATGCCCTCCACCCACCTTTCCCTTCATTACCATCTGGTTTTCAGCACGAAGAACCGTGAGCCGTCGATGCCTGCGGAACTGCGTGGCCGGATCCATGAATACCTTGGCGGTGCGATTCGCGGAATGAATGGCGTCGCCCATGCAGTCGGCGGAACCTCGGATCACATTCACGTCTTCGCAGGCTTGCGCGCGACTCACTGCCTCGCTGACGTGATGCGCGAATTGAAGAGCGAGTCATCGGGTTGGATTCACAGAGAACTCCGTTTGTCTGCGTTCCAATGGCAGGAGGGTTACGGAGGATTTACGGTCGGTGCGTCCCACATCGAAGCCGTGAAGAATTATGTCTTCAACCAAGAGGATCATCACAAGACTCAGTCGTTCCAAGACGAGTATGTCGCGATGTTAAGACGCGGACTTGTCGAATACGACGATCGCTACCTTTGGTGACAGGCTGACGGCTTTCGTATGCTTCTCGCGCCCCCTTCGGGGCGCTGTGATTTCTTGACGCAACCGGTGGTTCCAGTCGCTGCGCTCCTTGCACCACCGGCTAATTTCTCGGCCCCCGCTGGAGGCTCAAAACGAAATGCTCCAAGTCGGGTAGATTCCACGAGCGCGGGCGAAAACCTCGTTAAGCTTCAACTCAAGGTGAGCACCCGTAATTGTATTCACGAAGATGAATCGGAACTGCTCCTTCAAGTTTTGCGCGACGAGAACTTCAGCGGCAGAGATACCGAAGAAATAGCCTTTGAACTCGCCATCCAATTTTTTCTTCGTGGACTTGATTTCGCAGAACAGGATTTGTGCCAGTCTGGCTTCGATATCTTCGAGTGAGTCTAAGTTGACCTTCCCTGTCACCCGCACCACGTCGAACGCCTTTCCGTAAACAATCTTCCCCTGTTTTGCGCAGGCGACCACGAGGCTCTTCTTCTGCTTCGCAGTCGGAACCACATAACCCACGCCTTTGCTCGCAAGCAGCTTGGCTGCCTTGCTCGCCGTCTTGCTTCCGGAATCGAGATTCGTCATTTGCGCCCTCTTTTCTTGGAACGGAAAGACTTCCGGGCTGCCGTTTTCGAAGTGGCTTTCTGGTAGAGACCGACAAAGGAGGCCAACGGTATTCCGAGTTCAGCGCAAATCCGGTCAACCTCCACGAAATCAAGCCTGCGTTCTCCCATTTCATACTTGCTGACAAAGCTCTGCGGCATTCCGAGCGCCGTAGAGAGTTCCGTCTGCGTCATGCCGCTTTCACCCCGAATGTGCCGGAGCAGTTCCCGGAACACTTTGTATTCCTGACTGAAATTTGACTTTGCCATTGGCCATCCTCTAACCGAAGATGGAATATCCCAAGATGGGGAATCCACTCGCTCCAATGCCTTTACAAATCGAACACCCGTTGGAACGAATTGAACTCGCTTCAAGCGTCGAAAGGCTTGCAAAGAAGCTCAGGATTCGGGCCGGGGTTCTAGCGGCAAATCGGTATCGTTTGCCCGATGGCGCAAAGCTCTACACGCCCAAGTTTCGCTGGTGCCTGCTCATCAAGGCTATCATCGAACACTTCTGTCCAGCCTTCGCCCCAAGCGGCGTGGTTCTCTACATCGGCGACACCGAGAACAAGTTCGTCCATCTTGAAACCGCTGGATTGGCTGCGCTCGGCGTCGCCTTGGATTCCGCCGCCAAGATTCCCGATGTCATTGTCCATGACACCAAGAGGAACTGGCTTCTGCTCATCGAAGCCGTCGCCAGCAACGGGCCGGTGGATGGCAAACGACGCAAGGAACTCAAGGACTTGTTCGCCGGTTGCAAAGCGGGACTTGTGTTCGTCACCGCCTTTGAGAACCGCCGCACCATGCAGACTTTCGTCTCGCGCATCGCGTGGGAATCCGAGGTCTGGATCGCGGATGACCCCGACCACATGATCCACTTCAATGGCGAACGGTTTCTTGGTCCTTACCCAGACGTAACCCCAAAAGCGCAATGAAAGCCGCCGGGCGCGAGGTGCGGCGCATCCGCGCGCAGGCGTTGCCGAAACTCAAGGGCGGGCTGAGGGCGCTCTACCGCACGCTCGAACTCCCCGGCGCCAACCCGCTCAAGGACGCCCACGCCGCCCTCGATGCCGCCGTCCTCGCCGCCTACGGCTTCACCGCCAAGGCCGACCTCCTCGCCCAACTCCTCGCGCTAAACCAATCGGTCGCCGCGAAGCTCGCCCGCGCCGAACCCGTCACCGCCCCCGGCATCCCCGCCGGCTTCCCAAACCCGGAAACCCTCCTCACCGAAGACTGCATCCGCCCGGCGGCAAAATAGTTTTCCGCGCAGCGGCCGACTCGCGAAGCAAGGGCTGGTATCCGACAACGCTCATGCGCCGACTTTTTCCCGCACCACCGTGAAACGCACCTTCGGTGCCCTCGCCTTTCTGCTGCTGACCGCGATGCATGTCGCCGCCGCGGGGAAGACCAATGTCCTTTTCATCATCGCGGATGATGCCTCGCGGCATTTTGGCGAGGCGAAACCGCATGACGCAGTCCACCGCGGGAGACAAGTCACGCCAAACCGGAACGATCACCGATATCATCCCTGCCCCCCTTTCGCTGCGAGTCGGCGGATCGGTTTCATGGGATGGGGACCGTTAGCGACAATTGTTCGGGAACGCGACTACATCAGCCCCACGCCACTGTGCGAGCCGTCCCGGACTTGCGCCCGATTTTACTCCTTAAGGATTGTTTCATGCCGACTTATCGCCTGCTGACCCGCAAGCGGTTGGATCAGAGAGCAAACGGATGCGCACACGCTCGTCTGGGCACGCTCTAACCAGTCCCAAGCTTCACGCCCGTTACCGGCGATCTTCCGCCCCACGCAATGCGTCCGCTCAGCTCCGCGTCACGGCTTCGTCGAGATTGAAAAGTGTGCGCGCCAGGGCGGTCCAGGCGGCACGGTCGGCGGCGGGGCCGGGGCCTTCGGGGGCGAGTTTTTTGGCTTCGGGCTCGGACGCGGCGAAGCGCGCCTGCTGGGCGGCGAAGAACTGCGCGAGGGTGGCGGTTTCGTCGGCGGTCGGCGGTCGGGTGAAGATGCGGCGAAAGGCGGTGCGGATGCGGTCTTCGGTGCTACCGCCTTGCGCTGCGAGCGTTTTGCCGAGCGCCTGCGCAGCTTCGAGGAAGACGACATCATTGAGCAGCGAGAGGGCCTGGAGCGGCGTGTTGGAAACATCGCGGCGCACGATGCAGGCTTCGCCGGTCGGGGCGTCGAAGGTATTGTAGAGCGCGAAGGGCGCGCTGCGTTTGGCGAAAGTGTAGAGGCTGCGGCGGTAGCGGTCGGGACCGGAACTGGCGTCCCATTTCTGCGAACCATAGGCGACCTCCGTCACGCCCGCGGGCTGCGGCGGCCGCACGCTCGGACCACCGATTTTTTCCGAAAGCAAGCCGCTGGCGCGCAGTGCGGCGTCGCGCACGATTTCGGCCTCGAGGCGAAAACGCGGGCCGCGCGCGAGCAGGTGGTTGTCGGGATCGCTGGCGAAGCGCTCCGGGGTCGCGGCGGAGGACTGCCGGTAGGTGGCGCTCATGACCATGAGTTTGTGCATCTGCTTGAGCGACCAGCCGCGCTGCATGAACTCGACCGCGAGCCAGTCGAGCAACTCGGGATGCGTGGGCGCGTCGCCCTGAAAGCCGAAATCGCCGGTGGTGCGCACAATGCCGCGGCCGAAAAGCGCGGCCCAATCGCGGTTCATGATCACGCGGGCGGTGAGCGGATTTTCCCGGGAGACGAGCCAGCGCGCGAGGCCCAGCCGATTGCGCGGCGCGTCGGCCGGAAGGGGGCCGCCGACGGCGATGACGCCGGGCTGCACGCGCTCCTTTGGCTCCAGCCATTCGCCGCGGTGGTGGAGGAAGGTGGGGCGCGGATTCTCCGGCGGGCGCTCGCGCATGACGAGGGTGGTGGTGTGGCGGAGCGGCTTGCGCAGCTCGTCGATCTCCTTGCGCGCGGCGGCGAGTTCCGGCGCGCTGAGGAGAAACTGCGCGCGCAAACGCTCGCGCTGCGCGGCGGTGATCTCCGCGTCGGGGAGGAGGAGCAGCGCCGCGATGTCGCCAGGTAGCGCGCGCGCCTCCGCAGTGCGTTGGCTGTTTGTGACGGAGATGCGAAACTTCCCCAGCCCGGCCGAGTAGTAGCGCTCGAAAAGCATTTTGATCGTGAACTCGCCGCCGGAGGCCAGCGGTTGCGCGAGATTGAAGACCGCCTCGTGGTCGCGCCCCTCGCCGCCTTCGATCATCCAGCCGGACTGCTGGTCGCCGTCAATCGCGGCCCCGATGCCTTTCCCAAAACTCGCCGTCGCCTTGCCGAAGCTCCGCTTCTCTCCGCTCGCGAAGAGCGTGAACTCGCTCAGAAAAAAGTCACCCTGCTCGCCTTCATAAAAGACCCGCCCGGGGCCATGCCGGGGCAGCCGGTCGTCGGCGAGCACTTCCAGTCGCACGGCGGTGATGCCGGGCAGTTCGCTGCGACAGACCACTTCGTAGGTGTCGCTTTTCGACATGTCGCCGCTGACGAAAACGGAGCTATCCTCCTGCACCGTGAGGGCGGGCAAATTCGACTTTGCCGAGACCGGACGGAGCGTCTCCCAGCGCACGCTGCGCTCGCGCTCGCGGGCCAGCCATTCGGCAAACTTCGTCTCCACCAGCTCGCGCCGCCGTTCCTCAATGGGTCGCTCCACTTCCGCAGCCGTCTCGCCGTCCGCCTTCGGTGCTTTTGCTGCCGCGGGCGGGACGGGAAACTTGCCGGGCAATTCCCCGATGAGCTTCGCCAGTTTTTCCGCGCGCGCCTTTTCCTGCGCCGCGGCGTCGGGCGCGGGGAGGTCCAGCTCCGGCTCGTCCGCATTGTCCATGCTGGCCATGAGTTCGAAATATTCGCGGTGGGTGATCGGATCGTATTTGTGCGTGTGGCACTGCGCGCACTGCACCGTCAGGCCCAGCCAGGTCGCGCCGGTGGTGGTCACGCGATCCACCATCGCGAGATAGCGGAACTCCAGCGGATCAATGCCGCCCTCCTCATTGAGCATGGTGTTGCGGTGAAAGCCCGTGGCCACGAGCTGGTCGCGGGTGGCGTTGGGGAGCAGGTCGCCGGCGATTTGCCCAACCGTGAATTGGTCGAACGGCATGTCGGCATTGAATGCGTTGATCACCCAATCGCGATACGGCCAGATCGAGCGCTCGCGATCTTTCTCGTAGCCATTCGTGTCCGAATAACGCGCCAGATCGAGCCACCGCCGCGCCCAGCGTTCGCCGTAGTGCGGCGAAGCGAGGAGGCGGTCCACCACGCGTTCGTAGGCCTGATCCGTTTTCGACAAAGATGGAGAGACAGCACCCTCCGTCCCTCCATCGCTCTTTCCCTCCTTCCCTCCCTCCGTCCCCTCCCCAGCGCAGTCCGCGATGAAAGCCGCCACTTCCTCCGGCGTGGGCGGCAGGCCGGTGAGGTCGAGGGAAACACGGCGGATGAGCGTGTATTTGTCCGCCTCGGGCGACGGCTGGAGCTTTTCCTTTTCCAGCCGCGCGCGGATGAAGGCGTCGATGGGGTTGCGGAGTGCGGGCACTGGCGCCTGCACGGGCTTCACGAATGCCCAATGCGCGGCGTAGGGCGCGCCTTGCTCGATCCATTTGTCGAGCGTGGCGATCTGCGCGGGCGTGAGCTTCTTGCCGCTCTTCGGCGGCGGCATTTGCTCATCCTTTTCGGTGGAATGGATGCGCGTGGAAAAGTCGCTCTGCCGGAGATTGCCCGGCACAATCGCCCGCACGCCATCCAACTCCTCCAGCGCCCCCTCGCGCGTATCGAGCCGCCGGTCGGCCTTGCGCGTGGCGGGGTCGAAGCCGTGGCATTTGAAACAGTTGTCCGAGAGGATCGGCCGCACGTCGCGGTTGAAATCGAGGGCCGGAGTCCCCGCGGAATCGGCGGCCAGGATCATGGAACCGCCGGACAAACTCAGCAAGGCGGCGACAAGCGAGCGATGGACAACGGATTCGAAGGCGTAAGGCATGGGCGAAAAGTACTTTAGTTTAGACAACCCTGACCGCGACGGAATTTTGAGGGCATTTTCGGCGATGGTGCCCATCAGCGCTTCCGGTCCGGCCAGTCGCGGAGGAAATGCGTTTAGTTTTGAGCGCCTTCCCGCTAGGATCGCGGCTCATCTATGAAACAAAACCTCCCTCACTTTATCCTCCTCCTCGCCGCCCTGACGGTCCCCGCTTTCTCGGCTCCGGCGGCCCAGCCGTCCAAACAGGCCGGCAAGAGTCCCGTCAAAGTCTTCATCCTCGCCGGCCAGTCGAACATGGAAGGTCAAGCAGCGGTGGAAGGGACGGGGAAGGACTTCAACGATGGCCACGGCACGCTGGCCACGCTGATCGCCGATCCGGTGAAGGGCGCGACTTTCAAGCATCTCCGCGGGGCCGACGGGAAATGGGTGGTGCGGGATGACGTATGGGTGCGGTATCAGCGCGAGCGCGCGCCGCTGCTGGCAGGACCGCTGGCGTGCGGGTTCTCGGTTTATGGCGACGCCCGGCACTTCGGCGCGGAACTGCAGTTTGGCCACGTGGTGGGCGACGCTCTGCAAAATCAGGTGCTGCTCATCAAGACGGCGTGGGGCGGAAAAAGCCTCGGTGTGGATTTCCGGCCACCCAGCTCGGGCGGGCAGGTGGGGCCGTACTACACGTTGATGATCGCGCAGGTTCGCGAGGCGCTGGCGAACCTGAAGACGGATTTCCCCAGCTACGACGGGCGGGGATATGAATTGGCGGGCTTTGCGTGGTGGCACGGCTGGAATGACTTTTGTGATGCCAAACTGGTGCCGGAGTACGAGACGAACATGATCAACTTCATCAAGGACGTGCGGAAGGATTTGCAGGTGCCCAAGCTGCCCTTCGTCGTCGCCGAAATGACCGGGCCGTGGCGGAAAGAGGCGAATGATCTGCCGGCACCGGCAGCGGCCATTCGGAAAGCCCAGGAGACCGCGGCGGCGCAGCCAGAGTTCAAAGGGAATACGCTGTTCGTGGAGACGCGCGACTTCGTGCGCAAGCCCGAGGACTCGCCGCACCCGACCCACGGGCACCATGAGTTTGGCAACGCCGAGACCTACTTCCTCGTCGGCGATGCCATGGGCAAAGGCATGCTCAAGCTGCTGCCAAAGTAAGACGCGCTTATTCGCGGCTGGGCCACGCAGTGCGGGACACGATAGGGTAGCGAAACTGGCCACAGCCATGGCCGCGCCCTCCACATGAAACACCGCATCATCGCCGCCTTTCTCTGCGCCTGTGCCGCCGGCTTTGCCGCCGAGCCTTTTATCCCCTCGGTGCCGGACAAGCAGCCCGAGCCGCCTTTCCCGCCGACGCCGAAAGACGCGGGCGTGCAGATGCTGGTGCCGGGCTTCACGGTGCGCGAGCTACCCGTGAAGCTCACCAACTTGAACAACATCGAGTATGCGCCGGACGGGCGGCTCTTCGCGGGCGGTTACGACGGGCGCTTTCATCTGCTGCGCGACACGGATGGCGACGGGCTGGAGGACAAGGTCATCACTTTCTCGCCGGAGGCGAACGCCAACTACCCGCTCGGCATGATCGTGAAAGACGGCAACCCCTACGCGGTGCTGACCGACGAGGTGGTGCGCTGGGTGGACTCCGACGGCGACGGTGTGCCGGACAAACGCGAGACGGTCATCAAGGGCTTCGACGACCCCGCGCTGGTGAAGGCTCCCTACCTCATGCACCGCCGCGTGGACAGTTCCATGGCGCTCGCCGCCGGCCCCGATGGCGCGCTCTACGTCACGATGGGCAATGGTGCGCCCACCAATGCCTATTGGAACGACAAAGCCGGCGCGCATTACTCCACGGACAAGCGCCGCGGCTGTCTGCTGCGCATTTCGCCCGAGGGAAAGGTGGAGCAGCTCGCCAGCGGGCTGCGCTACATCATGTCGCTGCAATTCAACCAGCACGGCGACCTCTTCGGCACCGATCAGGAAGGTGCGACGTGGGTGCCCAATGGCAATCCCTTCGACGAGCTGCTGCACCTCCAGGCCGGGCGGCACTACGGTTTCCCGCCGCGACATCCGAAGTGGCTCCCGGACGTGATTGACGAGCCGAGCGTGTGGGACTTCGCGCCGCAGCATCAAAGCACCTGCGGCTTCCGCTTCAACGGCCCCGCCGCCAGGCGCGGGCGCTTCGGGCCGGAGTTCTGGGCGGGCGACGCCATCGTCACCGGCGAATCGCGCGGCAAGCTCTGGCGCACCAAGCTCGCGAAGACCGCCGCCGGCTACGTGGCGCACTCGGAGCTGATTGCCGTGCTCGGCATGCTGGCCGTGGATTGCGCCATCTCGCCCGCCGGCGACCTCGTGGTCTGCTGCCACTCCGGCGACCCAGACTGGGGCAACGGCCCGCAGGGCGAGGGCCGGATCTTCAAAATCAGCTACACCGACAAAGCCGCGCCGCAGCCGGTGCTGACGTATGCGCTGACCGATGCGGAGACCTTCATCGAGTTCGACCGCCCGCTCGACCCGGAGAAGTGGAAAAACCTCGCCACGCGCACGAAGGTGGAGGCTGGCCGCTACGTATCCGCCGCCGACCGCTTGGAGAAAATGCGCCCCGGCTACGCTGTCGTGAAAATGCAGCAGGCGCAGCCGCGCACTGCGCTGGAGGCGATCTATGTAGCTACCGTTCCAGAAGGTAAAGGGAGCCTCCTTGTCAGAACGGGCGGACGCACCGATGCCATCAATTACGCCATCACCATTGCCGGCGAGAGCACACTCGATGTCGCTCACGATCTCACTGGCCTCACTTACTGGTTGGGCACCGCCCACATTGGCAGCAACGGGGTAATGAGCGGCTGGCTCCCGCATCTCGATTTCACCGCCGCCCGCGAGCTGACCCGCGGCAGCAAGATGCACGACGCGTTCTGGAAAGAGGTGGCCATCGGCGGGTCACTCACCTTGCTCGGTCAGCTCGACCTGTGGCAGATGCTTACGCCGGCCACGCAGCCGCTGTCCAAGCTCGACTACACTCCCGAACCGGAAACCGTCACTGTCGTGTTCAAACGCGTCCTCCTCGCCGAGGACATGGAGCAAAGGGCGAAGCGTCGCGGCGAAGGCGGCCCGCCCCATGGCCCCTTCAAACCTGACGACGACTTCTATCTCGACGCGCCCGGCGCAAAGCTCGAACGCGTGAGCGAAAACGAGGCACGCCTGACCGTCACCGCGCCAAAGGAAGGCTACTGGCAGCCCTTTACGCTCTCCATGGGCCTGATCGGAGACGGGGGCATGGCGAACCCAAAGGTCTCGCCCCGCACCTCACTCGACGTTTCCTACTTCACCAACCGCGACCCGCGCCCGCGGGCGCTGCCCGCACGGCGCATCCTCATGCCCTTCGCCATGCCCGGCTCGCCTGACGAGCGCGCGAAGCGCATCCCCGAAATCGCGGGCGGCGATTGGCAGGCGGGGCGCGAGCTTTTCAAAGGCAAGGCCACCTGCGCCACGTGCCACCAGTTGCGCGGCGACGGCGTCCGCGTCGGCCCCGAACTGGGCAACCTCCCGCACCGCGATTACGCCAGCGTGCTCAAGGACATCGCCGACCCCAACGCCAGTATCAACCCCGACGCCGTGGGCTATGTGGTCACGCTCAAGGACGGCGCCACCATCACTGGCACCCGCATCGACGAGGATGCGACCCACCTCTTCATCGCCCAACCTGGCGGCGACATTGCGCAGCCTTGGAAAGCCGACATTGCCAGCACCGAGCCGATGAAAACCTCGCTCATGCCCGCCGGCCTCGACAAAGCCCTGACGCCCGAAGAACTCCGCGACCTGATGACCTACCTGCTCCTCGAAGCCGCGCCGACGAAGGGGAAGTGAGGCGGGGGGAAGGTGGAGTGCGGAAGTGGGAATGCCCGGAGCGCCTTCTCGCTCCAGGGTGGATTAGACAAGAGCGCTGGAATGGCCGCATGGCGTGCTGGACGGGTCGTTCGGCACGCTGGGCGGGTCGTCTGGTGTGCTGGGCAGGTCGTCCGGCGTACTGGGCAGGTCGTCCGGCGTGCTGGGCGGGTCGTCCGGCGTGCTGGGCGGGTCGTCTGGCGTGCTGGACAGGTCGTCCGGCGTGCTGGGCGGGTCGTCTGGCGTGCTGGACAGGTCGTCTGGCGTACTGGGCAGGTCGTCCGGCGTGCTGGGCAGGTCGGATGGATAGCTTTTATCCGTCAAAAAGTGCTCCAGACCGCTCTCACCGCGCTCTTTTTCGCGCTCGCCGGGTGCGGGAGAGGCTGCGGGTGGCGATGCGGGGTTTACACGTTGGGCCGGGCTGGCTAGCCTTTGAGCCATTATGAAGCTCCCGAAGATCCTCCTCCCCGCCCTGTTCGCCAGTTCACTACTCCTCACGTCGGCGCTGGCCGCGCCGGGCAAGCCGGTGAAGGTTTTCATCCTCGCGGGGCAGTCGAATATGCAGGGTCAGGGCATGGTGACGGGCGTGCCGGAGGGCGGGGTGGAGAGGCCGGGGACACTGGCGTCCATGCTGAAGGATCCGGTGAAGGGGAAGCAGCTCAAGGGCTGGGTGGACGCGAAGGGCGAGTGGAAGGAGGGGCGCGATGATGTGTGGGTCTATGATGTGAACGAGTTTGGGAATCGGCACGGGCGGCTGGAGTTTGGCTACGGCTGGAATCTGGGGAACCGGATGTGGTTCGGGCCGGAGATGGAGTTCGGCCATGTGGTCGGCGACCGGTTCGACAATCAGGTGCTGATCATCAAGACGGCGTGGGGCGGCCGCGATCTCTACAAGGATTTCCGGCCGCCGTCGTCGGGCGGGGAGACGGGGAAGTTTTACACGGAGATGATCGGGACGGTGAACAAGGTGCTGGGGGATTTGAAGACGCTCTTTCCCGGCTACGCCGGCCAGGGGTATGAAATCGCGGGGTTCGTGTGGTGGCACGGGTGGAATGACTTTTGCAACCCGAAGAGCGCGGTGCCGGAGTACGAGAAGAATCTGACGAACCTGATCCTCGATGTGCGCAAGGAGCTGAAGGTGCCGAAGCTGCCGGTGGTGATCGGGGAGTTCACGGGGCCGTGGGGCGCGGACTGCAAGGAGGCGGCGGCGGTGGCGATCCGCAAGGCGCAGAAGGATGTGGCGGAGAAGCCGGAGTTCGCGGGGACGGCGAAGTTCGTGGTGACGCACGATTTTGTGCGGAAGGAGGAGGAGTCGCCCACCAAGGAGGGCTACCACGAGTTCAAGAACGGGGAGACTTACTTCCTGCTCGGCGAGGCTTTTGGCAAAGCGATGCTGACGCTGCTGCCGAAGTAGGCGCGGGGCTAGGCGTCGCCGGCGAATTCGCCGAAGCGGCGGAATTTTTCGTAGCGCCGGGCGAGGAGTTCGTCGTGGGGGATGGGCGTCAGCTCGTCGAGGGCGCGGCTGACGGCGGTCTTGAGGTTGGCGATGGCGGCGGCGTGGTTCTGGTGGGCGCCGCCGAGGGGCTCGGGGATGATGCCGTCGATGAGGCCCATCTCGAAGAGGTCGCGCGCGGTGAGCTTGAGGGCGGCGGCGGCCTCGGGCGCGTGCTTGCGGTGCTTCCACAGAATTGCCGCGCAGCCCTCGGGCGAGATGACGGAGTAGTAGGCATTCTCCAGCATGAGCACGCGGTCGGCGACGGCGATGCCGAGCGCGCCGCCACTGCCACCTTCCCCGATGACGACGGCGACGGTGGGCGTGCGGAGGACCATCATTTCGCGGAGGTTCACGGCGATGGCCTCGGAGATGTGGCGCTCCTCGGAGCCGAGGCCGGGATAGGCGCCGGGGGTGTCGATGAGCGAGACAAAGGGCAGGCCGAATTTTTCCGCGAGCCGCATGAGGCGCAGGGCCTTGCGATAGCCTTCGGGGTTGGCGCAGCCAAAGTTGCGCTTGAGGTTTTCCTTCAGCTCACGGCCTTTCTGGTGGCCGATGACCACGCATTTGCGCCCGCTGATGGTGGCGAAGCCGCCGGGCATGGCGCGGTCTTCGGCGAAGAGACGGTCGCCGTGGAGTTCGAGGAAATTGGTGAATGAAAGCTGGAGGTAATCGAGCGCGAAGGGGCGGGCGTTGTGGCGGGCGATCTGCACGCGCTGCCAGGCGGTGAGGTTCTCGTAGATGGCGCGCTTGGTGTCCTCGAGCTTGCCCTCCATGCGGCGCACTTCGGTGTCGAAGTTGATGTCATTCGCGCGCGAATGCTTCTTCAGGTCGGCGAGCTTCTCCTCGAGTTCGACGATGGGTTTTTCAAATTCCAGCGGTTGGAGTTTCATGGCGGTTTATTCGAGGGTGACGGGGTCGCCGAGGCTGAGCAAGGCCGCGAGTTCGGTGCAGCCGGCGGGGTCGATAGCGAACCCTTTGGGTGCCTTGCCTTCGGCGGGAGGCGGGGAGTTTTCATCGGGCTCCGGATAGATGGCGTAGCCATGCACGGTCGTATCAATGGCGAATTCGGCGTCCCAGAAATTCGCGTGCTCGAAGGTCACGCGCTCGCCGTTGATCGTGGCGACTTTGTCGCGCACTTTGCCGGTGAGCTTCGTCGGCGGCGACCCGGCCTTGGCGGGCGGCGGCGGGGCGGTGCGGATGGCGTATTGTTTGAAAAAGCGGCCGCCGTTGAGCAGCGTGATGTTGTTGCGTTTGCGGCTGATGACCACGGAGAAATCCGCCGGTGCGTAGATCAGCTTCTGCCCCTTGAGGAGCATGGCTTTCTTGATCGGGTTGGTCCGCATGAGCTGCTCCGGCGGCACCTTTAGCTTATTCGCCACGCGGCCGATTACGTCGCCGCCCAGAACCACGTAAACCTGTTTTTCGGGAGTCGGTTTGGAGGACAGGAAAAGGGTGACATTGATGTCGCCGAGCAAATCCTTCGCTTCGCCGATCCGGGAGGATTCCGGGTAGCGCTCGACGAAGGTGGCCAGCGCGTCCCGGGCCTCGACGGACTTGCCGGATTTCATGCGAATGGCCTTCGCCTTTTCAAACTCCTGCACCGTGGGATCGGGCGGCGGCGGCGGCGGCGGCTGCGCTTTTTCCTCCTGCAACGCCTTTTTCGGGAGGATGACCATGTCGTAGGTAAAATAAGCCCCCGTGCCGAGGATCGCGATGGCGAGAACGATGAGGAAGATGACTTTCACGGGCGGTTTCGAGTCAAAGGGATAGACGAAAACGAGTCAAACGCGCACGCCACCAAGCGCGAGTCAAATCCTCGCCTCACAACAGCCCGCGCTTTTTGAAGTCGCCGAAATTTCCGCCGGAAGACTCCTGGATCATGTCGGCGGCAAACTTCAGCAGGCAGATTTCCCAGCCTTCGTCCACGCCGTGAATGACGGCGCTGAGCGGATCTTCAGACCGCTCGACATCCTCGCGCAGCCGCCCGAGCACTTCCTCGACGGTGCCGTGCAGGAGGTTGTCGGACACGTCGGTCTTCCGAAACTGGAAGCCGTACTTCAGCGCGGCGAGCTGCGGTGCGTTCTCGCGCAGCCAGTCGGCAAAAGCCTCGGCCCGCTCGCCGAAGCCTTCCAGCAGCATGCGGTGAATCTGGCCGGGCGTGATGATCTGCGGGCGCTCGGCGTGCAGGCGTCCATCGCGCACCCGGACCTGGCCGACGGTGTCCATCAGCTCGGTGACGAGGAAGAAGCGGAAAACCGTGTCGCCGAACGTGGCGATGCGCCGCTGCGGGGCGACGATGACCTGAGTGTTTTCGATCGCGTACTGGATCGTGTCGTCGTTGAGCATGAAGGCGGGGAATCTAAGTTCGGGTCGGGGACGCGCAATGAAACATTTGTCGCGATGGGTGCCGCGGCATCGTCGATGCGAAAACGAAACGGGCGCAGACTTTGCAGCCTGCGCCCGTGACAGCTTTTCGCCGAAAAAATTTAACCCGCGATTTCCTCGCCGACCATGAAGCGGAGGAAACGGCGGATGACGAGGTTGTCGCCGAGTTCCTTGCTCTTGGCGGCGACGAGCTGGGCGATGGTCTGATCCGTGTTCTTGATGAACGTCTGATCAATGAGACACGCGCTGCTGTAAAACTTGTCCATTTTCCCGTCGATGATCTTCTCAACGATGTTCGCCGGCTTTCCGGGAGGCACCTGATCGCGGTAGATCGCGCGCTCGCGTTCGGCGAGAGCGGCGGGCACCTGGGTGCGATCCACACAGACGGGATTCGCGGCGGCGATTTGCAGGGTGATGTCGCGGACGAGTTGTTTGAACTCCTCCTTGTTCGCGGTCTCATCCTTGTCCGCGCCGACTTCCACAAGCACGCCGACTTTGCCGCCGGTGTGAATGTAGGCGGCGAGCGAACCGTGACCGCTGACCTCCACGCGCTGGCTGCGGCGGATGCGGACGTTTTCGCCCAGTTTCTGCACGGCGGCCACGCGGTCGGCCTCGAGATCAACGCCGGGCTCGGTCGCGATGCGCTTGGCGATCTCGTCGGTGAAACTTTTGAACATGTCGTTCTTGGCGACGAAATCCGTCTCGCAATTCACCTCCACGAGCACGCCGACTTTCGCGCCGGGCAGAATGGTCTGGGCGATGACTCCCTCCTTGGCCTCGCGATCCGACTTCTTGCCGGCGGTGGCCGCGCCTTTCTTGCGCAGCACATCCACGGCGGCTTCGAGGTCGCCGTTGGTTTCAGCGAGGGCGCGCTTGCATTCCATCAGGCCGGCATTGGTTTTTTCGCGAAGGGTTTTGACGAGTTGGGCGTCGATGACTGTGGCAGTGCTCATAGGGATGGGTGGTTGGATTTGAAAATGCGAAGAGACGAGAGCGTTGCGCCCTCGTCTCTCCGAAAGGGATACCGAGAGGGCCGGTTACTCGCCGACGGCGGCGAGGGCTTCCTGGTCCTTCTTGCTCCGTCCGGTATTCGTCGAAACGATGGCGTCCACGAGCTTCTGGAGCACGATGCGGATGGCGCGGATGGCGTCATCGTTGCCGGCAATGGGATACTTGATGAGATCGGGATCGGCGTTCGTATCCACGATGGCGACGACGGGAATGTTCAGCCGGTTGGCCTCGGCGACGGCGATGCCCTCACGCATGGTGTCGATGACGACGATGGCGTCGGGGTGCTTCTCCATGTCGCGGATGCCTTCGAGGTTGCGCTTGAGCTTTTCACCCTCGCGCTTGACCGCGGAAATCTCCTGCTTGCCCATCTTGGAATACTCCGGCTTTTTCTCCAGATCCTCGATGTATTTCATCCGCGCGATGCTCTTGCGGAGGGTGGCCAGGTTGGTCAGCGTGCCGCCGAGCCAGCGCTGGTTCACGTAAAACTGCCCGCACGCCAGCGCGGCTTCCTTGATCGCCTCCTGCGCCTGCTTTTTGCAGCCCACGAAGAGCACCTTGCCGCGGCGGCTGGTGATGTCGCTGAGAAACTTGGTGGCCTCATCGAGCTGCTCGACAGTTTTGCCGAGGTTGATGATGTAGATGGCGTTGCGCTTCTCGAAAATGAAGGGCTTCATCTTCGGGTTCCAGCGTTTGGTCTGGTGACCAAAATGGACTCCGGCTTCGAGGAGTTCCGTCATCAATTCAGTGGACATAGGGTGCGGGCAGGTTGTTTAGGCAGGAGAAAAATGGGCGGAAGGAGTAATGGGATTTCCTGGGGAGCGCAACGGGAATCTTCGGGAAATTTCCCGCAGCGTCAGGACCAGCCACGCACGCTACTCCCGCAGCGCCGCGAGGTCGGGGTCGCGCTTGGCGAGGTCGCGCATTTTTTTGTCCATGGAAAAGCTCTTGTCGAGATGCAGCCGCGCAAGGTCGAGGTGACCGAGGGCGCACTCGTAGCAGGCGAGGTTGTAATGGAAGGTGGGCTCGGCGTGGAGCGCGTGCGGGCCATTGAGCAGGCAGTCGCGGGCCTCGGCAGTGTGTCCGAGTTCGTGCAGGCAGTAGGCGGTGTGGATGTAGCCCCCGGATTTCTGCGGCTCGGCGTGGCACAGTTCGCGGCTGGTGGCGAGTGCGTCGGGCCAGCGTTTCGCCTGCATGAGGATGACGGTGCGCAGTTCCAGTGCCTCCGCAGTTTTCAACGCCTCCACGGGCAACGAATCCAACTCGGCGAGCGCGTCGTCGAACATCGACAGCTCGGCGTAGCCCTGCGCGGCGAGGAGGGTACGTTCGTAGCCGTCCAACATCACCCGAGCAGTTTCTCCAGCTCCTCCACCCGCTGCGCGAAAACGGCGAGCGCCGCGGCGATCGGGGCCGGTTGCGACATGTCCACGCCGGCCTCGGCGAGTGTCGGCAGTGGCATCTTGGCCCCGCCGGAACGGAGGAAGCCGAGGTAGCGCTCCACGTCGCCTCCGCCCAGCACCTGCTGCGCGAGCGCGACCGCCGCACTGAGCCCGGTCGCGTATTTATAGACGTAAAAGGCGCGGTAGAAATGCGGGATGCGCATGCACTCCAGCTCCAGCTCGCTGTCGATGGCGAAGTCCGGGCCGAAGTAGGCGTCGAGCAGTCCGCGATAGGTCGCGCGGAAACTTTCCAGCGTCAGCGGCTCGCCGGCTTCCTCCATGGCGTGCGTGAGTTTTTCAAACTCCGCGAACATCGTCTGCCGGTAGATGGTGCCGCGGATGTCGTCGATCTGGCGGTTGATGAGGTAGGCGCGCATGCGCGGATCGGTGGTCTCGGCGAGGAGGTGATGCGTGAGCAGCTCTTCGTTAAAGGTACTGGCGACCTCGGCGAGGAAGATCGGGTAGTTGTAATCCTGAAAGTGCTGGGTGCGCTGCGCGTACCAGGTGTGCATCGAGTGCCCGGCCTCGTGCGCAAGCGTGTACACCTCGGCGAAAACGTCGCGCTTGTAGTTCATCAGGATGAACGGCGGGTTGCCGAAGCTCGACGAGCTGAACGCGCCGCTGCGCTTGCCTTTGTTTTCGTAGCGGTCGCACCAGCGTCCGCGCAGGCCGGCGCCAAGCGTCGTCGTGTATTCGCGGCCGAGCGGCGCGAGCGCGGCGAGCACTTTGTCGCACGCGGCGTCCCACGGGATGTCGGTCTCAATGTTGTCCACGATCGGCACGTAGGTGTCGTATTGGTGGATCTCGTCGAGCTTCAGCAGCCGGCGGCGGAGCGCGTAGTAGCGGTGGAGCGCGGGGAGATTGGCGCGGACGGTGGAGATGAGGTTGTCGTACACGCTCACCGGCATGTCGTCGGAGAAAAGCGCGGCCTCGCGGGCGCTCGGGTAGTTGCGCGCGCGGGCGGTGAAAACGTCGGCCTTGATCGAGTTGGCGAGCGTGGAGGCGACGGTGAATTTGTGCGCGTCGAACTCCGCATAGAACGCCTTGAACGCACGCCGCCGCGTGTCGCTGTCGCGCTTTACGAGGAACGACGAATAGCTGCTCTGCGTCAGCTCGCGCTCCACGCCATTTTCATCGGCGACCTTGCCGAAGACCATGTCCACGTCGGTGAGCTGCGAGAAAGTCTCGCCGTGTCCGCGCAGTGCGCTGGAGCCGAGCGCGAGCAGGCGCTCCTCGTTCGCGGTGAGCGTGTGCGGCTTGTACCGGCGCTGTTTGCGCAGCGTGATCACCCACTCGGCAAGCTGCGGCTTTTTGAGTAAAGTGTCGAAGGTCGCGTCGTCAATCGCCTGGATTTCCGGCGCGACGAAGGCCGAGGCCTCGCCGATGCGGGTCAGCAGATTTTCAAACTGCGCCTCCCGCGCGAGGTGCTCCGCGTTCGAGCTGTCGCCCGATGTGAGCAGGCTCGCGTAGTGACCGAGACGTTCGATGAGCAGGCTCAGTTCCTTGTCGAACTCCAGCACCGCCCGCAGCGTCGCTGCGGACTCGCCGACGCGACCTTTCCACTGCGCCACGCCCGCGTAATCGCGCTGCACTTTCTCAAACGCCGCCTGCCAGTCCGCCGGCGTGGCGTAGAGCTGCGTGAGGTCCCATGTATCGCCCACGGGCACTTGATCGCGCGCGGGAATCGCGCCCGCGCCGCCTTCGTCTTTTTCAAAAAATTTCGTCGTCATAAATCAGGACGCGTGGCCGCCGTCGCCGTGCAAATCGTCTTCCACATCCACGGTCCGCACGCGCTTCGCCATGCGCGTGGCTTCGACCTGCACACGGAACTTGCTGGCTAGCCCGAGCGCCTTGGGCACGCAGTCGATGATGATGCACGGACTGGAGGTGTCGGCGGTCATGAGGTGGATGTTTTCCAGCCCAAACAGTCGGATCCAGAATGGCTGCGTAACCTGCAAATCCCGCACGCGGTACAGCTCCAGCGTGTCAGTGGTTTTATTCAAAATGCCGCGCTCAGTGATGAGCCGCTCGGTGGTGAGTTCATAGGTCGTGGTTTTCACCACGAGCCAGCGGTAAATCACCCACGGGATTGGCAGTACAAGGATGCACGACACGAACGGCCAGAAATTCTTCACCTGCGAAGAGCAGCCGCGCCAAATGGATTGTTCAGACATGGCCGCGAAACTACGCAGTCGCCCGGAGCCGTGCAAGACGTGCCGTCGCCTGCGGCGAAACTTCCCGCCCCACCACCCGACGCCGCGCTTTTACGCCGCGTCCTTGTCCTGCTTTTTCCGAATGAGCGGCGGCTTTTTTCCCTCAACAACCGCGCGGTTGATGGTCACGTCGGCGATGTCCTCCCGGCTCGGGATTTCATACATCAGATCGAGCATGATACGCTCCAGCATGGAGCGCAGGGCGCGAGCGCCAGTGCCTTTGGTGACGGCCTGCTCAGCCAGCGCGCGGAGTGCATCCTTGGTCACGTTGAGGTTCACACCTTCGAGCGCGAGCAGCTTCGAAAACTGCTTGATCATCGCGTTCTTCGTATCCGTGAGAATCATCACGAGTTCGTCCTCGGAAAGCTGATCGAGCGCGGTGACGACAGGGAGACGACCCACGAATTCGGGGATCATGCCGAAGGCGAGCAGGTCTTCCGGCTCCGTGAAGCGGATCGCCTCGCTCGACGGAATCTCCGCTTCATTCGCCTCGTGCGCCGTGACGCCAAAGCCGAGCACCTTCTTGCCGACCCGCTTTTGGATCATTTTGTCGAGCCCGACAAACGCGCCGCCGCAGATGAAGAGGATTTTTTCCGTGCTGACCTGAATGTATTCCTGATGCGGATGCTTGCGGCCACCTTGCGGCGGAACGTTGCAGGTGGTGCCTTCGAGGATTTTCAGCAGCGCCTGCTGCACGCCTTCGCCGCTCACGTCGCGAGTGATGGAGACGTTGTCGGTCTTGCGCCCGATCTTGTCGATTTCGTCGATGTACACGATGCCAATCTCGGCGCGCTTCACGTCGTAGTCGCTGGCCTGGAGCAGGCGCAGGATGATGTTCTCCACGTCCTCGCCCACGTAGCCGGCCTCGGTGAGCGTGGTGGCGTCGGCGATGGTAAATGGCACGTCGATAATGCGCGCGAGGGTGCGGGCGAGGAGCGTCTTGCCGCTCCCGGTCGGGCCGATCAGCAGAACGTTGCTTTTCTCGATCTCCACGTCGGCAAACGGGTCCATCTGCATGGCGCTGCCGGCGGCGGCGGGGCCGTTGTGCAGGATGCGCTTGTAGTGGTTGTGGACGGCGACGCTGAGCGCCTTTTTCGCGCGGTCCTGCCCGATGACATACTGGTCGAGTTGCCGGCGGATTTCCATCGGCTTCGGCACTCGGAGCGTCGGCGAATGGCGGCGTGCATCTTCGTTCAGCTCCTTATCGAGAATGCCTTTGCAGACGGTGATGCAACTGTCGCAAATATACACGCCCGGTCCCGCGATGAGCTTGCGGACTTCCGCATGGCTCTTCCCGCAGAAGCTGCACATCGTGAGATTACTGGCTCGGGCCATGTTGGATCGGGGTCGGGAAAATGAGGGTTCGGTCTATTTAAGCAGCCGGAGTGCCTTCGAGCGCCCCACTTTGCGCGCCGGGCAGTTCCTTGCGAGACTTCACCACTTCGTCCACGAGGCCATAATCCTTGGCCTCCTCAGCGGTCATGTAGTAATCGCGATCGGAATCAATTTTGACCTGCTCGTCGGTCTTGCCGGTGTGTTGGGCGAGGATGTGAATGAGCCGCTTTTTCAGCTTGTACATGAACTCTACCGTTCGCTCGACATCGCTCGCCGTGCCCTGCGCGCCGCCACTAACCTGATGAATCATGATGTCGGAGTTCGGCAGCGCGAACCGCTTTCCCTTGGTGCCAGCCGCCAAAAGAACCGCGCCCATGCTGGCGGCCATGCCGATGCAGTAGGTATTCACCGCGCAGGTCATGAACTGGATGGTGTCGTAGATCGCCAGACCCGCCGTGACTGAACCCCCGGGCGAGTTGATGTAGATGCTGATGTCCTTTTTCCCGTCATCCATTTGGAGGAAAAGAAGCTGCGCGATCACGGCGTTCGCCACATGGTCGTCGATAGCAGTGCCAAGGAAG
Organism: Chthoniobacter sp.; assembly: GCA_021414005.1. GTDB lineage: Bacteria > Verrucomicrobiota > Verrucomicrobiia > Chthoniobacterales > Chthoniobacteraceae > Chthoniobacter. Next base: position 27,863 of record JAIOPH010000018.1, on the reverse strand, counting down.
ACAATGCGGTCCTTCAGGAGCCGAGAATAGATGTCGTAAGACTGCTCCCGATTGCCGCTCCGCTCGATGACGAAGGGCATGGGGTAGTAGTTGTTTTCCGGCGTGACGATGCTGCTGCGGTTGGGCTGGATGATCATAGGGAAAAGCGTGAAATCTTTGGGCTACTCAGCGGCGGGAGTTTCGACTGGAGCGTCGGCGACCGTAGCGTTCGAGGCGAGGAACTCAAGGGTCTTGGCGGTCAGGATTTCCTCGGTGATCTGGTCGATAGCGTTGCGCTTTTCCAGTTCCTTGAGGAGCTTCGCCGGCTTCATTTGGTAACGTTGTGAGAGCTGGTTGATACGGTGCGAGAACTCCAGCTTGGTCACCTGAATGCCTTCGGCTTCGGCGATCCGCAGCAGGACAAATGTCCCCTTCAACTGCTCTCGCGCGCCCTCCGACGCTTTTCCGAGAATCTGCTGCTCGTTCTCCTTGAGAACCTCGTCATCAATTCCACGCTCCTGATTCTCCCGCACAATGTCCGCCAGAATACGCCGTGTCTGCGTGCGCACCATATCCACTGGCAATTCGCACTCCACCTTTTCCAAAATCTGCGTCATGATCGCGCTGCGCTTCGACGCCTCCGCATCGGTCTTCTTTTGGCGAGCCAACTCCTCGCGCGCCATGGTGCGCAACTCGGCAAGCGTCTTGCCCTTGGCCACGGTATCAGCAAACGCGTCGTCCAGCATCGGCAGCACCTTCATTTTGATTTCCTTGAGCTTCACCACGTACTGGATTTTTTGCCCGCCCATCCCCGCGACCGGAAACTCCTCCGGCACATCAATGACGAACGTCCGCGTCTCGCCTGGCTTTGCTCCCACCAGCGCCGCCGCGTAGCCGGGGAAGAACGCTTCCGGCGTCATCCGAATCCAAAAATCCTCGTTGCCCGAGAGCGGTTTTCCAGCCTTCGGGAAAGCTTCATGCACCGGCTTTCCCTCGATCGTCCCAGTGTAATCGACCACCACGTAGTCGTCCATCGCCGCACCGCGCTCTTCGGTGATATTGGTGAAATCCGCCGCCTGCTCTCGCAGATTTTCGAGCGATTCGTCGATCTCGGCCTCGGTCACGTCGGTCGATTTCATCTCCACCGTCAGGCCCTTGTAGGTCGGCAGTTCAAAATCGGGATGCGTGACCAGCGTCGCCGTGAACTTCATGGTCTTGTCGTCCGCCAGCTCCACGTCGTCGATTTGCGCCAGCGAAAGCACGCGCAATTTTTTCTCCGAGATGGCCTCGCGGCAGGAGTCGGAAAGAAGCTTCTTCTCCAGCTCTTCGCGGATCTGCTTCTTAAATTTTTTCTCGATCACCGCCTTAGGCGCCTTGCCCGGGCGATAGCCGGGCAGCTTCGCGTAGCGCGTGTAGTCGGCCGTCACGGCCTCCCACGCTTTATTGACCTTCTCGGGTTCCAGTTCGATGCGGAGCGTGGTGATGCAGTTGGGTAGATTTTCGACGACGACATTCATGTTTGTGTGGGTGAGCGGGAGCAGTTTTTGGAAAAGGGGCCGGAAAGATAGCGGCTCGCGGGAATTTGCAAACGAGTAAATCGCAGGCCGACCATGATAGCGAAACTGCGACTGCCGTATCGCTCCCGCCGGCAATCAACCACACCTTGTCCGAACCACCGCCGACATCCCCAGCCACCTCACCTTGCTTACGCCGAAAGCCGTTCCATGACGTCGAGATCACCGGGAAGCAGATTTAGAATTTTGAGGCGCGGGAAGCATAAGTACCTCCATAAAATGCGACTAGGCGTGAGAATTGTTGCTCCGACTAGTCGTTAGCCCGTTTGAATCGGCGATAGACTTGGAGTATTAACGTATGCATACGATTTCCGAGAAAGGCTTGAAAGAAAACCAGGACTACTTTCGCGTCCGAAAGAAGCCGGAAATTGGAGCGCAGCGCGGACCAGCAGTGCGCACGTGCCGAGTGCATTCGTCCAAAATGGAGGGCAATAATCGCTAGTTTTACGTGCCTCCTGCTGAGGATAACCGCATCAAGATTTGTGAAGGTAGGAAAATGCCGCTCGATCAGTAACCCCGTGGCTGCAAGCACGCGGTCGTTCTGCGTCGTGGAGAGCGACCCACCGTGCTGCCGCGCAAGATATAGATTCCGGTGTAGCGGCTCCAAGCGGAACTCCGCAAAGGCACGAAGGAAAAAATCGTAATCCTCCACAAGAAACAACGACGTATCGTAACCGCCGAGCTTTTCGTGAACCACCCTGCGATAAAGGAAACATACACCCACACAATTTCTGTAGGCCAGCGTGACAGCATCATCGACCCGGATTTTGGCGCGAATTTCACCTTGTGCATCTATGAACGAGTAATCTGCATAGACAATATCTACCGACTTGTTTCCGTCGAGATACGAAACCATCTCCGCGAGCGCGTCCGGTAGATACAGGTTGTCGTCGGAGGTCCACGTCAGATACCCGCCCTTCGACTCTGTAAAACCGATGTTCAACGATTCGGGCAGCTTGCGGTTCTCGGAATTGCGAATCGTGCGAATGCGCGGGTCTCGCGCGGCGTATTCAGCCAGAATCTGCGGCGTCTCGTCTGTCGAGCAGTCGTCCACCGCGATCAACTCCCACTGCGTGAAAGTCTGGGTGAGGCAGCTTTCCAGAGATTGCCGCAGGTATGTAGACCCATTGTAAACAGGCAGGACGATACTGACTAGGACGTTCATTTGACCTCCGAGTTCAGCAGGACTGAGACGATTCGTGCCGCCGCCTTTCCGTCGCCGTATGGATTCACGCCGGTGGCCATCTTTGAGCGCGCCACCGGGCTTTCGAGCAGCGCTGCCGCTTCAGCGACGATCCGTATGCGCGACGTGCCCACGAGTTTGGCAGTGCCGTTTTCGACCGCCTCGGGGCGCTCCGTCGTTTCACGCATCACCAGCACGGGCACGCGCAGGCTGGGTGCCTCCTCCTGCACACCTCCGGAATCGGTGAGGATCAGCGTTGCGCGTTTCATCGTCTGGATCATTGCGAAATAGTCCAGCGGTTCGACGAGACTGACGTTATCGAGGCAGGAAAGAATCTCATTAACCGGCGCACGGACATTCGGGTTCAGATGAACAGGATAGAGAAAATGGACTCTGCGAAACCGCACCGCGAGTTCCCGGATCGCCTCGCAAAGCTCACGAAACGGCTCGCCGAAACTTTCGCGTCGATGGGCCGTAATGAGCACAAATGGGCGGTCGTCGCAAACGGGGATAACGCCCGGGGGACAAGGCTTCGCCGCGACCTCGACAAGCGCATCGACGACCGTATTGCCCGTGACGAAGATGTGGTCTGGATGGCACGCCTCGCCGAGGAGCGCATCCCGCGCGCGTTCGGTCGGGACGAAGAACGCGTCCGCGACAAGATCGGCCACGCGACGATTAATCTCCTCCGGGAAAGGCTGGCGTCTGTCGCCAGTCCGCAAGCCCGCCTCGACGTGTCCAAACCGGATGCGGTGGTAAAATGCCACCAGGCTCGCGGCGAGCACGGTGGTGGTATCGCCCTGAGCCAGCACCCATGAGGACTGCACGTCGGTCATGACGCGGTCGAGGCTGGCGAAAAGATTTGCGGTCAATTTTGCGAGCGACTGATTTTTCTCCATCAGGTCCAAATCAATATCCGGCTTGATTTCGAACAGCCCCAACACCTGATCGAGCATGTGCCGGTGCTGTCCAGTCACGCACACGACCGACTTCACGCGATCGGGATAGCGTGCAAGTTCCTTTATCACCGGAGCCATTTTGATCGCCTCCGGCCGGGTGCCAATGACGGTGAGAACCTTAATCATTTGTAGGGGCGCCCACGCCAAAGACTGAAGTTTGAAATTCCAGACTCACGACTACTTGGCTCCCCGCGCCACCCGCCAGTGATGGTCAGTAACAATGATGGATTGGTCGGTCGTAATGACGAAGCCCGAGTCGTAAACATCTGCAGCTACGACCGTCACCTGGCCAAGGTTTGCCCACCGCGCGAGGAATTCCTCGTAAGGAATGGTGATTGCCCCGGAAATGAAGAAGTCTCCCGCTGAAAGGGGGAACTTTTCGATCACGCACTCGATGGAATGCACGCCGGGCTCAAGTTTCAGCGGGAAACCGCTGTCCGGATCATTGGCAAGCATAAGCAACCTGCCGCCGTCGCCCGTGTTGAACATGATCTCGACACCGCAGCGCGGCGCCGGGGTGGACAAATGAAACGTAACCCGCAGCGCCACAGTGTCGCCTGTGGCAAGGTGAAGCCTCGGATTCCCATCGGCGTCCAGCATCTCCAACCGCGTTATCGCGCACTTCTTCGACAGCACCCCTTCCAGCGGGATCGCGTAAATGACCCCTTGCTCGGACTGCCCAGTTCCCGCCACATTCTGGCTGGAGTTGTAAGCTTGGACCGCACTGTGCGCGGGACCGTCGAAAGCAATCCGCCCGTTATCCACCAAGAGGCCACGGTCGCACAGTGACGAGATCGCACCCATGTTATGACTGACAAGAAGGACCGTGCGCCCGAGGCTGGCGACTTCCCCCATCTTACCCATGCACTTCTTGCGAAACGCAGCGTCGCCGACGGCGAGCACTTCATCTACCACGAGCACCTCCGGTTCAAGATGGGCAGCCACGGCAAACGCGAGGCGGACATACATCCCGCTGGAGTAGCGCTTCACCGGCGTATCGAGGAACTGTTCCACCTCCGAGAAGGCAACAATCTCATCGAAGCTTTTCCTGATCTCCGCGCGCGTCATGCCGAGGATCGCGCCATTAAGGAAGATATTCTCTCGTCCCGTCAACTCGGGGTGGAAGCCGGTACCTACTTCCAACAGGCTCGCAACGCGACCGCGCACACGCACCTCACCGACGCTCGGCTCGGTAATCTGGCTGAGGATTTTCAAGAGCGTCGATTTTCCCGCTCCATTACGACCGATGATACCCACGACTTCCCCTTGGCCGATTTCGAATGACACATCCTTCAAGGCCCAAATGAAATCTCCCTCGGACTTGGGCTTATCATTTTTCCGGCTGACAAGCCGCCGAACTCCATGCGCAATGTGGTCGCGCAACGTGTCGTGACGCGTTGCGGAGCCGAGTTGGTACTGCTTACCGAGACCGCGAACTGAAACGATTGAGCCGCTCATCTTAGATCACGTCGGCGAAAGTTCTTTCTGTGCTGCGGAAATAGACGACTCCGGTCACTGCGAGAATGGCGATCACCGCAAAGCTGGCGCAAACGCCCGGCCAATATGGCTCGAAGCTGCCGCCGAGAACGCACCAGCGGAAACCGTCGATCACGCCAACCATGGGATTGAGGCTGTAAGCGAAAAATATTTTTGGCCCGAACTTATCGAGGATCAGGGTGGATAGAAATCCGACGGGACTAACGTAAAGTCCCATGCGCGTGAAAAACGGAACGATGTATTTCACATCGCGGTATTTCACATTGAGCGCGCTGAGCCAGACGCCGGCGGAAAAAGCGGCGGAAAAGGCTACGAAAAGAAACAGGGGCAACAAGAGGAGTTGGGCATGAAACTTCACGCCGAAGAAAATCATCAGCGCAAACAGGATGACCAAGCCGATGAGGAAATCGACCAATCCGCTGAGTACCGCGCTCGCCGGGATAATGAGGCGCGGGAAGTAAACTTTAGAAATCATGTTCGACGAAGCTACGAGCGAGTTACTGCTTTCGCTGAGCGCATTGGCAAAGAACTGCCACGGCAACATGCCGGCAAAAGTCATCACTGCGTAAGGTGCGCCCTTGCTGTTGAACTTGCCGAGTTGCTCGAACACGAGCACAAAGATGACCGTCGTCAGGAATGGCTGGAGCACCGCCCATGCGACGCCGAGGTAAGTCTGCTTGTAGCGGACGAGGATGTCGCGCCATGCGAGAAATCCAAACAATTCCCGGTAGCGCCAAAGTTCACCAAAGTTTACGGTCGCAAGTCCGCGCTGTGCCCGAATGACGCGCTCGACGGGCAGGGATTCGTCAGCGGGCATGTGCGAAAAATGATGAATGATGAATAATGAATGACGAAAGAATTCCGAACGACGAACGCACGATCGAATCGGCAACCGGCTGCCCTGCAAACTCGGATGTTTTTGTTTCCTCGTACTTCGCAGTTCGCCCTTGGTCATTACTTTTCCGCCCCACCACCACCGTCGAGAGCCCGCTCGTGGGCAGGATGGCGTCGAGGACACGGAAGATCGGGGTGAGGAGGCCGTATAGCTTGAGTTGCCAAGGTTTGAGCGCTTTCTGACCGCCGAGGGTATTGGCCACGTACCAGGCGAAGATGCCGACTTTATTGAAGTAAAACTGCTTCTCCACCTCGAACCCCGTCTCGCGCATTTTACCTTCGAGTTCGCCTTTCGCGTAGCGCCGGAAGTGGCCGAGCGCGCGGTCGAATTCGCTGTAGAGCTTCATGTTGAACGGCACGAGCACGACGACACGGCAGCCGGTCGGCACGGTTTCCATGAGGTGGCGCAGGACCGCGCGATCGTCGTCGATGTGCTCCAAGACGTTGAGGAAGACGACGCTGTCGGGTTTGAAGTCGCGCAGTTGTTCGTAGTCCGCGCGGTCGGTCATATCGAGCTTCCCGATCCGCAGGTCACGCTGGTCGGACCACTTGCGCTGGAGTTCTGTGAGGTAGTCGAGTCGGTAATCCGTGAGCAGGACGTGCTTATGTTTGCGGATGTGTTTGCTCAGATTCCCCCGGCCCACGCCGAGTTCCGCCACCCGCTGGCCGAGCCACGGCTTCACGCTTTCATACATCCACTCGTTGAATTGCGGCGCCTGTTCCATGGCGTCGAGCGTGACCTTCCCGGGGTCCGAGTAGTTGCTGGAAAAGCGGTATTTGAAAATGAACCAGAGCGCCGCCGCACCATCGCGCCAAGTGATCTTTTTGCCCTCATCGTAGCGCCGACCGTTGTAGCTGATCGGCACCTCGAACATCCGCAGTCGGTTGCGCGCGACCTTGGCGGCGATCTCGGGCTCGATGCCAAAGCGGTTCGACTCCAGCGGAATCGCCTTCAGCGCCGAAGCGACGAACGCCTTGTAGCACGTCTCCATATCGGTGAAATTTGTGTCATTGAGCATGTTGGAAAGCATGGTCAAAAACTGGTTGGCCTGCGTGTGCCAGAAATACAGCACGCGCCGCTCAACCCCGGCGAAGCGACTCCCGAAAACCACTTCCGCCCGGCCATCGAGAATCGGGCGCAGCATGCGCAGATAATCCTGCGGATCGTACTCCAGATCGGCGTCTTGAAAGATCGCAACATCGCCCGTCATCTCCGCGATCGCCCGGCGCAGCGCCGCTCCTTTGCCCTGATTCGGCGTCTGCTGGAAAGCGCGGATCTCCGGGTGTTCGGCGGCGAGCTTCTGCGCGATGCTCCAGGTGCCGTCTTTCGACCCGTCGTTCACGATCACGATTTCGCGAGCGAGGCCCGCCGGCAGCGGTGCCGCGAGCACCGCCTCCATCGAGGCGCGCAGGCTGTCCTCTTCGTTGTAGGCCGCCACGAGGATGGAGAGCTTTTGAAAGGAGGGTGGCGGCATGGGAGGCGGAGAAAATCAATCGTTGCGTTGGATTTTGTAAAGCCTAACGGGTGCCAACTGCGGCTCACCGCCGCGGGTAATTTCCGAACTAGCCATGCTCCCAAATCGCTCGGGGTGCTGCTCGACCACGCGTTTGAGCTGATCATGATGCGTGCAGCGCTTGCCTTCGGGCACGCTGTCGTCAAGCACGAGGTAGTGGATTTTTCCGCTGATGAGAAAGGCCAGCAGCGCGTCGTCGTCGGCAAAGGCGGGCGCGTAACCTCCGCCACTCCACGTACTGCTGGCGAGTGCCTTGCTAGCCCGCTGGATGACGTGGCCGGGGCGTGCCTCGTGCATGGCCACTTCGGCAATAAACATCCCCTCCCCGCGTGCATCGGAGGAGACCAGCGTGACCTCTTCCGTCGCCGTCTCGCGGAGCACCGTCCCGGCGATCAGCGCAAAACCGGCGCAGCCTTTCGTTTCAAGAGGCAGCACCACGCTGGCCAGCACGAGCACTCCGAGCAGGCCGGCGAAGATGGGGCGCTTCAGCGCGCCTGCGAGCGCCGCAAAGCCCGCGACGGCGAACATCAGCGCGGCGGGAATCACCGGGATGAGGTGGCGCGCTTCCATGCCGACGGGGGCGATGGACTGGAAAACAAGCACGCTTAAAATGAACGCCGCTGCCGCCGCCCAGCGACCCCGATGCACCGGACACGCGCGCGCCTTCACTATTGCGCCCACGCCGAAAAGGATCACCGCAAAGCCGAGGCTGCGGCCAAGCTTCACGGCGTAGTATGGCAGCGCTTCGCGAGTGAAGTGCCACGAGGGGTTCGGTTCGAGCCAACCCCCTTTGCCGAGATGGCTCGTGGCCACGGTCCACGGACCCGCCAGCACCGCGACGAGCAGCACGGCGCACCATAGCGCGGGCCGCTTTAACAGATGAAACCGGCGTGTGAAAATCAGGGCGAGCGGGGCCGCGATGGCCAGGGCCAGGCCGGTGCCCTTGGTCAGGATCGCGAGCGAGGCGAGGAGCCCGAAACGCAGCACATCGCCACGTTTTTCACGGTCCAGAAAATTCCCGAAGGCCAGCATCGCACCGAACATCAGGACCGTGCTGAGTGTCTCCGCCATGACCATGCCGTAGCCGTTGCGGACGAGCGGCAGCGAGAGCCACAGCGCCGCACCCAGCGCCGCCGGCCCCGCGCCGAATTCCTCGCGCAGCGTGCGAAAAAGTTGTCCGGCAACCAGCGCGGCGAGCGCGCAGAGCAGCAGCAGCACCGAGGTGCGCGACGGCGAAAACGGAAGCGTCCACGCCGACTGCACGAGGTAGAAAAACGGCGGCCAGACCCCGAGGCCGATCTTCGGATAATGCGCGTAGTAGGCGTCGGCAAACTCCTTGCCCACCTTGATCGGCGAGCCCTCGCAGCCGGAGGCCGCGTAGTGCCCGGCCATGACGAGTGCATCCCGCACGAAGAGCCCCGTGACGTAGTGCGCGGCTTCATCCGGATGCGCGCCAAACTCGCTCTGATACGCCTGGCCCATGCGCTGCCAAAAAAACGCGAGGTCAAACGCCAGCACCAGCACGATGGCGGCAATGATCCAGGGCCGTGGTTTTTTTTGAACCGGCTGACTGGTTTCCGGAGCAGAGGGAGTCGTCATTTTTCCGGCATTGGATCGAAGCGGGCGAGCACCGCCTTGTGCTGGGATTTCCGCCCCGGTTCGGGACGGCACTCCACGGCGCGCCAGCCACGGCCTGCGAAGAAATAATCGAGCCTCAACCACGGCCCGAACCCGGCCACCGGATTGCGCGTATTCCCCGGAAACGTCAGCCCCCAGCCGCGGCCCGAAGCCTTGAACGCGTCGCGCATTTCCCCCGCAAAGAGGTGATAGATGTAGCCGTGGTCTGCCATATTGAAATCGCCGCCCACGATGAAGGGCTGCTGCTCATCCGCAAAGACTTTGCGCAACGCGCGGGCGAGTTCGATCCGCTTCTCCAGCCACTCGCCGTAGCTGCCGTAGAGGGGATCGCGATGTGCGCGCCCCGGCACGGTGTCCCGCAAGAGTCCGCGCAGGAAGCCGCGAATCCCGAGCGAATGCTCCAGCACGCGCCGAGGCGTGGGCAGGTGGACGCTGTAGAAAACGAGCGTCCGGTCCTGCACCAAAAGCTCACAACGCGCCGCCACCGGCCGCCCCTCGCCGCGAGGTGGATCGACCATCGCGGACTTCTGGATCGGGAAGCGGCTGAGGAAAGTGAATTCGCCGTGCGCGGCGAAGTGATAGCCCGGCAGCTTTGCCCTGAGGGCGGTCCCGATAGTAGTACCGGCGTCCTGAAGCACGATGACGTCGGGCTTTTCCACGACGATGAAATCCGTGAACTGCGAGGCGCTGCTCTGTCCGGCATTGAAGGTCACCGCTGTGATCGTCTGCGCAGTGCGCGCGGGCGGACTCGACCAGCGGAAATTCATGTAGCCAAACGCCAGCACCTGCACGACGACCAGATGCCAGAGGCAAAGGCGCGGACGAAAAAGCAGGGACAGCGGCGTCAGCACGAGCAGCGGCAGCAGTATGATTTGCGGCGGCGCGAAGAGCAGCAGACTGATTCCCCACAACCGCTCGGCCCACCATTCCAGCGCAATCATTGCCACAAACGCTCCGCCCACATAAGCCGCAGTGAGCCAGCCCAGCGAGCGCCGCAGGAATTGCAGCACGCGCTGCACCGAGGCGGCGGTAATCTTGAAAACGACGGGGTCTGCAACGGCGGACATTTCGGAATTTGGATCGGTCATGAAAATCGCGTCCCGGCACCGCGTTTCGCCAACCCATCCAAGCATCTCATCGCGCGGGTGGCGGGTCCGTAGCCGGGAAAAAACCCTTACCCATTTCGCTCTTCTTGAAGGCCTCAATTTCCGCCAAAGCGGGAACGGACAACTCCAGTTCATGGAGTTCATTCGCCTTGCGCAGATAAAACTCCGCCTCCGGCAGCCGCCTCTGCAGCTTCAAGTGCAGCCCGTAGTAGGCATAGACGTTGCCAAAATTTGGGTCGCCCGCGAATGCCCGCTGGAAAATTTCCTCCGCGTAATCGAAGCGCCCCGCCAGATCGAGCGTGCGACCGAGCATGAGCAGCAGCCGGGTATCGCGCGGGAACAGTTTTAACCCTTCCTCGTAAGCTTCCGCCGCTTGCTCGAACATCGCAGCGCGGGCGATAGGGTCTTGCATGTTTTGAGTTTGAAAGTGGCGCGCTTCCCCAAGATGAAAATACAAGTTGGGATTTTTGCGCTCATAACTCAGCGCCTTTTCCGCGAGCGCCTGGCCCTCCGCATAGCGCCGGTCACGCACCGCCCGGCGGGCGAGTTCGCAGTAATACTCGCCGGGCATGAGAGGCACCGCCAAAATCAGGATGGCCACTGCCGCGACCGGAACAACCCACGGCAACCATGCGGTGCCACGCCGGGGCTTTTCTCCCAAAGGTTTCAGGTCCGCACTCGGGGCGGCGAGGATGGCGAACAGAATCGCTCCGATCAGGGCATTTCCCGGCAGATGAAAATTAAAATCAACGACGGAATGGACCAGCAGCGCCGCCACGCCGCATAGCGCTCCCATCACCAGTGCCAGTTCATTGCTCGAAGTCCGCCACTCCTGCTTCAGCTTGGAGTTCACGATCCTCCGCAAACCGCGGAAACCCGAATACAGATGAAAACCAAGAAAAATCGCCCCCAGTACCGCGCCGATCACCCCGTATTCGGCCAGCAAATGCAGGTAGTCATTATGGACAAAGATAGGGTCGGCCTGAACCTCCGAATCTCGAAATTCCCGCGCGTAGAAGAGGAAAGTGCCGCTGCCCGTTCCCACCCACGGGCTCAGCTGGAACTGTTGTAGCGCCGATTTCCACATCAAGAGGCGCATATTCGTCGGGTCATAGACCGTCTCTACCCGCTCCGAAATCGCCGAGCTTCTCAGCATAAAAAACAACGCCCCGCCAATCAACAGCACCACTCCGAGGACAACCGCCAATGTCACCGGCCACTGCCGGTCCGGGCGCACCCGCCTGATCGCCCACAAACTTATCCCGCAAAAGACCACAAATCCCACCAACGTACTTAGATAGCCACCCCGACTTCCCGTGAGCGCGATCCCCACCACGCACATCAGCGCACAATACCCGCCCAGAATTCTCACCCAATTTTGCACGCGCCCCCAGCAGCACACACCCAAGGCCAGAAAGCAAATCATTTCGAGCAATCCCGCGAGGTGATTCGGATAAATGTAAAGCCCACTCGCCCGCCACTCCCAGTCCGACCGAATCATCCACGGAATGAGCATGTAATTGTCGTGCTGCCTGAACTGGATGACTCCAACAACGACGTGGACGAGGGCGAGGGACACCAAAAATCCCACCATTACCAAGCGCTGTCGAGCGTGGGAAAAAAACCAGCCCACCATGAAATACGTCACCGTCACTCCCAACGTGAGAAACAAATCCCAGCGGGCCAGATATTCCACGGGTGATAAAATGCTCCGGCCAATAACGTACCCCGCAAGAGCCAATGTCGCGACAGCCGACCAGAACGTCGATTGACTCGCGGCTTTCTCCCCCCTTACGAATACTAAAAGCACACCCGCGAGCCCCAACAGGAGATTCGCGGGCAGCCCATAGGCCAGTCCTGCCCCACCGAGCAGCACTTGCACAAGTACAAGCGCGAGGATCAAAATGGTAAGGGCGAAGACTCGCATCAAGTGTAAAGTCGCAGGTTGAATACGCGCAATGCCCTTGATCTTCCATCAAAGCATCGCGGCAGGCAAGCGCTGCATGAACCCGTCATTGTGCAATTCGAAGACTCTTGGAAGTCAGAATACAGAAACAGACTTCAGACCGCGTATGGCGGGTTGTCCTCAAGGCCGTGCAGCCAGATGCCGCTAAGCCACGTTTCCGATCGGCTCTTATCCTCCTTTCGGTGACTGCATCCGTTGCAGGCAGAATGATTTATCCCGATCATAGCCTGGCACTGCGTCCAGGAAAATTTGGATATATGAAAGCACGATTCCACAGATGACGCGGATTTTTCGGAGCTTTGGCCGTGCATACCATGCATCCATTAGGTTCATGACGGAATAGGGAGCCATTTTCCTCACGCTCCTCCATCCGTAATCCTTGACCCTTCGCATCGCAGTTTTAGCTGGGTTACGGGCGGGGCGAGAGCCGCGAGCCAAGGCCTGTTCTTGGCATCATTATAGCCATGTGCGACATTTCGTTCATCTTTTAGAATCTTGAGATGTTTCCGCCCGCACCGCGACTCTGTTGACCTCTCAAAGCGCCGCTTACCCAAAAGCCAAACGCCCCTGCGAGGTCAATCGCAGGGGCGTTTGTGAGAACTATTCTGTAGGCGCCTTAGAGACTGAAGATATTAGAAACCGGCAATCCTTGGGCACTGTGGTGGCTATAGAACGGCAATGCAGCGGTCTGCCGAAGACCACTCGCACCTACACCGGGCACCACAGCAGTGAGAGCCTGACTGACACCAAAGTTCACAGCACCATTCACATCAGCAGATGCTCCCAGAGCAGCCGCGATGTTATAGGCTGGCGTACCCGGAGTCGTGGCAGTCCCAAGAGCCAAGTTAGCTGCTGCGACAGCACCACCACCAAGCGGTGCTTGGTCATTCTGACCGGCAGTCACCCAAGCATAAGCCTGAGCCGCCGCCTGAGCGATATCAATGAGGTAGATTGAAGGAGCAGTTGCCTTAATCGTTGCAAGAGTGGTATATAGGTCCGAACCAATCGCGGTATTATTATAACTGCCTGGAACAGCGACTTGCGCAACGAATCCTGTCACTACACCAGCAACACCCCGGGAAGCTACGACGGTAGTGCCGGGAGCCGCGCCATTGCTACGAACATAGGTCGGTCCATCATAATTATTCGTCGCCGTGGGATTGAGGATCACAGCTTGGACAATCTTCTGGACGGTTGTCTTGAGTGCATTGCTCTTCAGCGCTTGAGTATAAGTCGCCGTAATTTGACTTTCCACGATTCCGGTGACGAACCCTGCGGTGAGTGCCGCGAGTGCCGCCGGGCGATCCCCCAGAGCAAGTTTGTCTTGGCCCCCTACCCCAGCAACATTCGTGCTGGAAAATTTGGAGTGATAAATCATGCTTTCAGCGACACCCGCCACCTGCTGTGGCGCATTGAATGCAACCGTATGGGCAATGACGTGACTTTGAGAGGGTGCCACCGCAATGGCGGCCACAGCTATATCAGACGTCAATGTCGATGAATTGGCGACGATCTGATTACCAAGATATTCCTGAATGTTTAAGTTGCTCACGCCGCCGGGGAGGGCAATCTGATCCCGAAAGTAGGTGGCCACAGTGCTGGCGACAGTCAGATTGGCCTGCTTGCTGCGGTTGGCACTGATGGCGTCCTTCAGGAGGAGGGCGTCACTCCCAGTCGTCTTACCGAGCATGACCGCCAAACCAGCCACAGCATCCGATGAATTTGCCAAGCTGTAGGCATAGAGGTTCGCGCGATTTGTAGCGAGGTCTCCGGTGCCAACTGCCTGAACACGGTCCATGAGTCTGGCGTATGCATCCGTAGGCCTAAAGGTTGCGCCTCCATTAAGCAGGTTGGCGAGTGTAGCTCCCGAGTTAATTGCCGCTGTCTGAGCGGGGGCTGCAAAGAGCCCCGCAGCTTGAATCGCTGCCGCATTCACACTGGCTCCGGCGATCGCCGCGACCACAGGTATGAATTTATCAGCTGCACCAGCAGCAGCAACCATGGCCGTAGTCGCAGCTGAAGTCCGTGCATCCCCTACGACGCCAGACAATTTTATTCCAAAAGCCACGTTGTATGCAATATCGGCGTAGGCATCGGCCGCATTTCCCGGCGACACACTATTGGCCGCAGTGATCGCGGCACTAGCGACAGCACCGGGTGAATTAATATTCGCGGGATTGATAACAACCGCCCTAGCGATCTGACCGGCGGAACTTAACTTGGCTCCCCGGATCGCACCTTTGACCACTTCATCAGGGGTGGTGTTCCCACCAGGATTGGAAACGCCGGCGGCGAGAGCAGTGGCGATCGCGACCGCGCTTCCTTGAACGGCCTGCACCGTGCCCGCCACAACATTGATGCGATCTACTGAATTGGAGATATTCAAGCTAGCAGGTGCGGCCAGCACTTGCTGCACGACAGCTGAGGCATTCCCTGGAAAACGCAGCGAGGTGGCGGCAGCCAAAGCTGCAGCATCCCGAACGCCAGTAAGCCCTGTCACGTTTAGCGCGGCAGTGTTGCCGGGATTGAGTCGGAAATAATCAAATGATTCAACGATATCCACAGCATAATCACCCGGAGCGGCGTTGGGATTAGTCTGCAATTCATTTTTTAGTGCACTCAAGATGCCCGCGCTACCCCACACACTACCGTTGCGCAACACACCAAGAGCAATGGACCCGGCTTGGAGATCGGTTAGGCTGCCGCCGTTAGCTGCAGCGATACCCGTGTGAAGTTTAGCAACCATGCCTTGCACCGTTGTGGCCGAGGGGGCATTTGTCGTGAACCCATTGGCAGCCCTATCAATATTGATCGCTGAGTTCAGCGCCGAGCCCGGAGTGGCAATTGCCTGGATGATTTCCACTGCAGCATTCTCGGTATTGATCTTCACCGTCGCAGCATTAGCGGCCAGTAACGCGCCATATACCGAAGAAGCGATGCTGTTAATTTGGGATGAGTCGAGTGCAGAAGCACCCAACGAGGTTCCCGCAGCGCCAGTAAAAATATTCTTTGTAATTTTCCCCAATTCCGTACCGGATGTGGCCGGAGTCAAGTTTGTGAACTGTGCCACTTTGAGCAAAAATCCAGAGTAATTTGAACTAGTTACACCACCAGGACTGGACGCGCCCGCCGCACCAGCTGCATCAGCCAAACGGGAAAGCTTGTCCGCCGTTGAGGCCCCGCTCGCGGTGATGCCCTCAGCGAGTCCCGAGAGAGCGCTCGAGATACCATAGGTGTCGAAGACGACCGCCACCGTAGCCAAATCCTTGATCGTCTGCGGAGTGCCAACATTAGCCGTAGCCGCCGCCTTGAGGGCCGCAGTGTATTCAGCAGCCGATGCGGCAGTCTTCCCAGAAGGCGTGGGAACGATGATTGATTTTCCAACCGGGAGAGAGCTCTCTATGAGATTTAAAGCACCCGCATAAGAAAGCGAAGTAGTGAAGGAGGCACCTGTGAATGGGCCGGAACCATTGACAAAACCAGTGTTTGTCGCCGAATTTCCCGCAGGGCTAAACGTTGGATAGTAGGGTCCTTGGGCGAGCAGGGACTGAACACTCATCCCGAGAGCGAGCGCCGCCGCAAACACGGTAACAAAACGACCTCCCGTGCGCCGGGAGAGGAATGAGAACTTGGAGGATTTCGTGAGTTGGTTTGTCTTCATGATGATTGGTGTTTTTTGAGGATGGAGGTGTTTTTGAATAGAGGGAATTTTGCTATGGAACTGCATGTTCCGTGCTGGTTAATGTCGGGAGATTCGCAAAGACTGAGGAGTCTGTCAATAAAATCTTTCAAAGTTTTTGCAACGAGGCACCTTGAGCAGGGAGCAGGGATTTTGGCTACTGACGAATGGTGCTTTACGCTGCTGAGAATGTCCAGAATCTTTGTGTGAATGTTTGGTGGCGAATTCAACGCGCCAACTACAACGCAGACCGCTCGCGACACAGCGATTTTTCAAGTGCTTCAAGTGCCGGGAGACGAGCCGATAGATCGAGAGAAGAGTGAATCGTCAAGCACGATCCCAGACGCGCATCACTCGCTCCCTCGTTCCCACCGGTCTGTATTAGGTGACTGAGTTCTCAATGGTCTGGTGGCGGCTTGGCACGATTTTCGTTGCCAAATAATGCGTCATCTCTGAAATAAAAATCCTCCCCCTTCATCCATGAAAAAAAATCCGCCAGCTCGTCCATTCTTATGAGCGAAATCCTTGCAAAATTCAGCCTGCGGGCCGCCAAGTTTCATGGTCAAGTGTGGATGTGCTTGGTGGCCATTTGGCTGATCGTAGTCTGCTGCATGATTGCCAGCATCAACTCCCAGCCGTTTAGCGGGCGTCAGCGGAAATTTTGGATCCTCACCGTCTGCCTGCTACCGATCGCCGGTGCGCTAGCCTATCTCCCTTTCTCGTGCCGCTGGGACGAGGTTTGGCAATTGTTTTTTTTTCGCAGGCACCACAAGGATGTCGAAGATCAAAAGGCTCGACCGAAGTCTAAGGAGTTACCAGGAGGCGAAGCCCTTTGACGCCCTTCAGCAGGCGCATAATCGGCGTGGTGGCGGCATGCTCTGTCGCGCCTCTCGTCGCGGCCCCGCCTATCTCATCCGAATCGGAAACCTCCAGCGAGGCATCCCCCCGGGCGCAAGCGATCACGAGCACGGCTGGGGCACTTCCCCGCGACGCCTATCAAACGACGACGCCACTCCGCGAGCGGTATTCGAGTCTTTTCCGTAATTCCGGGTCTACACTCCGAGCAGAGACCCCGCCTCGCGCGGAATCCGTCAGGGCCCGCGCGTCGGTCGGCCTGCCGACGCTGAATGCCTCAATTCCTCTCCTCCAGCGGGGTTTCGAGCCGCAGGATGCGGATCTCAAATTGGGGCCGGTATTTTTCAAATTGCGCGAACTGACTGGGGCAGTCCTTTGGAGCGACAACATCAATCTGAGCGAAGATCGGCGCGAATCGGGGGTCATCGCGATTACCTCGATCAGCGGAGCCGTGATCGCTCAAGTGACGGAAGGACTGCGGCTCGCAATGGCGGGTTCGCTAGTGTATCTGCCATTGCAGAACGAAGCTGGTATCACCGGATTTGGCCTTTATTCACCGTATGCGTTGGGTTTGGGCGGACAGCCATTGCTCCGATCCGAAGTGACATGGAATACTGTCATCGGCGGCTGGAATGTCATTTTCGCGGACGATTTTCATGCGAACACCGGAAGCTATTCGGCAAATTTGCGGTACGATGCCGTGCTATTTGAGGGTGGAGGGTTCGATGGCGTGGATCAAGCCGGACGCTATAGTTTCGGAACGAATCGCTCAGCAGCACGTCGCGGAGGACGAGGGAACGACGAGCAACGCGCAGATTTCGATTTTGTTTACTTCAGCAACATCGTCAGCGCGCGGGCAGACCGCCTAATCACAGGGAAAACGCGCTTCAGTTTCGGGGCTTCACACGAAAACCTCTGGTATAGCCGAAGCGGACGCGGGTTGCCCAGCCAGCGTGATCAAATCAACATTCGCCTGGCATCGGAGCGTGAGAACCAGCGCTTCAAGCCGTATCTTGAATACTCGGCAAGCCGAACCAACACACCGAATAGTTTCGTACAAACGCTCTTCGCCGGAGTGGACGGCCCAATCACGGACCAACTACTGTTTCATGGCGGTGTCGGTTGCTTTCTAGGCGCAAATCGTAACGGAATGCTGTGGAGAATGAGTTTGGATCACCAAGCCGGACCATACACGCACGAATCTGTATATTACTATCGTAACATCAATGACTTCAACGATGAGATCAGCCAGACTGCGGGATACAATATCCAACAAATTATTGGTCCAAAGATCGTGGCCGACGCTTTCCTCTCGCACAGCCGCATCGAAGCCCTGCGCCGCGACGGATTTTCCCGAAACGAAACCCGAACAGGAGTGCGGGTCCGCGTGCAAGCGGGACCCCGAACGGAGATATCGCTGATCGGAACTGGCTCGCTTGTTTCCTCCGGTGATGGCGACTACGAACTCTATACCGGCCGGGCGGAAATCGCCCATCGGTTCACCGAAACCATTCGCACCCGCCTGAGCTACCAATATCAGCAGCGCGACTCTGATTTCCGCCGCAACAGCTACTACGAAAATCTGGTTTATTTCAGCGTATCCAAACAGTTTGATTAAGATTTTTTGCTGCGACAAAATCATATAATGGCGTATTGACGGCTTGATTTGCGACGCTATATTTATCGAATATATCCGCGTGCAGATAGGTAACAACTTCGTGCCCCAATTCAAAATTTCACCGTCGGTCATTTTCGTCGGTTTCCTAGTGCTCCTCAACGCTCAGGTAGCGCCAGTGGCTGCCCAGGAGACGCCACGCGGAAGCAAAATTCCCTTCAAAAAGACGGCCATACCGCTCGCGTCAGCCGAGCCAGTCGGCATGCCGAAATTGGGGAATGTCAAGAAATCCGCGACCGAAGTCGAAGATTTGACGGAGAAGAAGCAGACGCTGCAAGGCGAGGTGCGCTACGCCAAAGCTAAACTTGAAGCGGCTCAAAAACAGCTTGGGCTCCAAACTGCCGCCGGAAATCTTGAGGCAGCCGACAGGCTTAATCAAGAAGTGAAGGATTGGCAGGCGCGGCTGGACTCCACTCGCGCGCAGTTGGCACAGGTCGAAAAAGAATTGGACGACGCCACTCAGGGCCAGCAAAGCGCCGCAGCCGCAAGCAACGAAATTCTCGTTCCAGGAGAGACACTCGAAGTTTTCGTAAATGAGGATCCTTCATTTAATGGGCGCTACCAGATCCGCCGCGGAGGCTATATCATCATGCCGCAGGTCGGGCGCATCGCGCTCGCAGGAAGGACCATTCCGGGCGCCGAAGCTGCGGTGAAACGCGCGCTGCAAAGCTCACAGTTGCGCAATGCCTCAGTGCTGATTGAGCGGATTCAAGGGTCGGATCTGGAAAACGGTCCGCTAATCTATCTTTCGGGAGAGTTTCTGAAGCAAGGGCCATGGACAATTCCGAAAAATGTCACTCCCACACTGATTAACGTCATCCTGAGTTCTGGTGGCACCTCGGACAAAGCGGACCTGACGCGGGTTCGGGTGATGCGGATGGCCGCTAATAAGGGGGTTGTCGAGCAGGTCAACGTGCAAAAGATGCTCGACGGCAGCGGACTCACAGCAGACCTCACGCTCGAGGAAGGAGACGTTGTTGTCGTTCCCGCCGGGCCGACGAGTCTCGTTTATCTCACTGGAAATGTGGCCCGTCCGGGCAGCTTTGTCTTGAAATCCGGCGAAAAACTCACGGCTTACGGGGCCATCCTCCAGAACGGTGGTTTTTCAAAATTCGCCAAACAGCGAGGCATTTATGTCCTGCGTGCGGTGCCGAATGGCGAGAAAGTCCGGCTCCCGGTGGATGTGGAGGAGATCAAACAGGGCCACAAGGCTGACGTCATCTTGCAAACCGGCGATATTGTTGTCGTTCCGGAGAAATTTTGGAGTTTTTGAGCGCGGTTCCGGGGTGCAATCGCAACCCCCGGTACTTACGATCGGGAAATCTTTGGAGGCAAAGGCAAATGAATTGCTGAAAGCCTGAGTAGTTTGCGTAGTCTGACCCGCGCCCGCGCATTATCCTCCCGCCCATTTCACATGATTCCCGGACTCAAAACACGCGTCTTCAGCTTGCACGACGTATTGATGTATCTGGCCCTCGCTCGAAAACATCTGCGACTGATGCTGCTCCTTTTGACTTTTTCGCTCATGTGCGGACTCACTTTCTACATCTTCGCCCGTCCAGTTTACCACGCCCAAGCCCTTATCCATGTAGAGTATTTTCCGCGGGATGGCGATACGGAAATGCTTTACCGCGACAGCACAATGCAGGGTCTCCCGTACAAACTGACTGCTCCGCACATCCTTGCCCGAACTGCAAAAACTCTCGGTGTTGACGCCAGCAACCGCGATCTGGAGCAAAAATACATGACGAGGATCAGGGCGAACTATAATTCTCAAAGCAATCTGGTCGTGGACGTGTGGGTCGCCCTGCCGCAGCTGGCCGAACGTTGGACCGAAACCATGGTGGATGAATTCCTCGCCTACCGAACAGAAAAGCGGCGAGCGGATCGGGAGGCGGCC
This sequence comes from Chthoniobacter sp., assembly GCA_021414005.1. Classification (GTDB taxonomy): domain Bacteria; phylum Verrucomicrobiota; class Verrucomicrobiia; order Chthoniobacterales; family Chthoniobacteraceae; genus Chthoniobacter. The sequence continues at coordinate 7,444 of JAIOPH010000018.1, read as the reverse complement.
AATGAAATCCTTGCAAACGAAATTGAAGATTTAAGCAAGCGACTTGGCATCCAACTCAACCAGCGCCTCAGTCTCGAAGACGCCAGCGGGCTCACGCAAATCCAAATTGAATTGCAATCCCTCGGCGATGTTCCCGGCCGTTTGGGGCGCATCCAATCGCAAATCGACGAAATGGGAAAAGCCCGAATTCAACTACAGGATCCATCATACGATGTAGTCGCCAAGCTTGCATTAATCTCCAAGATCGAATCCCAGACACCTCCTTTGGAAATTGGCTCCAGCATCGCCACGCCGGGAAAGAAAGAGGATGACAAAATAATTGTTGTCGTTCCTGCTATTGCCAATGTTCATCAGGAGCATCCTTGGGACGAACTGGTTCGGGAGCGAGAAAAACTGAATGCGGAAATCGTTGAACTCGGCAAAATCCACCTGCCTGGCAGTTTCAAAATGGCTGGGCCCATGAAAAAGCTCGCCGACATCGACGGAAAACTCGAAGTGTCTTACCAGACGTCCCAACGGCGTTTCGACCTCTCATTTCAGCAACTCCTCAACGAAAAGCAAACCCTGGAAGGAAAACTTCCCGCGTATAAGGCCGCGAATGGAAGACAACAAAAGATCTTCATGGATTTGGGGATTCAGCAGGGATCGGCTCCCCCTTTCCAGAACTATCTTCAGGCGGCCATGAAGCGGATGGAGATGATTGATTACGGAAACGAAAAGGAACGGATTAATCTGGACTATGCTGGCTTGATCGATTCGCAGGACCGACCGGTGTCGCCAAACCGTCTCAAACTCATCGCGCTCTCGTTCATCATTGGGCTCGCACTCGCACTGGCAGTGCCTTTTGCCATTGAGTATTTGGATCATACCCTGCGCACGCTCGATCAGGTGGAGAACGCCTTTCACATGCGAGCGCTCGGCATCGTTCCGCAGATCGAATCCTCCGCCGGCACCGCGGCACTCATCAGTCGCGCGAATAACCACAAGGATTCGCTCATCGAGAACTTTCGTGTCATCCGAACGAATGTCCTCTCGATGGGTAATCTCACCAAGCAGCCGCACGTAATCATGGTCACCAGCGCGATGCCAAAAGAGGGCAAGACCGTCGTCTCGTCGAATTTGGCGGTTTCGTTCGCCCACACCGGAGCCCGCACCCTCCTCATGGACACCGATTTGCGCCGTGGACGCCTGCACCGGCTCTTTGGCTACCGCAAGGATCCCGGGCTGAGCAATGTCCTACTCGGGGAGGTCGCTCTGGAGGAAGCATGCCGCCCTACCGGACAGGAAAACCTCTCCATTTTGAGCGCCGGACGCCACCTCGACAGCGGCACGGAACTCATCGGCTCGGCACGTTTCCGCGACATTATGGAAATGCTCCGCGAGCGCTACGACCGCATCGTGGTGGACACCCCTCCCGTCCTCGGTCTCTCCGAAACTTCAATTATGCAAAGCCTTGTGGACGGTGTGCTTTTCGTCATCTGGACTGGGAATACTCCCGCCCGCAGCGCGCGCACCGCAGTGGACACGCTGACGGCCAATGGAGCAAACTTTTACGGATTCGTCCTCAATCGCCTCGATCTTAGCGCCACGGCGAACTATTATCAGTATTATTATTATTCACACGACTACTACTACCAGCGTCCGCTGGAGAATGCGTGATCCGTCCCTCCGCTACTCGGTCTTTAAATTCGGCAAGCCCCTTGAAACTATCCAGACCATCCCCACCAGACGCCTCTTTATCTCCCGCAGTTTCAGTAATCATTCCCACTTATAATTACGCCGCCTATCTCGGCAAGGCTATTTCCTCGGTTCTCGGGCAAGACCACACAAACTTTGAAATACTCGTTGTGGACGACGGCTCGACGGATGACACCGCACATGTCGTATCAAAATTCACTGACCCTCGAGTGCGTTACCTCTATCAAAAGAACGGAGGCCTCTCGTCGGCCCGCAACACCGGCATCCGCGAGGCGCGGCACGGAATCATCGCTTTGCTCGACGCAGACGACATATGGCTACCGATACATCTGTCCACTTCGATCTCCCATTTCGCCCGACTAGGCCCTGCCTTTGCCATCGTCGCTTCTCCGCATCGATACATTGATGCCGAGGGTCGAGAAATCGTAAGCCGAGCCAACATCACTCAGCAGGAGCGCGAGATCCCGGTTTCCGATATCGTCCTCAAGACCCGCTTTATGCCTTCCAGCGCGCTGATCCGGACCGAGGTGTTCGGAAAATGCGGTGTCTTTGACACGAGCCTGCGAAGTTCTGAGGACCGAGACATGTGGATCCGCATCGGCTCCCGGTCTCGCATATTCCTGCAGAACGAAACCACCGTCTTGATCCGCAAGCACACGGCAAACATGAGCAGCCAGTCTAGCCGGATGCGTGCATCGATGCGGACCGTCATCTGCCGGTCCTATTCCAACGATGTGGTTTCTCGCTTTCATTTGGCTTTTTGGCTGAAGACGTGGGCTATATTCTGTTTTCAAAGTGCGTGGGCACTCCACAACGAAGGCCTCAACCGAAAGGCAATCTGCTATTCACTAGCTTCACTCGGGATTTGCCCGTGGCCCTTATCGGCATCGTCACTCAACGTACCGCCGCTCTTCCGCATCCGAGCTCTGGCGCGATTTATCGGTCTGTTGGGACGAATTCAAAATGCGCACCTTACTTAAGTCCTCCTCAGTTCTCGTTACGTTGGCTCACGCATTTCGGTTGATCCCGTCCGACCTTCGGCGGATTGGTTGGCGACTGAGTCGTTCTCGAAAAATCAGAGAATATTTGTGCGATTCTCCTTCCCCAAAACTGCAAATTGGATGCGGGCATAACATCCTCCCGGGATGGCTCAATACGGATTATAGCCCTCTAAGCGATAGCGTTGTTTATCTGGATGCCACTAGGCCTTTCCCTTTTTCTGATGCAACGTTCGATTTCGCCTACAGCGAACACGTAATCGAACATCTTACCTACCCTGGTGGACAAAATCTCCTTAGAGAAATTTTCAGGGTATTGAAGCCCGGGGCTATCCTGCGCTTGGCAACCCCGAATTTACTAAACATCGCAACGCTACTTGATGAGCCCCTCGACACCATGCGCAAAGATTATATTGCCCGTGTCTTTGCCCGTTATCCCAAGGATATCGGCGTCGCGGAGCCGGGGTTTGTATTCAACAACTTCATTTGGGGTTTTGGCCACATTTTCGTCTATGATCCCAAGACCCTCGGCATCGCGATGACTGCTGCAGGTTTCGTCGAACCTCAACTCAAAGAAATCTCCGAAAGCACCCATCCCGCCCTTGGCGATATCGAGTCACATGGCAAGGTAGTTGGCAATGACCTAAACGCCTTCGAAACAATGGTTATGGAAGCTCGCAAACCCTGACGTCATGAGCAGCATTCCGCTGCGAATTCTACACGTCGTCAATTCGCTCGACCCCGGAGGCATGGAGAATGGCGTAGTGAACATGGCGGGCGCGCTGGAACAACAGGGCGTCGAAATCCATGTGGCCTGCCTAGAACGCCGTGGAGCTTTCGCCGACCGCCTCCCCAATCCCGGACGAGTAACCGTGCTCGGGAAAACCGACGGCTTTTCCCCACTGGCGGCCGCCCGACTTGCAAAACTAATTATCCACCTGCGACCGGCACTGGTGCACAGCCACAACCTCGGCGCGCTCATTTACGCGGCATTCCCCACCGCTGGCGGCCGCTTCGCCCCCGTGCTTCAGGGCGAGCACAGCCAGCTCACTCCGGCAGAACTCACGCCCCGTCGTATCCGCCAGCGCCGCTGGCTTTACCGGTGTTGCCGCGGCGTCCACACCGTCGCCCACCCCATGCGGGATGAGTTGATCGCGCTTGGCTTCGCCCCGGAAAAAATCTGCGTCATCCCCAACGGCGTGGACACCACCCGTTTCTGTCCCGGCGACCGCACCGCTGCACGCGGTCAACTCGACCTGCCGGAAGACGGAATCGTCCTCGGCATCGTTGGACGCTTCGGGCCATTCAAACGCCACTCCGTCCTCCTCGACGCCTTCGACAATATCGCCGCCCGTTTCCCCTTTGCGCACCTCGCCATCGCCGGCAGTGGAGGCAGCGAAGAAAATGCTACACGCGCCCGCACCCACGCCAGCCCGCACGCCGCGCGCATCCACTGGCTCGGCTTTCAAAGCGACCCCGCCACTTGCTACCGGGCGCTCGATCTTCTCGTCATTCCCTCCATCAATGAAGGTCTCTCCAACGTCGCTCTCGAAGCCATGTCCTCCGGCATCCCGGTGCTCGCCAACACCGGCTGCGGCCACGAACACATCTTCACCACCGGCCGGGAGGGCGTAATCGCCGATCTCTCCACGCCCGCCTTCCTGACCATCCAACTGACCAACCTGCTCGCCCAGCCGGAGCAGCTCATTGACTTCGGGAAAAAAGCACGCACTAGAATCTGCGGGCACTTTTCCCTCGGGGCCATGGCCGATGCCTACGCTACCCTCTACCGCGCCCTAGCCAACCGCTGCTGAATGGACTTCGTCACCGTCATCTTTTTCCAGATCCTATACTACCTGCGCCCGCAGGAGTGGCCGATCGGGCTGAGCAGCGTGCGGTTCGTACTCTACACGATGCTCGCAGGTTTGGCCTCGCTCTCGTTTCGCGAACGAGGGTTCAATGTGCGCGACATTTTCCGAACTCCGCACGACTGGGCCGTCCTGGCCTTCTGGCTCTGGATCGTCTTCGCCTCCCCGGAGAAGTGGGACACCTTTAAGGAGACTGCCAACCTTTACATCTTCTACATCGTCATCGTGCAGACGCTCTACTCCGTCCCGCGCATGAATAAGTATGTCGGCTGGTGGACATTTCTGATCTGCACGGTCGCCGGACTCGCGTTGCTCTCACTTTACGGCTTCGATCCGCTGGAGAGCTTAAATTTGACCCGTGGCGTGATGAAAGACCGTCTCGTCCTCAACCTGTCCATCTTCAACAACCCCAACGCCCTCGGTCACAGCGTCGTCCCGGCCATTCCCCTGCTCTACTATTTCTGCATCTGGAAAAATCCCATCGCCCTGCGGGTCATCGGCGTCGCGCTCATGGTCATGGTCGGCTACTGCATCTTCCTCACGGAATCGAAAGGCGCGTACCTTTGCGGAGCCGCCACCATCCTTGCCACAGCCACGTTTGGCCGGCCAAAGAGTGTCCAAATCTTGATCGTCGCCGTGGCCCTCCTTTTTGGCACCAATGGCCTGTCCCTGCTCCCCCGCATGAGCGAGCTAAAGAAGACCAAAACCGACGAAGCCATCCAAGGACGCGTCATGGCTTTCACTCACGGGCGGAAAGTACTCACCGCCACAGGCATCGGTTACCGAAACTGGTATGAGAGTTTCCTCTCCGGCAAATACCGTTTCAAACGGACTAAATTCGACAAGGAATCGCTCAAGCGACCCATGCCCGTTGTCTCCAAAGCTCCCCACTCCTCCTACGTGTGCATTGGAGCCGAGACCGGCTACGGCGGGTTTTTCCTGCACATGGGCATCCTCTACTGTGGCCTGCGCTCGCTGATGTCCGCCCGCACTTCCACGCCCGATGAAGAACGTGTCCGCCGCATCCTTTTTGTCCTCACTGTCTCCTACATGGTTTCCTCGTGGATAGTCAATTTCGAGTACCGGCCTACCTTCTTCATGTTTGCCGCCGCAACCGCCGCCCTGCACCGGCACCTCATGGGCATAGGAGACATTAAGCCACATGTCACTGAAGCGACGGTTGGGCACATTCTCCAGCCCTCCGCCCCCGCATGGGGGGGACGCTATGTGCAGCCGGAGCTAGCTGGGAGATTAGGGATAGCGGGGGGGGCGGTCGCCGTACTCCCGATGGAAGCTTCTCCGGTCCCACAAGCAGCACCGAAACCAGATCCTGCTCCTCGACCCATGCGTGGCATTGCTTTTGGCTGGAATCGCATCGGCCTGCTGGATCTCGCGGTCATCACCGCTATGACCTATGCCGGCATTCGTTTTTGGGATCATCTCATTAAGACCATGTAAGTGGCCACGCCCCCCTTCACTGCCGGCACACTCGCCGCCACACTCGTTTTCTGGCTCAGCATTGTTGCGCTCGCCTACACCTTTGTCGGTTATAGCGTGCTAATGGCCCTGCTCGCCCGGGGGCGAAAAATCATCCGGCACTCTTTACCAGAGCCTGCTCCCGAGGTCTGCGTGGTGCTCGTCGCTCACAATGAGGAATCCCGCATCGTCGCACGTCTCACCAACCTCCTCGACTCCACCTACCCGCTGGGCAGGCTCCGGATTCTCCTTGTGGACGACGCCTCCACCGATGCCACCGTCGCTCGCGCCCGCGCCTTCGATCCTGCCCGTGTGACCATCCTACCCCAGTCCATGCGTGCCGGCAAAGCCGCTGGCCTCAACGCCGCGCTAGCCCAAGAGACTGCCGAAATCATCGTCCTAACCGATGCCCGACAGCGCTTCGCCTCAAACGCCATCGCCCTGCTCGCCGCGCACTTTGGTGATCAACGCATTGGCGCTGTCAGCGGCTCGCTTGAAATCGAAACCTCCATCAGTGCCACTGGAACTGGCATCGATACTTATTGGCGCATGGAAAAATCCTTGCGTGCAGCCGAGGCCCGCTTCGATTCCTGCATTGGGTGTACTGGCGCAATTTACGCCATTCGCCGCACACTTTTCACACCTATCCCCACGGACACACTGCTCGATGATGTCGTCATCCCGATGCACATCGCCGCCACCGGCGCGCGCGTCATCCACGATTCCGAAGCCCTCGCCTTCGATCCCCAAACACTCGACCCCACCAGCGAGCAACGCCGCAAGCAGCGCACCCTCGCCGGTAATTTTCAAATGCTCGTTCGCTATCCCAAGTGGCTGCTCCCCTGGCAGCACCGGCTCTGGTGGCAATTGCTCTCCCACAAATACCTCCGCCTCGCCGCGCCGCTCTTTCTCTTCCCCGCCCTCGCCGCCAACTTCGCCCTCGTCGCCCGCCCGTTTTACCAAGCCACACTGGCCGTGCAAGTGCTTTTCTACACCGCCGCAGTGCTTGGCTTTCTGCCTGGCTGGCGTCGTCTGGGGGTGCTCGCGTGGCCGGCTGGATTTGTCTTCTTAAATGCGATGACGCTCCGTGGTTTTCACCACTACCTCACACGCAGGGATGGCATCGGTTGGAAATAGGCGTCGCGACAATTCATCTCGAACGGTTGGCTGGGAATGCCGCACGAGCAACGGCCCCTCGGGCAAACTCCGCATCATTAACCATGAATCTCCTGCGCAAACTGACTCACCCAACATCTAGAACCGCTGACCTGACCCCCGAAAAATGGACAGATGGAAAATATAGTTCTGCTGGGTAAAAGAGCAGAACGAATGAAAAAGAGCAGATTCAACGAAGAACAGATTATCGGGATATTGAGGGAGGCGCAGAGCGGAGGCGGGGTGAAG
>JAIOPH010000017.1 GCA_021414005.1 Chthoniobacter sp. | reverse complement strand
CGTTCTCGATCAGTGCGACATCGCCGCGTTCGACCCGCTGGCCTGGGAGATGTGGCACGACTTCTTGATCCTCCAGCAACTGGAGTGCGAAGGCACCAACGACCTGGACAAAGACTGGGCAGGGAAGCTGCTGGCCGAATTGAACCGCTTCGCCAACGCGTTCGATCCCGAAGACCAATCCACCTGGGCGGATGCGCACTGGATCCTCAAGTCTCTCTACCAGAACCGCAACGGCTCCTACAAACATGAACTCAGCGCCATCGGCCATGCCCACATCGACACGGCCTGGCTCTGGCCGCTGGCGGAGACCTATCGCAAGTGCGAGCGGACCTTCAGCTCGGCGGCCGCCTACATGGAGGAGTACCAGGAATACAAATTCTCCTGCTCGCAGGCGCAGCAGTATGCCTGGATCAAGGAGCGCAACCCGCAGCTTTACGCCCGCATCGCCGCGAAGGTGAAGGCCGGCCAATGGGTGCCGGTGGGCGGGACCTGGGTCGAGCCGGACTGCAACATCCCCTCAGGCGAATCGCTGGCCCGGCAGTTTCTGTATGGCCAGCGCTTCTTCCTCAGAGAATTCGGAGTCACCTGCAAGGAATTCTGGAACCCGGACGTCTTCGGTTACAACGGCCAGCTCCCGCAGATCATGGCCCAGAGCGGGGCCACGCGATTCCTGACCCAGAAACTGTCGTGGAACCGGTTCAACCGGCCACGCCATCAGACATTCACGTGGCAGGGAATCGACGGCAGCGAGGTGCTCACCCATTTCCCGCCGGCCAACACCTACAACGCCACGGCCAGCGTGGCCGAGCTGCGGAAGAACGTGCGGGACTACAAGGACAACGACCGATCCGGGCACAGCATGATGCTGTTTGGCCTTGGCGACGGCGGCGGCGGGCCGACCAAAACCATGATCGAGTCGCTGCGCCGGGCGCGCGACCTCCAGGGCCTCCCCCGCACGCAGATGCGCAGCAGCGATGAGTTCTTTATGCAGCTGGAGAAGGACTGCACGGACCGGCCGGTCATGGTTGGCGAGCTGTACTTGGAATACCACCGCGGGACATACACTACGCAGGCGGCCAACAAGCGGGACAACCGCCGGTGCGAGGAACTTCTGCACGACATCGAGGCCGCCGCGGCACTGGCCGGGCGGCTGGGAAAAGGGTCGTACCCAGGCAGGGAACTGGAGGATTTATGGAAGATCGTGCTGCTAAATCAGTTCCATGACATTATCCCAGGTTCGTCCATCACGCTGGTCTACGAGGATTCGGCCCGCCAGTACGCG
>JAIOPH010000016.1 GCA_021414005.1 Chthoniobacter sp. | reverse complement strand
CAGCCTGTACCGATCGGCCCCGCCAGCGGCCCCCAGCCCCATCCGCGCAGACCCGGCCTCCCCTCCCAGACGAGAAACCGCCTCCGCCCCTCGCCCGCAGCATGCAAGCTGCCGAACACTACTGGCCGGAGCTTGGCGAATATGGGCGGTCGGCGCGTTTCCATGCGCTTTCCTGCAGAAAAAAGAAATGCCAAATCCGACCGCGACGCCTGTGTTTATCGGCTTTCCAGAGTGAAAGCCCTGGAGCCAGTGACGAGGTTCGAACTCGTGACCTGCTGTTTACGAAACAGCTGCTCTACCACTGAGCTACACTGGCTTTTAGCGTGCCAAATCGGCCTCCCTTTTTGGGCGGGCTTTCCTATCGCCGTTTTCCTTTCGGCGTCAAGGCAATTGCCGGAATTGCTGGCGCTGCCGACGAAAGCCCGCGCCTGCCCTTTTTCGCGGTCAGTCCTTGCCGTGCGCCGGCAGCAGCAGCGTATCCATGTAGCGCTGGTTCGTCTGGCGCAGGCGTCCGACGAGGATGCGACCGATGGCGATGAGGAATTTGAAGGCGGCGGTGGGATAGACGCCGGCGGCGGCGGAGATTACGGCCTGATTGAGGCGGAGCAGGGTGCAGTCGGACGCGGCTTCGACATCGGCGGAACGCACGCCTGCATCCACGAGCGCGAGTTCGCCAAAAAAGTCGCCCGGCTGAAGGGCCGCGAGATTGATGTCCTTGCCTTCGCGGTGATGAACGACACGGGCGCTGCCTTCCACGAGGATGAACATGCAGTCGCCGGGATCATCCTGCTTCACGATAGTCTCGCCCTTCTTCACCTGCGCGAGGTCGAGCAGTTCGAGGAAGTCGCTGAGTTCTTCGTCGGTGAATTCCAAGAAGAGACCTTTGCCCTTCAGTTTGTCCCGGGTTTCGCTGCTGGTGCTCATGGGTGGCTTTGGTGGAGGCGAAAAAGGAGCGGGTCGTTGGACGCGGCGTTCCTCGACGCTAGGTGGAGACGACTAGCATCGCGGGTGGGCGGTGAGAAGAATTGTTTTCGCCAGCTACTTGGGGAAGAGTCCGCGGCCCATGAAAATTCCCGCTTTTCTCGCCGTGATGCTCCTGCCTGCTGTTGCCGCTTTGGCTGCGGAGACGCCGAAGCCGAACTTCGTCATCATCAACATCGACGACCTCGGCTACGCGGACATCGGGCCGTATGGCTCCACGCTGAACCGCACGCCAAACCTCGACCGCATGGCGAAGGAAGGGCGCAAGCTCACGAGTTTCTATGGCGCGCCGGTGTGCTCGCCATCGCGCGCGGCGCTGATGACCGGCTGCTATCCGAAGCGCGTGCTGCCGATTCCGCATGTGCTTTTTCCGGTCGGAAGCACGGGACTCTCGCCCTCGGAGGTGACGGTGGCCGAAGCGCTGAAGGCGCAGGGTTATGCGACCGGGATGGTGGGCAAATGGCATCTCGGCGATCAGCCGGAATTTTTGCCCACGCGCCAGGGTTTCGATTCCTGGTTTGGCCTGCCCTATTCCAATGACATGGGTCCGGCGGAGGATGGCGTGAAGAGTAACTTCGGCCAGCCGCTGCCGAAAAAGGGCGAAGGTCAGCCGCCGCTTCCGCTGATGCGCGGCGAAACGATCGTGCAGCGCGTGCTGGCGAAAGATCAAGAGACGCTCGTGGCCCGCTACACCGACGAGGCCGTCGGCTTTATCAAGGCGAACAAGGAACGCCCGTTTTTCCTCTATCTCGCGCACAACGCCGTCCACTGGCCGCTTTATCCGGGCGAAAAATTCCGCGGCAAATCGCAGAACGGACTCTTCGGCGACTGGGTGGAGGAGATGGACTGGAGCGTGGGCCAGGTGCTCGACACGCTGCGCTCGCAAGGTCTCGCGGAGAAGACGCTCGTCATTTTCATGAGCGACAACGGCGGCACCAGCTACTCCGTGAACAAGCCCTTCCGCGGGCAGAAAGGCAGCACCTGGGAGGGCGGGATGCGCGAGCCGGTCATCGCGTGGTGGCCCGGGAAAATCCCCGCCGGCACTGCGAGCGACGCCATTTGCGCGATGTTCGACGTGCTCCCCACGTTCGTCGCGTTGAGCGGCGGCACCGTGTCCACCGAGCGCAAAATCGACGGTGCCAACCTCTGGCCCATCCTCTCCGGTGAAGCCGGCACCGCCGCGCCCCACGAAAGCTTCCTCTTTTTCAAAGGGCTCGTCCTCGAAGCCGTCCGCTCCGGCCAATGGAAACTACACCTCGCGAAAGGCGAGCTGTACGATCTCCAGGCGAATCCCGGCGAATCCACCAACGTCGCCGACGCGAACCCTGAAATCGTCGCCCAGCTCCGCGCGCTCGCCGACGCCACCGACCGCGATCTTGGGAAGACGGGCCTCGGTCCCGGCACGCGGTCTTTGGGCAAAGTGGAAAAGCCCCAACCGCTCCTCGGTCGCGACGGCACGCCACGCGCGGGCTTTGCGCCGAAGTAGGCGGAGCGCATGCGGGTGGTTGGAAAATCGTGGCTTGATGCGGTGGTCGGGACGGTGAAGCATCGGGGGCGTCGCGCGGCCGGAGCGGGCTTCCGGCCTTGAACGGGGCCGTGCCGGCCGCGGCCTTGCATCCAGTCTTTTCACCTACATCATGGACAAAAACGAAATGCGCCTCGATCCGCTGACAGAGGCCTGGACCATCTTCTCGGAGGCGCGGCCAATCCCGCCGGCATTTGGTTCCGTCCACGGACAGACGAGTGAGCCGAGTCCTTTCATGGCCGGGCATGAGCAGCATGCCGCGCACGCACTCCACACCGCGCCGGGAGCCGACGGCAGCTGGCAGGTGCGCGTGGTGCCGAACCGTGCGCCAATCGTGCGGGTGGAAGGCGAGGCGGTGCGCCGGAGCGAAGGATTTTACGATCGGATGGACGGGGTGGGGGCTCACGAGGTGATCATTGAAGATCCGGGCGCGGCGGCGCTGGAAGAGTTGCCGCTGGCGGACATCGAAAAGGTGATCACCGCGTGGAAAGTGCGGATGCTGGATTTGCTGCGCGATCCGCGGATGCGTTCGTTTTGCATCGCAAAAAACGTGGGTGCCGCGGCCGGGGCGCGCGTGGGGCACAGCGTGAGCCAACTCGTGGCGATGGCGGTGGTGCCGTCGCTGCTGGCCCGCAAGCTGGCGGTGGCGCGGGCTTTTTTTGAAGTGAAAAAGCGCTCGATCTTTGAGGACATCCTGGCGGAGGAAGAGCAGGTGGGGACACGGATGGTGTATGAAAACAACGGCTTCGCGGTCTTTTGCCCGTATGCGTCGCGCGCACCGTTTGAGCTGGCGATATATCCGAAGCGCCAGTGCCCGGATTTCCACGGCGTGAGCGATCAGGAGGTGGCGCAGCTGGCGGATGTGCTGAAAACCGCGCTGCGCAAACTCAACCGCGCGCTGGATCACGCGCCCTACAATCTGATGCTCTTCACCGCGCCGACGCGGAGCGGACGCGCGGATCACTGGGCAACGATCGAGAGCGACTTCCGGTGGCATATCGAGATTCTGCCGCGGCTGTATTTTCGGGGCGGAGTGGAACTGGGCACGGGCTGCTGGCTAAATACGGTCTGGCCGGAGACCGCCGCCGAGCACCTGCGCTCCATCGTCGTGGCCGAATGATTGCGCGTCAGGTTTTCTACGAGGGCCGCGTGCAGGGCGTGGGTTTTCGCTTCACCGTGAAGCAGATCGCGCGCGGCTTCGAGGTGGTGGGCTGGGTGCGGAATCTGATGGATGGCCGCGTGGAGTTGCAGTGCGGCGGGGAGCGCGAGGAAGTGGACGCCTTCCTGACGGAGATCGCGGAGAGTGAGCTGAAGGGGCATATCAAGCATGTGGCTGCGGCACCTATTGACTTGCCGCCCGGAGTGAAGGGGTTTGAGATTCTGCGCTGATGTCCACCCCGGCGATCACCATCCAAAAGCTCACCAAAATCTACCCGATCCCTTTCAAGCGGGAAAAGGTGACGGCGGTGCGGGAACTGTCGCTGACGGTGGAGCCGGGGCAAGTTTATGGGCTGCTGGGGCCAAATGGGTCGGGCAAGAGCACGACCATGAAAATCGTGCTCGGGCTGGTCGCGCCGACGGCCGGGCGGACGGAGATTTTTGGGCGGGATTCGCGGACCGTGGAGAGCCGGGAGGACGTGGGTTTTCTGCCGGAGAATCCATATTTCTACAAATTCCTCACGGGTGCGGAGACGCTGGCGTTTTACGGCAAGCTCTGCGGTCTGGGCGGAGCGCGGCTGCGGGAGCGGACGCGGGAGCTGCTGGCGCTGGTGGGGCTGGAGAATGCCGCAGACCGGCGGCTGGGCGGTTATTCGAAGGGCATGCTCCAGCGCATCGGGCTGGCGCAGGCGATGGTGCAGGAGCCGCGGCTGCTCGTGCTCGATGAGCCCACGGCGGGGGTTGATCCGGCAGGCTCGCGGGAGATTCGCGATCTGATCCTCGACTTCAAGAAGCGCGGCATCACTGTGCTGCTCTGCTCGCATCTGCTGGAGCAGGTGCAGGAGATTTGCGACCGCATCGGCATCCTGCATCAAGGCGTTTTGGTGCGGGAGGGGCAGTTGGACGAGTTGATCTCGATCGAGAACCAGACGGAGATGATTTTGGAAAACCCGACGCCAGAGTTACTCGCGGAGATCCGGGCAATGGTCGGAAGATCAAAAGGCCGGGTGGTCGAGGAAGGGAGGCCGAAGAGGACCTTGGAGCGGTATTTTCTGGAGGTAACAGGGGGAAGTGACGAATGACGAATACCGAATGTCGAAGGAATGACGAAGTTCGAAGGACGGCATGGCGCGCGTTCTTTTGCGGATTGTCATTGGCCATTCGGACTTCCCTCGACCTTCGACCTTCGACCTTCGTCATTCCATGACTGCCGCCACTCAGCACAAGACCTTCTCGCTCGCCCGCGTCTTCGCCATCGCGTCGAACACCCTGCTCGAGTTGGTGCGGCTGAAAGTCTTCTACTTTCTTCTCTGCTTCGCGCTGCTTTTCATCGCGGTCTCGCTCGCCACCTCGACGCTGACCTTTCAGGAGCAGTTTCATTCGATGAAATCCATGGCGTTGGGTGGAATGTCCATGTTCACCCTGCTCCTGGCGGTCCTCTCGACGGCGATGATCATTCCGAAGGACATCGAAGAGAGGACACTTTATACGATTTTGGCCAAACCTGTGCCGAGGTTCGAGTATCTGCTGGGTAAACTGGGCGGCGTTCTGGCGATGCTGCTGGTGGCGATGGCGCTGATGATCCCGATGTTGGTGCTGGTCCTTTACGTCAAAGAGCAGTCGTCGCTGGCCGCTGCCTCCCGGTCGCTGGCACCGGGGCCGGATCGCGACGCGGCGCTCGAGCAGATTCGACTGGCGGCGTTCAGCGCGGATCTCATTCCGGGTCTCATCATCATTTACCTGAAAGCCGCGGTCTGCGCCTCCCTCACGCTGCTCGTTTCCACCTTTGCGACTTCATCCATCTTTACGATTATCGTTTCGTGCATGGTCATTATCTGTGGCTACGTCCAGCACTTCGCCCGTGAACACGCGCTGGGGGCGGTAGCGGTTGGGACGGTCTCGGTGATGAATTTTTTGGTGAAGGGAGTGACGATTCTCGCGATGCTGATGATTCCCGATTTGTGGGCGTTCGACATTCTCGATGACGCCACCGGCGCTCTCCCGCTCGACCTTTTCGCGCAGACCGCGAGCCTGGGCGGGGTGTACATCGCGGCCTATTTCCTCATCGGCTACCTGATTTTCGCGGGCAAAGAGCTATGACGAAGCGGAAACTTGCCGCCCTTTTCGCGCTGCTCCTCTTTGGCGTCGTTCGGCTGCCGCTGGAACTGCATTTGGAACGCAAGGCGCGGGCCGCGCACCTTCATTCGTCGAAGGTGGATGTGGGCCTTTACGAAAAAGTGGGACAGATGGGCTTTGTCGCGGTGCTGGGCGGACTTCGCGCGGTCGTGGCCGATGCTTTGTGGATTCACGCCAGCATGGTGTGGGAAGAGCGGACGGATTGGGCGACGATGAAGATCGATTTCGACACCGTGACCGCGTTGCAGCCGCGCTGCGTCCTCTTTTGGGACATGGCGGCGTGGCACATGTATGCAAATGCGAGCATTGCGGCGCTCGAAGACCGCAAGCAGCCGCGGCAGGCGCTGCGGCTAAAGGCGCAAAGGGAATATTGGAAGCTGGGCGAGGACTACCTGACGCGGGGCATCGCCAACAATCCCGACAGCGCCACTCTCCACATCAGCCTCGGCACGCTCTACAAGGACCGTTTTCAGGACCACGCCAAGGCTGCGGAGGTCTTTTCTCGCGGCGCGAAAATTCCGGGTGCGCCGGTCTATGTGCATCGTTTCGCCGTTTATGAACTGGCGAGAACTCCCGGTCGCGAGCGCGAGGGTTACGAGCAGTTGCTGGCTCTCTACCGAAAAGGGGAGGACGAACGGCTGCCCACGCTGCTCAGGCTGCTCGGCGAGTTGCAGGAAAAATTGAATGTTCCCGCGGACCAGAAAGTAGATATTCCTCCCCCCAAACCCTGACATGCGATTCGCCATTTTCGGAGATATTCACGCCAATCTCGAAGCGCTCACCGCCGTCCTCGCCGACGCCGAGAAGCACGAGGTTACGCATTACGTCTGTCTCGGCGACGTGGTGGGCTACAACGCCAATCCCAAGGAATGTCTCGAAATCGTGCGCAATCTCGACTGCCCGGTGGTGAAGGGAAACCACGATGAGCAGGCTTCCATCGTGGACGAACTCGTTGGCTTCAACCCGCTCGCCGAGGAGGCCATCAACTGGACCCGCAACCAGCTCGGCGAGGCGGACAAACAGTGGCTGCGCGACCTGAAAATGGTGCGGCAGGTGCGCGATTTCACCATCGTCCACTCGACCCTCGATACGCCGCACAAGTGGGGCTATGTCTTCAACCAGCTCGACGCCGCCGCGAGTTTTAACTACCAGCACACCCAGCTCTGTTTTTATGGCCACACCCATGCGCCGCGCGCCTACATCCGCGACGGCTCGGTGAAAAGCCAGCTCCTCGACAAACTGACCCTCGAGCCGGGCAAAAAGTATTTCATCAACTGCGGTAGCGTGGGCCAACCGCGCGACGGTGACTGGCACGCGGCCTACGTCCTTTACTCCCCGGACAAGCAGTTCATTGAACTCCGCCGGCTCGAATACGACATCTGGAAAGCGCAGGACAAGATCCTCGCCGCCGGCCTCCCGCAGCGGCTCGCGGACCGGCTGGCGTTGGGGAAATAGCGTGATTTCAGATTGCTGATCGCAGATTTCAGATTGGAGTCGGACAGCCAATCTGAAATCTGAAATCTGAAATCATCAATCCCGCGACGATCCTCATCATCAAGCCGAGTTCCCTCGGCGATGTCGTCCACACGCTGCCCGCCGTGGCGCTGGTCAAGCAGCACTGGCCGCGGGCGCGGCTCCGCTGGCTGGTGAATCCCGAGTGGGCGCCGTTGCTCGACGGCAACCCCGACGTGGATGAAATCATCCACTTTCCGCGCGGGCAGTTTCGCGGCGTCGACGGCTGGGCGCGCATTCCCGGTTGGGCCAAAACGCTCGCCACGCGGAAAGCCGATCTCGTCCTCGATTTCCAAGGGCTCCTCCGCAGCGCTCTCATCGCCCGTCTTTGCCGGGCGGACGGCGGGCGCATCGTCGGTCTGTCCGATGCCCGCGAAGGGGGGCGCCATTTCTACGACCAGACGGTGGATGTTTCCGCTCCGAACCACGCGGTCGAGCGTTACCTCGCGCTCGTCGCCGCGCTCGGCGTCGCCACCGCCGGCCCGCTCGCCTGGCCGCTGCCCGCCGGCACCGCGCCCGCCGACTTTTGCGCAGAAGAACCATTTCTGCTGCTGCATCCCTTTTCCCGCGGCGCGGGCAAATCGCTCACGCCCGCCGAGGTCGCGGAGTTCGTCCGCGTCGTCGCGCCTCGTCGCGTCGTCATTGCCGGACGCGCCGACATGCCGGTCTCCGCCGCGCCGAACGTCACCGACCTGCTCAACCGCACGACCTTGCCCGAGCTGATCTGGCTGGTGCGCCGCGCGGCCTACACCGTGAGCGTGGATAGCGGCCCCATGCACATCGCCGCCGCGCTGACTCCCCGGCTGCTCTCCATCCACACCTGGAGCGACCCACGCCGCGTTGGACCGTTTCGGCCCGAGGCGTGGATCTGGAAAGACCGCGCGCTTTGTCAGATGAAGGATCTTTCGGGCACGGACGCGCGGTCGCAGGCGGTGTTTTTGGAGGACGTGGCACGGTTCGCCGCCGCGCAGATGGAAGCGTAACTCGCGTCACCGCACTGGCCGCAATTGCCCCGGTCGCGCGGCTCTCATTTCGAGGGGATTGAGAGGGCTGGACTCTCGCCGATGCGAGAAACGGAATCTTTTTCCGCGTAGAAACGCCGATGGCCTAGCGGCTGCTCTATCACGTCCAAACCTCGAAACAGACAGCTTCACTCCTATGGTCAAACTTCACTCCACGCTCTGCGTTTTCGCCGCTCTTTCCGTGAGCAGCGCTCTCGCCCAAGGCCCCGCCGCTGCCAAGCCTGCGGCACCAGCCACGCCTGCCGTAACTCCCTCTGCCTCACCCGCCGCGCCCGCCGCGCCCGCCGCAGTCGCGCCCACCGCCGCCGTGCCTGCTCCCATTGAGCCGCCTATTCAGGTGCCGGGAACGGGAACGCAGCAGGTCATCCCGCCCGCCGTGGGCGGCACACCCGCCGCGGATCTCACCGGTCTGCCATTGCCCAGTACCGCGCCAGCCGCCACGCCCGCCACCGTTCGCACCGTCGAGTTTCAAGGCGACGAAATCGGCCTGGTCCTGCGCACCCTCGCCCGGCAGGCGAAAATAGACATCGTCGTCAGCGATCAGGTTACCGCCACAGGCGGCACGGTCAGCATGCGGCTCGAGAACAAGACCGCGAGGGACGCCATCGACACAATCATCACTGCAAAAGGACTCATCATGGATGAGCAGAAGGGAACCTATTTCATCAAGACCGCCGCCGAAAAAGCCAAGGAGCCCACCGAGAGCGGAAACTACACGCTGAGCTACGCCACGGCCGAGAAAATCGTCCCGCTCCTGCAGGGCCAGCTCCAGAGCGGCGTCGCCCCGCAGTTCGACGTGCGGACAAACACCATCTACTACCGCGAAAACCGGTCGAATCTCGATAAGATCAAACTTTTCCTCGAAAGCGTGGACCGCCCGACCAAGCAGGTGATGATCGAAGCGCGGCTCGTCGAGGTCACCTCCAACCCCAAGCAAAGCTACGGCATTAACTGGGCCGGCGTCGTCGGCGGTTCCAGTTCGCCGCAGACGATCAAATACGGCGGCACCACGCCTGCAAAATCCAAGATTCAGACGGATACCGATCCCATCACCGGCACGACCACGACGAAGATCGTTCCCGACACGATTCAGGAGGTCAAAACCGCGAACGGCAAATTTGACGCGCAGGATTTTCTCATGAACGGCATGACCCGCGGTGGTTTTGGCGACGCCATCGGCAGCCAGTTTGCCATCCTCAGCGTCCCGGCCATGTCCGCCACCCTGCGGCTCTTGAATGAAGACGCCGACGCCGAATTTCTCGCGCATCCCCGCGTCGTCACTTCCAATAACCTGGAGGCCAAGATCACCATCACCCGCGCCCAGCCGGTGCCCCAGCTCAACTTCAACGAACAAACCGCGCAGGCCGTCTTCAGCGGATTTCAGGACAAGGAATTCGGCAACACCCTGACCGTCACGCCTTCCATCAACAAGGACGGCTACATCTCCATGAAGGTGAAGCCCGAGATCAGCAACAAAGTCGGCGACGCCACCTTCGCCTTTGGCGGCGCGACCGTCACCAGCCCGGTCATCGACAAACGCACGCTTGATTCGAACGTCCTCATTCACAGCGGCGACACCCTCGCCATCGGCGGCCTGCTCCAGGACGAGCAAACGAAGGGCCGCACCAAGGTTCCCGTTCTCGGCGACGTGCCACTCCTCGGCTATCTCTTTCAGGAAAAGCTCAACCAGCGCAACAAGCGCAACCTCCTCATCTTCGTCACGCCCACCATCATCGAGCAGGGCTATGGCACCGGTCTCGAAGACCAGGTCACCGGCCTCACCCACAGCGGCGAGGAATACGCCGACCCGAACGGCTGGCGCAACAACGCCAAAGGAGCCAAGCGCCTCGTGCCGACTTCCAACCGCCAGCTCGCCGCCGACTACGCGAAACCTGGTGTGGCACCCGCGCCGAAGAAAAAAGGCAGCACCCGCGCCAGCTCATTCTGAGTCCACTTGGGCGGACCGGGCCGCCATAAAAGGGGGAAACCTCCCCGGCATTTTCATTGGGGGTTACAGACGCCAGTCCGACATGGGCTGGTGTTCTGTTTTCTGCCCATTGATGCCAGTGACACCGGCCTCCGCGCCTAGCTCTGCTCGCGCGAGCGCGGCTCGCGGTCCTTCGTCGTCGCCGTCGATGGCACGGTCACGAATGGCCCGCCCGCCAGCGGCGCGGCCTTGCTGAAGGCCACATCCGGCATCTCGCTCGCGCGACCGGCGAGCGGGAAATCTTTGCGCAGCGGAAAAAACGGATACCCCTCCCACATCAGGATGCGCCGCAGATCGGGATGCCCGCTGAAGCCGATCCCATACATGTCCCACGCCTCCCGCTCGTGCCAGTCCGCCGTCGGCCACACGCCGATCACCGACGGCACACTCAGTTCATCCTCCGACACCGTGATCTTCAGCCGCAGATGCGCGTCCGTGGCCATCTGGTAAAGCTCGTACACCACCTCGAAGCGGGGTTCCTCGCCGAAATTATCCACGCCGCTCAGGTCGAGCAGCATGTCAAAACTGAGCGTCTCCTTGCAAAACGCGCAAAGCTCCCGAATCTCCGCGCGCTCCACGAGCAGCGTGGTTTCGCCGCGGAACTCGGTCTTCTGCGCGACTTTGAATTTCGCCTGGATGGCACTGACTGCGGCATTTATCGGGGAAGCCATGGGGTAAAATCAGGCGTTAAAGCTGGCGATGAGTTCCCGCTTTTGCTCGCGCAGCGGATGCTCGGTCTCGATCTTCCGCTGCAGCCGCATCAGCCCCTCCAGCAGCGCCTCGGGCCGCGGCGGGCAACCGGAGATGTACACGTCCACCGGGATGAGCTGGTCGATCCCCTGCAACACCGCATAGCTGCGATACATCCCGCCGCTCGACGCGCACGCGCCCATCGCGATGCACCATTTCGGCTCCGGCATCTGGTCCCAGATGCGCTTCACCGCGAGCGCCATTTTATAGGTTACCGTCCCCGCCACGATCATCACATCGCTCTGCCGCGGCGAAAAGCGCATCACCTCCGCCCCGAACCGCGCGATGTCGAACCGCGACGCGCCCGCCGCCATCAGCTCAATGGCGCAGCAGGCCAGCCCCATCGGCATCGGCCACAGCGAGTTCTTCCGCATCCAGTTCATCGCCGCATCCACCTGGGTAAAAATGATGTTTCCCTCGATCTTCGAGTCGTAGGCGGCGGGAGTCGTTGCAGGCATGGCGCGCAAAGTATTCACCGCCCCGCCCCCGGCAAGACTTTTGCAAATTCCTGGCTCTGATCACAGCTCCGGCTGCCGGTAGTCCGTGCAGGCAAAGACGCGGAGCTGGCGGAGCGGGAGGCCGCGGCGGGTGATGGCGATGTCGGCGATCTTTTCCCAGTGGGCAAATTCGCGGATCAGCGTGGAGTCGGGTTTACCCTCGGGGCGGTCGGTGATGTAGAGCGCGCTGCGGCCGAGGAAGGAACTGTAGCCCATGGCCTCGGTGAAGTTTTCGTCAATCGCGAGCTGCGGCGCGGCGTCGTTGAGCGCCATGAGGAAGATCCGGCGGCGGCGCATTTCCTCCTCGGGCGTGCCCGTGACCTCCAGCCCGGCGAGGGCGGTCGCGAGCTTGGCCCGCGGCGCGGTGTCGAGCGTGGGCAGGAGGGTGCGAGCGGTGTCGGCGTAAAGGGTGGTGCCATCGTAGCGCGGCCAGAAGTAGAACTGGTTGCCGGGCACTGCGGACATCGGGCAATAGACCGGCGGATGGCCGGGGCCTTCGCGGCGTTTGTCCCGGAGGTAAAAGGCCAGGCTGGAGGCGGTGCCGTAGTTGTTCGCGATGAGGAAAACGGGCCGGCCCTGCTCGGCCTCGTATTTTTTGCGCAGCGCCTCGATCTGCTCCGCGCCGGAGCGCCAGCCGCGCAGCCGCGCGCTGGGGTCGCGGTCGTAGGAGAGGGGGATACCGACGCGGCGGAGGATGTCGAAATCCACCGTGATGAAGCTGCTCCCCGCGCCCAAAGCCAGCGCGGCGATGGCGAAGGGACGCGCCCATTTGCGCTCCTCCGCCAGCTCGTGCCAGCAGGCCACGGCGAGGATGGCGAGGCTGATTGCGGCGGGCGCGGTCCAGTTGGGTTCGCCGGATTGCTTCAGCGCGAGGGTGAAGTAGAGGACGAAAAGCGGGAGCGTGAAGGCGAGGAGGAAGCGGGGCTTGAAATGGATGCGCGCCTTTTTCCACGCCCACGGCAGGGCGAAAAGCAGGCCACCGAAAATGAGCGGCGAATACACGCCGAAGTGGAGCCCGAGATAGGTGAAAAACTCGCCGGGCCGAAAGCGCGGGCCGCCATTCAGGCCGCCGCGCTCGCCGAGATGGCGGAGCGTGATCCAGTCGTGCTGGGCGTTCCAAACGAATACGGGGATGGTGCAAAGAGCGAAGACGGCGAGCAGGCTGGCGAAGCCGGGACGCCATAGTTCGCGGCGGTACTTCGGCGTGAGGGCGAGGAGCAGCAGGATGGAGAGAAGCTGCATCGCGTTGGTGTATTTCGCGAGAAAGCCGCACCCGATGAGCGCGCCGGTGAGCGGCCACCAGCGGGAAAACGCCGGGCTTTCCTCCAGCGCCCGCCAGAACGTGGCGAGGGCGGCGGCCCAGAAGAAGATCGAGAGCGGGTCAATGGTCAGCAGGAGCGAGCCGACATTGAAGATCGGCGTGCAGTTGATGAGCACCACGGCCCAGACGGCGACCGACTCGCTGTAGAGCCGCCGCGCCAGCCACGCGATGAGCAGGCTGGTGCCAAGCCCGAGCAGGGGACTAAACGCGCGGATGCCAAACTCCGACACGCCGAAAAGATGCGTGCTCAGCCACATTGTCAGCGCGATACCGGGGCCTTTGCTGAAATAACTCGGGGCGAGATGCTCGCTCCACTGGAAGTAATATGCCTCGTCCGGCGACAACTCGACCTGCCCGCAATAGACCAGCCGGAGCACCGTGAGCACGCCGAGAAAGAGGTAGAGGAAGCGGCGGGAGATCATGGAGTGAACAGGCTCGGATGGGCCGCGTGAATCTGCGGGAAAGAGCGCGCGCCCAGCCGCCGCCAGACCATTTCGCAACCCGCCAGCAGCAGCAGCGTGGTGCCGAGCGCAAAGAAAATGGAAGTCACGATGTCGCTCGGCCAGTGCGCGCCCACATAGACGCGCGAGTAGCCCACGAGCAGAGCGGGCACGAAGGCCAGCCAGCCGCGCCGCCGGTAAAAACATGTCGCCACCAGCGCGATGGTGATCGTGTTCATCGCGTGCGACGATGGGAACGAGCGCCCGTCCACGTTGTCCAAGGCACCGGTCGGATGGGACAGCTTCACCTTCACCGGCTTCGCCACCGCCAGCAGCCGCGGGGTCGCCTTGGCGAGGTCGAGCATGCGCACCCCGTCCAGCACCTGATGCGGGCGGGGCCGGTCCGCCAGCCGCTTCACATTCTTCGCCACCAGCCCGTCATTGATCCCGACGATCAGCCCTGCCGTGACGATAAATGCCCGCGCGCGAAACCCGCCCCGCCACAGCGCCCAGCACCCCGCGACGATCAGCAGCGGCAGCCACACCGGCAGGCTCGACATCAGCGCCATCAGCCGATCCAGAGCGGGATTAGTCCACTCGCGGTTGATGAGAAAAAGGAGCTTTTGATCCATGACAAAATCGCTGAGGTTCGCGAGCGTATGAGCCTGCTTTTTCAAGTAAAGACACGATTGGTCGCGCTCGGAATCCTGTGTTTAAGCGGTTCCGCGGTCGCTGAGGAAACCCCCGACGCTCTGGGCATCCTCAAGTCGGTCCGCGTGGCGCAGGCCGCGCAGAACCGCGCCCTTCGCGGCGAACTGCGCAACGCGGGCAAGACCGTCCCATTTCGCCTCTCCATGACCGCCGGAGTGATCCGCTACGAATTCACGGCCCCGCCTTTCACCCTCCAGCTCCGGCTCGGCGAGAAGTCCTCGCGCTTCGAGGAAGTGACCAAGGGCGGCACCGAAAAGATCACGCCTGCGCGCTTCGACACCCGCGTGCGCGACACCGACCTGAGCTACGAAGACCTCTCGCTGCGCTTCCTCTACTGGCCCAAGGCCGAGGTCGTGGGCGAGCAGATCATGGTGCTGCAAAAATGCTGGATCGTCCGCGTGGAGCCCGGCTCCGCAAAGGATTCGCAGTACGGCAGCGTGAAATTGTGGATCGCCAAAAACAGCGGCGCGCTCATGCAGGCCGAGGCCTACGACGACGCGGGGAAATTCGTCCGCCGCTTCAAAGTCATCTCCGGCCAAAAGACCGACGATGGCCTCTGGATTCTGAAAGAAATGCGGATCGAGTGGGTTGACCCCGGAAAGTCCAGGGACCGCACGCCCACGTATCTGAATATCGACTCCGTGGAGTAGCGGTTACGCTGCGGTCACGCCGTCGAAAACGAAATCCGCCGGGCCGGTCAGCGTGACGTTCGCGTAGCCGTCCGCCGCTTTCTCGAAGCCGATGCGGAGCGTCTCGCCGCCGCGGACCTGCACCTGCACAGGTGCGGGCGCACCGGTGCGCTCGTGGAAAATGAGGGCGCAGGCGACCATGCCGGTGCCGCAGGCCAGCGTCTCGTCCTCGACACCGCGCTCGTAGGTGCGGATGGCGATGGTGTCGGCGGTGCGCTGCTGCACGAAGTTCGCGTTCGTGCCTTTGGGCGCAAAGTGCTCGTGGTAGCGAAGCGCGCGACCGACGTGGCGCACGTCGGTACCGGCGAGGTCGTCCACGAAGACGACGGCGTGCGGCACGCCGGTGTTCACGGAGTGGACGTGCAGCACTTCGCCGCCGACGTGCAGGCGGTCGTCGAGCCGGAGGGAGTGCGGGGTGCTCATCTGGATCTGCACGAGGTCGCCGAGAAACTTGGCGGAGATCACGCCCGCCATCGTTTCAAAGGAAAGGTCGCCTGCCTGGCCGCTGATCTTTTGCGCGAAACGCGCGAAGCAGCGCGCGCCGTTGCCGCACATCTCAGCCTCGCCGCCGTCCGCGTTGTAGTAGCGCATGCGAAAATGCGCGCCGCCCTGCGCGGGCTCGACGGCGAGCAGGCCGTCGGCACCCACGCCGCGGTGGCGATCGCAGAGACGGGCGATCTGCGTGCCGGTGAGGGTGGTCTGGCCGTCGCGGTTGTCCACCATGACGAAATCATTTCCGGCCCCGTTCATTTTCGTGAAGTGCAGCATAAGGGCGGCGAAGTAAGCACAGCGCCCGTCCGCGGGCAACCGCGCCCTGATGCACATTCCGCGGCAGATTTTTTCTCGCACCTGTGCCAGTCTCCCGGCCCATGCGCTGCGCCGTCCCCGTCATTCTCCTTCTTGGTCTCGTGCTTCCGCGCGCGGGTGCCGGTGAGCCGCGCGACGGCGGGCGTTTTTTTGAGGAAAAAATCCGCCCCATCTTCGAAGAGCACTGTTTCAAGTGCCACAGCCACTCCGCGGAAAAAATCAAAGGGGGCCTGGTGCTGGACTCGCGCGACGGCGCGCTAACCGGCGGCGAGACGGGCCCGGCGCTGGTGTCTGGCGAACCGGCAAAGAGTCTGCTCATCGAAGCGGTGGAGCAGACGAGCCACGACCTCATCATGCCGCCGAAGAAGAGCGGCGGAAAACTGAGCGCCGCGCAGATCGAGGTGCTTACCGAGTGGGTGAGAATGGGCGCACCCTATCCGCCGGAAACCCGGCCCCGCATGGTCACGCGGGCGCGAGGCCCGATCACCGACCGCGACCGCGCGTGGTGGGCCTTCCAGCCGCTCGCGAAGGCGCCGCCGCCCGCCGTTGCCGCGGACGGCTGGAGCGTGAACGACATCGACCGTTTCATCTTTCAAAAGCTCACCACCGCCGGTCTCCAGCCCGCCGCGCGCGCCACGCCCGCGCAACTCATCCGCCGCATAACGTACGACATCACCGGCCTGCCACCGACGCCGGAAGAGGTGGAGGCGTTTGTCCGCGAATGTGTGGAGGAAGGAGAGAGGGAGGGACGGAGGGATGGGGAGAAAGCGGGAGAGCGCCCAATCTCTCAGTCTCTCCCTCTCACCTTCCCTCCATCCCCGAAGCCGTCCGCTTACGCGCGTCTCGTGGATCGCCTCCTGGCGTCGCCGCGCTACGGCGAGCACGCGGCGCGCGCTTGGCTCGATCTCGTGCGCTACGCGGAAAGCGACGGCTTCAAGATCGACGACTATCGCCCGCACGCCTGGCGCTATCGCGATTACGTCATCGCTGCCTTCAACGCCGACAAACCCTACGACCGCTTCGTGTGCGAGCAGCTCGCGGGCGACGAACTATTTCCCGGCGATGTCGAGGCGCTTGCGGCCACCGGCTTCCTGCGCCACGGGATCTACGAATACAACAGCCGCGATGTCGCCGGGCAGTGGACGAACATCCTCAATGACATCACCGACGTGAGCGCTGACGTCTTCCTCGGCCTCAGCCTGCAATGTGCGCGCTGCCACGACCACAAGTTCGACCCGATTCTGCAAAAGGATTACTACCGCTGGCAGGCGTTCTTCGCGCCGATTCTCATCCCGGAGGAAGTGCGCGTGGTCACGCCCGAGCTGCGCGCGGAGCACGCCGCGAAGCTGTCGGCGTGGGAGGAGAAAACGACGGACCTGCGCCGGCAGATCGCCGCGATCGAAGACCCGGCGAATGAAAAAGCCGCGCGCGAGGCCATCAAAAAATTCCCGCCTGAGACGCAGACGATCCTCAACAAGCTCGCGGACGAACGCACGCCGTGGGAAACGCAAATCGCCGATCTGGCGTTCCGCCAGGTCACCTACGAGTGGCAGCACCTTGCCAACTATCAATCCGGCTCGGCGCGCGACCAGCTCGCCGCTTTGCGCAAGCAACTCGCCGCTTTCGATCAGGATCGTCCGCCCGAGCTGCCGGTGATTCCGTCGGTCAGCGATGTCGGTCCGGTCGCACCACCGACTTTCATCCCGAAAAAACGGACGCTCGGCGAAATCGCGCCCGGCTTTCCCAGCGTCCTCGCACCCGAACCCGCCCGTATCGAGCCGACCGCGCCGGACTCCACCGGACGCCGTGCCGCGCTCGCCCGCTGGCTCACGCAACCGGGGAATCCGCTCACTGCGCGCCTCATCGTGAACCGCGTGTGGCAGCAGCATTTCGGGCGCGGGCTCGCGGCTTCGGCGAACGACTTTGGCCACCTCGGCCAGACGCCGTCGCATCCCGAATTGCTCGACTGGCTCGCCACGCGTTTCCTTGCCGACGGCTGGAGTCTGAAGAAACTCCACCGCCTCATCCTGCTCTCCGCCACCTACCAGCAGGCCGCCACGCCCGCGCCGGAAACCGCCGCCCTCGCCCGCACGAAGGACCCCGAGAATCTGCTGCTCGCGCACGCCCGCACGCGCCGCCTCAGCGCCGAGCAGATTCGCGACTCCATTCTCGCGATCACCGGCGAACTCGACCTTCGCCCCGGCGGCCCCAGCGTGGAAACCGCCGCCCCGCGCCGCACCATTTTCACCAAGGTCCTGCGCAACACCCGCGACCCGCTCCTGGAGGTTTTCGACGCGCCGGAATCCTTTGGCAGCGTTCCGTCGCGCGAGGTCACCACCACTTCCACGCAAGCCCTGCAAATGCTCAACAGCGCCACGTCGCTGAAATACTCCGCGACCTTTGCCCGGCGACTTCTCCGCTTGGCCGGCGCGGACGAAAAGGAGTTCGTCGCGCAAGGCTACCGCCTGGCCCTCGGTCGCGCGCCGACCACCGCTGAACGCGATGCCGCCCTTGCCTTTCTCGCCCGGCAGGCCGCCGCCGTGGAAAAGCCTCGCGACGAGAAAAAGCCCGTCCCTTTCACATCCGAAAAAATGCCCTTCCGCGACGGGCGTGCCGCCGTATTCACGCCGGGCACGCCGCTCGACCGACTGCACATCCCCGATCAGCCGAACCTCGCGACCGGGGACTTCACCATCGAGGGCTTCATCGTCCTCAAATCCATCTACGAAACCGGCGACCTCCGCGCGATCGCCGCGCAATGGAGCGGCGAGCATCGGCCCGGTTGGGTCGTCGGCGTTACCGGTCGCGAATCGCGCTCGAAGCCGCAAACGCTCGCGCTGCTCCTGGCCGACGAGCCGCGTGCGGCGAGCTCCGGCGGCGGTCCGGCACCGGAATCCGTGCAGCGTCTCTTCAGCGGCCTGCACCTCGAAATCGGCAAGCCGTATTTCGTCGCGGTGGCCGTGAAGATGCGCGACGCCACTGCGCCGAACGTCACCTTTTACACGAAGGATCTCTCCAACGACGACCAGCCGCTTCAGTCCGCGACGCTCCCGCTTCGCCCCACCACGGGCCTCGCCGGCCCGGCGTCGCTGCTCCTCGCCGCGATGGCCGCCGACTCCCGCCACCTCTTCCACGGTCAGCTCGATGACGTCCGCCTTTCCAATGTCGCGCTGCCCGCCGATCAGCTCCTGCTCAGCAATCCCGCCGTGAGCGACAGCACAGTGGGTTACTGGAAATTCGAGCGCGATCCCGGCGTCTAT
Source organism: Chthoniobacter sp. (assembly GCA_021414005.1). Lineage (GTDB taxonomy): Bacteria > Verrucomicrobiota > Verrucomicrobiia > Chthoniobacterales > Chthoniobacteraceae > Chthoniobacter. Next base: position 100,086 of record JAIOPH010000016.1, on the reverse strand, counting down.
CGCGACTCCTCGCCGCGCCACGCCGACATCGCGCCCACGCTCGTCGCGCCGACGGTGATCGACCCGCAGACCGCCGCTCTCACGGACTTCTGCCACGTACTGCTAAACGCGAACGAATTCCTCTACGTGGACTGAGCGCGGCAGTGCAAAACCCTACGCTGCTTGCGCGACGCTATGCGTGCGGGTGCGTTCGAGGCGGTGGTTGAAAAGGTGGACGAGTGCCTTGGCGGCCAACTCGACCGGGAGAAAGGGTTTGGCGATCAGGTCGGTGCCGCCGCTGAGGCTGGCGAGGGTGAAGTTTTGGTAGTCGCACTGGCCGGTCACGAAGATCACGGGCGTCTCCTGATGCTCGGGAGTGAGGCGCATGCGCTCGCAGATTTCGTAGCCCGTGTGGTCCGGCATCAGGATGTCGAGGAAGATGAGGTCGAACTGGTTTTGTTCGAGCACTTCGAGCGCAGTGTTGGCGGAGCCGATGGCCACGCTGTTGAGCCCGGCTTTTTCCAAAGCGTAGGTGATGAGCTGGCGCAGCAGGGCGTCGTCGTCCACCACGAGAATCTTCGGTGGGATCGTGGTGAGATCGCTGATCGGGTTGGCTTTGATCTGATGCACCTCGGCCAGCAAATCCACGACTTGCGACATGGTGCGGAGGGCGGAAAGCGTGACGTCGGCGGGATTGGCGAGCAGTTCCTGGAGCAGGATTTCGAGGATGTTCGAGAGCTGTGCAGCGGGGCGCAGGCCATTGAGCGCGGTGCAGGCGGTGAGATTCGAGGCACTGCGGTGGAGATGTTCGAGTTCTGCCGGGCAGCGCGTGGGATTCGGGCTTTCGTAGAGCGCGGTGAGCGTCTGGCGCAGGTCTTTGATGGACGTTTTGGCAAACTCCGCGAGGTAGAGCGACTGGTCCGGCGCGGACGGCGCTGGGGCCACGATGGTGGGCGCGGGGCTGTCTGCGCCGGTGGCTGACAGCAGCGCGCGGACGGCGTCGGAGACGGCTTGCGGCGTGGAGTCGATCTTTCGCAGGCATTGGTTCACGCCGGCTTTCAGCGCGTTCTCGATCACCGCAGGTTGGTAGGAGTTGGAAAAGACGAGGATGGGCAGGGTGGCGGTGGCGGGCGCGGCGCGGAGGCGGCGCACGACTTCGAGGCCGTCGATGGTCGGTAGCCCGAGATCGAGCAGGAGGACGTCGGGCTGGAAATTAGCGATGAGCGCGAGGCCGGCTTCGCCATCTCCGGCGGTGGCGACTTCAAATCCGTCCGCTTGGAAGCGGTTCTGATAGATCGCACATACGATCTTATCATCGTCGATGATGGCGATTTTTTTCATGGAGACTGGGCTTAGGCTGCGAGTTGTTTTTTGAGCCGTTCAAGACTGGCAGTGAGCTGCTGGTGCAGGGCGGCGGCGCCCTCGAGCTGATCCTGTTCGGCCATTTCTTTCAGTTTAAGCAAGGGCTGGGCCATGACGGTGAAGCCGAGCGAAAGACTGGAGCCGCTGGTCTTGTGAACGAGGTTGCGTACGTCGGCCGCGCGGTGTTCGGCGATCGCCGCGGAGAGCTGCGCGAGCTGCCGCGGCGTCTCGGTAAAGTAGAGGCGCAGCAGCTTGCGCATTTGCGCGGGATCGTTGCCAGAGACTTGGTGCAGCCGCCGCATGTCCACGGCGGCGGAGGCGTCTGCTGGTGCGGTGGGCGCGACTGGCGCGGTGAAAAGGGTGGCATTGCCCGCCATGGCGCGATCAAGCGCGGCACGGAGGTGATCGGGATCGACCGGCTTTCCGATGTAGTCGTCCATGCCGGCGGCGAGGCATTTCTCGCGGTCGTGCGGCATGACGTTGGCGGTCATGGCGATGATGGGGAGCCGCGCCGGTTTCCCCCCGGACGCGGCGAAAGCTTTCTCGCGCTCGCGGATTTGCGCGGTGGCCGAGTAGCCGTCCAGCTCCGGCATCTGGCAATCCATCAGCACGAGGTCGTAAGTCTGGCGCGTGAGTGCGGCGAGGGCTTCGCGCCCATTGGCCACGACATCGGCAGTGAAGCCGAGCTGCGCAAGCTGGCCGAGCGCGACCTCCTGATTGATGACGTTGTCCTCGGCGAGCAGGATGCGGAGGCGGCTTTTTTCGGCGACCGCTGGCGGCGGCAAAGCGGCGGGCTGCGGGGAGGCCGGCGCGCCAGCCGGGCGCTGAAGTGCGGCCGCGAGACAGGCATGGAGTTCGGATTGTCGGACGGGTTTGTCGAGGCACCCGCTGAGCCCGGCGTGGCGCTGAGTTTCCTCATCCGGGTGCTTGTCCATCGAGGTCAGCATGACGAGGCGCGTGGCGGCGAGCGTCGGCTCGGCGGAGATGGCGCGGGCGAGTTTCAGGCCGTCAAGATACGGCATTTGCATGTCGAGAATCGCGAGATCGAAAGGCGCGCCGTCGGTCGCGGCCTGGTGGAGTTTCAGCAGCGCCTGGAAGCCGTCGGCGGCGCTGGTGTAGCGGATCTGCCACGCCGTGAGCTGGTGCTCGAGAATGCCGCGATGCGTCCCGTTGTCGTCCACGATCAGGACGCGCGCGCCGGAGAGATTCGTGGTGGGCGCGGGGGCCGGCGCGACCGTGGCGGGCTGTTTCGCGAGCCGCACCGTGAACCAAAACGTCGAGCCTTTGCTCACTTCGCTCTCCACGCCGATCTCACCACCCATGCAGGCCGTGAGCTGTTTGGAAATGGCGAGCCCGAGCCCGGTGCCGCCGTATTTGCGCGTGATGGATGGATCGCCCTGCGAGAAGGAGTGGAACAGCGTGCGCCGCACTTCGGGCGCTATGCCGATGCCGGTGTCGGACACCGCGAAGCGCAGCGTCGCGTGCGTCTCCGTCTCACTTTCGCGCGTGACGCGCACGACCACTTCGCCGGCTTCGGTGAATTTGATGGCATTGCTCACGAGGTTCGTGAGCACCTGGCGGAGTCGGCCGGGGTCGCCGCGCAAACGCGAGGGCACCTCGTTGTAGATGAGGCAGGCCAGTTCGAGCTTCTTGGCGTGCGCACGCTCGGAGAGCAGCGCCGTGGCCTGCTCCACGCTTTCGCGCAAATCGAAGTCCGCATTTTCAAAATGCAGCTTCCCCGCTTCCATTTTCGAGAAGTCGAGGATGTCGCTGATCACGCCGAGCAGGCTCTCCGCGCTCGCACGGATGGTCGCGGCGCAATGACGCTGGCGCGGGTTCAGTTCGGTGTTGAGGAGGAGATTCGTCATGCCGATGACGCCGTTCATCGGGGTGCGAATCTCATGGCTCATGTTCGCGAGAAAGTCGCTCTTGGTGCGGTTGGCTTCCTCCGCGCTTTGCTTCGCCGCGAGCAGCGCCTGTTTCTGGCCTTCCAACTCGGCCAGCGCCGTGCTGGTGCGCGCGTGCGAGTCGCGCAGCGCGCTGGCGAGCAGGCCGAGTTCGTCATCGGCGGCCACGGCCGCGCCGGCGGCGGGCCGGTCGCGGCCCAGGGTGGCGCTGAGCGCGGCGATGGGCCGCAGCACGCGCCGATCGAGCAGGCGGTAGCCGAGCCCGAGGAGCAGGGCCAGCCCGCCGAAAAAGATGCCGGCGAACTCGAGGCTCGAACGCCGGATCGCCGCCTGCATGGGCTGCGTGTCCACATGAACGATGACTGCGCTTTCCGCCAGCGCCCCGTCGGCCTGCGCCGCCGGGCTGAGCACGAGCGGTGAGGCGAAAACAAAACGCTGCTCCGCGCCGCTGAAGTGCTGCCGCGGCGCACGGCGCAGGATGGTCGGCGCGAGGTCATCGGCGAAATCCGGCCCTGGCAGCTCCGCCAGCTCCCGGCCCAGCCGCGCGCTTTTCGTGCTCGCCAGCACCCGCGCGGGTTGCCCGCCGACGACCACGATTTCCAAAATGTCCGGCTCCGCGCCCGTGGCCGTGACCAGCCGCTGCAACTCGCCGGGCCGCGTCATGCTTTCGGCGGCGTAGTTCACCATGTTCGCGACCAGCGCGGCGCGTTGCTGGACTTTGTCCGCGAGCTGGCGGTGCGATTCGCGCTGAATGCCCCAGACCGCGAGCGCGATCACGGCTGCACCGAGCAGCAGCAGCGGCAACAGCAGTTTGCGCCGGAGCGAACGGAAAGCGGTGGGGCCGGCTGGACTCATGCGGGCATCTATCTCTGCCAAAAGGCGACGCTGATCGCGGCGGCACCGGCGGGCTTGGGCGCGGGCTCGATGAAGGTAATGAGGCGGTCGCCGGGCTGAGCCACGGGTTTGCGCTCCGACGGTGCCGGGGTCTCGACGCGGAGCGTCGCCGCTTTGGTGGCGGGCTCGGGCGCGGGCTGCGGTGGTCCGGCGATGATGCGTCCGGCGTCCTCCCGATTTTTGCGCGTGTAGGCGGCAGCGCGGTGCAGGGCGCGCAGAAATTTCTCCACGTCCGCCGGACGCCCCCCCGCCAAACCAGATGGGGTTTCCGCGGATTCGGCGTGGTCGCGGATCGGCGTGATCTGCGGAGCCAGACGGGATTCTTCGCCCTCAGCCGGAAGCTGCACCGCGGCGCTGCCGACCACGTCCACGAGCCCGCGCTCATACGCGCGGCGGCAGTCGGAAAGGCAGGTGAACTCCACAAGCCGCACCTCGACTCCCTCGGCCCGATAGAAACCTTTTTCTTCCGCCAAAAAGATCAGCTCCGCACCCGGTGTCGGGTTGATGCCCACGCGAAGAATGCCGACGGGCTTTGGGCCGCCGCCAAACTCCAGCAATGCCGCCACGAGCGCGGCGAGCAGCGTGACGAGGCCAAATTGGGAATAGATTTTCATGAACGTCGAAAGTGGTGAAGGCCGCGCAACACACGCCGCCTTCACCGACTATTCGGACGAACGCCGAAGAAATTTAGGACGGGATTGCGCGCGCCGAAGCGCTGACCTCCCACCCGCTTGTGCTGCCTTACGCTTCTGCCGCCGCTAGGTCGGGAAAAATGGCGAATACCTGATCCAGGCAGGCCACATGAAAAATCGCGCGGACGCTGTCGCTCAAACCAAAGAGTCGCAACGTGCCGCCATTGGTCTGCACGCTCTGAAGAGTTTCGATCAGTAGCGCGAGGCCCGAGCTGTCGATGTAGCTGACGGCCGAAAGATCCATGAGCAGCCGCGGGAGTTTCCGCGCGATGACCGGGGCGAGCGCCGCGCGGATTTCCGGCGCGCGGTGCAAATCGACTTCGCCTTCGAGCCGGAAGATGGCATCGGGATTTTGCGGTGTCGTGGCCATGTGCTCGCGATAGCTAGCAGACGCCGGTACTTGCGGCAACGCTCCTTTCCTCCCGACGGACGCCAGATTACGCGACGACGATGTTCACCAGCTTGCCCGGCACCACGACGACCTTCTTGATCTCCTTGCCGGCGGTCCACTCGGCGATTCTCGCGCTGCCGCGGGCCTGCGCTTCCACGGCGTCGCGGCTCGCGTCTTTGGGCACAATGATCTTGTCGCGCACCTTGCCGTTCACTTGGAGGACGATTTCGATTTCGTCATCAATGAGCAGGGCCTCGTCCCACGTCGGCCACGGCACGTCGGCGAGTTGGCCGGGCGCGTCGCCGAAGCGCTGCGCGAGGTTTTCCCACAGCTCCTCGGTGAGGTGCGGGGAAAAGGGATTGAGCAGCGTGAGCAGCGTGCGCACGGCGCTGAGCGGGCGCGGCGAGACGTTCACGAAAGCGTTCGTGCAGACCATGAGTTGCGCGAGGGCGGTATTGAAACTGAGCGCCTCAATGTCAGCGGTGACCTTCTTGACCGAGGCGTGAAGGACGCGGAGCTGCGCCTTGTCGGGCACAGCTTCCGCGCTGACCGGGCCGAGCGCCCACGAGCCGTCCTGCTGCTCCTCCATGACCAGCCGCCACACACGTGCGAGGAAGCGCGTGATGCCTTCGACGCCGCTCATCGACCAGGGCTTCGTCGCCTCCAGTGGCCCCATGAACATGAGGTAGCCGCGCAAAGCATCCGCGCCGTATTCGGCGATGACGTCGTCCGGGTTGACCACGTTGCCGCGGCTCTTGCTCATCTTCTGGCCGTCCTCGCCGAGGATGAGGCCCTGGTTCACCAACCGCTGGAAAGGCTCGGGCGTGGAGACGTGGCCGAGGTCGTGCAGCACCTTGTGCCAGAACCGCGCGTAGAGCAGGTGCAGCACGGCGTGCTCGGTGCCGCCGACGTACAAATCAACGCCGCCGGAGTTGCCGCCACCCATCCAGTAGTTCTCCGCGTCCGTGCCGACGAAGCGGTCCGCATTTCGCACGTCGCAGTAACGCAGGTAGTACCAGCAGGAGCCAGCCCACTGGGGCATCGTGTTGGTCTCGCGGGTGGCTTTGTCAGAATAGCGGAGCCAATCGGTGGCCTTGGCGAGCGGGGGTTCGCTGGTGCCGGTGGGTTTGAAGTCAGTCATCTCCGGCGGCGTGAGCGGCAGTTCGCTCGCGGGAATCGCGCGGTGTTTGCCGTCCTCCCACACGATGGGAAACGGTTCGCCCCAGTAGCGCTGCCGGCTGAAGAGCCAGTCGCGGAGTTTATAGTTCACGGTCTTTTTGCCGAGGCCCTGCGCTTCGAGCAGGCGCGAGATTTCCGCCTTGGCGTCGGCGGTCGGGAGGCCGTCGAGCGGGCCGCTGTTCACGGCGAAACCCTCGCCGGCGAGACATTCGAGCGGTTCGCTGTCGCACGAGACTTTGTTTCCCACGCTCACGCGCGGCGTGGCGGAGACGACCTCGCGGATGGGCAGGGCAAACTTGCGCGCGAATTCCCAGTCGCGCTCATCGTGCGCGGGCACGGCCATGATCGCGCCGGTGCCGTAGCCGAGCAGCACGTAGTCGGCGATCCAGATTGGGATGCGCTCGCCGTTCACGGGGTTGAGGGCAAACGCGCCCGTCCAGACGCCGCTCTTTTCCTTCGCCAGCTCGGTGCGTTCGAGATCGCTCTTGCGCGCGGTTTTCTCGCGATACTCCCGCACGTCCGGCCACTGCTCCTCGGTCACCAGCCGCTCCACGAGTGGATGCTCCGGCGCGAGCACCATGTAGGTCGCGCCGTAGAGCGTGTCGGGCCGCGTGGTGAACACGGTGATCTTTTCCTCCGAAGCCTCGACGCCAAAATGCACCTCCGCGCCCTCGCTCCGCCCGATCCAGTTTTGCTGGAGCAGCTTGATCCCCGTGGGCCAGTCGAGCCCCTCGAGTTCGTCGATCAGCCGCTGTGCATACGCCGTGATCCGCAGCATCCACTGCCGCATCGGTCGGCGCTCCACCGGATGCCCTCCGACCTCGCTCTTGCCGTCGATGACTTCCTCGTTCGCCAGCACCGTGCCGAGCGCGGGACACCAGTTCACCGGCGCTTCGCTCACGTAGGCCAGCCGCACGGAGTCCACGTCCGCGCCTTTATAGGTCGAGATCGGCTCCGCGTGCTGCGTCTCCGGATTGAACCAGGCGTGATAGAGCTGGAGGAAAATCCACTGCGTCCAGCGGAAGTAGCCGGGGTCGGTCGTGTTGACCTCGCGCTGCCAGTCGTAGGCAAAGCCGAGCCGCTGGAGCTGGCCTTTGAAGTGCGCCACGTTTTGCGCCGTGGTAACGGACGGGTGCTGGCCGGTCTTGATCGCATACTGCTCGGCCGGCAGGCCGAAGGCGTCCCAACCCATCGGGTGCAGCACATTGCAGCCACGCATCCTTTTATACCGCGAGAGAATGTCCGTGGCTGTGTAGCCCTCCGGATGCCCCACATGCAGCCCCGCGCCGCTCGGATACGGGAACATATCGAGCACGTAGTATTTCGGCTTCGTCGGGTCAAAGCCGGGGTCGCCCGGATTCGGCGCGTGGAAAGTCTGCGCCCGATCCCAGTGCTGCTGCCATTTGGGTTCAAAGGTGGAAAACGGGTAGGGTTTGCGGCGGGCGGTGCTCATGTGGAAAGGGCGCGGAGGATGCAGGAGGAAGGCGGGGGAGGGAAGTTTTCCGTGTTCCATGTTGCGATTAGGATTAGAACCAAACCTCACCGCATGGACGCCCATCCTCCCACTATTCCCCTCGTGCCTCCGGCAAAACGCCGACCGCTCATCATTCGCCTGCTGTTCGGTCTGGCGATCTTCTGTTTCGGCGTCAGCATTCTCACCCCCATTTTCTATCTCGTCGAAAAAGTGCGCGGGCGCGCGGCGTGGCGGGCCTACGAAGTCGAAGCGAAAGCGCGCGGGGTGAAGCTCGAGTTCACCGATTACATCCCGCCGAAAATTCCCGACGCCGAAAACTTCGCCAGCATCCCTATCTTCGACGCCGTTTTTCGGGCCGCCGAAGCGAGGCAAAATGTGCCAGACCCTTTCAAGCTACCGCCTGCGAATAACGGCACGATGCCGAACGTCACTGATCCGGTGAAACAGGTGCCGACCGATCTCGCCGCCTGGCAGAAATATTTCGTCGAAGCCAAGATACTCCCCGCTGCCGGTGAAAACGCCGCGGCGGATGTGCTCAAGGCGCTGGAGACTTTCGACGCGTCGCTCGCCGAACTTCACGACGCGGGCACGCGCCTGCACTGCCGGTTTCCGGTGCATTGGGAAAATGGCTACTCCGCCGGGCTGCCACACTTTCAACCGCTCCAAAACGCTTCAAATATTTACGCACTTCGCCTTTCCGCGCATCTTGCCTGCGGACAAAGCAGCGCGGCCTATGAAGACTTCCGCGACGGCCTGCGGCTGTCCACGGCGATACTGGAAGAGCCATCTGCGATCGCAGGACTGGTCCGCATAGCGATAGCTAGGACAATGGAAAACGTCTTGTGGAGCGGGCTCGCCAACCACCAATGGGCCGAGGCGGAACTGCGCAAGATCGAAGCCGACCTCAGCACACTCGACTGGCTGAAGGATTACCTCTTCGCCATTAGCTGCGAGCGTGGAGGTGCAAACGCAATGATCGACCTGGTCATCGACAACCGGCTCGATATTCGAGGCATGTCCGGAACGGACGAGACGACGAAAAATCATACGCGCTTGTATCCGACGGGCTGGCTTTACCAATCCAAGTTGCGTCTTAACCATTTCCTCGATGAATTGTCTTCGCGAATAGATTTGAACCAACGGCGCTACTTCGGTGACCGCTCTGCGCCGTCCTCGCCCGAAAACGTGAAAAGCACGCCGGAGAAATATCGTTTCATACTTTTCGTAATAATGGCCTCAGTCTTTGAATCCATCGAACAACGCTATGTTCAGGCCGCGAGCATGACCGACCACGCCCGGATCGCCTGCGCGCTGGGGCGCTTTCGGCTCGCCCGAGGCGCGTATCCCGACGCCCTGGCCGGGCTGGTGCCGGAGTTTCTCCCCTCCATCCCTGTCGAAGTCGTGAACGGCGAACCCTACCGCTATCGCCGCACCGATGATGGCAGCTTTATCCTCTACTCCGTCGGCACCGATCTACGCGACGACGGTGGCGTCATCGACCCGCAGAAGAAGTCGTCCAAACAGGCGGACTGGGTCTGGCGCTACCCGGCGAAGTAGAAGGGGAACAAAGGAGCAGCGCGCTTCCAGCCGCCGTCCACGCCATGTGCCGGAGGCCCCCTCACTTGTGGTCACATGGCCGGAGTGAGCCCCGCGCCGGGCTCGGACGTTTCACCGGCCGCAGCAGACAGGTCGTTAACAAAGTCTGACCGGCTGATCGAAACCCAAAACTCCGCGAGCTAGCCAAACGCGCTCCGTCCGGGCTACATCTGCGCTGAACCTCCACCAACCCCATTCCATGATCCGTTTCCTCGTCCGCCTTTTCCTCCTCATCGTCGTCGCGCTGGTGGCCGTGCTCGCCTGGGCGCTATGGCCGCGCACGGGAGATCTCCGGGGCTTCGATTCTGCCGCCGTGGCGCGACTCGAAACCGCCATGTGGCGCGACTATTACGAGCACGACTACAACGATCTGATGGTCCAACTCTACAAGCTGCACCACGACGAATACCATTTCTCGCCCGCCGACAGCGTGCAACTCGCGATGAAAGCCGGTCAGGCGGCGAAACTTTTTCAACCCACGACCAACCGCGATGAGGCGCAAATCGCGCTGCCGGAACTGGTCAAGTATTTCACGATTCTCCAGGAGAACTCCGGTGAGAGCTTTGACCCCGTCAAAGTCGCGGCGACCGAACTCGACTGGTGGCAGATTCGCCGCGAGACGAATGCGCCGGAAAAGTATGCTCCGACCGTGGCCCGCGTGTCCGAGGAGTTGTTTGGCGTCAGCAATCCGCTGATCAAAAAGTCCGCCGAGCAACGAGCGCGGATGATGCGCTACCGCGATGACCGCCGTGCGGCCGGCGTCATGCAGGCGGCTGACTGGAAGCACATCGAGACCAACCTCATCGAGTCGTACGCTGATTTGAAAAAGGGCGTCGCCCGCTAGCCCTCTCCCGCGCATGGCCCCGCAACCCATCGACTGCCACGTTCACATCGTGGGCAATGGCGCGCGCGGCAGCGGGTGCTGGCTGCGACTCGGTGGACGACACCGCTGGCTCGCGAAATTCATGCTCCGGCATCTCGGACTGCCGCAGGACACCACGCAGCCGGACTTCGATGAAATCTATGTCGAGCGCCTGCTCGCACTGGTGCGTGGCTCGTCGCTCGGCGCGGCGGTGATTCTCGCGCAGGAGCAGGTGTATGACGAACGGGGTGAACTCATGCCTGACACCGGCTCCTTTCACGTGCCGAATGACTACGTGCTCGCGCTGGCGCGGCGGCACCCGGAGTTTCGGCCCGCTGTCTCGATCCATCCCGTGCGACCCGATTCGCTCGACGAACTCGACCGCTGCCTCGCCGGTGGCGCGGTCATGCTCAAGCTCCTGCCCAACTGCCACAACGTCGATTGCCGGGACCGGCGTTACACCCGGTTTTGGGAAAAAATGGCCGCCGCGGGAATCCCGCTGCTCGCCCACACCGGCGGCGAGAACACCGTGCCGGTGGTGCGGCCGGAGTTCGCCGACCCGCGTCATCTGGAGCATCCGCTGGCGTGCGGCGTCACCGTCATCGCCGCGCACTGCGCCACGCGCAGCGGCTTGCGCGACCCGGACTACTTCCCCGCGTTTGCGAAAATGACCGCGCGTTTTCCGAACCTGTATGGCGACAACAGCGCCTTCAATCTGCCGATGCGCGGGGAGTACACGCGGGCCGCGGTCCGCGATCCGCTGGCGTCGCGCATGATCTACGGCAGCGATTTTCCGGTGCCGATCATGGGCCTGTGGTCGTGGCTGCGCGGGTTCATCGACTGGGAAATTTTTCGCCGCTGGGAACGGCACCCAAACGCGCTGGAGCGCGACTACCAGCTCAAGCGCGCGATGGGCTTCTCCGAGGAATCCTTCACCCGCCTCCACGGACTACTGCGGCAGGTGAAGTGATTCAGTTTCCCTGCGGGACGGCGGCGCTTGCCGGTGTGGCGCCTCCGGGTTAGCGATGCGCGTGTTTTCCTCCATCCGAGTCTCCACCGCGCTGCTCGCGGCCTCGCTTTGTGCGGTCGGGACCGACGGACGAGGGGAGGAGGTGCGGCAATGGACGTGTCCGCCGGGGAAACCGTTTGCGGCGGAGATCGTGGCGGCGGATGGCCTGCGCGCGACGCTGCTGGTGCCGGGGCGGGGGAAGACGGTGGTGCCGTTCGCACTGCTCAGTCCGGCGGATGTCGCCTACGTGCGGGAGTGGCGGGCACGGAATCGCCGGGCACCGCTGATCGATCCCGAGCGGATCGCGCCGTGGCCGGCGGAGGCGGTGGTGGAAAATGTGGAGGTCCGCGTGGTGGCGGAGGACACTGCCGGAGGGCGGTATTCCTACGAGAGCGCGCACTTTACGGTGGAGTCGGATCTGAAGCTGCCAGTGCCGGTGGTGCGGGACATTGTGACGGTTTTCGAGGCGACGCGCGCGGCCCTGATCGCACTCCCGCTGGGGTTACTGCGCGGCGAGGAGGAGGAGAAATACGCGGTGGCGATGTTTTCCACGGCCGCCGCGTATCAGGCGGCGGGCGGGATCGAGGGGAGTGGTGGTTATTTCGATGGCGCGAGCCGACGCATGCTCATTGATCTCCCGAACCTCGGGATCAAGAAGGGCGCGAACGGGCTGACGCTGGATTTTCAGAAACAAATTTTCGTTTTGAAACACGAGGTGACGCACCAGCTTCTAGGGCGCTGGAGCGGCTGGCTGCCGGTGTGGCTGAATGAGGGATTTGCCGAGTGCATGGCGGCGACGCCGTACACGCGCGGGCGCTACGCGCTGCAAAATTTGGACGGCGCGATGCACGATTACCTCCTGAAATGGCGGGCGACGCCGGATCGGCGCGAGCTGCTGCTCATCCCGCCCGCGCGGCTCATGGTGCTGAGTCCGCCGCAATGGCGCGATGAGGTGAAGGCCGTCACGGCGTATCCGCTCTACAACTCCTCGGCACTGCTCGCGTACTATTTTTTGCACCACGACGTGAAAGGCGACGGCGTGAGTATGGCGGCCTACTTTGATGCGCTGCGCCGCGGGGTGCCGCCGGAAAATGCGGAGGCGGAGCATCTGCTCCACGGTCGCACCCGGGAGAGCCTGACCCCGGCAGTGCAGGCGCTCTGCCGGAAGCTGGCCCTACCGTGCAAGATGGAGACGCGGTGATCTGGCGGATCGGGACGGCGGATGTTTGACCCGGGTGCGAAGGACGATGCAGTATCGCCGCGCATGGAACCCGCCCGTCTTTTTGAAATCCGCAACTACCAACCGGCCGACCGTGCACGGGTGCGGGAGTTGTGCTGCGAGACGGGGTTTCTCGGCAAACCGATTGACCCGGTGTTTGAGGATCGCGAACTCTTTGCCGACTACCTCACGGCGTACTACACGGACTGGGAGCAGGAGAGCTCCTTTGTGCTGCTGGTGAATGGCGAAATCCGTGGCTACCTGATGGGTTCGCGGCGGCCAATGCGGCAGCAGTGCTACGCGTTCTACCAAAACGTCAGTCTCTTTCTGCGCGGCATCGTGCGCTATCCCCGCTACTCGGCGGCGTCGAAAAAATTCGTGCAGTGGATCTTTCGCACGGCATGGCGCGAGGTGCCGGCGGCCCCGCGGCGAACGGCGCATTTTCACATCAATCTGCTGGCCGATGCGCGGCAGGTGGCGACTTCGCGGGCGCTGGTGGACTCGTATCTGCGCTACCTTTACGCCTGCGGCGAAAAGCGGGTGTATGGACAGATGGTGGTCTTCGAGGACCGGCGCGGGACGAAGATGTTCGAGCGCTACGGCTTTAAGGTGCTGAACAAGGCGGAGATCACCAAATACCGCGATGTGCATCCCGAGCCCGTCTATCTCTGCACGGTGATGAAGGACCTCGACGAGAACAGCCAGCTCTACGCGAAGGCGTCGTAGCGGTTCACTCCGGCGGGCGGCGGAGGAAGGGGATGTTGCCGATCCAGGTGGTGGCGATGCAGCCGATGATTCCGGCGATGAAAATCTGCATGGCGGCTTCGGCGTCGATGAGCGGGACATGGCCGGCGAGAGCGGAGAGCGCGGCACCGAGGATGGTGAGCGTGGCGATGCTGCCGAAGAGCCAGGTGCCAAAGCGGGCGCCGTTGGTGAAGGTCAGCGCGAGGGGAAACGCGGCGGCGATGAGGCCGATGCCGAGTGGCATGGTGTGGGGCCAGCGCAGGACGAACGTGCCGAGGAGGACGACGAGGCCCAGCGCGAGTGCGCCCCCGACCGCGGCAGCTTCGCGTTTCTCGTCGGGCCGCAGGGCGTAGCGGGCGAACGAGTCGAAGAGCAGAAAGAAATTGCCGACCGGTTTCGCGACCCAAACCCAGAGGACGAACAGCATGTAGAGCGCGACGAAGGCGAATCCGCCGGGGATGGCGCGCGCCACGCGGGAGCCGATGTAGAGCCCGATGATGACGGCCCACCGCGAACCGGAACTGAGGCGCTGCATGAAAAAGCAATAGCGCAGGTAGGCGCGGTAGATCGGCGAGCGCGCGCGGTAACTTTCGAGCAGGCCGTGGCGCGCGTAGTCGAAGTCCGGATCGATGCGGAGGGCTTCGCGGAAGTGCTCTTCGGCGGCGCGATGCTGGCCGCGCTGGAGGGCGGCCCACCCGGCGTTGGCATGGGTGAAGGCATCCTCGGGATCGCGGGCGAGCATGCCGGCGAGATGCGAGGCGTTTTCCGCGAGTTTGTTTTGCAGGCGGAGCGCCTGGGCAAGCTGGTTGGCGGCGGAGGAGTTGTCGGCATCGAGCGCGAGCGCCTGTCGGGCAGACTGCTCGGCGGCGGGCCACTGCTCCATTTGCAGGTGGGCCTGGGCTTGGGCGGTGAAGGCGATCGAGCTGTGCGGATCCAAGCCCAGTGCGGTTTGCGCGGCGAGTAGTCCGTCTTTCGGACGGTCTATGATCGAAAGGATGTAGCTGCGGAGGACGTGGTGCTCGGCGTCGTTGGGTTCGAGGCCGATGGCGCGGTCGATGGTGGCGAGGGCGTCGGACTGGCGTTTGGGCAGTTGGAGCTGGCAGGCGGCGAGTTGGTGGAGAGCAAAGGCGTCGTTGGGCTCCTGCGCGAGCGCTTCGCGGAAGCAATTCTCGGCATCGGCGTAGCGGCCGAGGTCGCGGAGCTGGAGGCCGCGCATGATTTGCGGACGGAGGCCGAAGGCGTCGCTCATGGGAAAATGACGAACGACGAATGTGGAATGACGAAAGAATGACGAACGAGCAAATGACGGACCGCGACGCCCGCGCCTTCGGGCACCGTCAGTTTGTCGTCATTCGACATTCTGCATTCGTCATTCATTTCTTGATTCCGAGGAACTCCAGCACGTCGTCGTAGAAGCCGCTTTGGTTGGAATAGATCGCGTAGTTTTTCGCGCTCTCGAACCAGGCTTTAGTCGAGGGTTTCACGTCTTTGGCGGACTTGAGCAGGTCGTCGGTGTTGAGTGGGATGACGCGATTTTCCGTCATGGCGCGGGCGAGGGAGCGCTCGATGGCGATGTCGAAGACGGCCTTCAAATCCGCGCCGGAGAAGTCCCTGGTTTTTTTCGCCACGGCGGCGGCGTCGAGCCGATCCATCGGCTTTTCTTTGGCCATGACCTCGATGATGGCGCGGCGCGCGGGTTCGTCGGGCGGTGGGACGAAAAGGATGCGGTCGAAACGGCCCGGCCGGCGGAAGGCGGGGTCGAGGTGCCATGGCGCGTTAGTCGCGCCGAGGATGAGGAGGCCGTCGTTGTTGCCGACGTTGCCGTCCATCTCGGCGAGGAACTGGTTGATGAGTGTGCGGCCCGCGCTGCGTTTGAGGTCGTTGCGGTCGGCGGCGAGGGCGTCCACCTCGTCGAAGAAAAGCACGGACGGGGCATGAGTGCGGGCGAGTTCGAAAAGGGCGTGGAGGTTTTTCTCGGAGTTGCCGAGGTAGAGGTCGAGGATCTGGTGGATGCCGATGGACAGAAAATTCGCCTGAATCTCTCCGGCAGTGGCGCGGCTGAGGAGGGTCTTGCCGCAGCCGGGTGGGCCGTAGAGCAGCACACCGCCGCCGATTTTTTTGCCGTAGGCTTTGAAGAGCTGCGGATTTTTCAGTGGGTGGATGATCTTCATCCGAATCTCATCTTTCACGGACTCCATGCCGCCGAGGTCGGCGAAGTTGAGCTTCGGGCGCTCGATGTCGCTCGCGTCCACGGCGGGCTTGTCCTCCTCGTCGCCCTCGGGCGTCCAGCCTTGGGCGGTGACTTTTTCCGGCTCCTCGGGAGCGGGCTTCGGCGCTCCGCCGGTGAGTTCTTTTTCCAAGCCGGCATCGCGCAGCGTGGGATCGAGCGCGAGCGCCTGATCGTAGTTGGATTGGGCGGCGGTGCGGTTGCCTTCGCCAGAGTGGAGCCGCGCGAGCAGGAGATGCGCGGGGGCAAAATCGGGATGCTCTGCGAGGAGGGCCTCCGCGCGCACGACGGCTTCGCTGGTTTTACCGGCGAGGTGCAGCACGCGGGCGATGCCGGCTTTCGCCTCGGGCCGCGCGGAGTCGAGTCGCAGCACGCGCTCGAAGATGGAGCGGGCCTCGTCGAGCGACCATTCGTTGAGGCAGGATTGCGCGAGCAGGAGGAGCAGCGGGACGTTGTCGGGCGAGACGGCGACGGCCTGACGAAGAGGGTCGAGTTTGGACATGGGTCAGGAGTTTCCCGTGGCAGGTGAAGGGTGACAAGCGGTAGATTTTGGACGAATTGTGCGCCGCAAAAATGCATGGAGAAACCGCTAAGTGGTGGCATAGCCGCTGCTAATTCGATATTCGCTCAAACCATCTATCCCATGAATTTCCTCGTTGTTGACGATAACCGACTCCTGAACCGCTTTCTCACCACCTACCTCCGCGGCAAAGGCCACGTGGCGTCGTCCCTGACGGACAGCACGAAAGTGGAATCCTGGCTCGATCTGAATCCCTGCGACGGGCTGATCCTCGACATCGGCATGCCGAAGATCGACGGGCTGACGCTGATCTCGCAAGTGCGGGCCACGCATCCCGATTTGCCGATCGTGATGTTCACCGGCCTCGGTTACGACGAGGACGCAATGCAGGCGGCGCGGAAGGCAGGCGCCAACGGTTACGTGAGCAAGGGTCTCGGGCCGTCGGAGATTTATTCGGCGCTGATGCGGGTGCTGGGACACCAGCCCTCGAAGGCGGCGTGAATAACTCGGCGGGCGTGGCCGGGGTCACGCCGCGCGACGATTCAGGAAGCGGGCTCGTCCAGTTCGGCGAGACGCTTTTTCAAAAGTACGGCCTCCCATTGCCCGCTGGCGTTCGGCGCGTCGAGGTAGCCGTAGTTCAGCACCGAGCCGGCCTGCGCGAGGAGCAGGCGCGAGATTTTTCCAAAGTGCCCCATTCCCATGATGCTGAGAGGGAGCGCCGGCGTGGGGGTGAAAAGGGCGAGGAGTTGCGCGAGCGCTGCCGGGGTTTCGGCGAGCGCGGCGATTTTGCAAATGTCGGCACCGGCGGCGTGTGCCCGGTGGATGGTTTGCCGGAGGCGTGCTGTGGAGGGCATCGTGCGGAAATGATGATCGGAAATGATGACGCGCACGCCGCAGGCGCGGGCGTCGGCAACGGTGGTGGCGAGCTGGGTGGCCGAGCGCAGCTCGATGTCCACGGAACTGGCGAACGGCAGGAACTGGGCGAACAGCGCGCGGCGGTGGGCGGTGGTGAGGCGGTTCGCGCCACCCTCGGCGGGATGGCGGACGGTGATGATGAGCGGCGCGCGCAGCCGGGACAGGACGCGCAGGATCGGGAGAGGATCGAGGGCAAAGGCATCGACGCGTATTTCGAGAAAATCGACATCGCCGGGCCGGAGCCGGAGCGCGCGGGCGAGTGCGTCCGGCGAGTGAACAGCGCCAACGACTTGCGGTCTGATATGCAAACTTCTCGAAGTTTTTTTTCCGCTCATGTTCTGTGTTGCCCGCAGAAAACCCGATGATAGGTCGAAAACAAGAACTCAATCTCCAGGCGCTCCAACTCGCGGACGGCATTCTGCTGGTTGCGTCGTTTTGGGTGGCGCACACGATTCGCTTTTTTGGGGCGGACTGGTTCCTTTTCGATAAGCCGATCGGGCCGTTCAAGGATTTCCAATGGCTGCTTTTCGCTATCATGCCGTTTGGGCCGATCTGCCTGGAGATGCAGGGCTTTTACTCAAATGCGCTGCAAAAAGGCGCGGGTAAGTCGCTCGCGCAAATCGGTCACGCTTTCTTTTGGCTGGGTCTGTTGATCCTCTCGGCGTCGTTCTTTTTGAAGCTGGAAGTCCCCTCGCGGGCGGTCATGCCCATGTTCGTCGTGGTCGCGGTCATCGCGCTGATGGTGAGGGAGCGGATCTCGGTGGTGCGGTACCGGGCGCGGGCGAAAAAGGAGGAGTTGCGCGAGCGGCTGATTCTCGTGGGGACGCCGGCGGACTTGCATCAGTTACGGCACTCCTTCACAGCGGAACAGGTCATCGAGACGGAGGTCGTGGCGGAGATCGACATCGAGACGCAGGAAGTGTCCGATCTGGTTGATGCGCTGCACCGGTATTCCGTCGGGCGCGTGATTTTTGCCGGCGGTCACAGTCACCTGATTCGACTTCAGGAAGGCATTGCGGCCTGTGAGGTGGAAGGCGTCGAGGCGTGGCTGGCGGCGGATTTCATTCGCACGGCAATTGCCCGCCCGGATTTCGATGTCTTTGGCAACCGCCCGATGCTCGTTTTTCGCACCACGCCGGATGTGTCGTGGGCGCTGCGCTTTAAGACGCTGATCGACCGTGTGGGCGCGCTGGTCGGGCTGGCGCTGCTTTCGTGGGGATTCGTCATTGCCATCGTCGGCATCAAGCTGACCTCGCCGGGGCCGATTATTTTCCGGCAGAAGCGGGCGGGGAAAAACGGGAAACCCTTCACGATGTATAAATTCCGCTCTATGCACACCGACGCCGAAATGCGGCAGGCGGAACTCGTGGCTTTCAATCAAATGGAAGGTCCGGTTTTCAAGATTGAGAACGACCCTCGGGTGACGCCGTTCGGGAGGTTCCTCCGCCGGACGAGCATCGACGAATTTCCCCAGCTCCTGAACGTGCTGAAAGGCGACATGAGCCTCGTCGGCCCGCGCCCGCTGCCGATCTACGAGGTCGAGAAATTTGAGAACACGGCCCAGCGGCGGCGGCTCTCGATGAAGCCGGGGCTGACCTGCCTGTGGCAAATCAGCGGGCGCAACGCGATTAAGAATTTCGATGAATGGGTGAAGCTCGACTTGCGCTACATTGATCAGTGGTCGCTCTGGCTGGACGCCGAAATCATTCTCAAGACTTTCCCTGTCGTGTTCCTCGGATCAGGCGCGCGCTGAGTCGGAAAGCTGCCGTTTTCGCCCACATTTTTTCGCATGGAAATCCGCAAAGCCCTCATCACCGCCGCTGGTAAAACCCAGCGCACGCTGCCGTTGCAATCGCTCGTGGATCGCGACGGCATCACGAAAACCGCGCTCGCCATCATCGTCGAGGAAGTGCTCGGTGCGGGCATCGAAAACATCGGCGTTGTCATCAGTCCGGGTGACGAACCTGCGTATCGCCTCGCCGCCGGCAGCCACGCGGCGCGGCTGACTTTCATCCAGCAGACCGAGCCGCTCGGCTACGCACACGCCATCTACAGCGCGACGGCGTTTTGCGGCGATGATCCGTTTCTGCTGCTCGTGGGCGATCATCTCTATCTGAGCGCGGCGGCCAAAGGGTGTGCGCAGCAGCTCGTGGAGCTAGCGCAGGCGGAAAAGTGCAGCGTGTCCGCAGTCGAATCCACGCACGAAAGCCAGCTCCCGTACTACGGTGCGGTTGGCGGCGCGCTGGTCGATGCGGCGCGGCGGCTTTACCAAATCGACACTGTGCTCGAAAAGCCGACGCCGACCGAAGCCGAGCAGAAAATCGACGTGCCAGGACTGCGCGCGGGTTACTATCTGTGCTTCTTCGGCATGCATGTGCTCACGCCGTCCGTGCAGCGTTTGCTCGGTGCGGCTTTTGCGAAAAAGGCGGGCGTCGTGAATTTCCGGGCCGTGCTTTCGGAGTTGGCCGCGCAGGAGCGCTACCTCGCCGCAGAGTTGGACGGGCGGCGCTACGATTTCGGGGTCAAATACGGCCTGCTCACCGCCCAACTCGCGCTCGCGCTCAATGGCACGGACCGCGACGAAGTTCTCCGCGGCATCGTGGAGTTGATGGCGGCGAAGATCGCGAAATAGCCGCGCATGTCCCTCGGCCTGCTCGACCTCATCACCTCGCCGGATCCCGCGCTGCGCGACCGTTCGCTCGACGACGCCTGCGCGCAGGCTTCCAACGAGGCGCTGCTCGCGGAGTGCGATGCGCTCGATGCGTTCCGCCGCACCTCGCCTAATCTCTACGAGCGCGTGCGCGCGCTGTTTTTTCTCTACGCGATTCATCGCTTTCATCTGCCCGCGCGGATGGAGGATGCCGCCGCTGCCACGCAGATTCCGTTTTACGGCTACGAGCATCTGCTGGAGCGCCGGTTCGAGGAGGCGATCGAGGTTTTCTGCCAAAAGCAAAAGACCGATGGCCCGAGCGACGCGCTCAGCTCGGCGCTTGCGGCGGCGTATCATCGCCTGGCTTTTCAAACTCTCGCGGATCAAGTCCGGCGCAGTGTTCGCACGGTGCGCGGGAACCAGTGGATGTTTCGCATGGGCCACCCGCACGACCAGCCGCTGCGGCTGCGGCCGGAGCTGTTGCGCGCGGATGCGGAGGGGCTGTATCCGATCCTGCGCGAGCGCACGCCGGTGCGGATGGACCTCACGCACTCGGCGTGGAGCGACATCTTTTTTCTCGGCATGGATTTCCCCGCCGGCGCGCGCGTGCTGAACATTTCCGTCGATCTCGGCGTACACGGACGCGACGCCGAGCCGCAGCCGCCGGTGAGCGCGTGGCTGCGGGTGATCGATCAGCCGATGCTGCGGCTCGTGTCCGTCGATCTCGGAGCGAGCGCGGAGATTTCGTCGCTCGGCGAGGTGTTCGATTTTGCGAAGGATTATCTCGGTTTGTTGAAGGCGGCGGTCATCGCCAGCGGGCTGGTGCCGCCGGGCATCGAGGGATCGGGGCAAAGTCTCGGCGATCTGCTCGCGCAGATGCTCGGACCGGGGAGGGGACTGGAACTGGTGTCGAGCGTGAACGACATCCCGAAAGGCTCGCGCCTCGCGGTTTCCACAAACCTGCTCGCGGCGCTCATCGGCGTGCTCATGCGCGCGACCGGCCAGGCGGAGTCGCTGACCGGGCCACTGAGCGAGGCCGAGCGGCGGCTGGTGCTCGCGCGGGCGCTGCTCGGCGAATGGATCGGCGGGAGCGGCGGCGGCTGGCAGGATTCGGGCGGCGTGTGGCCGGGGATCAAGCTCATCGAGGGCGTGGCCGCGCAGCCGGGTGATCCCGAGCACGGTGTTTCGCAAGGGCGGCTGATGCCGCGGCATCACGTTTTCACGCGCGACGAAATCCCCGATGCCGCGCGGCAGGCGTTGCAGGATTCGCTCGTCGTGGTCCACGGCGGGATGGCGCAAAACGTGGGGCCGATATTGGAAATGGTGACGGAGAAATATTTGCTGCGCTCCTCCGCCGAATGGCACGGACGGCAGGAGGCACTCGGCTTTCTCGACGAAATCCTCGATGCGCTGCGCGCCGGCGACATCGCGCGCGTGGGCGCGGCGACGACGCGGAATTTCGACGGTCCGATCCAGACGATCATTCCGTGGGCTTCGACGTATTACACCGAACGGCTGATCGCGCAGGTGCGCGCGGAGTTCGGCGGCGATTTCCTCGGCTTTTGGATGCTCGGCGGGATGAGCGGCGGCGGCATGGGCTTCATGTTCGCGCCGTCGCGCAAAGCGGAGGCGCAGCAGCGGCTCGGCGAGATCATGCGCGCGACGAAGCAGGAACTCGCGGCTTCGCTGCCGTTCGCGATGGAGCCGGTGGTCTATGATTTCCGCATCAATGAAAACGGCACCTTCGCCGATCTTCTGCCCGGTCGCACGGCGCTGATGCCCAAAGGCTACTACCTCCTCCGCGCGCCCGCGCTGCTGCGCCGCGATCCGAAGTCGCTGCCCACGCTGGACCGCGCGGAGCTTGACAAATTCGCCGCCGCCTGCCGCACGCAACCCGAGCTGCGCGGCGTGGTGCAGGAGTTATTCGACGCCCTGCTCCCGCGCGGCCGCGAGGACCGCGCCGGCGCGCAATCACTCGACGATCTGCTCGCCGAAAACGGCTTCGATCCCGAAGCGCACGCGCAAATCCGCGGCGACCTCCGCGCGGGCCGCATCGGCCTCGCGCAAAACCGCCTGCCGGCAAACACCGTCATCGACGACGTGCGTCCCGCCGACCTCACCGACGCCCGTACCGAGATCCCGACCAGCGCAAGTGCGCGAGGGCTGGAGGCTTTGCGCCGGGGCGAGGTGGCGGTGGTGACGCTGGCGGCGGGTGCGGCGAGCCGGTGGACGCAGGGCGCGGGGGTGGTGAAGTCGCTGCACCCGTTTTGCAAACTCGGCGGGCGGCACCGGACTTTTCTGGAGACGCATCTCGCGAAGTCGCGGCACATTTCACAGCTCGCGGGGACGGCGGTGCCGCACATTTTCACCACGAGCTATCTCACGCACGGGCCGATCGCGGCGATTCTCGAGGCGCGGAAGAACTACGGCTACGAAGGGCCGCTGGTGCTTTCGCGCGGGAAGAGCGTGGGGCTGCGCCTCGTGCCGACGGCGCGCGATTTGCGCTTCGCGTGGGAGGAGATGCCGCAGCAGGTGCTCGATGAGCAGCAGCAGAAAGTCCGCGAATCTCTGCGCGCGGCGCTGCTCCGCTGGGCGCAGGGCGCTGGCGAGGCCACGGACTACCGCGACAACCTGCCGCTGCAATGCCTGCACCCGGTCGGCCATTTCTACGAGATCCCGAATTTGCTCCGCAACGGCACGCTCGCCGCGCTGCTCCGCGAGCGCCCGCAGCTTCGCACGCTGCTGCTGCACAACATCGACACGGTCGGCGCGAACCTTGATCCCGCCTTGCTCGGCCAGCATCTGGAAAGCGGCGCGACGCTGAGTTTCGAGGTCATTACGCGCCGGCTGGAGGATCGCGGCGGCTGGCTGGCGCGCGTGGATGGGCGCGTGCGGCTGGTGGAAGGTCTCGCGGTGCCGCGGGAGGAGTCGGAGTTCGGGCTGACCTATTACAACACGATGACGACGTGGATCGACATCGACGGTCTGCTCGCGGCTTTCGGCCTCACGCGTGGCGAACTCGATGACGAGCCGCGCGTCAGCGCCGCGATCCGCGCGCTCGCGGCCAAGGTGCCGACCTACATCACGCTCAAGGACGTAAAAAAGCGCTGGGGCCACGGGCAGGAGGACGTTTTCCCGGTCGCGCAATTTGAGAAGCTGTGGAGCGACCTCACCGCGCTGCCGGAAATCGCCAGCCGCTTCGTGGTCGTGCCGCGTCTGCGCGGGCAGCAGCTCAAGGAACAGGCGCAGCTCGATGGTTGGCTGCGCGACGGCTCGGCGGCCTACGTCGAGAATCTTTGCGCCTGGTAGCAACTCCCGGCTTCCCTTGTGCCGCCGTCTTCGGCAGCGTCGGCGCTCATGTTCACACGCTCGTCCTCTTCACCGATCTCCGTAGTGACCGGCGGCGCCGGCTTTCTCGGCTCGCATCTCACCGACCGCCTGCTGGCGGAAGGCCATCGCGTGGTCGCCATCGACAACTTTCTCACCGGCTCGACGGCGAACATCGCGCATCTCGCGGGCAATGAGAATTACCGCCTCATCCGGCACGATGTCTCGAACTTCATTTTTCTGCCGGACGACGTGGACTTCATCTTTCATTTCGCCTCGCCCGCGTCGCCGATCGACTACCTCGAGCACCCGATCCCGACGTTGAAAGTCGGCTCGCTCGGCACGCACAATGCGCTCGGTTTGGCGAAGGACAAAAAGGCGGCGTTTCTGCTGGCGAGCACCAGCGAGTGCTATGGCGATCCGCTCGTGCATCCGCAGCGCGAGGACTACTGGGGCAACGTGAATCCCATCGGGCCGCGCGGCGTTTACGATGAGGCGAAGCGTTTTGCCGAGGCGATGACCATGGCCTACCATCGCTACCACCACGTGAACTCGCACATTGTTCGCATCTTCAACACCTACGGCCCGCGGATGCGCCTGCGCGACGGGCGCGTGGTGCCGGCCTTCATCGGACAGGCGCTCGCGGGCGAGCCGCTGACAATCTTTGGTGACGGCTCGCAGACGCGTTCGTTCTGCTATTGCTCGGATTTGATCGACGGCATTTTTCGTCTTTCGCAGTCGGCTTTCCACGAGCCGGTGAACATCGGCAACCCGCGCGAAATGACGATCAAGCAGTTCGGCGAGGAGATCATCCGCATCACGGGGACCAGCTCGAAAATGGAGTTTCGCCCGCTGCCGGAGGACGATCCAAAGGTGCGTCAGCCGGATATTTCGCGGGCTAAAAGTGTCCTCGGCTGGGAGCCGCGGGTGGAGTTTGACGAGGGGATCCGAAAAACGATTGATTACTTCCGAACCCGCATGAAATAAGGATTCGCCGTTCGGGTGAATTTTTCTTCCCATCCGAATACAAATCGTCAACAAAGCCTCTGTCGCCCCCAAAACTCGAAAAACCCTAAGCAATTTCACTCATGAAAATTCTCTCTTTCACCGTCGGTGCCGTGCTCGCGCTTTTGCTTCACGCTGGTGCGCAGGCACCTGCGGCGATCAAGCTGGGCAAAGTCCAACCTGCGGTCGTGAAAACGCCGGATTTCTCGCTAAAATCGGGCGGGGACAAACGAACCAAACCGGGGGATTGGCTGGAGATCGAGGTGGATTTTGACACGAAGGGCGGTGAAATCGACGAACTCACTCTCGAATACGCCGTTCAGGTGGAGAACAAGCTCGTCGAAGGTCAGGTCACGCATATCACCATACCGGAAGGGCGCGACCACTACTCGGTCATGTATATCTCGCCCCGGATGCTGGAAAAACTCACGTCCGGCAAAGCGCTGACTGCGGGGAGTATCCAAAACGCGTGGGTCACCGCGAAGATCAAAGGGCAGGTCGTCGGCACAGCATCCCATCGTCCGGGCAATCCTCCGAATTTGCAGCGACAGCCCGGTCTTCTGAACAAAATGGAAACTCCTTTTGCGCCGCTTTACTTTGACCGCTACGAGGCGATCAAGTCGTCGAAGTAAGGGACCGCGCCCGAGTTTTCATGGCCGCACCTACCAACATCGTCAGCCTCAGTCTCGGCAATCAGACCGTCGGGCTGGCGGAGTTCAAGACCGGATCGAACGGCGGACTTGTCCTGTCGTCGTATCAAACGCGCGAATTGCTGGCTGATCCGGCCGCCGATGCCACGCGACTCGCGCAGACGAAGCTCGCTCTCGGCGAACTCGCGCAGCACGCCCGTTTGAAAAGCACGAGGGTAAGCTACGCGATTTCCGCGCAATCGGTGTTCACGCGATTCGTAAAACTGCCATCTGTCGGCGAGGAGCAGGTGGAGCAAATCGTGACGTTTGAGGCGCAGCAGAATGTGCCCTACCCGATCGACGAGGTGGTCTGGGATTATGCGCTGGTGGACAGTGGTCAGGCGAGCGAAGTCGAGGTGGTGATTGTGGCGATCAAGTCTGACTTGCTCGACGACATCAATGCGGCAGTGGAGGAGGCGCATCTCAAAACTGCGATCGTGGATGTCGCGCCGATGGCGCTCTACAATGCCTTTCGCTACAACTACAGCGACGTAGATGGCTGTTCGCTGATCATCGACATCGGTGCGCGTTCCACGAACCTCATTTTCATCGAGCCGAACAAGGTGTTCAGCCGCAGCATTCCGAACGCCGGCAGCACCATCACACAGGCCATTGCGCGCGATTTCAACGAGCCTTTTGGCGCAGCCGAGGAACGGAAGAAGCGCGACGGTTTTGTCAGCCTCGGCGGAGCCTACGCCGAACCGGAAGACCCGGAAGTGGCTCGGGTTTCAAAGATGATTCGCAACTCGATGACCCGTCTGCACGCGGAAATCGCCCGATCGATCAGCTTTTACCGTTCCCAACAGGGCGGCTCGGCCCCACAGCGGGTCTTCCTCAGCGGCGGCAGTGTCACGCTTCCCTACATGCGGGAGTTCTTTCACGAGAAGTTCCAGCTTCCTGTCGAGTTCTTCAATCCGCTGCGCAACGTTGCGGTCGGCAACGGGCTGAATGTTGAGGAAATCGGACGCAGCGCTCACCGCATGGGCGAACTAGTGGGGCTGGCGCTCCGCGGCACAAGCAATTGCCCGATGGAACTCAACCTGCGCCCGCGCAGCGTGGTCCGAAAGCACCAGCTTGCGAAGCAGCGTCCATTCATCGTGCTCGCGGGCGTCTGCACTTTGCTCGCGGTGGCCGGCTGGTGGCTGTATTTCGATCGTGCGGCAACCGTGACGCAGGAGGTGGTGGATAAACTGGGTCCGAAAGTCACAGGGTTGCAGAGTCTCGAAAATAAGATGAAAGCGGCGCGGAGTGACATTAGCGCTCAACAAGCAACGGCTGCTCCGCTGCTCGTCGCCGTGGAGGAGCGCGGCTATTGGGTGAAAATCATCGAGGATATCAACGCCCGCCTGCCCAAGGAGTTGGTCTGGATCACGTCCTTCGAGGCCAAAGTCCAGGCGGCCCCTGCGGATGGTGCCGAGCCACATCCCACGCCCGGACCTGGCCCCAAAGGCCAGCCTGTGGTGAGGCCCACCGTGGTTACTTTGAAAGGACTCTACCTTTTTAACCCCAAGGGTGCCTCCGTGGTGGACGGCTTCGTCGATAAGCTGACGGAGTCAGATCTCTACACCGTTGACAAGGAGCCACCGCGCTTTAAGCGCAACGTGCCGAACGATTCGGATTGGGCCTATGAGTTTGAGATTCCGCTCATTTTGAAGAATCCGATCACCCTTCCCACGATCAACCCGCGATGAACTGGATCAAAGAAAACAAGTTCCTCACCGGTTTCATGGTCGTCATGCTCCTCGGCTTGGGTGGAATCGGCTATTTGCTCTTCACCGCCATGGGCAAATACGACGCCGCGCAAATGGAATACTCGGGGAAGTCTGCGGAACTTACCAGATTGCAGAAGCTGAATCCTTCGCCGACGAAGAAAACCCTGGACCAACTTGTCGCCCAGAAAAAAGAAGCCAGCGAGGTCGTCGCCGATTTTCAGAAGTCGCTCGCCGCCATTTCAATCCCGGCGGAGCCCATGACGCCGGAGCAGTTTCAGGACAAGCTCAAGGCGACCAAGACAGCGATCGTTGAAAAGGCCGCCGCAGCAGGCACAACGCTGCCCGCGAAGTTCTTTCTGGGTTTCGATGCCTACGAAGGCCGCCCGCCTGCCGCCGACGCCGCGACACCATTGGGCCGCCAACTCAAAGGGATCGAGTGGGTTTTGACCCAATTGTTTGATAGCCGCGTCATCGAACTAGGTTCCGAAGGCAAGGACCCGATCAAGCGAGACCCACTGCCAGAGGAGTCTGGCAAGAAGGCGGAAGAGCCTGTGAAGAAGGGGGCGGGTGGCTCCAAGGAAGCAAAGGCCAAACCCTTGGTCACGACGCATTCCTTTGAAATCAAGATGGTCTGCAAACAAGATGCGCTCGCTCGGGTCTTGAACGCGCTGGTTGGACCTCAGGCCCCACAGTTTTTCATTCCGCGCTTGATCACTGTGAAAAACGAAAAATCCACCTTGCCGAAAACGGACCTCAACCCGAACCCGGACAAGGAGAAAAAGTCCGGAGGCTTCATTCTGGGTGAAGAAAAACTTCAGGTAACATTAGTTATCGACATGGTTGATTTTGCCGCGCCTCCGGCTTCTGCCGCCAAGTAGTTTATGGACTGGATCAAAAAACATACCGATCAGTTCGCGCTGGCCCTGCTGGCTCTCGTGCTCATTGGGCTCTCGTCCATGCTCATTCTGCGGACGCAGAGCTTCAATGACACCTTCGCGACAGCGACGGGACCTTTCACGCCTAACGAAAAAGTTCCGCCTGTAGTGCTCGACCAGATCGAAAAAGCGAAGGGGGCGCTGAAAAATCCTCCACAGTGGAACGAGATTGAGGGTGTCGCGGTGGGTGATCCACCGGTGAAAAAGCGCGGGTCGATTTTCGTATCAGACTATTATGTCATCGGAGACAAGGGCGAACCGGAACCTCCGGATAAGGGGGCGAGGAATACGGACTCGCTCACGAAAAAGCCGATTCCGAATAGTTGGTTTAGCAAATACAAGCTCTCGCCGTTCGACGCTGGTGTCGCTTTGCTCGATTCAGACAAGGATGGTTTTACCAACGAGGATGAATGGCGGGATGGAACCGATCCAACCGACAAAGAATCGCACCCTGCCTATTACACCAAGCTCTTCGTCAAACAATTCATCCGCGTCCCGTTCCGCCTTGAATTCAAGGGTTACGACGGCGAGCCGGGGAGGGATAGACCCGACAGGTTCAGCTTTCAAATCAACACCTTAGACCTCAGGCAACCGAGTGAGTTCCTGAAGCTTGGAGAAAAGGTAGCCAATACCCCATTCAAGCTGTTAAAATTTGAGTACAAAACCAAACTCAACCCGAGCACCGGCGAGAAGGATGATATTTCCGAATTGACCCTGACCAACTTGGTTACCACCGAGGAGGTTGTGCTGATCCTCAACCGCATCACGGATTCGCCGGATTTCTACATGGATTTCTACTACAAATGGCCAAATCCGCAGACCGAGTTTCGCGTCAAAAAGCGGCAGGAATTTGTCCTCAAGCCGGACGTCAAAGCAAAATACAAACTCGTTGACAGTCAGGAGGGGAAAGCCGTAATAGAGACGCCAGACGGCAAAAAAATCGAAATCCTCCCGGATCCTCGCAAATAGCCCAGACGCCGTCCCTCGTTTACCCCCGCAGTTTGCTCATCAGTCCGGCTTGCCGGACACGTCACTTAACCGAATTACTCAACCAAAAGCACCGCACTCATGACCAAACCCCCACTCGCCACCGCAATTTCTTCGCTGCTGGTCGCCTCAATTATCTTCACTCCGACCTTGGCCCACGCTGCTGGCGGTGCGGTGAGCGCGGCCGAGCGGGAAATCATCCGGAAACAAAACTACGTGATCCGCGGCGAGCAGATGATCGAAAGCGGGGATTTGGCTTTGAAAGCCCGAGACTACGAGCGTGCCACGGCGGCTTACAAGCAGGCGTGCGATTTCGTTCCGAACGCCACCCAAACCAAAAGGTCCTATGATCGGGCGCTTCGTGGCTTTTGTGAGGCAAGCTGCAAACTCGCCGAACAGCGCATCGCTGAAGGCCGTTATGCGGACGCGGAAAACATCTTGAAAATCGTCATCGATGACCGATACAATCCGGCCTGCAAGGAGGCCATTCGCATCTTGGCGCATCTCGAAGAACCGGGGTATTACGTCAAGACCAGCGGTCCGGAGTTCATCGCCAAAGTGGAAAAGGTGAAACAACTGTTTATTGAGGCCGAAGGATTTTACCAGACTGACCGATACGATCTCGCCTTCAAGCGTTGTGAGCAGATCCTTAACCTCGATCCGTATAACAAAGCTGCACGGATGATGGAGGAGAAAATCAGCAAGGCCCGGAGCGACTTCAACGTAGTCAGCTACACTGAGAAAAGGGCGCGGGCGATGGAGGAAGTGGATCGTGCATGGAGGAGTCCAGTGCGCAAATTCAACGTCCTGCCTGAGACTATCCCTGTTGCTGACGATACCAAGGCACCGAGCAACATCGCCAAGATTCAGAAAAAACTTGAGAAAACAATCATTCCG
Organism: Chthoniobacter sp.; assembly: GCA_021414005.1. Lineage (GTDB taxonomy): Bacteria > Verrucomicrobiota > Verrucomicrobiia > Chthoniobacterales > Chthoniobacteraceae > Chthoniobacter. The sequence goes on along the minus strand of JAIOPH010000016.1, from coordinate 70,914 downwards.
AAGCTCGATTTTAAAGATGCCACCATTCGGGAGGCGGTGGAATTTCTAAAGCGGAAGAGCGTTGAGCTTGACCCTATCGACGAGCCTCGGACTGGCGTGAATATCGTGCTCAAGCTGGAGGCTGGCCCTTCTGTGGGAATTCCAGACGTGGCTGTTCCCGCGCCTGCTCCTGCAGGGATTCCTGGCCTTGACCCGGTCGCTCCTCCCGCCGCGCCGGCGGCTCCGGTAGCCCCCGTCGGCGGTGGCAATGCGGCCGACACCCGAATCACCGTGGCGCTGGCAAACATTCCGTTGATTGAGGCTCTGCGCTACGTCACTGGCTTGGCTAATCTTAAATTCAAAGTTGAGCCGTTTGCCGTGTCTATCGTTCCGCTGAGCGTCTCCACCGACGTTTTGATCACCAAGGAGTGGAAGGTTCGACCCGATTTGATTCCCCGAACCCCTACAGCTCCTGGGGCGGGGGGTGCTGGTGGATTCGGGGGAGGAGCGGGAGCGGCTGGTGCTCCCGGGGATGCTTCCAAGGGTGGGTCGGGCATTGCGGATCGTGAATCGGCCAAGAACTGGCTGATCTCCAGCGGTGCGCAATTCAATGGCCAGGCCTCGGCGGTTTACATCGTCGCGAGTAGCCGGCTGATCGTTCGCAACACGCAGGAGCAACTGGACCTTATTGACTCGATTATCACGCAGGGCACGGGGACGGGTGGGCCGACTCAGGTCGAGATCGAAGCCAAGTTTGTGGAAATTTCACAGAATAACCTTAAGGAACTGAGTTTCGACTGGACGCTTGGGCAGTTCAATGCCCCGGCAAATAAAAACGTCTTCCTTGGCGGCGGAACCAGCGGCAACGCGGGCGTGCTCAATCCGGTTGATTTTCCGTTTGTCGCCCCTGGACCCACGATTGTCGGTAGTAACCCGCTTACGGGCGGCAATCGTAGTGGGGGCACGGCAATTTCTTCCAGCGCCGTGGATGCTCTACTCTTCGGGGCCACCGGGAGCACCAGCAAGTTGGCCCCAGCCATCGGGGCGATTGCAGGCGTCTTTACCGACCCGCAGTTTCAGGTCGTCATCCGCGCATTGAATCAGAAAAAGGGCGTGGACCTTCTTTCCTCGCCGCGGGTTACGACGAAAAGTGGGCAGCGTGCCGTCATCGAGATCATCCGGGAGTTTAAGTATCCGACCGAATTCGACCCACCGCAGATTCCCCAGACGTTTGGTGGAAACAATGGCGGCGTCAATCTTGTCGGTGCGCCGCAGGCGCAAAATAACAGCTTTCCTGTCACGCCCACGACGCCGACCGCTTTTGAAGTTCGGAACACTGGAGTTACGCTTGAAGTGGAACCGGTGGTTGGGCCTGATGGCTATACCATCGATCTGAACCTTGTTCCGCAGGTAGTTGAGTTTGAGGGCTTCATTAACTACGGCAGCCCCATTCAGACCACTTCCACGAACCCGATAACGGGCATTACTTCCACCCAAATCCTCACCGCCAACACGATCAACCAGCCAGTCTTCAGCACCCGCAAGGTGACGACCAGCGTGAGCGTTTATGATGGCAACACGGTGGTCATTGGCGGGCTAATGCGTGAGGATGTGCAAAAGGTTGAGGACAAGGTGCCGCTGCTGGGAGACATCCCGATTGTCGGGCGACTGTTCCGGTCGAGTGTTGACCAGCACACCAAGCGCAATCTCGTCATCTTTGTCTCGGCCCGCCTTATGAAGCCTGATGGCGACCCGGTGCGGTTGGACGAAGAGAAGGAGGAAGTGGTTGAGACCTTGGCCACTCCGGAACTCAGCATTCCCGAACTCCCCCTGATGTCGAAGTAAGCGCCTGTGCCTGTCCTCGGCGTCACCGGAGGAATCGCCACCGGGAAGTCGGCTTTCACGAGGCTTCTTCGGCAGTTGCTTCTGGCGGAAGTTTTCGACGCCGACCTTTGTGCACACGAGTTATTGTCCAAAAATTTTGCCGTCGGTCAGGCGGTCCTAGCGGCATTTGGGCCGAATGTTTGTAACGATGCAGGAGAACCTGACCGTGCAAAGCTCCGGTCGCTGGTTTTCGGTGATGACGTAAAACGCTGTCAACTGGAGGCCATTCTCCACCCGGCTATCCGCAACCGCTGGACGGCCCGTGCCGCTGCGGTCGCCCGCGAGGGTGGCTGGTTGGTCGTTGATATTCCGCTGCTTTTTGAAACCCAAGCGCAAGCCAATTTCGATTGCATACTTGTCGTCGCCTGCTCGCCCGAAACGCAGCGACGGCGACTCGCCGAAAAACGGCGACTGAGTGCCGAGTTGGCTGAAAAGATCATCGCTTCGCAACTGGACCTCCTGACGAAAATCAAACAAGCCCACCATGTCATCTGGAACGACTCCACCGAATCCTGCCTCGAACGACAATCCCGACTCTTTGCCAACTGGCTCCACGCCAGTTACGGATGACCCGGCATCATCCACGCCTGCCGAGAAAGCTCCGGCCCCAGCGACACCGCAGTCGTTGACGCCCAAGGAAATTTGGATCAGCGAATTGCACGCCGAACCTCTGGCGGCGCTGGTGGCGCGTGGCAGGGGTATGCACCTCCGGGTCGATGCCGACCGCACGCGGCACCACATCGTTTTCGAGTTGCTCAAAGCCTACGCCTTTTACGGCTGCGAGGTTTTCGTGGATGGCGTGCTGGAGCTGGGCCCGCAGGGAAGCGGCCATCTGCGCTGGCCGTGTTACAACTTTCGCGCCCTGCCGCAGGACGTGCATGTGCCGGCCAATTTTGCGCGCGAATTCGGTCTGAGGAATGGCAATCGCGTAACCGGTCGGGTGCGGACGCCGCGCGGACAGGAGCGGTTCCTGACCCTCGAAAATGTGCTCAGCATCGAAGGCATTCCGGTGGAATCGTGGAAGCCGACGAAGGAGTTCGACCTGCTCACCGCGTTGCATCCCACGGACCGCATCGTTTTGGAAAACCAGAAGAGCCATTCGATCACCGGACGCGCGCTCGACATCATTGCCCCGCTCGGGCGCGGCCAGCGCGGGCTCATCGTGGCACCTCCGCGTACGGGAAAGACGCTGCTGCTCAAGGACATTGCGCAGTCCATCCTGGCGAACTCGCCCGAAACTCACGTCATCCTCCTGCTCGTGGATGAACGTCCGGAGGAAGTCACCGACTTTCGCCGCACCGTGAACTGCGAAATCTACTCGTCCACTTTCGACGAAAGCCCGCAGCGGCATACCGCCATCGCCGAACTTGTGAGCGAGCGCGCCAAGCGCCTCGTTGAAATCCAGCGCCACGTCGTCATCCTCATGGATTCCATCACGCGGCTTTCGCGGGCCTACAACAATATGCAGGGCAACCGTGGACGCACCATGTCCGGCGGCGTGGATTCCAAGGCGCTGGTGAAGCCGAAGAAATTTTTCAGCAGCGCGCGTAACACCGAGGAGGGCGGCAGCCTCACGGTCCTCGCGACCTGCCTTGTCGAAACCAACAGCCGGATGGACGACCTCATCTTTGAGGAATACAAAGGCACGGGAAACATGGAAATTCGCCTCGACCGCAGCCTCAGTGACAAGCGTGTCTTTCCCGCGATCAACTTCCTCCAGTCCGCGACCCGCCGCGACGAACTGCTCTACCATCCGCAAGAGTTCGACCGCATCTCCATCCTCCGCCGCCAGCTCGCGGTGCTTCCCACGCTCGAGGCCACCGAGGTGCTCGTCCACGCGCTGCACGCCACGAAGAACAACGCCGAACTGCTCCTCACCGGCCTGCGCGGCTGACCTCCATGCACCCGCTCATCGACACTCCCGACGCTCTCGCTGGCGTCCTCCCGATGCTCGCGCCGCACGCGCGCATCCCCATCGATACCGAGGCGGACTCGCTGCACTGCTATTTTGAAAAGCTGTGCCTCATCCAGATCAGCGTCCCCGAGCAGGACTTGCTGATTGATCCGCTGGCGGCGATTGATCTCACGCTGCTCTTTCACGCGCTCGACGGAAAACAGTTGGTCATTCACGGCGCAGATTACGATCTGCGGCTTTTGCGGCGGGTGGGATTTCCGGGGCCGTCGTCCGTTTTTGATACCATGCTTGCCGCGCGGCTCGCGGGGGTTACCGAGTTCAGCCTGGCTGCGCTCATTCTGAAATACTTCGGCGTCACGATCGCCAAAGCGTCGCAGAAGGCCAACTGGGCGCTGCGCCCGCTACCGCCGCAGATGAGCGACTACGCCGTGAAGGACACGCATTATCTTTTGGAAATCGCCACCATCCTCGAAGCGGAACTCGTCCGTTTGGGGCGCACCGAGTGGCACCGGCAGGCTTGCGAAAAAGCGATCGCGGCCTCGATGATCACCAAAGATCGCGACCCCGATGAAGTCTGGCGGATCTCCGGCAGCCACGAGCTGCGCGGTCGTTCCGGCGCGGTGCTCCGCGCGCTCTGGCACTGGCGCGATCAGGAGGCGCAGGCCGTGGACAAACCGGCTTTCCACATCCTTCACAACGAACAACTCCTCCGGGCCGCCGCTGATTTCGATGCCGGAAAAGACGTGAGCTTTCACCACCTCCACGGCGGGCGCAAACAGCGCTTTTACACCACCGCCGAGCAGGGACTCGCCGTACCGGAGGCCGAGTGGCCACGTCGCGAGCGCACCCCGCGGCCCCGGCCCACACCCGACTTTGACCGGCGGCTGAAAGAGCTGCGGACGCGCCGCGACCAGCACGCGCAGGAGCTTCAGTTGGATCCCTCACTCATCGCGCCGAAGACCGTCCTCGAAAATCTCGCGGCCAACAATCCGGACATCCTGACGAAGATGATGCCGTGGCAGCGGGAACTGCTCGGCGTGTAATACGCTGCGGAATCGGTCGGAGAAGTCCGACCCCAGTTGCCCTTTTATTCAGCCAGACCGGAGGGTGGTTTGGCAGTGCCTTGCAACTCCCGGAGCTTTTCCGCGCGCCGCATTTCCTCCATTTGCTCAGCCGCCGACTTCGGGCTTCTCCACGTTCCTTCCCGCAGCGCGCGGGAGTAGGGACCGGAGCCTTGGGAGGGCGAGTAGAGATCGCGGTGCGTGGTGTTTTGATCGTAGGAAAATCTGCGGGGCGCGGAATGCCAGTCGTGGACTTCCTCACCTTCCGCCCACACTTTCCGCGATGCTCCACGCGGAGCCTTCATTGGCCGGTCCTCATAGTGGGCGGTCTCCGGCGCATAGCTGTAAGACGCGGGCTGCTGCCAGTGACGCCGCCGTGGGGCTTCAGTGGAGCAGGAGGTGAGGAAAACGGCGATTGCGAGCAGCGGGAGGATAAGTTTCACGGCGCGGAGAGAACCAGCATCACCCGGGGCTGTCAACCCCGGCATCATACGCGAAAAATGCCTTTGCCGATAACAGCCTGCCCGCTAGCTTCCCCGCCCTTTTCCATGATCATCGTCACCAAACCAGAGGCCACCGAAGAACAGCTCCAGCACCTGCTCGACCGCATTAAGGAGGCTGGTCTGAAGGCCGAAGTCTCACGCGGCGCGCAGCGCACCGTCGTCGGCGTCATCGGTGCGGAAGACGTGATCCGCGAGATGCCGCTCGCGGCCATTCCCGGTGTGGAGTCCGTGACGCCGGTGCTCAAGCCCTACAAACTCGTGGCCCGCGAATTTCGCGGTCAGACCGGCGTGGTCAAAATCGGCGATGTCGCCGTCGGCGGAAAAGAAGTCGTCATCATGTCGGGCCCGTGCTCCGTCGAAAGCCGCGCGCAGATCGTGGGCATTGGCCGCGAGATTGCCAAAGCCGGTGCCCGCATCCTGCGCGGCGGTGCCTTCAAGCCGCGCACCTCGCCGTATAGCTTCCAAGGACTCGGTGTCGATGGACTGAAATTGCTCGCCGAGGCCCGCGCGGAGACCGGTCTGCCGATCATCACCGAGGTCATGGACCCGCGCGATCTCGAAAGCATTGAGCAATATGCCGACTGCCTTCAGGTCGGCGCACGCAACATGCAAAACTTCTCCCTTTTGAAAGAAGTGGGCCGCAGCAAGCTCCCCGTCATGCTCAAGCGCGGCATGAGCGCCACCATCAAGGATCTGCTGATGAGCGCCGAGTACATCCTTTCTGAGGGCAACTTCAACGTGCTGCTCTGCGAGCGCGGCATCCGCACCTTCGAGACCGCCACGCGCAACACGCTCGATCTCAATGCCGTCCCGGTGCTCCAGGCCGAGACGCACCTGCCCGTCGTGGTCGATCCCACGCACGGCATCGGCCTCCGTGAGCACGTCACCAGCATGGCGCTCGCGGCTGTCGCCTGCGGGGCCGACGCCATCATGTGCGAAGTCCACGACAGCCCCGAAAACGCGAAGAGCGACGGCGAGCAGGCGCTCCTGCCGCACGAGTTTGAGGACCTAGTCCAGCGGGTGAAAAAGGTTGCCGAGGCCGTCGGACGGACGGTTTAGCGGACGAGCAGCAGTTTCGTGCCGGCGATGAGCAGCACGACGGCGAGACAGCGTTTGATGACCGCGGGCTGGAGGTGACGGCTGCCCCAGTACGATCCGACCGAACCGCCGACTACCGCCGCCGCCGCCAGTAGCAACGCGAACGCGGGGAATTGCCGCGTGCCGGCGATGTTGCCGAGCAAGCCCGCCGCCGAATTTACGAGGATGAAAAGCGCGGAAACCGCCGCCGCCGTCCTGGCCCTCGCCCAGCGCAGATGCAGCAGCAGCGGCGTGAGAAAGATGCCGCCGCCCGTGCCGGTGAGCCCCGCCAGCAGGCCCAGCCCGGCTCCGAGCGAGACGGCCAGCGCACGCGATGGTTCCCGCGCGACTTCATCCGCCGAGGGCCGCAGGAGAAAGCGCATCGCCGAAAAGAGCAGCACCGCGCCGACCACCATCTTGAAAGCGTGGGTCGGCAGATTCACGTAGCCGCCCACGAACGCGAGTGGCACGGCCAGCACCGCGAACGGCCAAAACAGCCGCCAGGAAAAATGCCCGGCCCGCCAGAACTGCCACGCGCCGATGCTGGCCACGAGGATATTGAGCACCAGCGCCGTCGGCTTGATCACCGCAGGTGCGAGCGCAAACAGGGACATCACCGCGATATAGCCCGAGGCTCCGGCATGGCCGACTGATGAGTAGAGCAGCGCCACCAGCAGCACCGCGGCGGCGAGCAACGGGAGGTGGTCAGGCATGATTCACGGCCGGGCGGGGACTGTCCGCGCGCGCCCGCGGGGGATGAAAATTCCGGCGGCGGCCACAACGAGCGACGGCAGCCAGATCCACCGCGCCTCACTCGCCAGCACCGCGAGTCCGCGCGGCGAAAAGAAGCCGGCACCGATGGGCGAGACGGTGATCGGATTCCACGGGAAAAAATATCGGGTGTTATCGAATGGCGCGAAAAAGGCGACGCCGAGTCCGCCGTCGGTCAGCGCGTCGAGCAGGCCGTGGGAAACCGTGGCGAGAAACAGGTAGAGCCCGATCGCGGGCCAGCGTTCGCGATCGGCTGGCTTGGAAAACAGCGCGAGCGTGATCAGCACGGCCCACACGGCGGCAAAGCACAGCGAATGCGTGAGGCCGCGATGCCCGAGCGGATCGCCGTAGCGGATGCCGAGCCCGAACCCGAGTACGTCTAGGTCCGGCACCATCGAACACACCGCGCCGTAGAAAATGGCGCGCCCCGGAATCGCCCGGCCGAACAGCGCGCCGCCCGCCGCCGCCGCGACCGCGTGGGACATGACGGTGGCCATGGCCGCAGTCGGTGCCCGCTACTTGCCGACGCAGTAGAGCGCCGCCGTGGTGCGGAGGAAAAGCTGGCCGCCGCTGGCGACGATACTCGCGCGCGTGCCCTCGGCGTCGCCCATCGGGATCGTGGCGAGCACTTTGAATTCATCGCCCGCGGCGCAAACCATGACGGTGCCTTTTTCGTTCACGATATACACCTTGCCGTCGGCCACGGTCGGGCTGCTGCGAATGACGGCGCGCTCGGGAAGTTCGCCGGTCCACCTTTTCTCGCCCGTCTTCGGGTCAAGGCAGGTGAGCGTTTGGCTGTCGCCATCCAGCACGTAGAGGCGCTGGCCATCGAAGGCGGGGGTGCACACATCGGGCGTCTTGCGGTCCTCGCTTTTCCACGCGAGGCCGGTGGTGGTGATGTCGCCTTTGCCGTCGGTGCGAAAGGCGAGCATCGGTTCCTTTTTCGGCCCGCAGGCGATGGCGAGACCGGCGGCGCTGACAGGCGAGGGGACGACGCGCATCCACTCGCCGTCCTTCGGGTTCAGGCCGTAGCCGCGCCACAGTTCGGCACCCGTGGCGGGGTCGTGGCCGGTGAGGCAGTTGCCGCCGACGACGAGGAGTTGCGCCTTGCCGTCCGCGCCGATGCCCGGCACGGGTGTGGCGTAGCTTTCGAGAGATTCCATTTTCGCGGCGCTCGGGCGGACGTGTTTCCAGAGCGTCTTGCCCGTGGCTGGGTCGAGCGCGAGCAGGTAGCTCTCGCGCTCGGGATCGCCGCCGGCGAGGCCGGGGTAGTCTTTCGGGGCGGGCGTGCGCTGGAGGACTTGCACGTAGAGTTTGCCGTCGAAGAGCAGCGGGCTGGAGCCGTAGAGCCACATGATGGCGAAGCGTCCGTAGTCCGTGCCGAGGTTGCGCTGCCACTTGATGTTGCCCTCGAAATCGAGCGCCGCGAGATCGCCGCTGCCGAAGAGCGCGAAGACGGATTTGCCGTCGGTCACAGGCGAGGGCGAGGCCATGTTGCCCTTGCCCTTATTGATGTCGCCGGTGGCGAGTTGCTTCTGCCAGCGCACCTTTCCGTCCTTTCGGTCGAGGCAGAGCAGGAGCAGATTTTTCTGCGCGTCCGGACTGCTGACAAAGATGTGGTCGCCCCACACGGCGGGCGTGGCCCCGCTCGGGCCGGGTAGGGGAGCGGTCCACTTCACGGTTTCCTTCGTCCAGGTTTCGGGGAGATTTTTTTCCGGCGAGGAGCCGTTGAAGACCGGGCCGCGCCATTGCGGCCAGTTTTCGGCGTGGGCCGCGAGAGTCAGGCTGAGGGTGGCGAGAGCGAGTGGCAGGAGGCGCATGGTGAAAGGGTTGGATTGGTTCGCGGGTATGACCTGCCAGAACGGTTATTCGTTGGCAATTCCCGCCGCGAAATTTTTCCCAACTTACCGCCGCTTGCGCGCGCCGAAACTGTAGCCCTTCGCGGTGCGCACGCCTTTGCCCACGCCGCCCTGAGGGATGGCGTCCTCATTGAAAAGGGCGGTGAAGAGGTAGTTGAAGCCGTCGAGCTTGAGGCGTTTGATTTTCGTGCCGATGAACCGCTCGATCGAGCGCACATGATCAATTTCCTCGGCCGTGAAAATGGTCACGGCATCGCCGACCTGCAAGGCACGCCCGGTGCGACCGATGCGGTGAACGTAGTCCTCCGGGTGCTGCGGCACGTCGTAGTTCACGACGTGCGAGACGCCCGCAATGTCGAGCCCGCGGGCGGCAATGTCGGTGGCGACCATGACTTCGTATTTGCCGCTTTTGAAGCCGGCCAGCGCGTCCTCGCGCTCGCTTTGCGTGCGGTTCGAGTGCAGCACGGCGACGGAGTGCTTCAGGTCCTTGAGCTGATGCGCCACGCGGTCGGCCATCACTTTCGTGCTCGTGAAGATGATCGCGCTGTCGAATTTCGTGTGCTCCAGCAGGGCGATGAGGAGGTCGAATTTCTGGTCCTTCGCCACGGGGTAAAGGGCGTGCGTGACGGTCTCGGCGGGCGAGCGGCGCTGGCCGATTTCGACCTGCTCGGGATTGGTGAGCAGCCATTTCGTCATGGTCTCCAGCTCGGGCGGAAGGGTGGCCGAGAAGAAGAGCGTCTGCCGCTGTTTCGGCAGCCGGTCCACGATACGCCGCACCTGCGGGAGAAAGCCCATGTCGAGCATGCGGTCCACTTCATCGAGCACGAGATACTGGATGTCCTGCAGCTTGATCGTGCCGTCTTCCAGGAAGTCGAGCAGCCGGCCGGGCGTCGCCACCAACACGTCCACGCCCTTTTCCAGAAACTCGCGCTGTTTCCCATAGCCCACGCCGCCATAGACGAGGCCGACGGTGAGGTCCATAAACCGGGCGAAATCCCGGAATGCCGTCTCGACCTGCGCGGCCAGTTCGCGGGTGGGTTCGAGGATGAGTGCACGCATTTTCCCGTGCGTGCCGAGTTGGGTGAGGATGGGCAGGCCAAAGGCGGCCGTTTTTCCGGTGCCGGTCTGCGCCGAGCCCATCATATCGCGCCCGCTGAGAATGATCGGAAAAGCCCGCAACTGAATGGGCGTGGGGTCCGAGTAACCCATGCTCTCCACGCCGCGCACGACGGCTTCATGTAAACCAAAATCCTTAAATGACATCGGCGGGACGCTAGGGATGGCGCGAGGGTGCGGCAATGATTTGTTTTGTGGGCTCGCACAGAGGGATCGGGGACGTTTGAAAGCGTCCGCAATAGTGGTTGCATGCGAACTGCTTTACACTTATCACTCCGCGCTTCTTATCCGCCCTGAATCACCAAACCATGTTCAAAAACATCCCCTTCCACCGCGTCAACTGGGTCACCAGTTCATTCCTGATCGGCACGCTCTTTCTCTCGCTCACCGCCGTGCCGCTCTACATCTGGAAATTCGGCCTCGACTGGTTCCAGTGCGCGCTCTTTTTCGTGATGCTCTGCGCGTGCGGTTTCTCCATCACCTTGGGGTATCACCGGATGTTCTCGCACCTCGCCTTTCGTGGGCACTGGTCGGTGCGGCTGTTCACCCTGATCTTCGGTGCAGGCGCGTTTGAAAATTCGGCGCTCATGTGGTCCTGCGAGCACCGCACGCATCACAAATTTGTAGATCACGATGACGACCCCTACGACATCAACAAGGGGCTCTTTCACGCGCACATCGGCTGGCTCATGTTCAAGCTCCGCCCGGAGTTGACCTACGAAAACGTGGCCGATCTCCAAAAGGACAAACTGGTCATGTGGCAACATCGGCACGTTCAACTTATTGCCGTGATCGTGGCCTTCATTCTTCCGGCCGCCGCGGGTTACGCGTGGGGCGGATGGTCGGCAGCGCTCGGGTCGCTCCTCATCGCCGGCGTGGCGCGCGTGGTGTTCCTTCAGCACTGCACTTTTTGCATCAACTCGCTCTGCCACTGGATCGGCAAGCGCCCCTACTCCTCGCGCTGCTCGGCTCGGGATTCGTGGATCACCGCGCTCGTCACCTTCGGCGAGGGCTACCACAACTATCACCATGAATTTCAACACGACTACCGCAACGGCGTGAAGCCCTGGCAGTTTGATCCCACGAAATGGATCATTTGGACGCTGAATCTGATCGGACTCGCCGACAATCTGCGCCGCGTGCCTTCGGAGAAAATCCTGCTGGCCGAACTCGGCGAAGCCCAGCGCCGCATGGAGTCGAAACTTGAAAGCCCCTACCTCACCGAAGCTGCCCGCGCTTACTTCACCCGCTACTGCGAGCGCATTCAGGCCACGGCTGCGGAATGGGCTCAGCTCAAGGCCGCGCAAATGGAGATCACCCGCGAGATGATGGGTGAGTTGCGTGAGGAGGTTCAGCGGGCCATCGAAAGCCTGAAGCTGCGCGATTACGAACTCGCGCGCGTCGCGCCCGAGGTGTAGGCGGCCGGCGGCCTCGCCGCACCCGCTCTGCTCATGGGCTTCCGCCCTTCCTCTATGGTCGCCCGCTGGCTGGAGCCGCTGGTCTCCGGGTTGTGGATATTCTTCCTTGTTTGGTCGGCGTGGATCGCGTGCGTCTGGACGTTTGCCATCGGCGACGCCGCACTGGCGAACGGCATCGGGAACCGCGATCTTCGCGCCGCGCTCGCGTGGATGATCGGCGTTGGAGACATCGCGTGGATCGTCCTTGCTGCCGCCAATATTCACCTGTGGTTGGCCGAGACGGAAGGGCTGGCCACCGCGCGCCGCTGGGCGCTCATCGTCGGCGGAGGCGTGGCGGCGCTGGCCGCCGTCAGTGTGCTCACTGGATTTCCGCTCGGAGCGATTCGCTATTCCACGCAGCTTGGGATGAAACGCGGCCCCGTGCCCGTCGGCCTGCTGCTGCTGTGGTATGCGGTCATTCTCGGGGCGCGGCAGACCGTGCTCCGCTGCTGGCCGGGCGCGGCGCACTGGCAGCTCGCTCTCGGCACCGGCGCGCTCGCCGTGCTGGTGGATATGAATCTGGAACCCGTCGCCGCAAAGCTTCGCGCCTTCTGGTTCTGGAGCGCAGCTAGCCCGGCGCAGCCGCCGGCCTTCACGCCCGCGTGGACGAATTACGCTGCCTGGTTTCTCACCGTCAGCACGCTCACTTTTCTCCTCCGCGAAGAGCGCGTCGCTGCCAGGAAGCCGATCGACTCCCTCCGGCCCGTGGCCATCTTCATCGTGCTCAACGCGGTCTTCCTCGCCGCCAATCTCGGGCGTATTTGGAGGCGTTAGGCGTTCTCAAAAACCGGCGGTGCGCCTTATTCGAGGCGCTTGAGGATAGCCGCTTCCACGGCGTTGATGCGGTCATCGAGGGTGCCGTCAATCTTCCGCATCTTGTTGTAGAGCGCTTTGTTGTAGGCGCGCTGCGCGTCCTTTCCTTCCTGGTCGAAAACGGCGCTGTCCGCCTTGGTCTTGAGTTCCGCCACCTCGGGGTCAGCCGAGGCTTCGGCCTTCACTTTGTCGAAACGGAATTTCTCCTTCGCATCAGGATCGGCATCCGCCGGTGGCTCGACGCCGGCTTGCGCTGCGGTGGAAGGAGCGGTTTTGCCTTTGCGGCCCTTCTCTTTTTTCGGCGCGGCGGGAGCCGGACCCGGTGCGACCGCTGAATCGGTTCCATCGGCCACCACTGGAGCAGCCGCTGGAGCGGGATCCGCAGCCGCAATTTTCGCCGGTGCGGGGTCCGCGCCCTCGGCCACGGCCTTGGGCGTGGATTTCCGCGACCTGGCTTTCGCCGTCGCCTTCGCCTTAACGGAAGTCTTTGGCCCGCTTTTCGTGACGGACTTCGTTGCCGGTGCACTGGGAGTCGAGTCCGGCTGCGGTGCAGATGCGTCTTTCGGCGGAAAGAGCACCTGACGGCCGCGCCGCGAACCAAAGATTTTCTTCAAGATTCCCGGTGATTCCCCCGCAGGCTGGGCGCTCGGCTGTGCCGGAGTCGCCCCCGGTTTCGATTCCGCCGCCAGCGTGGTGGCGCAGACGGAGACGATGGCGGTGAAAACAAGCAGCGAGTTCTTCATAGGTTCTTTCGGTTGAAAGCCGGAACATTGATGGCTGCGCGAAATTTGTCGAGCCCAAGCACAAGTCATTATCGAATTCTCGACACGCCGCGCCCGCGCCCGTTAATTCCGCCCGCCCAACCCTCTTCCTCGCCTTTTCGTGAACCCATCCCGTTCCGCTGCCGCCTTGCATCGCACTTGGGCCGAAATCGATCTTGGCGCGCTGCGGCACAACCTCGCGGCGGTGCGCGCGCACCTCGGCGCAGCCGTGCGGATCATGGCCGTGGTGAAAGCGAACGCGTATGGCCACGGCATCGGGCCTGTGGTGCGGACGCTAGCGGGCCAGGTGGAAATGCTGGGCGTCGCGAACCTTCGCGAAGCTGGCGAAGTGCGGGCGCACGTCGCGGACGTGCCCGTTTTCATCCTCGGCCCGGCCTTGCCCGAAGAGCGCGCCGCCATCGCCGCGCAGCGATTCATCCCGGCGATTTGCTCGCTCGAAGAAGCCCGAGCCTACTCCGCGCTCGCCGGCCCGGAGCCGCTCGCCGTGCATTTGAAAATCGACACCGGCATGGGGCGCGTCGGGATTTGGGAAAGCGAAGCCGTCGCCGTTGCGCGCGAGATTCTCGCGCTTCCGGGCCTGCGCGTCACCGGGCTCGCCTCGCATCTGCCGGTCGCGGATGAGGACGACGCCTTCACGCGCGCGCAGCTCGCGCACTTCCACCGCACGGTCGGCGAACTTCGCGCGCTCGGCCTCGCGCCGCCCGTGGTCCATGTGGAAAACAGCGCCGGCATTATCGGCTTTCCCGCGCAGGCGGAAGACATGGTGCGCGCCGGGCTCATGCTCTACGGCAGCGCCCCGCGGCCCGAGTTTCAGCCGCGGCTCCGGGCCGTGATGACGTGGAAAACGCGCATCACCCTGCTGCGCACCGCCCCGGCCGGCCACGGCATCAGCTACGGACGCACTTTCAAAACGACGCAGCCCACGCGTGTCGCCACGCTTGCCGTGGGTTACGCCGACGGCTACCAGCGACACCTCTCCGGGCGCGGCGCCGAAGTGCTCATCCGCGGACGGCGTTGTCCTGTGCTCGGCCGGGTCACGATGGACCAGATCATGGCCGACGTGACCGCGCTGCCCGACATGCCACTCGGCGAGGAAGTCGTCCTCCTCGGACGGCAGGGCACCGAGGAAATTCTCGCCGCCGAACTTGCCACCAAAGCCGGCACCATTGCCTGGGAGATCTTCACCGGCGTCGGCCCGCGCGTGGATCGCGTGTATTTATGATTTCAGATTTCAGATTTCGGATTGAAAGTGTCGCGCGTTTGCCGGCGGTCGCATGCGCTCCGATCCAATCTGAAATCTGAAATCAAAAATCTGAAATCCACCCGTGCTTCAAATAGTCTTCAATGAAATCAGCGCCGGCGAAATGGCTGCGCTGCCCAAGGAAATGCAACTCGATCTGCTCGCGGAGTTTCAGTTTCTCCCCGAAGAACTCGACAAGCTGGACATGGAAAAATTCGGCGTCGTGGAGCGCGACGGCCAGAGGCTCTTTCGCTATCGGGCGAAGGACTGGCGCATCTATTTTGCGCGGAGCGGGGAGGGGATCACCGTGCACCGCGTGCTGCACAAGAACACCATTCGCGATTTCCTTTTTCGCACCAAACTGCCCATGACCGAGGACGACCAGCTCGGGCAAAAGGAGGGGTTTTGGAAGCTCATCGAGGAGGCCGAAAAAACGCGGAAGCCGCGGTGAACCTCCGGCTGCTCTTCTGCATCGGCATGGGCCTGTTCACGACCTACATCGGCGTCGTCATGCTGCTCAGCGCCCTCCGCAGCGAGCCCCTGCCCGCGCCGCCCCCGCCGCCAAACTTTTCCGCGAAAGCAGCGACCGTCATGGACCCTGAGACGGGCGAAAAAACCATCTACCGCGAGATCACTGTCAGCACCAAAATCGCCCCTGGCTCCCCCACTCCGCCGCCCGAAAATCCGCAGGATTGAGCCGCACGAATCCCAGCGACACGAGAACCGGCGCAAAGGAGCGGCGTGCTTCCAGCCGCCGTCCCCCCCGACGGAGGTACCCGCTTAAAACCGCGGGAGCTGGGTGCGCTCGTTGAGGGCTCCGCAGTGAGGGCAGCGGGGGAGGATAGCACTGGTCGCGTCGGCGTATTCGTAGGTGCAGAGTTTGCAGCGGAGGACGTGGCGAAAAGCCCCGCGCTCCCGGCGGAGGCGACGCCATTCGCCGAGCAGCCACGCGCCGCAGATCGGCGCGAGCATGAGGCCGAGGCAGATGCAGGTGAGGTAGCCGAGGCTGACGCGGATCACGGCGGGTTCGGCTTTTCTCCGTAGGCATCATTGCCCCAGATGACGCTCGCGCTGGCCCACGTCATCGGCGCGTCGGCGGGTGCAAAGACGAGCGTCTGCAAATGCGCGGCGACTTGCTCGTCGAGCGCGGGCTGGCCGGAGGAGTCCTGCAAAAAGGTGAAGCGCACTTCGCCGCGCGCGGTGACGCCGAGGAGGAAACGCGCAGGCTCGACCGGCTCGTTGGCGCGTTGCCGCGGCACGAGCGGCGGCGGGGCGGATGGGGCGCGGCGGGCGAGCGGTTCGGCGAAGGTGAGGGTCGTGGGCTGAACCACGCCGGCTGATGCCGGTGGCGCGGGGCGCGCATCGGCGCGGGCGATGATTTCAAAGGGGTCGCGCGCCGCCGGGAAGGGCACGGCGACCATGTTCTCCACCGGACCGAGTGGGGCGGTGCGCATGGTGGCGTAGGACGGTCGGTAAGTCGTTTCGAGAAGGGCGGTGGGCGGCGCGCTGGCGATGGTGGCGGCGAGCGCGGGATCCTGGGCGTCGATCCAGCGGAGCAGGGCCACCGCCTCCGGCGAGGACGGCGTGAGCACGCTGATCTGCGGGGCCGCGCGCGCGATGGTGGAGCCGGGCGGTTCGGTGACTTGGAAAAGAAAAAACGCGCCGGCGTGCGCGGCGAGGGAAATGGCGACGCAGCCCAAAAGCATGAAGGGAAAATCTTCACGCCGCGGCCACTCGAAGGTCAGCGCCGGGTTGGTCCCACCAGCTTTCATGGCCGCTCGGCACCGGTGGCTAGAATCACGGAAAAGCCGAGCCGCAGCGCCTCGTCGGTGACTTGCACGACGAGCGCGTATGGCGTCCCCGCGTCCGCCTTGATGATGACCGAGCGCCCGGTGGTGCGGCTCTCGCCCAAGTGCTGGCCGAGTTCCGCGAGGGTCACCGCCTGGTCGTGATGATAGATCGTGGGAACGGGTGCGGAGGTGATGCTGATGATTTGCGCGCCGTCGCGCGGGGCGAGGGTGAAGGACGAGGGCGGCAGCGAAACGGCCAAGCCCGGCTGAAGCACAAAGCGCGAGCTGAGCGCAAAAAAGATGACGACAAGAAAGACGACATTGACCAGCGGGATGAGGCTGAAAAGCCACGCCGGAATTTTCAGCGTGCGCGTGAGTTTCATGCCGGTGGAAAACGCGGGGCCGCCGGACTACTCCGCGCCTTTGCGCGCCGCGCGGGTGGCCGGGCCAAACTCGATAATCTCCGGGCTCGGGGCGTGCCGGTGTTCGGTGATGAGGTTCACGATCTCGATGCCCGCGCGCTCCATATCGTGCATCAGCGCATTCACGCGGGCCGAGAGGTAGGCATAGCCGATGGCACACGGGATGGCCACGACGAGCCCGGCGGCGGTGGTGAGGAGGCTCTGGTAAACGCCGCTCGCGATGACCGTGGCGCCGGCGAAACCGCTCTGCGCAGAGATTTTCACAAAGGCGTCGATGAGCCCGACGACGGTCCCGAGCAGGCCGAGCAGCGGAGCGATGAAAGCGATGGTCGCGAGCAGGCCGAGGCGGTGTTCCAGCCGCGGCACTTCGAGTTGGCCGGCTTCCGTCACGATGTCCTTCAGCTCGGCGCGTGTGGCCTGGTGCCGGAGGATCGCTGCGTGGACGACTCGCGTGACTGGCGTGGGCGTGCTCGCGCATTCCATCTGCGCCTCGGCGAAACGCCGGTGCTCGATGAGATTCGCCAGCCCGCGCATGAACTCGCCCACGCGGACGGCGATGCGGTGAAAGTAGGTGACGCGTTCGAGGAAGACCGCGCCGGCCAGGACGCTGCAGAATAAAATGGGCCACATCAGCGGACCGCCTTTTTGCATGTAGTCGAGCATGCGGAATTTATAGGGCTGGTCGGCGACGGCTGGCAAGGGCGGGCGCGCGCCAATCTGCGGAGCCAAATCTTTTTGACCCCACCCGACCGCCGCCCTAAAACCGCCGCGTGGATGACGACCTGAGATGAACGCCGACAGCACCGTGATCAAGTTTGCCTGCGCGCATTGCGGGCAGAAGCTGTCGGTGGATGCTGCTGGCGCGGGTCTGGAGGCGGCGTGCCCGAATTGCTCTCGACCACTCGTAGTGCCGCACCGTGCGGGCTTGCACGATCGGGGCTACGGCGGGCGGGAAAAAATCGGGGCGGAGCGCGGCGACCGTCCGTCCGACAATGACATTAAGCTGACCGAGGAAGTGCGGAGTTTGCGCGACGACCTGCACGAAGCCCGGCAGCGGATTGAGAGCCAGGCGGCGGCTCTCGCCGCGGCAGAGAAAAACCTCGCCGACGCCAAACTCGCGGTCACCGCCGCCGAGACTGCCCGCAACACCTTCAACGGCCAGTGCCTGCTGCTCGGCGAGGAAATCGAAACGCTCCGCAATCATCTCCGCGAAGGACATGCCGGGCGCGAACTCCTCGCGCTGCGCGACCGTTTTGAAACGCTCGATGCCGAGCACCGCAAAACCGCCGCCGCTCTCGCACGCGCCGAAGCCGAGATGCAGACCCTGGCTGCCGCGGAGCAGCAGCTCCGCGCCGATCTCGCGCGCGTGAACGTGAGTGCCGTGGAGGCTGAGCGGCGTGCGGAAGCGGGCTCGGAGTCCACGCTCCAGCGCGATAACGGTGTGCTTCGCGGCATCATCGACCGGCAGAAAACGGAACTCGAAGAGCGCCTGCTCGAACTGCGGAAACTGCAGCGCGCCCGCCTCACCCTCCGCATCATCTACGGCCTCGTCGCCCTCGGCCTGGTCATCGTCGTGGCCCTTACTTTCATCTTCCTCCCCACGTTGCAGCACCTCCTCCACGACTGATTCGGCTGTCGAGGTGACCGACCACTTCGGAAGCCGCGTCCCATTCTGACGCTGCTGGTCTTTGGCTATATCAAGAGCTGCTTCACTGGTTCACGTCCGGACCACGGTGCGGTGCACACGATGGTGGTCGGCGGGCTCGCTGCGAGTGTCGGCAAAAGCTCCCAGTTTTCAATTTTTGTACGTCGTCGGTTTTTGGATTTCCCTCCGCCGGGCCCGGCTTCTAGCTTCCGCGGTTATGCGTGTCCTCGCCATTGATCCCTCCTTGCGCGGCACCGGCTTTGCCATTTTGGAATCTGCCGGCCAGAAAGTCCGTGCGCTGGCTTATGGCACGATCAAAAACCGCGCCGACCTTTTGCCGAGCGGCTGCCTCGTCGCCATTCATGAACGCATCTGCGACATCATCCGCGAGCACGCACCGGAGTGTGCGGCGGTGGAGGGCGTGATCTTCGTGCAGAGCCATCGCATCGCCATTACCCTCGGCGCGGCGCGCGGGGCGGCGTTGCTTGCAGCGGCGGGGCGCGGGCTGCCGATTTACGAGTATGCGCCGCGCCGGGTGAAGCAGAGCGTCGTCGGCCAGGGCGGGGCGCAAAAAGGGCAGGTGGCCTTCATGGTGCGCGCCCTCCTCGGCCTCACCGAGACGCCGCCCGCTGATGCCGCCGACGCCCTCGCCATCGGCCTCACGCACCTGCGCGCCGGCGAGACCGCCGCGCGCGGCCTCACGGCCCCGGCGCGGATTTAGGAGAAGGTCGAGTCGGGTGGGTCGCCGGATGCTGGCGCCCGCACTTGACGCCGGGGGAGCACTGTGGCGGTATCGGCCCCAATCATTTTCATGTCGTCCGAGGTCGAAAATCCCACCATCATTCGCAACCCGAACCGGAGCCTGTGGGAGGCGGCGGTGGCCGGGCACCGCGATGCGCTGGCGCTGCTCGCAGCGCGCTGCTGGCCGGCGGTTTATGTGTGGCTGCGCGGATCGGGGGTCGCGGCGGCGGACGCGGCGCAGCGGACAGAGGATTTCTTCGCACGTCTCCAGACGGTGGACGGGCCGCGCCCGGAGGAAGAAGCGGTTTCGCATTTCCAGGATTTTTTGCTTCACCGCATCGTGGCGTACGCGGCGGCGGACTATCCTGCGGCGGACGACGCCGCGCAGGCCGGCGCTTCATTGGTCGTTGATCGGGCGCGGGCGGAAAAGCGTTTCGCTCAGGAACCGGCGGGCCGCGCCCCCGAGGATCTTTTCACCCGGCGCTGGGCGCTGACTACGCTGGAGGCCACGCTTGCCTCCCTCCAGGCGGAGTACGCCGCGGAGGGAAAGGAAAAGCTCTTCACGTTTCTGCCGTCGTTCCTGAGTTTCAGCGGCGGCGAGGAGCGCTATCTGGAGGTGGCTCCTCAGACCGGACTCTCGGTGAGTGCGCTGCATGTCTCCGTCTTCCGTTTTCGCCAGCGCTATCGCGAAACCCTCCGCCGTTTCGTGGGCGATACAGTACGGGATGAAGGCGATTTGGATAGCGAATTGACCAAGCTGCTGGTCGGGGCTAGCTAACCCACCGCGATGCCTGACGAACCGGAAATCACACCTGCCGACGAAACCGCGGCACAGCCCGGTGCGCTGCCGTCCATTCTGGGCGGGATGAGCCCGGACGAGCTTTTCGCCCGCGGGATGCAGAGCGTTCGTATGACCGGTGGAGGCAGTCTGCAGAGCTGGCAGCCGCCGAGTGTGGCCGAAGCCGCGCGCCTTTTCCCAAACTACGAGATCACCGAGATGATCGGTCGTGGCGGCATGGGCGTGGTCTATAAAGGCCGGCAGACTTCCCTCGACCGCATGGTGGCGATCAAGCTTCTACCGCTTGAGGTCAGTATCGATCGGGATTTCGGCGACCGCTTTGTCCGCGAGGCGCGGACGATGGCGAAGATGAATCACCCGAACATCGTCTCAGTCTTCGATTTCGGAAACACGACGGAGGGACATCTCTACTTCGTCATGGAATTCGTGGAGGGCACCACGCTGCACCATTTGATCAAGTCGGTGGGGCTGAAACCAAGCCAGTCGCTGGAGATCATCATGCGCGTGTGCGAGGCGCTGCAATACGCGCACAGCGAGGGCGTCATCCACCGCGACATCAAGCCGGCCAATATCCTCGTGGACACCAAGGGGCGCGTGAAGGTGACGGACTTTGGTCTCGCCCGGATGGACACGACGAAGACGCCGGAGGAGTGGGGCCAGACCATGACCGGCATGGTGCTGGGCACGCCGGATTACATGGCACCGGAGCAAAAAAAAGGCGTTCGCGTGGACCATCGCGCGGACATCTACAGCCTTGGCGTGATGCTTTACGAAATGCTCTGCGGAGAAATTCCCGCCGGTATTTTCGATCCGCCCTCGCAGCGCGTGGCGGTGGATGAACGCATTGATCAGGTGGTCATTCGCGCCATGCAGCAGGAGCCCGATCGCCGCTACACGAGCAGCGGTGAAATGAGGACGGCGGTGGAGATGATTTGCAACACGCCGCTGCCGCAAAAGCCCGACGGAAGTGAGGCCGCGACCGTGCCTCCTCCGCCGCTGCGCCCCGGTCAGGTGGCACCGCCGCCACCGCCGCCCGCGCGGTCCGGCCAGCAGGCGCGTTCTGAATATGCTGCGCCGCCCAAAACGCACGCACCCATTGGTACGTTGATCACGGCGGGCTGCGCGATGGTCATTGTGGGGATTTTCGCGTGGAAGGAATTGCGCCCGGCGGCACCGGTGAGCAAAGAGCCCGCTGCCACGCCCGCGCCACAGCTCGCCCCGGTGACTCCTGAGCCGAAACCGGAGGTCGTCAAAGTAGAACCCGAACCGCCGAAAGTGGACCCGGTGGTGGTCCCGCCGACGCCTGTCCCGCAAATCGCCGTGGTGCCGCCACCACCCGAGCCGCCGCGCGAACCGGTCGTTCCGGTCGCCACGCCCAAACCGGATCGCCCGATCGCGGTGGTCGAAGTTCCGACGGCGATCCCTCCGCGGGTGCCGCCCCGCGAATATATCACCGGCCCGGCGCGGCCCATCCCGATCACGCCTATCACGGGCGGCGGCGGCGAACCCGGCGGAGCCGTACCGCCGACCGACGAGTGGCACACTTTCGTTGCCTCGGGCGACAGCTACTTGCGCTTCCGCCGCACCGACGACGCCATTGAGGCCTATGCCAGCGCCATGGAAGCCGCGCAGGCCAATCCCAAGGGCATCGCGCCCGCGGAATTTGGTCGCGTGTGCATGAGCCTCAGCAGCCTCCAGTTGCAAAACGGCTCGCAGCCCGAAGCCCGCCGCACGCTCATCGAAGGGCGGCAGTTTTTGATCCGCAACAAAGGCCCCGCCTCCGCCATCGCGCAGATGGAAAATCTGCTGCGAAAAATTCAGAAGGAATAGCCGTGCGGGGTCAGGCGCCGAGGCGCTGGCAATTTTTGCGGTGGCCGCTAACGTCCCGGCCCTTATGTCACTTTGGAATACCGCCCACCCCTGGCTGCGCGAACTCGTCTCCTACGAACCGGGTAAACCGATCGAGGATGTGGCGCGCGAACTGGGGTTGAAGCCGGGCGAAATCATCAAGCTCGCGTCCAACGAAAACCCGCTCGGCCCTTCGCCCAAGGCGCTGGCCGCGATGCGCGAGATGTTGGAGCGCTCGCACTTTTACCCGGACGGCGGCGGCTACTATCTGCGCGAGGCCATCGCGGCGAAAACCGGGCTGAAACGCGAAAATGTGATCCTTGGCTGCGGTTCGAATGAGGTCATCGAATTCATCGGCAAAGCCTTTCTCAATCCGGGCGACGAGATCGTCTGCGCCCGCCACGCCTTCGTCGTGTACAAACTCATGGCGACGCTTTTCGGCGCGCTCACGATCGAGGTCCCGGACCCGAATTTCGCGCACGATCTCGACGCCATGGCGGCCGCGATCACCCCGCGGACGCGCGAGGTTTTCATCGCGAATCCCAACAACCCGACGGGCACGCTGCTCGCGCAGGCGGAGATTGATCGCTTCATGGAAAAGGTGCCGGAGCATGTCGTCGTGGTCTTCGACGAGGCGTATTACGAATTCCTCGAAAATCCGCCGGACACGCTGAAGTTCGTTCGCGAAGGACGCAACGTGGTGGTGCTGCGGACGTTCTCGAAAATCCAGGGGCTGGCAAATCTGCGGATCGGCTACGGGCTGGCAAAGCCGGAGCTGATCGACGTCCTGCAAAAGACGCGGCAGCCTTTCAATGCTAACGGCATCGCCCAGGCCGGCGCGCTCGCCGGGCTCGCGGACGATGAGCATCAGCGGAAAACGCGCGAGCTGACGATTCAGGGCCGCAACTGGCTCCAGCAGGAGTTTGCCGCGCTGGGTCTCGAATTCGTGCCGAGCCTGGCGAACTTCATTCTCGTGCGCGTCGGCGATGGCAAAGCCGTTTTCCAAGCGCTGATGCGCAAGGGGATCATCGTGCGCGACATGAACTCGTACGCGCTGCCCGAGTGGATTCGCGTGAGCATCGGGACGATGGAGCAAAACGCGCGGTTCCTCGCGGAGCTGCGCCAGCTTCCGGGGCTGGCTGTTGCCGCGCAATGAGCGACACTGCGCTTACGCGGCGGTCTGGTGCTCACAGATGACTTCGTGGTAGAGCGCAAAGAGGCGCGTGAAAACTTCGGTCCAAGAATACTGTGCGGCGACGAGCCGACTGACGCGGACGTTGCTCGCCTTGAGATCGGCGCGGCTGGTTTCTTCGACGGCGGCGGCGAGCGCAGTGGCGGAGTTTTCGCGCGCCCAGAGCGTCTGGTCGCTGTGAATGATGCGGTCCATGTAGCTGCCGTGGATGCCGATGACGGGCGTGCCGCAGGCCTGGGCTTCGAGCGTCACGAGGCCAAAGGTTTCCTGCACGCCGGGATGCACGAAGAGGTCGGCGGCGCGGTAGCAGGCGGCGAGGCGGGTGGCATCGGCGCAGTAGGGGAGGTGGGTGACGGATGACGGATGATGAAGGACGAGTTGTTCCAGTTCGGCGCGCTGGAGACCGTCGCCGATGACGAGGAGGTGGAAGCGGCCGGGGAAATCATGAGCCAGTTCGCGGAAGGCGGCGAAAAGGGTGTGCGTGTTTTTTTCCTGCGCGAGCCGGCCCACGTAGAGGAGCAGCGTGCGGTCGGCAGGAGTGCCAAGCTCGGCGCGCACGTTCTCGCCGGGTGCGGGTGCGGAATGAAACACCGCAGTGTCCACGCCGAGATCGGTGTGAGCGATGTTGGGCACACCCCAGCCGGCGAGGAGCGCGCCGAGCGCTGGGGAGGGGACCAGCGTACGCGCGAAGCGGCGGTAGAGGCTGCGGATGTAGCGGCGGGAGACATCGTGGAAAAACTCGGTGACCGCGCGCCCGCAGTATTTCTGCACGGTGCGGATGTAGGCTTCGGGAAAGTGCGAGTGGTAAAAGCCGACGACCGGAATGCCCAGCGCCGCGCCGGAATGCACGGCCTTCCACGCAACTTGGTATGGGTCGCCGCATTCGATGATGTCGGGGCGCTCGATTTCGAGAATGCGCTCGATGGCCTCCAGCCGCAGCAGCACGCGGTAGCGCGAGGTGCGGGAGATGAGCGGCGACTGGATGGTATAGGTGCGGGCGCGCTCCGTCGTGATCATTTCGTCGCGCGCTCCAGGGATGATGAGGATGTGCTCGTCGTCCTCCGTGTGCTCGCGGATGTGGCGGACTTTTTCGGAGACGTAGCGTTTCACCCCGCCGCTGACCGGAGAGTAGAATTGCGTGAGGTCGCAGATCTTCACCGGGGAACGGAAAATGACGGATGGCGAATGACGTGCGGAACGCTGCGCCATTCGGCCTTCGCGCTCCGGCGTTTTCCTCAGTGCTCGAAGTGCGCGAGATACTTCTCCGCGTCCAGCGCGGCCGCGCAGCCCTGGCCGGAGGCCGTGATGGCCTGCCGATAGACGTGATCCGCCACGTCGCCCGCCGCAAAGACTCCAGGGATGTTCGTCTTCGTGCCGCCGCGCTGGAGCAGATAGCCGTTCTCGTCCATGTCGAGCTTGCCGCGAAATGGCGCGGTGTTGGGCGTGTGGCCGATGGCGACGAAGACACACTTCACCTCGATCTCGCGCTCGGTGCCGCTGTTCACGTCCTTGATTTTCAAAGCGCGCATCTCGCCCTCGGCGTCAGTCAGATACTCCACGGGCGCGCTGTTCCAGACCGGCTCGATCTTCGGATTCGCCAGCGCCCGCTCGGCCATGATCTTCGACGCGCGCAGGGTGTCGCGCCGGTGGACGAGATACACCTTGCTGGCGAAGCGCGTGAGAAACGTGGCTTCCTCCGCCGCGGAGTCGCCGCCGCCGATCACCGCCACCGGCACATTGCGGTAAAACGCGCCGTCGCAGGTCGCACAACTCGTGAGCCCGTGGCCGACGTGCGTCTTTTCATTCGGCAGCCCGAGCCACTTCGCACTCGCACCGCTGGCAATGATGAGTGTGCGCGTCTCCTGCCATGCGCCGTCGATTTTCACGCGGAGAAAACCGTCCGCCTTTTCGAGATCCTCGATCGTGGCGTAGGCAAACCGCGCGCCGAAACGCTCGGCCTGCGACTTCATCGCCATGATGAGTTCAGGGCCGTTGATGCCGTCGGGGAAGCCGGGGAAGTTTTCCACCAGCGTCGTGGTGGAGAGCTGTCCGCCGGGCTCGTGGCCTTCGAGGACGAGCGGCGCAAGATTGGCGCGGGCGGCGTAAATGGCCGCGGTGAGACCGGCGCAGCCGGTGCCGACGATGATGACTTTTTCCATGGGGCCGCAGAGTTAAGCGGAGCCGGGCGGCGCTGCAAATGAGGAAACGTCCGGTTGAACGCTCTTGCGACTCCGCTCGGTTTGCCCCGCCCGCGCCCGGTGCGGTGCCGCTATTTCGGCTGGGCCTTTTGCGGCGTCCTGTCCGGCGCCTTTTCTTCGAGATCGAGCGGCTTTTCACCGATCTCCGGGAGGTCGCCCTCCACGTTCACGGCCTTTTTCTTGACCTTGCCGCTGGCGGCATTCGCGAGGTCGAGCTTCGAGGAGGCGGCGCGCATCGCCTCGCGGGCGATCTGCTCCGCGTTGGACGACGCCGTTTCGGCCGAGGAGAGTTTTTTCCGCATATCCGAAAGCGGTGAATGCACCTTGCCGGTGCCTTTTCCGGCCGGCTCCGCCGCGACTTCACCGCCGGGTGTGAGTTGCTTCAGCTCGGCCTGGCCCACTTCCAGCCGGACGCTGGTTTCGTCCGCCCGCTTCTTCAAAGCGGCGAGCGCCTTGCCCTGCGCATCGGCCAGCATCTTCAAACCGTCGGCTTTCAGTGTTTCGGCCTCAATGCGCATCTTGGTCAATTCGAGCACCTGCTCCAGGCGCTTTTTCTGGATGTTCAGCTTTTCGAGCTGGCCGCTGCTGGCCGTCGCCAAATTTCCGGTGGCCGTGATGTTTCCCTCCATCGTTTCCGCGGCCTTTTGACCTTTCGCGAGATCTTCGGAGAGCCGGTCGAGATCCGTCTGCTTGGCGGCGATTTGCCGTTCCAGCGCGCTCCGTTTCACGTTTTCCAAAAGTGACTGCGCGTTGTCAGGTTCCTCGGCTTGCGCGAGGAGGGAGCCCGTCAGGGTAAGGCTGGCCGCGCCGATGAGGAACGTGGTTCGGATGGTGGAGTGGAGTCCGGATGTATTCATTCGCCTTCCGTGGCAGAAAGCGCGCGCGGCTGGCAAGCGGTAATCTGCTTTTTTCTCCCTTCCGCGTGCATGAATTGCAATTGGCCGCGCCCGATCCGCTGCTAGTTGTTTCGCCGTGCGCCTGCCTGCTGCTCTCCTCGCCCTCGCGGGCCTTCTCGCCTACATGCCCCACGGCGTGCGCGGTGTTTTCGTTGCGGTCGGTGAGGGCGGGCGGCGGATGTCGTCGGCGGATGGACGGCGGTGGGAAAACGACACGTGCTGGAAGGTCGGGGCGGTGGATGCGGACGAGGCGCTGCACGACGTGGCTTTCGGGCTCGGCCGGTTCATTGCAGTCGGCGGTGGCGCGGCGAAAGGGCGGATCACCATTAGCCGAAATGGCAAGGTGTGGCGCGATCTGCCACCCTGGCGTGGCGCGATCGGCACGATTGTCTTTGGCGGCGGACGCTTCATCGCGGGGCACGGCGCGGAGCTGTTGTGGTCGGCGGATGGAGAAAAATTTGTTGCCGGCGAAAAGCTCGCGTGGCCCGGTTCCGTGCGCGCCCTCCGCGCCGCGTGGGGCGATGGCGAGGCCGGGCACCGCTGCGTAATCATCGGCGACCTCGATCCCGGAGACGCCCAACCGCGCGTGAGCTGGCGTGCGACCACGGCGGACGGCGCGGTTTACACTTCGCGCGACCGCGACACGCCGCCCGCGCGCGACATCGCCTACGGCTCCGGGCATTGGGTCGTGGTCGGGCCGGATGGCTTGATCGAAAGCTCGCACGATGGCCAGACCTGGCAGCGCCACGCCACGCTGCCCGGCGAGAATTTTCAGCGCGTGGTTTGGACCGGCACGCGGTTTGTCGTGAGCGGCGGAAAAGCCATGTGGTTTTCGCCCGATGGCGTGAACTGGACGAAGACCGCGCCGGCCATTCCGTGCCGCCTTGTCTGGGCGCGTGAAGGCATGCTCGGGCTTGGGTTTTCCGCCGGTGGTAACATCCAGATTTCCCGCGACCTCACCGAATGGGCGAAGCTGCCGGTCCCGCCGGGAGCGTCGTTCGAGGCGGTGGCGTACGGGACGCCGTAGGGCAGGGGCTTGGCGCTATACGCCGTGGTGCTGCCCGAGTCTTCGGTTGAGGACGCTCGTTTCACCGGTCGTTTCACCCGTACGCTGGACCTTGTCGAGGTTGAGGAAAAGGATTGTTAGGAAAACGGTGGTCAGCCCAAGTGTGAGGTCGTTTAGAACATCGGTGGCGAGCGTCACGATTGGCGTTTCCGGGAGCAGTCCGCTCAAAAGCCCGATGACAAAGACGATAAACAGCGCTGGCATGAAATAGCCCAGCGCATAGCCAACCACCCTCCACCAACGGCCCTTGACCAGCGTTTTGCTCTAACTAAGCGCCCGCGTACCGCCGCAACCGCGCAGCGACACCGCGATCATCGTGAACACATAGTAGCCCGCGAAAATCACGCCGGGGACGATGAGCAAAAGCATGAGGACGGTGAGGTAAATGCCTTCGAGCCAGGCGGTGCCAATCGCCGAAAGCCAGCGCCCAACCGCGTGCCGCAGCGCCCCGGACAGCGTCGCGCGCCGTCCCTCCAGTCGCTCCTTTGCAATGTAGGCCGTCCCCAGCGTGGCGAGCACGCCAATGACGGTTTGGCCGAGCTGCTGCAGCCGCCAAGCTCGCATCGTCGTCTGCATGCTTTCGTCATCCGGCAGCGGAACCTGCTCGAGCAGCCAGTTCAGCGGCACGGCGACGATAAGGCCGAGGATGAGGAGGTTCAGCCATTCGGTGCGAATCACTTTCCAGCCGATTCCGACCGTTTCCCAAAAACCCATGACCCGCGCATCGAGGGCGACGGGCTCCAGCGGCGCGGGCTCGCCGCTAAGGACGCGGGCCAGCACGGCAGGCTTGCAGCCCGCGCAGACCGCGCGGCCGTCGAGGGTGAAAATCTGCGCCAGCGGGAAGCTGTCGTGGCAGATGGTACATTGCGTCTCGCTCATGGCGCGGCGAGTTCCTTGCAGCGTTTGAGGTCGAGTTTACCGGTGCCGAGGACGGGGATGGCCTCCACTTTTCTCACCACGCGCGGAATCCACAGATTTGGCGTGCCGGCGTCGGCCAGTTTCTTGCGCAGATCGGCCTGATCAAAGTCGCGCGTGGTCAGCAGCACCAGCGCCTCGCCTTTCGCTTCGTCGGGCACGGCGGTGATGGCGCAGGTGCGCTCGCTTTCGCCGCCGAGGCCGAGCGTCTCGACGATGCGCGTCTCCACGGTTTCATGCGGCACCATTTCGCCGCCGATCTTGCTGAAGCGCGCCAGCCGGCCCTCAATGAAACAGAATCCATCCTCGTCGAAGCGCGCGAGGTCGCCCGTTTTGAACCAGCCGTCCACGATGACCTCGGCGGTGCGCGCGGGGTCGTCGAGGTAGCCCTCGAAGACGTTCGGCCCGCGCAGCCACAGCATCCCGCTTTCGTGGAGCGAAAGGTGCGCGCCGGTCTCGGGATCGCGGATCTGCGCGGCAACGCCGGGCGCGAGTTTGCCGATCGAGCCATCGCGGCTGCTCGGCTGCACGGCGTCGCCGGGCCGGGCTTTGGGTTCCGGGAGATTCACGGCGGCGACCGGACTCGTCTCGGTGAGGCCGTAGCCTTGCAGGACCTTGATGCCGAACTGCTCATGGAAAGCCTTCGCCAGATCGTCCGGCAATTTCTCCGCGCCCGTGACCAGCAGCTTGAGCGAGGCGAGTTGCGCGCGCTCCGCCTTGCGCATGTAGCCGCGGAGGAAAGTGGGCGTGGTGACGACGAGCGAAATTTTGTAGCGCTCGATGAGCGCGGCCAGTTTCGAGATTTCCAGCGGGTTCGGATACGTGACCACGGCCACGGGTTCGAGCATCGGAAAAAGTACGGTGACGGTGGCGCCGAAGCTGTGAAAAAACGGGAGCGAGCCGAGCACGCTGTCGCCGGAGCTGAGGTCGAGCATGAGGGCGAATTGCTGGACGTTGGCGAGCAGGTTGCGATGCGTCAGCGCCACGCCTTTCGGCGCGCCGCTGCTGCCGGAGGTGAAGAGCAGAAACGCCTCGCGCCGGTCGCCCACGCGCGGCAGGCCGAGGGCGCGAGCGAGCAGCCACGAGGGCGTGAGCAGCACCGCCGCGCGCCACGCGATAATGTCGTGCTTCATCGCGGGCAGGATGTCGTCGAGGAAAACGGTGTGCTCCGGCCAGGGGAAATCGCCGAGCCGTTTCACGAAAGGGTGCGCGGTCAGGCAGTGCTTGAGTTCCGCCTGGGCGATGCAGCTCTGCACCGCCGCGGTCCCGGCGGTGAAGTTCAGGTTCACCGGCACTTTGTCCGCGAGCAGCACGGCGAGATTCGCGATGAGCGCGGCCCGGCCCGGCGGCAGCACGATGGCCACGCGGTGCCGCGGGCACTCCGCGCGCACGTAGCGGCTGAGCGCGATGGCCGCTGCGAGCAGCGAGCCGCGGGTGAGTGTGGAATGGTCCGAGCCGTCAACCACCCCGACCGTGAATTGCCCGCGCCGCAGCCCGCGCAGACACGCCTCCCCGAGGTGCCCGCGAAGCATCGGACGCTGCTGGTAGCAGAATTCGCCCAGTTCGAGAAAACGCTCCCGCACGAGCGCGATGTCCGCTTTCTCCGCCGGGACCGGATCCCCGAATGCGACGGTCACCGGATACGGAATCTGGCTCGGCCATTTGAAGAAATACTTCCCGCCTTTGAAGCTGAAGATCGAGCCCCAGAGATTGTCCGTCCACGCCGGCACCACCGGGCATTTCGCGGTGCGGGCGATGAGTTCGTAGCCGCGCTTCAGCCGCAGCAGCATGCCGCTGCGCGAGAGTTCGCCCTCGGGGAAAATGCACACGATGTCGCCCGCCAGGATCGCGTCGCTGGCCGCGCGCACCGCGTCCTTCGCCTTGCGCGGGCTGATCGGCAGCGCGCCGACTGCGCGGAAGATCGGGTTGAGCAGGCGCGCATTGTAGATGTCATCGAAGACGAGGAACCGAATGGGCCGCGGGCACGCGAGCTGGAGCACGATGGCATCGACCCAAGTGAGATGATTCGGCAGCAGCAGGAAACCGCCCGCCGGGAGTCGTTCCGCGCCGTGCGCCGAGATGCGGTAGATGCAGCGCGCGAGCAGCGCGCCGCCGGTGCGGATGAGACGTTCGAGGAAAGTGGCGGGCGGGTTCACGAAAGGGAATGGGCGAAAGACGAATGAGTAATGACGAATGGCGAAAGAATGACCAAGCCCGAAGGTTGAGCGCGCGCCGCGCCCGTTCCGGTGCCGCCGCAGCGCATCGAAACGGCCCAGCGGTGTTTGGCGGCTCTGCCGGACGGACGCTCTCCGCGTGAATTTGTCGCTTCATTCGTCATTCCGGCTTTCTTCGCCATTCGTCCTCCGTCATTCGTCATTCCCGTGCCCACCACTTCGCCATCCGCAGCCAGCCCCTTCTCCCCCCATCGCGCGCTCGCGCTGCTGCTCGCGATCAATCTTTTCAACTACCTCGACCGCTACATCCTCGCCGCCGTCGAGCCGCTCATCGCGGATCATTTTTTCGCCGCGACCGACGAGACGGCGATGGCGAAAACTGGCGCGCTGGCGACCGCGTTTCTCGTCAGTTACATGGTGCTCGCGCCCGTCTTCGGCTGGCTGGCGGATCGCTTCTCGCGCTGGCTGCTCATCGCCGCGGGCGTGGCCGTGTGGAGTCTGGCGAGCGGTTGGTCGGGGATCGCGGGAACGTTCGCCGCGCTGGTGCTCACGCGCGTTTTCGTCGGCGTCGGCGAAGCGGCTTACGGCCCCGCCGCTCCCACCATCATTTCCGATCTCTACCCGGTGGAGAAACGCGGGCGCATGCTCTCCTTTTTCTACCTCGCGATCCCGGTCGGCTCGGCGCTCGGCTACGCGTTCGGTGGCTGGGTGGGGCAGCATTACGGCTGGCGCATGCCCTTTTACCTCGTGACCATCCCCGGCCTCGTGCTCGCCGCGCTCTGCCTGCCCATGCGCGACCCGCGCAGCGCCCGCGCCGCCGCCCGCCCGCCGCTGAAACTCGCCGACGTGCTCGCGCTTTTCCGCATCCGCTCCTACGTCTTCAATACCGCTGCGATGACGGCGATGACTTTCGCCATCGGCGGTATCTCGTTCTGGCTGCCGCGTTATTTGTATAAAGACCGCGCGGCGGACTTCGGCGGCGCGCCCAGTCTGGGCACGATCAATCTTACGTTCGGTGCCATCACCGTCGCCGCCGGGCTCCTCGCCACGCTCGCGGGCGGCTGGCTGGGCGACCGCGTGCGCCGGCGTTACCCGAGCGCATACTTCCTCGTGTCCGGCTTTGGCATCCTGCTCGCGTTTCCGTGCATCGTGGCGATTTTGCGGACGCCGTTTCCGCTCGCATGGGGCTTCGTTTTCCTCGCCATCTTCTTCCTCTTTTTCAATACCGGCCCGGCCAACACCGCCCTTGCCAACGTCACCCCGCCGGCCACGCGCGCCACCGCCTTTGCGCTGAATATCCTCATCATCCACGCGCTCGGCGACGCCATCTCGCCGCCGCTCATCGGCTGGATCGCCGGGCAGACCAGCATGGGCAGCGCGTTCTTCCTCGTCAGCATCACCACCGCGCTCGCCAGCGGGCTCTGGCTCATCGGCGCGCGCTACCTCGGTCGGGATACCGCAGCGGTGGAGGCGGCGGAAAATTGAGCGTTCCATCCGCGACGTTTTTGCGGCTGGTGGCCGCGCGCGCGTGGGGTAAGGTCGCGCCATGATTACCGCAGCTCCCCACGCCCCCGCGGCGACGCTCTATTTCACGGAATTTTCGTCGCCCGTCGGCACGATCCAACTCACCGGCACGGACGCGGCGCTGACCGGGGTTTTCATGGAGCAGCATCGCCACCAGCCGGTGCGTCCGCTCCACGCGGTGCGCGATGCCGCGCCGCTGCGGACGGCACAGGAGGCGCTGGAAGCCTACTTTGCCGGCGAGCGCCGCACGTTCACGCTGGCGCTGGCGCCGCAGGGCACCGCTTTCCAGCAGCGCGTGTGGCTGGCGCTGCGGGCGATTCCGTACGGCACCACCATCAGCTACGGCGAACTCGCGCGCCGCATCGGCCAGCCCCGCGCCAGCCGCGCCGTGGGCCTCGCCAATGGCCGCAACCCCATCTCGATCATCGTGCCCTGCCACCGCGTCATCGGCGCAAACGGCACCCTCACCGGCTACGGCGGCGGACTGGAGCGCAAACGCTACCTCCTCGCGCTGGAGGCGGCGGGGCCAAAGTAGCACCGAGTCCGTGGCACCGGACTCCGGTTTGTGTAAATGCCGGGCGCAACTGACGACAAATCGGTCGGAGCAGGATAGCCCCGGCCCCGGACTCTCCGAAAAGTGAACACCGAGACGCAATTAGCCAACGCCACAGGTGCCAGGCGGTCAGCACGGCGATATCAGCATTAAGAACTTCGCCCCCCGTTAGTGAATCTCTACCCATGTTCGAACAAGCCTTCAAAAACATCGACGACGTTCTCTGGAAAGACGCCGGCTGCACCAGTGAACTCGACTACACCGAGCAGACTTCGTGGCTCCTCTTCCTGAAATATCTCGACGCCCTCGAACACGACAAGGCCACCGAAGCCGCGCTCGACGGCAAGAAATACACCCACATCCTCGACAAACCCTACCGCTGGGAATCGTGGGCCGCGCCCAAGGGCAATGACGGCAAGATTGATCACAACACCGCCCAGACCGGCGACGACCTCATTGCCTTCGTCAACGGCAAGCTCTTCCCCTACCTGCACGGCTTCAAGGCCAAGGCCACCGGCCCGAACACCATCGAATACAAGATTGGCGAAATCTTCGGCGAGATTAAGAACCGCATCCAGAGCGGATACAACCTGCGCGAGATCATCGACCACATCGACGAACTCCGCTTCCAGTCCCAGACCGAGAAGCACGAACTCTCGCACCTCTACGAGGCCAAAATCAAAAACATGGGCAACGCCGGGCGCAACGGCGGCGAGTATTACACCCCGCGCCCGCTCATTCGCGCCATCGTCGCCGTCACCGCGCCCCGGCTCGGCGAGACCATCTGCGACCCTGCCGTCGGCTCGGCCGGCTTCCTCTGCGAATCCTTCGATTACCTCCGCGCCCAGAACCCCAAGCGCACCACCGCCCAGGACCGCACCCTGCAAGAGCGCACCTTCTACGGAAAGGAAAAGAAGTCCCTCGCCTACGTCATCGCGATCATGAACATGATCCTGCACGGCATCGAAGCGCCCAACATCATCCACACCAACACGCTCGCCGAGAACCTCGCCGACGTGCAGGAAAAGGACCGGCACCACATCGTCGTGGCCAATCCGCCCTTCGGCGGCAAGGAGCGCAAGGAAGTGCAGCAGAACTTCCCCATCCGCACCGGCGAGACGGCGTTCCTGTTCCTCCAGCACTTCATCAAAATCCTCAAGGCCGGCGGCCGCGCCGGCATCGTCATCAAGAACACCTTCCTGTCCAACACCGACAACGCCTCCGTCAGCCTGCGCCAGAAGCTCCTCGAAGAATGCAACCTGCACACCGTGCTCGACTGCCCCGGCGGCACATTCATCGGCGCGGGCGTGAAGACCGTGGTGCTCTTCTTTGAGAAAGGGGCACCCACGCGCAAAGTCTGGTTCTACCAGCTCGACCCCGGCCGCAACATGGGCAAGACCAACCCGCTCAACGACGCCGACCTCGCCGAGTTCATCGCGCTGCAAAAGACGAAAGCCGACTCGCCCAAAAGCTGGAGCGTGGACGCCAAGACGATTGACCCGGCCACCTTCGACCTCTCCGTGAAGAACCCCAACGGCGGCGAGGAAATCGCGCACCGCAGCCCGCAGAAAATCATGGACGAAATCGCCGCGCTGGACGCCGAGAGCGCGGAAGTGCTGGGCAACATCAAGGCGCTGCTATGAAGAAGGGGTGGCAGACAAAGACGATTGGCGACGTGTGCGAGTTCCAGCGCGGGCTGACCTACGCCAAAGGTGACGAAGTTGATGTCTCGGACAATGTTGTCTTGCGGGCCACCAACATCGACCTCGCGACGAACCTTCTCATCTTCGACGAGCTGAAATACATCAGCGACAAAGTCGTCGTTCCGGAAAGCAAGAAGGTGAAGAAAGGCTCGCTGATGATTTGCATGGCGAGCGGCAGCAAGAGCCACCTCGGGAAAGTTGCCTTCATCGACGACGATTACGGCTACGCGTTCGGTGGCTTCATGGGAATGCTTACGCCACTGAACGGACTCTTGCCCAAGTATCTGTTCCACTTGATGACCTCCGAGGACTACAAGGATTTCATCGGCGCACTTTCGGACGGCGCGAACATCAACAATCTCACGTTCGACAAGTTGAAGGTGTTTCCTGTTCCCGCCCCCCCGCTAGCCGAACAGCAGCGGATCGTCGGCCTGCTGGACGAAGCGTTTGAGGGCCTCGCCACCGCCAAAGCCAACGCCGAAAAGAACCTCCAAAACGCCTGCGCCCTCTTCGAAAGCCACCTCCAATCCGTCTTCACACAGCGCGGCCCAGGGTGGGTGGAGAAGCGGTTGGAGGACGTGTGCGGATTGCAAAACGGTTTTGCGTTCAAGAGCAGCACGTTCAAGCCATCCGGCGCTCCCATCCTGCGAATCTCGAACATTCAGGATGGCCGCGTTGATGCCGGCAACCGGCTCGTGTTCTTCGACCCGAAGGACTACCGCGAGAACCTCGACCGGTATCGCATCGTCGAAGATGACTTGCTGATTGCGATGTCTGGCGCAACGACCGGAAAACTTGGCTTCAACACCGAGAGCACGGTTTACTACTTGAACCAGCGCGTCGGAAAGTTTGAGCCGAGCGAAAAGCTCAACAAACGTTTCCTCTACCACTTCCTGTCCACGAAGGTTGAGGAAAACCTCCGCATTTCAGCAGGCGCAGCGCAGCCCAACTTGAGCACGGAGCAAATCAAAGGATTTGTTCTGCCGCTGCCGAGCGTTGATGAGCAAGAGCGCATCGTTGAAGCGTTGGAAACCTTGTCGGAAGAAACCCAACACCTCGCCCGCCTCTACGAGCGGAAGCTCGCCTTGCTGGAGGCGTTGAAGAAGTCGCTGCTGCACCAAGCCTTCACCGGAGAACTTTAAACCCGAAAATAACATGACCATTCAAACCGGCGGTAAACAGATTCTACTTCACGGCCTGGCCCTCATTCTGGCCGGGCTGGTCTTTGGCTTTGCCCCGCCCTTGACGCCGTATCCCCGGCTCGCACTCGGAGCGCACATCCAGTTTGTCACGAACGGCATGTTGTTAGTGGTGCTGGCGATCGTCGTGCTCAAGGTGCCCCACCGCGCCGGCCCCAAGTCGGTTCGAGTGATGTTGGTGTCGGCGTGGCTGACGTGGTTCATGGCCTTGTCCGAGGCGGCCAATGCCTGGTGGGGTGCTAACCAGATGCTCCCGATCGCGGCCAAGCAAGCCGGAGCCGCCGGGGCTGCGGCCTGGCAGGAAGCCGTGGTGAAACTATGTCATCTGCCAGCGGCCCTGGGCCTGATCCTCTCGGTGACGCTGCTCATCATCGGCATCGTAAAACACCGCGCAGCGACGGAATCGGAAGCCGCACCATGAGCAAAGCGAAAGCCCAACCCCTCGCCCGCCTCTCCGAGCGGAAGCACGCCGCGCTGGAGGCGTTGAAGAAGTCGCTGCTGCACCAAGCCTTCGGCAGGGGACGGTGAGCACGGACATTTCTGGACGGCGTGGACCCACATGGACATAGTGCGAACGCACCATGAGTGAGCCGGAGAAACTCATCCCGAAGCACGGGGGCTACCGGAAGCTGAAGAGCTTCCAAGTGGCGCAACTGGCCTACGATGTGACCGTGCGCTTCTGCGACCGCTACATCTCGTCGCGCAGCCGGACGCACGATCAGATGGTGCAGGCAGCACGCTCCGGCGTGCAAAACATTGCGGAAGGAAGCCAGGCGAGCGGCACGTCCAAGAAAACCGAACTAAAGCTGACCAACGTAGCCCGCGCCAGCCTCGAAGAACTGCGACTGGACTACGAAGACTACCTGCGCCAGCGCAGGTTGGCGCAGTGGCCGCGCGAAGACGTGCGCCGCGAAGAGTTGATCGCCGCAAGGCCCGCCACCGCGGATGATGTGGCGGCCTGGGCGAAGGCGGTGCATGGGGAGCCGGGTGGACGGAGTGGACGCAGTGGACCGAGTGGGCTCGGGAAGGCTGGACCGAAGTCCATAGAGTCCACCAAGTCCACGGTGTCCACCTTTCCCGAGATCGTCGCAAATGGCGCCTTGGCGCTGCTCGCAGTAGCTTGCGCGCTCCTCGACCGACAGATCGCCGCCTTGGAAAAGAACTTCGTGGAGGAAGGCGGCTTCACCGAGCGCCTCTACCGTGTGCGCAGCGCACGCCGCAACACCCGCCCATGAACGAAGCGGAGACACGAGCCGAACACATCGACCCCGCGCTCAAGGCGGCGGGCTGGGGCATAGTGGAAGGCAGCAAGATCCTGCGCGAGCACCGGATCACGGATGGTCGGATCGAAGGGCGCGGCAAACGCGGCAGGCGAGACATCGCCGACTACGTGCTGGTCTATCGCAATACGAAGCTCGCCGTGGTGGAGGCAAAGGCCTGGGACGAGGAACTCACGGAGGGCGTGGGCCAGGCGAAATCTTACGCGGGCAAGCTGGCGATCCGCCACACCTACGCGACGAACGGGCAGGGGATCTACGCCATCGACATGGAGACAGGCGTGGAAGGCGCGGTCTCCACCTATCCGACGCCAGATGAGCTGTGGGCGATGACCTTTGCCAAGGCGAACGCGTGGCGGGACCGTTTCGCCGCCGTGCCGACTCCCGACAAGAGCGGGAGCTGGACGCTGCGCTTTTACCAGGAAATCGCGGTGCGCCGGGTGCTGGAAAAAATCGCCGCCGGGGAGCCGCGCATCCTGCTGACGCTGGCGACGGGGACGGGAAAGACGTCGATCGCGTTTCAGATCGCGTGGAAGCTCTTTCAAGCGCGGTGGAATCTCCGGGAATGGAAGACGGATGGCGAGCCGTCGCGGCGACCGCGCATCCTTTTTCTCGCCGACCGCAACACCCTGGCCACGCAGGCCTACAATGATTTCACGTCCTTCGCCGCCTTTGCCGATGACGCGCTGGTGCGGGTGAAGCCGGAGGACATCCGCAAGAAGGGCGCGGTGCCGAAGAACGCGAGCCTGTTCTTCACGATCTTCCAGACCTTCATGAGCGGGCCGGTGAAGGATGGGAAGCCGTCGCCCTACTTCGGCGAGTATCCGCCGGACTTCTTCGATTTCATCGTCATCGACGAGTGTCACCGCGGCGGGGCGAACGATGAGAGCACCTGGCGCGACATCCTCGAATACTTCGCGCCCGCCGTGCAGCTCGGCCTCACCGCCACGCCGAAGCGGAAGGATAACGTGGACACCTATGCCTACTTCGGCGAGCCGGTGTATATCTACTCGCTCAAGGAGGGCATCAACGACGGCTTCCTGACGCCGTTCCGGGTGAAGCAGATTCAGACGACGATCGACTACTACGTTTACACCTCGGACGACGCCGTGGTGGAGGGCGAGATCGAGGCGGGAAAGCTTTACGAGGAGGCGGACTTCAACCGCAGCATCGAGATCCGCGAGCGCGAAAAGAAGCGCGTGGAAATCTTCCTGTCGCAGATCAACCAGAACGAAAAGACGCTGGTCTTCTGCGCGAACCAAGCCCACGCGCTGCTCGTGCGCGACTTGATCAACCAGCTCAAGACGAGCAAAGACCCGAACTACTGCCAGCGCGTCACTGCGGACGACGGCGCGCTCGGCGAGGAGCACTTGCGGAATTTCCAGGACAACGAGAAAACCATCCCGACCATCCTGACCACGTCGCAGAAACTCTCGACCGGCGTGGATGCGCGGAACATCCGCAACATCGTGCTGCTGCGTCCGATCAATTCGATGATCGAGTTCAAGCAAATCATCGGACGCGGCACGCGGCTCTTTGAGGGAAAGGATTACTTCACGATTTACGACTTCGTGAAGGCGCACTTGAAGTTCCAAGACCCGGAGTGGGACGGTCCGCCGCAGGAGGAAAAGCCGTGCCCGAAGTGCGGCCAGCGTCCCTGTGCCTGCGTAGTGCCGCCGCCGAAGCCGTGCGAGGTCTGTGGAAAGTCGCCATGCGAATGCCCGAGTGAGCCATGCGCCGTCTGCGGGCAGATCCGCTGCGTGTGCGAGAAGAAGAAAAAGGTGAAGGTGAAGCTGGCCGATGGGAAGGAGCGCACCATTCAGCACATGATAATGACGACCTTCTGGCACCCCGACGGCACGCCGATGTCGTCCCAGGAGTTCATCGACCTGCTCTACGGCGAGGTGCCCGATTTTTTCCAGAGCGAAGAGGAGCTGCGCAAACTGTGGAGCGCACCGGATACGCGGGCGAAGCTGCTGGCGGGACTGGCGGAAAAGGATTTCGGCCACGCGACGCTCCTGGAGATGCAGAAGATCATCGGTGCGGAGAAGAGCGACATCTACGATGTGCTCGCCTACGTGGCCTATGACAGGCCGCCCGTGCCGCGCGAAGTGCGTGCCGACCATGCGCGGGTGCATATCAATTCTCAATTCAACGCGAAGCAGCAGGCCTTTCTCGATTTCGTCCTAGCCCATTATGTCTCCGTGGGCGTGGAGGAGCTGGAGCAGCAGAAGCTCACACCGCTGCTCCGGTTGAAGTATCACAACTCCATCGCCGACGCCGTGGCCGACCTCGGCAAACCCGAGGAAATCGGGGAGGTGTTCGCCGGTTTTCAGAAGTATCTCTACGAGCAAGTGGCGTGAGCCGTTTCAAGGGCAGGGTGAAGACCCGACCCCGCACGATGACCTGGTGGGGTCTTCATTCCCTGTCAGACGGGCTACGCCGGAGCCGCGTCGGGGTGGGTGGGGGTGGGTTTGCCGGGGCGGAAGGATTCGAGGTGGTCGAGTTGGGCGGTGAGGCCGGGGAAGGCTGGCGGAAGCGCGGCGACGGCGGCGCGGACGGCGGCGCGGATGAGGTCGGGATCGGCTTCGGCGCGGCAGTTGATGATGAGCTGGCCGGCGGGCACGGGGGCTTCGAGACGGAGGGAAAGCTCGGGGACGAAATCGCTGCGGACGAGATTGATGACGGCGATGTCGCCGAGGCCGCCGTCGGGGCTGAGGGTCATTTTCAAATGAGCGACTTCGGCTCCGGCGAGGTGCTGCTGGATGGCGCGGGCGAGGTGCGTGAGGAGGGCGTCGGAGTCGAAGCCTTCGCGGTGCGCGAGCTGCACGGTGGCGTTGAGCCAGCCGAGGAGGGCTTCGCCTTCGGCGTAAAGTTCGTAGTCCACTTCCATGGCCGCGCGGTGGTTTTGTTCGCTGGTTTCCAAACGGGCGAACCATCCGGCGAGGTCGCGGCTTTCGCGGACGGACACGGCGAGGATTTCGGCATGGGGAAACTCCGCCGCCAGCCGCGCGCGCAAGGCCTGGAGCCGCTCGGCGGGTAGCAGTTCGCTTTTTGTCACGATGATGAGATTGGCCTCTTCGAGCTGTTTGCGGTAGATGTAGAGCACTTTGTCGGAGAACATTTTCCCCTCCGCGAGACCGAGCACGCGCTCGGCGCGGATGGGATCGACGAGCACGCTGAGCGGGGCGATAACGAACTCCCCGCCGTAGATGCGGCGGAGTGGGTAGGTGACGGTGGCGACGAGATCGGTGCAGCTCCCGACGGGCTCGGCGATGAAAACGTCCGGCTTCGACGCGGCGTCGAGGCAGCGCGCCGCATCGACCAGCGAATTGAACCGGCAGCAGAAACAGCCGCCCGGGATTTCCTCCGTCGCAAAACCCCGCGCGCGGAGCATGGCGGTGTCCACGAGTTCGCTACCCTGATCATTGGTGATGAGGCCGACGCGGAGGCCTTTGGCCGTGAGATGCTGCGCGAGCGCGGCGACGGCGGTCGTTTTACCCGCGCCGAGGAAGCCGCCGAGCATGATGTAGCGCGCCTGACGCGCGGAGATGGGAGATAGGGGTTCGGAGTTCGGGGTCATTCTTCGTGGGCTTGTTTTTCGAGGATGCGGTCGATGGTGGTGTCGAGGAGCGCGCGGTAGGCGTCGAGCGCGACGCACTTCGCATCGGGCTGTCCCTCGACGGTGTAAAGCCAGCCCTCGGCGTAGGGCACGCGGCTGACGAGTTCGATGTCTTGGCGGAGCGCGGGGTTGCCGCCGGCGAAGCGACCGGCGGCCACGCAGTAGATGTCGCTGATGGCCTTGAAGCCTTCGATGGAGCCGATGATCTCGCCGCTGGCGACGGGCGCGGCGTCCGCCTTTTCCCACTGCACCTCCACGATTTCGCCGAGCATGCGGGTGGCAAATTTCGTGAAGCCCACGCGCCAGCAGCCGGGTGCGATTTCGCGCAGCCAGAAATGTGACGGGCTGTAGAGACAGTCCTCGGGCAGGTGCGTGACGAAGTTGGAGCGCTTATAGAAAGAGGTCGCGGGCATCGGTGCGGATGTTCCGGGGAGGCTGGCATAGCCGCTGGTTGTTCGGCAATGGTGAGGACAGGTTCTTGATTGGCGCCGGCCATTTGCCCTTGCCCGGAACTGCCCCGCCGCCTTATTGCTCCGGGCGAAAACCAACCCCAACACCATGAACACCTCCCGCCTTCATTTCGCCGTCCTTTTCACCGGTCTGCTCGGCCTCGTCTGCACGGCTGAAGAGTCGGAGGCCAAAGTCGCCGCCGGAGCGCAGCGCAAAGTGATGAGCGTGGAAGAGGTGAGCGTGAAGACGCTGGAGATCAAACCGGCGCAGATCACGGTCGAGGCCGCGGGCACGGTGAATAGCGGCGGCTGGGTTCGCCCGGCGCTGGTCGCGGTGAAGTCGGACGCCGAGGGCGTGCTCGTTTTTCACTTTGTCGCCATTCCGCCCAGCGGCCCGGCCACGGCGGCGCTGGCACCGGTGAAGGCGAGCATCACCGTGGAGAAGCCTGCCAATTTCCGCGAGGTGCAGGTCGTGGCGCAGGTCAACACCAAGACGGCGAAATAGCCGCCGCCAAACTCAGTCGCCGGCGAGCAGGGTACCGCGCACGGCGGCGAGTTCCCTGCGCTGCGCGGCTGTGACTTTCGGGTAGTGCAATTTGCGCGAGCCGAGCGCATCGATCACCGCCGCGGCGACGACCGCGCGCGTGAACCATTTGTTATCCGCCGGCACCACATACCACGGCGCATCCTCGGTCGCCGTGGCGCGGATCGTCTCCTCGTAGGCGTGCATGTAGTCGTCCCAGCGCGCGCGTTCCCGCACGTCGCCGGCGGAGAATTTCCAATTTTTCTCGGGCCGGTCGAGCCGCTCCAGGAAACGCTTTTTCTGCTCGGCCTTTGAGACGTGCAGGAAAAACTTCCGCACGATCGTCCCGTTGCGCGTGAGGTAGCGCTCAAAGGCGCGGATGTCCTGAAAGCGCTCGTCCCAGATGTGCTTCGTCACGCATTCCGGCGGCAGTTTCTGGCCGGTGAGAAACTCAGGATGCACCCGCACCACGAGTGTTTCCTCGTAGTAGCTGCGGT
This sequence comes from Chthoniobacter sp., assembly GCA_021414005.1. Taxonomy (GTDB): domain Bacteria; phylum Verrucomicrobiota; class Verrucomicrobiia; order Chthoniobacterales; family Chthoniobacteraceae; genus Chthoniobacter. The sequence continues at coordinate 29,424 of JAIOPH010000016.1, read as the reverse complement.
TGAAAATGCCGATCCGTCCGCGCTCGGGGAGATGCTTTATGCAGCGCCAGAGATAGTCGTGATCGAGGTCGTCGCTGGTCGGTGCCTTGAACGACGCCACCTGGCAGCCCTGCGGATTCACGCCCGACATCACATGCTTGATCGTCCCATCTTTGCCCGCCGCATCCATCGCCTGAAAGATCAGCAGCAGCGACCAGCGATCCTGCGCGTAAAGAATATCCTGCAACTCCGCGAGCGCCTGCACGCCGGCCTGCAGCGCCTGCGTCGCGCGCGGTTTGTCCTCCGCCTGCAACTTGCCGGTGTCCGCTGGGTCCACATCCTTGAGGCGGAATTTCTTCCCGTTCGTGACGCGATAGGGTCGTGAAAGTTCGCGGGCGGTTTTGATGATCCGGGCAGTTTTCATCCGTCCGTGGTCGGCGCTGCGGCCGAAAAAAGCAATCGTCCAGACCCGCGCCCGCTACCGCCGGCTCATGCGGAAAAATAGCGTCCCGCCCAGCACGAGGCAGAGGAAATTTGGAATCCAAATCAGGAATTCCGGATGCAGTTCGGGATGATTCCGCTGCCCATACGCGGTCATGCTGAGGAAAAAGTAAGTCACACCCACCGCCACGCTGAGCAGGAAGCCGACGGACGTTTCCTTGCGATGCGCGGTGATGGCCAGCGGCACGCCGATCAGCGCAAAGGCGAACGACGCCAGCGCGTAGGCATAGCGCCGGCTCATCTCGGTGCGCGCCGCCGAGACCGCCTCGCGCCGGTCCTTGTCGCTCATGCGGGCATTCTGCTCCTCCATGTTGATCCGCTCCAGTAGTTCACCCGCGCTCATGCTGCTGATTCCCTTGTGCTTTTTTTCAGATAGCTCCTCGAGCGAAATCTGTACCGGCCATTCGTGCGCGGTGAGCGGCCGGATCTTCATCAGGTTCTCGGGCTCGTCCTTGTCGCGCTGTTCATAGCGGGCGTCGAAAAGCTGCAGAAGGAGTTGCTTCTTGTCATGGTCCGTTCCGATCGTTCCGCGGCCCGCCATGATGACCCGCACGGGCAGGTAGTCATCGTCCATTTCATAAACGATAAGATTGAAAAGTTTCGCGCCTTCACTGCGCTCGACGTAGATTTTTCGCCCCGGAAACAACTCGATCACCTTATCGTTTCCAAATATCGCCATCGGGTTGCTCGTAGCCATCGTGTAGAGTGCCTCCTTCATCTGCGCGTGTGCGTGGGGCGCGATATCGACATTGATCCACAGACAGGCACCCACGCTGAGCACCGCCAGCACCAGCACTGGCAGCGTGACCCGAGGGATGCTCACGCCCGTGGCCCGCAGGGCGATGAGTTCGTTCTCCGCCGACATTTTGCCGAAGACCAACAGCACCGCTGTAAGGAAGCCCCACGGAATCGTGAAGGTCAGCGAGAACGGCAGGATGTAGGCAAGGAGCGCGAAGATCTGATCCATTGGCATGTCGCTTTTCACGAGCAGTTCCAGCAATTGCTTGAAGATGTTCCCGAGCACCAGCACCACGCTCAACACGGCCACCGCGATCGTGGAAGTGAGCAAAACCTGCGAACCAACGTAGCGGTCAATGAGCTTCAAGAGCGCGTGATCTTTCGCGGCCCGCCGCGCGCTGGCAAGCAGTTTGCCGCGCGGAACTAAACCCGCTGCCGGAATAGGCTTGATGGAGAGGTATGATTGCTCCGTACGAAGGCTTTACGGAGGAAGGCCGAACTGCTTTAACAGCGGCCTCATGAAAATCATCGAAGAATTCAAAACATTCATCCTCAAGGGAAACGTCGTTGATCTCGCGGTCGGTGTGGTCATTGGTGCCGGCTTCGGTGCCGTCGTCACGTCCATGGTCAAAGACATCATCACTCCGTTGATCGGAGCCATCGGTGGGCAGCCCGACTTTTCGGCAGTCAAACTCGGCCCGCTGCTTATCGGAAACTTCATCAACGCAGCGGTCGCGTTTCTGATCCTCGCTGCGGTCATCTTCTTCCTTGTGGTGAAACCGATGAATATCCTCATGGCGATGGCCAAGAAAAAGGCCGAGGCCGCGCCCGCCGCGCCAGCTCAGGTTCCCGAGGATGTGAAGCTCCTCATGGAGATTCGCGATCTTCTGAAGAAGCAGCCCTAACTACCACCACCTTTCACCAGCGGCGGTCGGCACATGCCGGCCGCCGCTTTTATTTTGCGCGGAATTTCTTCAGCCGCCGCGCAAGATCGCCGCTGGCTTCGGCCAGCCACGGGCGCAGTCCCTGCGCGGAGACGACCAGCGCGCCAAAGCTCGTGGCCGTCTGCTGCTCCATGTGATCATCCGTCGCCACGGTGATTTCATGCTGGCTTGCGTATTTCGCCACCAGTCGCTCCACGATTTCATCCGCCGTCTGGCCCGCGCCGGAGTAGAAAATCTGGATGCCGCCCGGCGCGGTCGCCTCGCTGGCCACCTCGCCTTTGCCGTCGAAAACCGCGACCACACGCACGCCGCTCGCGTCCTGATACGCCGTGAGTTGCTTCACCAGTTCATCGCGCGCCAGCACCGTCCGCCGCGTGTGCAGCTTCCGCAGTTCCGGCCATGCAAAGATCACGCTGTGACCATCCACGATCAAATAGCGCATCCGATCCGAGGCTGATGGCCGCCCGAGTTTCGCCGCCGGGCGGGTGCGCCGGCACCGCGCTTATTCCGCCGCCGGAACCGTCGCGGCCGCTTTCTTGGGAGCCGCCTTTTTCCTCACTGCCTTGGGCTTCACCGGAGCCTTGGCCTTCGCCTTTTTGCGTTCGAGATAAGCGAGGCGACGACGGCGTTTTTGGATCTTGTTTGTTTGCTGGCCCATAGAAATAGAGATGATATTTGGTAAGTGGAGCGCAGTGCTTACGCTGCCCTTTCCGCGCGGTCAAGCAAAGCGCACCGCTTCATAGGCTTCGGCCAGCGGCAGCCGCGCCTCGATCTCCGGCAGCGCGATCACGGCGTCGAGTCCGTCATATACTTCGCGGGCGAATCCCTCCTCCCCGCGCCGCCAGACCACTGCCGCCACCCGCTCCTATTCGAGCAGTAGATAGACCCGCAGTGTCGGGATCGTAAAATGCGCGTCGCGTTTTCCGTTACGGACATCAGTTCATGAGCCCCGAGTCAGCAGCCATGCCCGCGAAAATATTGCCCGCCTTTCGACGCGCAACCTTCGCTTTATCCCCCATTGACGCATCCCACCACCACCCCCATATTCCGCGCCCTTTTGCACAACGACACTTATCAGGACATCGACATGGACCACATTCGCAACATCGCCATCATCGCACACGTCGATCACGGCAAGACCACCCTCGTGGACCAGCTTCTCAAGCAAGCTGGCACCTTCCGCGCCAACGAAGCCAAGTCCTCCGAGATCCGCATCATGGACTCCATGGACCTCGAGCGGGAAAAAGGCATCACCATCAAGGCCAAGAACGCTGCCTTCAAATGGCACGACTACCATGTGAACATCGTGGACACCCCCGGCCACGCCGACTTTGGCGGCGAAGTTGAGCGCATCATGAAGATGATCGATGGCGTGCTTCTCGTCGTCGATGCCTACGACGGCCCGCAGGCGCAGACGAAGTTCGTCTTGAAAAAAGCGCTCGCCAATGGTGCCAAGCCCATCGTCGTCATCAACAAGATCGACCGCGAAAACGCCCGCCCGCACAAGGTCCTCGACATGGTTTTCGAGCTCTTCATGGAACTGAACGCCACCGACATCCAGCTCGACTTCCCCGTCATCTACGCCTCCGCCCGCGACGGCTACGCCATGAAGGAGATCCACGAGGAAAGCTCCACCATGGAGCCTCTTTTCGAGGCCATCGTGAAACACATCCCGCCGCCCGCCGCGAGCGACGTGCAGTATTTCCAGATGCTCATCTCGAACCTCGACTACTCCGACTACCTCGGCCGCATCGCCTACGGGCGCATCATCAGCGGGCGCGTGAAAGTCGGCGACAGCGTCGTCCGCATCAACAAGGACGGACGCCGCGAACGCGCCAACGTCACCGCCCTTTTCGGCCACGTCGGCCTCGCCAAAGTCGAACTCAAAAATGCCAGCTCCGGCGACATCATCGGCCTCTGCGGCTTCGAGGACGCCTACATCGGCGAGACCATCACCGACACCGAGGAGCGCCTCCCTATCCCCTTCGTGGACATCGATCCGCCCACCATCACCATGAAGATTTGCATCAACGACGGCCCCCTCGCCGGTCGCGAAGGCAAACTCCTCACCGCCCGCCAGGTCCGCGAGCGCCTCGTCCGCGAGACCCGCACGAACGTCTCCATTCTCTTCAGCGACACCGACACCGCCGGCCACTTTGAAATCCAGGCCCGTGGCGAAATGCAGATCGCCATCATCGTCGAGCAAATGCGCCGCGAAGGCTTTGAGATCCTCGTCTCCCGCCCCGAGGTCATCTTCCAGCGCGATGACCGCGGCGACCTCCTCGAGCCCATGGAGACCCTCTACGTCGATGTCCCCAACGAATACCTCGGCGACATCCTCCAGTCCCTCGCCGGCCGCAAAGCCGACATCACCCACATGGAGCACAATCCCCACAGCGTCACCGTCCAGGCCGTCGTCCCCACCCGCGGCCTCATCGGCTTCGAGACCGACCTCGTCAACGCCACCAAGGGCCACGGCATCATGTCCCACATTTTCCTCGAATACGGCCCCCACAAAGGCGACATCCCGACCCGCAACAACGGCGTCCTCATCGCCATGGAGCAGGGCATCAGCACCGCCTACTCGCTGGAAACCATTCAGGAGCGCGGACGGCTTTTCATCGGTGCCCAGGCCGAAGTCTATGAAGGCATGATCATCGGCGAAAACGCCCGCAACGACGACATGCCCGTCAACCCCTGCCGCGCCAAAAAACTTTCCAACATGCGCAGCACCGGTGACGGTAAAGGCGTGAGCCTCTCCCCGCCGCTCGTCATGACCCTCGAGCGCTCCCTCGAATACATCGCCCCCGACGAATACGTGGAGGTCACCCCCAAAAGCCTCCGTCTCCGCAAAAAAATCCTCGACGCCAACGGCCGCAAACGCGCCAGCGCCAAGGTCGGATAGCCGCTCACGAAAGTCGTCGTGGACGGCCGCTGGACCACGCCGGCGCACCAGTGGTGAGCCGCCGGTAGCTGGCGCGGAGCGCAAACTTTCGCGCTCCCGGGTCACGACGTTTCATCCGATTGGCGACCGCAGGCGAAGTGGCGGGTGTGCTTCACCCTTGGCTCGCGCTGCGACCGGGAGCACAGTCTCCGCCTTTCCCAATGAAACTCTCCGCCCTGCTGCTCGCCTGCGCCGCTGCCCTCCCATCAATCGCTCGCGCGGCGGAGGATATGCCGCCTTTCCCCGCCCACATTCCGGTGCCGCCGGCCACGGTGCTCTCGCCGGAGGAGATGCTGCAGAGCTTCTCCATCGCGCCGGGTTTCAAGGTGGAGCTGGTGGCGAGCGAGCCGATGATCTCGACGCCGGTGGCCATCCAGTGGGATGAAAACGGGCGGCTCTGGGTGGTGGAAATGAATGGCTACATGCGCAATCCCGACGGCACGGGCGAGGATGCGCCCAATGGACGCGTGGTGGTGCTGGAGGACACCGACGGCGACGGGCGCATGGATAAGCGGACGGTCTTTCTGGACAACGTGGTGATGCCCCGGGCGATCGCGCTGCGCAAAGGCGGGGCGCTGGTCTGTGTGCCGCCGAACGTCCTGTGGTGTCCGGACGAGAACCACGATCTGGTGGCCGACAGCCACGAGGTGCTGATCCCGAACTACACCGGCGGAGGCAACCCGGAGCATCTGCCCAATGGGCTGCTGCTCGCGATGGATGGCTGGTACTACAGCGCGAAGTCGAGCTGGCGGTATCGGCTTCACGGAAACAACGTGGTGGTGCGCGAGCCCACGGTCTTCCACGGGCAATGGGGGATCGCGCAGGACGACTTCGGGCGCATCTACACGAGTACGAGCGAGCAACAGCTCCTGTGCGATCTGCTGCCTTCCACGTACCTCACGCGCAACCCGAACTTCAAGGAGAGCGAGGCGGCGAATGTGGAGGTGACCGAGAACCAGCGGGTCTTTCCCGTGCGGGTGACGCCGGGGGTGAATCGGGGCTATCGCAAAGGCATCCTGGACGACGCGGGGAAGCTGGTGAATTTCACCGCGGCCAGCGGACCGCTCATCTACCGCGGCGACGCCTTCCCCGCGGAGGTGCGGGGCAACGCCTTTACCACGGAACCGACCGCGAACCTCGTGAAACGGATTGTGTTGACCGAGAAGGATGGCGGCATCATGGGGCGGGACGCTTACGAGGGTCGGGAATTCCTCGCGAGCACGAGCGAACGCTTCCGCCCGGTGAATCTGTCCGACGGCCCGGATGGCGCGCTCTACATCGTGGACATGGCGCGCGGGATGGTGCAGCACGTGACCTACCTCACGCCCTGGCTGCGCGAGCAATACGGCGCGCGAAAGCTGGAGCAGCCTCTGGATCAGGGTCGCATTTGGCGGGTGGTGCCGGAGGGGTGGAAACGGCCGAAGTTTGAGAAGCTCTCGGCGGCGGATGTGGAGCAGCTTGTGAAGGAACTGGAGAGCCCGAATGGCTGGCGGCGTGACACGGCGCAGCGGCTGATTGCGGAGCGCTTTGAGGGAGGCTTGCCGAACTTTCGGGAGGTGCCGTCGTGGTTCGACTCGCTGCTGCACCCCAAGGGGGCGAAGCCCGCGTTCGCGCGGATCGCCAAAGCATGGACCCTCGCGAAGATTTATCCCGATTGCGCAGAGGCAATGTCGCACGGCGATGGGCCCGATCCCGACGGGAAGGTGGAGGCCACAGTTCTGCGCATCACGGAGCCGGTGGCGAAACGCTCCGCGAAGATCGCGAAGCAGCTTTTCGACTACGCCGAAGACCGCAGGCCCGCCGTGCAGCTCCAGCTCCTGCTCACGCTGGGCGAGATCGGCGGCGCGAGCGCCGAGGCGGTGATGGCCACGGTGCTGACCAAGAATGTGGAGAATCCGCTGGCCCGCACCGCGGCGCTCTCGGGCTTGCGCGGACGGGAGCTGGAGTTTCTGCGGGCGCTCCTCGCCGCTCCCGAGTGGGAGAAGACTTCGCCCGGACGCGAGACGGTGGTCCGCCAGCTCGTCCACTGCATTCTCCAGGAACGCCAGCCCGAGCGGCTCGACGCGCTGCTCGCGCTCGCGGCCGCGCCGCCGAAGGCCGCGTGGCAGCAGCTCGCGCTGCTCGATGGCTTGACGCCCGCGAAGAAGGCGAAGCCCATCAAGCTGCCCGCCGCGCCGCCCGCCCTCGCCCGGCTGACCGCCGCCCGCGACGCCGCGGTGCAGGAACGCGCCGGGAAGATCGCCGCCCTTTTCACCTGGCCCGGCCAGCCCGGCGCCGCGCCCGAGGTCAAAGCCCCGCCGCTGACCGCGGCGCAGCAGGAATTCGTGGCCAAAGGCGCGGCGCTCTACAACACGATCTGCACGGCGTGCCATCTCCCGCAGGGCCAGGGCCAGGAGGGTCTCGCGCCGCCGCTCGCGGGTTCGGAGTGGGTCGCGGGACCGGAGTCGCGGCTCATCCGCATCGTGCTGCACGGCGTGGGCGGGCGCATCTCCGTGGCGGGGAAGGATTACACGCTCGCCATGCCCGGCCTAGGCGCCGCCCTGCCCGACGAATCCGTGGCGCAAGTGCTGAGCTACATCCGCCGGTCCTTCGGCCACGAGCAGCCCATCGTCGAAACCGCCACCGTCACCAAAGTCCGTGCGGCCAGCAAAGACCGCGGCGCGGAATGGACGGCGGAGGAATTGGAGCGTTTCGAGTAGCGCCCCCTGCGCGCAACGGTGCGATGTCGTGCGGTAAAAACCGCATTCCGCATTGACACTCTTGTCGCCTTTCCCCGCAATCCGGCGATGAAATTCGCGCCCCTCGATTTCGCCAAAATCCGCACCTACCCGGTCGCGGAACGCGCGAACAAAGTGAACGCCGACGCCTTCGCGACGCCGCATGTTGCCGGTGCTTCGTTGCGCGCCTTCCTCGCGGCGCTGCCGGACTTTCTCGCGGTGCAGGATTTCAAAAAGACGGTCGCGGCGATGGCGGACGCCGTGCGGAACCAGCGCCCGGTGGTGCTGATGATGGGCGCGCATTCCATCAAGGTCGGCCTCAACCCGATCTTTGTGGACGCCATGCGCCGCGGGCTACTGCACGCCGTCGCCTTCAACGGCGCGGGCGCGATTCACGACTTCGAGCTGTGCTACCAGGGCGAGACCAGCGAGGACGTGCAGCGCGGGCTCGACGACGGCAGCTTCGGGATGGTGGATGAAACGGGCCGCCGCATGAATGCCGCGCTGGCCGACGGCGTGGCGCGCGGGCTCGGCGCGGGCCGCGCGCTGGGCGAGGCGGCCATCGCCGCGCAGTTCCCGAATCTCGGCCTGTCCATCCTCGCCACCGGCGCGGCGCTCGATCTGCCCGTCACGGCCCACATCGCCATCGGCACGGACATCATCCACCAGCACCCCACCACCAGCGGCGCGGTGCTCGGCGAGGCCAGCTACCGCGACTTCCAGATTTTCGCCGCCGTCTGCGCGCAGCTCGAGGGCGGCGTCGTCCTGAACGTCGGCAGCGCCGTCATCATGCCCGAGGTTTTCCTCAAGGCTCTGACCATCGCCCGCAACCTCGGCCACAAAGTCGAGCGCTTCACCACCGCGACCTTTGACATGACGCGCCACTACCGTCCGTCCGAAAACGTTCAGCGGCGCCCGACCAAGCTCGGCGGTCAGGGCTTCTACCTCGTGGGGCACCACGAGCTGATGATCCCGCTGCTCTTCGCCGCGGTGACCGAAGAACTGGCCGGCTGAGCCCTCCCTTTTCGCATGAACCCCGACCGCGTCTCGCAACTCCTCGCCGCCTTTCCCACCAAGCGCCTCCTCGTCATCGGCGACCTCATGCTCGATGAGTTCCTCTGGGGAAAAGTCTCGCGCATTTCGCCGGAGGCGCCGGTGCCCGTGGTCGAGATCGTGAAGGAGGAATACTTCCCCGGCGGAGCGGCCAACGTGGCCCGCAACCTCGCGGAGTTTTCCCGCGGCGTGCGCATCATGGGCGTCACCGGCACCGGCCTGCACGCCGACCAGCTCCGGGCGCTGCTCACGGGCGAGGGGATCAATGTCGAGGCCGTCCAGTCCCACGCCTGCTACCAGACCGTGGTGAAAACGCGCATCATCGCCCGCCACCAGCACGTCGTGCGGATCGACCGCGAGAAAAAGCAGGCCCTCCAGCCCGAGCACGCCGCCGCCGCGCTCGCGCAGCTCGATGCGCTGCTGCCGGAGATCGACGCCATCATCATCGAGGACTACGGAAAGGGGATGTTCTCGGCGGACTTCGCCGCGGCCATCTGCGAGCGCGCGCACCGCGCCGGGAAAATCCTCGCCGTCGATCCCAATCCGCACAACCCGCTCGCCTGGCGGCATGTCACCGCCATCAAGCCGAACCGCGCCGAAGCCTTTGCCAGCGCCGGCCGGCCGGCGAGTGAGCCCGTGGACCCGCCGAGCGAAGACACCGCGCTCCTCGAGGTCGGCCGCCTCCTCGCGGAAAAATGGAACACGGACAATCTGCTCATCACCCTCGGCGAACAGGGCTTGATGCTCTTCCGCCCCGACGCCCCGCCCTGCCACGCGCCGACCCGCGCGCAGAAAGTCTTCGACGTGAGCGGCGCGGGCGACACCGTCATCGCGCTTTTCACCCTCGCCCTCAGCGCCGGCGCGAGCACCGCGGAAGCCGCCGAACTGGCCAACCACGCCAGCGGCATCGTCGTCGGCAAACTCGGCACCGCAACCGTCACTCCGGCGGAGCTGCTGGCCAGCTTCCAGAGCTGAGTCTGCCTATTCTTTCGCCAGCACGAAGTCCGCGATCTGCAAGGCGGCGTCTGGCCGCGCGAGCCGCGCAATGTTTCGCGCCCACTGCTGCCAGCCAGCGGCGTCGTGCGCAAAGAGGCTCTCGATTTTCGTGGCGAGGGCTTCGGCGGTCGGGCAGAGCGCGCCGCATTCGTTTTCAAAAAGCAGCCGCGCGTTTCCCTCCTCCTGCCCCGGCACCACCTGCGTGATGAGCATGGGCGTGCCGGCGGCGATGCTCTCCTGCACGGTGGCACCGCCCGCTTTGCCAATAAGCAGGTGGTGGGTCATGAGCAGCTCTGGCATCCGCGGCGTCCAGCCGTGCAACTCGACCGGACGCCCCGCGGCGGCGGTTTCGATGCGCTGGCGCAGCGCTTCGTCGCGGCCATAGGCGACGGTGAGGTGGAGACCAGGAATCTGGAGCAGTCGGGCGACGATCGCGGGGGCTTGGTCGTGGCCGGCATTGATCATGTAGAGCACGCGCGGCGGTGGTGGGGCGGGGCGGGCTGGGCGGTCGCGGGAGAAACGCGGGGGTACGGGAAAGCCGAGCACGCGCAACTTGGTCCGTGGCACGCCGGCACGGGCCATCACAGCGGCGCTGGCGTCATTCGGGACGAGGTAGGTGTCGCTCGGCGCGCGGTGCCAGACAGAGTTGATGGTGATGGAATCGGTGACCACGGTGTGAAAGGCGAAGGGCCGCGCGGCCGGGTCGGGGAAAAGCTGGCGAATGAGGTAGGCGTAAACGGGATAGACGGAAACCACAGCGATGGGCTGTTTTTCGGCGAGCAAAGCGGCGAGGGTGCGCCGCATTTTGCCCAAAAACGGAAGGGTGAGGGGGACGAGTGGGAGATGGTGGATGAGCGTGAAGATGGCCGCCCAGACGCGGGGAGCGCGGTTGATCAGCGCGAGGTAGTCGCGCCGCGACCGCTCGTAGAATACGCCGCTGCTGAGCGCGAAAAGGTCGATGATCTCGGCGTCCGCACCACGCTCGGACAGCGCGGTGTGCAGCCCGCGCGCGGCGGCATTGTGGCCCTCGCCATAGCCGGCGGTGAGGAGCAGGATTTTCGACATGCGCGCGAGTGGAAAGGCGGTCTCCCACCTTGGCAAGTGACAATCGCGCGGCAGGATTCGCCGCCGTGCATGCAAAGCCCCTCGACACTGCGGCAGGTGCGTTCTAGTCTTCGCTGCACCCCATTGCATTATGAAAAAATCCGCGTTCACCCTCATTGAGCTCCTCGTCGTCATCAGCATCATCGCCATCCTCGCTGCTATCGCCATGCCGGTTTACAGCAAGGTTAAAGAGGGGGCCAATGCGACCGCAGACTTGAACAATTTGCGGCAATTTGGACTCGGTATCGCATCTTATCTGACGGACAACGACGACCAGATTTTTTCGTCCGCTCCCGACGCCAACGGCAAATTTTGGCCGGAACTCCTCCAAGCCAAATACGTCACCAATTGGGGTTCATTTAAATCCCCATTCGATAAACGCCCACTCGGCAACCAAGGCAGCGCCTCCGTTATCCCCGTGAGCTATGGTGTGAATGTCAACATCCTCACTCAGACCGCCAAACCCGCATGGGACGGCAACTGGTCCCGCCTCGCCTCCAGCTCCCAACTCATTGTCATGGCTCCGTTCATGGATTCCTCCGCACCCGCTGCTCCTACCTTTACCGGCCTCGCCAATGCTCCCGTCACCCTGCCCGAGCCCACGAGCAGCACAAAGCTCGGCACCCACGCCAGCCGCGGGCTGATTAATGCTCTCTATGCTGACACCCATGTGGCCACCATTCGCTACATGCCGGAAACCAATACCGACGCCTACACCAATAAGACGGGCGACACGGGCCTGAAGCGCTGGAAGCCGCTCGGCCAGTAGCTCTCGGGGTTTCTGCGCCGCACCTCGCGGCACTCCGCTCGCGCCGCCTCTTGACCCGCACGCTAGGCTCGCCGCCTGCATGACCACTTCGTCCAAACGCATCGTCGTTAAATTCGGCTCCGGCATCCTCGCCAACGCCCGCGGCACCGGCCTCGACGAGCGGCAGTTTGTGCGCCTCGCCGCCGAAGTCGCCGGGCTCGTCCAGGCCGGGCACGAATGCGTCATCGTCTCCAGCGGGGCGGTCGCCGCCGGGCTCGGCGTGCTCGGGCTCAAAGCGCGGCCCGAAGACCTCGCCGCGCGGCAGGCGTGCGCGGCCATCGGGCAGTCGAAGCTCATGCAGAACTACGCGGCCCATTTCACCACCCACGGACTCCACGTCGCCCAACTCCTACTGACCTACAGCGACCTCGACAGCCGGACCGCCTATCAGAACGTCCGCAACACCCTCGCCCACCTCTTCGCCCGCCGCACCGTCGTTCCCATCATCAATGAGAACGACACCGTTGCCGTCGAGGAACTGAAATTTGGCGACAACGACAAGCTCTCCGCCGAAGTCGCCGTGCTCGTCGAAGCCGACCTGCTCATCATGCTGACGAGCGTGGATGGCTTGCTCGACGAACGCGGCGAAATCGTCCGCGTGGTCGAGGATGTCGATGGCGTGGCGCGGCTGGCGCGGCAGGAAAAGGGTAAGTTCTCCGTCGGCGGGATGATCTCGAAACTTCAGGCCGTGAAGCTCGCGGTGGATGCTGGCATTTCCACGCACATCGCCAGCGGACGCAAAGCGGGGCGCATTCCCGGCATTGTCGCTGGCCGAACCGTTGGCACGCGCTTCTTGTCCACCAAAGAACGATGACTCTCAGCGAACAAATCCTCGATTGCGGCAAGCGCGCCCGCGTCGCCGCGCGCCAGCTCCGCCTTTGCACCACCGAGCAAAAGAACGCCGGCATCCGCGCGATGGCCGATGAACTCCTTGCTGCCGAATCCGCCATCCTCGCCGCCAACGCGCAGGACCTCGAAAAGGCGAAGGCCAATGGCCTTTCCGGCGCGATGCTCGAACGTCTCAAGCTCGACCCCAAGCGCCTCGCCGCCATGGCCGACGGCGTCCGCCAAGTCGCCGACCTCCCCGATCCCGTCGGCGAAATCATCCGCGACTGGACGCGCCCAAACGGCCTCCACATTGAGAAAAAGCGCGTCCCCATCGGCGTCATCGGCATCATCTATGAGTCGCGTCCAAACGTCACCAGCGACGCCGCCGTCCTCTGCCTCAAGACCGGCAACGCGACGATTCTCCGCGGCGGCAGCGAAAGCATCGCATCGAACGTCGCCATCGCCGCCGCCCTCAGCCGCGGTTGCGCGCGCGCCGGCCTGCCTGCCGACGCCATCCTCCTCATCCCCGTCACCGATCGCGAAGCCGTCCGCATCCTCTGCGGCATGGATCAGTTCCTCGACTGCATCGTCCCCCGCGGCGGCAAGGGCCTCATCGAGACCGTCGTCGAGCACGCCCGCATGCCCGTCATCAAGCACTACGACGGCATCTGCGCCATGTATGTCGACAAAGCCGCCGACCTCGCGATGGCCGAGTCCCTCATCCTCAATGCGAAGTGCCAGCGCCCCGGCGTCTGCAACGCAATCGAGACCGTCCTCGTGCATTCCGCAGTCTTGGAAAAATTCGCCACCACCACAGGCCGCGCGCTTTTGAAAAATGGAGTCCAGTTGCGCTGCGACGATCTCGCCTTGGCCGCACTGTCACCGCTTGCTGCATCGGATTCCGCACTCCGCACTCCGCACTCCGCACTCATCGTGCCCGCAAAGCCCGAAGACTACCGCACCGAATTCCTCGACCTCATCCTCGCCATCAAGACCGTGGACTCGCTCGACGAAGCCATCGCCCACATCGAGGCCAACGGCTCGCACCACAGCGACTGCATCATCACCGCCGACGAAGCCGCCGCCACGCACTTCCTCGCCGAAGTGGACAGCGCCACCGTCTATTGGAACGCCAGCACCCGCTTCACCGACGGCGGCGAATTCGGCTTCGGCGCCGAGATCGGAATCTCCACCGACAAACTTCACGCCCGCGGCCCCATGGGCCTCGAAGAACTCACCACCTACAAGTACCTGCTCCGCGGCAACGGCCAGATCCGCGGGTGAGTTCTTCCGGCATCTAAATTCCGAGCAGAAGCAGCAGGAGCAAGACCCTAAACGGTGTTCGGCGGATTTCGATTTCAGCGGGCCTTGAGCGTTCCTTTGCGCTCGCTGAAATCCACAAGGCCCAACCTCACCAGGTAGGCGACATCTTGTTCACGCCCGGAAAAATTCGAGATTGGAAGCCACCGATTTTTTTCACGAAGCTGATCGTGGAATGTGAGGAGCTCCGCTTCCAGAGTGGGTGTCTCGGGAATCCGCATTCGCAGCTTGTCGAACGCACCTAGGATTTGCAGCGGCCCGGCGAGAAAAATCTGACCGAGCAAATATGACCACGCGCCAATTCGGTTCGCAGTCCGTTGAGCTTCCCATGCGATGCCTGAATGCGGTTCGCCCGTGGGCATCAGGCCGGACTCGTGGAAGTGGTGGTAACCGCCGCCACTTTTCCATCGAAGCCAGCCGGTCAGCGCTATCAATGCACAACACACCCATCCAATCAGCGAGAGTTGGAGCGGCGTCGTGCTCCCACCGAACGCCTGTATCAGTTGGCCCGAAGCGAAGGAGAAGAACCACCAGGCGGATATGAATGCGCACAGACCAAGGCAAAATGAGACGAGTGCGAGCAACGTCTGCCGGAGGTTGTAACGGGCAATCACACGCCGGAAATATCCACGCCCTAAACGGGCGACAAGCTGCAAGGGTGGATTCTTCGGGAATAGCCAAGCGCTGAAGTGCCGGGATCGCCCGGGGTGAAAACGGGCGGAGTTCCGCGAGGGGGCAGAGCGGCGTTTGACGTGACACCAGAGCGCCTGCCTCGGATCTGCGCGAAGGCCGGACAGAATTCTGAAAGGGTAGGGGAAACTTGCGAAACGAGCCACGGCGCGAAAATGGCTTTTCCTAATTTCCGCAGTTGCCGCTGTTCGCTCTGTGTAGCACTTTCACCACATCACTCCCTATGAACCCTGACCCTGCCTGCTCGTGCTCGGACAAATATCGCCGCGAACATTCACCTTCGCTGGAGAGTCTGATCTTCACCCGACGCCAGTTTCTCGAACGCACCGGCATGGGCATGGGGGCGCTGAGCCTGGCATCGATCCTCGGTCTCGATCTGCGCGCGGAGGCGGCGGGGACGGGCTCGGCGTTGAAACCGCTGGCGGCGCATGGTCCTCATTTCCCGGCCAAGGCCAAGGCGGTGATCCACATTTTCGCCGAAGGCGGACCGTCGCAGGTGGATACGTGGGATCCCAAGACGGAGCTGACGAAGTTTGACGGGCAGACGATCCCCGGTCATCAAGGCGTGGCGTTTGGGTCACCGTTCCAGTTCACGCCGATGGGTCAGTCGGGCATCCCGGTGAGTTCCGTTTTCCCAAAGCTCGGTGAGTGCGTGGACGACATGGCGATCGTCCGCTCGCTGTGGACGGACATCCCGGCGCACGACGTGGCGCAGCGGTTTATGAACACCGGGTCCCTTCAATTGCCGAAGCCTTCGATGGGTTCGTGGGTGGTGTACGGCCTCGGCACGGAAAATCAGAACATGCCGGGCTTCGTGACGCTGGGCGGCAAGCCGGAGTGGCGGCAGGCGTCGTTCCTGCCGGGCGTTTTCCAAGGGTGCAACGTGAACTACAGCCCGAAGATGAAGCTGGATGAAGTGCTGTTGAATATCAGTAATCAGTTCACCTCGCCGGACCGGCAGCGGCGGCAGCTCGATCTGGTGCATCAACTCAATGAAATGCACGCGCAGGCGCTGCAAAAGGACGCGCAGCTCGAGGCGCGCATCGAGGCCTTTGAAATGGCTTTCAAGATGCAGACGGAGGCGACGGAGGCTTTCGACATCAGCAAAGAACCCACGTCCGCGCGGGCCATGTATGGCACGAGCGATCTCGGTTCGCGGATGCTGGTGGCGCGGCGGCTGGTGGAACGTGGCGTGCGCTTCGTGCAGGTGAACGCCGGCGGGTGGGATCATCACAACCGGCTCGATGACGCGCTCGCGCGCAAGGCCGGAGAGGTGGACGGACCGGCAGCGGCGCTGCTCCGCGATTTGAAGCAGCGCGGGCTGCTCGACTCGACTCTGGTGATCTGGGGTGGCGAGTTTGGCCGCACCGTGGTGCGCGATCGCAACGGCAACGAATCGCCGGGGCGCGATCACAACGGACGCGCGATGGTGGCGTGGATGGCTGGCGGCGGAGTGAAGGGCGGGACGACCTACGGCGCGACGGATGAATTCGGCGCGCGGGCGGCGGAGAACAAAGTCCACATCCACGATTTCCACGCCACGATTCTGGCGCTGCTGGGCTTCGACCACAAAAAGCTCACCTACCGTTACAACGGTCGAGACTTTCGCTTTACGGATAACTTCGGCGAAGTCGTCAAAGACCTCATCGCCTAAGCCGCTATGCGCGCCGGACCGTTTGCCATCGCCACTCTCGCAGGCTTGGTCGCGCCCGCACTTGGTGCTGCCACGGCTGAGCCGACTGCAGAGGAGACCGCATTTTTCGAAAGCAAGATCCGCCCGATTCTGGCGGACAACTGCTACCAGTGCCACAGCCTCGAAAAAGGAAAGTCGAAGGGTGGCCTGACCCTCGACACGCGCGACGGCGTGCTGAAGGGCGGCGAAGACGGTCCGGCGATCAAACCCGGCGATCCCGCCGCGAGTCCGCTGATCAAGGCCGTGAACTATCAGGACAAGGATATGCAAATGCCGCCGAGCAAGGATGGCGGCAAGCTCACCGACGCGCAGATCGCCGCGCTCACGGAGTGGGTGAAAATGGGCGCGCCTGATCCGCGCAAGGACGCTGGGAAAACCAGACTCACCGGGCTGACCGACAAGGCCCGCCACCACTGGGCCTATCAACCCGTCACCAAGCCGACTCAGCCCGTCGTGAAAAATCGCGGGTGGTGCCGGACCCCCGTGGACACCTTCATCCTCGCGAAGCTCGAAGAAAAGGAGATGGTCCCCGCGCCCGATGCGAGTAAGGAAGCGCTGCTCCGCCGCGCGACCTACGATCTCACCGGGCTGCCGCCGTCGCCGCAGGATGTCACCAACTTCGTGGCCGATGAATCGCCGCAGGCCTTCGCCAAAGTAGTGGAGCGCCTGCTGGCTTCGCCCGCCTACGGCGAACGCTGGGGCCGCTACTGGCTGGATACTGCGCGCTACGCCGACACCATCGGCGGCGACGGCGGCAACAACGGGCGCATGGAATACCGCATGCCCTACGCGTGGACCTATCGCGACTACGTCATCAAGGCCTTCAACGACGACAAGCCCTACGACCAGTTCATCGTCGAGCAGCTCGCCGCGGATCAGGTCCCCGACATCGCGTCCGACGACTCCCGGCTCGCGGCGCTCGGCTTCCTCACGGTCGGCGAACGCTTCAGGAGCATGAACGATGTGATCAACGATCGCATCGACACGATGAGCAAGGGATTCCTCGGTCTGACGGTCTCCTGCGCGCGCTGCCACGACCACAAGTTCGACCCGATTCCGACGAAGGATTATTACGCCTTGCACGGCGTCTTCGCCAGCACCGTGGAGCCGACTGAGCACCCGGTGATCGCGATGCCGCCGCTGGATCAGCTCACCGATTTCCACGGTCGTCTGGACCTGCTGGAGCAGGATGTGCGCGATAGCTACTACCGCGCGCTGAGCGACGACACGGCGAAGTTCCGCGCCGACTCCACCGGCT
Source organism: Chthoniobacter sp. (assembly GCA_021414005.1). GTDB lineage: Bacteria > Verrucomicrobiota > Verrucomicrobiia > Chthoniobacterales > Chthoniobacteraceae > Chthoniobacter. Next base: position 11,851 of record JAIOPH010000016.1, on the reverse strand, counting down.
ACCTGCTGGTCGGACGAAAGAAAAAGGATTTCAACGCCGCGGACATGAAGGCCCGTCTGGATCTGCTGAAGCAGCGCCGGCTCGATCCGGATCTCGCGCAGGAAGTGGGCAAGACGGTCCGCTCGAACGATCCCGTTTTCGCGCCTTTCATCGCGCTCATGGAAGTGGATGCCGCAGACTTCGCCGCGCAAGCGCCCGGCGTGATCGCCAGATTCACCGCCGCAGCCGCGCCCGTGTCCAACGCCAAGGACAGGAAGCCGCGCCCAACGGTGAATCCGCTGGTGCTCGCCGCGCTCAAGGATGCCAGGCCGCAGTCGCTCGATGACGTGAGCGCGATCTACAACAAACTTTTCGCCAGTGTGCAGGGGCGCGCGCCCGAGTTTTTCAAAGCCGCCGCCGCCGCGCGTTCGATGCCGCCGGCGGGCTTCGATGCCGCCACTGCACAGCTCCTCTCGATGCCCTATGACGTGGCCGCCGGAGGAGTGCTCAACGCTGAGCAATTCCGCGATCTCGCCAACCGCAGCCCGAGGAAGTTTGCCGGACGCGCGGGACTCAATTCGGCGAAAATCAACGAGCTTCTGCTCACTCCTCCCGGCGCGCCGGTGCGCGCCATGACCATTGGCGACGCGCCGAGACCCAAGGACTCGCCGGTTTTGCTTCGTGGCCAGCAGGAGACGCGCGGCGAAATCGTCCCGCGTCGTTTTCTCGAAGTGCTCTCGCCGGCAGGAGCGGCACCGTTTTCCAAAGAGCACAGCGGGCGGCTCGATCTCGCCCACTGCATCGCCAACAAGGCCAACCCGCTCACGGCCCGTGTGCTCGTGAATCGCGTTTGGATGCACCATTTCGGCGAAGGCTTCGTGCCCACGCCGGACGACCTCGGCACGCAAAGCGAGCCGCCTTCGCACCCCGAGCTGCTGGACTATCTCGCGGGGTATTTCATGGAGAAGGAATGGTCCATCAAGCAGCTTCACCGGGTGATCATGCTCTCTCGCGTCTATCAGATCAGCAGCGATAGCAACCGACACTATGAAGGCGTTGATCCGCAAAACCGCCTGCTCTGGCGCGCGAATATCCGCCGACTCGACTTCGAGGCGATGCGCGATTCCTTGCTCGCCATCAGCGGTCGCCTTGATTCCACCGTTGGCGGCCAGCCGGTCAACCTGACTGATGAGCCTTACAGCTACCGCCGCTCCGTCTATGGCTACATCGACCGCGGTAATCTGCCCGAGTTAATGCAGAGCTTCGACTTTAGCGACCCGGACATGACCAACAGCCGCCGCACCACCAGTATCGTTCCACAGCAGGCGCTCTTCCTCATGAACAGCCCGATGGCCGTGGACGTGGCCCGCCGAGTCGTTGCGCGCCCGGAAGTCGCCGCCGCCCGCGACGATCTCGCCCGCGTCATCGCCCTCTACCGCGTCCTCTTTCAGCGCAATCCGAAGCCGCCCGAAATCCAAATGGCGCTGAAGTTCGTGGGCAGCGAAACCAAAACTTCGCAGGACGGCGTTTATAACATCGACCCCAAACTCACCGCGCGAGTCGCGGCGAAGAAAGCGGAGGGCAAAAAGAACGCCAGCGGCACTCGCGCGATCCAAAACGAAGGCGACATCGTCGAGCGCAAGCCGCTCACCCCATGGGAAACCTTCACGCAGGCGCTGCTCTTCTCCAACGAAGCGGCTTACGTGAATTGATCGGATTCCCGATCTGGACCGTTGCTAAGGTGCGACGGTGAGGGGCGTGATCGGACCGGGTTTTTTTGGCTGAAAAGTTCCGACGAATCGCTGTGACATTTGTGGCCGGCCGTTTGGCGCGTTCGGGTGGAGAGCAGGGTGTTTGCGGTCTGACCATGGTGACTTTGGACCTGCGCAAGTGGTCGAAAAAGACTGTCGGTGCACACCCGTCTGGCGGTTGCTGATTAGGAATTTGGGCGCAGGTTGATGAATGGATCCGGCTTCAAGTGACCAATCAGGTTGGCACCTGGGCACGGTTGCCAGAACAACGGCACCGGGGTGCTGTGGGTCGCGCTGAACAAAAAAGGCATCGGCCTGTGCGGAACGGAAAGCCCGGAGACGATCGGGCGCGCGTCGAGCCACGGGGTCATCCGGCTGGCGAATGGGGATGCGGTCCGGCTTGCGGTGAAGCTCGCGCCCGGCCCCTCGGTGTCGCTTCATGGCCCCGGCCGGGCGTGCCTGACTCGTCTCCGGGCGTTGGGGAAAGGGCGATCCGCCTTGCCCCGCGCCCGCCACCCCGGCATCCTCCGCGCCCGTGGCCACGGCTGACATCCCATTCTCCCTCGACGCCTTCCTCGCCCGCTGGGCGAATGCCGCCGCCAGCGAACGCGCCAATGCCCAGCTCTTCCTCGCCGAGCTGGCCGATCTCCTCAGCGTGCCGCGTCCCGGCAATGACCACGCCAGCGGCTACACCTTCGAGTTCCCCGTCAAAATCCCCACCGGCCCCGGCCTGACCACCGATGGCCGCATTGACCTCTACCGCCGCGGCTGCTTCGTGTTGGAGGCGAAGCAATTCGTCGCCCCCAAGGCTGAGCAGACCAATCTCGAACTCGCCGCGCTCGCCTCCGGCGCAGAGGTAAATCGGGCCCCACCCTTAGCGTCGAGTTCCACAACAGCGGTCGCTACGACCATCCCGGAGTTCCTATGACGTGTACGAGAGCCTGATGAATGCCTATTCCATGGGTGCTTACTACAATCGCTACATCCGCGGGAGGTATCGCTGAGCCCGTGGCCAAGCCAACCTCCGCCAAGCAGCTGGCCGCCAACCGGCGGAATGCGGTGAAGTCCACCGGACCGCGCACTCTGCAAGGCCGCGAAGTTTCCAAAATGAATGCCCTCAAGCACGGCATCCTCTCGGAGCAGGTGCTGGTGCGCGGGCTGGGTCTGAGCGAAAGCACGCGGGAACTGAAAGCCCTGCACCGGGGGTTCTGGGACGATTTGCAACCGGTCGGCGCGGTGGAGGAGATGCTTGTGGACCAGATCGTGACGGCGCACTGGCGGCTGCGCCGGGCGCTGACGGCGGAGTCGGGCGAAATCGCGCTGAGCGTGGGTGCCGGGCAGCGCCGCCGCCGGGGACCGGGGCCGGTCATGCAGTGGGTGCAGTGGCAGGCGTCCGTGGATCTCATCCATGCCATGGAGGGCAGCGCGACGGGGCTGGCCCTCCTCTGGGGTTGGCTGAAGGAGGTGCGCGCGTCTGTGGTCGCTGAGGGTGTGCTGACCGAGGGTGCGGTACAGAAGCTGACCGCGAATCTCGGCGGCAAGACGACGGTTCTGACCTATGGACTGGAGGCCCTCCGAAGCAAATACGAGGCGGACCCGGACCGGGCGGAGGCCGGGCGGCGGGAGCGGCACCGGGCCGAGACGCTGGCCTTTCTGGATCGGGAGATTAGCGGTTTCGAATGCGATCGGTACCGTTGCGAGGAGGAGGAATCCGCGGCGGAGGCGCGGCAGGCGGCGGCGGTGCTGCCGTCCGCGGAGACCCTGGAGAAAATCCTGCGCTACGAGACCAAGCTGGAGCGGCAGATCTTCCGGGCCATGGCGCAACTCGAGCGTGTGCAGCGGATGCGCCGCGGCGAGGCGATCCCCGCGCCGCTCTCCGTGGAAGTCTCCGACCGGGGGTGAGCGGGCGAGGAGAATTTTGCCAAACGAACCCATTTTTCCGTTTGTCGGGTCGCCACCGCGGGAGGCCGGGCGCGGTGCGCGGGGGCCATGCGGCAGCCGTCATTCGTTATTCGTCATTTCCCCCCGCCTTTCCACACCGGTCCGATGGTGCCGCCGGCGACGAACTCCGCCGGGAATTCCGCCTGGCGCACGTCGGTGACGTTCTGGCTGACGGCGTTGGACCATTGCACGATGTGGCGGATGATGGGTGCGCTCCGCCAGCGGATGTGCGCCACGGGCGGCCGGCACCAGCGCAGCGAGGCGTCGAAATCCGTGCAGACCAGCGAGACGCGGCTGGGGACGTGCAGGTTGCGGCCCACGAGAAACTGCTGCGCGGCGATGAAGAGCGGCGTTTCATCGAGGATGAGCGCGGTCGGCGGGGTGACGTGGAAAAGCGAGACGAGCAGCGCCCGCAGGCCGTCCGGACTCTCCTCCCAGTCGGGCAGGTTGAACTCGCCGGAGGGGAGGGAGTGAGCGGTCAGCTCGTCGAGAAAAGCGCGCTCCGCGAGGCCGGGCACCGGAATCCGCCGGTTCGAGCGGCAGACGAGGACGATGCGCTGGTGGCCGAGGGCGATCAGTTGCCGGGTGGCCTGCAGGAACGGCTGTCGCTTATCCAGACCGGCACCGGCCAGACGGACGCCGTCGCGGCGGCCAAAGAGCGCCAGCGCCGGCGCCGGCTGCGCGGTGAACCATTCCAGCACGGAACGCGTGGCGGCCGACACCACCCAGGCATCGGCCTTCGCTTTCTGCACATAGCGGGCGATGCGGTCCACATCGTGGCCGAGGCCGCATTGGGTTTTCTCGGAGAAAAAGACGCTGAACCCTTCCCGCTCCAGGGCGTGGTGGAGTTCGAGGTAGAGTTCCAGGCTCTGCCCGCCTTCATTGGCCAGCGGCTCGTAAAGCAGGATGCCGATGCGCAGCGGACGTTTGCCAGGCTTGGACGCCTCGGGCACATGGCGGCTGCGCCCATCCGCGCTCAGCGCGACCAGGCCCTCGCCCTCGATCATGCGGAGAGCGGCGCGCAGGGTGTGCGTGGAGATGCTGAGTTCCGCAGCGAGTTTGATCACACCGGGGAGCTGCCCCCGCCAGCGGCCGTCGCGCAAGCCTTCCCGCAGGTGCTGGGCGGTCTGCTCGACGATGGAAAGGCGGCGGAGCGGCATGGGAAAGTGGCGGGCTTGGAGGATGGGGAATAGTCTGCCCCATGAGGAATGTAAAATATTTTTGCAAACTTACCAATTTGCCAGATAAGAGCAGCTCTTGTTTCGGGATTCCTCGCCGCGCCCGAGCCGGCCCGCGCCGTGGGGCTGTGGACGGGGAATGTGGACGGAACCTGGTCCGGGCTGAACTGGGATGTCGCCCCGTCGGCCCTTGATCCGTTGGTTTTCGATGACGTGAACCTGACCGGAGCGCTCGTCACCGCGACGAACAACGACGCGTTTCTCACCAATGTCGCCGGGATTACTTTCAATGGGGTTTCCTACTCGATCGGCGGGAGCGCCTTCACGCTGAATGGCAGCGTCAACACCACGGGTGCAGCGACGATTTCGGCCAATGTGACGCTGGGTGTGGGCGGCGGCATCATCGTCACCAATGCCGCATCCTCCTTGGATTTCACCGGGACTTTCAACGCCGGTTCGCAGGCGCTGGATTTTTCGGGAGCGGGCAATGTGACCTTTGTCAATGCCATCAGTAACGGAACGATCCTGGCCAAATCCGGCGCGGGCACCCTCACGCTGGCCGGGACCAATGGCTTTTCCGATCTAACGACCAGCGGCGGGATTATCACCGGCGGCGCGATCACCCTGAGTGGCGGAGCCACGGCTTTGACCGGCAACGCCTCCGGCACGATCCTTTCCGACGTGACCCTGACCACGGCTCCGGGCACGATCACGAGCAACGCGGGTACCCTGACCCTCGGCGGCACGCTGGATGCCGGCTCCATGGCGCTGACCATCGCGGGCACGGGCAATCTGACCCTGAGCAACGCCATTGCCAACGGCACGACGCTGAACAAGGCGGACACGGGCACCCTGACCCTGACTGGCACCAATAACTTCACCTCGGCCAATTTCGATCTGGGCACGACGAGCGGCGGCACGCTCGTCCTGAGTGGCGGAGCTACGGCCATCACCGGCGGCGTGGCCAACCGCACGGTCAACTCCAACGTCACGATTTCCGGCGCGGCGGGCACCATCACCAGTGCCGCTGGCACGCTGACCCTCGGCGGCACGCTGGACGCCGGCTCCCTCGCCCTGACCTTTGACGGCGCGGGCAACACCACGGTGAGCAATGCCATCGCCAACGGCACGACGCTGACCAAGAACGGCACGGGCACCCTGACGCTTTCGAGCGGCAGCGGCTACACGGGCGCGACGGCCATCACCAATGGCGTGGTGAACATCCGCAATGCGACCTCGCTCGGCACCGTGGCGGGCGGCGTCACGGTGAGCGCCGGGGCGGCCCTCCAGATTCAAAACAATATCACGGTCGGGAACGAAGCCCTCACCCTCAACGGCACGGGCGTTTCCTCCGATGGTGCGCTGCGCAATATCAGCGGCAACAACATCTGGCAGGGCACGGTGACCCTCGCCAGTGCCACCCAAATCAATTCCGACTCCGGCTCCCTGACCTTTAACACCGCAACGACTAGCATCACCGGCGTGAATCAAAACCTGACCCTCGGTGGTGCGAGCGGCGGTACTGTGAGCGGACTTCTGACTTTGGGCAGCGGCAGCCTGACCAAGGAAGGCGGCGGGACGTGGACCCTCTTGGGGCTTCCCACCTATACCGGGGGCACGACCATCAACGGCGGCAACCTCTATCTGCGCACCGACACCTTCGCGCCGAATGGGGCTCTGTATAACATCGGCAACGTGACCGTTGCCAGCGGAGCCTCCCTCACGGGAGAGCGGGCCAACCTTGCGGGCACCACGCTGACGCTGAACGGCGGGACTTGGTTTGAGAACAATGGCTTCGGCGGTTCGTGGACCGGGGCAGTCGTCCTCGGAGCGACCTCCATCATCTCGAGTGGCTTCAATCAGCAGATCACGGGCAATATCACCGGGGCGGGCGGGCTGACCAAGCAGGGCGGTGGAACGCTCACGATTCGCGGTGCTGGCACCCACCTTGGGACCACCACCATCAGCGCCGGGACCCTCCAGCTTGGCACCGGCAACGCGGGGCAAAACGGCACGATTTCCGGTGCCATCACCGACAACGCCACTCTGACCTTTAACAACGGCAGTCCGCAGACGCATTCCGGTGCCATCGGCGGCTCGGGCGCGGTGAATAAGTCGGGCTTCGGCACGCTGACCATGTCGGTGGCCAATACCTACACCGGTCTGACGACGGTGACCGGGGGTGTCCTGAGCCTCAACGATACCGCCGCCCTGCCGGGGGGAATCGATGCCACGGTGGGTGTCGGGGAAAGCGCCCTGACCTTGAACGGTGGCGTGATCGGCCTGACCACGACCTCGGGCGATTTCCTGCGCGACGTGGGAGCCGGTGCCGGCCAGGTGCAATGGGCCAATGGCGGCACGGGTGGCTTCACCGCCTACGGCGGAGATCGTGCGGTCAATCTCGGCGGGGCCAGCGCTGTCCTGACCTGGAACAGTGCCGGAACCTTTGGTTCAGCCGGTCTGATCCTGAGCAGCTTTGACTCCGACAGCAAGGTCACCTTCCAGAATCCCGTTGATTTGAACGGGGCGGTCCGCACGATTACGGCGGCGAATGGCACCGCCGCCGTGGATGGAGAAATGAGCGGCATCCTTTCCGGTGCCGCTGGTGGCATAAACAAAGCCGGAGCCGGCACCCTGGCGCTTTCCGCCGACAATACCTATGCCGGGGCTACGACCATTGCGCAGGGCATCCTGAAGCTGGGGGCCGCGGGAGGTGCCACCGATACTCCGCTCGGCACCGTCGCTGGTAGCACCACTGTCTCCGCCACCGGCGCGGCGCTCGACGTGGGCGGCTTCACCCTCGGCACCGCCGAGTCCTTGACGCTGAATGGCTCCGGCATCAATAACAACGGTGCCCTGACCAACAGTGGCAGTGCGGCGACATATAGCGGCGCGATCACGCTGAACGCTGCCTCCAACATCGGCTCCACCAGCGGGAAGCTGACCATCACCGGTGGCATCAGCGGCGCTCAAGCTCTGACCTTTTCCGGGTCTGGCGACACGACTGTCTCGACTGTCGCGATCAACGCCAACGTCACGGTAGTCACCAAAATTGGCAGCGGCAACCTGACCATGGATGTGGCCAGTGGGTCATTCACCGCTCCGGTCAGCGTCAATAACGGTACCTTCACCCTCAGTGGCGCGGCGGTTCTGGGCAATGTCTCGAGCACGATCAGCATGGCGACTTTGCAGGCGAACCGGACCGACCAAACTCTCACCAGCGCAACCCTGCCAGCGGGATTCCAAGTCGGCAGTTTCGTTCTGGGTCAAATGGTCCAGCGAGTTTCCGGCACCGGCTTGAACATCAGCGGCGGTCCCAACACCACGACCACTGGTGCTGTGGCCTACACCAGCGGCGTGCAAGCCTTGGGAGGCGGTGCACTCGTGCTTGATAACAGCGGAACCAACGTCAACAACCGCTTTGGCGGACGTGCCATCGGCCTCGGTGCCTCGACCTTGAGCCTCACGCCCAGCAACCTGGCGACCGGGACCGGGATGGTGACGGAAACGATCGGCGGGCTTGTCCTGATGATGGGCCACAGCGTCATCACCCTGACCGCAGACACGCTGACTGACGCGACACCCGCGACCGAGAACCAGACGAATTTCACCGCAGCCAGTTTGAACGCCCGTTTTGTGGGTAACTCCGCGCTGATTCGCGGCACGAATCTGGGCAATGCGGCCGCCAATGGTGTTTCCACCTTTACCTTCACCGCCGCGCCGACTTTCATCGGCATTACCACGGCTGGCGGAACGTCCACCACGCAGGGTATCCTGCCATGGGTCATCGTGGACAGCAGCGCCACCGGCCTTGGCACCAGCTTTGCCACCACCACCGGGGCCGCGCAGCGACTGCGCCCGCTGACCGCCGGGGAAATGAGCGCCGGCAGCGCCTATACAAATGCCAGCAATGCATTGCTGGCGGGTGCCCAGCCTGCACTGACGGCGAATACCACCGTCAACTCGCTGACCATTACCAGCGGCAACGTGACCATGACCAACCCTGCTTTTCCGGCTGCGGTTCCGGTCTTGACGATCACCAGCGGAGGACTTCTTTCCACGACGGCGGCGAGTAACATCAGCGGCGGTGTGCTCAGTTGGGGCAATGGTCAGTTGGACGTGTTCACGCCCGGAGCCACCGCCGGTGCCAACATCCTCACCGTATCCAGCCGGGTCAGCGGCCAGGGCTTGGTCAAGGCGGGCGGCGGCACGCTCGTGCTCAGCAGCGTTAGTCCGGCCTATGCCGGTTTCTCCCAGAATGCCGTCACCGGCGGCCTGGGTGTCCACAATGGCTCTGTGTACCTCAACGAAGGAACCACGCAGCTCAACACGCACAACGCCATCGGAAACGGTGGTGCGACCGGCGGCACCAACGATGGCAACCTGCTGAACGTCGCCTACGGGGCCACGCTCAATCTGAACGGCAGGACCCAATTCGTTGGCCCAGTGACCAGCCAGTTGTTCCTGCAGAACACCGGCGAGAACCTGCTGGATGTAAGGGGCGGCACCATCACCTCCTCCACCACGGCCAGCCTTGTGGCCTACGTCGGTAACCCCGGTGGTGGCAACCCCGGGCCGTTCAGTTTCGGCGGCAGCATCACGGGGAGCGTCGGGTTTGCCCTGGGTTCGGAAGGCACCTGGGGTCAGGCGTTCACCGGGGCCAACAACTACAGCGGCCCCACCTTGGTTTACGGAGGTGCCAGTGGCGTTACCAGTGCCAGCGGACTCACCCTTAAGGACGGTGGCACGATCTCTGGAACCTCGCGCGTGGACATCAACTACCAAGGCAGCGTTTTGCTCGACAACACCGGCCTATCCAACAACACGGACCGCGTGAACAATGCCGCGGACATCGGCATGAATGGAGGCACGCTGACATTCTTTGGTCGTGCGCAGACCATCTCGACGGAAACCCTCGGTGCCGTCACCGCTGCGCAGGGCAACTCCACCATCACCGTCACCCCCACGAACACCGGCGTGAACGCGGCCGAACTGACTCTCACCAGCCTGAGTCGGACCGCGGGAGCCACGCTGAATATCACCGCCGGCGGCGGCACACTGGGGCAGCTTGGGTTTGCCAACAACCCGCGCGTTTTCATCACCAACGCCCTCACCGGCAGCGTCGCGCCGATTGGTCTGGCCGACAACCAGATCATCCCCGGCGTAGTGCTCGGCGGCGATCTTACTTCCTACAATGCCACCACCGGTATTGGAGCCCTCGGTCAGGCGGGCTTTCCGGCCTACAACACGGCAACCTTGAATACATTGGGTGCCATTTCGACTGCGAATTACAATGGCAACGGAGCCGTCCTTGCCGGCGGCCAAACGATCAACGCCCTCAAACCCAATGGCGCGATCACCTTTGTGAGCAGCGGCGATATCCTGACCCTGACCAGCGGCATGGTCGCCAGTTCGGGCCAGGCTTTTGGGACCACTTCCGTGCGCGGTGGGCTGACCAGTGCCACGAGTGAATTGATCCTGCACTCCAATGGTGGCAACACCACCGTGAACTCGGTCGTCTCCGGTGCCAACAAACTGGTCCTCGCCGGTGGCGGCACCTATACTCTGACGGCGGCCAACTCCCAAACCGGCGGCACCACTGTCAACGGCGGCACCTTGGCGCTGACGAATAACGCGCTGGCAACCCCGCTCGTCGTTTCCGTGCCCAATGCCACCACTGCCGCCGACGGACTAGTCCTCAACGGAGCGACCGCAACCCTGACGAATAGCCCCGGCCAGATCGGCTCCAGCAACATCGTCACCCTCAGTGGCAATTCGACCCTCAACCTCTTCGGCAACAACACCCTCGCCGGGTTGGTCCTCAACCACATCGGCCAAACCGCTCCGGTCGTCAACACGACCCCGTCCGCGTTCGGCGCCACCGCCAATTCCACCGGCATCACCCTCACCCTTACCGGCGGCATCACTTCGACGACGAACAACATCCGGGGCATTGCGCAGATCAATGGTCGCGTGGCCCTGCCCGCCACCTCGACCCTTGATATCGGCGCGGCTACCTTCAACACCCTCATCATCAACCCGATTCAGGCCGACCTCATTGTCAACGGGCTGAGCGGTGGCGGCACCACGATCACCAAGTCCGGCACTGGCATGTTGCAGTTCAATCAGCCGACCACCATTACCGGCAGTCTCGCCGTGACGGCGGGCGGCCTCCAGATTGGCGCAGCCGGGGCCGGCGCGCGGCTGGCGAATGTCGTCCTGAGCGATGGCACACGGATCAACATGAACAACTTCGCGGGAACCTTTGGTTCTCTGGCCACCACCGGGACCGGCACCGGGCTGGTAACTAATACCGGCACGAGCACGGTAACCCTCACAACCGGCTTCAGCAATGCCAGCACCACCTTCGCCGGTTCGTTCCAGCGCTTCAACGACAGCACGATCAACCTGATCAACCTGACGACCATCGGCACCGGCACCATGACCCTGACCGGCAACACCAGCACCGCCAGCGGCACGCTGACGGTCAACAGCACCAGTGGCGGTGGGGTGAGCTTCAAGGACGCCGGCCTGAACAACTTCTTGCAAAACGCGATCACGGTGACCGCCGGCGGCACGCTGACTCTGGATGACAGCGGCATCGCCAATCTTAGCAATCGCCTTGGCAATGTCGGCGTGACCCTCAGCGGCGGCAGTTTCGTTTCCACTGCCAATGCGGCAGGTTCGACCGAAACCACGACCGGCGCGCTGACGCTGAACACCGGCGAATCCACGGTGACGCTGAATCAGGGAGCCGTCTCCAACGTGACGACCTTTGGCAGCTTGGGCGGTTTGGGCACTGGTAGCAGCGCCACTTTTGCTGGCACTGGCATCGGCACGGCGACCAACAAGCTGGTCCTCACGGGTGCGCCCGGCCTGACCAATAACATCCTCCCGCGCCTGGCAGTGGGGACGGACTTCGCGACCTACAACCAGAACGGAGCGGGTGTGGCCAACACCAACGGCATCCAGGCCGTCACGGCCTACTCCGCGGCGACCAAC
>JAIOPH010000012.1 GCA_021414005.1 Chthoniobacter sp. | reverse complement strand
CCGGCGTAGCCGCGCTCGACGCCCCACGGGCGACCGGTGCTGCCACACGGGGGGATGATCACGCTGTTCCGCGGATCGCCCTCGATGTGGCGGCGCACGCGGTACGGACCGCGAATCGCGTCCTCCTCGACGGTGGCGGTGAAGACCTCCGCCGGGCCGCCATCGGGCAAGACATCGAGCCCCTTGGCCGCCTCGAAATACCGCTCGGCGACCGCTCCGAGGAAGCCACCCCGCTGGCCGCCGGAGCGAACCAGGAGGCGACGGCGCGCGCGATGCTTCGAATAGCCGCCCCAGTCACCCCCGACCAGCTGGCGCAGCAGGAAGGAACGCAGCGAGCCATGGAGATCGAGCCGGTGGGTCCATTCCCCTGCCCGGAGACGCCGGGCCAGCTCGAGGAGCGAGGAACCCCTGCGCCAGGTAATGAGCTCGCTGATCCGGGGATTGTGGCGGAGGATGTCGGCCATGTCTTCGCGGACCACGACGCTGATCCGGGCCGCGGGATGGCGGCCTCGCAACGCCCGGAGCAGCGGGGTGGTGAGGATCAGGTCGCCGATCGACGAAAACCGGACGACAAGGATGCTCGGCGACGCAGAAGGCACGGCGGCAATGTAACGGCGCTGCTAGCTTAGACTGATGACCCGGCCCCGGACGATCCTGTGGGTGGACGACGAGATCGAGACCCTCGATTCGCAGATGCTTTTCCTGCGGCAACAGGGGTTTACGGTCGAAGGCGCCGCCAACGGCGACGATGCCCTCGCCATGCTGCGGAAGCAGTCGTTCGGGGTGATCCTCCTCGACGAGCAGATCCCGGGAACCCGCGGCCTCGACCTGGTGCCGATGTTCCGGGCGATCGATGCCTCGATGCCGGTGGTCATGGTGACCAAGGCCGAAGAACCCGAGACGCTGCGCGACGCGATCGGTGCCGAGATCTCCGACTACCTCACCAAGCCGGTCTCGCCGCGGCAGGTGCTGTCGGTCATCACCCGCTTGCTGGAAGGTGACCGCATCCGCCAGCAGCGATTGTCGCGCGACTTCGTCACCCGCTTCCGCGAACTCGAAGGACGCCGCGGCGAACACCTCGAGTGGCGCGAGTGGGTCGAGCTGATCGCTGAACTCGCCGAGTGGGAAGTCAAGCTCGGCGCGGCCGACGAACCGGGGCTGCAGGAAGCGCTGCGCTCGCTGCAGCTCTCGATGCGGCAGGACTTTGCCAGGTTCATCGCCGCCTCCTATCCGCGCTGGCTCTCGGAGCGCACCGCCGACCGGCCGCCGCTGTCTGTCGATGTCGTCTCGGAATTCGTGCGGCCGACGCTCGATGCCAGCGGACGAGTGATGCTGGTGGTGGTCGACTGCCTCCGGCTCGATCAGTGGGCAATGATCCGGCCGCTGGTCGAGCGCTTCTTCGATGTCGAGGTCGATCACTACTTCTCGATCCTGCCGACCGCCACGCCGTACTCGCGCAACGCGATCTTCTCCGGCCTCTATCCGTCCGAACTGATTGCGCGCCACCCGGCCTGGTGGAACGACAAGGAAGAAGCCTCGCTCAACGCCCACGAAGGCGAGCTGCTCACCGAACAGCTGCGCGAGCTCACCGGGCGCGACGTGCCGGTGCACTACGAGAAGATCTTCTCGGCCTCCGAGGGCGAGCAGGTGCTGAAGCGGCTGTCGGCACACCTCTCCGGTGATGGCGTCACCGCGCTGGTCTTCAACTTCATCGATCAGCTGACGCATGGCCGGACCGAGAACGACGCCCTCTTCGAGGTCGCACGCGACACGCTGGCGCTGCGCACCCTGACGCGCACCTGGTTCGAGGGGTCGGCGCTGTTCGAGGCGCTCAAGGAAGCCGAACGGCGGCGTGTGCCGGTGCTGCTCACCACCGATCACGGCTCGATTCACTGCCACACGCCGGCGACGATCTTCGCGCGCCGCGACGCCACCGCCAACCTCCGCTTCAAGTTCGGCGAAGACCTGCGTGTCGAAGACCCCGACGCGGCCGTGGTGGTCGACAATCTTCTCGCCTCGGGATTGCCGACGCGATCCGACCACACCCGGCTCCTGCTCGCGACCGGCGATCGCTTCTTCGTCTATCCGACCAAGCTGCGCGAATACCAGGCGCGCTATCGCGGCGCCTTCCTGCACGGTGGTGTCTCTCCCGAGGAAGTCGTGCTGCCGATCGCCCTGCTGACGCCGAGGCGCGGCTGACACCGCCCGACGTGCGATCGCGGCTGTTCGGGCTGGTGCGGCCGTACACCGGCCTGTTCGTGGCCGGGATGATCATGGCATTCATCGGTTCGGTGCTCGACGGTGCCACGGTGGTCTTCCTCAATCCGCTGCTCAAGCTGCAGTTCCCCGATTCGGGCGGCATTGGCGTCGGCGGTACCCGGCTGGACGCGATCCTCGACACCCTGCTCGATCCGCTGATCGGCGGGCTGCCGCCGGGGCAGCAGGTGCTGCGGCTGGTCTGCTTCTTCATCGGCGCGGTCTTCCTCAAGAACCTCACCTCCTACCTGGCGGCGTACTGCTCGGTGCTGGTGCAGGAAGGAATGGTGCGGGACCTCCGCGCCCGCCTCTACGATCACCTGCTGCGCGTCGATCTCGGCATCTTCCAGCGGACCCGCGGCGGCCAGATCGCCACCGCGCTGGTGGCCGACGCCGACCAGATCAAGCTCGTGGTGGTGGCGGTGCTCGCCGCCTTCTTCCAGAACTTCGTGATGATCGCCACCACCATCACCCTGCTGATGGCGATGTCGGTGCGACTCACCGGGATGGTGCTGATCCTGGCGCCGATCCTGGTGCTGGGCGTGCGGATGCTGCTCACGCGGCTGAAGCGGCACGCCCAGGCGTTCGCGCACGAGCGCGGCGAGCTGACCGCCACGGTGTCGGAACGACTCGGCGCCGTGAAGCTGGTGCGCGCCTTCGGGGCCGAGGGGAGCGAGTCGGCCGGCTTCGCCGCGCAGGCCGATCGCTACCGCAAGTGGATCGTGCGCACCCAGCGCTTCGCGTTGCTGACCTCACCGGTGAGCGAGGTCTTCGGCGGGGCGATCGTGATGCTGGTGCTCTGGGCGGCCTCCAACCAGGGCATCTCCGGCGTGCACATGAATGGCGCGATGACGGTGGTCTTCATCGTCACCGCGCTGCGGGTCATGTCGCCCTTGAAGGCGATCACCCAGGTCCCTGCACAACTGGCGATGGCCGAGGCGAGTGCGGCGAGAATCTTCGAGTTGCTCGACACGCCGGCGGTGGAAGTCGATCGGCCCGGTGCACGGGAAGCGGGCTTTGTGCGCGACCTGGTGTTCGACCACGTCACCTTTGGATATGACCCGGGCACGCCGGTGGTGCAGGATATCTCGCTCACGGTGCGGAAAGGCGAGGTCGTCGCCCTGGTGGGACCAAGCGGAGCGGGGAAGACCACCCTGCTGGAACTGGTGCCGCGCTTCCACGAGCCGACGTCGGGGGAGATACGCCTCGATGGTGTTCCATTGGCCGATCTGACGCGGAGTTCGCTGCGGAAGTTGATTGCCGTCGTGAGCCAGGACACGGTACTTTTGCACGACACGGTGCGCGCCAACATCGCCTATGGGCAGGGCAATGCGACTGATGAGGAAGTGCACGCGGCCGCGGTGGCCGCGAACGCGCACCTCTTCATCGAGAACCTCCCCGAGCGCTACGGTACCGTGCTCGGCGAGCGGGGGGCGCGGCTCTCCGGTGGGCAGCGCCAGCGGATCGCGATTGCGCGCGCGCTCCTGCGTGATGCGCCGATCCTGATTCTCGACGAGGCCACCAGTTCGCTCGACAGCGAGAGCGAGGCGCTCATCCAGTCCGCGCTCACCACGCTCCTCGCGGGACGCACCGC
The DNA here is from genome assembly GCA_021414005.1 of Chthoniobacter sp. Taxonomy (GTDB): domain Bacteria; phylum Verrucomicrobiota; class Verrucomicrobiia; order Chthoniobacterales; family Chthoniobacteraceae; genus Chthoniobacter. The sequence continues at coordinate 21,730 of JAIOPH010000012.1, read as the reverse complement.
CTTCATCATCGCGCACCGGCTGGCCACCGTGCGGCAGTGCGACCGCATCTGCGTTTTGGAAAATGGCGTCATCACCGAGACCGGCACCCACGCCGAACTCATGGCGGCCCCAAGCGGCACCTACCGCCGCCTCGCCGAACTGCAATTCGGCACCGCAAATTAGCGCAGGCGTCGGGTCGCGTTTCATTTTTTCCCAAATGCAAAAAGACCACCGATGCGCGGGCACCGGTGGTCTTGATTGAATGTGGCTCGCGCCAGGTTCGCGTCCTACTTCTTGCCGAAAAACTTCTTCATGTTCGCCAGGCCTTTCACCGCGATGTCATCGCGCTTGGGTTCCATCTTGCGCCAGATCGCGGCGGCGCGGGCGATGACTTTTACGTCCGTGGTGAAGCTCTCGATGACCACGTCGCCTTTGTAGCCGATCTTTTTCAGCGCGGCCACGATCGGCTTCCAGTCGATGTGATCGCCGCCCGGCGTGCCGCGGTCGCAACCGCAGGCGTGGAAGTGTGCCAGATGCTTGCCGGCCTTGAGGATGGCGGCGGCCTGGTTCTTTTCCTCGATGTTCATGTGGAACGTATCGAGGTGCAGCTTCACGGCCTTGCTGCCCACCGCCTTCACCAGCTTCAGCCCCTGGTCGCAGGTGTTGAGGAAATCGGTCTCGAAACGATTGAGCGGCTCGATGCAAAGCTGCACGCCTTTGCTCTGTGCATATTTACCCAGCGGCTTGAGGTTTTTCACCACGAGATCGAACTGCTGCTTTTTCTCCGCGTCATCATGCGGCCCGATGAGACCGACGACCGAGTAGAGGGGGCCGATGACCGAGGGGCAGCCCATGATTACCGCCTGGTCGATGAGCCCACGCACATAAGCCGACGCCGTCTTTTGGTCCGCCGCACTGCCGCGAAAGTCGCGCCCCGGCCCCATGCACGCGCAGACGCTGCCGATCTTAATCCCGGCCTTGTCCGCTGCCGCTTTGACTTTCACCGGGTCCGTGTGCTCCAGCGCTTCGATCGGGAGTTCTGCGGTGTCAAAGCCCCACTTCTTGAGCTTCGCGAAAATTTGGGGAGCCTGCTCCGTGGTGAATGGGCTGGCGTAGAGAAACGTATTGAGGCCGAAACGCATGATGATTGGGAATGGATTGAGGTTGAGGTTTGGAGCGCCCATTACGCGAAGAACCCGCGCTCGCGTCAAGCCCGGTGCCGCTGCGGCGCTTGGGAGCAGGAAAAGCGGCGCGCTTCCGAAAAGCTCCCGCCTACGGGTTGCCCGCGGCCTGGTCCGGACCCGGCGTGCCGACGGACGGCTTGGGAAAGGCACCGAGTTTGGCGCGGATGATTTCGGCGCGCAGCGAGTCGCGCTCGTCGGCGGCGAGTTTCTGGGCCGTGCCTTTTTGCAAATGCGCGGGCTGCGTTTCCATGAACAGCTCGTCCACCGGCTGGCGGCAGGGCTCGGGGAAGAAGCCGAGATCAATGCCGAGTTTCATAAAGGAAAGCAGGTTGAGCGCTTCCTTGGAGTTCATGGAGTAGGCGTGCTGCAGGATGCCGTAGCCGCGCCCGATGTGGTCGAGCAGGGTGTTGGGCTTTTTTTGCAACAGGAGCTGCCGGGCGTTCTGTTCGTGCTCGATGATTTGCTCGATGACCTTGTGCAACCGCGCGATGATGTCCTCTTCCTTTTCGCCAAGCGTGGTCTGGTTGGAGACTTGAAAAAGGTTGCCGAGCGCCTCGGTGCCTTCGCCATACAGGCCGCGCACGGCGAGGCCGATCTTGTTCACGGCCTGGATGACCTGATTGATCTGCTCGCTCATGACGAGCGCGGGCAGATGCACCATGGCCGAGGCCCGCATGCCGGTGCCGACATTCGTGGGGCAGGCGGTGAGGTAGCCGAGCTGCGGGCTGAAGGCAAAATCGAGCCGCTCCTCCAGTAGGCTGTCCACTTTGTCGATCATCTTGAAGACGCTCTTGAGTTGAAGCCCGGAGCGGATGGCCTGCATGCGGAGGTGGTCCTCCTCATTGATCATGATGGAGAGCGTCTGCCGCCGGTTCATGACCACGGCGGAGCCCATGCCCTTGGCGGCGTGTTCGCGGGAAATGAGATGCCGCTCCACGAGCACCTGCTTTTCCAGCGCAGAAAGATCCTGAGAATAGACGGAGAACGCGTCGCTCATTTCCGGGAGCAGTTCGACCTGTGGCTTGATCGTTTCGAGGATTTGCAGGCGCTCGTTCTTTTTCGCCCAGCCGGGGAAGGCGAAGTTGCGGAGGTTGCGCGCGAGCCGCACGCGACTGCTCACGACGATCTGGTGGTGCGGGCCGTCTCCGCGCATCCAGTCGCCGCTGCTGGTGAGGATATTATGAAGAGCCATGAGCGGGGCGCCTAGCGCACGTCGAATTGCTTGAGTTGGTCGCGGAGTTGTGCGGCGGATTCGTAGTCCTCGGCGGCCACCGCCTTGCGCAGATCCCGCTGGAGCGAGCGCATCTGCGTCTCACGTTCGATACTTTGCAGGGCGCGCGCCGGCACTTTGCCGATGTGCTCGGTGCCCTTGTGCATGCCTTTGAGCAGCGCGGCGAGACCGTCGCTAAAGGTTTGATAGCACGCTCCGCAGCCCAGCCGTCCGGTTTTTTTGAAATCAGCCTGGGTAAATCCGCAGGTCGGACATTTTTGCACCGTCCCGCCCCGCTCCATTTCCTGCGCCGCACCGAGCCCCAGCAGCAGATCCGCGAGCGCGAAACCGGTCGGGTCGGTCACGCCTTTCTCCTTCGAGCAGGCTTCGCAGAGGTTCACCTTCTGCATTTTTCCGTCCACGATCTGGGTGAGAAAAACCGTGGCTTGGTTGGTCTGGCAGACGTCGCAGTTCATCGTTTGGGGTGACAGTATCGGGTGTCGGGTGGCAAGTGACGGCGCCGGCGCTCGGCACACCTCACACCGGCCACACCTCACATCAGTCAATCGGCGTCCCGGTCGTCTGCGTCAACTCGCGGAAACGCGCGATGATCCGCTGCGTCACCGCGCCGGGCTTGCCGTCGGCGATTTCGCGTCCATCCAGCTTCACGGCGGCGATGACCTCCGCGGCTGTGCCCGTGAGAAAACATTCGTCGGCGATGAAAACGTCGTGCCTCGAAAAATCACGCTCGCGGATCGGGATCCCGAGTTCTTTCGCAATGTCGAAAACCGTGCCGCGCGTGATGCCATCGAGCGCGCCGGCGGTGAGCGGCGGCGTGGAGATCGCACCGTCGCGCACGATGAAAATGTTGTCGCCCGTGCATTCCGCCACGAGGCCCACGTCGTTCAGCATCAGCCCTTCCTCCGCGCCCGCCTGGAGCGCCTCGACCTTCGCCATGATGTTGTTGAGGTAGTTCAGCGATTTCACCTGCGGACTCAGAATGTCGTGCGAAGGTCGCCGCGTCGCCACCGTCGCCATCGTCAGCCCGCTGCGGTAGGACTCCTCGGGATAAAGCGAGATGCTGTCCGCGATGACAATGACCGAAGGCTTCGGGCACTTGAACGGGCTCAGTCCCATAGGTCCCACGCCCCGCGTGATGACCAGTCGGATGTAGCCGTCTCGGAGTCCGTTCGCCTTCACTGTGGCGCAGGTCGCGGCGATCATTTCCTCCGGCGTGAGCGGGATTTTCAGCAGGATAGCCCTCGCGCAGTCGTAGAGCCGGCGGATGTGCTGCTCCAGGCGAAAGACCCGCCCATTGTAAAAGCGAATGCCTTCAAAAATGCCGTCGCCGTAAAGCAGGCCGTGATCGAAAACCGAAACCCGGGCCTCACTCGCGGGGAGCAGTTGGCCATCAATGTAAATAGTGCGTTCCATGAAAGGCGCGCACACTGCCAGCGACTCCGAGGGAATTCAAGCGACCAGCATGCCGTCGCGAATCTCCAGCCGCCGGTCCCCCCGCGTCGCCAGCTCCGCGTCGTGCGTCACCACCACCAGCGTCTTGTCGTGATTGCGCACCAAGCCGAGCAGCAGCTCCACGATTCCCTCGCCGGTCTTCGAGTCCAGATTCCCCGTCGGCTCATCGGCAAAAATCACGCGCGGGTCATTGATCAGCGCCCGCGCAATGGCCACGCGCTGCTGCTCGCCGCCCGAAAGCTCCGCCGGCAAATGATGCAGCCGTTCTCCCAGCCCCACTTTTTCCAGCGCCGCCTCCGCGTCCTCCATCCGCGGCCGCCCGCCGATCAGCGTCGAGAGCACCACATTCTCCACCGCGGTCAGCTCCGGCAACAGGAAGTAGCCCTGAAAAACGAACCCGATCCGCTCATTGCGAATCCGCGCCTGCACCGCCTCGCCACCTTCGTAAAGCCGCGTTCCTTCAAACTCCACCGTCCCCGACTCGGGCCGCTCCAACCCCGCCAGCGTGTAGAGCAGCGTCGTCTTTCCCGCCCCGCTCGCCCCGCACAAAAACACCGCTTCGCCACGCGCGATCTCCGTGCTGATCCCTCGCAAAACTTCGATCGTCCGCGAACCGATCTTGAAAGAACGCCGTAAATCACGAGCCACGAGAAGCGGCGGAAAAATCGGGGAAGTCGGAGTCGGAAGTGTCATGGGAGCGCGGCGCGCAGTGTGGCCACCGCCGCGTCCGCAGCGCCACCCTTTTTCGCAAATGGACGCACGGCCGGGGATGTGGCGTGACCCGCGCGGCGCGCCAATCTGCGTTTTGTGGCGGACGGAGTTGGAAGAATCTGGATGACATCGGCGAGCGGGAAATTTAGTCAACGGGCGTGAGTCGAGACCCGTCCTGGAAAATCGCCGATCTTATCGACTTCGAGTTTTTGCTCGCGGGGGACGAGGGTGGGGAAGGGCGCGAGTTTTTTGAAAAGAACGTGCGTCCCCAACTCGGACCGGACGGGGAGGGGGACCGGCGCAAGGTTTTCAAAATATGGTTGGAGGCGCGGCGCGGCGATGCGGGAAAATGGCCGGGTTCGCGCTGCGCGGCCGCAGGCAAGGCGGTGGCGAGTCTCGGCGGGCTCTTGGGGATCGTACTCGGCGCGAGCGTGACGGTGGGGTTGCTGCATTACAAAGGTGATGAGCCGGTGAATGTGGCGTGGTTTTTCGCCTGCACCGTGGGCGTGCAGTTGCTGCTGCTGGTGGCGGCGGCAGGGCTCTGGCTGGTGCGGCGGGTGACGCGGATTTTCGACGAGTTTCATCCGCTGCGCGAGTTGCTCGCGGGGCTTGCCTGGGCGCTCGCGGCGGGGTTGCGCAAACTGCCGGGTGCGGAACGCGCGCGGCTCCGGGCGGCGCTGGCGGTACTCGGGCGCAAACGGGAAATCTATGGTTCGCTGGCCGCGTGGCCGTTCCTGATCACGACGCAGATTTTCGCGGTGGCCTACAACGTGGGCATCCTCGCGGTGCTGGTGGCGCATGTGGCAATGATGGACCTCGCCTTTGCCTGGCAATCCTCGCTGCATCTGGGACCGGAGGCTGCGCACCGGCTCGTCTCCGCGCTGGCGGCCCCGTGGGCCTGGGCGGTGCCGAACGCGCAACCGACGCTCGCCGAAATCACCGCGAGTCGCTTTTCCTACAGCGAGGGAATCGCGCCGCTGGATCGCGCCGCGCTGGTTTCGTGGTGGCCGTTCTTGGCTTACGCCGTGGCTTTTTACGGCCTGCTGCTGCGCGGTGGGCTACTGGTCTTCGCTGCGCTGAAACTGCGGGTCGCTCTGCGGTCGCTGGCGTTCGACCACGAGGGCTGCAACGCGCTCCACCGGCGGCTCACCGGCCCAGTGGTGGCGGCGCAGGACGGCACGGCGCGGCTGGAAATCTCCGGCGTGGCGATTTCGGAGCGCGCGCATGCAGGGCGCGGCGGCGAATGCGTGGCGCTGGTGGCCGCGGATGTGGAGCTGCCCACAAACCAGCCTGCGGACTACATCGGCGCGGCATTCGGCTGGCGCGTGCGCGAAACGCGGCCCGCGCAAATCGACCACCCGAGCGGCAACGCGGACGCGCTCGCCGCGCTGGCGGATCGAGCGCCGCTCGCCAGTGTGGTCGTGGTCGCGCGGGCGCGGCGGGCCCCGATCAAGGCCATCGCGCTTTTTCTGCAGAGCGTGACGGAGAGCGCGGGGCCAAATACGGAGGTCGTGCTGCTGCTCGTCGGGCGTGCAACGGGCGCGAGTTTTGCGCCCGTGGGTGACGAGGAGTTCACCCACTGGCGGAACTTCCGCGCGATTCACGGGCTCCGCGTGAGTCTGGAGAAATGGAGTGCGGCATGACGGAGGCGACGCCGACTTTCGCGATCGTGGGCGCGGTCAATCACGGCAAGTCTTCCGTGGTGTCTACGCTCGCCGAGAACGACCAGGTGCGGATCAGTTCGCAACCCGGCGAGACCGTGGAGTGCCAGCGGTTTGCCCTGCACGACCTATTCGTTTTCTACGACACGCCGGGTTTTCAAAACGCCATCGAGGCGCTGGCCGAACTGGCCCCGGCGGCGCAGGCGCGGGAGCCGCTCGCGCTGTTTCGCGACTTCATTGCGCGGCATCGCGGCGACGCTGCATTCGAGGCGGAGCGGCTGCTTTTTCAGCCGGTGATCGAGGGCGCGGGCGTCATCTATGTCGTGGACGGCTCGGAGCCGCTGCTCGAAATCCATGCCGCCGAAATGGAAATCCTGCGGCTCACCGGCGCGCCGCGACTGGCGATCATCAACCGCACCAGTGCCGACGATCATGTGGCGGACTGGAAGCGACGGCTCGGGTTGCACTTCAACGCGGTGCGTGAATTCAACGCCCATCACGCCACTTTCGCCGACCGGCTGGAGCTGCTCGAAACGCTCGCGGGGTTGGAACAAGGCTGGAAGCCGAAGCTCGCGCGGGCGGTGGCGATATTCCGCGATGAGTGGGACCGGCGGCTCGGCGAGTGCGCGGAGATCATCGTGGAGCTGCTGGCGGATGCGCTCACGCATCGCGAAGTCGCGGACGCCGAATCGCGCATGGCTGGCGAGAAGCTGAAGGCGCGTTTCGTCGAGGCGGTGAGCGCGCGGGAAACGCGGGCGCACCGGGCGATCATCCGGCTCTTTGGCCACAGCCGCGTGCAGGCCGAGGCGGCAGGCGAGCGGCTCTTCGACGCCGAGCTTTTCAGCGAGGACACCTGGCGTGCGTTTGGGCTCGATGAGCGGCAGCTTGTGGCCGCCGGGGCCATCGGCGGTGCTGCGGCGGGCGCACTGTTTGATTTGGCCACGGTCGGACATTCGATCGGCATTCCCACCGCCGTCGGCGCGGGCGCGGGCGCGGTCACCGCGTTTGTCGTCGGCAAGCGCCGGCCCGAGCTGAAACTCAACGCGCGCTGGCTGCCCGGCGGCTTGCGGCTCGGTGGGCGCGCGCGTTCGGTCGGCCCGTATGCCGCGCTGAATTTCCCGTGGATCCTTCTCGATCGCGCGCTTGGCATTTTCGCCTACGTCATCAACCGCGCCCACGCCCGCCGCGATGAGGCCACCATCCACGCGGCACAGATGCACGCCGCGATGGCTGCCGCCGGCCTGACCACCGCGCGCTGGCCGGACGCGCCGCGCAAAAAGTGCGAGCACATCTTTGCCCTCCTCCGCCGCGGAAAGATGCGCGCCGAGGAACGGCGCGAGTTGCGCGAACTTTTCCGCGCCCGCCTTGCGGAAGTAAGCGCCGCGAAGCTGCCACTGACGTCGGGTTAAGATGGCCACCCTGGTTCACGCACGAATTTGCCTTTTGGCCCGCGCCATGCCGCGGTACATGTTTGCTCCGGCATGAACTCCGCCGCTTCAGCCCCCAGCCGCTTTCGTTTCCCCTCGGGGATGGAGTTGGTCAATCTGCTGTGCGCGGGGTGGTCGGGCGTGGTGTTTCTGTTTCTCTACCTCCCGATCGTGCTGTTGGTGGTGTATTCATTTAATGCTTCGGAACTGAGCATCATCTGGGGTGGGTTCAGCTTCGAATGGTACGAAAAGCTGTGGAATAATGGGCCACTGATCGATGCGACGAAGAACAGCCTGATCATCGCAGCGGTGACCACCGTGCTGTCGGTGGTACTCGGGACAGTGGGCGCGTGGCTGCTGTATCGCTACAAATTTCCCGCGCTGCGGGCGTTGGGGACGCTGATTTTCATTCCGATGGTCATCCCGGAGGTGATCATGGGCGTGAGCATGCTCATTCTTTTCACGGTCGTCGCGGTGCCGCTGAACGCCTGGCTCGGGACCTTTACCGAGGCGGAGTTTGCGCGCGGTTTCGCCACCATCATCATCGCGCATACCACGTTTTGTTTTCCGTTCGTGCTCGTGGCGGTGCAGGCGCGGCTCGCGGGTGTCGATCCCTTTATCGAAGAAGCCGCGATGGATCTCGGCGCGCCGCCCCTCAAGGCCTTTTGGCTCGTCATGGTGCCGTATCTTTTGCCGGCCATCGTGTCCGGCGCGCTGATGTCGTTTACGCTTTCGATGGACGAGGTCATCGTCACGTTCTTCGTCACCGGACCGGAGTCGCAAACGTTGCCACTGAAAATTTTCGGCCTCGCGAAGAAGGGACTCGACCCATCGCTGAACGCGGTTTCCGCGGTATTTGTACTTGCCACCGCCGTTCTCGTGGTCGTTTCTGATCGTGTGCGGAAGCTCAACCGCTGAGGTCCGCGAACTTAACCAGGTAACATTATGAAAACGATCCGCTTCGTCCTCGCCCTGACCCTCCTCGCCGCCACCGCTCTGCCGAGCTACGGACAGGCGAAAAAGAAATCGGTGCTCAACCTTTTCTGCTGGTCCGAATACGTGCCGCAGGAAGTCATCGACGGCTTTGCCAAAGAGACCGGCATCAAGGTCAATGTGGAGAACTATGCCTCGAACGAGGAGATGCTCTCGAAGCTGCTCGCGGGCGGGAGCAAATATGATCTCGTGCAGCCGTCGGAATACACCGTGGAGTCGCTGATCAAGGCGGAGAAGCTGGAGCCGCTGACTGCGGAAAACATTCCGAACCTGAAGAATCTCGACCCGAAGTTTGCCAAGATGCCGCACGACCCCGAGGGGAAATACAGCGTGCCGTGGATGGCGGGAACTGTGGGTATCGTGGTGAACACCGCGAAAGTTAAAACTCCGATTACGGGCTACAAGGACGTGTTCGATGGCACGCACAAGCGCCGGATTGTGGTGCTGAATGACTCCCGCGAGATCGTATCGTGGGCGCTGGCCACCCTCGGCATCGGGCCCAACGACATGACGCCGGAGAACCTCGACAAGGCCAAGCCGATCCTCAGCGAGTGGCTGCCGCAGGTGAAAGTCTATGACTCGGACTCCCCGAAAACCGCCTTTCTCAATGGCGACGTGGATCTGGGTATCGTGTGGAGTGGCGAGGCGGCCATCCTCTGGAAAAAGGACAAGAAATTCACCTATGTGCTGCCGGCGGAAGGAGCCCATCAATTCATTGATTCCCTGTGCGTGCCCAAAGGTGCGCCGAACAAAGAGAACGCCGAGAAATTCATCAACTACATCCTCAAGCCCGAGGTCAGCGTGCTCATCTCCAAAGAGTTTCCCTACACCAACCCGAACGCCGAAGCCGTGAAACTCCTCAAGCCCGAACAGCGCGCCAACCCGGCGAGCTATCCGTCCGGCGACCTCAAGTTGGAGACCTTCAAAGACATCGGCAAAGCGGCCAAGGACATAGACAAAGTGGTCACCGATCTCAAAGGCCGCAAAGCCAGGTAGGTCCGCGTCCGCCTTCCAGCAATGCAAGCCGCGCTGGGCGCTCCCGACACCACCGGCACCCGTCGCCCCGGCGTCATCGGTTGGCTGATGATGACGCCGATGCTCCTCTGGCTCTTCGCCTTTGTCATCGCGCCAACCCTCATCCTCCTCGTCTATTCCTTTTGCCAGCGCGATGACCTCGGCGAGGTCGTCTATGTTTTCACCTGGGATAACTACCGACGCATTTTTTTTGACTCGGACACCGGCGCGTTCGGCACCACTTACCTCACGGTTTTCGTCCGCTCCGTCGTCTATGCCGGGCTCACCACGATCATCTGCCTCATCGTGGGCTACCCCGTCGCGTGGTTCATCGGCCGCGCCCCCGAGAGTCGGCGCAATCTCCTGCTCACGCTCGTCATGATCCCGTTCTGGACGAGCTTCCTTATCCGCACCTATGCGTGGATCACCATCCTCAGCACGAACGGACTTCTCAACGGTTTCCTCCAATACACCAAGCTCATCGCGGAGCCCTTCGAGATGCTCTACACGCCCGGAGCCGTCGTCCTCGGCTTGGTTTACAGCTACCTCCCTTTCCTCATTCTGCCCGTCTATGGGTCAGTGGAAAAACTCGACAACTCCCTGGTCGAAGCCGCCTTCGACCTCGGGGCTGGCCCCATGCGCGCCTTTCAAAAAGTCATCCTCCCGCTCACCCAGCCCGGCGTCATCGCCGGCGTCCTCCTCGTCTTCATCCCGGCCATCGGCATGTTTGCCATCAGCCAGCTTATGGGCGGCGGCACCGACCCCACCATCGGCGAGGTTATTCAGAACCAGTTCATGCAAGCCCGCGACTGGCCCTTTGGCGCCGCCCTCGGCATGACCCTCGTCGTGCTCTTCGCCGTGGCCTTCTGGTTCACCTCGCGGCACCAGAGCGTGGTGGAAAACTGAGTGCTTCTCCGCAGCGGGGCGGCATCATCCCACTGCTGGCGTGATGGAAAAAGCAAACCGGTTTTGAGGATCAATCGACGAAGACGAATTCGTTCGAGGCGAGGAGGACTTGCGCGAGTTTTTCCCAAGCGCTGAGCGGTGACGGTGGCGGGGCGGCGCTGGCGAGGAAGGCGAGGCCGAGCTGTAATTCGCTTTCGTCGGCGTTGCGCGCATAGACCTGGCGGTAGAGAAACTTGAGCCGAGCGGTTTCGTCGGTGAGTTTCTGGAAATCCTGGCGCGCGATGAGGGCGCGGACCTGGGTGGTGACAAACCCGCTGTTCAACATGAAGAGCGCCTGCTGTGGGCCGACAGTTTGGTGGCGTTGCGCGTTGCTGGTGTCGGGGCTGGCGAAGTCGAAGGTGCGGAAGATGCCGGGGAGATTCTGGCGGTCGATGGAGGCGTAAACGGTGCGGCGGTTGGAGCTGATGTCGGCGGCGCGTCCGCCGGGTTTCAGGTCGAGGGTGCCGGCGACGGCGAGCAGCGCGTCGCGCGTGGCTTCGAAATCGAGCCGGCGACCGGGCATCTGCCAGAGCAGTTGATTGTCGGGATCGGTCTGGAGGTAGTCCGGGTTTTCGCCGCGGCCCTGCTGGTAGGTGGCGGAGAGCATGATGAGGCGGTGCAGTTTTTTCAGCGACCAGCCGTCGGCGACGAAGCGCGCGGCGAGGTAGTCGAGCAACTCCGCGTGGAGCGGCGGTTCGGTGCGGACGCCGAAATCGCCGGGCGTGCGCACCAGCCCCGCGCCGAAGTGATGCAGCCAGACGCGGTTCGCCATGACGCGGGCGGTGAGCGGGTTGTCCTTGCTGGCGATGGCCTGCGCGAGTTCGAGGCGGCCGCTGCCTTTTTGGAAAGGTTTGCGCTCCGGGCCGGCGACGATTTGGAGAAACTGGCGCGGCACGGAGGCCCCGTCGTTGCCCGCTTTGCCGCGAATGAAAATGCGCGGCTCGACCGGGGTGGGCAGGTCGCACACGACCATGCCGCGCGGCGGGGCGTCGGGGGATTCGGCCTGCCACGCGACGACCTTTTTGCGCAGCTCCTTAAGCTTGTCCTGCTCGGGCCGGGGCAGAAGTTTTTCCACTTCATCCGGGGCGAGAACCGTGGGCGAATCCGGTGCCTGCAAAATCTGGCGCAAGGACTCGGCGTCAGGATTGGGCAGCGGAGATTTCGCCGCGGCGACTTTGCCCAGGACGGAGCCATACAGCGCGGCCACGTCGCGCAAGGTCTGCGGCGGTTTGGCGCGAAAGGCAGCGGCGACCAGTCGGTTGGGCGGTTGCTTGGCGGTCGGGGCGAGGAGTTCGGCGGCCTTGGCGGCGACTTCGTCTTCGGGCGCGCCGGCGAGCGTGCGGAAGAGAACGAAGGCGGAATCGTGATCCTTCGGGCGGGTGCCCAGAAAACGCCGCCACTGCTCGATCACCGGCACGAGAAGATCGCGCGATTGGGCCAGGGCTTTGACCTTTTCCGCAGGCAGCCCGCGCGTCTCCGCCATGGTCAGCAGGTAGTCGGCGAGCTTCGCTTCGGTTCGCAGCTTCGGTTCGATCGCGGCGCGCTTTTCCGCGATGAACGCGGTGATTTTCGCGGTGCGGGCGTCGAGTTCTTTGGTGAAACGCTGCGCGCCCTCGCCTGTCTCCGGCGGGCCGAGCAGCGGCAGTTCCTCCGGCTCGGTGGAACTCGCGAAGACGCCGTAGAGCGAATAGTAATCGGCCGTCGGAATGGGGTCGAATTTGTGATCGTGGCAGCGCGCGCAGGCCACCGTCAGCGCCATGGTGCCGCGGCAGACCACGTCGAGCCGGTCGTCGATGATCTCGGGTTGCTGATTGAGGAAGCGGCGTCCGACGGTGAGGAAACCGAGCGCTGCGAGATCGCCGGGACGCGCCCCGGGCATTTGATCGGCGGCGATCTGCGCGACGAGGAAGCGGTCATACGGCAGGTCCTCGTTGAGCGCGCGGATGACCCAGTCGCGGTAGGTGTAGGCGTAGGGGTAGCGGCGATCTTCGTTGAAGACGTAGCCCTTCGTGTCGGCGTAGCGCGCCACATCCAGCCAGTGACGTCCCCAGCGCTCGCCGTAGCGCGGGGAGGCGAGCAGACGGTCAATCAGACGTTCGTAGGCTTGAGCCGTGGACGACGCGGAGGGAGAGACAGAGGGAAGGAGCGACGGAGAGCTTTCGCTCCTTCTCCCAGTCGCTCCTTCTTCCTTGTCCTCCGTCGCGCCGCACTCGGCGAGAAATGCGTCCACCTCTTCCGGCGTCGGCGGCAGTCCGGTGAGGTCGAAAGTTGCGCGGCGGATCAGCGTGCGGCGGTCGGCCTGCGGGGCGGGGATCATGCCCTTGCTCTCCAGCTTCGCGAGCACCAGGGAGTCGAGCGGCGACTTGATCCACGCGGTATTTTTCACCGTGGGCAAAGGCGGCAGCCGCACCGGCTGAAACGCCCAATGCTGCGCCGGGTCGGGCGCGCTCGCGTGCTCCGCGAGCGGCGTTTTGTCGGTATACGGCGCGCCCATTTTCACCCACTGCACCAGCGCCTCGACCTGCGCGGGATCGAGTTTGTCCTTGGGCGGCATCGGGTTTTCGCCCTCGCGCCGGACGGACGTGAGAAGCTTGCTCTGCTCCCAATGGCCGTCGGCGATCACCGGACTTTCGTCCGTGCCCCTGCGCAGCGCGGCGCGCGAGTCCAGCCGCAGCCCGCCCTTTTGCTTCTCCGGGCCGTGACAGCGGAAACAATTGTCCGCCAGTACCGGGCGCACTTTCGTTTCAAAAAAGTCGCTCTGCTCCGCCGTCACCGCCGCCGTCGCGCGCCCGCCCATCGCGGCCAGCGCGGCGAGGAGCACGAGGGCGGAAAAACGTGGCTGGTGCATGGGTCGAGCGGAAACTGGCACGGGGCGAGAATCCACCGCAAACCGACAACCCGCAATGATGTGATGAAATTCGCGCCCTTGCCGGCTGGTTCAGCCGTGACGAGCGCATTCGCGCCGAAATCGTTTCCGCGACACGGGTGAAGCGACGAAGGCAGATGTTTTGCTCTACAGATTCGCGACTCGACGAATGCCTTTTGCGCCCGCCCGATTTTTTCCTGATCGGAGAAAGGTTCCCGATTGATTTCTGAAACCTGCTCCCTACACTCCGCGCCCATGACTTCAGCGCGCTGGAAGCGCCTTTACTGGGAGTTTGTGATGCTCCCGTCGGTCGCCGCTCTATTTCCGAGCGGGCTTTGTAGCCGACGCACGGTGCCGGTTACCGCTTGACGCACAAACGATTTTCTATGGCTCAACTTTTCGACAACTACGACGCCGGCGCATTCTATGACGAGATGTTTGCGCCGACGGGCGAGGTGCGGTCGCATTACCGTTCGCTGCTGGAGCGCTTTCGGGAAATGGGGGAGGGGGAAATTGATCGGAAGCAGTTGCTGGCGTCTCACACCTTTTTGCAGCAGGGCGTGACGTTCACGGTTTACAGCGATAACCAGGGGACGGAGCGGATTTTTCCTTTCGACCTGCTGCCACGGATCATCCCGCGCGAGGAGTGGGAGCATGTAGAGCGCGGACTGGAGCAGCGGATTCGCGCGCTGAATCTTTTCCTGAAGGACATTTACCACGAGCAGCGGATCGTGAAGGAGGGGCTGATCCCGGAGGAGGTGGTGAAAAGCGCGAAGCATTTTCGACCGGAGTTCGTGGGCTTCGATGTGCCGAAGGACATTTACATTCACATTTGCGGGAGTGATTTGATTCGCGACCGGGACGGGCGTTATCTGGTCCTCGAAGACAATGGCCGGTGCCCGAGCGGGGTGAGCTACGTGCTGGAAAATCGGCAGGTGATGAAGCGGGTTTTTCCGAAGCTGTTCACGAGTCAGAAAATCCGCCCGGTGGATTCCTACGGCCAGGAATTGCTGAACGCGCTGCGTTTCGTGGCACCGGAGCGGTGTCTGAATCCGGAGGATCCAACGGTGGTTTTGCTGACGCCGGGGATTTATAATTCGGCGTATTTTGAACACTCGTATCTGGCGCGCGCGATGGGGATCGAGATCGTGGTGGGCCAGGATCTGGTGGTGAGGGACGATGTCGTTTTCATGAAAACCACGAAGGGCCTAAAGCGCGTGGATGTGATCTACCGGCGTATCGACGACGACTTTCTTGACCCGACGGTTTTTCGCAAAGATTCGGTGCTCGGGGTGCCGGGCATCGTGGAGGCGTATCGCAAGGGCAACGTAAACCTCGCGAATGCGATTGGGACAGGGATCGCAGACGACAAGGTGATGTATTATTTCGTGCCGCGGATGATCAAATTCTACCTCGGAGAGGAGCCGCTTTTGCCGAATGTTGAGACGTATCTCACGATGTTCGACGAGGACCGGAAATACGTGCTCGAAAATATCGCGAATCTGGTGGTGAAAAGCGCGAACGAGAGCGGCGGCTACGGGATGCTCATCGGGCCGCATGCGACGGCGGACGAGCACGAGAAATTTCGGCGGGCGATTTTGCAGGACCCGCGCAACTACGTGGCGCAGCCGGTGATTTCGCTGTCGCGCAGCCCGAGTTATTGCGGCGACGGGGCGATCGAGGGACGGCACATTGATCTGCGGCCCTACATTTTAAGCGGAGAAAAAGCCACCATCATCCCCGGCGGCCTCACCCGCGTGGCGCTGCGCAAAGGTTCGCTCGTGGTGAACTCGTCGCAGGGCGGGGGCTCGAAGGATACGTGGGTGGTGGATGAGGACTGAGAAACGAATTTTAGAAAAAACTGATCCATGCTCTCGCGCGTCGCTGATTCACTCTACTGGCTCGCCCGCTACATCGAGCGGGCGGAAAACCACTCCCGGATTCTCGATGTGAATCTGCAGGTGACACTCGACGACGACCACATCGGCGAGGAAGGCGACAAGAGTGACTGGGAGCCGATCCTTGATGCGCTCGAGGACCGGAAACTTTTTCAGCGGCTGTACGCGGTGACGAACGCGGAGACGGTTTGCGAGTTTCTGACGTTTGCGCAGGAGAATCCGAATTCGATCCGCTCGTGCGTGGCCGCGGCGCGGGAGAATGCGCGGACCGTGCGGGAGTACATTTCGAGCGAAATGTGGGAGCGCATCAACAGCCTCTACCTCTGGCTAAACTCCGCCGACGCCCGCCAGACCTTCGCGAGTAGCGCAATCGATTTCTATCGGCAGCTTGTCGATTTCGCCCACCAATTTCACGGGACCACCGACGCCACGCTCACGCACGGGGAAGGCTGGAGCTTTCTCCAGGCCGGGAAATATCTCGAACGCGCAGACAGTGCTTCGCGCATCCTCGATCTCAAATATCACATCCTCCTTCCGCACGGAGAGCAGATCGGCGGCAACGTCGATACCGTGCAGTGGCAGGCTGTGCTCAAGTCGTGCAGCGCCTTCGAAGCCTACCGCAAACTCCACACCGGGCAGGTCACACCGTGGAGCGTCGCGGAATTCATCCTTTTACACGAACAGTTCCCGCGCAGCATCCGGTTCTGCGCGGAGCAACTCGATGTCGCGCTTCACGCCATCTCCGGCTCCAGTCGCGCGCACTTCGCCAATGAAGCCGAGCGACTGTCTGGCAAGCTCTGCTCAGATCTGAACTACGCGATGATCGGGGACATCACGAGAGCGGGGCTGCACCAATACATCGACGGCATTCAGTATCGCTTGATTGAAATCGCCGCCGCGATGCGTGAAGAATTTTGCGAGTGGATTGACCCCTGCGCGGACGCGGTTGCCTAGGCAAAACGTGGGTCTGCAGAGCGTGCTCGGGTGATTGCCAAAACTTTTCAAGAAACCGCTTGTCAGCAAGCCGTGTCCGGCTAACGTCCGCCTCCCCGCATCGGGACCGTCGACTTCAAAGTTGCGGCACCTCAGCAGGCGACGACAAAGTTGAAGAAAATTCAAAAAAGTCGTTGACCAGCTAAGGTGACCAGCTAAAGTCCTCGTCCCGCAAGACAAGCGGGCATGCTCGAAAAAGCACGGTTCTTCCACCTTTTGGGACTTCAGATTGAACTCAATCTTGTCCCGGCAATAAAAGAAGCGTCGTGAGGCGCAGGCTTTAGAGTCGGGGCCAAGTTTGAGTTAATTTTTTGGCCGGAAGTTGCGAGGAAAAAGATCTTTGAAAGTTTGATTCTGGAATTTGTCACACGACCCCGTCTTCACGGCATCCGCCGAGGCTGACGGGAATAGCAAATTCAGAACGGTCAAATAGTAAGCAAAAATTGAATTGTGCGTTACACGTCAGATCTTTGATTTCAAAACATACAGATCGGACAAACCCCACATAGCCCTCACTCTTAACTGAGAGGGGTTGCGTGGGTATGAACGGTCAGATTTAGCAGCGGCCTTAGCAGCCGATTGCGCAAACTTTGAGGCTTTTGCCTCATCCGTTTTTTACGGAGAGTTTGATTCTGGCTCAGAACGAACGCTGGCGGCGTGGATAAGACATGCAAGTCGAACGGGATTTCATTTGTAGCAATACACGTGAAGTCTAGTGGCGTAAGGGTGCGTAACACGTGGGCAATCTGCCGAGAAGTGGGGGATAGCTCGCCGAAAGGCGAATTAATACCGCATGTGGTCAGCGAAGGCATCTTCGCGAAACCAAAGCCGGGGCAACCTGGCGCTTCTTGATGAGCCCGCGGCCTATCAGCTAGTTGGTGAGGTAACGGCTCACCAAGGCTATGACGGGTAGCTGGTCTGAGAGGACGACCAGCCACACTGGAACTGAGACACGGTCCAGACACCTACGGGTGGCAGCAGTCGAGAATTTTTCTCAATGGGGGAAACCCTGAAGGAGCGACGCCGCGTGGAGGATGAAGGTCTTCGGATTGTAAACTCCTGTCATTTGGGAACAATTGCCGGCGATTAACTGTCGTCGGCTTGATAGTACCAGAAGAGGAAGAGACGGCTAACTCTGTGCCAGCAGCCGCGGTAATACAGAGGTCTCAAGCGTTGTTCGGATTCATTGGGCGTAAAGGGTGCGTAGGTGGCGGGGTAAGTCAGGTGTGAAATCTCGGGGCTCAACCCCGAAACTGCACTTGATACTGCCTTGCTGGAGTACTGGAGAGGAGATTGGAATTTACGGTGTAGCAGTGAAATGCGTAGATATCGTAAGGAAGACCAGTGGCGAAGGCGAATCTCTGGACAGTTACTGACACTGAGGCACGAAAGCCAGGGGAGCAAACGGGATTAGATACCCCGGTAGTCCTGGCAGTAAACGGTGCGCGTTTGGTGTGGGAGGATTCGACCCCTTCTG
Source organism: Chthoniobacter sp. (assembly GCA_021414005.1). Taxonomy (GTDB): domain Bacteria; phylum Verrucomicrobiota; class Verrucomicrobiia; order Chthoniobacterales; family Chthoniobacteraceae; genus Chthoniobacter. The sequence goes on along the minus strand of JAIOPH010000012.1, from coordinate 3,898 downwards.
TGCCGGAGCTAACGCGTTAAACGCGCCGCCTGGGGAGTACGGTCGCAAGATTAAAACTCAAAGAAATTGACGGGGGCCCGCACAAGCGGTGGAGTATGTGGCTTAATTCGATGCAACGCGAAGAACCTTACCTAGCCTTGACATGCATCTCTAAGTCGGTGAAAGCCGGCGACTGTAGTAATACAGAATTTGCACAGGTGCTGCATGGCTGTCGTCAGCTCGTGTCGTGAGATGTTGGGTTAAGTCCCGCAACGAGCGCAACCCCTGTGAACTGTTGCCACCGGCCTTCGGGCCGAGCACTCTGTTCAGACTGCCCTGTGAAACGGGGAGGAAGGTGGGGATGACGTCAAGTCAGCATGGCCCTTACGGCTAGGGCTGCACACGTACTACAATGCTCAGTACAGAACGAACCGAAACCGCGAGGTGGAGGAAATCCCAAAAACTGAGCCCAATTCGGATTGGAGGCTGCAACTCGCCTCCATGAAGCCGGAATCGCTAGTAATGGCGTATCAGCTACGACGCCGTGAATACGTTCCCGGGCCTTGTACACACCGCCCGTCACATCATGGAAGTCATTTGTACCCGAAGTGCATGAGCCAACCGCAAGGAGGCAGTGCCCTAAGGTATGAGTGGTAACTGGGATGAAGTCGTAACAAGGTAGCCGTAGGGGAACCTGCGGCTGGATCACCTCCTTTCTAAGGAGAAATGCCCTCACTCCTCACAGAGCGGGCATAGGTCGATCGCTAAAGTCTGCAAGGACAACGCGAACCTAAAGACCTGGACAACGAAAGGCGCCCAGGCTCAAAGTCTCTGAAACGGTAGCGCACAATTCAGTTTTTGCCTTAATTCCCGATGCGTCAGGCAGCGGAAACGACACTCGAATCTTTTGGGGGGGCATAGCTCAGTTGGTAGAGCGGTAGCTTTGCAAGCTATAGGTCTGGGGTTCGAATCCCCATGCCTCCACCAACATAGCATCCGCACCAAAAATCCAACCGATAGATTTTCGACCAGGGCCTGTAGCTCAGCTGGTTAGAGCATGCGCTTGATAAGCGCAGGGTCACAGGTTCGAATCCTGTCAGGCCCACCATAATGGAATTATAGCAACAACGACCGTTTTGAGTTTGAAGTCTTGAGGAAACTCCGGAATCCAAACCGCCCGCAGGCCGCATGGTCTCGCTGGTTCTTTGACATCTACATACAGGTAAGTAATGCAATTTTTAGAGTTGAGTCTGAAATTCGACCGGAGCAATCCGGTCATGAGAATTTCAGTTATCACAATTTCCCGCGGCCTTAAGCAGCCGTGAGGATACGATTGATCAAGCTACAAAGAGCACATGATGGATGCCTTGGTGCCAATAGGCGATGAAGGACGTGATAAGCTGCGATAAGGCACGGATAGCGGCAAATACGCTTTGACCCGTGCATCTCCGAATGGGATAACCCAGCAGAGGTAATACTCTGTTACTGGCGCGTGAATACATAGCGCGTCTAGAGCGAAACCTGGTGAAGTGAAACATCTCAGTAACCAGAGGAAAAGAAAGCGAAGCGATTCCGTAAGTAGTGGCGAGCGAAAGCGGAACAGCCCAAACCACCGGCTTGCCGGTGGTGTTGTAGGGCCCCGATGTGGCAGTGCAACGATTAGATGAAGCGAATGGAAAATCGCTCCATAGAGGGTGAGAGGCCCGTAATCGAAAATCCGAGCACGTCTAGGGAGTCCCTGAGTAACGCGATGCAAGTGAAGCTTCGCGTGAATCCACGCCGACCACGGCGTAAGGCTAAATACTAATTGGCGACCGATAGTGAACAAGTACCGCGAGGGAAAGGTGAAAAGAACCGCTTTGAGCGGAGTGAAATAGTTCCTGAAATCATGTGCTTACAAGGTGTCAAAGCCCGCAAGGGTGATGGCGTGCCTTTTGCTTAATGAGTCTGCGAGTTATTGTCAGTGGCAAGCCTAAGTCCTTTTGGGATGGAGGCGAAGCGAAAGCGAGTCCGAAATGGGCGTTTTAGTCGCTGGCAGTAGACCCGAAGCGGAGGTGATCTACCCATGGACAGGTTGAAGCGATGGTAATACAACGTGAAGGACCGAACAGGTGCACACTGAAAAGTGTTCTGATGAACTGTGGGTAGGAGCGAAAGACTAATCAAACCCCGTGAGAGCTGGTTCTCCCCGAAATAGCTTGAGGGCTAGCCTCGGATGCTGACTTGTGGAGGTAGAGCACTGGATGAACTAGAGCCCACACCAGGGTATCGAATTCAATCAAACTCCGAATGCCACAGGGTGAAGTCCGGGAGTCAGTGCGCGAGGGATAAGCTTCGTGCGCGAGAGGCAAACATGCCAGACCAGCAGCTAAGGTGCCCAAATACCGTTCAGTGGAAAGGATGTGAAGATACTTAGACAATGAGGATGTTGGCTTAGAGGCAGCCACCATTTAAACAGTGCGTAATAGCTGACTCATCGAGTGTTTTCGCGCCGAAAATGATTGGCGATAAGCGGTATACCGAAGCTCTGGATGTCACTTGGATTCGTCCGGGTGGCGTGGTAGGGGAGCGTCGTCCACACGTTGAAGCGGGAGCGTAAGCAACCGTGGAGAGTGGACGAGTGAGAATGCAGACATGAGTAGCGATAAGCCAGGTTAGATTCCTGGCCGCCGTAAACCCAAGGTTTCCTGTGCAAGGTTCGTCCTCACAGGGTTAGTCGGGACCTAAGTCGAGGCCGAAGGGCGTAGGCGATGGACAGCTGGTTTAATATTCCAGCACCGGCTGTGGTTAAGGGCGAGAGTGACGTGGGTGTGGAAAAGAGCAGTCGATTGAAAGTGACTGTTGCGCAAGCTGACGTTGAGGCTACGGCCAAGACGGATTCTTTAAAGCAAACACCAAGAAAACCTCTCGTTTGTTCCCATGGTCGCCCGTACCGTAAACCGACACAGGTGGGTGGGTAGAATATACCCAGGCGCGTGAGTGAAACCTCGTTAAGGAACTCGGCAATCTAGCCCCGTAACTTCGGAAGAAGGGGTGCCGGCGCAAGCCGGTCGCAGTGAAATGGGTCAACCGACTGTTTAACAAAAACACAGCACTCTGCTAAGTCGCAAGACGACGTATAGGGTGTGACACGTGACCAATGCGGAAAGATTACGGTAAGAGGTTAGCCGTAAGGCGAAGCTTTGAGCCCAAGTCCCCGTGAATGTCGGCCGTAACTATAACGGTCCTAAGGTAGCGAAATTCCTTGTCGGGTAAGTTCCGACCTGCACGAATCGTGTAACGAGTTGACCGCTGTCTCAACGAGGAGCTCAGCGAAGTTGTAGTGGCGGTGAAGATGCCGCCTACCCGCAGCAGGACGGAAAGACCCTATGCACCTTTACTGTACGCTGTTACTGTTTTTTCGGTTTTAATGCTTAGCGTAAGTGGTAGACTTTGATTCGGTTCTTTCGGGAGCCGATGAGTCGTCAATGAAACACCACCCTTTGAAACTGGAAAATCTAACCTCTTCCCATTAACTGGGAGAGGGACACTGGCAGCCGGTCAGTTTTACTGGGGCGGTATCCTCCCAAAGAGTAACGGAGGAGTACGAAGGTTGGCTCAGCCTGGTTGGTAATCAGGTGACGAGTATATGGATATAAGCCAGCCTAACTGTGAGACTTACAAGTCGAGCAGGTGCGAAAGCAGGTCCAAGTGATCCGGTGGTTGAATGTGGAATTGCCATCGCTCAACGGACAAAAGGTACGCTAGGGATAACAGGCTGATCGAGTCCAAGAGCTCATATCGACGACTCGGTTTGGCACCTCGATGTCGGCTCATCACATCCTGGGGCTGGAGAAGGTCCCAAGGGTCCGGCTGTTCGCCGGTTAAAGTGGTACGCGAGCTGGGTTCAGAACGTCGCGAGACAGTTCGGTCCTTATCC
>JAIOPH010000026.1 GCA_021414005.1 Chthoniobacter sp. | reverse complement strand
CGCGCAGATCGGCGCGGCGGCGAAGCTTTTCAGCGCAATGTTCAAGCTCTTCGTGGCGCGCGACTGCTCGCAGATCGAGGTGAACCCGCTCGTCGTCACCAAGACCGGCGAAATCCTCGCGCTCGATGCCAAGTTCAACTTTGACGACAACGCGCTCTACCGGCAGCCCGACGTGGTGGCCATGCGCGACAAGAGCGAGGAAGATCCGCGCGAAGTCGCTGCGTCCGAGTTCAATCTCAACTACATCGGCCTCGACGGAAACATCGCCTGCCTCGTCAATGGCGCGGGCCTCGCGATGGCCACGATGGACATCATCCAATATGCCGGCGGCAAGCCCGCGAACTTTCTCGATGTCGGCGGCGGCGCGACGAAAGAGCAGGTGTCCGCAGCCTTCAAAATCATCCTCAGCGATCCGCGCGTGGAAGGCATCCTCGTGAACATTTTCGGCGGCATCATGGACTGCAACATCATCGCCACCGGCATTCTCGCCGCCGCGAAGGAAACCGCGCTCAGCATCCCGCTCGTCGTCCGCCTCGAAGGCAACAACGTCGCCGCCGGCAAAGCCACGCTCGCCGGCAGCGGACTCGCCGTCATCCCCGCCGATGACCTCGCGGACGCGGCGAAGAAGATCGTGGCGGCGGTGAAGGCGGTGGCGTAAAATTTGGCGATGAGCGCCCCCGAAATCACTACACTCGAACCCGGCGATCTCCACCTCGGCGGCCCCGCTTGGCGCGCAGCGGAAGCGGCCGGCCACGACATGAGTCTCATCGTGGAGGCGCTGCGCATGCCGGTCTCGGAGCGTCTGCGGCAGCACGACCTCGCGCTAAACGCCGCGCTCAGCCTGCGCGAAGCGTTCGTCCAACAATATGCCGGAACCGGGAAAGCTCATCGCGAGACTTATTGAGCACGATGTGGAGTTCGTTGTTGTCGGAGGTTACGCCGCCACCATTCATGGCGCGTCATACGTCACCTTTGATCTCGATGTGTGCGCACCCTGCTCCGTCGGCGATATCGAGAATCTGCGCAAACTCCATGCAGCCCTCGTGGATTTGCACCCGCTGCATCGCATGAGTCCCTTCGAACGCACGTTTGTCTTTCCGCCGCGCAATGCCGAGGAAACTGGCAATATCTATCTTCGCACGGACTTGGGGCAGCTCGATGTGCTTGGCTGCATTGAATTGGGTGATTACGGGTTTGCTCGCGAACATAGCCTGCCGGTCCGGCACGCGTCTGGAGAATACCGCCTGCTCGACTGCCGCACCCTCATTCGCAGCAAGGAGACCACCGCCCGCCCCAAGGATTTGCTCGTCGCCGAACAGCTCCGCGCCATTCTCGAAGCCACGCAACCACCGCATCCATGAGCCCGATTCGCGAAATCGCCTTCACCGGCATCCCCGTCACCGACATCGCCCGCGCCCGCGCTTTTTACGAAAATGTCCTCGGGCTCAAGCCGACAATGGAATCGGCCGGCGGCATGTGGATCGAATACGACATCGGTGCCGCGACACTCGGGATCGGGAGCTACGGGGAAATGTGGCAGCCTTCGCCGCAGGGAACTTGCGTCGCGCTGGAGGTCGATGACGTCGATGGCGCGATGGCCCATTTGCAGGCGCACGGCGTGACGAAAGTCATGGACCCGATGGATTCGCCGGTGTGCCGCTTCGGGATGATCAGCGACCCGGACGGCAACAAAATCATCATCCACAAACGCCACGCGCACTGAATCGATGAAGCCGCTGCTGCTTGCTCTCCTTGCCGTTCTGGCGCTCACGCCCCTCCGCGCGCAACCCGCCGTCACGCAGCCGCTGCAACTCGACAGATTTTCCCTCCAGCCGCCAGCCGTTCTGCCCGTGAAAAAAGAGATTCCGGGATTCAAGTTTCCATTCTTCTTTGCGCCGTCCAAAGACAGCTTCGCGCCCAACCTCAACCTCATGGACGAATCCTTCGAGGCGGAGTGGGACACCTACGTGAAAGCCAGCCTCGACGGCATAAAGACGGGCCTCAAGGCGGACATCCTCGCCCCGCCCGCAGCCTTCGACCTGCCCTCGAAACTCCGCTGCACCCGAATCCTCTATCGCAGCACCGTCACCGGTCAGGCCGTGCGGGGAAACTGCTTCCTCATTCAACTCAGCCCGCGCAGAGCGATCATCGTCACTTTTAGTTCGCTCCCTGCCGACGGCGATAAATGGGACGCCGCCATCGCCGAGAGCGTCCGCTCCCTCACACCCACCGCACCATCCGCGCCGAAATAGCGCGCCGCAAATCAACTTCATCCTTCCGCCTTCATCCCTCATCTTTTTCCACCATGGCCATCCTCGTCACTCCATCCACCCGCATCCTCGTCCAAGGCATCACCGGAGACTTCGGCTCGCGCCACGCGCGGCTCTCGCTCGACTACGGCACGCAGCTCGTCGCCGGCGTCACTCCGGGAAAGGGCGGGCAGGTTTTTGAACACGGCACGCATCGCGTGCCCATTTTCGACACCGTGGCCGAGGCCGCGCGCGAAACCGGCGCGACCGTCAGCACAATTTTCGTCCCGCCGCCCTTCGCCGCGGACGCCATTATGGAATGCGTCGATGCCGGGCTCGCGCTCGCCGTCGCCATTACCGAAGGCATTCCGGTCAATGACATGGTGCGCGTGAAATTTGCCATGCAGGGCGCGAAGACGCGGCTCATCGGGCCGAACTGCCCCGGCCTCGTCACGCCCGGCACCGGCGAGAAATCACACGGCGGCTGCCGCATCGGCATCGCGCCGGGCTACATCCACAAAAAGGGCAACGTCGGCGTCGTCTCGCGCAGCGGCACGCTGACCTACGAAGCCGTGTGGCAGCTCACCTCGCGCGGCTTTGGCCAAAGCACCTGCGTCGGCATCGGCGGCGATCCCGTCAACGGCACCAACCACACCGACGTGCTGAAAATGTTCAACGACGACCCCGAGACCGAGGCCATCATCATGATCGGCGAAATCGGCGGTGAAGCCGAGGAACAGGCCGCCGCATGGGCCGCGGCGAACTGCAAAAAGCCGATCGCCGCCTTTATCGCCGGAGCCACCGCGCCTCCCGGCCGCCGCATGGGCCACGCCGGCGCGATCGTCTCCGGCGGCAAAGGCACCGCCGCCGACAAAATCGCCGCGCTCAAAGCCGCCGGCATCGCCGTCGCAGACACGCCCTCCGTCATGGCCGACACGCTGCTCCGGCACTGGGGCAAGGTGTAAGACGAAGAACGTTGCTTAAGACTTCCGCTTCACCCGCGTGAGAGGCGACCGGTGGCTTTGAGAGCCTCGAAGGCTGCGCGGCGCTTTTCGGCTTCGGCTTTGGCGGCTTCGACTTCGCGGGCGGCGGTCTTGGCGGCGCGCTCGGCTTGGGTCTGGTTGGCTCGGGCGGTCTTTTCGATGGCGGGGAGTTCCTGGCGGATTTGGGCGGCGAGCTGGGCGGCGGTTTCGGTTTCTTTGCGGAAGGCGGTGAGCGCTTTCTCGGCGGCGGCGAGTTTCGCGGCGGTGGGTTTGGCGGTGGCGAGGGCGGCGTTGAGCGCTTCGCGGGCTCTGAGGATTTCCGCTTGGGCGGCTTTGGTCTCGGTGGCCGATGGGAGCATCACGCCGGCTTTGGCGGTTTCGAGCGCGGCTTCCGCGGTGGCGAGGGCGGGTTTGAGGGCCTGTACTTTGGTGTCGGCTTCGGTGTACTCGGAAGTGCCGGAGGTGAATCTCGCGCGAACCTCGCGACGGCGGGCGATCTCGGCAGTGAGTTCGGCGATTTTTTTCGCGAGGGCGTCGGTGTTCGGCGCGGTGCCGGATTTGAGCGTCACGGTCAGCGCCTTGAGCGCGGCCTCCTTTTCTTTCACCGCGGTTCGCGCGGTTTCCACTCCGGTCTGCTTCGCGGTCATCTCCTGCTGCGCTTGGGCTAAAAGCGCCTCCTTCTCTTTGAGCTTCGCGGGTGCTTCGGCGGTGGCTTTCTGCGCGGCGGCGAGGTCGCTGCGGGCGCGCTCGATGGTGAGGGGTGCGTCCTTCGCCGCCTGCACCGAACTGTCGTAAGCCGTCTGCTTTTCCGCGACCAACTGGCGCGCGTTGTGGACGCCTTGCAGCACCTGCGCCGCGCGCCATCTGTCGAGGCCGGCCTGCGCGGCGGCGACGCGTGTGAGGCTCTGCTCGAGCGTTGCTTTCGCCTTCGCAATTTCCTGCACAGCGGCTGAATCAGCCGGCTTTGTCGGCGGCGCGACCGGCGTCTGCTGGAGCGCGGTGAGCCGCCCGGTGATTTCCTGGACGGCCTTCTCGGCGGCGGCGGATTTCTCGGACTGTTCGGCACGGGCTTGGGAGAGGGCGGCCTCGGCCTGGGCGAGTTCCGCTTTCATTTTTGCCTCGTCCGCTGCCCGCGCCGCTTTGAGCTTTTCCTCGCGGGCCGCGATGTCGGCTTTGTTCTTCTCCTCAGCGGCGGCGAGTTGCTTCTGCAAATCCGCCACGCCGGCCTGCGCGTCCACGAGCTGCTTCTCCGCCGACGCGATTCGTTCCGCGATCGTCGGCGGATTCGCACTCAGCTCGCCGATGCGTTTTCCATCGAGCGACCACACTCGCACCTGCCCGCTCCAGTCGCCGCCGATCACGCGCTCGCCGGCCAGCTCGGCGCGGAGCGCGATGTCGCCGAACGCCTCGCTCGCCATGAGCTGCTTGCCGGCCTGATCCCACACGCGCACGATTTTGTCGCGCCCGCTGGAGACGAGCCGCCCGTCGGGACTGAACGCCACGCTTTGCACACCTCCCTTGTGCCCGCTCCAGCTCTTGATCTCGCGGCCCAGATTCGCGTCCCACAGCTTGATCGTCGCGTCCTCGCTCGCCGACGCCACGACACCTGTCATGAACGACACGCCCGTGACCGCGCCCTTGTGCCCGGCGAGCACGTTGAACTCCTTGCCCTTCGCGGCTTCCCACACGATCACGCCGCCGTTGCGGTCGCCGCTCGCGAGTAGTTTGCCGTCGGGCGAAAAGGAAAGCGCGGTCACCCAGTCGGTGTGCTTTTTGATCGAGTGAACGAGCCGACCGTCTTTCGTCGCGTAGATTTTCACGAGCTTCGCCGGCCCGCCAAGCGCGACGAATTGCTGATCCGCGCTGAGGTCCGCGGCGAGCACCTGGTCGAATTCCTGGCCCACCGCCGCGATGCGCTCGCCCGTCTCGACTTTCCAAATCACGACCTTGCCCGACTTCCCGCCGCGCCCGCCGCCGGTCAGGATGAGTTGCCCGTTGCGGCTGAAACGGATGATCGTCGGGAAGCCCTCGGGGAAGGGGAGCACACCGAGCGGTTCGAGCGTCTCGGTGTTGAAAAGGACGATCTGTTTCTGCCCGCCGAGCGCCACGAGCGGCGCCCACGGGCTCGCGCCGAGCGCGGTGAGCGAATTCGTTTTTTCCGTGTGGACGACGGGATCGAGCGGGAGTTCGCGCGGCATCGGCGGCGGACCTTCGGGACGCGTGAGCGAAACGACGGCGACCTGCACGTTGTTCGCCGCGACCGCGACGGCCTTGCCGCCGGCGGTTTCGAGAAGCTGGCCGTCGATCCACTTGCGCACGATCGCGATTTCGCCGTCAGAAAGTTTGTCGCCCTTCGGCGGCATCTTCGGATCCTCCGTCTGCATGACGCACTTGAGGAGCAGGCTGCCGCTGCCGTCGCCGGACCTGACTACCTTGCCGTTTTCGCTACCCTGCAACGCGCCCTGGTAAGTCGAGAGATCGAGCCCGGCCTTTTTCTTGTCGGGGTTGTGGCAGTTCAGGCAGGCGTTGCGGAAAATGGGGAGGACGTGGTCGCTGTAGTTGGGTTTGTCGGGCGTTTGGGCGCGGGCGGAAAGCGCGAGCGCAGCGAGAAAAAAAACCGTCATCCTGAGCGGAGCGGAGGCGGAAAGGCGGGCGCAGCGCAGTCGAAGGACCTCTAACTTTTGCGGGCGGAGGCGGTGGGTCGGGAGAGCGTTGTCCTGGAAGGGCGCGTCGCTGCTCCGGCCAGCCACCGCCTTCGCCCCCAGCGAATAGTTAGAGGTCCATCGACTGCGCTTCGCTCCGCTCAGGATGACGGGTTGGGATGCTTCGCCCATCGGACGCTCAATGGTTGAACATGAATTCCTTCGCATTGAGCAGCGCCCAGAAGAGGTCGGTGAAAATGGCGGGCTGCTGGTCGGCGGCGGTGGCCCAGAGCGGTTCGAGCTTGGCGATTTCCTCCTCCGTCGGCGGGCGGCCGAAGCAGCGGAGGTAAAGCTCTCCGGTGACCTCGCGCGGCGATTTCTTTTCGCCCAGCAGCCGCTTCACCACCCCGCCGCCAGCGATCTTCGTTTCGATCGTCTCGCCGTTCAGGAAGTGCAGCGCCTGCGAGAGCGTCGGGCCGACTTCCTCGCGCGAACAGATGTTTTCTCGCGTGGCGCGGCCGAAGGTCGTGAGGAAATAGTTCGTCGTGCGCCCGTCGGCGATCTCCACGGCGTGCGCGCCGGCAGGCAGGCCGCGGTGTTTGTCCTTCGTCTCGGTGACTTGCGAAATGCAGTCGAGCAGCACCTCGGCGCGCATCCGGCGGATGGTCGCGTGGGCGAAATTGCGCTCGTCGGTGCCGTTCGTTTCGTTGCCCCGCGTACTCGTTTGGTAGGTGCGCGAGGTGCAAATTTCGCGGACGAATTTCCGCATGTCGTAGTTCGACTCGACGAGTTTCCCGGCGAGCGCGGTGAGCAGTTCGGGGTTCGCGGCGGGATTGGAAATGCGCGCGTCGTCCACCGGCTCGATGATCCCGCGGCCCATGTATTGCGCCCAGATGAGGTTCGCCATGTGCCGCGCGAAATACGGATTCTCCGGAGCGGCGAGCCACTTCGCGAGCGCCTCGCGGCGATCGGTGCCTTTGGTTTCCGGGCTTTCGCCGCCGAGAAACTTCGGCGGCACCACGCGGTCGCCGAGCGGGTGCTTCGACTCGCCCTCGCGACGGTCGTAGATGATTTTCTCGCGCGGATCTTCGCCGGTCTTGCGCCCGACCTGGGTGAAAAAGGCGACGAACCCGCGGTAGTCGTCCATCGTCCAGCGGTCGAACGGATGATTGTGACACTGCGCGCACTGGATGCGGATGCCCATGAACGCCTGCGCGGTGTCCTCGGCGAGTTTGAGCGCGTCGGTTTCGAGCTGGAAATAATTCGCCGCCGGGTTCTCCAGCGTGCTGCCCGTCGCGGCGATGAGTTCGCTGGCGATGACGTTGATCGGCACGTTCTTCGCGAGTTGGGCGTGCAGCCAGTCGTAGTAGTTCAGCGTGGCCTTGTAGCCGCCGTTGTTTTGGTCGGAGCGAATCTGCAGCAGCTCGCTCCACTTCAACGCCCACAAATCAGTGAACTCCTTGCGCCCGAGCAGCTCGTCCACCTTCCGCTCCCGCTTCTTCGGATCGGGATCAGCGAGAAATTTCTCCACCTCCGAGGTCGGGGCGAGTACGCCGGTGATGTCGATCTGCGCGCGGCGGAGGAACGTGGCGTCGTCGCACAGCGCGGACGGCGTGATGCGGAGGTCGCGCAGTTTTTTGTCCACGAGCTGGTCGATGAAGTTCCACTCCTCGACCTCCGGCCACGTGAATTTCAGATCCTTCGGGATGACGATGACCTGCGACACGACGGTGTGCGTGGCGAAGCGCGCCATGACGAACGCCTCGCCGCGCTGGCCGGTGGTGATGACGCCGTCCTTGGAGATTTTCGCGGAGCCTTCGTTGCTCGTGAGGAAAAGCGCGAGCGGCGTGACGTCGCGCTGCGTGCCGTCGGAATAGTGCGCGCGCACCGTGACGCGGTGCGGCTGGCCCGGCGTTTCGAGGACGAGGCGCTTCGGCAGCAGCTCCACGCTGGTGCAGGTGGCCACCTCGGGCGGGTCGTTGAGCGCGCCGGCTTCGAGCCAGCGGATGAGCGTTTGCGCATACTGACTGTCCTTTTCAAACAGCTTGCCGCCGGTGTGCGGCGCGTCGCCCACGCATTTCGTGATGATCATGGACTCGGCGGGCAGCGCGAGATTGATGCGGCGTCCGGCCAGCTCGCGCGTGAGGCGGAAGTGGTCGCCCTCCGGGTCGTAGCCGAAGAGCGAAAGATGAAAGCCGTCCTGCCCGCGCGCCGAGCCGTGGCAGCCGCCGGCGTTGCAGCCCGAGCGGAGGAAGACGGGCATGACATCGCGGCGGAACGAAACCGCGGGATCGGTCTGCGCCTCGCTGACTTTCACCGGCACGGCGGCGGTCTGGCCGGCGTAGGCGACTTTGAGCGTGGTGTCGCCGTCGGCGAGCGGGGCAACGCGGCCATTCTCGATCCGCGCCTTCGCGGGGTCGGTGAAAGTGAACGCCGCGTGTGCGGTCACGTCGCGCTGCACGCCGCTCTGCTCGGTGATGCGGACGACGAGCGATTGCGCGGCGCGCTTGGTGTGGAGCTGCACGTCGGCGGGGAAAACTTCGAGCGTGAACGGACCGGTGGGCGGCGGCGGGGCGGACTCCGCTTTCCCGCTGGCGGAGGTTGGCGACGGTGTCAGCGCGCTCAGCAGGAAAGCGCCGCCGACCGCGGCGGCGATGCCGCAGCCGATCAGCCAGCCGGAGCGCGGCGGGGCGTGGCGTTTGGATTTGGGATGCGGCTTCATTTTTTCTCCTCGGCTTTGGCGACGGTCACGGGATCGATGCGCAGGATGCCGCCTTGCGCGAAATTTTGCACGATAGGCTCGCCGTTTTGCAGCACCGTGACCTGGCAAAAGAGCGAACTGTGCCGCGCGACGGGGCTGGTCTTGTCGGCCTGCACTTCAAATTTCACCTCGGTGTCGCCCTTCGTGATCTCGCGCTCTGCGGCGGTGACTTTGTTCGGCAGCCCGAGCAGTTGGATCTTCGCCTTGCCCTCGAATGGCGTCTTTTGCTGGAGCTTCACCGTCACGTTGGTCTTGTCGCCCTGGTCCACCGCGGCGCGGGAAATCTGCCCGCCGACAAACGGCGCGACGACATCGAGATCCGCGAGTTGCGTGGAGGTCCAGACCAGCCCTTTGCCGGTGTCCGCCGAGCCGGTCACGGTGATTTTCCATTTCTTCGCCGCCGCGTCGCCCTGCGCGCTCAGCGCGATGATACCTTCGCTTTCGTCGGCCTTGATTTCCGCCGAGCCCGCCGTGCCGATGCCCGTCGGGACGAAGAGCAATGCGAGGCTGATCTTGCCTTTGAACTCCGGTTTGCGCTCGGCCACGACCTTCAGGTTCATCGCGCCGCCCTGCGCGATGGGTGCCTTTGGCTCGACGAGCCGGATCTTGAAAGGCGCCTCCTCGGCCACCGCGACGCTCAGCCGGTCCGCGGTAATGCGGTAAAACGGCAGGTTGTTTCCACCCGTCACGAGCTCGATCACGTGCGCCACGCGGCTCTCGACCGGCTGACCGTCGGCGGGCTTCGCGGTCAGCGCGAAAGTGCGCGCGCTGACCGTGGCGTCGGGCGCGGCTTCAAAAACCACCGCCGCCGTGTCGGCTCCGGCGGGGATCGGCCCGGCGTGCATGACGATCCCTGGTGGCAGCGCGTCTGCGGCGAGCGTGAGTTCGCCGCCCGCACCCTCGCGCTTGAGCTTCACGAGCGTGGCGTAGCGGTTGCCGCGCGGCACGACGATGGTCTGGCGCTCCTGCGTGTTCTGCTGCATCTCCGGTAGCCAGAGCGCGATCTCGGATTTCACCGGCGCGATCTCCACGCGGTAAATGAAGGTTGGCCCGCCGCGCTTGAGCTGGTCTTTGATCGCGATGCTGAACGTGCCGTCGGCGGGCACCTTCCAGCGCAGGTAGCTGTCCGGCCCGCCGCTGTCATCGTTTTGCAAAAGGCGCGCGCCTTTTTCGTCGTAAATCTCCAGCACCGCATCGAGTGGCGAGCGCAGTCGGCGCGCGAAAACATGCACGTCGAACTCGTCGCCTTTCTTCGCGGTGAACTTGAAAAAATCCACGTCGCCTTTCGCGCTGATCACGCCGTTGAACGCGAGCGGCAGCGTCGTGTCGGTTGGTGTCGCCTGCGCGGCTTCGTTGTTCGGCTCGACTTCGAGGACGTTCGCGAATGGCGACACACGCAGCCAGTTCGGCGACGGCGCGATGCTGCCGTTTTGCTCCGGGAAAACGGCGTAGCGCGGGTCGGGCTGCGTGGGCAGTTTCACCGTTGCGGGGATCGGCCCGCCGGCGTCGCCAAGATAGGTGGCGCTGAGTTGCTCGCCAGCCTGCCCGCCCGCCGGGAAAGCGACGAGCGGACGCGGGAACGAGCCGACGTGCAGGAGGTAGCGGCCGGTGAGCGGCGCGGAGTTCGTGCTGTCGCGGAGCGCGAGGAGGTATTTGCCGTCCTCGGGCGCGATGAAGCTGAGCACGGGATCCTGAATGAGCAGCGAGCTGTCATCGCACTCCGCGAGCACCGTGCCGTCCTCCTTTTTCAGCGTGAGCATCGCGTCCAAGAATTCCCGCCCGCCGAGCCGGACGCCCACGACTTCCGCCGCGATGCGCTGCCCCTTTTTCGCCTCGATGACGAAGCGATCCGTCTCCTCGCCCGCGAGGCTGCCCGCAACCGTTGTACCCAGCGCGATCGGCTGCACCTCGTCCTTTTTCGGCGCGTCTTTCGTGCCCCGGTCGTTGTCTTTCACCACCGGATACGGTGTGACGTAAAACGTCCGCGCATCGCCGAGGCCGCTCGCCGTCCACACGCGGACGGTGTGCTCGCCGAGCGCCGCGTCGGGCGCGATTTTGATCTTCGCCTTGAACTTTCCAGCCGCCGCATCCGACACGCCCGTCACTTCCAAACCGCGGCTGTAAAAAACCAGCCCGCGCGCATCCTCCAGCCGCGTCCCCTCGCACACCACCTCCACCTCCGTCCCGCGCTGCCCGCCCGCCGGCACGATGTGCGAAAGCGTGGGCGACGCGGCGTGGAGCGATCCAGCGAGCGCGAGGCCCGTGAAAACGGCAACGCATCCAAAGGCTGTCATCCTGAGCGGAGTGTAACGCAGTCGAAGGACCTCTAACTTTTCGCGGGCGGAGGCGGTGGGAGAGCCCGCATCACCTGCAGCGGCAGCGCACGCCTGCCAGCCACCGCCTTCGCCCCCGCCGACAGTTAGAGGTCCTTCGACTGCGCTCAGGATGACACCGTGCGTTGTCGCCCCGAGTTTCGAGAGCGTGAACACGGCCTTACGCCAGAAGCTCGGAGACGACACTGCCATTGCGGACGATGTCGATCGGGCGGTTCCCCGGCGCGATCAGTTTCTTTTCCGGCGCGATGCCGAGCTGGTGATAGACCGTCGCCGCCATGTTTTCCACGGTGAGCGGATCCTGATCCGGCTCCGAGCCGGTCGGGTCGGACGAACCATAAACCAGCCCGCGCTTGAACCCGCCGCCCGCGAAGACCACGTCGAACACGCGCGGCCAGTGGTCGCGACCCGCGTCCTTGTTGATCTTCGGCGTGCGCCCAAACTCGGACGTGACCATGACGATCGTCGTGTCGAGCAGCCCACGCTGATCGAGATCGCGGATGAGCGCCGCGAACGCCTGATCGAACGGCGGGAGCTGCTTCGCGATGCCGTCCTGGATTTTCGCGTGCATGTCCCAGCCGCCATAGGTCATCGAGACGAACCGCACGCCCGCCTCGACCAGCCGGCGCGCCATCAGCATCCGCTGCCCGGCTTCGCCCTTGCCGTACTCCGTGCGCATCGCCTCGGGCTCCGCCGCGAGGTTGAAGGCCTCGCGCGCTTCCGGCGCGGAGACGAGCGAGTAGGCCGCCTGGTAAAAGCTGTCCATCGCGTCGAGCGCGTCGCTTTTCTCCAGCGACCGGAAGTGCTCGTCCACCGTCGCGAGGATGTTCCGCCGCCGGTCGAACCGCTCCGGTGTGATGCCCTGGCGCATGTTCAGATCGCGCACCGCGAAGCCCTGGCTCGCGGGATCGCCGCCGAGGCTGAACGGCCCGTACGCCGTCGAGAGATAGCCGCTGCCCGCAAATTCGTTCGGCATGCTCGGCACGCAAACGTAGGGCGGGAGTTGATTGCGCGAGCCCAGCTCGTGCGCCACGACCGAGCCCATCGAGGGAAACTGGATCGCCGGCGACGGGCGGTAGCCGGTGAACATATTGTGCGTCCCGCGCTCGTGCGCCGCCTCGCCGTGCGTCATCGAGCGCACGACCGTGATCTTGTCCGCAATCTTCGCCGTCTGTTTGAGGTATTCGGAAAAGCGCACGCCATCGAGCTTCGTGTCGATCGACCCCAGCGCCCCGCGATACTCCACCGGGGCGAACGGCTTCGGATCAAACGTCTCCTGCGCCGCCCACCCGCCCGGCAGGAAAATGTGGATCAGCGACTGCGCCACCGCCGGCGGCGCCACAATCCCCGGCGTGGAAGTCTGCGCCGCGCGCAGCTTGAAAAAATCGCCGAGCGTCAGCCCCAGCCCTCCGATCAGTCCGGTGTAGAGAAACTCCCGTCGGGACGGCCGGCGAAAGTGCGCGGGATCATCAAGCCAGGTCACAGGTTTGCTTTCGCTCATGGTGTTTTGGGTGGGTTGATTTTTTCCGGAGGCGCGGAAGTGCCCGCACGCTACGGGGACACGGATCAAAATCAAACCGGTTCCGGCTCGAATCGTCCGCAGCTTCGTCAGGTAAAGCAGCCCGGAAAATTTTCCTTGGGGAAAATTTCGCTGCCGCTACCTCGGTGCCTGTTCTTCCTCGATGATCTCCAACTGGGCCCGCTGCCCGTGCCGCGCCGCGGCCGCGCTGAGCAGGTTGCGGATGGCGATGATCGTCTGCCCGTGTTTGCCGATCACCTTTCCGACGTCACTCTGGCGCAGCCGGAGATGAAACGTCGTCCGTTTGTTGGCTTCGTGCCGGGTCAGCACCATGTCCTCCGGGTAGTCGATGAGCTGGCGCAAAACGTAGTCGAGAAACTCCTGCATGGCCGGGGAAAATGCCGGGCTCCGGCAGGAAAGGCGAGTCCTGTTTGAGGTCGCCGAGGGGATCGCGAATCTTTTCTCGCGCGGCGCGGAGCCTGCGTTTAGAGAGCGCACACCTATGACTTCGATCCCCGTTCCACGCGCGCTCGTGCTGCTCGCCGCGCTCGTCTGCATCCTTTCCGCGCACGCGGAAGACGCCCCGTTTTCGCCCAAGGCCGAGCATGTCGTACTCGTGGTCTGGGACGGGATGCGACCCGATTTCATCCGCGCGGACACCACGCCGGTACTCCACGCCCTGGCAGAACGCGGCACTTTTTTCGCGAACAACCACTCTGTCTATATCACCTCCACCGAGGTCAATGGCACGGCCATCGCCACCGGTTGCTACCCGGCGCGCAACGGCATCCTCGCGAACGTCGAGTTCCGCCCGGACATCCAGCCCTACGTGCCGATTGCGACTGAACATCTCCAGAGCTGCCGGCGCGGCGATGAAGTCCGCGACGGCAAATACATCCGCGTTCCCACGCTTGCCGAAATCATCCAGCGCGCCGGCCACCGCACCGCCATCGCCGGCACCAAACCCGTGGCCCTGCTCCACGACCGCGCCATCGACCGCGCCGCGTCGCGGGGCTCGACGATTCTTTTCGCCGGCAGGACCTATCCCGAATCCGCGCTCGCGCCGCTCCTAGCCGCCGTCGGCAAATTTCCCCCGTATCCACCCGCCGACCCACCTGTGCCGAACACCGAGCAAAACGCGTGGACCACGCGCGCACTCGTCGAGCATCTCTGGCGCGAGGGCGTCCCGCGATTCAGCACGCTCTGGCTCGGTGACCCCGATTACAGCCAGCACCTAACACAACCCGGCTCGCCCACGGCGCTCGCTGCGCTGGCCGACAGCGACGCCGCGCTCGGCACCGTGGTCACCGCACTGCGCGCCAAAGGTGTGCTCGAGAAGACCAACATTTTCATCGTTTCCGACCACGGCTTCTCGACCGTTGATTGGGCACTGGACCTTGGTCCGGGTTTGAAAAAAGCCGGTCTTACGACGGTCCGGGGATATCGCACCGAGCCGAAGCCCGGCGAAATTCTGCAAGTCTCGGTCGGTGGCAGCGCCCAGTTTTACGTCCCCGGCCACCAGGCTGAGGACGTGCAAAAGCTCGTGTCCTTCCTCCAGTCCACGAACTACGCCGGCCCCATTTTCACCCGCGCCGCCCTGCCCGGCACCTTCGCGCTCAGCGCGGTGCGAATTGATTCCCCGGACTCCCCGGACGTGGTCGTTTCGTTTCGCTGGAAAGAGGGAAAAAATGCCAGCGGCGCGGGCGGGCTCCTCTCCGCCGAAGCGCGCCGTCCCGGCTTCGGCACCCACGCCTCGCTCAGTCGCTACGACATCCACAACACCCTCGTCGCCTCCGGCCCTGACATTCGCACCGGTTTCCGCGATACCCTGCCCAGTGCCAATGTGGATGTCGCGCCCACCATCCTGCACCTCCTCGGCATTCCCGGCGCGGACAAAATGGACGGTCGCATCCTCCGCGAAGCGCTCGCCGGAGTGGAGTTCACGGCACCCGCGCCCGAGACGAAAATCCTCGAGGCCACGACCACCAGCAGCGCCGGACCGTGGCGGCAGTATTTAAAAATCACGACCCTCGGCGATCACACCTATCTAGACGAAGGCAACTCCGGCCCGCCACCGAAACCCGCGCCCTAAAACACCAGCGGCTCGCCCTCCGTCATGATCGTGATCCTTTCCGCCAGACCCTGCTCCCGCGCACTCGCGAGCAGGCGCTCGGGCGGTTCGTGGAGCGGCTCGTAGCTCAGGCGAAACGTGCCGTAGTGCATCGGCACCATGCGCTGCGCGCCCAGTTCCACAAACGCCCGCAGCGCCTCCTCTGGATTCATGTGGACCTCGCGCCCGCTCGGCGGGTCGTAGGCACCGATGGGCAGCAGCGCCACGTCGATGGCATGGCGCTCGCCGATTTCCCGAAAACCCTCGAAGTACGCCGTGTCGCCGCAGTGGAAAATCGTGCGCCCACCCACCTCGATGATGAACCCGCCGAAGCCGCGGTGCGTATCATGCAGCACCCGCGCGCCCCAGTGATGCGCCGGCGTGAGCGTGATTTTCGCCGGCCCGCACTCGTAGCTCTCCCAGTAATGCAGCTCATGCACGCTGCGAAAGCCGAGGTCATGCACGAGATTTCCCACCTCGAACGGCACCACGATCGGCTGATCAGCCGCCACTCCGCGCAGCGTCTTGCGGTCGAGATGATCGAAGTGCGCGTGCGTGACCAGCACGAGATCAATGGCCGGCAGATCGTCGAGGTGCAGCCCCGGATGTTTCATCCGTTTGAACACCTTCAACCACTTCGCCCAATTCGGATCGATGAGCAGATTCTGCTCGCGCGTCTGGATGAGAAACGAGGCGTGACCCGTCCAAGTGATGCAGATTTCACCCTCGCGGAGTTCGGGAAAATTCGGCGGCGCGTGCCCGCCCGCCCGCGGCTCGAAGATCGAGGGGATGAGCACCTCGGTCAGAAAATTCCGCTTCTGCCAGCCGTTCCCCGGCTTCAGCCCGACCTTCCGCGCCGCCTTGCCATGCTCCGCCCCGTTGGCCTTCGTGGACTTATTGATGTCCGCCTTCGGTTTGCGGGTTTGGAACGGATTCGGCACGGGCAAAAAGGTTAGAGCCCCGCCACCCGCGAAGCAAAGATTTGGTTTCGGCACCGCCGAAAAAATTCTCCCGTTCTGTGTTTGGGTCCGCGGAGCGGCGCGAGCAAGTGCGGCAGCGGCAAGCCCGCCGCTCCTTACCTTTGCTTCGCGCTAAGGTGCCGGGGTTTCGGTCTCGATCTTGAGCGGGACTTCGAGCTGCTGGAGCACTTCGAAAACGTGGCGGATGAGTCCTTTGTAATGCTGCTGCACCACGAGGTCGTTGGACTCCTTTTCCAAGGCGAGGAAATCGGCGTAGTCCTCCTGCAGCTTGAGCGCGAGCAGCGTGCGGAGTTGGGCGCCGGTGTCGCTCACGGGTTCGCCCGCCATGGCTCCGGTGCTCGTGGCGACGTCTTCGCTGTGCTGGGTGAGTTCGGTGATCTGCGTTTGCAGCTCGGCGTTGCGGGCTTCGAGTTGGAGGTTCAGCCGCGCGAGTTCGTCGGGCGTTGGTGAGCCTTCGATGATCGGACCCTTTTCCACGCGCTTGGCGCGACGCTCCTCATCGCGTGGACGACTCTTTGCCGCCGCCAGTTCGTTGCGCAAACCCTGCACATGCTGATCGATCTGCCGGAGCGCGGACGCGAGATCGAAACGTCCTCCGCCGCTGCTGCCGCCGCCGCCATTGCGGGGCTCATACACCGGGCGCTCGCGCGGGCTTTCGCGCCGGGGTTCCTGCGGCTGCGGCGGCTTTTGCGGACGCGGTTCATAGACGGGCCGTTCCTTCTTTGGCGCGGGCGGCGCGGCATCGTCCGCTCCACCCTCGTCGCTATTTTCATCCTGCTCTCGCTCGTCGGCCTCTTCGTCGGAATTCTCACCAGCTTCGTCGCGACCATGCTCCGTGACCTTGGACGACTCACCGTTGCTCTCGTGCTCCGCATCCACCGGCTTCAAAACCGCCGCGATTTGCTCCGGCAGCTCTACCACTTCGCGCCGCAGTGCCGACTGCCATTTGCTGCTCCAGCGAGCCACGCCTTTCGTCACTGCGTCGAGCGCTTCCGCCGCCAGCTTGTCGAGCCCACCATTAGCCTGGGCCCACTTTACCATGCCGAGCTGCGTGACCGGCGGATGCGGCAGCGTGAAGGCCGACATCACCCCGCAATACACCAGCGCTTCCGCCTCCACCGGCTTCAGCTCCGCCAGCGCGAGCTGCGCCACCCACGGGTTGCCGCGTCCGATCAGGACATTGGAAAAAATCTGGCCATCCTTCGCCGTGAATCCGCCCGAATCCTTGTCGCGCATCTCGCGCACCACGGCGACCACGACCTTCAGCGCCACCGGTGCATCCACCTTGAAAAGCGCCCGCGCCACGCTCAGCCGCATGCGCCGCGCGGCATCGGTCTCCTCCTTGCCCAGCCCCGCGATGAGCTGCGTGCGAAACCCCGCCGTCAGCTCCGGCCACACCTGCTCGATCGCCCGCACGCCCACGATCCACGGCACCTTTGGCAGCGTATCCACCGCGCGCGCCACGCCAGCGCGACCACCGAGCAGCGCCTCCTTGAGCAGCGCCGTCATGCGTTCCTCCTGCGCCGGAGCGAGCCGCGCCCGCTGCGAAGCCTCCGCCAGTCCGGTCAGTTCATCGCCGGCCTCTCCGCCGGGAAGCGCCTCATCTGTCGGCGACAGGTCCGCCTCCGCGCGCGCCGTATCTGGCCCGGCATCGTCCGTTGGCAAAGATTCCGTCGGTCCCGCGGCCGGCGCGGGCGTTTCGAGCGGGGGTTCGGTCGAGGATTGCTCCTCAGGCAAGTTCGTCTCCATGGATTAAAAATTTCCCGCCAAGAGAACGGGCGCACCCCGGCGAACGCGAGGAAAAAGCACCCGCCTCCGCGAAAATGCCATCCCGCTCTTTCTCGGCGCGCTTTCCACTCTCCAAGCCGATGCCCACGGCATCGTTTCACTGCAGACGGATGCGTTTCGCGTTTACCCAGATCCGCAGTCTGCGCTAAAGCATCCCGCCATCATGTCCGCGATTCTTGAAATCTTGCGTGAGTATCCCATCCGGCGCTTTGCGCCGGGCGAAGTCGTCGTCGAGCAGGGAACCACGAGCGGCTTGCTCTTTTTCCTCATTGAGGGCGCGGTGGAAGTCGTGAAGGACGACGTAGTCGTTGCCTCGGCGGCGCAGCCGGGGGCGATTTTTGGCGATCTCTCCGCGTTGCTCGCCCAGCCGCACACGGCCACGGTGCGCGCGGTACGGGATTGCGCCTTCCATGTCGTCGCCGACCCGCGCGCTTTCCTCGAACGGACGCCGCGGGCGTGCATGCACTTATGCGAACTGCTCGCGCGGCGACTCGACGCGGTGAACAAATACCTCGTCGATGTGAAGCAACAGTTCGCCGGTCACGATCACCTCGGCATGGTCGATGACGTGCTCGACACGCTCATGCACCGCCAGCCCCGCCCGCGCGTGCGCCCGCGCGAATCAACGATCCACGGCGCGGAGCTCGCGGACTGAGCTCCCGTCCAGCGACCGCCACTCTGCCGTCATCGCGGCGAGATCGATGACGATCGACGTCGGCTCCGGGCCGATCTGACGCCCCGGATTGAAGACCCACGTCGTGCCGATGCGGTCGATCCACGCGCCGTCGCCGTAGAAAGGCGAATTGTGAATGTGTCCGCTAAGCACCATCGCGGGATGAAAGCGGTCGATCCAACCGCGAAGAAACTGGTCGCCGACAAACTTGCGCCCCGTCCAGCTCGTGCGCGCACCCTCTGGCGGGGCGTGGTGAATCCAAATCCACGAGCCGCGGACCTGCGCGGCTTCACGGGCGAGTTGCGCCTCGATTTCGCCGCGCGACACGTCGCCATCCCACCACGGGCAGACGGTGATCCGCGCATCCCCCGCTTCGAGACTATCGCCATCCACGTACAGTCCCTCGCGCCGCGCCGCATGCAGCCATTCGGCGATGGACTCGTCCGCGGCATTGCGACTATCGCCGTCATGGTTGCCCGAACTGACAACCAGCCGGGTCTTTTGCCGCAGCCGGTCGAGATATTTTTCCATGATCGCGATCTGCACATCGGGATCGAGCGGCGAAGCGAGGTCGAGCAGATCGCCGCCGATCACCGTGACCTCAAACTCCCCAGCCTGCGCGACGAGCCAGTCGAACTGCTTCAACGAATAGTGCAGATCAGCAACGAAGAGCAGTCGCATGGTGAAAGCGAGCGACTCTGGCGAAGCATTCCGGGAGCGCGAGCGAAAAGCGGCGCGCTGGCGAAGCGAGGTTGGCGGAAGGTGTCGAGGCCGCGATCCGGCCTCATCACACCGCGTAATCCAAGCCGGGATAAAGGAGGCGCAGTGATGGAAAAAAAACGGCGGGGAATATCACCCCGATCGCCTTCCAGGCGACGAAGAGACCGAAGAAGCGCAGGGTTCCTTGCGCGAGAAATTCCTGATATTTGAACGCGGTGCGCTCGTTCATCAGGAGCATCACCGCACCGCTGCCATCGAAGGGCGGGAGCGGGATGAGATTGAAGACGCAGAGCAGCAGGTTGAGCGAATAGACAATGCTCAGACCGAGGGCGGCAAACTCCCAGCCGGACCCGCCAACACCGTCCGTGACGTGCGTCGTTTTGACAAAATCCGGCGGGGCAAAAACGTGCCATTCAATCCCGACGCGGATGAGCAGCCCCGCCACGAGGACGAGCGCGAGATTGGCCGCGGGACCCGCCAGTGACATCCAGGCCGACCGCCGTGGGTAGCTGCGCGCCCATGTGGGATCGTAGGGTGCGCTGGCCCAGCCGATGAGTCCGCCGCCGAGGAGAAAGGAGAGAATGGGAACCACGACCATCCCAATGGGTTCGCGGCGGACATGCGGTGTCGGATCCAGCGAAACCTGGCCGCCCTGGTACGCCGTGTCGTCGCCCAGCTTGAGCGCCGCCCACGCGTGCGCGGCTTCATGGCAGACTGTGGAGTAAACGAAGACCACATAGGAGATGATGCCCACAGTGAGGTCCAAATTGGGAGACATGCCCGCGTTAAAGCGGGCGCATGCCGGGGACGCAAGAACTGCGGCGCGCAAATTGATTTGCGGGCGCGCGGCGCGCTCCCTACCACAGCGCGTGATGCGCTCCGTCGGCCAACTTGAATCATCTGATCTCGCCCAGCGCTTCGGCGATTTTCTCTACGTTCAAGGCATCGAAAACCAAATCGACGACGAGGAGGATGGTCATTTTTCCGTCTGGGTGCTCGACGACGCGCAACTCCCGCAGGCGGCGGCGTGTTTCGAACGCTTCCGCGCGACACCCGATGCGCCGGAGTTTGCGTCCGCCAGTACGGCGGCAGGTCGGCAGCGCGCGCGTGAGCGACGGGCCGAAAGTCAGGGCCGCTCCACCGTGGCCGACACCGCGCGCATCGGCTACGAGAAGAACTTCGGCGGGTTTGCCCTGCTGCCCGCGGTACTGGCCGCGATCTCGGTGGCGGTCGCGGTTTGGTCCCGAGTCGGCGACGACCACGAGTCCTTGCGGTTCCTTTTCATCTCCGCCGAGCGGACCTACGCCGCGTGGCTGCCGGAAGTCCGCGCGGGCCAGGTTTGGCGCTTGGTGACCCCGATTTTCATCCACTTCGGCTGGATGCATCTGATCTTTAATCTGATGTGGCTGCGCGACCTCGGGACGTTCATCGAAAACCGTTTTGGCGGAACCTTTTTCGCCGCGCTGGTGTTGGTCAGCGCCGTCCTGTCCAACGGCGGACAGTACTGGTGGCACGGCCCCAATTTCGGCGGCATGTCGGGCGTCAACTATGCGCTCTTTGGCTTTCTGTGGATGCGCGGGAAATACGACCGCAACGCCGCATGGAGCCTCAATCCCGCAACGGTGCAAACGATGCTCCTGTGGTTCGTCATCTGCCTGACCGGACTGCTTGGTCCGGTGGCAAACACCGCGCATTTCATTGGCCTCGTGACCGGCGCGGCTTGGGGCTTCCTCTCCTCCGGAAGGCTGCGGTTTTCACGCTAGACACTTTTTTCGCGCGCTTTAGTTTCGCCACTGTGTCCACGCCCACCGCTCTGAAACAAACTCCGCTCCATGCCGAACATGTGCGTCTCGGGGCGAAAATGGTGGATTTCGGCGGTTGGTCGATGCCCGTGCAATACAGCGGGATCATCGACGAACACCACGCGGTGCGGGGGAATCTCGGCGTGTTCGACATCTCGCACATGGGCCAGTTTTTTGCCGAAGGCGCGGGCGCGGCGGCGTGGCTGAACCGGCTCCTGACGAACAACCTCGACCGGCTGGAAGTGGGCGAGTGCCAGTACACGTTTTTGCTCAACGAGGACGGCGGGGTGATTGACGATCTCATCGTTTATCGCATTGCCGACGCCCGCTATCTGCTGGTGGTGAATGCCTCGAAAATCGAGGAGGATTTCGCGTGGATGCAGGCCCATCTCGATGCCGGGGTGACCTTTGAAAACCGCAGCGCGGACTACGCGGGGTTCGCCGTGCAGGGTCCGAAGTCGGCGCAGCTTTTCGACTCCTTTTTCAGCGGCCAGTACGCGCGTCCGGCGCGCAACGAAATCCTTCTCCTCAACATCAATGGCGAGACCTATTTCATCGCCCGCACCGGCTACACCGGCGAGGACGGGTTCGAGGTTTTCTGCCCGGCGGATCGCGCCGTGAAATCGTGGAACGACATTCTGGAGAAAGGCGCGGCCTTTGCCATCAAGCCCTGCGGCCTCGGCGCGCGCGACACCCTCCGCCTCGAAATGTGCTATCCGCTGAACGGCTCCGACCTCGGGGCCGACACCACACCGATCGAGGCCGGGCTGGGCCTTTTTGTGGACCTCGGAAAGACCGACTTCATCGGACGGCAAAAACTCGCCGACCAAAAAGAGCACGGTGTGAAACGCCGCCTCGTGCCTTTCAAAATGACCGGCTCCTGTCCGCCGCCGCGCTCGCATTACGCGGTGTTTAAAGGCGGCGAAAAAATCGCCGAGACGACCAGCGGCTCGCTTTCGCCCACGCTCAAGGCCGGCATCGGCATGGCCTACATCCCCACGGAATTCGCGCGCATTAACGAGCAGATCGAAATCGAAATCCGCGGCCAGCGCTTCCCGGCGGTCATCGAGAAAAAGCCGCTCCACCGCCCCGGCCCCAGCGCAAACTAACTCCACCTTTCACTCCACCTCCGCACACCATGAATGTCCCCGACGATCTCCAATATGCCGCCACCCACGAATGGCTCCGCCTCGAAGGCGCGACCGGCACCGTGGGCATCACCGATCACGCGCAGGCCGAGCTGACCGACGTGGTCTATGTAGAGCTGCCGAAAGTCGGCGCGCAGGTGAACGCGGGGCAGCAGATTTGCGTGGTCGAGTCCGTGAAGGCGGCGAGCGACATCTACTCACCGGTCTCCGGCACGGTCACCGCCGTCAATGACGCGCTCAGCGCCAACCCCGCGCTGCTCAACACCGCGCCGTTTGGCGACGGCTGGATTTACAAAATCCAGATCGAGGCCGGCGAAGACATCGAGCACCTCAAGACCGCCGCGCAATATCGCGCGCAAATCGGCAGCCCCGACACCGGCGGCGAAGTCTAGGCCGCGCCCGTGAAAACGCTGCTCGTCGCGCTGCTTCTCGCCAGCACGGCGGCCCACGCGGACCTCGTCATCGTGCAGAAAGTGGACGCCGGCGCGCAATCCGGCGAACAGACCATCCGCATCAAGGGCGACCGCGCGCGCACCGACCTCACGCCGGAGATCAGCATGCTCTCGAATGCGGCGACCGGGGATTCGATCACGCTCATGCACGCCTCGCGGACCTTTCTGAAAGTCTCCGCCGCCGACGCGAAAAAGATGCTGGAGAAACTGCAAAAACGCCGACCCGCCGACGCCCCACCGCCGGTCCTCACCGCGACGGGAAAAAAAGAAAAGATTGGCCGGCTCGAATGCGAACTTTTCACCACCAACTTCGGCGGCATGGCCGTCAGCTACTGGATCGCCAAGAGTTATCCCAATTTCCCCGCCGTGCTCGCGCAGATGGAAAAACTCCAAGCCGGCAGCGTCTCCGCCATGGGCCGAGGCCTGATGCCCGCGCTGAAGGATTTTCCCGGCCTGCCGATCCGCACGGAACTGGAACTCGGCGGGCAAAAAATCACGACCGTCCTACTCTCGGTGCGCGAGGAAGACGTCAATCCCGCCAGCTTCGAAATCCCGCCGGGCTACACAGAGGTCACCGCCCCGGTTCCGGAAGTGCCGAAGTAACGTTCGGCGTCAGGTGGTCGCGCAGTTGCGACGCCTTCATCCCGCTTCGCCCAGCGGGCGGACTGCATCCCGCCTCGACACGGCTGGCGTTTCGCTCTACGCACTCGGTCACCCGGAATTTTATGCGCGTGCTTCTCCCCATTCTCTGCCTCCTCGGCCTGCTCGCGGGCAGTCGTGCGGAAGATCAGCCGGTTTGGAACCTGGTCGCCGAATGCCAGGTGGTGGTGCTCCCGCAAAAGGTCGCGCTGCCGCTGCTCGGCGACTTGCTCGATGAGACGAAGATCGAGGCGGCCTACGCGCGCATCCAGGAGATGATCGCGAGCGGTAAGGCGGAACTCGTGGGAAACCAAATCGCCAAAATGCCGAGTGGGACGCGCGGCGTATCGGAGACGGTCGAGGAGTTGAAATACGCCACGGAGTTCGAGCCGCCGAGCCTTCCGCAGAACGCGCCGGAGAACATCCAGGCGCTCAAGGAATGGCCCCTCACGGGAATCACCCCCACCGCCTTCGAGACGCGCAATACGGGCGTAAGGTTGGAAGTCGAGGCCACCGAAGAATCCGCCGGGCGGCAGATTTTTGCCACCGTGGTCTGCGAGCATGTGCGTTTTCTGCGGTGGACCAAAATCGACGCGGGCAGGCTCGCCTCGGGTGAGCGGCTCTCGGTCGAGCAGCCCATCTTCCACACCGCGAAGAGCACCTGCACGCTGCGCCTGCGCACCGGTCAGCGCGTGCTGCTCGGCGTGCATAAAATCTCCGGTGCCGCCGACTCGCTTGAGCTGTTCCTGCTACGCATCACGGCCACCCGGGCCGGAACGCCGTGAAGACGCTGCGCGCCCTCGTCATCCTGCTCGCGCTCGCCAGCGGAGCCGGCGCGGAGTCGTCGTGGAACGTGCTCACCGAAATGCTCGTCGTGCGGGTGCCGCAGGAAAGCGGGCTGCGCCTGCGGCCAAGGCTGCGCGATGCACACACCGTCGAGGCGGGCGTGGCCGAGTTGCGCAAGCTCATCGCCAGCGGCAAGGCGACGCTCATCGGTGCGCCGGTGCTCTGGTCCACGGACGGACAACGCACGGTCTTGGAGGAGATTGAGGAGATTCGCTACGCGGTGGATTTCGATTTTCGGGGGTGCGCTGTCTTTGAGCGGCTGGTTCCAGCCCCACCTCCGCCTCGGGCTTTCGGCCCCCTTTCGCCCTACCAGGAAATCGACGTGCCTGTCGCCTTTGAGCTTCGCAATACCGGCCTCACGCTCGAACTCGAAACGACCGTCTCCGCCGATGGTCGCGTCCTCGCGATCGCGGTAGTCCCGCAGCATGTCGCTTTCGAGGGTTGGCAAAAATTCATCTCCTTCCATCCGCACGCCGACAACTGGCTCTATGTGCAACCACTTTTCAAAACGCTCAGGACGACCACCGCCCTCGATGTGGCGGCGGGCACATGGCGGATGCTCAATATAAGCGTCATCCCCGGCACTGAGCCGATGATGGAGTTTTTCCTCCTCCGCGCCACCACACGCCCTCTGCTCAAATGAAAACGTTGCTCCTCCGCCTCTGCGTCCTGCTCGCGCTCTGCACCGCGTCGTCACCCGCGCAGGAAGATGCGCCGGTTTCCCGCCAAGTGACTTTCGATTTCCTCGTCGTAGAACTACCCGAGCCAACTGTGCTGCCGCTGCTGCCCGACCTGCGCGACCGCAAACGCGCGTCCGACGCAACCAAGCGCATCCTTAAACTCGTCGCCGAAAAGAAGGCCGTGCTCATCGCGTGGCCGGTGCTCACGACCAGGAGCGGCCAGCGGGCCGTGGTCGAGCAGATCGACGAACTCCGCTATGCCAGCGAATACGAAGCGCCCGGCAAGACCAAGATCACCGACAATTTCCCCAGTGCCGCTGGCACACCCGGCGCACCGGTCGTGCCCGTCGATCCAAAGGAAGCACGCCCCGCCCCACCCACGCTTGAGCATACCACGACCACGGACTCGACCTCGGAAGGTGTGCCGTCGGGTTTCGACGTGCGCAGGGTCGGCGTAACCCTCGAAATCGAGCCGGTGATCGCCCCCGATGGAACTTCCATCGACCTCAATCTGGTGCCGGAGTATGTGCGGTTTCTCGGCATGGAAAAGGCCGTGCTCGAAAACCTGACGAAAGGCACGAAGGTCGAGGTCCAGCAACCGCGTTTCGCGACGAACAAGATAACCACCAGCCTGACCGTGGTCAGCGGCGACTACACGCTGCTCAGCGTCTTCAAGAACCCCGGCACCGCAGACCGGATCGTGCTTTTCATCCTGCACTCGGAAATCGAACTTCTCCCCAAGACGCCGCCCGCTCCCCAAAAGGCGATCCCAAGGCGCTAAGAACCGGCTGCACGCCACACCGCCTGGCTCGTCGGCCAGATTTGCGGAAAACTACGGCGTTTTCTGCTCCGCGACGCCGTAGATCGCTTTTTCACCTCGGCCTCCCAAAACTTGCGCGGCATCTTTGGCTGGGAGGAGATGTAATCCACGGAGTGGCAGGTCATGCAGTTGGCCTTGGCCAGGTCGGCTCCCGGGCCGGGCTTCAGCGCGGCGGTTTCAGGCGGGAGGGCGATGGTCACCTCGCCGGCGCGCAGCACGGCGGCAGTGAGCATGAGCGCGGCAAAACAGGCGGCTTTCATGGCGGCGGGCGGCACGGTCAGGCGACGTTCACTTTGGTGGTTTCGACGACGTTGCGCAGGTAGCCCGAGGGATTCCAGAGCGGGTCGAGCGGTTGGTTTTCGCCGAGCGAACCGAGCATAACCGTGCCGGCGACGCCGGAACGGAGGAGAACTTCGATGTGGCGGGCCGTGCCGTCGAGATCGAGCGAGCCGTCGCGGTTGAGTTGGGTGGTGATGGCGGGAAAGACGCCGCTCCAGTGAGGTTTCATAAGGGCGGGAGGAATAATGGGCGGCGCGGGATTTGTCGCGGGGGAATTTCGAAAACCACGCCGTCATTCAGAATGGAGTTTCGCCAAGGGGCGAAGGCGGGGCGGGGGGATGGATTACGCGTATTTCTGACGCTGTATCAGTCGGCTTCAGTGGTCTTCCAACGAGAGCGAGGCCAGCGCCGTCGAGTAGAGGCGCCCGCCGGCGCGACCCCAGCGGTGATCGGGGGGCCAGCTTCCGGAGTCGGAGCCGGCGGGCACTTGCTGGGCGAGGAGGGTCTGGCGGATGGCGGCCAGCCGCTGGCGTGAAGAGCTGTCGTTTTCCCGGCGGAGCGCGGTGCTGAGAAAATACGCGCGGTAGAAATCCAGCGCCGGAGTCTCCGCGGAACCGTCCGGCGTCTGGGCGAGCAGGACGCTGGGGGAGTCGGCGGGCTCGGCGGCATCCGGGCGCGTTTCGGGGCGGGCGGCGAGCCAGCTCTTGCTGCGTTCGAGGCCGGGCCGCGCGGTTTCCCAACCGAGAGCGCTGGCGATTTCGAGCGCTTCCACGTGCCACTCGGTGATCGAGCGGTCGGCAAACGGGCTGTGCAGATAACCCCAGCCGCCATCGGCTGACTGCCGCGCGAGAATGGTGCGCAGCGCGGCGTCGAGTGTGTGCTTCAGTTTGGCGTTGGGATGGCGCTCGTACGCGCGCAGGAGGGCCAGCGTCGCCATGCCCTGATTGTAGGACGCGCCTTGAAAATCCGGGCCAAACGCGCCCGATTCATCCTGCTGCTTTTGCAACCATTCCGTCGCTCGGGCGAGCGCCGCTTCGCGCTCCGGCGCGCGGACATCGGCGCTGACCAGCGCCAGCGTCGGCAGCGCGGTGAGGGCCACGGCAAAGCGGCTGCTGCCGCCCCATTTTTCCGCGTCCCACGAACCATCCGGTTCCTGCGTGTGGCAGAACCAATCGAGCGCGCGGCTCACGTGCGGGGCCATCCCGTCGGCCACGGCCACGGCGGGTGGTGCGGAGGGCGCAGAGTTGCGCCTCGGTGCCAGGAGCGCACCGCCCGCGAGCAGCGCCACCGCGGCGGCGATGGCCGTGAGGCGCGGCCAGAGCGAGGGGCGGGGGAGTTCGCGGCGTTCCGCGTGCAGACGGGCGAGAATTTCCGGCGCGAGGTCGCGCGCCGTTTCCGCCGCGGGTACGGCGCGGAGCCGGCCGAGCAGGTGGCGCGTGGAGGCCACGCCGGCCTGGCACACGGCGCAGGTCGCGAGGTGCCGGGAAAACTCCGCGTGCTCGTGCGGCGGGAGTTCGTGAGCGAGAAAGGCGGCGGCGTTCTCGCCATGGGGACAGTCAGTGTTCATGCAGGATTTCCTTGAGCGCCGCGAGGGCGAGATTGATGCGCGATTTCACGGTGCCAAGCGGAATCTCCAGCACGTCGGCCACCTCCTGGTAGCGCAGGCCCTGGTAAATGTTCAGCACGATGACCTCCCGCAGTTTCGGTGAAAGCCGGTCGAGCGCGGCCTCGATGTCCACGGCTTCACCCGGGCGCTCGGGTGCGCCTTGGGCGGAGATTTCGAGGTGGTTTTGAAATTCGGAAGTGAGCCGGTCGAGGCGCACGATTTTGCGTCCGCGATCCGCCCAGACGTGGCGGGCGAGGTGGTAGAGGAAGGTCGTGAACCGTGCCGCCGGACGGTACTGCTGCCGGTAGCGGTAGAGGCGGATGAACGTTTCCTGCACGAGGTCTTCACAATCGGAAGAAGCGCCCATGCGGGCGAAAAAGTTCACCAGAGATTTTTGATGCGCGTGGATCAGGCCCGTGAACGCGGCCTCGGAGCCCGCGGCCACTTCAAGCATGCGCGCCACATCGGGATCCTCCGGTGCGTTCGCCTCAGCCCCGGCGGGCGGGGCAGCGTCGTCGGACGAACTGGAACAAGGCACGGTCATCGGGGCGAAAGCGCGGGCAAAGTGGGGGTGGATGTCGAAAAAGCAAGCCGGGCAAAAGGGAAATTTCCGGGCCAAAAATTTCACTGAACTTTTCCGCCGCGGCGCGCGCTTTCACGCAGTTAGCCATCCTTCGTAACGCTCCAAAAATCCGTCCCATCGCACCATGAAACGCCGCCACTTTCTCGCCGTCGCCGCCCTGTTGATTGCCGTCCCGTCGTTTGCGCAGACGCCCGCTGACCCGGAGCTGCGGACGAAAGTCGCGGACGCCATCACCAAGGGGTTTGCCTTTCTCGACGGAAAGCAACAGCCCAACGGCTCCTGGTCCTCGCCGGATTATCCTGGCCTCACCGGGTTGATCGTGCAGGCCTACCTCGCCGCACCGGGCGGGAAGCAGCGCGACGCCGCAGCGGTGCGCAAGGGGCTCGATTTCATCCGCGCCAAAGCCAAGCCGGATGGCAGCATTTTCACCGACCGCATGGCGAACTACAACACCTCGGTCTGCCTCTCCGCGCTTCTCCGCGCGGGCGACCAGCGCGATGAAAAGCTGGTCGAGGCGGCGCGGCGTTTCCTCATCAGCGCGCAGGCGGAAAACTCCGTCAACCCGGCGAACAACGGCGGCTTTGGCTACGACCCCGCCGACGGCAAAAAGGCCGCGCGCTCCGACCTCGACAACACGGTCTTTGTCCTCGAAGCGCTGCGCCTTTACCGCGACACCCGCAAGACGCAGGAAGCACCCGGCAAGGACTTGAACTGGCAGGCGGCGGCGGATTTCCTCACGCGCTGTCAGCAGCTCCCGAGTCACAACAAGGAGAAGTGGGTCAGCGAATCGGAGAGCGAGCGCGGCGGCTTCGTCTATACCCCCACGACCGATGGCAAGGAGCCGCTCCGCAGCTCCGGCACGATGACCTACGCCG
This sequence comes from Chthoniobacter sp., assembly GCA_021414005.1. Taxonomy (GTDB): domain Bacteria; phylum Verrucomicrobiota; class Verrucomicrobiia; order Chthoniobacterales; family Chthoniobacteraceae; genus Chthoniobacter. The sequence goes on along the minus strand of JAIOPH010000026.1, from coordinate 41,231 downwards.
GCGTGCTGAGTTTCATCTACGCGGACCTGAAAAAGGACGACCCGCGCCTGCTCGCCGCGCGCGACTGGCTCACCCGCCACTACACGCTGGAGGAGAATCCGGGCCAGGGCGCGCAGGGGCTTTACTACTACTACCACCTCATCGCGAAAGGGCTGACGGCGCTGGAAATGGGCGAGCTGAAAACCGCCGATGGCCGCAGCGTGGCGTGGGCCGGGGAGCTGGCGAAAAAGTTGCTCGCGCTGCAAAAAGCCGACGGGTCGTGGGCGAGCGAAAACGGGCGCTGGATGGAGAAGGATCCGAACCTCGTCACCACGTATTGCCTGCTCGCGCTCGCGCATGTCCACGCGCGGCTTTGAGGCGCGGGCGCGGAGGGAGCGCGCCTTCACGCTTTTGGAAATGCTCGTGGTGGTGGTGATCCTCGCCGCCGTCGCCGCGCTGGTCGTGGCCAATGTGGATGGCACCCGCGACGACGCGGAGGCGACGGTGGCGCGGGCGGCGATGCAGACGCTGCGTGAGGCGCTGACCGGCTCGGCCAGCGGGCCGGGTTACCTCGCGGACATGAAGCATGTACCGGGTTTTCGCAGCGTGAATGTGCGGACGCACGACCTGCTCATGCAGGGGACTCAGCCCGACTTCGAGCCCGCGGCGAACCGCGGCTGGCGCGGCCCGTACCTGCGCAACGCGGCGGGCGTGGCCAATACCAACACCGCGCGCAACGGCGCATTTCCCGCCGGGGATGAGCGCCGCTTTCCGGGCGACGCGACCTTTCTGGCGCGCGGTTTTTTCAGCGACGCGGTGACCAGCAGCTACGGCGCGACCGGCGATCGCGCAGCGGCGGACCCATGGGGAAATCCCATCGTGGTGCAGGTGCCGCCCGCGTCGGCTTTCGGCGGATCGAGCGGCGACGCGAAGCGCTTTCGCTACGCCCGGCTCGTCTCGGCCGGCGCGGATAGCGCGCTGGCCACGCCGTCCGACCGCCTCGCCGGGAGGCTCGCCGACGGCACGGCAGCGGCGCGCGGCGATGACCTCGTCGTCTTTCTGAATCGTGCGGACACCTATGAAACCGAGGAGCCATAGCCCCGCCTTCACGCTGCTGGAGCTGGTCGTCGTGCTGGCCATCCTCGCCACCCTCACCGCGCTCGCGGTGCGGTCGCTCGATGGCGTGGGGGATCAGCGGCGCTTCGAGGCGGCGCAGCGCGGGCTGGAGGAATTGGAATTCGCGGTGCTCGGCTCGCCGGACGATCGCGCGGCGGATGGCACGCGGACAGTCGGCGGTTTCGTGGCGGACATGGGGCGGCTGCCGCGCACCAGCGGCACGGTGGAGCTGACGCTGCGCGAGCTTTGGGAAAATCCAGGCACGCCTTTCGACGTGCGCCCGGCCGTGGTCGCGCAGGGCGTGGCCGCCGCCGATGAAGACGCGCAGGTGCTGGTGCCGGGCGGGTGGCGCGGGCCGTATCTGCGCCTGCCCATCGGCGCGACCACGCTGCTCGATGGCTGGGGCAATCCCGTCACCTCGCCGCCGACCGCCTCGCCCCCGAATCCCGACACGACCGGCTACGCGCGGTTGCGCGACGCGGGCGACAACCCCATCACGACCGCCGGGCCGGAGATTCGCATCGTCCGCCATCTCGGCGCGAATGGCCGCGCCGACAACACCGATGCCGGCTACGACCGCGACGTGGCGCTGGCCTTTTCCGACGACCGCTTTCGCGCCGCGCTCACCGGCCAGGCCGAAGTGCTGGACGGCGGCTCCTCGCCCGCCAGCCCGGACATTTCCAAGTCCGTCACCGTCCGAGTCTTTGGCCCGAACCCCGCGAACCCCGCGCTCGTCTCCGTCGCCAGCGTGACCGTGCCCTTCACCATCAACCCCGTGACGTGGAGCATCCCCGCGACCTCCGGGGCCACCATCGGTCCGCGCGTGGTCCGCGCGTATCTGCATCCGGCGGGCGACGCCAGCACCGCCGCCACCACGCGGCGCAGCACCGTGCGGCAAGTCACGCTGCGGCCCGGCGCCAACCTCGTGAACCTCACGCTCGACCGATGAAGCGCAGCCCCGTTTCCACACTCGTCGTCATTACCGCCAGCCGCGTGCTCCGCGCGGACTGGCGGCGCGGTGCGTGGACGGTGCAGGCGGGTCCGCGCCCCGCCACGGAATCCGGCATGGGCACCGGCGCGGAGTCTGTGGCGGCGGCGTTGAAGCTGGCGGGCCCCGCACCGGGGCGGACGTGGGTGCTGAGTTGCGATGTTTTCACGCAGGAGGTGCGGCTGAGCCCGGCGCAGATCGCGGGGTTAAGTCCGGCGCAAATCGAGCGCGCCCTGGCCTTCGAGGTCGAGCCGTTTTCCGGCCTCTCGCAGGCCGAGGGAGTGCTCGCCTTTCACGAGGATGCCCCCGGTTCCTTCAGCATCGCGGCGCTGCCGCAGACGGAGCGCGAGGCGGTGGTTCGGGCCGTGCGGGCGGCGGGTGGAAAACTCGCGGGCCTCACGCATGGCGGCCGGGTTCCCGAGGCGGAAGCGGAACTGGCCGCGTGGTGCGCGGGGATGCTCGCGCGGCTGGAGTCGGGCGCGCTGCCGGTCATCATGCCGGCTGCGCCCACGCCGTCGCGGCATCGCTTTCTCGTGGCCGGCCTGGCGCTCGAAGCCGCCGCGCTGCTGCTCCTTTTCGCGACCGCGGGCCGGACCGCCGCGCAGCGCCGCGAACTCGAAACCCGCAACACGCAGCTCGCCGCCGCCGCGCGCGAAATCGAAGCCGCGGACCGGCAGGTGGCCGCGCTGAAAAAGGAGGCCGCCGCGCTGGACCGCGAGGAGGAGCAGCGCGGGCGCGTCATCGCCCGCCGCGGCTCGGTGCTCGCGCTGCTCCGCGGCCTCGCTGCGACCCGCGGGGAGGATGTGGTCGTGCGCGGGATTCAGGCGGACGGGCCGTCGAGTCTCATCGTCAGCGGCGTCTCGCTGGAGGCCGGCGCGGTGGAAGAAATGAGCATCGTCCTCACGCAAAGCCTCCGCGCCGCCGGGTGGGTCGCGCAGCCGCGGAACAAGACCGGCATCCGCCACCTGCCGACCGGCGGGCCGTGGGAGTTTTCGCTCACCGTCACGCACGATGAAGCCGCGCGGACGCCGGACCTGCAACTCACCCAGAGGGCCGCGCCATGAGCACCCTGGCCACTCGCGACCGCTGGCTAGCCGCCGCGCTGCCCGCCCTCGTCACCCTGCTCGGCGGCTGGCTGTTCTTCCTGCGACCCGCCGCGCGCGAAGTCGCCACCCTGCGCCAGCGCGTGGAGAATCAGGGTCCGCCCGCCGCCCGCCAGGCGCTCGCGGCGCGGGCGCAGGCGGAGCGTGCAGATCTGGAAAAAGCCCTCGCCGAAAAGCGCGCGACGCCGGCGGGGGAGGACGGCGTTTTCGACCGCAACTGGGCGATGCAGCAAGTCTCCCTGCTCTGCTCCGCGCACGGCCTGAGCCTCGATTCCACCGCGCCCGAACCGGGCGGCAAGCTGCCGCCGGCTTTGCACGAAGCGACCGCGGCCCTCGGCCGCAAAGGGACGCCGCCGCAGGTCTGGCGCATCGAGCTGAGCGGCAGTTTCCCCGGTGTCGTGAAGCTGCTCGACGGTTTGCAAAAAGCGAAACCGCTGATCGTGCCGCTCAACCTCTCCATGGAAACCGGACGGAACGAACGCCGTCCGGCGAAGTGGGTGCTGACTCTCTGGCTATGATGCAATCCGCCGACGCCCTCGACCGCCTCCTCGCCGCCTGCATCGCGCAGGACGGTTCCGACCTGCACTTTTCCCCCGGCCTGCCGCCGCATATCCGCATCCACGGCGAGCTCGCGCCGCTCGCGGGCGAACCGGTTTGCGGCAGCCAGGAGGTCGCGCGGATCGCGGGGGAACTGCTGCGCCGCTGCCGCGCGGGCAATGAGCTTTCCCCGATGCCCACCGGCTCCGTGGACGGGGCCGTGACGGCGCCCGGCGGGGTGCGCTTTCGGTTCAACGTCTTCCGCCGGCAGGGGGAAATGGCGCTGGCGCTGCGGCGGCTCGAAGACCGCTTCCGCACCCTCGCCGATCTCGGCCTGCCGGAAAGTTTGCTCGCGCTCTGCGATCTGCGCGACGGGCTGGTCATCGTCTCCGGGCCGACCGGTGCGGGCAAAAGCACGACGCTGGCGACGCTGCTCGACCACGTGAACCGCACCCGGCGCGGGCACATCATCACCATCGAGGATCCGGTCGAATACCTGCACGCCCCGGTGCGCTGCGTGGTGAATCAGCGGCAGGTCGGGCTCGACACGCCGAGCTTCAACGACGCGCTCGTGGCCTCGCTGCGGCAGGACCCGGACGTGGTGCTCGTCGGCGAAATTCGCGACCTCGACACCATCCGCACAGCCATCACCGCGGCGGAAACGGGGCACCTCGTTTTCACCACGCTGCATGCCGGCGATGGCGTCGGCTCGATCGAACGGCTCGTCTCGATCTTTCCGTCGGACGAGCAGGAGGGCATCCGCCGCCAGCTCGCGCTGGTGCTGCGCGGGATCGTCGCCCAGCGGCTGCTGCCCGCGGCCACCAACGGGCACGCCCAGCGCCGGGTGGCGTGCAGCGAAATCCTCATCAACACGCCCGCCGTCGCCAACCTCGTGGCCACCGGCAAGAGCGCGCAGATTTACTCCGCGATGGAAACCGGCGCGTCGCACGGCATGCAGACGCTCGAGCAGGATCTCGCGCGGCTGTGGGTCGCCGGGCGCATCTCGGAAGTCACCGCCGCGGCGATCGCGCGCCAGCCGAACGTCTTGCGCGAACGCGCCGCAAATCTGCGGGCGACGAAGAACGGAGGCGCCAAGTGACGGCAGGGGATGAGCTGCGCGTGGATCTCGACCAGGTCCGCATCGACCCGGCGTGGGCACTGCGGATTCCGGTGAGCCTCGCGCTGCGGCGGCGGCTGCTGCCTTTCGCGGTGCTGCGGGGAGAGGTCTATGTCGCCTGCACGGAGCCGCCGGACGCGGCTTCGCTGGAGGCGGTCGCGCGTTTCACCGGACATCCCGCCGTGCTCGTGCGGGTGGAAGCCGAGGCGCTGACCCGCGCGCTTAACCGTGTCTTTGGCGATGCCCGCGGACGCGCCGTGGCATCGTCGCGCGACACGCCGGATGGCGACGACGCCACAGCGCTCGCCGACGAACTGATGCGCGCCGCCATCATGCGCCAGGCCTCCGACATCCACATCGACCCGGCGCGCGAGGACATCCGCGTGCGGCTGCGCGTGGACGGCGTGCTGGAGGAATACCGGCGGCTGCCGAGCGCCGCCCACGCTGCGTTGTGCTCGCGGATCAAGGTGCTCGCCGCCATGGACATCGCCGAGCGGCGCGCCCCGCAGGATGGCGCGTTCACGTATCAGTTCGGCGTGTTTGAAAAGACGCACGCGGTGGACGTGCGCGTCGCCTCGCTGCCCACGAAACGCGGCGAGCGGCTCACCCTCCGGCTGCTGGCCTCGCAGGAGAACCCGCTCACGCTCGAACGCCTCGGCATGGACGCCGCCGATCTCGCGACCTTTGAGACGATGCTCGCGCAGCCGCACGGCCTCGTGCTCCTCACCGGGCCGACCGGCGGCGGCAAAACGACCACGCTTTACGCCGCGATCCGCCGCCTGCTCGCGAGCGGGCCGCTCAACATCATCAGCGTCGAAGACCCGATCGAATACGAGATCCCCGGAGTCGCGCAGGTGGAGGTGGATGCGGCGGACAAGGTGTCCTTCGGCAAGGCGCTGCGGGCGCTGCTGCGGCACGACCCGGACGTGCTCGTGATCGGTGAAATCCGCGATCTCGACTCGCTCGACATCGCGGTGAAGGCGTCGCTCACCGGGCACTTGGTTTTCTCCACGCTGCACACGAACAACGCCGTGAGCGTGGTCACGCGGCTCGCGGACATGGGCATGCCCGCGCACCTCATCGGCGCGACCCTCCGGCTGGCGGTCGCGCAGCGGCTGGTGCGCCGGCTTTGCCCGCAATGCCGCCGGCCCGTGGCGCTCGGCGCGGCGCACGCGCGGGCGCTGGGCATCCCCGAGGCGGCGGGCGAGACGGTCTTTGAAAATGCGGGCTGTCTGTATTGCGCGGGGCGCGGCTATGCGGGGCGGATGGGCCTCTTTGAATGTGCGGCGATCGACGCCGATCTGGCCGGGCTCGTCTCGCGCGGCGTCCCGGAAAGCGCGCTGGCCGAGGCGCTGCGCGCGAAACGCTTTCGCACACTGCTCGCCGATGGCGCGGGCAAAGTGCGCGCCGGTTTGACCACCGTGCGCGAAGTCCTCGACGCGGCCACCGAAAACTGACCATGCCGACTTTCCGCTATCTCACCCGCGATCCTTCCGGCGCAGCGCAGAGCGGCACGCTCGCGGCGGGCAGCCGGGAAATGCTCACCTCCGAACTGCGCGGGCGCGGGTTGCTCGTGGTGGATGTGGAACCGGTCGCGGAGAGCGCCCCGCGCGGGGCCGTGACGTGGCGGCCCGCGACCTGGCTGCGCGCCACGGGCTTCGATGTGGAGCTGGGCTTCCAGCAGCTCGCCACGATGCTGCACAGCGGACTGAGCCTGCTCGCGGCGCTCCGCACCGTCGCGGACCAGGCCCGGCGGGTGCGGGCCGCAGCGGTGTGGCACGGCATCGCCGACCGCATCGAGCAAGGCTCCACCCTCGGCGATGCGCTCGCGGCGCAGGGCGCGGTTTTTTCCGAACATGTGGTGCAGCTCGTGCGCGTGGGCGAGGCGACGGGCAATCTCGACACCGCGCTGCGCGGCAGCGCCGAGCACCTCGAACGCACGCGGCAAATGCGGCTCACGGTCCTCAACGCGCTCGCGTATCCGGCGATCGTCACGCTGCTCGCGGTGGGCGTGGCCGCGTATCTCGTCCTCGCGGTCATCCCGAAGATTCAGAAATACATCGGCGGACGCGGACGCGGGCTGCCGCCGCTCACGCAGACGCTGCTCGACGTGACGGCCTTTGTGCAGGCCTGGCTGCCGCACTTCGCTGTGGGGCTGGCCGCTGCGGGGCTCGCGCTCTTTTTCATCTACCGCTGGCCGCCGGGCCGGCTCGCGCTGGATGGCTTTTTTTTGAAACTGCCAGTCGTCGGCGGCGTGCTGCGGCTCGCCGGCACGGCGGTGCTCGCCCGCGGACTGGGCGTGCTGCTGGAGAGCGGCGTGACGCTGCTGGACAGCCTCAAGACGACCGAGCGCCTCGTCGGCAATCGCGCGCTCGGGAGCCGCATCGCGGCCGCGCGGGAGACCGTGCTGCGCGGCGGCACGCTCGCCGCGGCGCTGGCGGACGGGCGCACTTTCATGCCGATGCTCGGGCGCATGGTGGCCGTGGGCGAGAGCGCGGGCACGCTCGCGCCGGTGCTCGGGGAGGTGGCGCGCTTTCATGAGAATCAACTCCTCGCCGTGATCCGCCGCATGAGCGTGCTCATCGAGCCGGTGGTCATCCTCGTCGTCGGGGGCATCGTCGGCTTCGTCTATATCGCCTTTTTTCTCGCCCTGTTTTCCCTCGCCGGGGGTGTCCGGTGAAACGCTCGCAACCCACCATGAAAATCCTGCCCTTCCTCCTCGCCTCCGCCATTACCGCCGCCAGCCTCGCGCAAAACGAGGCCCCCGACCCGACGAAAGCCAGCCCGCGCATGAAGGCGGCCATGATGGCGGGCGGTTCGGCGGTGCCCGAGATGACGGTGAAAGGGCTCGTGCTCAGCGCCGCGCGGGAGACCGCGTCGGTCATGTTCGAGTTGAAAGGCGGAACTCGCGTGCTGGCCCGGCCGCGCGTGCCTTTTACCGTCACGACCGACGGCGAAACGCGGAAGCTGGTCATCAAGCAAATCTCCGCGGAGGGCATCGAGGTCGAGGCCCCGGCGCAGCAGGAGTCGGTCATCATCCCGAGCTTCGGCCCGGCCCTGAGCCAGCGCGGGGGGCTGGCGGGCGAGGTGGACTACGCGGAGTTTCGCGAGCTGCCGCTCGTGGATGCGCTACGCATGCTCAGCGACCAGACGGGCAACAACTACTCCGCGTCGGTCGAGGCGAACAAAATCGCCGTCAGCGCGATGCTGCGCAATGTCGCGGCGAACAGCGTGGTGGAGGAGATTTGCAAGAGCCACAACCTCTGGTTCAAACGCGACGCCGCGAGCGGGATCATGCGGATCATGACGGTCGGGGAGTTTGAAAAGGACCTCGTGGGCTTCCGCGAGGAACAGACGGAAGTTTTCACGCTGAAGTTTCCCAACGTGCCGGTCGTGGCCACGGCCATCGCCGATCTCTTCGGGGATCGCGTGCAGCTTTCGCTCGGCACGGAGGAGCAGGACGAAGACTCGCGCCGCGATCTGGAAGGCCGCTTCGACCGCTTCGACGTGCTCACGCAGCGCACGCAGACGTCCGGCGCGGGCGGCGGTAATGTCGTCGGCAACAATGTGAACGGCTTCGTGAGCAACGGCGGCATCTCCTCCGGTTTTGGCGGGCTGAATGGCGGCGGCCGCTATGGCAGCCGCAGCGGCGAGACCCTGGACCGCACCCGCTCCGACCGCCGCCGCGCCGGCGACGAGGCGACCGCCGGCGACGACGAGCTTTTCCGCAGCCTCACGCCCGACCAGGCGCAGCGCGTGGACCGCGCGCTCGGCGCGGCGCGGCGCGGCGGCGAGCAGTCCGCCGATGTGGAAGGGCTGCGCAAACGCCCGGCCACCATTTTTGTCACGGCCAGCCGGCGCAACAACATGGTGGTGGTCCGCACCGCCGACGCGCGGGCGCTGACCGACATTCGCGCGCTGGTCACGCGCATGGACGTGCAGACGCCGCTCGTTTTGCTCGAGGTGAAAGTGGTGAGCATCGAGCTGGGTAAGGATTTCCGCTCGGCGTTCGACTACCAGTTCAGCGACGGCGCGACCGGCGCGTCCTTCAGCCGCGAGAACACGCCGCTGCCGCTGAATGGCGGGGCCATCGCCGGCGCGGGGCTGAACTCGAGCGACATGACCTTCACCGTGGTGAGCAACAATTTCCGCGCGCGGATGCAGCTCTTTGAGCAAAAGAACCGCGTGAAGACGCTGGCCACGCCGATGCTCCTCACGGCGAACAATGAAGTGTCGCGGCTTTTTCTCGGCGAAGAGCGCCCGCTCGTCCGCGGCATCAGCAGCCAGACGATCATCACGGACAACAATGTGGCGACGACGCCGAACACGACCACCGAGTTTCGCAACGTGGGCAACACGCTGCTCATCACGCCGAACATCAATTCCGACCGCACCGTGACGCTGCGGCTGGTGCAGGAGAATTCCTTCATCAGCCCGAACGCGGCGACCATCCCGGTGGTGACCAGCGGCCAGACCACGGCCAACCGCGTGCAGGATGTGAAAGTGGACGTCGTCGGCACGCGCTCGGTCAGCGGCACCTTTGTCGCCAAGGACGACATGGCCATCGCCATCGGCGGGATGATCGAGGAAGTGGACAGCGACCAGCGCGGACAGGTGCCAGTGCTCGGCGACATTCCCGGGCTCGGCTTTCTCTTTCGCCGCCAGGAGAAAACCAAGACCCGCCGCGAACTCGTCATCATCATCCGCCCGCACATCATGAGCACGCCGGCGGACAGCGAGCGACTGACCAAGGACATGCTCCAGCAGCTCGCTCCGGCGGCGCTGGAGCGGCTCGTGGACGACGGCTTTCTGCCGGAGATGCCGCTCATCCCGAACGCCCGGTCGGTGAAAAAGGCGGTGCCTTTGAAAAAAAAGACGGTCTCCCGCTGAACCATTTCGCTGCGGGCGACGCTGATAGGGACTCAACGGGGAATTTTTCCCGAACCCAAGCAACAACAACCAACCGCAATCACATGAATCAGAACCCGCATCGCAACCCGCGCCGCAGCCGCGGAGCTTTCACGCTCATCGAACTGCTCGTCGTCATCGTCATCCTCGCCGCGCTCGCCGCGCTCATCGTGCCCAACATCGGGCAATACGGCCGTTCCACGGACATGGCCGTGAGCGCCAAGAGCCAGGCCGACATCGCGTCCCAAATGCAGCAGTTCTTTGTCACCCAAAAGCGGTACCCGCAGGGGCTCGATTCGCTGCTCGACACCACGGGCGCGCTTTATTCCGCCGACACCACCAATGCCGACACGCAGACGCGCGGACTTCCCTACGGCGGGGCCGACGGCACCCGCCTGCAGGCCCAGCTCGTGGTCGGGGCGCTGACCAACGCCACCAACGCCGAATATCTGCGCTCGCTCAGCCGTTCGGGCTTCGACTGGGTTTATGACCACGACACCACCGCGGTAAATTCCAACCTCTCCAACACCACCTTCCGCGGCCTCATCGCCGATGCCAACGGCACGGGCAACGCCGCGCCCTCGTCCGTCAATGTGGCCGAGGTCACCGGTAGCTACCTCCTCGGTAAACTCGTCCCCGGCGGACTGAAATCCGGCGAGCGCATCGTCGCCTTCGGATTTGGCCAGAAGAGCACCGCCATCGGCAAAACCACCACGACTTGCCCGCTGTACCCCGGCGCGGACAAAACCTACTACGGCCGCTACGTCGCGTATTTCAAAGTCTATGCCTCCGGTGAGCGCGCCACCCTCGTCGGCGTGAGCGACGCCTACGGCCGCACGCCGGACTACACCGAGCAGCAATTCAACGAATCGCTGCCCGACGGCGCACGCCAGGGCTAAGGCGCCACGACATTTCCAAAGTCAAACTCCGGGATGCAGCACGCTGCGTCCCGGAGTTTCTTTTTCGCCGTTCACGCGGCTCCGGCAGGCTCGGCGGTGGAACGCTTGAGCGAGTGGCGGATGAAGTTTGACCCGAGATCCCAGATGGGACCGGGGAAGCTGCGGCAGTCGGTGAGGACGGCGTCGAGCGCGGTCACGAAGCGGTCGATCTCGCGTTCGCCGATGATAAGCGGCGGGAGGATTTTCAGCACGTCCATGGCGTGCCCGGCGATCTGCGTGAGGATGCGGTGCTTTTGGAAAAGCGCGGTCACGAGCATCTGCGCGAACAACTCGCGCTCGACTTTGTGCAATAGCTTCCAGCCCATCTTCAGCGCGAGTTCGCGGGGCTCGTGGAATTCAATGGCAATCATCAGGCCGAGGCCGCGCACTTCCTTGATGAGCGAGTGCTTTTCCTTCAGCTCGTTCAGCCGACGAATTAGCTCCGCGCCTTGTTCGCGCGCGCGCTGAATGAGGTTTTCGTCGTCGAGCACCGCGAGTGTGGCGAGGCCGGCGGCCATGGCGAGGTTGTTGCGGCCAAAGGTCGAGGAGTGAACGACGCAGCGGTCGAGGCGGCTGAAGGTTTTCTGGTAGATGGCGCGGCGCGCGATGATGGCGGCGACGGGGACGTAGCCGCCACTGAGCGATTTCGCGACGGTGATGATGTCTGGCTCCAGCCCCCAATGCTCGAAGCCCCACCAGCGTCCGGTGCGGCCGAGGCCGGTCTGCACTTCGTCGCAGATGAGCAGCGTGCCATGCGCGCGGCAGAGGCGCTGGGCCTGCTGGTAGAAATCGTCGGCGGGAAAATACACGCCTTTGCCCTGCACGGGCTCGATGAGCACGGCGGCGATGTCGCGCTTCGCGAGGAGTTTTTCGAGCGTGGCGAGGTCGCCCATCTTGATGCGCGTGCAGTTTTCCAGCAGCGGCCCAAAGCCCTCGCGAAAGCTCTCGTCGCCCATGACGGAGAGCGCACCATTCGAGAGTCCGTGGAACGCCTTTTCCAGCGAGACGAGTCCGCTCCGGCCCGTGGCGGCACGGGCGAATTTAATCGCGCCCTCGTTGGCTTCCGCGCCGGAGTTGCAGAAGAATACGGCGTCGAGGTGCGGCGGCGTTTTTTTCACCAGCGCCTCGGCGAGCAGGCCGCTGAGGAGCGAGCAATCCATCTGCACCATGTTCGGCAGATTCATGTCGAGCACGTCGCGCAGGGCGCGTTGCACGGCGGGGTGATTGCGGCCGATGTTGAAAACGGAGTAGCCGCTGAGGAAGTCGAGGTAGTCGCGTTCGTCGAGGTCGTAAAGATAGGCACCCTGCGCGCGGGCATAGACATGGTCGAAGCCGATGATGCGCTGCACGCGGACGAGCGTGGAATTGAGGTGCTGTTCGTGCAGCGTGTAGTTTTCGCCAAGGCGGGCGGTGACGAGGGCCTTGAGGTCGAGCGGCATGGGGCCGGACGTTACGCGGGTCGGGGCGGTTTGCGAGCGGAGAAAGGTGCCAGACGGCTCAGCGGGTGATGCTGACCCAGGTGCCGATCGGCGCATCCTTGAACAACCGCTGGGCGATGGCGCGCGGCAGCCGCACGCAGCCGTGCGAGGCGGGGCGTCCCGTGACATGGCCTTCGTGGAGGCCGAAATCCCGGCAGCTCAGACGCATGAAAAACGGCATCTTCGCGTCGTGATAAAGCGACGAAGTATGCTCCAAATGTTTGTCGGTAATCACGTAATCGCCGGGCTTCGTGGCGAAACCCGCGCGGCCCGTGGAAATCGTCGTTTCGAACACCACCGCGCCGTCTTTGTAAAAAGTGGCCTGCTGCTGGTTCAGCGAAATTTCGATGCGAATGCGGTCGCGCGGAGGCGCGTTCTCCAGCAGTGCCTGGGCGCAGGCCGGGTTGTTCGCCCAGCACGCGAAGTACAGCGCGACGAGCCGCGACTTGCCTTTGGTGCCGAGACCGCGCTTGGCTCCGGCGCCCAATAACAGGCGCACGGCCTCGGTGTTGCCGAGGCCGGCGGCGAGCATCAGCGGCGTCATGCCGGGTTCGCTGGCCACGTAGCTGCGCATGAAATTGGCGGAGATTTTTCCGAGCAACTGCGCGTCGCCGGGCGCGTCGAGCGCGGTGTCAGGGTCGGCCCCGCAGGTAAGAAGGAATTCGAGCAGCGCCAGATCATTGGTCGCCACGGCGTAGGCAGTCCACGGCTGCAGGCCCACGTCCGGCGCGGGCGGACCGGCGTGTTTGCTTAGCAACAGACGCAACAGATCGGCATCGCGGTTTTCCAGCGCCTGATTGCACCACGCATAAGCCCGCGCCGACCACTCGCTCTTGTCCGGTAGCCGGTTGAACACGTATTCGATGATCTTGCGGTCGCCGGTGCCCCCCGCCAGCCCAGCGAGCCCCGAGCAGTCCCGGAGTACGGCTGCCAGCTCGGCGGGCTTTTTGAAAAACTCCTCGATGACCGCAAGCTGCCGCGCCGCGATGGCATAGTGAAGAGCCGTGCGGCCCTCATTGTCCGCGCTCTCCAAGCTCGCCCCGCACACCTGCAGGGCGGCGATGCTCGCAAGTTGGCCGGACGCGGCCGCGAGCATCAGCGGAGTCACGCCCCCGGCATCGGACTGCCGCGGGTCTGCGCCGAGCGCGAGCAGACGCGCCACGAGATCCGCATCCCCACGCAGCGCCGCTGCGAGCAGCGGCGTGCGCCCCGCCTCATCCGCCGCATTCACGTTCGGCTTCGCTGCGAGGAAAAGCTCCACCAACGAGCGCTGTCCGGCCGTCACCGCGCGGACCAGAGCCACGCCGGACGGAGCCACGCCGAGGACTTCCAACTGCGCCAGCGGCTGCCCCGCACGGCTTTCAGCCGCAGCCAAGAGCGCACCGCCGGTCAGCATCAGTGCGGCGAGGGACAGGATTTTCATGGGGAAATTCACGAACATGGCGAGGCCATGCGCGCAACCATAAATTACCTGTCCGGCAAAGGCGATTTTTCGCGCGTTCGATCCCAAATATCCTTGGGCGACTTGATGGGTCTGCATCGACGCCCTTGCGATGCCCGGAACGAGCCGGGGCAGCCAACAGGCCGAACCTTCAGGCCGTCCGCCGCCGCAGCAGCAGAGCTAGGCCGCCCAAGGCCAGCAAGCCGAGGGAGGAGGGCTCGGGCACCACGCTCGTGCCGGTGATCACATCCGAAAATGTCGTGGCGAGGCGAATTTCGTCGGCGAACCATTTGCCACCGGCGAGCGAGATGGTGTCGAACTGGGATTGGTCGAGGTCGGGCTTGATGCCGGCCCAGTTGGCCGAGGACAGGTTCGGTTGGGCGGTGATGAAAGCGTCGAACGCGGCCTCGGTCATCGTGTCAGTTTGCTGGAAAGTCGCGATCTTGATGACGTCCGGGCTGCCCGTGTGCCACTCGATCTTGCCGATGATGATATTGGCCGCCCCCGTGTTGGGCGCCCCCGACGGATTCGCCCAATTGAGCAGCATGGAGTTGAGCCCGTCGGCATTGCCGGACGGCACGGTCAGATTATTCGGGTTGCCCGACCCTACAAGCGTGTATGGAGCGCTCACGGCGTGGTCTGAGGCACTGCCCGGCTGGATGCCACCCACGTCGTAATTGCTAAAAGTGCCCAGCGTTTCACCGGGTGAGCCGGTCGTATTGTCCCAAAACTGTGGATACACCTTGTAGCCGTTCTTGACCGAACTGCCCAAGCCGCCGCCACCACCGATCGCCTCCCCGCTCGCCCTGCCACCCCGATCTTCGATGAGTGCTCCCTTGCCGAGGGCGAGTTTCATTCCCGCCGGGTTCGCCGAAAAGCCCCGCACCGATGCAAAGCTGAACCAAGTCGAACTGCCATCGGTGAACGTGGCCGTCACGCTCGGAGCCAGCGACCGCCATGCAATCATGTGGTCGGTCGTGTTTGTCCCCCCCATTCCAAAGTAACCGCCGCTGGTCGGCAGGTTCGGGACGGTTCCGTTATAGGTGTTCGGGACACCAGTGGTGATGTCGGTTCCCGAAGTGCTGCCCTGATTGTAAACTTTGATGGCTGCAGCCCCAGTGTTGAACGTGGACCAAGTGCCGGTCAGACCGTTGGTGTTGGTGCCTTGACCGGCGAGATTCACCGTCCCGCCCGAGGCGTAGTCGAAACCTTCGTAAACGAGGAGGTCGGCTTTGGCGGTGTATTTGGAAATCAACAGTCCGAGAACCGAGGCGACAGCGAGCTTGAGTTTGAGATGTGCGAACGTGTGCATGACTTACCTGATAAATCATTATCCGCGGAAGTCAAATAGAACATTTTATTGCCCCAGCACTATTGCGAGGGTGGTGGGAGCGGGGCTCTCAAATGTGGATCCCACCGAGGGTAACGAGCGAGGTCTCGCACCGAGGCGGCTAGTCCGTCGCTGTTTCCGCCGCGCCTTCTCCGTCTGTAGTCGGCGGCGAAAACCGCGCCAGTGGCGCGACCAGATTCCCGGGCAGCGGCCACACCCGCTCCTGAATCCGCGGGGCCAGCGCCTTCGCGTTCGCATAGCCCGCCGTGATCATTTCCAGCTTCGCGTCGAGATTGTCCACGTAGTGCAGCGCCCAAGCTTCTGGCGTTTTCGGCACCACGGGTGAGCCAAATTGCAGCTCCCCGTGATGCGCAGCCAGCAGGTGCAGCAGGTGCAGCCGCACGTCTTCGCCCGCCGGTTGCAACTCGGCCCACGCCGCCGCTTCGGGCGTCGCCGAGAGCTTCCGCCAGAGTGTATTGACCAACTCGATGCCGATGGTGATGTGCCCGAGCAACTCTCCGCGTTCGTCAAAAGGCATCGCGAAGCCATCCGCTGGCAGCGCGTTTTCCCACAGCTTCCCGGAGTCGTGGAAAAGGACGCCCGCGATCAGCAGGTCACGGTTTAGCACGGGATACGCCCCCGCCAGCGCCAGCGCCGCGCGCATCATCTGCGCCACGTGCTCCACCAGCCCGCCACGCCGGGCGTGGTGATTCCCCCGCGCCGCCGCACACCGGCGGAACCGCGCCCCATATTCCCCGATAAAAAGCCGCGCGAGCCCCAGTAACCGTGGATCGCCAATCGACGCCACGCTTTCCTCGATCAGCGCGAAATCCGCCGCCTGCTTCTCCCGCAGTTCCGGCGGGCCGGCGAGCAGCGCGTCGCGCTCGTCCTCCGCCAGCGGCCGGCAGGTCCAGTGCCGCGCATCAAGCCCGAAGCCGCTGCTGTGCGCAAACTCCCCTCTCACCGCCAGAAAATCCCGCGCCGCGAGCTCCTGGCACGACGTAAATGCCGGCGCATCGCTCCAAGCCCGCAGCGTCATTTTTCCCTCCGCGTCCGCCAAGGTCAGTTCCCAAAACGGCTTGCCGTCCTTCGTCTCCTTTTTCACCAATACGTCCACCTGCCCATGCACCTCCGCGTCCACCCGCTCCTTCATTACCGCACGTTTGATTTGGGAAATAGAGAGGATTTCGACGCTCACGCGATTAGCAAAGGGTCGGCGGAATCCTGTCGTCGAGCGAAAAACCACCAAAACAGAATGTTTTTATTTGACGATAACAATTTTCTAGTCGATAGCCCCATGCCTGAGAAAAATTTTCTTAGACTCCGCCTCACTTCAACAATAAATATATATGACCAAAGCCACTCGCATTCTCGCTACTTCCATCGCCGCTCTTTTCGCCGTCTCGGCGATCCCCGCCAGTGCCGCCAGCCTCACTTGGAATAATGGTGCCGCCACGGGATTCTGGAATACCACCGATGCCAACTTTACGGGAGCGTGGACCAACGGAAACACGGCCATTTTCGGTGGGGCTGGTGGCGAAACCATCACGATCAACACTGCCGGCATCTCGGCCACGGACCTGACTTTTAATGTCACCGGCGACATAATCGCAGCGACTGCGGCGAATACGCTCTCGATCACTTCACCAACGACTGTGGTTACGGTCGGCAGCGGTCTGACGGCGACCATCAACGCCCCGCTCGCCGGAACTGCGGGAGTGAAAGTGGATGGCGGCGGCACGCTGAATTTGGGTGGAGTGAGCACGCTGGTCGGTAGCAGCGGATCTACCGGACTCATCGTGGGGGCGACCACGGCCAGCAATACTGTCAACCTCGCCAGCGGTGGCTCCATGGGGACGATCAGCGCAAGTCTTCGCAGCCTTTTGATCGGTTCGTCGGACGTCGCGGCAGGCCTGACTACCACCGGCAGCAACAAGGTGAATATCTCCACCCCCGGCACGGCGCTTGCCCCCTCTTTTAACACCTCCGGAAACGGGGCCCGGATGACCATCGGATACGCTTCTGCTAGTAACGAACTGAATATCAGCAACGGTGCCTATTTTGCCCAGACGAACGGGAGCGGCACCAACACGTGGGACATGGGTGTGCTCAGCACCGGAAACTCCAACAAGCTCACGGTCGCTGGCACGGGCGCAGCACTGAGCACCCAGCTCGTATTTGGCTCGAACCAGTATATCAATGTCGGTAGCGCTGGCAGCACCAACAGTGTGACCGTGAGCAACGGCGGCTTTTTCAGGGTTTCAAGGCTCGGGGTAGGCGTCGGAACCGGCGACAACAACTCCATCGTCATCACCGGGGCCAATTCGGAAGTCCGGGGCAGCGCGGGCAGTAACTCGTTCTTGGACGTCGGCTCCGTCAGTGGCGGCACTGGCAACTACATCCAAGTCGCCGCCGGCGGCACTTTGAATTTTGGCGGTTCGGCGACCAACCGGCGCTGGGCCGTCGGTCAGGTGGTCGGTGCGGACACCAACTACATTCAAATCACCGGGGCAACCTCGCGCGCCAATATGGTGAACTCGGGCATCCCGTTGGCGATTGGTGGCATTGCCAATGGTGCGAATGTGTTGGCGGACGGCGGCACCGGGAACCACTTGGACGTCTTCAGCGGAGCCACGCTGGACCTCGACAATCTTGATGCTTCCAACGTCAATATTCCGACGGCCTCAATGTCAGTCTCGATCCTCGGAACGGACTCCGCCTTAAATCTAGGCGACGGTATCGGCATCAGCACCGCCTTCGTCGGCGGGACGACCGGCTTTGCTAGCGGGGTTTTCCTCAGGAACTCCAGCGGACGCTTGAACATGAATGGCGGCAAGCTGGTCGCAGGCGTGAATGGTGCGCTCGTCTCTGGGCTCGGCTCAATCGTGCTCAACGGCGCGGGCACGTTCGATACCGCCTTTGCCGGGTCCACGATCACCACCGACATCTCCGGCGTCGGCAGCCTGACCAAGGATGGGAGCGGCACCCTCGCGCTGTCGGGTGCATCCATCGGTTACACCGGCAATACCACCGTCAATCTGGGCACGCTGAGTATTTCGAGCGCCTATCTGGCCGACGCGGCCGACGTGTTCGTCAATGTCGGCGGTATCTTTAACCTCAACACCGGTACCAGCGACACGATTGATGAGTTGTGGCTGGACGGGGTGCAAGTCGCCGCCACCGGAACCTGGGGTTCCACGGCTTCCGGCGCGACGAATGTGGACAATGTCCACTTCACCGGCACCGGCACGCTCTTGGTGACGACCGCCGCCGTCCCCGAGCCGGGTTCGCTGGGTCTGCTCGCCCTCACCGCGGTCGGCTTGCTGGGCCGCCGCCGGCGGGCTGTCTGATCGCGCGCCCAACTGCTGCTTCTTCCTCCTAAAATGGCAGGGCCGCCGACGTCAAAGTCGGCGGCCCTTTCCATGACCACGTCACCCGAAAAACGGTGGATAAACCTGCAACCGGCGACGTCCGGCACAATGATCTGCGCAGCGCCGCCGCACTCATGGCTGCGGCAGGAATGCGCGATCCGTGAGCGTGCGCAGGAAGGCGAGGAGCGCCTTTTTTTCCTCCGCCGACAAATGCAGGCCGCCGACCGGGTGCTTCGCGAGATTCGGGTCCAGCGTGTCCGTGCGCTGCACGCCGGCGCTGTAGTGATCCAGCACCTGCTCGAGCGTCTGGAAACGCCCGTCGTGCATGTAGGGCGCAGTCACGGCCACATTGCGCAGACTCGGTGTGGCAAAGGTTCCGCGGTCGATCGCATTCTCGGTCACTCGATAGCGCCCGAGATCGGTGTCGGAGATTTCCAGACCGTTATTGCGAAACTGGTGATCGGTGAACAACGGGCCGCCGTGGCAGTGAAAACAATCCGCACCCATGCTGCCGAGGCGCGGCTCGCGCTCCGTCATGAAAAGCTCGAATCCCTGCTGCTCCTCCGCGTTCAATTTTTCATCGCCGCGCATCGCCCGGTCAAATTTCGAGTCCTGCGAAGTCAACGTGAGCAGATAATTCTCGATCGCCAAACCGATGCGCTCCGGCGTGACCTCCGCGGAATCAAAGGCCCGCGCAAACTCCGCACTCGCCGTCTTCTGAAGTTTCCTCGCCACATTTTCCACCGACTCGTCCATCTCCAGATGATCCGCGATGGGCACGAGCGCCTGCGCCCGCAGCGACGGCGCGCGGCCATCCCAGAAAAAGCGACTTTTCCACGCGAGATTGAAAAGCGGCATCCCGTGGCGCGTGCCCTTGCGCCCTTCCACCCCGATGCTGAAGCGCCGCGGATCGGCAAACCCGAACTCCTGCGTATGGCACGACGCGCACGACAGCGTCCCATCGCGCGACAGCGCGGTGTCATTGAAAAGCCGCCTCCCCAGCGCCACACGTTCTTCGATCAGCGGATTGTCGCGCGGCAGCGCGGGCAGGGGAAACGTCTTGCTCACGGTGAAGCGATACGGCGTGAACTTCGCCGGCAGGTACAGCGGCGTGACCGCGGGCGGTCGCGCGATTTCCGCCACGCGGCTCGTCACCGTCTTGAGCGCGAAGGCCCCTGGCAGATTCGCCGCGATGGCCGCGGCGACCGGATCACCCGCGTGCGAATGCGTGGAGCTGCCATCCTTGGCAAAAGAGATGCCCTCGAGCACGCGCGGCAAATCGAACGCCACCTCCGCGACCGCGTCGCCCGTGAGATCAATGTCGCCTTTTAGTGTGATCGCCGTGCGGTTCGGATCACGGGCGAAATGATACGAGAACCCGCCCGGCGCCTCACTGCCGCGCCGCCAGCGACCCTCCAGCGCGAGAAAGATGTAGCCGCTCTGCCACGTCCAGTGCAGCCCGTTTACATTCGGATTCAGCGCATGCTCGGGCGGATGCAGCGCGGGATTGCCCGTATTCGTCGCCGGGTCGAGACCTACATAAAAACGCAGCGCCGTGTAACGCCCCGCCGGCACGTCGGTCACAACCGTGCTCGTCCGCCGCCGGGCCGCATCCATCCACGCGACGTGCGGCATCTCCAGCCACGAACCATCGCCGCGCTGCAAGGCGAAGCCGCTCAGCAGATAGCTCGCGCGCGTGATGGAAAACACCTCGCCCGCCTTGTTCCTGTAGCGCAGGGAATCCAGCAGCAGCGGTGCATTCTCCGCCCGATGATCCACCACCAAAGTCAGCGTCGCCGCCGACGCGCGCAGCGCGACGAGTAGAACGAGTCCAATGATGCGTAAAACCGACACAACCGCCACGATACCGGGAACGCCGCGCCGTGCCACCCTCCAAAGGCGCTGCTCCGGCTGGCTGGCTCACAGCCACAATACTGCGACAGCGCCGAAGCGCTCACATCCTGCGCCAGCTCGACCTGTAAAACGAACTGTGCCGCCCTCCCATGGATGGAAACCTCACGCCCCGAGCCGCAAACCGGGCATCCAGCGCAACCTCCGCGCCTAGATTTCTCACAACATCCCATCGGCATCCATGCAGTTATGCAGTTCCTGCGGACATTGTGCGGTTATCTTAGGCTGGAGAAGCCTCGAGCGATAGCCCAATGGAGGGGCAATGGAGATAAATAGCTCTTGCACGTCACGCATGGCACGAGAACCTTCGGTGCCAAAAGTCCCCAGCGAAGCTCCCCCCGAATTAGTGCCTCTACAATATTTTCCCCAACGTCATCCAGAATCCACTCTGTCCCCAAAGCCGATGAAAATGCTCCGCTCTATTCTTTCTACCCTTCTGCTCACTTTGGTTTTCGTCCTACCGGCGCAGGCACAAGTCGCAGTAACCTTGGCCAATAACGACATCATCTACGACGCGGTTACGCAGAAAATTTACGCGAGCGTCCCGAGCACCGACACCTCCGGCCGGGCCAATACGATCACCCCGATCAATCCGAGCACGGGAGCGCTGGGCACGTCGATCGCGGTGGACTCAAACCCCAACCAGCTCGCGGTTTCCGATGACGGGCAGTTTCTCTACGCCGGCTTTTTCGGTGCCTCCACGATCAATCGGATCACCCTCGCCACACAGACCGTGGGTTTGCAGATCAATATTCCGCCCACGGTTTACGGCACCATGTACGCCGGGGAAATTAAGGTGCTGCCCGGCAATCCTCACGCCATCGCCATCACGCGCGGCAGCTATTACGGGATTGCGATCTTTGACGACAATGTCCAACGACCAATGTCCATCGACTCCATCTATGTGGCGTCGTCGATCGCTTTCGGATCATCATCCGGCACGCTCTATGGCTATGACAACTACACGTCGGGATTCGAGTTCGGCCGATTCAATGTCAATGCCAGCGGGTTGACAAAAACTGATGAAACGTCGGGCCTGGTCTCGGGTTACGGTGTCCGCATCTTTGGGGATGGCGGCCTAATTTACGCTTCGAACGGTGTAGTGGTGAATCCTCAGACTAGGACGGTGGCCGGCACGTTCGCAGCCAGCGGTTCGGTTTGTCCGGAAACCGCTCGCAACCGCGTTTACTTCCTCACCCAAAGCGGCAGCACGGTTACGCTGAAGGCCTTCGATGCCACGACGTATGCCCTAGTCACATCGGTCGCGGTGAATGGCGTCTCCGGGACTGCCGGAAACCTGATTCGTTGTGGGGCCAGCCGCCTCGCCTTCCGAACGAGTGGCGACCAAATTTACATCGTCAACAACGCCACCCTGGTTCCGCCCGCGCTGGGCCTGGCCATGCCGGCCTCCACGGTGGAAGGGGTGGGGCTTCTGCCTTCGGCGGGCACGGTTTCAATTACCGAAGCCCAAGGGACAAACGTGGTCGTGAGCCTGGCCTCCAGCGACACCTCGAAGATTACGGTTCCGGCCTTGGTCACCATCCCTGCAGGGCAACTCTCGGCCACGTTCAACATTACTGTCGTCAACAACTCGCTGCTCCAAGGCCCGCGCACCGCAGTAATCTCCGCCACGGCAGCGGGAATTGTCTCGGCGAACCGGAGCATCCGGGTCGATGACGACGAACAGGCTGTGCTAACAGTCAGCCTGCCCGCCAGCACCACCCAGGGAGCCACCTCCCAGGGAGCAGTCACGCTCAGCGCACCTCCGGTGAACGACATTTCCGTCACGCTTTCCTCCAGTTCCAGTTTGCTCGCGCTCCCTGGGACTGCGACGATCTTAGCGGGCCAAACCTCGGCTACTTTCAGCTTCTCCACGCTGGAATCCGAGCAGGACATCGGACCGCAAAGCGCCACAATCACGGCCCATGTGGACAACTGGACGGACGGCTCCGGGATACTGAGCGTTCTCGACATTCAGAGATCGGAAAACTGGCCCACCTTTGGCAACGGTGTGGCCCACACCGGATTCCAAGCGGTCGCGCTGGGTGCGACCTCCTTCATTTCCGGATGGTCGGTGACTTATCCCGGGGGAGCCAGCTTGAATCAGGTCGCGGTTGGTGCCGGGAGCGTCTTCGTGACGCCGGTGACTTTCTTTGGGAGCACCTACGCAAGCGCCCTGGACGCCATTACAGGCGCGGAACTCTGGAGCCATGCATTCAATTCCGCCTACTCCATCAACCCACCGACGGTCAATCGCGGCCAAGTCTATGTGCAGCGGGGCAATCATGGCAGCGACACCCAGTTGTGGTGTCTGAATGCCGCAAGCGGGGCAACGATATGGAGCGCTCCGCATGGCGCACAATGGGAACGCTACTACGCTCCCACGGTGATCAACGGCGGGGTCTGGATTGACGGCGGATACTACGGCGGGCTGTATGGCTTCAACACCGCCGATGGCAGCCAGCGGTTTTTTAACTCGTCTCTCGATCAGTATGATAAATGGACGCCCACCTATCACGATGGGGTCATCTATACTTGGATCTCCGGCATTTTCCAGGCGCATGATCCGGTGACAGGATCCAGTTTGTGGTCGCTCAATCTCGGGTGGAGCTGGCACGGCTGGTCGATGGACACCGTTCCGGCAGCTTCTCAGGGGCGGGCCTTCGTCGTCGGCAGCCCGAACCTTTACGCCATTGATCTCACGACCCACACTTCACCCTGGAACGTGGCAGGCACATTCAAGGGCAGTCCGGCCGTGGCGAACAACGTGGTTTATGCGCTGCTTGCGGACAAGGTCAATGCCTACAACGCGCAGACCGGTGCGCTATTGGGAACCTATACCACGGGAGACACCGGCATTTCAGGCCAGCCGATTGTCACCAATGACTCGGTCGTCGTGACATCCTCTACCGCGACTTACATTTTCAATCTGGTCGGATTCTCGCTCCGACAAACCCTGCCTCAAGGAGGCATCGCGAGCCTGGCGAACAATATTCTGTATCTGGCGGGCAGCGATGGAGTGCTGCGGAGCTACTATCAGGAAGGCACGGCGCTGGCCGATATTTCCATTGAACAGACGCTCTCACCCAACCCCGCCACGAATGGAACCACGGTCACAATTACGCTGACGGCAACGAACAGCGGACCGTCCACCGCATCGTCCGTCGTGATCCGCGACGTGCTCCCCAGTGGCCTTGTCTATGTCTCCGCCACCGCCTCCCAGGGAACCTGCACCGAGGCCGGCGGCACGGTCACCTGCGCCGTGGGAGATCTCGTCGTCGGCTCGAGTGCCGCCATCACGATCACGGCCACATCGGATGGGGCGGGCAACCAGACCAACGCGGCAAACATTACGTCCGTAACCTATGATCCGAACAGCGGGAATAACAACAGATCCATTCTGCTGAATGTGAGTCCGCCGATCGTCGCCACCCTCTCACCGACCATCGGCTCAAGCTCCGTGACCTTGAATGGTTTGGTGAACGCCGTCGGGATCGGCACCACCGTATCCTTTGATTACGGCACCACTGCTTCCTATGGTTCGACCACTACGGCAACCCCGTCATCGGTGACCGGCCGTGCCAGCACAGCGGTGAGCACCACATTGTATGGGTTGACGCCGGGCACCACCTACCACTGCCGCGCGCGGGGCGTGAGCACCAGCGGCACGGGTTTCGGCGACGATGTCGTTTTCACGACCCTGAGTAACAATGCGAACCTATCCAATCTCGCCCTGGGTGCGGGAACCCTCTCGCCCGTCTTTGCCAGCGGCACGACCAGCTATACCGCCAGCGTGCCGAATGCCACAAATACGATCACGGTCACGCCGACGGTGGCCGACAGCGCCGCGACGGTGAAGGTCAACGGGGTGGCGGTCGCTTCCGGCAGTGCCAGCGCAGCCATCAGCCTTGCGGTTGGCAGCAACACCATCACCACGGTGGTCACCGCGCAGAACGGGAGCACGACGAAGACCTATTCGGTGGTGGTCACGCGGGCGGTTCCGTCCATGAACGCCAACCTGTCCGATCTTGCGTTGAGCGAAGGAACGCTCTCGCCAGCCTTTGCCGGCGGCACGACCGGCTACGCGGCCAGCGTCGCCAACGGCACCGCTGCGATCTCGGTAACGCCGACGGTGGCCGACGGCACCGCCACGGTGAAGGTCAACGGTGTGACCGTCGCTTCCGGGGACGCCAGCAGCCCCATCAGCCTCGCCTTGGGCGTCAATACGATCACGGTCCTAGTCACCGCGCAGGACGGAACCACGGCGCGGACTTATTCGGTAATGGTCACACGAGTCGTGCC
Source organism: Chthoniobacter sp. (assembly GCA_021414005.1). Taxonomy (GTDB): domain Bacteria; phylum Verrucomicrobiota; class Verrucomicrobiia; order Chthoniobacterales; family Chthoniobacteraceae; genus Chthoniobacter. Next base: position 16,712 of record JAIOPH010000026.1, on the reverse strand, counting down.
CCCGACCGCGGTGACTGCCGCCGCCACCGGCCTGGCCGCCACCTTCGCCACCCTCAACGGAATGGTGAATCCGAACGGGCTCGCCACGACGGCTCAGTTTGAATACGGACTCTCGACGGCTTATGGCAGCACAACGAGTGTGACGCTTGCGCCGGCCAATGGCAGCGCCGCGCAGTCGGTCAGCGCGCTCATCGCCGGCCTGACGTCCGGGCTCACCTACCACTACCGCCTTACGGCGGCGAACAGCCTCGGCACCACCTATGGAGCGGACCAGACCTTCATCACGGGCAACCCAGGCATTGCCGTGGAGCAGCCGGCGGGCACCGGCCTGTCCAGCGGTGCCAGCCGGGACTTTGGCAGCGCCGGCATTGGTGCGGTCGCAGGCACGCTGACTTTCACCGTGCGCAGCACGGGGCCGGGCACACTCGGCGATCTGGCGGTGTCGGTGGATGGTGCGAGCCGGTTGGATTACACGGTTAACGCCGCGGGGCTGCCGGCGTCGCTGGCCGCGGGTGGCACCGGCACTTTCACCGTAGCCTTCCGCCCCTGGCTGGGTGGGACGAGGGCGGCGGTGCTGCACATCACGAGCAGTTTACTGCCCCCCTTTGACATCGCGCTGACCGGCACAGGACTCGCCCAACCGGGGCCGGGACAAAGCATCGTCACGGCGACCCTGCCCGCCGTAGTGAGAAACACCGCGGCACCATTTAACCTGCTCGCGGGGGCTACGAGCGGCCTGCCGGTGACCTATACCCTCCTCACGGGGCCGGCGACGGTTTCCAGCAGCGGACTTGTGACGCTGACCGGAGCGGTGGGTGCGGTGACGGTCAGGATCAGCCAAGCTGGTGGCAGTGGGTACCATCCGGCGGAAGCTTATGTGAGCTTCCAAGTCACGGCACTTGGGCAGGAGTTTGTGAAGGTGGCGAGCGGGCCGATGGGCAGTCATTCAGCGGGTCTCCGGGCCGACGGCACTCTCTGGACCTGGGGTTCCAATACCAACGGTCAGCTTGGCGACGGATCCACGACGAACCGCAACAGCCCGGGCCAGGTCGGCTCGGCGACCAACTGGTCTGCGGTGGCCTGCGGGCGGCTCCACACGGTGGCGGTGAAAAGCGATGGCACGCTCTGGGCCTGGGGTCTGAATGGCAGCGGACAACTGGGAGACAGCACAACGACCCAGCGCACCGCCCCGGTGCGCGTCGGCACCGCAAGCAACTGGACCTCGGTGGCCTGCGGTGGTGACTACACGGTTGCGATCAATAGCGACGGCACGCTCTGGGCCTGGGGCTCCAACGGCTCCGGTCAACTGGGCGATGGCACCACCACCCAGCGCACCAGTCCGGTGCAGATTAGCGCAGTGAACAACTGGACCGGGGTGGCGTGCGGCTACAGCCATACGATCGCGCTCAGGAGTAACGGAACCCTTTGGTCGTGGGGAAGCAATGAGGTCGGCCAGTTGGGTGATGGCACGACCACGAACCGCACAGTGCCGGCGCAAATTGGCACGGGGAGCAACTGGACAGCCGCGGCCTGCGGTTCCATCTCCTCTTATGGTGAAAGCCATACGGCGGCTGTGAAAAGCGACGGCACTCTTTGGGCCTGGGGCCAGGGGCGCTATGGCGCGTTGGGAGATGGCGGCGGGGCCTTTAGTTCCGCACGAACCAACCCCGGACAGGTCGGATCGGCTACCAATTGGACCGCGGTGGTCTGTGGCAGCGCCAACACCCTGGCTGTGCGGAGCGACGGAACGCTTTGGGCTTGCGGCCGGAATAATTTCGGCCAGCTCGGCGATGGCACCACGACGGATCGCAGCACCCAGGTTCAGATCGGCACGGTGGACAACTGGGGCGCCATGGCTTGCGGCGCTTCCCACACGCTGGCCGTCAAGGGCGACGGGACGCTCTGGGCCTGGGGGAGCAATGCCAGCGGCCAGTTGGGCTATGCCACCAACACGACGCGACACACTCCGGTGCAGGTTGGCTCCGCGGGCAACTGCGCCGCGCTGGCGGCTGGCAACACCCATGCGCTGGCGGTAAAGAGCGATGGCTCGCTCTGGGCCTGGGGCACCAACGGTGTCGGCCAGCTCGGCGATGGCACCTATCTTCAGCGCAACAGCCCCGTGCGTGTCGGCACGGCGGCCAACTGGGCAGCAGTAAGCTGCGGTGGCGGCTTCACGGTGGCCCGCAAGAGCGACGGAACGCTCTGGGCCTGGGGTGACAATTCTTTTGGCCAACTGGGCAATGGGGTTAGCCAACGCACCAATAGCCCTGCGCAAATCGGCACGGCAAACAACTGGGCGACGGTGGCCTGCGGCAACTTGCACACGGTAGCTGTAAAGAGCGATGGCACGCTCTGGGCGTGGGGCTACAGTAGCACCGGTGGGTTGGGCGATGGCACCACTACCAGCCGAGGCGCACCGGTCCAAATCGGCGTGGAGAGCAACTGGGCCGCGGTGGCTGCTGGTTACGGCCATACGGTGGCTATCAAGACGGACGGCACGCTCTGGGCCTGGGGTAACAACAGCTCCGGCCAGGTGGGCGATGGCACCGGCAGGGATCGCCTCAGCCCGGTCCTGATCGATTCGGCAACCGACTGGACTGCGGTGGCCTGCGGCTCCAACCACTCGGCAGCCGTGAAAAGCGATGGCACGCTCTGGGTCTGGGGGCGCAATAACGAAGGTCAGGTGGGCAATGGCACCACCAACAACCGCAACAGCCCGGCCCAAGTTGGCTCGGCGACCGACTGGGAGGCGGTGGCCTGCGGCGTATTCGACACGATGGCTGTGAAACGGGACGGCACGCTTTGGGCCTGGGGCGAAAATGACCAAGGCCAGTTGGGTGACGGCACCACAACTTCCCGCTCCGTTCCAGTCCCGATCGGGACGCACACGGCCTGGGGAAAGCTCCCCGTGGGTCTCGGTTACAAGTTTTCCGCCTTGCTGACCATCGACGGAACGGTGTGGACCAGTGGCGACAATACCGAAGGCGAGCTTGGGACGATTGATCCCAGGGTTCCCAACCGCAGCGCGCCCGCCCGCGTTGTGCAGACCCTCAGTTTTACCGCCCTGCCTCCGCTGGTAACAGGCCAGTCGGTCACGCTCTCCGGCATGTCCGACAGCCAGTTGCCGGTGATCTACGGCGCGACCGGGCCGGCGACCTTGAACGGAAACATCCTCACCCCCACCGGCACCGGTCCCATCCGGGTGTCCGTATGGCAGGCCGGTGACGGCACTTGGGCATCTCCCGACCCCTTGGTTCAAGCGCACCCGGGAGCGACAGGCTCCCCCACGGTCGCCACCAGCGCACCCACAGGTGTGACCTCGACTACCGCCACGTTGAACGGCACGGTGCATCCGGGCAGCCTGGCGACGACGGCGCAGTTTGAGTACGGTCCCACCACCGCCTACGGCAACACAGTGAATGTGCCGCTTTTTCCGAACGACGGCAACACCGTGCAGGCAGTGAGCATCCCCCTCTCTGGCCTGACGCCCGGCGTCACCTATCACTACCGGCTCACGGCCTCGAACAGCTTCGGTGCCGCCAACGGTGGGGACCGGTCATTCATTACCGCGCCTGTCCTGGTCGTCGAGCAACCGGCGGGCACGGCGCTGGGCAACGCTTTGAGCACCATTGATTTTGGGAGCGCCGTCATCGGTGCGGCCGGCAGCACCAAGACCTTCATCGTGCGCAATAACGGGTCGGTCGCGCTCACGGGTCTCGCCGTGACGCTGGATGGCGCCGGGCTGGGGGCATACACGGCCTACACGTCCGGCTTCCCAGCCACGCTGGCCCCCGGAGGCAGCGCCGCTTTCACCGTGGCTTTCCGTCCGTGGCAGAGCGGCACGCAGGCGGCAGCCCTGCACCTTGCCAGTAGTGATCCCCTGCGGAATCCCTTTAACATCGCGCTCACCGGCATGGGTCTCACCCAGCCAAGGCCGGGGCAGAGCATCGTCACGGCCTCGGCACCGGCGGTGGCGAGGACCACGACAGCGCCCTTCACTCTCCTCGCTTCCGCGACCAGCGGCCTGCCGCTGACCTATGCCGTGTTGACGGGCCCGGCGACGATTTCCAGCGGCGGACTGGTCACGCTGACGGGAGCGGCGGGCACGGTGACCGTGAAGATCAGTCAGGCCGGGGGCAGTGGTTACGACCCGGTGGAATCCTATGTGACCTTCCAGGTGACGCCGGGGCAGGATTTCGTCAAGGTGACGGGCAAAGAAAACGTCTCGGCGGGCATTCGCGCCGACGGCACGCTTTGGACTTGGGGTTACAACCAGTACGGCCAACTGGGAGATGGTACCAATACGAATCGCAGCAATCCGGTCCAGGTTGGTACGGCGACCAACTGGGCTGCGGTCGCCTTTACCTCCCGCACCACGGTGGCTGTGAAGAACGACGGCACGCTATGGACTTGGGGCTACTCCGGCCCTTACAGCCCTTCACAAATTGGCACGGCTGCCGACTGGGCCTCAGTGGCTGGCGGTACCTACCACACAATGGCTACCAAGCGCGACGGCACGCTATGGGCTTGGGGCGATAATTTTCGCGGCCAACTCGGTGATGGCACAAACACGACACGCAGCACTCCCGTGCAGATCGGCACGGCGACCAACTGGACGTCCGTCGATTGTGGCAGTCTCCACACGGTGGCCGTGAGGAACGACGGCACGCTGTGGGCATGGGGTAGCAATGATTACGGCCAGTTGGGCGATGGTACTTCTACGAGCAGGTCCAGTCCGGTGTTGATTGGCACGGTGGCCGACTGGGCTTCGATGGCTTGCGGTGCCAACCATACGCTGGCGCGCAAAATGGATGGCACTCTCTGGGCGTGGGGCAGCAATGACAATGGCCAGATGGGGGATGGCACTTACACTGGCAGGTCCCGTCCGGTGCAGGTTGGCACAGCGGGCACCTGGACTGCCGTGGCCTGCGGTTTGTCCCACACCATGGCCGTGCAAAGCGATGGCACGCTCTGGGCCTGGGGCAACAATGCCCGCAGCCAGTTGGGAGATGGGACGACTTACAATTCCTTTGGAGGCACTGCTGAACCGAAGCGCAACACCCCTATGCAGGTCGGTACGGCCACCGATTGGGCGGCCGCAGCCTGCGGCTCCTACCACACGCTGGCCCTCAAGCGTGATGGTGCTCTCTGGGCTTGGGGCGGCGACAATTCCTACGGCGAGTTGGGTTATCCCGCCTACCGAAGCAGCCTTGGCCCGGTACAGATCGGTTCGGCGGGTAACTGCCTTGCAGCAGCATGCGGCGAGCGGCACATGGCCGTCGTCGCGAGCGACGGCACGCTCTGGGCCTGGGGCGACAATTATTACGGTGCGGTGGGCGACGGCACGGCGACGAATAGCACCCGCCCGTTGCAGATCGGCTCCGCGAGCAACTGGGCATCGGTGGCCTGCGGCTCGGATCGCACGGCAGCCGTCAAGAGCGACGGCACGCTCTGGGCGTGGGGCATCAATGTTGACGGCAGCATCCCGCGCAGCCCCTCGCAGGTGGACTTCGCGAGCAACTGGAGCGCCGCGGCAAGTGGCGGTTCCCATATTGTGGGCGTCAAGACTGACGGCACACTCTGGGCTTGGGGTAGCAATTCCCGCGGCGAACTGGGTGATGGCACGACGACGAATCGCACCAGCCCCGTGAGAGTTGGCGCGGCGAGTAGTTGGACTGCAGTGGCTTGCGGAAGCAGCCACAATATCGCCCTCAAGAGCAATGGCACGCTCTGGGCCTGGGGTTGGAATGTCGCCGGACAACTGGGTGATGGCACCACCACCCAGCGCACCAGCCCAGTGCAAATCGGCTCGGCCAGTAACTGGGCGGCTGTGGCAGGCGGCGCGTATCACACGGCTGCCGTCAGAAGCGACGGCACCCTTTGGGCTTGGGGCGAAAATGCCAAGGGTCAGCTTGGTGACGGAACCACCACAACACGTACCACCCCCACGCAGATCGGTGTGGCGGGCGACTGGGCCGCGGTGGCCTGCGGCAGTCTTCACACTTGGGCGGTAAAGCGTGACGGTACGCTCTGGGCCTGGGGCGACAATAGCTCGGGCCAGCTCGGCGATGGCACCACCACCCAGCGCACCAGCCCGGTGCGGATCGGCACGAGCAATGCCTGGGGAAAGCTCCCGGTCGGCCTGGGCGGTGCGTTTTCCGGGGTGCTGACCGTGGATGGAACCTTGTGGACCTGCGGCGCGCGCACCCTTGGCATCCTGGGCAACTTCGATCCGAGTGTGCCCAACCCCGCCTGGCCCGTGCCCGTCCCGCAGACACTGAGTTTGCCCGCCCTGCCTGCGCTGAATGTCGGTCAGCCGTTCGCGCTGTCCGCCACCTCCGACAGTCAGCTCCCGGTGAGCTACGGGGTAGCTGGTCCAGCCACCCTGAGCGGAAACCTGCTTACAGTCACCGGCGCGGGTAACATCGAAGTCACCGCATGGCAGCCCGGTGACAACATCTGGGGCACGACCGAGCCAGCGCGTCAGACGCAAACGGTGACCGCCCTTCCGACGGTCGTCACGGCCGCCGCCTCGGGGATGACGGCCACGACCGCGACCCTCAACGGCACGGTGAACCCCGGCGGGCTCGCCACGACGGCACTTTTCGAGTATGGCCCCACCGCTGCCTACGGGAGCACGGCGGCCGTGACTCTTTCCCCGAACAACGGCAACAGCGACCAAACGGTCAGCGCGATTCTTACCGGCCTGCCTCCCGGCGTGACGCACTACCGGTTGACGGCCACCAACAGCCTCGGCTCCGCCAATGGCGCGGATCAGACATTCACCACGGCTTCCCCAGCCATCGTCGTGGAGCAGCCGACGGGAACCGGGCTGACCACCGATGTCTCCACGCGCGACTTTGGCAGTGCCTCCATTGGTGCGGCGGGGAACACATACACCTTTACCGTGAGGAATACCGGGTCGCTCGTGCTCAGCGGCCTGGCCGCGTCCGTGGGTGGAGCGGCGCAGTTGGATTATACGATCAGCGCCGCCGGGCTGCCTGCGTCCCTCGCACCAGGGGCCAGCGCCACCTTTAGCGTGGCCTTTCGTCCGTGGCTGGGGGGCACACGGGCGGCGGTGCTGCGCATCGCCAGTAATGATCCGTTGCGCAATCCCTTTAATATCGCGCTGACCGGCACAGGGCTCACCCAGCCGGGGCCGGGGCAGGGCATCGTGCAGGCGGCGGCGCCTGCCGTTGTGAAAGCCGGTAGCCTGCCGTTCCGACTTTTCTTCGGGGCGACCAGCGGCCTGCCGGTGACTTATGCGGTGCTGACGGGACCGGTGACGATTTCCAGCACCGGACTGGTCACGCTGACCGGGGCGGCGGGAGAGGTGACCATCAGGATCAGCCAGGCCGGCGGCGGCGGTTACGACCCGACGGAAACCTACGTGACCTTCCAGGTGACGGCTGCCGGGCAGGATTTTGTGAAGCTCGCGCGCGGGTCTTATGCAAACCACTCGGTGGGCATCCGTGCGGATGGGACGCTATGGGCCTGGGGTGACAACGGTTACGGTCAAGTGGGCGATGGCACCACCACTCAGCGTACCGCTCCGGTGCGGGTCGGCACGGCCAGCAACTGGACTTCAGTGGCCTGCGCCTACGGACACACGGTTGCCGTGAAGAACGACGGCACGCTGTGGGCCTGGGGCAGCAACGACTCCGGCCAACTGGGCGATGGCACAACCACCCAGCGCACCAGTCCGGTGCAGATCGGGACGGCAACGACTTGGACCTCGGTCGCCTGCGGCGCTTCCCACACGGTGGCCGTCAGAAGTGACGGCACGCTCTGGGCTTGGGGTTACAATTTCAACGGCCAGGTGGGCGATGGCACCACGACGAACCGCACCAGCCCAGTGCAGGTCGGTTTGGCCAGCAACTGGGCTGCGGCCGCCTGCGGCTCCTCCCACACGGTGGCCGTGAAGAGCGACGGCACGCTCTGGGCTTGGGGCTGGAATTTCTACACCCAGTTGGGCGATGGCACGGGGACCACGCGCACCAGCCCGGTGCAGGTCGGCGCGGAGAGCAATTGGGCTGCGGTGGCCTGCGGATCAACCCACACCCTGGCCGTGAAGAATACCGGCACACTATGGGCGTGGGGTGACAACTCCTACGGCCAACTGGGCGATGGCACCTTTGGTCAGCGCATCAGTCCAGTGCAGATCAGTCCGGCAACCAACTGGGCCTCGATAGTCGGTGGTGGCAATCGTACGGTGGCCACGAAAAGCGACGGCACGCTCTGGGTCTGGGGTTACAACGTCTCCGGCCAGTTGGGCGATGGCACGACGACCAACCGCAGCAGCCCGGTGCAGATCGGCCTTTCGAATGATTGGACGGCGGTGACTTGTGGGGCTGGTCACACGGGAGCCATGAAAAGCGATGGCTCGGTTTGGACTTGGGGCAGTGACAGCTACGGTCAGCTCGGCAACGCTTCCAGCAACCGGCGTCCCAGCCCGGTGCTAAACGGTCTGGCGGGCGGCAGTGTCGCCGCGGACTGCGGCTCAGTCCATACCGTGGTCGTGAAAAATGACGGCACCCTCTGGGCGTGGGGGACCAATACCTACGGCCAGTTGGGCGATGGCACGACGACGAATCAAGCCAGCCCGCTGCTGATCGGCCTGGCGAATAACTGGGTGGCGGCGGCTTGCGGCGCGTATCATACGGCCGCCATCAAGGGCGATGGCACGCTCTGGGCTTGGGGGCAAAATTACAGCGGCCAATTAGGCGATGGGACTAATGGCACCAATGCGAATCGCATCAGCCCGGTGCAGATCGGCTCGGCGACTAACTGGGCTGCGGTGGCTGGCGGCGGTGCCTACACGGTGGCTCTCAAGAGCGACCACACACTTTGGGCGTGGGGTAACAATAATTACGGCCAGCTCGGCGATGGCACCTTCTTTAGTCAGCGCGACAGCCCGGTGCAGATCGGTTCGGCGGACAACTGGGCTTCAGTGGCCTGCGGGGATGCCCACACGATCGCCCTCAAGAGCGACGGCACGCTCTGGACTTGGGGCAACAATATCGGCGATGGCACCGGCGGATGGCGCTCCAGCCCTGGGCAGGTCGGCGTCGCAAACGACTGGGTCGCGGCAAGCGGCGGCGGCTCCCACACAGCGGCTCTCAAGAGCGATGGGACGCTCTGGGCCTGGGGCGAGAATGGGAGTGGCCAGTTGGGAGATGGCACGACGAGTGATCGTCTGAGCCCAGTGCGGGTCGGCTCGGCGACGAACTGGGTCGCAGTGGCCTGCGGGCAAGACCACACGATGGCCATGAAGACCGACGGCACGCTCTGGGCCTGGGGCGACAATTCTGGCGGCCAACTGGGCGATGGCACGACCACCCGGCGCACCAGCCCGGTGCAGATCGGCACGATGAGCGCCTGGAGCACGCTGCCGCTCAGGCTCGGCGCGCGGTTTTCCGCCGCGCGGACGCTGGATGGAACCGTCTGGACCTGCGGCGACCCCGTGGACGGCAAGCTCGGCAACTATGATCCCGGCGTGCCCCACCGCATCCTGCCCGCACGCGCCGCGCAGACACTCAGTTTCCCCACGCTTCCTTTCCTGAGCATCGGCCAGCCGGTGACGCTGGCCGCGGTCGCGGGCAGCCAGCTTCCCGTGACCTACGGGGTGACTGGGCCGGCGACCCTGAACGGAAACATCCTCACCGCGACGGCGCTCGGGACCATTCAAGTAGTCGCCTGGCAGCCGGGCGATGCGACCTGGGCGGTTGTCGAGCCCATGCTCAAGACACAGACGCTGGTTCTTCCCACGGTCGCCACGACAATCGCTACCGGCGTTAGCACTACGACGGCCACTCTCCATGGCATGGTCAACCCGAAAGGGCGGGCTGCAACGGCGCGGTTTGAGTATGGGACCACGACCGGATATGGCAGCTTCGCCAACGTGACGCTTTCCCCGAACGACGGAACGTCGGACCAGGCGGTGAGCGCAGCGCTGACCGGGCTGACCACCGGGCAGACGTATCATTACCGGCTCACGGCCACGAATGACTTCGGCACGACCAATGGCGCGGATATGACCTTCACCCCGGCTCCACCGCAAATCACCGTGGAGCAGCCGGTCGGCAAGGGTCTGACCAGCGGTTCCAGCACCGTTGGCTTTGGCGGCGTGACCATCGGGACGGCGGCCAGCAACACGCTCACCTTCACCGTGCGCAACGCGGGACCGGGCTCGCTCGCGGGTCTGGCGGTGTCGCTCGACGGCGCGGCGCTGGTGGATTACACGCTGAACGCGACGGGACTGGCGACGTCCCTCGAGGCCGGTGCCAGTTCGACTTTCACTGTGACCTTCCGTCCGTGGCAGGCCGGTGCGCGCCCGGCGGCGCTGCATATCGCGAGCAATGATCCGTTGCGCAATCCCTTTAACATCGCGCTGACCGGTACGGGTCTAGCGCAGACGGGGCCGGGGCAGAGCATTGTGGTAGCGCCCGTTCCGAGGGTCGTGAGGACGGGCAGTGCGCCCTTTTCCCTGCTCGCTGCCGCCACCAGCGGCCTGCCGCTGAGCTATGCGGTATTGACGGGGCCGGCGACGGTTTCCGGTGCGGGGGTGGTCACGCTGACGGGAGCGACGGGCGCGGTGACGCTGCGGATCAGCCAGGCCGGGGGCAGCGGTTACGATCCGGCGGAAGCCTATGCGAGCTTCCAAGTGCTGGCACCGGGGCAACAGTTTGTGAAGCTGGCGCGTGCCCCGTTTGCCTCGCATGCGGCGGGGATCCGATCGGACGGGACGCTGTGGATGTGGGGCAACAACGACAACGGGCAGTTGGGCGATGGAACGACGACGCAGCGCAGCGCTCCGGTGCAAGTGGGCGCGGCAACCAACTGGCTTGCCGTGGCCTGTGGCAATGCCCACACAATGGCTGTGAAAGCCGACGGGACGCTCTGGGGGTGGGGCACTAACGGAGCGGGGCAGCTTGGCGATGGCACAACCACACAGCGCTCCAGCCCTGTGCAAGTTGGCACGGCTACGAACTGGGCCTCCGTGGCCTGCGGCTATTCGCACACCCTGGCGATCAGGACCGATGGGACGCTGTGGGCGTGGGGCTGGAATGGCTACGGCGAGCTGGGCGACGGTACGACGCTCAACCGCAACACCCCGGTCCAAATCGGCGCGGCAACCAATTGGACGAGCCTTGCTGGGGGCGATGACCATTCTGCGGGTGTGAGGAGCGATGGAACGCTGTGGACTTGGGGCCGAAATGACAACTCCCAGCTGGGCGACGCGACCACCACCCAGCGTCTCGCCCCGGTGCAAATCGGTGTGGCGACGAACTGGACGGCGGTGACCTGCGGCTTTGCCCACACGGCGGCGATCCGAGGCGATGGCTCGCTCTGGGCTTGGGGCCTGAATGCCGACGGTCAGCTCGGCGACGGCACCATCAATACGCGGTCCGCCCCGGTGCCCGTGGGTACTGGAGCCTTGTGGACGGGCGTGGCGGCGGGGCAAAGTCACACCGTGGGAATGCGCAGTGATGGGACGCTGTGGGCATGGGGCGACAACAGCAGTAGCCAGTTGGGTGACGGAACGACGACGACGCGGAGAAATCCCGTGCAGGTCGGCACGGCGGTAAACTGGGCGGCGGTGACCGCGGGCTACTACCACACGTTGGCGCTGGGCAGCGATGGCAGCGTTTCTGCGTGGGGCTCCAACGCCAGTGGTCAGCTCGGGGATGGTGCCAATTCCCGGCGTCTGATTCCAGTGAAGATTGACGCCAGCGGTAACTGGCTGGCTTTCTCCGAAGGCAACGCGCACACCGCGGGGGTGCGCAGCGACGGCACGCTATGGGCTTGGGGAGTGAATACCAACGGACAGTTGGGCGATGGCACCACGACCGAGCGCAACCTGCCGATACAGATCGGCCTGGACACCAACTGGGCATGGGTGGCGTGCGGCTCGGCGCACACCGTGGCGGTGAAAGGTGACGGCACGCTTTGGGTGTGGGGCTGGAATAATGTCGGCCAGTTGGGTGACGGCACCTCCACGCAACGGCTCAGCCCAGTGCAGGTCGGCACGGCGACGAATTGGTCGAAGGTGGCCTGCGGCGACCAACACACCGTGGCCATTAAGACCGACGGTACGATTTGGTCCTGGGGCATGAATGACAACGGCCAACTGGGTGCGGGTAACAACACCAACCGCTTCAGCCCGGCTCAGGTCGGCACCGCCATGTGGGCCTCCGTGACGTGCGGGGAAAAGCACACGGAGGCGATTCGGATGGACGGCACCCTCTGGGCCTGCGGGCAAGGTTTCTATGGGGCAGTCGGTGACGGCACGACGAGCCAGCGGACTAGTCTGGTGCAGGTCGGCACGGCGACGAATTGGCAGACGGTGACGGCGGGCTTTGCCTACACCATGGCGGTGAAATCTGATGGCACGCTCTGGGGCTGGGGCCGGAATGACAGCGGCCAGCTCGGTGACGGCGCGACGACGAATCGCAACGCCCCGGTGCAGATCGGCACGGCCACTTCCTGGGCTGGAATCGCCGCGGGCGAGAAGCACACTGTGGCGGTCCGCTCGGATGGAACACTGTGGTCGTGGGGCTTCAATACCGGCGGGCAGTTGGGTGATGGCACGACGACGAGCCGGACCACCCCGGGGCAGGTCGGCACAGGCAACGGCTGGGCGAAAGTTCCGCTGCGTCTGGGCTACGTGAATACCGCCATCCAGAGCTTGGATGGAACCCTGTGGGCTTGCGGCTCAGGTCTTTTGGGGACAAGCGACTATCGCGTAGCCAGCCTGATCTTGCCGCCACGCGCTTCGCAGGAGTTCCTGTTTCCCGTTCCGTCGGCGCAGATGATTGGGGTGCCGATCGTGTTGGGAGCGGTCGGAGAGAGCCAGTTGCCGGTGACCTACCGGGTGAGTGGGCCGGCGACCTTGGTCGGCAACGTAATCACGCGGACGGCCCAAGGCTTTCTGCAGGTGGTGGCGTGGCAGCCGGGAGATGTAGCCTGGGCGAGCACGGAGCCACGGGCGATGGCTTCGCCGCTGGCCACCACGGGCCTCGCCACGGGGGTGGACTCGAACAGCGCCACGGTGAGCGGCACGGTGAATCCGAACGGACAGGTGACGGCGGCGCAATTTGAGTATGGCCTGACCACGGCCTATGGCAGCACGGTCAGCGTCACGCTTTCGCCCAGTAACGGGAACACCGTGCAGACCGTGAGCGCGGCACTGACCGGGCTGACGGCTGGGGCGACCTATCATTACCGGATGACAGCGACCAATGATCTGGGCACCAGCCTCGGCGCGGATCGGACCTTCGCCACGCCGGGGCCGTCCCTCGTGGTGGAGCAACCCGTGGGCACGTCGCTGAGCAACGGCGTGGGCACGCGCGACTTTGGCAGCGCCACCATCGGGGCGCCGGGGGGCACATTGAGTTTCACCCTGCGGAATACGGGCGCGGGCACGTTGAGCGGTCTGGCGCTCTCGCTGGAAGGCCCGGGCCGGCTGGATTACACGATCAACGCGTCCGGCCTGCCGGCGGTGCTGGCTCCGGGTGCGAACACGAGTTTGTCGGTGAGCTTCCGGCCGTATCAGGGCGGGGCGCGGGCGGCGACCCTGCGCATCGTGAGCAATGATGTGGCGCGCAGCCCCTTCACCGTGAATCTGACCGGCACCGGGCTGACGCAGCCGGGGCCGACGCAGACGATCGTGGTGGCTCCGCCGACGCTCGTGCGCACGGGCAGCGCGCCGTTTTACCTGCGCGCCGGGGCAACCAGCGGGCTGCCGGTGACGGCTGTCTTGCTGGCTGGGCCGGCGACCTTGGATCTGGACGGCCTGATCACGCTGACCGGCGCACCCGGCGCGGTCACGCTGCGGTTCATGCAACCGGGTGGCAGCGGCTACGATCCGGCGGAAACCTATGTGACCTTCCCGGTGACGGCGGCGGGGCAGGAGTTTGTAAAAGTGGCCCGGGGCTCCGGTGCCAGCCATGCCGCGGGCCTGCGCGCGGACGGGACGCTGTGGACCTGGGGTCTAAACACCAGCGGCCAGCTCGGCGACGGCACGATCATCAACCGACCCGCGCCAGTCCAGGTGGCGACGCCGGTGCTGAGCGGCGGGCCGTGGACTTGGGCTGACGTGGCGTGCGGTGCCAGCCATACCGTGGCCGTGCTGACGAACGGCACCTCGCGCACGCTCTGGGCCTGGGGCCAAAACAGCAGCGGCCAACTCGGCGACGGCACCACCACCCAGCGGCTCACGCCAGTGCCGATTGGCACCGCGACAAACTGGGCCAGCGTGGCCGGTGGCAGCGGCCATTCCGTGGCCTTGCAAACTACGGGCACGCTCTGGACTTGGGGTCTCAACAGCAGCTCCCAGCTCGGCGACGGCACCACCACCAACCGTAGCGCACCCGCCCAGGTCGGCACGGCCACCTGGGTGTCCCTGGCCTGCGGCAGCAGCCACACGCTCGGCGTGCAAACCAATGGCACCCTCTGGGCTTGGGGCCTGAATAGCAACGGCCAGCTCGGCGACGGCGGCACGGCCACGCGAACCACGCCCGGCCAGATCGGCACGGCCCTGTGGACCACCGTGGCCTGCGGCACCAGCCACACCCTTGCCGTGAAAAGCGACGGCACCCTCTGGTCGTGGGGTCTGAACACCAGCGGCCAACTCGGCGACGGCGGCACCACCCAGCGCACGACCCCGGCGCAGATCGGCACGGCCAGCAACTGGGTCGCGCTCACTGCCGGTGCCAATCACAGCCTCGGCGGGAAAAGCGACGGCACCCTCTGGTCGTGGGGCCTGAACACCAGCGGCCAGCTCGGTGACAACAGCCTCACCCTACGCACCGCGCCGGTGCCGGTCGGCGCCGCCAGCAATTGGGCGGCACTCGCCGCCGGCAGCAGCCACACCGTGGCCCTGCAAAGCGACGGCACGCTATGGACCTGGGGTCTAAATACCAGCGGTCAGTCCGGCGACAGCGCCACGACCCAGCGCCTGCGTCCCGTGCCCTCCCCCGGCTCATGGGCCGCCGTGGCCAACGGCAACGGCTTTACCGTCGCCGTGAAAAGCGACGGCACCCTCTGGGCTTGGGGCAGCAACACCAGCGGTCAGCTTGGTGACGGCACCACCGTCCACCGCAGCGCCCCCGTGCAGATCGGCGTCGCCAGCGACTGGGCCAGCGTCGCCGCCGGCAGTAACCACACCGTCGCCGTGAAAACCAACGGCACCCTTTGGAGCTGGGGCACCAACACCAACGGCCAGCTCGGCGACGGCACCACCGCCAGCCGGACTAGCCCCGCCCAGGCCGGCAGTGAAGTCTGGGCCAGCGTGGCCTGTGGCACCAGCTACACCCTTGGCCTCAAAACAGACGGCAGCCTCTGGGCCTGGGGCACCAATGGCCGCGGCCAGCTCGGCAACAACAGCACCACCCAAAGCAACGTCCCCGTCGCCATCGCCGTCGGCACCCAGTGGACCGCCATCGCCTGCGGTGCCAGCCACACCGTCGGACGGCAGATCGACGGCAGCCTCTGGGCCTGGGGCAACAACGGCAACGGCCAGCTCGGCGACGGCAGCGTCCTCCAGCGCAACGTCCCCGTACCCATCGCCCCCGGCACCGCCTGGACCACCGTGACCTGCGGCGCCAGCCACACCCTCGCCGTGAAAACCGACGGTACCCTCTGGGCTTGGGGCCTCAATACCAACGGCCAGCTCGGCAACGGCACCACCTCCCAAAGCCTCAGCCCCATCCCGATCGGCCTCGATACAGCTTGGGCCTCGGTGGCTGGCGGCCTTTCCCACACTGCCGCCTTAAAAACCGACGGCACCCTCTGGACCTGGGGCCTCAATACCAGCGGCCAGCTCGGCAACGGCACCACCTCCCAAAGCCTAAGCCCCACCGCGGCCACCACCGGCAGCGCCTGGAGGAAACTGCCCGCCCGCACCGGCGACACCTTCACCACCGTCCTCGCCCGCGACGGCACCACCTGGACCGCCGGCGACCGCAGCTTTGGCACCCTCGGCAATCTCGACCCCAGCACCCCCAACCGCGCCTGGCCCACCCGCGCCGCGCAGACCCTCAACCTGCCGACCCTGCCGCCACTCACCGTCGGCGTGCCCGTCGCCCTCACCGCCGTGGCCGGCAGCCAATTGCCCATCAGCTACCGCGTCGTCGGCCCCGGCACCCTCAGCGGCAACGTCCTCACCCCCACCGCAGCCGGCCCACTCCAACTCATCGCCTGGCAGCCCGGCGACTCCACCTGGGCCACCACCGACCCCGCCCTCCAGAGCCGGACGGTGATCGCGCTGAGCAGCAACGCCAACCTCACCGATCTAGTACTCAGCAGCGGCGCGTTCACGCCGGCCTTTGCGCCGGGCACCTTCGCTTACACGGCCACGGTGGACTACGTGGTCAGCGCCGTTACCCTCACGCCGGCGGTGGCCGATGGCACGGCAACGGTGACTGTTAATGGCATTCCGGTAACTTCGGGCACGCCCAGCGGCAGTCTTCCGTTGTTAGTCGGGACGAATAGCCTCGTGACCATAGTTACTGCGCAGGATGGCACTTCCATGCGGACTTACACTGTCACGGTCACGCGCCAGAGCGCTGTTGATAACTGGCGGCAGTTTCATTTCGGCAATAACACGGCCTTTACCGGAAATGATCAGGACTACAACCACAACGGGATCATTAATCTATTGGAGTTCGCCTTTGGCACCAACCCGGTCACCAGCACCGCGGGCGTGTTGC
>JAIOPH010000013.1 GCA_021414005.1 Chthoniobacter sp. | reverse complement strand
CTACTCCTGGCGCGGCATGTTTTTCATCTGGATGCAGTTCCTGCGGGACATCGCGCGGTTGTCGTGAAGTGGAAGTGGAGATTCGGAAGGCGGAGGCGGAAGACGGAACGTGAAGTGTGAAGTAGCGCGGAGGACTTATTGCGGTTCCCTATATCTAGAGCCGCTTGCCTCCTCTGGAAGTGGTGAAAATTGCGGCGCGCTTTTCAGGAGCGTTCGGTCATCACTGGCGCGGACCAGATCCTCAACCTCGTGCCCGGGCACCGCCCTCGACAGCGGGAGAAATTTTCACTTGGCGAAAACGGCAGCAGCACCGCTGTCGGCGCGCGTGCCGGGCAGTTCACGCGGCGTCCCGGTTATGTCAGTTCGGAATCCCGCTTGCTGGTCGCATTGACGAATTGCAGGCTTGCTCGCATGTCCACCTTTTCCCATCTCGATGAAACGGGCGCGGCGCGCATGGTCGATGTCGGCCACAAGCCGGAACAACGGCGCACGGCCAGTGCCGAGGGTGTGGTGCGTTGTCAGGCGGCCACGCTTGTCGCGCTGCGCGATCGGGCTTTGCCGAAAGGCGATGTGCTCACGGTGGCGAAGATCGCGGCGATTCAAGCGGCCAAGCGGACGGACGAACTGATTCCGCTTTGCCACTCGCTGCCGCTGGATTCCGTGGACGTGGAGTTTTTTCTCGAAGACGACGCCGTGCGCATCCGGGCGACCGCGCGCACCACGGCGAAGACCGGCGTGGAGATGGAGGCGCTCACCGCGGTGAGCGTGGCGGCGCTGACGATCTACGACATGTGCAAGGCGGTGGATCAGCAGATGGTCATTGGCGAAATCCGCGTCACTGAAAAGCGCAAGGAATGAAGATCGCGCGCGTGACGTTGAGCGACCGCGCGAGCGCGGGCGTTTACGAAGATCTTAGTGGGCCGGAGATCGAGCGCGTGTGGGCGGCCCACGACGGCGAATCGGCGGAATGGGTACGCGTGTTGATCGCAGACGACCGCGCGGAGATCGAGGGCACGCTGCGCCGTTTGTGCGACGAGGAGGGCTGCGCGCTGGTGCTCACGACCGGAGGCACCGGGCCCGCGCCGCGGGACGTAACGCCCGAGGCCACGCGCGCGGTGCTGGAGCGCGAGTTGCCGGGTTTCGGTGAGATCATGCGGGCGCAGTCGTTTGCGAAAGTGCCCACGGCGATCCTCTCGCGCGCCACCGCCGGCACGCGCGGCCGCACGCTTCTGGTCAATCTCCCCGGTAATCCGCGCGCCATCGGCGAGTGCCTCCCGCTGGTGCTGCCCGCGATCCGGGAGGCGCTGCGGCATTTGCGGGAATAACGGGCGGGAGTGGCTGCGCACGGAGTTCGCGCGGTCCGCAGAGGACTACGCAACTTGGGAAAGCTGCCATGTCCGCGGTGAACTCCGCGCGAGGCCAAATCCGATTCATGTTTTTCGGACGTGCTGCGGATTTCGGGTTTCGCATTACGCGGTTTCGCCTCACTCTGCGCGCCTATTTCTCCGACGACCCGTTCACTTCTGCCTTGGCTGCTGGCGCTCGCCGCCCTGCTCCCGGTCGTCCTCTGGCCGGGCGATGTCTCGTGGTGCATTGATGAACCGCGCCTTATCGCCAATGCCTTTTATTTCAACCAAAGCCACCTGCCCGCGCACACCGGGCTGTTCGGAAATTTCGGCGTCCCGTATGGGCCGGTGCCCACGCAGACTTATCAACTGCTCCTCGCGCTCACGCACAATCCGTTCGCGATCGTCGTCCTGCGCGGACTGCTTTGCGCGACGCTCACGAGCATCGGGCTGGTCTGGATGGCCCGCGCGCTGGGCCTGCGCTCGTGGTTCGCGGCGGTGATCGTTATCGCGCCAAACATGGTCGCGTATCACCGCATTTTGTGGGACGCGAGCTTCACCATTCCGCTGGGCGCGCTCTGTCTCGGCGCGCTCGCGGATTTTTTGCAAACGCGGCGCGCGTGGTCGCTGCGGGTGTGCCTCGTGACCGTGGTGCTGCTGCCGATCAACCACCCGCAGGCGCTCCCGCTCGCCGCGCCCGTCGGCGCGTATCTGCTGTGGCGTCACCGGGCGGATTTGCGGGCCGACAAAAAAGCGCTGTGGCGCATCGGCGCGGTGCTTTTCATTCTGCATTTTCTCTACCTCGGCGCGGTGGTGGGTGTGGTCTGGAGCCGGCTCACATCCGGCACGGTGAATCTCCAGTATCCGGTAAAACATCCGCGGCTGCTCTGCGCGCTCGCGCCAGTGCTCGGCGGCAATTTGCTATGCGGTTTCGACTACGCGCGCGCGGTGGCTTGGCCAAAAAATCTCGATGTGCTGGTGACTGTCGCGCAGTGGCTTTCGCGACTCATCTATCCACTTATCTGGCTCGGCATCGCCGCCGCGGGCAGTCGCTTCGCCGTCGTCTGGCGCGCGTTCCGGGCACGCGCGGAGGTCGCGCCGCGCGATCTTTTCGCGGCGCTGCTCATCGCGTGCGTGGCCTTGCAGTTGGTCGTCTTCACGGCGTTGCGCATCCCTCCATTGCCACAATATTTTTTCGGCACGTTTGCCCTGCATGCGGCGCTCGCCTTTCTCGGGATCGAGCTGCTCGGGAAAGTGCGGCTCGCCCGGCCGGTCGGCGCGCTGCTGGCGGCGGCGAACGTCTTCATCACGCTCGGCGTGGCGATCATCATCCACACGCGCGGCTACGAGCAGCCGGGCTGGCCCACGATGGGAAATTGCCTCGGCGTCGTCCGCCAGCTCAATGGCTACGCCGATCAGGTCGTGCTCACCGACATCGAACTCTTCCAGAAATTTCCCCAACCCATCCGCACGCTCCGACTTCTCGTTCCGCCCGAGCCGGGCCCGAAACCGCGCCACCGCCGGCTGCTGCTCACTTACAAGCGCGTGGGCGAAATTCCCACCGGCGACCTCGTCATCAAGGAGCTGTCGCGCACCGATCCTCGCCCGCCCGGTGCCATCCTCATCGACATCACGCCGCTGCCCGAAGGCTGGGTGCCGGATCCGAGCACCTGGTAACGGCGCGACCTTCTATAGCACCGTCCCACGCAGCAGCAGCACGGCGGCGGTGAAGTAGATGACCAGACCGGTGACATCCACCAGCGTCGCCACGAAGGGCGCGGAGGAGGTCGCGGGATCGAGACCGATGCGCCGCAGCAACATGGGCAGCATCGAACCTGCCAGCGTGCCCCACAGCACCACGCCGAGCACCGCGCAGCCGACCGTGGCTCCGACGAGGTAATAGTGCGGCCCGTAGATCGTGGAAAAATGACCCCAGATGGCCACGCGGGAGAACCCGATCAGCCCGAGGATCAGCCCCAGACAAAGCCCGGAGGCGATCTCGCGGCGCATCACGCGCCACCAATCGCCGAGCCGGACTTCGCCCAGCGCCATGGCGCGAATGAGCAGGCTGGTAGCCTGCGAGCCGGCATTGCCGCCGGCGGAAATGATGAGCGGAATGAAAAGAGCGAGCATCACCGCGCGCTCCAACTCGTGCTCAAAAAAACCCATCGCCGTGGCGGTGAGCATCTCGCCTAGAAAGAGCACGACCAGCCAGACCGCGCGCTTTTTCACCAGCTCCAGCAGCGGCGCATCCATGTAGGGCTCCTCCAGTGCCTCCACACCGCCGAGTTTTTGGATCTCCTCGGTCGCCTCCTCCTCCTGCACGTCCAGCATGTCGTCCACGGTGACGATGCCGAGCAGCTTTTCCTCGCTGTCGATGACGGGCAGCGTGTTGCGGTCGTATTTGCGGAAAACTTCCAGCGCATCGCCTTCCGCATCGGTGGACCGCAGAGCGACAAAATTGCTGTCGCGAAACTCCGCGATGCGCGTGCTGACCGGGCGTATGAGCACTTCGCGAATGCGGATATCGTCGATCAGCCTGCCGCGCTCGTCGGTCACGTAAATCACGTTCAGCGTCTCCATTTCGCTCCCGTGCGTGCGAATGTGGTCGAGCGTCTCCTGAATTGTCCACTCCTCGCGAACGCTGATGAAAGCAGGGGTCATCAGCCGGCCCACACTGCCTTCCGGGTAGTTGAGCAGTGCCTGGGCGATCGCCTTTTCCTCCGGCGAAAGAAGCTGGATGAGCTGGACCACGGCGGCTCCGGGCAACTCCTCCAGCAGCGCCGTGCGGTCATCCGCCGACATGTCGTTGAGGATGCGCGCAGCTTCGGCATGCCCCATCGCTTTCAGCACGATCTGCTGCGCGTCCGCATCGAGGTACTCAAAGACATCCGTGGACTGCGCGTGCGGGAGCAGCCGGAAAACGACCGCCTGTTCACCGTCCGGCAGCTCCGTGATGCACTCGGCGATATCCGCCGGCGACCAGTCGGCAAACGCCGCCCGCAGCGCGGAGAAATTCCGCTCCGCGATCAGCTCCTTGATTTCCGGGCCAATGAGATTGCCGAGCATCCGCGCTTTGTGTCGCTGGCGGAGAAAATTGGGAAGCGGGAAAGCACGCCGCTCTCCGGCAACGAGCAGTCGGCGACTACGCGGCCTGACCGTGGGTGTAGGCGAGGGCGGTGTGCGGGTCGATGTGCCAGCGTTCGGCGACCTGCGTGAGGTCGTTGGTCAGCGTCCAGCGGTCGGGCAGCGGCTCGCCGGTGTGCTCGGGGTTGCCGCCTTTGAGGGCCATGCAACCGGTGTTGTCGCCGATGCGGCGCAACTCTTCCATTTCGTCGCTGCTCAGTTTCAACTCAGGCAGCGCGGCGAGGTCGTCGATCTTGGCCTCGATGGATTTCGCGCCGGTGCCGACCTCCTGAATCATCGTGGGAATGACGCTGCGCACCGCCGCGTGGCTGAGATTCCAGAGGCAGGAAAGCTGGAGCATCGAGATGCCATGGCGCTCGGCGATTGGGCGCATGGCGTCGAGCTTTTTGCAGCCCGCCTCGACCCAGCCCGCAGGCCGGAAGGTGCGGTGGTCGCGCTCCCCGAACTGGTGGCCCGGCTTCACGTCATCGTGGAAAATGCCGCCGTAATCCACCACGCGCGTCATGATTTTCACGTCGTGCTTTTCCGCCGCCGGCAGGCACAGCGAGCCGGGCCAGGGCTCGAGCGGATTGAGGATGATCATGGCCCAGTCGATGAGCGCGCCGAAGCGCTCGAAGTTTAGGATGAGGTCGAGGGCAAAGCCGTTCGCCGGTCCGGGCGCGACGCCGAGTCGGTCGGTCAGCTTCGCCTCGCGCAGCTTTTCCATCGCCTTCCACACGGCGTCGCTGGTGTATCCGATCGAGTCGGGGTTGTGCAGCATCAGGCAGTCGAAACGATCCGTGCCGCAGCGAGCGAGCGACTTCTCCGCAGCCATCCGCAGATAGCTGGCGTAGTCGCCAGCGGCGCGGAGTTGCGGGTGGGTGAAACGCGGGAAGCCTTTCGAGCCATCGCGCTGCCCGCTGTAAAAATCGTGCCCGATGATGCCGACGAGCGAATAACTGTCACGCGGCAGACCGGCGAGCGCGCGGCCCAGCATGGCGTCGGCACCGCCACAGTCATAGACGTCGGCCGACATGAAGGTGCGAATGCCGCGGTCGTAAGCGTGGCGGATCGCGGCGATGAAGCGGTCCTCGGAAATGGGCTCGCCGAAATGCATGAAGCGGCCACCAGACCAGGTTCCGTAAGCGGTGCGGGTAATGTCCATAAGTGTTGTTGTTGTTACCTAGATAACCCGCGAGCGCGGCGTCTTGAAACACGGATTTTGCGAAAAGGCGGGCCTGGTTTGCGTGCGGCGGCAACCCGCAGGCGGCAGAGCGCGCGCAGCATTATCGAGCGCCGTCCAACCGCGCCACCATCTCCCGCGCAGCTTGATTGCCCGGCTCGCGGGCGAGCACGCCAAGGAGAATGTGGCGCGCTTTTTCCGGCTGATCCTGGGCGATCAACACCTGCGAAATGGCGAGGCGCGGCGGGAGCCAGTCGGGCCGGTATTTCAGGGCCTCGCTGAATTGTCCGAGCGCTTTGCCCGGCTCGCCTGCGGCGACGAGGACGCCGCCGAGCCGGTGATGCAGTTCGGCGTTCCACGGCTGGAGCATGAGCACGCGCACCAGCCGCGGCACCGCCTCGGCGCTGGCACCGCGGCGCAGCGCTTCGTCGGCGGCGGCGAGCTGGCGCGCGATGAAAGGCTGCCGCAGGCGGTTGGCCTCGGCGAGGTGCGCGCGGCCCTCCGGGGTGCGGCCTTGCGCGATGAGTTCCGCGCCGAGATTGAAATGGGCGAGGTAGTTTCCCTCGGTCACTTCCAGCGCGTGAGTGAAGAGGGTTTCGCTGTTGCGCCACGTCTGCGTCTGGAGAAATGCGGCGACGGAAAATGCGGCGAGCGTGCCGGCGGTGAGCAACCCCGCGGCGCGCCCGGTGAGGAACCGCGCCCCAGCCGGCGCGGACACCCATGCGCTCACCTGCCAGACGGCGGCGATGAAGAGCCCGATGAAGCTGAGATACGAGTAGCGATCCGCCAGCGCCTGGTCGCCGATCTGGAGCACGCCGCAGACCGGCGCGAGGACGACACCGAACCACAGCCAGCCGACAGCCAGCCAGGGCCGGCGGCGGCTTTGCGCGACTGCGCCGACCGTGAGCAGGAGCAGACCGAACGCGGCGGCTGCGGCCAGCGGCACGTTCAGATCGCGGCCCGGATGCGGATAGAAAAAGGCGAGGTTCACCGGCACGAAGGCCTTCGCGAGATAGGTCGCGCCGGCCAGCGCGGCATTGCCGAGTCGCCACGGCAGCGGGAGGGTGTCCTCGCCCATCGCGCCGATGCCTTTTTGCACCTGATAGGCGAGCAGCGAAACGCCGAGGCTGAGGACGAAGAGCGGGATTTTTTCCCCGACCAATCGCGCCGCCAAACGCCACCGATTTTCCGCGCCCGCGGTCCAGCGACCGAGCGGCCAGGCATCCAGCAGCAGCAGCACGACAGGGAGCGACACGGCCATGGGCTTGCTCATATTCGCGGCGAGACAGGCGGCGAAGACGAGGGCGTAGCGCGGCCTGGTCCGGCGCTGCGCGTACCAGCCGTAGGCCCAGAGCGTGAGGAGATAGAAAAGTCCGTTCACCAGATCCTTGCGCGCGGAGAGCCACAGCACCGGCTCCACGTGCATGGGGTGGATGAGAAAGAGCGCGGCTACCAGCGCACTGCGCCACACCGCGCCGGTGAGCTGCCGCAGCGCGCCAAAGAGCGCGAGCCCGGCCGCGAGATGGATGAGCACGCTCGTGGCATGATGCCCGCGCGCGTCGAAACCCCACGCCTCGTAGTCCGCGAGTCGCGTGAGCAGCGTGAGCGGCTGCCAGTATTCCGCGCTCTCGCTAAAGCGCGTGAGATTGGTGGTGAACGCCCACTGCCAGCCGCGCGCGCTGAGGCCGACGGTGAGCGCGGGGTTGTGGTCCACGTAGCGGTCGTCGTCGAAGCTCACGAAGCCGCACTGCACCGCCGATCCGAAGACGAGCAGGGTGAGCATGACGAGCCCGAGGACGAGGGCCAACACCGGGGGTGAACGACGGGCATTTTCGTCCGGCACGGGCAACGCGACTGGCGGGCAGAAAGACATGGACCTTTCCCGCCAAGCAGACCGCCTGCCACTCACGAATCACCGTCCGGTTTCAGCGTCGCCAGCGAACGGGCTACTCGCCGGGGAGCTGACTGCGCAGAGCCGGGGGCGGCGTGGCGGGATTAGGCGAAAATGGGCCGGGCTTGGACGAAAAGAAACTGTGTTCGCCAGATTGGGGCGCTTGGGTCTCGGGGGCGACGAGCGGAATGTCGCGGCGACCCAAAGCAACGGGAAGCGGCGTGGCGGACGCCTTGGGTTTTTCGCCGGAGAGGATGGGCGAGGGCGACGATTCATTTAGGCCCACGAGGAAAATCACCGCCAGGCCTGCGATGAGGATAAGCGCCACGCCGACGGCGATCCAAAATCCCTCGCGGCTGCTCTTTTTCCGCTGTTTCCGTCGGCGATGTCGCCGGGAGGAGGGCTTCTCCTCTTCGCGGGGGGCGGGGGAGGAATCCGTCGGGTCCGCGTCGGCGGCGATGTCCGCCTTTTGCGCGGCGCGGATGGGCGCTTCGGCCATTGCCGAAGGCTGCGCGGCGATCGAAGTGAGCGCCGGGACAGCCTCTCCGAGTTCCGGCGAGTGGCGCCCGGCGGTCGGGTCGGCGGGCAGTGGGGTTCGCGGCCGGGGCAGGAGTTGCGCATGCTGCCGATGGCTCCACGGCACGGCGACTCCCAACGGCAGGGTGCAGTTCACGATGGTCCAGGCCATGGCCTCGTCCACTTTCTTCTGATAGCTGGCGAACTTATCCGGCGGCACGCAGTCCGCCGTGAAGCGCAACGAGTAACGCACGGAATAACGGCCCGGCTGCTGGGTCGTGGCGTAGGTGAGCTGGAACGGCGCTCCCATACTGCGGCCACCGTGGCCTTCGCCGCGGGTGATCGCGGGTGACTCGATCTCGATGCGATGCTCCACGGTGCAAGGATGGGGCACGGCCAGTGGTTGTCGGCGTTTCGCCACATTGGGCACCGCCAAAAGCGAGCGGACGAGATATGCGGGAAACGTAAAGATCACCGTCTCGGGGGTGGTCCCTTGAACCAGCAGGCGCTCAGCGTCGTAGGTTTCGCCGACGAGGAATTCGTTGCGCTCGCGATCATCGCGCCATTCGAGCTGGCCGACACGCCGCAGGTGCGGAAAGGCACCGCGGTAGTGCTCCAGCCGCTCCCGGGCGACGCTCTCCGCGCCATCGCGGGCAAAGCGGCGGCGCAGCACGTCCGCATCCCGCCCGCGGCCGGTTACGACCACCCGGAGGGTCGAAGCCCCATGTGCGGTATCTAGGAAAAAAGTCTCGTGTAACTCATAACGGTCGTGTGTCTCCGGCGGCGGTGGCTGATTTTCCAGATCCGCCACATCGCGCCCGATCGGGAGTCCCCGGCGAAAGTCGGGCACCGCCAGCTTTAGCGCCCCGCCGCCCTGCTGCGAATGCGTCGTGTCAGCCCAGCGGCGCTCGCCGTCGATTTCGTATTCCACCACCGCGTGGTCGAAAAGCGGCATCGGCAGGAGCGTCTCCAGCGTATGGCGCAGCCCCGTGCTCACGAGCACCGGGCGGGCGGGGATTCCGAGTCGCCGGAGCAGGTGGGCAGCGAGGAAAGACTTATCTTTGCAGTCCCCAAAACGCCGCCGCAAGACCGTTGTCGGCGAGGCCGGAATGGAACCGCCGAGCCCCGTGTTCACGCTCAGGTAACGAATTTCATCCTGCACAAAAGTCAGCGCCTGCGAGCCCCGCGCGGTCAGCGTGTCAGCACTGCTGGCGATCTCCTCAGCCACCCGCGTGAGTTCGGCACTGTCGAGCTGCTCGGTCCACGCCTCAGCCATGCCGACGGCCACCTGGCCCCATGAGGTGAGGCTCGAAACCTGCAACCAGCGGTGTGCCAGATGCCAGGTGGGAATTCCCGGTTCCATTTCCTCGACCAGCACCTCGTCCAGACTCCATGTCCACACAGTCTCGCCCTCGGCCTCCTGAATCTTCGGCGCGAAACCCGCGGTGCTGCTTTTCCAGCGTAACGTTTCTGACGACGGGAACCGCACATCGACGCGGAAGCGATGCACGTTGACCTCCCACGGCACGGAGGCAAAGAGCCAGAAATGTCCCGCGAGCATGCGTGGCTTGGTTCGGGTCGTGACACTGACGTCCAGTATGTCGCCGACCCGCACATCCTCGATCAGCACGACCGCCGTCACCCATCCATCGATGACCAAATGATCCAACCCTTCCTCCCGCTGGAGCAACCGGACGGCATCGGGTCTGGCGTGTTCGATCGCGCCACCGTGGCGACGCACAGTGAGCGCATGGATGATCAATTCCTGGGCATCGGGATCAAAACTGCGCCGCCATTGCGCGGCATTCTGCACGGCCTGCGTGGTGTCGAGCCGGCACGCTGTCCGCTCATAACTTTCGTGGCGCTCCGCGTGATGCTGGCAGTCGAGAATCAGGATCGGGTTCGTGCCCACGAGCGCGGCAGCAGGAACGGGCTCTTCATGTCGGACGACCCAACCCGCAGGTGGAGCCACGGTCACACGTTCGCGAATCGACGGGGAAACAAGATTTTCGGGGGTCATTCGAGCATTTTGCTGGCGGGGAAGGAACACCGTTTCGTCGCGGATGACGAGCGCCTTTTGGACAGTCGCTTTTTGCGCGCTATGTCCGTTCTGCAAACCCAACGGACGGCGATTTTCTCCAGCCTCCAGCCTCCAAAATCGAGCGGGCTATCCGGACCCCGCACAGCGAAAAAGCCGACCACCGGCCTAGCGACTTATTGTTTCCCGATGAGCGGGCTCAGTTCGGCGGGTTGGGCGGTGGCGCCGACTTCGCCGGTGCGGCGGGTACCGCGGGTGAAGGTGAGCGTGGCACTGCGCTCTTCCACACCGTCGGGCGAGCGGGCGATGATGGGGATGGCGAAGTCGCCGTCGGCCAGGGTGAAGTGGTACCGGAAGGTGCCGTCGGGGCTGAGGCGTATTTCCTGGCCGTCGATCCAAACCGTGGCGTCGGGGTCGGTGCCGCCGTAGAAGATGATCTCGGTGTTGACGTGGAGGAAGAACTCGCGCCCGCGTTTCGCGCTGAACGGCTGGGCACTCCAGCTCGCGCCGAAGCCGCTGAAGAGGCTGTGCGGACCGGGCGCAAGCAGCCCGGCGATGCGGGCCGGAAAACCGCCGGCGATATCCCCGTGGAGTTTTTCGGCGAGGGTCTTGCGCAGGAGCTGGTCGATCTCCGCCGAGCCGAGGCTCACGCGCTCGGTGAGTTCCTCGCCGAGCAGGGCGGCGAGCAGGCACTTTTGCTCTTCCGTCCAGGTGGGGGGCCGGCCGGCCTGAAATTCGACGCGTCCTTCGCCGGCGATGCGCGCGAGCGCGCTGACGAGGCTTTCTCCTTCCTCCATTTTTCCGCGGAGCATTTCCAGCATCTGCTCGTAGGTGAGGCGCGCGGGGATGGTGGCAAAATCCGCGCGCTCATCGCCCGCGAGATTTTCCGGCGGCGTGGTCGCCGGACCGGAGCGCACGATGGAATGCCAGGCTCCGTCCCTTTCAAAAAAGCCGATGTCCGCGAAATACGTGGTGCCGGATTTCACCACGGGCACGTACCAATTGCGCGCGGCAGGCTGGATCTCGAAGACCGCCTCGTCCTCGCCTTCCGCCGTGCGGGTGCGGAGAAAAAACTGCAGCGCTCCTCCGAGCATGGCGTCGCCGGAATACCGGCTCCAGTCGAAGTCCCAATAGCTGAAGAGCCAGCGCGGATCGCGCGCGGCGAGGAACAGCCGGTCCTCCGGGTAGCTGGCCGGCAGGTCGCCGAGATCCTCATACTCCGGGCGTTCCGCGGAGGGCGCGGGCGGCGCGGGCTCCTCGCCGATGTCGTATTTGTGGGCGTCTCCTTCCGAGCCTTCGCCGCTGACGGGTTCCTGCGAAACGTGAAAGCCACCCGTCAGTTTCCGCGGCTCCGCCTCTGGTGATGTAAAAGTGTTGTCGGTCATGGTAGTCAAAACGCGCGCTGTCGATTGAGTGGTTGCGTGGGACCGGGCGAGGACTTTAAGAACCCCGCCGCCAGCGTCAAACCTAATCCCCTTTCCCGCCTCCACTCCACCAAAATGCTCACCAAACGCGTCATCCCGTGCCTTGATGTCCACGATGGCAAAGTCACGCGCGGCTTGCAGTTTGGCCGCGCCGAGGAGGGCGGCCTGCGCAATGTCGGCGACCCGGTGGAACTCGCCATCCGCTACAACGACCAGGGCGCGGACGAGATGGTCTTCTTCGACATCACCGCCAGCGCGCACGGTCGCGGGACGATGATCGATGTAATCGAAAGGACCGCTGCGCACTGCTTCATGCCGCTGACCGTCGGCGGCGGCATCCGCGCGGTCGAGGACATGAGCGCAATGCTGAAAAGCGGGGCCGACAAAATTAGCATCAACTCCAGCGCCATCGCCACGCCCGAGCTGATCAGCGCCGGAGCCGAGCGCTTTGGCAGCCAGTGCATCGTCGTCAGCATCGACGCAAAAAAAACCGCGCCGGATTGCTGGGAAGTTTTCGTGCAAGGCGGGCGCAAGCCCACCGGCCTCGACGCCGTGGCCTGGGCCGAGGAAGCCGTCCGCCGCGGCGCCGGCGAGATCGTGCTGAACAGCATCGACGCCGACGGCACCAAGGCCGGCTACGACCTTGTCATCACCCGCCGCATCAGCGAAG
Source organism: Chthoniobacter sp. (assembly GCA_021414005.1). GTDB lineage: Bacteria > Verrucomicrobiota > Verrucomicrobiia > Chthoniobacterales > Chthoniobacteraceae > Chthoniobacter. Next base: position 322,346 of record JAIOPH010000013.1, on the reverse strand, counting down.
CCGTGGGCGTCCCCGTCGTCGCCAGCGGCGGAGCGGGCACGCTCGACCACATGGTCGCGGTCCTCGCCGAGGGCAAAGCCGACGCCGTTCTCGCGGCCAGTATCTTCCACTTCGGCGAATACACTGTCACCGACGTGAAGCACCACCTCGCCCGCCACGGCGTGCCCGTGCGCCTGCCGGAGACGGTAGCAAACTAGCGCGGCCTCATTTTCAGACTTGTCGGCCCGGAGCGGCCCTGCCTAGCTTCACCGTCCTATGGAAAACACCTCACCCACCCAGAAAAAAGGTCTCGGCGTCCTCGGCTGGCTCGGCATTGGATGCGGCGGCATCATTGTCCTGCTCATCATTGGCGGCCTTATCCTCGTGCCAAAGCTGAAGAAGTTCGGCGAAGGTGCGGTGGCCGTTGCCGAGGAGATGAAAACGAACCCAACCCGCGGAACCGCGAGCGCGATGATCGTCACCGGCATGTTTGAAATGGCGGCGGAAGACGCCGCCAACAAGCGCTACACCGTCCGCGAGAAAAACAGCGGCAAGCTCATGACGATTTATTGGGACGCCAAGACGAATGCTCCGGCGACCGTCGAGGGCGACTTCTCGGCCATCCCCGCCGCCACGCCCGAGCCCGCACCTGCGCCCGAGCCTGCGGCGAAGTAGCGGACGACTCCGCGTGAGCAGCGCCAGCGGCGCGCATTTGCAAGCTGGGCAAAGTGGTCAGCCGCAGGCCGCCGTGGTGCGGACGTTTTGCTCCGGACAGCCTGCGCCGGCGGGCCTTTGCACTAAGAAAGCGGCGGGCATTCCGGTCAAGTCATCCGTATGCGCCGCGCTCGCTTCGTCATCCTTTTGCTCTCTGCCGGGACTCGTGCGGCGGCGGGAGATTTTGCGGAGGACGTGCGGCCAGTGCTGGAAAAGTTCTGTTTCAAATGCCACGGCGCGGATAAGCCAAAGGGCGGGGTGCAGTTGCATCGGGCGGACGACCTCGCGGCGCTGTACCGCGCGCCGGGAATGTGGGATCGCGTGCTGGGCGAGATCCGGGACGAGGCGATGCCGCCGGAGACGAAACCGCAGCCGAGTGCGGAGGAGCGGCAGCGGGTCGTGGCGTGGCTGGAGAAGGCGCTGAACGATCCTGATCCCGCGGCGCTACCGCCCGATCCCGGCCCGCCGGTGCTGCATCGGTTGAGCAGGGACGAATACAACAACACGATCCGCGATCTGCTCGGGCTCGACACGCGGCCGGCCAATGAATTTCCGCCCGACGGCGGCGGCGGTGGCGGTTTCGACAACACGTCCGCCACGCTTTTCACGCCGCCGGTGCTGGTGGAAAAATACCTCGCCGCCGCCACGAAGCTGCTCGCCGCGGCGCGGCCGGAACGCGTCGTTCCCGTGCGGCCCGGGCCGGCACTGGCCAAGGCGGACGCCGCACGGAAGAACCTCGCGCGCTTTGTCGCCCACGCGTTTCGCCGTCCGGTGGAACCCGCGCAGATCGAGTTGCTGATGGGCCTCTTCGCACAGGCGGACCAGCGCGGCGAACCTTTCGATGAAGCCGTGCGCTTCGCGTTACGCGCCGTGCTGGTGTCGCCGGATTTTCTCTTCCGTATCGAGACGCCGCGGGGCGAAAAGGCGACGCCGGTGAGCGACTGGGAGCTGGCCAGCCGGCTCTCGTATTTCCTGTGGTCGAGCATGCCGGACGACGAACTTTTCCGCGTCGCGCACGCCGGCACGCTGCGCCAGCCCGCGGTGCTGGCGGCACAGGTGCGGCGGATGTTGCAGGATCCGAAAGGCCGGGCGTTCGCGGAAAACTTCGCCGGCCAGTGGCTGCGCGTGGATGAACTCCGCACTTCCGCCCAGCCGGACGCGAAGGTTTTCCCGGACTACACGCCCGCGCTGCGCGACGCGATGCTCGCGGAACCGATCGAGTTTTTCCACGCGCTGATGCGCGAAAACGGCAGCCTGCTCCGGCTGCTCGACGCCGACTACACCTACGCCAATGAACCGCTCGCGCGGCTCTACGGGCTGGACGGAGTGAAGGGCGAAAAGTTCCGGCGCGTGGCGTTGAAGGATCGCAATCGCGGCGGCGTGGCGACGATGGGCGCGGTACTCACGCTGACTTCGTATCCGCGGCGTTCCAGCCCGGTGCTGCGCGGGAAATGGGTCCTCGAACAACTCCTCGGTACGCCACCGCCACCACCACCGCCGCTGGTGAAAAGTCTGCCCCGCGACGACCAGCCCAAGGATGGGCTAACGCTGCGCCAGCAGCTCGAAAAGCATCGCACCGAAGCCAACTGCGCGGGGTGTCACAAGCGGATGGACCCGCTCGGATTTGGGCTGGAAAATTTCGACGCAATCGGACGCTGGCGCGCGGAGATCGCGGGTCAGCCGGTGGATGCGACCGGGGAAATGGTGAACGGGGAAAAGTTCAGCGGGCCGGCGGAATTGAAGGCGCAACTGCTGAAGCGGAAGGATGTCTTCGCGCGCAATGTGACCGAAAAAATGTATGCCTACGCGCTCAATCGCGGGCTCGAATACTATGATGTGCCGACGGTGCGTCGGACGGCAAAAGTGCTGGCGGCGGCGGACTATCGGGTGGACCAGTTGGTTCTCGAAATCGTGCAGAGTTATCCTTTTCAAAACCACCGCGGAACCACGCCATGAAAACCACGCCGCTCTCCCGCCGCACCATGCTCAAAGGCCTCGGCGCGACGCTGTGCCTGCCGCTGCTCGAAGCGATGCGCCTGGCCACCCGCGCGGCGACCACGGCCAACCCCAGCCCGGTGCGGTTGGCCGTGCTTTACATGCCGAATGGGGTCTGCCCCGGCAAATGGAACCCGACCGGCGCGGGCCGCTCCTTCGAGCTTTCGCCGATTCTCCAGCCGCTCGCGCCGCACAAGGACGAGTTGCTCGTTTTGCGCAACCTCTGGAACGCCGCGAGCAACACCGGCGACGGGCATTATGTGAAGACGGGCGGCTTTCTCACGGGCACCACAATCACGCGGACGACGGGCAGCGACTTGCGCAGCGGTGCGGTCTCGATGGATCAGGTGGCGGCGAAACGCGTGGGGCATCTCACGCCGCTGCCGTCGCTCGAGCTCGGGATCGATCCGCCGGCGACGGGTGTGGATACGAATGTCGGCTACACGCAGCTTTACGGCGCGCACATTTCCTGGAGCACGCCGACCACGCCACTGGCGAAGGAAATTAATCCGCGCGCGGCCTTTGACCGGCTTTTCCGCTCGAATGCGCCTGGCCGCGCGGCCGAGGCGGCGAAGAACCGGAGTGTGATTGACCTCGTGCTGGAGGACGCGAGGCGGCTCCAGAAAAGGCTCGGAGCCGATGACCGGCAGAAGCTCGACGAGTATCTGGAAAGCGTGCGCAGCGTGGAACAGCGCATCGCCTTTGACGCGCAGCGGCAGCGCGAAACCGTGCGCAGCGATGGGCTGGCGGAGCGGGCGATCAAGGACCTCGGCGCACGCATCGACGCCTACGCTGATCCGGCGCGCGTGAGCGAGCGCAAGGGCGACCACACCGAGCATGTGCGGATCATGCTGGATCTGATGGTGCTCGGATTTTGGACCGACTCGACGCGGGTTTCGACATTCATGTTTGGCAACGCCGTAAGCCCGCGGAATTTCTCGTTCCTCGACGGTGTGAGCGGCGGTTTTCACGAGATTTCGCATCACAAAAACGACCCGGAAAAGATGGCGCAATACCAGCGGATCAACGCGTGGCATTACGAGCAGTTCGCCTACATGCTCGGGAAGATGCGCGCGATCCGCGAAGGTGGCCGCACGCTCCTCGACAACTCGATGCTGCTCTTCGGTGCCGGGATGCACGACGGCAACGCACACGATCCGCACAAGCTGCCGATCGTGGTCGCCGGGCGCGGCGGCGGAACGCTGGCCACGGGGCGCGCGCTGGCTTACGAAAACAACACGCCGCTAACGAATCTCTACGTGGGCATGCTGCGGCGCATGGGCACGCCGGTGGAAAAATTCGCCGACAGCACCGGCGAGCTGGCCGGGCTGGGCGACGCGGCTTTCAGCGGGCGGGAGGCGTAGGCGGCACGGCGAGCGCGGCATCAAGATACGCGAGGACGGCGGCGTGCTGTGCCGTGTCGAGCTTCGCGCGCGGGGCCATTTCGGCGAGGATCGTTTTCCATTTCGCCGACGGATAGGCCGCGACGGGGTAAACCCGATGGCAGGAGGCGCAGCGCGTGGTGAGAAGCAGCCGGCCATTTTCCAACGTACCAGAACCCACGCCGTGGCCCGCGCGGAGCATCGCCGGGGAGACCGGCGGGGCCAGCGCGTCGAGGCTGGCGCAACCGCCGAGGGTCACGGCGACTGCGACGGGAAGGAGCGCGGACTTTTTCAAAAATCAAAGCCGAAGATGAGTCGCGTCTGCACGTCCGGCTCGTCGTTTTGGTCGGTGATACGGAAGAGCCCGGCGACCGTGGCGAAGAAGCGTCCCGCCCGCACGGAAACGTTCGGGCCGGCAAAGACGATGGATTTTCCCGCCGCGCGCCACTCCGGGAGATCCACCTCGTGGAGCAACTCCGCGCCCGCGCTGAAATTCGGGGTCAGTTCGTAGCTGACGCCGAGCGTCTGGGCGAACTCGCCGCTGCGCTCGTCCAGATGCTGGAGCGATTCGCCCTCCCACTCGGCTTCGATGATCGCGTTATAGACGAGCGAGACCCGGCCGAAGTTTTTTTGCAGGAGCAGTTTGCCTTCGAATTCGATTACGCGATCGCCCACCTGCACCTCGCCGTAAAGCGCGGAACCGAGAAAATCGGTGTTTGGATTGGTCAGGTTGTAAATCACCTCGACTCCAGAGTGCTGATACACGGCGCGGCTTTCGGTGCGGCTTTCGGTGAGACTCCAGTCCGCCACATACAACCCAATCTGGAGGCGCTCGGTGACGCCAAATTCGAACTCATGCCGGAAGTCGAACTGATCCACCCGCTCGCCAGCACTGGAGTGCTTCCACGTCACCCAGTTCTCAAACTCCACGCTACCCACTGGCACGGTGAGTGTTTCGTAGCTGTAGGCAAATTTGCGCTGACCCGCAAACGCGGAAACTGCAGTCGCTAGCAAGGTGGCAGCGAATATGTAGGCAAGAAGTGAAGGACGATAAAGCATGGTGAATTAGGAATACGATGTGTTGAGAACGGGTCTTAATTTCATTGTCTCCAAAATCCGTCAAAGACTTTTACGACGCGTGCAAAAAATTGACGAAGGAGCGGCCCAGCCAACTCCTCCACGTCCACGCTGAAAAGTTTGCCTACATACCGCGTGTGCGGAGCTGGCGGCGGAGGATGGCATAGAGGCCGACGAGCAGCGCGAGCGAGGTGCCGGTGAGAATGCCGGTGGCGTAAGTGAAGACTGTCATGTGCAGGCGCGTGTGCCGCGTTTCCCACTGCCGACTCTTCGTGTTCCAGCTCGGATACGGGATCGCCCACGATTTCTCCGGACTGAAAAATAGGTTGATCGGTTGCGGGTGGCCTTGGGAGTCGGTTCGGCGGATGTCGTTCTGGACAGTCTCGGCGTTGGTCACGAGATCAGTGACTTTCTGGTTAGTGTAAACCCGCTCGGCGGTCATACCTCCGCGTCCGCGTAGGGCAGCCGTGTCGAGCGTTTTGCCGCCGATGACTTCATCCACCAGCTTGAGCCGCCGCTCCAGGTCCGCGCGGCTTTTGCCCTCCATGCCACTGAGCAGGGCGAGGGTCTCTTTCAAGTCATCGAGCCGCTGCTCCTGCGCGTCGGTGCGCTGCCGCACCTTGACGATTTCGTCCATCTGATCCTGGATCCGCTCCTGGCGGAAAGAGAGCGGGTTGAGCTTGGCCTGCGCGACGATGAGCGCCTCGTAGCTGTAGTGCGTGGCGACAAACCGGCTGATGAGCGGCACGCGCAGCGAGGCATCGTCGCGGCGGCTCGGAGCCCCGGCCTCGGGGTGCCGCGTGAGCCAGCGCTGAAAGGTGTAGATCATGTCGAAGTCCTTGTTCATGTCCTCGTACTTGATCAGTGCGCCGCCGAAGATGAGCTGTGGGATGAGCACGAGCGGCACGACGTTCGCTGCGGTCTTGCCATCGGCGGCGAGCGAGGAGATGACGAGCCCCAGCGAGGTGCCGCTCGCGGCGGTAATAAACATGTAGGTGAAGTACTCCGAAAACATCCCGCGGATCTCCAAAATCCTGTTCCCGACGAGCACGAAGAGCGCGCATTGCACGGCGGAGAAAAGCGCGAGCGTGGCGAATTTCGCGAAGATGTAATATGGCAGCCGCACGTCCAGGTTGCGCTCGCGATGCAGGATCACGCGGTCGCGGATGATGTCGTCCACGCTGTTCATCAGCGCGAGAAACATGGCCACGAGCAGGCTGATGAAGATGTAAGTCGGAATGTGAAACGCGCTGGCGAAGTCATATTTGCCGGAGGCGTCGTCGGTGAAATAGAGCGCCCAGCCAATGAGCGCGGCGAGCGCCGGGGCGACGAGCAGCGTGATGAAAAGGTTCCCGCGATTGCGGACCTTCGACATGAAAGCGCGCCGCATCAGCGTGCGAAACTGCGTCCACTCGTCGTGCCAGCGGATCGGCGCGCGCTGGCGCACGGCGGCGGCGGCGGCGGGCGTGGGTGTGGGAATCGGCGGCGCGGGCTGCTGGCGCAGATTCACCTGCTTCACATCCTGCAGCAGGCGGAAGCTCTCGTATTTGTCCCGCCAGTAGTCCGGCGAAAAACGGCGCGCGGGCACGAGCTGGCCCTGCGAGTTGTCCTCGTAGATCACGTCGCCGCTGAGATCGCGGAGCGGCGTTTCCAGCACGTCAAAAATGAACTCCGGGCGCGTGGTGCCGCACGCCGGGCAACCGCCCAGCTCCGTGCCGAAGTGCTGCTCGTGCTCCGCCGCCGCGAAGTAGCCAAGCATCTCACTCGGCGTGCCGTAGAAAACCATACGTCCGCCTTTGTCGAGCAGCAGCGCTTTGGAAAACATCTGGAAGAGCTTCGAGGTCGGCTGGTGCAGCGTGACGAGGACGATCTTGTTGTGCGCCATCGAGCGGATGATCTCGATGACGTGCTCGCTGTCCTTCGAGCTGAGGCCGCTTGTCGGTTCGTCGAAAAGGAACACGTCGGCGCTGGAGATCATGTCCAGGCCGATGTTCAACCGTTTTCGCTCGCCGCCCGAGAGCGTCTTTTCCACCGCCGTGCCGACGATGTTTCCGCGCCGCTCGCTCAGTCCCAGCTCGGTGAGTTTCCCCTCGATCCGCCGCGCCCGGTCGCGCCGCGAGAGGTGCGGTGAGCGGATCGCCGCGGCGAAACTCATGTTTTCCTCGATGGTCAGGTGGTCGTCGAACGCGTCGTCCTGCGGGATGTAGCTGATGAAGCGTTTCAGCCCGTCCACGTTGGCGTAAAGCGACTGCCCATTGAGCAGCACCTCGCCCTGCGTGGGCTGGAGCTGGCCGGCGATGCAGCGCAGCAGCGTGGATTTTCCCGAGCCGCTCGCGCCCATCACGCAGACCATCTCGCCGCGGTTCACCGCAAAGGAAATGCTATCCATCGCGATCTGCGCGCGGCGAAAGCGGTGCGAGACGTCGCGCACTTCGAGCGACGAAATGATGTTCCGCTCCTCCTCGATAATCCGGTTCGCAAAGTCGCAGCGCAGCACCTGCCCTGTGTCGATGCGAATGGTGTCGCCGTCCTGCAGGGTCGCGCTCCCCTTCACCGGAAACTCGCCCACCAGGATAGGCCGGTCCGCGTGCAGCACCTCGAGTTTGCCCACGCGATTCTCGTAGTCGCAGAGGATTTTCAGCAGCACCTCGCCGCTCGTGCCGGGTGAGAGCAGGATGTCGTCGGTGTCGAGCAGCGAGGGGTTGTTCGAGACGAGATAGCCGGTCTTGTAGGCCTTGAGCTGGAAGCGTCCGCCGAGAGCGCGAGCGCGCCGCCGCAAATCGTTGAGCGGCATTTCCGAGTCGTTGTGAAAGACGATCCGGTCATCAAGCGTCGCGTCGATCGTGGTCCCCGCGCGCAGCGCCGTGCCGTTGAGCAGCGCGTCCACGCTTTTCAGGGCACGCACCTGCACCTTCAGCCCGAAACGCACCTCCAGACTGGATTCGCGCGTCTTCTCCTTTTCGAGCTGCACCTCGTCGTTGCTGTCGATCGTCAGGTAGATCTGCGTCAGCGAGACGTTCTTCTTTGCGTTAAAATAATACGCCAGATCCTGATACGTGAGCACCTGCTCGCCGAGCACGATGCGCTGCCCCGCATACACGCGGCAGAACGCCCCCGGTCCCAGCGGACGCCCGCGCACCACGATGCCCTTCGAGCTTTGGTTCTTCAGCAGGATGAGATCGTGATACCGGAACGCCACCAGCCGCTCCGGCCCCGCGAGACCCTTCAGCTTCACATCCGCCGCGCCATTCGCGCCAAAGGTCAGCGACTCCAGCGGTGACTGCCCGTGCTGATACACCGTCTTGTCCGACTCATCGGCCGCATTGAGCTGATACACGATGTCGATGGCCTGCGCCGCCATCCCGAGCTGCGTCATGAACGAATAGAAATTCACCACCTGCTGCTGCTCCATCCCCGCCTTCGAGATCAAGTCGTAGAGCTGCACGCCGAGCATCACTTTGCGCTCCGCGCTCAGCTCCGCCGACAGCTTGTGCGCCATCACCCCGAGATCCTGATTTTCATTCAGCGCCTGACGGAAAAGTTTCCGCAGTTCGGAATACACCGCCTCCGGATAGTCGTAGCGCAGAAAGCCCAGCGACGAGTCAATTTCCTCCTCCAGCACCTGCCCATCCGCCTTGGAAAACGCCGCCAGTACCTGGATCAGCACCGGCAGCAAATTCGGGCTCTCCGTCACCGTCCGCTGCCGCCCCGTGAGCTTCCGTGCCGCCGCATCCGCCATCCGCTCGAGCCGCCACACGACCGGCACCGACCGCGCCTGCGCGCGCAGTTTTCTCAGGAGAGGGTTTTGCAAAAGTTTCATCGAAATGCCGATCCTCGGCGTCGGCCAAAAGCCGCTGACCGCCCAGCCTAACGGCCCACTGCCGTTTGTCGATGCCCAGCCCGACATCGCCCCATGCGTCTAATCAAAAACCCCGCCGTTTGCTCCGCTTCCGCTCGAGACTGTTCGCGGCCATGTGCAGACCGAGGCGGTCGATCTTTTCGGCGGCCTCGGTTTCCTCCGCGCTGAGCCCGGCGGCGGCGCAGGACGCACGCGGGTCGGCCAGAAAACGTGCCCGCGCCCCGGCATCCACGTAGATACGCGCGAGAAAGGCCTCGAATCGGGCGCTCATCGGCAGGCTTCCGCGCGCGCCCGGCCTTGCGCCAGCGCGGCGCGGGCGCGGGCGAGCTGTTGCACGAGATGCTCGATGGGCGGGTATTCGCCATCGCGCTCGATGATGACGGTGAGCGGCCGTCGGACGCGCGCGGCTACTTCCTCGAGCAGCGCGAAGACCGGGTCCGGCACGTCGTGCAGATGATCGTCGAGCAGACGCTCCTGCCCAGCGGGGCCGATCCATTTTCCGCCCGCAAGGTGGATCATGGCCACCTTATCGAGCGGAAGCCCGGCGAGAAAAGTGAGCGGGGCGTGCCCGAAGTTGAGGGTATTCGCGTGGACGTTGTGGAGATCGAGCAGCAGGTCGCTCCCGGAGCCGAGCGCGATGGCGCGCAGCCACGCGGGCTCGTCCAGCGTGCTGCCGGGCGGGTCGAGGAGCGTGGCGATGTTTTCGATCTGCGGAGCCGAGCCCACGATCCGCCGCGCCGCGGCGAGGTTGGTGAGCGTGGCTTCGACCGTCTCGACGGTGCGCGGCGGCGCGGAGAGGTGGCCTATCTCGATCCCTCCCGCGCGGACAAAGGCGAGATGCTCCGACCAGCACTCGGGCTCCACTTCATTCACGAGGCGCGCCATTTTATCCAGGCGCCGGCGCTCCACCGCCGAGCACGAGGCCATGCCGAGCCCAACGCCGTGGAGCGTGATGGGGAGTTGCGCCGCAAGCGTGGAGAGCGCGCGGCGGTGGATGCGGCTCGCGTCGAAGTAGTCGTCCGCGATGACCTCGACGACGTCGATCGCATCGAGCCGCGAAAGAATCCCTGCCGCCAATTCCGGTCGCCAGCCAAGCCCGACGCGATCTTTCATAAGCTCAACTCCCGCAGCCTCCACATCCCCCGCCGCATCCCCCGCCGCACGAACTACCGCAGGAACTTCCGCAGGATGATCCGCAGCTCGACGACGAGTTGTTGTTGGTCGCCTGCGGAAAAAGCGTGCGGACATAGCCGAAACCGGACGCTGGTAACGCAGCGAGACCGAAGACCGCTGCGAGCATTACCGCATCAATGGTCGCGCCGCCCCGCTGGATCGAGGAGGCCCGCAACCGCAAGCCCGCGTAGAGTGCGCGCAAGTCCTGGAGCATCGCCCGTCCCCGTTCCGTTTGGCGGGGATGACAGACTCTAAATGCAGCGACGGTCGCGATGAACGTCAAAAGAAGGAGCAAACCCACATTGCTCCGCCCCCGTTCGAGAGCGATGAGCACTTTCACGCCGCCGACGCCACACAGCAGCAGTAACGTGACGCCGAAAACCAGAGTGCGCCTTTGCGTCGTGGCGGCGTCCGGCAAAAGCGCGTGCTGCTCGAGGACGGATTTAAATGGCACGCACGCGACCTCCAGCGTGGGCTCGCCAAAGATCGAGACAGCCTCGCGCGCCACGCCGAGTTTGTTCAGGAGGTTCTTCTCGACCGGATGCCGAACGGCGGCCGCGTCGGCCTTGGGAGCACGCACCACTTTGGAACCGCTCGTCGAAGCCAGTCCGCGGTCGATGAGCGAGACGAGCGCCACCCGTACGACCTCATTCGTTCCACCGCGCAGATATGCGACAGTGTAAGGATCGAGATCCATCTTTGGCGCGGTTCCTCCTTCCCGGATTCGGCGAAACAACCATGCCGTCACGATCACCACCACGGCAAACGTGACGTAGAAAACCAGGAACTCCGGCCCATGCAGATCGAAGGGATTCATACCGCCGGGTCACAGTCTCTGCGCCGCCGCCCACAGCGACCGCGAGAGGTCGGTGAGCTCGGCCAGCGTCGTGCCCGCCGTGCCTGGCGGGAGCGCGCCGTGGGTGCGCGCCTCGGTGATCCGGCTCATCAGCGAAGCTCCCGCCACGCCGGCGAACTGCTCCAGCGCCTCCTTCGGCGAGGCGACCGCGCGGCTCTGGAGTTCGTCCAAAGTAGCCGCGCAGGCGCGTAGCGGGCCGGCCATTTCGGCGATGGCGGCCACCAACTGCTCTTCGCGCAACCCGCGCGCAATATAGGCTTCGCGCATCCGCAGCGTGAGATTCAGCAACGTCTGCCTCAGCCGCGCGACCGCCGCCGCGCGCGGCACCGTCACGGTTGAAAAAGGATCGCGGCCAAACAGCACGCGATGCCGCCGCGCGATGTCGCCGAATTTCACCGCGAACGATTCGATGGCGGACGGAAGCTCGGCTTCGAGCAGGAACATCGCCGCGAGCCGGACCGCCGCGTGCGCCATGCGCAACGGTTCGCGCAAACGGTCCGCCTTTTCGCGCTCAAACGCCGCCAGCAGCACCAGCACATTGACATCCGACGCCGGACGCAGCCGACCCTCGGCCGCGCTGCCGAAAAGGACGATGGATTGCAGATCCTCGCCAAATGCTCCGCGCGCGGATTCGACGAAGGAACGAAGTGTTTCCGTGACCGGAGCGGCGAGGTTTGTCGGGAGGGCGGCGTCCATGCGCGGCGACGGTAGGGAGCGGGTCAGGCGGGCGTCAAGGCGTCCGGCGGTGGCGCAAGCGCGCCCGTCGTTCTGGGCGAAGCGGCGGATGACGGCTTGTTTGGAGCACTCCGCGCTGTCGCGGCCCGACCTTGCGGCGAATGCGGCCCTCCGCTTAGCTCCATCATACTCCGGGCCGCGCGTCACCTCCTGGCTCCGTCCCACGCATCCCCGCAGCTTTTTTTCCCGCCGCCATGAAACGCTTCGCCCCTCTCCTCCCCTACCTGCTGCCGCTGGGACTGACGTGGAAAGCCGTTGCCCAAGAGTCGGTCACGGATGAAAAGCCGCCGGAGCTTCCGCACACTTGGGTGGCAAATGTCGGAGGTTTTCAGTTTGGATTTCGGGAAACTTTTTGGGAGAAAAATGATGGCTGGCCTGATGGGTTGTCTTACCGCTCTGGAGTCAACACGAGGCTTATCTATGGCTTCGACAGCATTGAGTTTGAAGACACCCGAGCACCCGTTGTTGCGGGATGTTGTGCGGTGTTCGCTGGGCTGATGATTATGGCTTCGGGTGTGCTTATCCGCCGCCGGAGAAATGACCTCGGGCACCCATGAACGCTTCGACTTTTCCGGGCCGATCCTCCACTAACTCAGCGGCGGCGGACTCACTTGCCCCGTGCGGCTCCGAGGTCGCGGGGGTTTTTAAGCGCCTCGTTGCCAAACGCCGTTTGGCAACGCCCGGAACCGTTTTCGGCGTCCGCCGCCCAGACGACTGCTACCAAAGCAACGGGCCGGGCAGAGACAGCTTTCCCGCGCCATGTTTCAGCGTGATCTCCCACAGGCTCGCGTGACTCACATGCAGCACCGAGGCGGGAAAAGTGCGTCTCGGCATACTCGAGCGTCGTGTCCATGGCATGCAGCGTCGCAGGCGAGTCCGGGAGCGTCAAGGCACGGGCACGTCCGTGGGAATGTTGACGTCGGCGCTAGCGGTCAAACCACCGCCCTCACGCCACGATGCCCTTCACCACGTGCCCATGCACGTCGGTGAGGCGAAACTGGCGGCCTTGGTAGCGGTAAGTGAGGGCTTCGTGGTTGATGCCGCAGAGGTGCAGGATGGTGGCCTGCATGTCGTGGATGTGGACGGGGTCCTTCACGATGTTCCAGGCGAAGTCGTCCGTCTCGCCGAAGGTCGTGCCGCCTTTCACTCCGCCGCCCGCGAGCCACATGCTGTAGCTGCGGCCGAAGTGGTCGCGACCGTTCGGTTTTTTCGGATCGCCCTGGCCGAATGGCGTGCGTCCAAACTCGCCGCCCCACACGACGAGTGTGTCTTCGAGCAGGCCGCGCTCTTTCAAGTCCTGCACGAGCGCGGCGCTGGGCGCGTCGGTGTCGCGGCACTGCTGCTCGAGCTGGGTGAAAAGATTCCCGTGCTGATCCCACCCGCTGTGCATGAGCTGCACGAAACGCACGCCGCGTTCGAGCAGCCGCCGCGCGATGAGGCAGTTGTTGGCAAAGGTGCCCTTCTTCAACGCGTCGGGGCCGTAGCGCTCGATGACGTGTTTCGGCTCGCTCGAAAAATCGAGCAGGTCCGGCACGCTGGCCTGCATCTTGAAGGCCATCTCGTATTGCGCGATGCGGGTGTCGATCTCCGGGTCGCCGTATTCCGCGAGGTGCGCGGCGTTCATGTCGTGCAGGTCGTCGAGCAAGGCGCGGCGCTGCTCGCGGTTCATGCCGGGCGGGTTGCTGAGGTAGGGCACGGGCGAGCCGGCGTTGCTGAAGCGCACGCCCTGGTAGCGGCTTGGCAGGAAGCCGCTGCCCCAGTAGTAGTCGAAGAAAAGTTGGCCGCACGTCTTGCCCTTGTCGGACGAAGTCATGGCCACAAACGCCGGCAGATCGCTCGCGTCGCAGCCGAGCCCGTAGCTCAGCCACGCGCCCATGCTCGGGCGGCCCGGCACCTGCGCTCCGGTCATGAAAAAAGTCACGCCCGGCGCGTGGTTGACGGCCTCGGTGTTCATCGAGCGCACCACGCAGATGTCATCCGCGAGCGCGCCGATATTGGGCAGCATACTGCTCAACTCCGTGCCGCACTGGCCGTAGCGCTGGAAGGGTTTGATCGCCGGCGTGATCGGCCACTTTTTGTAGCCCGACGACATCGTCGAGAGCCGCGTGGTGCCGCGCACGCTATCGGGGATGTCCTGCCCGGCCATTTTTTGCAGCGTGGGTTTGGGGTCGAAAAGATCGACGTGCGATGGACCGCCACCCTGCCAGAGGCAGACGACGCGCTTCGCTTTCGGCGCAACGTGGGGCAGCTCGGGGAGGCCGGGCTGCGGCGCGGCGTTCGCGGTGCGCGAGCCGAGAAGCGAGGCGAGCGCGATGCCACCGATGCCGGTCGCGGCGGTGCCGAAGAGTTGGCGGCGCGTGACGCGCTGATGATTGGTCAGGAGTTCTTCGAGCATGGTGGGTGGGTCACTCGCGGGTGAGGGCTTCGTCGAGATTGAGGATCGCGAGGCACACGGCGCTGAGCGCGGCGTGCTCGGTGGCTTTGAGCGTGGGGTTCGCCGGTGCGGCTCCGATGGTCACGACCTCAGTCGCGGCCTTGGGGTCGGCCTGGTAGATCGCGCGCTGCTTTTCCAAGGCGCGGCGGAGCGCGGCGAGATCGCGCACCGTCGGCTTGCGGCCAAGCACGCGCCGGAAGGCGAAGGTCAGTTGCGCGTCCGCGTCGCCGCCCGTCTCAATGGCCCGCGCGGCCAGCACCCGCGCGGCTTCGGCCCAGGTCGGATCGTTCAAAGTGGTGAGCGCGTGCAACGGCGTGCTCGTCGCGGCGAGCCGCACTTTGCAGGTCTGTCGGTTCGAGGCGTCGAACATATTCGCCGGCCCAATCGTGCGCCGCCAAAAGGTGTAGAGACTGCGCCGGTAAAGGTCCGCGCCCGACGACGCGGGGTAGGTGAAGTCGCGTTCTTTCGTGATCGCGAGCGTCTCCCAAATCGCGTCGGGTTGATACGGATAGACCGGCTTTCCTCCGACGCGCCGGTCGAGCAGCCCGCTCGCCGCGAGCGCCACGTCGCGCAGCATCATCGAGGGCGCGCGAAAGCGGGCGGCGCGCGCGAGCAGACGGTTCTCCGTGTCGCGCGCCAGCAGCTCGCGCGTCACGCGGCTGCTCTGCCGGTAGGTCGCGCTCATCACGATCAGCCGGTCCATCTGCTTCATGCTCCAGCCGCGTTCGCGGAACTCCACCGCCAGCCAGTCGAGCAACTCCTGCTGCACCGGCATCTCGCTTTGCACCCCGAAATCCTCCGCCGTCCGCACCAGCCCCGCGCCGAAGAAAATCTGCCAGATGCGATTCACCTGCACGCGCGCGGTCAGCGGATGCTCCGGCCGGAAAAGCCACTGCGCAAAGCCGAGCCGGTTCTTCGGAGCATCGGCCGCCGGCGCGGGGAGAAAGGCGGGCGTCGCGAACCCGACTTTCTCTTTCGGCTTCTCGTAGTTGCCGCGGTCGAGCACGAACGTGTCCCGCGCCTTGTCGTCGCGCATCACCATCACACGCGGGACCTCGTCCTTTTTGATGCGCGCGATGTCCTTCTTCAGCGCCGCGGCGGTCTTGCCGGCGGCTTCGCGCGCCGCCTTGCCCGGCCAAAACTCCGGCTCAAACAGCAGGCGCAATCCGTTTTCCAACTCCAGCTTCTGCGCCGCCGTGCGCGCATCGGGCGCGAGCCGCAGCACCTCCACGAGATTCCCTGGCAGCGGCTGCTTGTTCGGCCGCTTCGTCTCCGGTGTGACCGTGGCCATCCACGCGACGAAATCCTTTTCCAACGTCTCCTTGTTCTGCGCGTCAGCCTCCGCCTTGGCGACCTTCGCCTCCATTTCCGCGATCCGTTTCGCCTGCTCCTCCGTCGGCGCTTCCACGAACGGCGGCGCGATGCGTTTCGCTCCCGGGATGATCGGCGCGAGGCCGTTTTCCGAGACCTGATTGAAGACGTGCATCAGCCCGTAGTAGTCGCGCTGCGTGAGCGGATCGTATTTGTGATCGTGGCACTGCGCGCAGGCCATCGTCAGTCCGAGCCAGTTCGTGGCCGTCGTGTCCACGCGGTCGAAGAGCGCGACAAAGCGCTGCTCCTCCGGGATCGCACCGCCCTCGCCGTTGAGCAGGTGGTTGCGGTTGAAAGCGGTCGCGATGATCTGATCGTTCGTCGGCTTCGGAAGAAGATCGCCGGCGAGTTGCTCGATGGAAAAACGGTCGAACGGCATGTCCGCGTTCAGCGCCCGCACCACCCAGTCGCGCCACATCCATTGGAAAGTGTCGCCGTCCTGTTGGAAGCCATTGCTGTCCGCGTAGCGCGCCGCATCCAGCCACGGAAGCGCCATGCGCTCGCCGTAATTCGGTGATGCGAGCAACCGGTCCACGAGCCGCTCGTAGGCGTCCGGCTTAGCGTCCGCGACGAAGGCGTCCACCTCCTCCGGCGTCGGCGGCAGCCCGGTGAGATCGAGCGTCAGCCGGCGGATCAGCGTCGGGCGATCCGCCTCCGGCGAAGGCTGCAAGCCGCCCGCCTCGATCTTCGCCAACACGAAGCGATCGATCGGATTGCGCACCCAGTCCGCGCGTTTCACCGCCGGCAGCGCCGCCCGCACCGGTGCCACGAACGCCCAGTGCGCCTTGTACTCCGCACCCTCCGCGACCCACTTTTTCAGCACGGCTTTCTGCTCCACCGTCAGCGTGCGATTCGCTTTCGGCGGCGGCATCAGCTCGTCCTTGCCCGTGGAAAAAATCCGCGTCACCAGCGCACTCGCCTCCGGCTTTCCC
This sequence comes from Chthoniobacter sp., assembly GCA_021414005.1. Lineage (GTDB taxonomy): Bacteria > Verrucomicrobiota > Verrucomicrobiia > Chthoniobacterales > Chthoniobacteraceae > Chthoniobacter. Next base: position 305,839 of record JAIOPH010000013.1, on the reverse strand, counting down.
GGCACAATGGTGATGTCGCCCGACTCCGCCTTGCCCACCGCACTCTCCCGCACATCCAGCCGCAACTCCCCCTTGCGCTTGTTCGCATCCTGCCCGTGGCACTGGAAACATTTCTCCGAGAGAATCGGCCGCACGTCGCGATTGAAGTCCACCGTCGCCGCCCCGGCTCGTGGCGCGCTCACAACTGCGAGGATCCAAGCAGTGCAGATAGTCTGGCGCAGGGACGACATAAGGGCAGGTGAATAACCGCGCATCCCGGAGTTGTCTTAGCGACCACGACCGGGTTTCCGTGGTCTCACTTTCCCCCCGCCGCCCCGAGGTCGCGGGCGTTCTTCACGGGGTGGGCGGTGGCGATTTCACGAGGCAAAGCGGCGGCCGAACCGAGGGCGGGGGAGCCGGGGGCGAGGCGGAAGTCGTCGTGCGGTTCGTCGGTGAAGCCGGGCGCGTCGCCGGTGAGCGAGGTCTCCGCGCCGGTGATGTCGCCGCCGGTGAAGCCATGGGTTTTCACCCAGCCGCGCGGGAGCCAGTTGGTGCCGAGCGCGATGTGACCAGGGCCGTCGCAGATGGCGAGCTGCGCGCCGCCGGCGCGATTCCAAATGATGTTGTTCCGCGCTTCCACGCGCTCGTCGTCGGTGGAGAGTCCGAAGAGCGTGGTGCGCCTGGTGCGCCGCGAGACCACGGTGTTGTGGAAAAAATGCAGCGTGCCTTTGCGATACCACTCGGGTTTGCCGCTGTCGCCGCCGTAATGGACGACCTGATTGTTCGGCGCGTCGTCGAGTTTGATGAGCACGTTGCCATAGACCCAGGTGGCGCGGTAAGCGGGAGCATCGCGCAGTTCGGGCGAGCCGTCGGCGTCCACGAGATCGAGCGCGCGATTGCCGCCCTCGATCCAATTGTCGCGCACCACGAGACCGGCGCTACGGTCCTTGAGATTGTTGCCGGGGCAGCGCGCGCGGAGCGGGCCAAAGCGGTTGTTTTGAAAAACGATGCCGAGCGCCTCGGTGTAGCTGTTGTGTTCGTAGATGTCGTTCTCGATGCCGTTGTCAGAAATCTGGCAGCCGTCGATGAGCAGATCGCGCGAGGCTTTGCTGGCGAAGAAACCGTTGCCGCTATCGTGCAGGGCGCAGTTGCGAATGGTGATGCGCTCGCCTTTTTCGATGAAGATCGCCGACGCGTTTTGCGCGTAGAGCTGCACGCCCTTCCGTCCGGTGAAAGTGAAAGGTGGCCGGGCGCTCCGCACGTCCAGATTTTCGATGACGAGATGCGCGGGCTGGGTGTCTGCGGGTTTGTTCGCGCCGCCGATCTTGATGACGCTGCGTTCGCCGCCCCAGTAGTCGAGCGTCTTGGGCGTGATGGCGTCGCGTCCGTCGAGCACAGGCCGCGCGCCGTCGGGCCCGGCCACGCCGCGGATGGTAATCGGTCGCTCTGCCGTGCCGCGCACACAAAGGACGAATTTTTCCCGGTAAGGTTCCGCACGCCCGTGGATGGCGACGACATCGCCGGGGGCGAGTTTTTCCCACGGCACCTCGGCGAGAGCGGTGAGCGGCTGGCCGGGACCGACCGTGTATTCCACGCCGTGCGCGGAGGAGACGAGGGCGACGCCGAACGCGAGAATACCCGCGCGCCGGGCGGGAAAGAGGCGAAGAGGCATGGCTCTGTGGTAGCAGACGCGGCGGGGAAAGCCATGTCGCGGACCTTTCCGCGCTTGAGCCGACGCGGGGCTGGCGCGTAAGGTTGCCCGCCTTGCAAACGCCCCCCCCTTCCCACTCGCCCAGCGGTTTCGCGGAGCTCTACCGCTTCGCCGTGCTGCTCACCGGCCAGACGCGGATGGCGGATCAGATACTGACCGACACGCTGGCGGAAGCGGCGGCACATCTCGATCAGGTCCGTAGCGAAACGGGACGGCAGGCCTGGCTGGTTCAGGCCATCCGCGAGCAGTGCCTGAAACTCAACGGAACCACCGCGCCCGCCGCACCGCGGCTGCTGCGCCACGAGCCGTCCGCAAATACCGAACCCGCGGTGCTGAAGATCGAGGCCTTTTTGCTGGCGCAGCGCTTTCACACACTGCCCGAGCCGGAGCGCAGTGCGCTGGCTATTTTCTATCTCGATTTTTTCACGATCGCGGAGATCGCGGAGCTTTTGAAAATGAATGTCGAGACGCTCTCCGACACGCTGGCCAGCGCACGCGAGCTGTTGGCGCAGGCGCTCCGCGCGCCGCACGACGACCTGCCACCCGCATGAATACCAACGACGCCGAGATGTTGCTGCGCTGCCATCGCGAAGGGCGCGAGCCGGATAGCCGGCTGCAAAAGGCGCTCCGCCTCGCGGAGGGCGACGCGGCGGTGGGCAAACGGCTGCGCGCCCAGACGGAATTCGATGCGCAGATTATTGAGGCCATCCGCAGCATCGTCCCGCCGGAGAATCTCCGCGCGCAGGTCGTCCCGCGCATGGACGCGGTGGGCGGCGGGGTGCCAAAGCTGCGTTCGCACCTGCACACGCCGGCGCTGCTGGCGGCGCTCGCCGGGGTGCTGCTGTTCGTCGGCGTGGTCGTTTTCCTGATCATGGAAAACATGGCGGAATTTCCGGGGCGCGAAGCGGTCGAGGGCATGCTGGAGACGACGAACCGGATGACCGGTGCGGAGATGGAGCCGATGAAAACCACGACGGCGAAACTCGGCGACTGGCTGATGCTGCATGGCTACGAAGGTTATGAAGCGCCGCCCGAACTGGCTGCGGAGCCCGTGGTGGCGGCGCGAGTTTTCGCGCGGGACGGAAAGAGGATCGCCCAGTACGCCGTGGAACAGCACGAGTCCGTGGTCTTCGAGTTTCACGCCACGGATTTCGGCGTGCAGCTTCCAGCGGACAGCGGCTGGACGATCATCCAGAAGAATGCGCGGGTCGCGGCGCTGCGACCAAGTGGCGAACATTGCGTGATGATTTCATTCCGCGGGAGCAAAGCGGAGATGCGGGCGTTTCTTAAAACGCTGCCGAAGCGATGACGCGCGCCTGGATCAAAACCGGACGGTTGGTGCTGGTGGCGTGGTGCAGCGCGCTGGCCGCGTGCTCGTCCTTTGACGCGCAATGGCGGGCGGCGGAAAAATCTGCAACCGCGCCGACTGCGATACGCTGGGAGGGCCGCTGGACCAGCACAAAGCACGCGGGTCCGGGCGGACCCGAGGGTGGGCGTCTGCGCGCCGTGCTGGTACCTGATGCGGCGGGGTCGCTCCGTGCGACGTTCCGCGCAAATTGGAAGCTTTTCACGAGCGACTACACGCTGGTGCTCACGCCGACCGGCGCGCCGGGCCAGTTTCGCGGAACGCACGAACTGCCCGCGATCTTCGGCGGTACCTACCGCTACACCGCGCGCATCGGCGGCGGTCAATTCACCGCCCGCTACGACTCGATTTACGACTGCGGCACATTCAATCTCCGTCAACTCCCCGTCGTGAAAGATTCACGTCCGACCCACTCCGGGCATTGACGCGCCCCGAACGCATCGCCTACACGGAATTATGTCCCGTTCCTTCCGCCTCCTTCTTTGTCCTCTCGTCCTCCTCGCCCTGGGTCTTGCGGGCTGTCGGACGAGCACGCCCTACACCCGCATCTACTCGCCGCGGAAAAGCTACTACGCCGCGTTGCCAGAAAAGAAGGAAAGGTCGGCCGATGAGTTGATGAAGGCGACCGAGACACCTCCGCCCGGCACGGGTCCTGACTCGGGACTGCCGAAACCTCCGCCGCTGCCCGGCGCACCCGCGATTCCGGGCACCGACCCCGGTGCGCCTGCAGTCCCACCGCCGGCGGCCGACCCGCTCGCACCCGCAGCGCCCGCAGCGCCGCTGTAGCCTCCGAAGTTTCCCGTTGTTGATGCCGGGCGCGTTCTGACTCGGCGACAGTTTAAGATTACGATTGCTATCCCTTTTTAAGCGGCGAACAAACATCCTCCATGTCTGATTCCGCCTCCTCCGCAACCGGGCCGGATTTCGCGGTACTGCGCGCGGAGGTGGATGTCTTCGTCGGCGCGGAGGAGATCGCAAAGTATGCGGTCGAGCACGGCGAATACCTCATCGGTCGCGACACCTCGTGCCCCATTTTCGTGGATGCGGAAAACGTGTCGCGACATCACGCGCGGCTGATTTTCACCGCGTACGAGCTGGTCATCGAGGATCTCGGCAGCAGCAATGGCGTCTTCATAGAAGGCGTGCAGGTGCAGCTCCCCACGCGCATTCGGCTCGATCAGGAAGTGCAGATCGGCCGGGCGCGGCTCGTCGTCCGCCTGCCGGAAGGCGCGGCCCGGCAGCTCGCGGAAGCGCTTTGGGACAACGACCTCGGCCTCGGCGCGGTACGCGAACAGGTCGGCGGGCGAAAGTACAAGGTCATCACCACGATCAACCGTGGCGGCATGGGCGTGATCCTCCAGGCGCGCGACCTGCGCATCCGCCGCACCGTGGCCATGAAGGTCATCAACTCGAAGCACCAGTTTTCTCGCGAGAACGCGCTCCGGTTTGTGGACGAGGCGCAGCTCACCGGCCAGCTCGAACACCCGAATATCATTCCCGTCTATGAGCTGGGTATCGATGAGCAGGGCGAGATGTTTTACACGATGAAATTCATCAAGGGCACGACTCTTGATGACGTGCTCCGCGGCATCCGCAACGCGAAGGAAAAGATCATCGAGAAATATCCGCTCAGCGCGCTGCTCACCATTTTCCAAAAGGTCTGCGACGCCATCGCCTTCGCGCACTCGAAGGGCGTGGTCCACCGCGATCTCAAGCCGGAGAACATCATGATCGGCGCGTTCGGCGAGGTGCTCGTCGTGGACTGGGGACTCGCGAAAAACATCACCGGCGGGCGGCGTGAAATCCGTCCATCAGAAACGCCGGACCCCGCGGCCCAGGCTGCCGCGATGCAGGCGAAGCCCGACGACCTGCGCGGGTTCGAGACCATGCACGGACTCATCGTCGGCACCCCGCCGTACATCTCGCCCGAGCAGGCGCGCGGGGAGCTGGACAAGATCGACGCACGCTCCGACATCTACGTGCTCGGCGAGATCCTCTACGCCATCCTCACGCTGCGTACGCCGTTCGAGGCTGAAACGATTTACGCGGTCGTGGAGAACATCGTCAACGGCAGGATCGAGCATCCCTCCATCCACAACCAGCCCGCCAAATCCGCACGTCGCCGCAAGCGCGACCTCGTCGCCGAATCCTTTGTGCTGGCCCATTGCCCCGGACAACGCATCCCGGACGGGCTCTCCGCCGTGGTCATGAAGGCGCTCTCGACCGCCCCGGCGGACCGCTACCAGACGGTCGAGGATTTGCAGGAGGACATCACCGCGTGTCAGGGTGGCTTCGCGCCCAAAGCCGAGCGCGCCAGCATCCCGAAACACTTTGCGCTGTGGGCGGGCCGGCACAAAACCGAGGTCACCCTTTTCGGCGTTTTTTTTCTGCTCTTCAATGTCCTCGTCATCGGCTTTTTCCTCCAGCTCCGCCACGAGCGCGACCGCGCCCAAGCCAGCGAGCGCGCCGCTTCCAAACGCCTCGCCGAACTCGAAGCCGCGCACGCCCCGGAAAAACCCGCACCGTAACTGACGCGGGAAAAGGAGCGGCGCGCTTCCGGGCTCCACGTCGGGTAAACTTTCGACTTCGCCTGTCTCCCCCACCCCGGTAAGACAGCCGCGCTTTGAACGCGACCACCACACCCACCGCGAACCCTCTGCGCGAGGGGCTCACCAGTCGGCCCATGCCTCAGCCGTGCAGCGTCGTCATCTTCGGCGCATCGGGCGACCTGACTTTCCGCAAACTCATCCCGGCGCTCTATAACATCGCCGCCGATGGCGATCTGCCGGCGGCGCTGTCGGTGGTCGGCTTCGCTCGGCGGGAAAAGACGGACGATAGCTTTCGGGCGGAGTTGCACGAGGCGGCGCGGAAGTTTTCCCGGTCGGGGCTGAATGAGGAAGTGTGGGCGAGTTTCGCTGACCGCGTCTTTTACCACCGCAGCGAATTTGGAGACGCCGCCGGCTACCAGCGCCTCGCGGAGCGGCTCGCCGAGCTCGACGAGGAGCGCGGCACTTGTGGAAACCGGCTGTTTTATCTCTCCGTCGCACCGAGCGAATTCGAGGGCATCCTCCAGCATCTCGCCGCCGCCGGGCTGAACAAGGCCGCGGAGGGGAGCTGGGCGCGGGTCATCGTGGAAAAGCCCTTCGGCACGGACCTCGCCACGGCGCAGGCGCTGAACAGCGTGGTCAGCAAAACCTTTCACGAACGCGACACCTACCGCATCGACCACTTCCTCGGTAAAGAGACCGCGCAGAACATCATGGTGCTGCGCTTTGCCAACGGGATTTTCGAGCCGCTGTGGAATCACCGCTACATTGACCACGTGCAGATCACCGCCGCCGAGCCGCTCGGCGTGGAGGCGCGCGGGCCGTATTACGAAAGCTCCGGCGCGCTGCGCGACATGGTGCAGAACCATCTGCTCCAGCTCCTCTGCCTCGTGGCGATGGAGCCGCCCACCGACCTCGCCGCCGACAGCGTGCGCGATGAAAAGGTGAAGGTCATCCGCTCGCTCCGCCCCATGACGCCGGAGGACGTGGCGCGCGATGTCGTGCGCGGGCAATACGCCGCCGGGGCCATCGGCGGGGCGGAGGTGAAAGCCTATCGCACGGAGGATCGCGTCTCGCCCACCTCGATGACCGAGACTTACGTGGCGCTCAAAGCCAATGTGGACAACTGGCGCTGGGCGGGCGTGCCGTTTTATATCCGCGTGGGCAAACGCCTTCCGAAAGGCGCGACCGAAATCGCGGTGCAGCTCAAGAACGCGCCGAGTGTCCTTTTCAACAAAGGCGCGGAGGACATCGGGGCGAACGTGCTCGTCATCCGCATCCAGCCCGACGAAGGCATCTCGCTCCGCATGCAGTGCAAAATGCCGGGCGCAGCCCTGCGCATCGAGCCGGTGAAGATGGATTTCCATTACGGCACGAGTTTCGGCAAAGCCTCGCCCGAGGCTTACGAGCGTCTGCTCCTCGATGCGATGAGCGGCGACGCCACGCTCTTCGCCCGGCGTGACGAAGTGGAAGGCGCATGGCGTTTTATCGACCTCATCGAAAACGCCTGGCATGCCGCCGGTCCGCAGCCGCCGCTCTGCGAATATCCCGCCGGCTCGTGGGGGCCGAAGGAAGCCGACGATCTGCTCGCTCGGGATGGACGCAATTGGCGGCGAATGTAGCTCCGCGCCATGTCCGCCACGCCCGACCTCTCCGCTCTCGGCACCGCCGTCCCCGTTGGTCAGATCAACCGGGAGTTAAAAAAACTCTGGGACACCGGCGGCAATGCGCCGACGCGGGCCTCGCTGATCAACTTCGCCGTGTATTGCCGCAGCACCGCGGAGCTGGCGGCCAATAACGAACTGATCGCGGAGTTCACCCGCAACCACGCCTGCCGCGCACTGCTCATTTGCGTCTGTCGCAACGCCCCTGAGCCGCGCATTTCCGCGTGGGTCAACGCCCACTGCCACCTCTCCCGCGCCGGCGCGAAAAGCATCTGCTGCGAGCAAATCAGCTTCCTCCTCGAGGGCCAGCTCAAGGGCCGCCTGACGAACATCGTTTTCTCCCACCTCGACAGCGACCTGCCGCTCTATTTCTGGCTCCAGGGCGACGTCTCGGAAAATCTCAACCCCACGCTCTGGCCGTGGATCGACCGGCTGATCATCGACAGCCTCCCCTGGTCGCGCCCGCGCGAGCAATTCGCCCGCCTCCAGGAATCCCTCGCCACCGCCAAAGCCACGCTCACCCTGCGCGATCTCAACTGGACGCGCTCCCTCTACATCCGCCAGGCGCTCGCACAATTCTTCGACACCCCCGAGCATCTCGCGCAGCTCCCGCAGCTCAGCGCCATCCGCATCGGTCACGCGCCCGGCCACCGCAGCACGGCCCTCCTGCTCGTCGGCTGGCTCGCCGCGCAGCTCGGGCTTACGCTGAAAACGCCCGCTACCCTCGCTTTCGAAACCGCCGACCGCCGCGAAGTCACCGTTCGGCTCGACGAAACAACTGGCGCGCCGCTCGCGGGATGCGTGCTCACCTGCGGTTCTGCCACCTTCGCCCTCCGGCGCGAATCCGTGCAGCCTTTCCTCCGCGCGGACATCCGACTGCCAGGCGACCGCCGCTTCCAGCATCTCCTCCCGGCCGGCCCCACGACCACGCTCGAACTCCTCGACGAAGAGATGACCCGCGGCGCCCGCCACACGCTCTACCTACGCTCCCTCGCCGCCATCTCCCCGCTGCTTTAGCCTGCGTCCGGGCGAGGCGCGTCCATGAGCGCGAGGATGCGCTGCTTTTTGGCGGCGTAGTCGAGCGCGTGAAAAATGCGGATTTCATCCACGCGCCGCGCCCCGTTCAGCGCATCGAGAAAACGCGTGTAGCGCGCCGCCAGCTCGCCCGTTTCCAGATAGCGTCCGCGCAGATTCGGGTCGGCATACGTCCGCGGGTCCTGCCGCGCAAAAAGATGAAAGCGCAGCCAGCGACGATCCGTGCGCGAGACCTTCTGCGTCCTGCGAAAGAAGGCCACGAAGAGCAGCAGCACGAGATAGGTATCCACCTGCGCCTGCAGCTCCAGATTGCGTGCGAAATCCTCGGTGGCGATCTCGCGGATGCCGCGTTGAAACTGCAGCGCCGCGTGCAGCGCGTGGTTGATCTCCTCCACAAAGGCGATCAGCGAGCGAATGTTCGCATCGCTCAATCCCTTCCGCGGATCGTGACGTTCGAGCTGCTCGATGAGCCAGCGCGAGTAGTAGATGCCGATGTGCAGGCGATCGTCCGACTTCCGCAGAAAAGTGCGCGCCAGTTCGCTCAGTTCCCGCGCCGCCACGCCCGCCGCACGGCTGAGCTGGCCGCAACGCTGGCGGTCAATGATACAGTCTTCCAGATTGATCCCCACCTGCGCGTAGGTGCGCTCAAAGAGTCGCTGAATCTCGCTAAAAAGCGTGACGCTCATGCGATCAGCGGCAGCGCCGGCGCGTGCGCCGTGTGCAGATGGAGCAGTGAATCCGACAGCCGGTTCAAAGCGAGCCGCGCTTCGTGAAAGCCATCGGCCAGCGTGGAAAAAACGCCGTCCAGCGCGCACGAGTGCGCCACTTCATGCGACGACACCGCCTTGAAATTGGCGCTGCCGACATCCTCGTAATAACCCAAATCCGGCGCGCCCCGCCGGCTCCGCCGCTCCACGGTTTCGTGAAAAATTCCGGTGATGAAGAGCGCGTAGTTGCCGACATGCGCGCGGATCAAAAAGGTCTGCGCCGGCGAGGCGTTCCGCAGCGCGATGAGCATGTCGGAAACGTACTGCACCGGGTTCGCATTCCCATCCGCCGGCGATCTCAGGCGGGCGGTCTGGGAAAATGTTTCGAGCAGCGAAGCGAGGTAGTCGCTGACCCGCCGGTCGCTCAGCCCTGTCGATTTCAAGACATGCCTGATCAAAACGTAAAAGTAGAGCTGCGGCGAAATGCGCAGCGTGCCATCCTGCGCCAGCACCGACTCGACCAGCCGCGGGCTGTCGAGAATGGAGTCGCGGGCCTCTGCGTCGGTTAGGAGATCAACCAGATTGACCGAATCCCTTTCGGTCCTGGCCAGAGTTTGGACGACGAAATCAAAATCCGCCGCCGTGAAGCGTTCCCGACAGTTCGCTTTAATCATCGGGATTGGAAAACAAGCATCGGACGTACCAGCGCATTTTCTCGTTGCTCCGACAATCCGCCCATCCGCCGTTTTCGCAAGCGGCTGTTGACCGCCGAACCGCGCTTCCCGACTTACCCCAGACTCGTCTTGGGATACGTGCCGAGGATTTTCACGAAGGAACAGTGCTTCTCCAGTTCCTCGAAAGCCTGCTTCACCTTTTCCTCGCTGGCGTGACCGTCGAGATCGACGAAGAAGAAATACTCCCACGCTTTCCGCTTCGAGGGTCGGCTTTCGATTTTGCTCATCGAGATTTTCAGCCGGTTGAAAGGTTCGAGCGCCTGGAAAAGCGCGCCCGGTTTGTCCTGCACGCAGAACATGATGGAGGTGCGGTCGTCGCCGGTGGGTGGCGAGGCGGTGCGGCCAATGACGAGGAAGCGCGTGGTGTTCGTGGCGATGTCCTGGATGGACGGTTCGATGATTTGCAGCCCGTGGACTTCCGCGGCCATGGGGCCGGTGATGGCGGCGGCGGCGGGCTCGCTGGCGGCGAGTTCGGCGGCGCGCGGGGTGCTGGAGACTTCCACGAGATCGGCGTCGGGCAGGTTTAGGCGGAGCCAGTTGCGGCACTGGCCAAAGACCTGGGGATGCGAATAGATTTTCCGAATCCCGGTGCGCGGGATTTTCGCCACGAGGTGATTTTCGATCTTCATCAGGATCTGCGCGCAGATGCGCAGTTCGCTGTCCATGAAAACATCGAGCGTGTGATTGACCGCACCTTCCGTGGAATTCTCGATCGGCACCACGCCGTAGTCCGCGCTGCCGCGCGCCACCACGTCGAAGACATCGGCGATGCTGAGCTGCGGCGCGTAGTTCACGCTCGCGCCGAATTTGCTGCGGGCGGCCTGGTGCGTGTTCGTGGCCTCGGGGCCGAAGTAGGCAATGGTCAGATCTTTTTCGAGAGCGAGGGAGGCGGACATGATTTCGCGGTAAATGGCGCGGATGGCTTTTTCGGGGAGGCGACCCTGCAGGTCGGCGTTCTTCTTGGCGAGGGATCGCAGCAGCATTTCCTCACGCTCGGGCGCGTAAATTTCCGTGCCTTCCGCGCGTTTCACCACGCCGACTTCATGTACGAAATCGGCACGCTCGTTCAACACCCGAATGAGTTGGTCATCGAGGGCGTCGATCTTTTGGCGAATCTCGGGAAGGGTCATGGAATTTCAGATTTCGAATTTGGAAAAGCGGAACGTGCGGGACAGTTCTCCTCAGCGCTTAGGCTTTCCGGTCATTGGAAAGTAATTGGCTGCTTGAGTCGGATGCCCTCGTCACAAAGCGCGATTAGAGCTTCAAAGATATTCTCGCCATCTACGTTATGGAAGCATTCGTAAAGCGAACGCGCACCCTGACGATATTGGGCGGTGTGCTCGAATCCCTGCTTGGGATCCTCCGCGGGCAGTCGGCGAAATCCGGCGGCGATGGAGTCAAGCTCGCTGCGGAGATTGGGCAATTGGGCAGTGGACCAATCACCGTCGCAATCCGTATGCGTCATTAAGGTGGGGTAATCCTCAGATCTGAGTTTGGCTGCGATCGTGTCGCGGAAACAGCCGAAGTCGCTGTAGTGGCCGAAGACCCAGCCCGCTACGTCGTTTTCGCCGTCGAAAATAGCGAGGTAAAGGCTCATTGGTGATGCTCGATGGAAACCCCGTGCAGCCTAGCGTAGTCGGTTAGAGATGGATGTGCCGATGCACCTGTCGTCAGGATAAGTCGAAGCCTGCGGTGAATCTGCTGCGCCATGAAAGTAGCCAGACGAATCTCGTAAGTGGGACGTAATCCGGAACAGCACTTAACGAGAATGACATCCGTTTCGTTTACGGCGTCAGCAAGAATTCCTCTCGGTTTCCTATTCATGGATGACGCGAGCAACGCCTCACTTTGCAATCTGCGATCTGAAATCTGAAACCTTAAAGGGGCTCGGCGGGCGATGCGGGTTCGTTGGCGAAAGCGTTATCAGGCTCTGTGGTGGCTGGTTCGGCGGGATCGGTCGTTTCGGAAACCGGATCGGACGAAAGCGGCAGCTCCTCGGCTTTCGGTTCGTCCGCTTTTTCCTCCGCCGGCACCGGCGCGGTGGGCAAAACGATGCGCTTGAGTTCGCTGGCGTTAGGCAGTTCGTCGGTCGTCTTCAGGCCGAAATGCTGGAGGAAATACTCCGTGGTGGAGTAGAGCAGCGGGCGACCGGGGACTTCGGCGCGGCCGGCGATTTTCACGAGGCTGCGGTCGAGGAGCACCTGCATCACGCCATCCACACTCACTCCGCGCACCGCTTCGCAGTCCGCGCGCGTGACCGGCTGCCGGTAGGCGATGATGGCCAGCGTTTCGAGCTGCGGTCCAGTCAGGCGCGTGGGCTTGGCCTCGGGGTAAAGCTGCCGCACCCACTGCGCGCACGCCGGGTCGCTCACGAGCGTCCAGCCATTCACACGCTCGACGAGCTGAAAGGCTCGTCCGCTTGCCACCAAATCCGCCTGCACTTCGGCGAGCACTTCGAGCACGTTCGCCTCTTTCGCCGCCGCGAAATCCTTCGCTTCCTGATCCTCCGTGCCCTCGCCCGCAGCGCGCAGCGCCGCGACTATTTCTTTCGTCGTGATGGGTTTGGGCGAAGCAAACACCAGCGCCTCGATCACTTGTTTCAAAGTCATGGGGTTCTCCGATTCTTCGCGCGATTAAGCTGTCCGCAATTCGATTTCCGCAAACGGCTCGGCCTGCTCGCAGCGGACTTGTTTCAGCCGGATCAGCTCCAGCAGCGCGAGGAAGGTGACGACGATCTCCGTGCGCGAAGCGGCACCGGCAAACAGCTCGGTGAATTTCAGCGCCACGCCGGACGCCATCATTTTCATGATGAGGTCAATCTTGTCGGAAACCGTGTAGTTCTCCTCGAAAATCTCGCGCAAATCTTCGCTCTTCGTAGTGATGCGCTTGAGCACGCTGTTGAAGGCATTGATGAGGTCGAAAACGCTGACCTCGCCGAGGGGCCGCTCCGGCACCTGATCCGCGGCGTCCGACATGCGGGCGAAAAGGTTGCTCTGCTCCACCTCGCGCTGCGAGAGCTGCGCCGCCGCGTCCTTGAATTTCTTGTACTCCACGAGCTGCCGAATGAGATCCCAGCGCGGATCGGCCTCCTCGGCCTCCTCGTCCGGCGGTTGGACATGCACCGGGAGGAGCGCGCGGCTTTTTAGATAAATGAGGTTTGCCGCCATGACCACAAACTCGCCCGCGACTTCGAGATCGAGGACTTTGAACGCGTCCATGAACTCCAGATACTGGGCCGTAATCCGCTCCAGCGAGATGTCATAAATGTCCACCTCATCCTTCTTGATGAGGTAGAGCAACAGATCGAGCGGGCCTTCGAAGACCTCGAGTTTGACGCGATATTCCTGAGACATGGGCCGGCGAGATTAAAGAGCCGCCCGCGCGAATGGGAAGCGGCAAGTGGAGGCCTCCGCCGGCCTGCGGCCCGTCGCTCGACAAGCGCCCGTTCTGCGCTAGTCTGCGCGCCCGCTTTCATGTTTTCCCTGCTCGCCGACAAACTCCAAGACGTCTTCAAGGACCTGCGTGGTCACGGGACGATCTCGGAGACGAACATCACCGACGCCATGCGCGCGGTACGGATGGCGCTGCTCGAGGCGGACGTGGAGTTCGGCGTTGCCAAAGGGTTCATCGCCCGGGTGAAGGATAAGGCGCTCGGCGAATCCGTGCTGCGCGGAGTCGCGCCGGGACAGCAGATCGTCAAAATTTTTCACGATGAACTAACCGCGCTCCTCGGCGGGGATAATGCGCCGCTCAACCTCGACCAGCCCGCGCGGATCATGATGGTGGGCTTGAACGGCGCGGGCAAAACCACCTCCAGCGGCAAACTGGCGGCGTGGCTGAAAAAGCAGGGCAAAGCCCCCCTGCTGATCGCGTGCGACCTTTACCGGCCAGCCGCCGTCGAACAGCTCGCCCAGCTCGCCAAACAGGTCGGCGTGCCCGTTTTCACCCCGCAGGCGGGGGAGACGGACGTGAAGAAAGTGGCCGCGCAGGCGCTCGAATGGGCCAAGACGCAGACCGGAAACGTGCAGATTTTCGACACCGCCGGACGGCAGGAAATCGACGCGGCGCTCATCGCGGAGATCAAAGGGCTGCGCGAGTTTTTGCGACCGCAGGAGGTTCTGCTCGTGGCCGACGCCGCGACCGGCCAGCAGGCGGTGAGCGTGGCCACGCATTTCCACGAGGCGCTGGACATCACCGGCCTGGTGCTCACGAAGCTCGATGGCGATGCCCGCGGCGGCGCGGCGCTTTCCATGCGCGAGGTCACGCAGCGACCGATCAAATTCGCCGGCGTGGGCGAAAAACTGGACCAATTCGAGCCGTTTTACCCCGACCGGCTGGCCGGGCGCATCCTTGGCATGGGCGACATCGTGGGGCTGGTGGAAAAGGCGGCGGCGGCCATCGACGAGGACGAAGCGCGGCGGATGGAGGAGAAGATGCGGACGGCGTCGTTCGACCTGAACGACTTCCTTTCCCAGTTCAAAATGCTGCGAAAACTCGGGCCGATGGAAAATCTGCTTGGCATGATCCCCGGCATGGGTAACCTCAAAAACTTTTCGATTGACGAAAAACAGATGAAGCGGGTCGAAGCGATAGTGCTTTCGATGACCCTCGCAGAGCGGACCAACCCGGACATTTTGAATGCCCGCCGCCGCCAGAGGATCGCCCGTGGAAGTGGAGTTACCGTCACCGAAGTAAACGATCTCCTTCAGCGCTTCGGCCAAATGCGGAAGATGATGAAGGGAATGGGCAAAATGAAGAAGATGATGGCGCGCTCCGGCACGCCCCGCTTCGGCATCCGCTAAGAAATTTCAACTCAACGAATCAGCAACCAACTAAACAACACCATGGCCGTCAGCATCCGTCTTCGCCGCGAGGGAAACCTTAACAAACCGTATTACAAAGTCGTCGTCGCCGACCAGCGCAGCCCGCGCGACGGCAAATTCATCGAGATCATCGGCAACTACGATCCGAAGAAGCAGGGCGACAACGCCAACATCGACCTCGCGCGCGTGGACTACTGGGTCACCAACGGAGCCCGGCCTTCCGACACTGTCCGCAGCATCATCAAAAAAGCTCGCAAGAAGACGCCTGTCGCCGCGTAAGCGGGCCAGCGGCTAGCGGTAAGTAGAACCCTTTTTTCAACAAGGCTTGGAATTGGGGGCGGGGCGCAGGTTCGGCCAGCGATTCCTTCCGACTTGGCCACGCCCATCTGGTGGAGCTGGATGGAGTTCGAGCGTGGGCTGGTTGGGTGGCCCCTCGGAGTCTTTACTCAAGGACCGCGGAGATCTGCGCGAGGTAGGCTGGTGGCTGAACGCGCGGGCTGACGGTGCCAATTGCGGCAGTGCAGCACGGATTCGACCATCGGAAAATGCACTCGCTCTGCCACCGAAGAGCGTGCGCGGCTCTCCCCCTTCGCGTCGGGGCGGGTTCCGTTTAGTTGGACTTGCGGGCGAGCGCCACTCGGCCGGTGCGGGTGAGTTCGGTGATGCCAAACTTGCCCATGAGCATGAGAAACTTGTCGATCTTCGACTCGTTGCCGGTGATCTCAATGGCGAGGTTGTTGATCTGCACGTCGATGATCTTCGCGCGGAAGATGTCGCCGATCTGCATCACCTCGGCGCGCGTTTCGGAGTTCACGTTCACGCGCATGAGCACAAGCTCGCGCTCGACGATTTCCTCGTCGTGAAAATCCTCGATTTTGATCACGTCGATCAACTTGTTGAGCTGCTTGGTGACCTGCTCAAGGGTGGTGTCGTCGCCTTTGACCACGATGGTCATCCGCGAGGTCGAGGGATCGAGCGTGGGACCCACGTTGAGCGAGTCGATATTGAAGCCGCGCCCGCTGAACATGCCGGCGATTCGCGTGAGCACGCCGAACTTGTTTTCTACGAGGACGGAAATGGTGTGGCGCATGGCGAAAGGGCGCGGAGTGTCGGCGTCGGGGGCGGGAGTAGTCAAACGGAAATTCCGCTGCTCTTGCGGAATCTGTCATGAACGGTGATCACGCAAGGACCTGCCCGTCAATCATGGTCCACGCGATCGGCTGATCGTGTTGGATGACTTCCTCGTAAACGGTGGCGAGGTCGCCGGACGCGGGCAAGGCGATCAGGTCGGCAAGGGCGCCGGGAGTAATTTGGCCGAGTTGGCCGCGGCGGCGGAGGGCGCGGGCGGGGTGGACGGTAACGGTGCGAAGGAGCTGCTCGGGCGTGAGCCAGGGGTCGGTTTTGGCAAGAGAGCGCAGTTCTTCGAAAAGGCTGAGCGTGCGGGTGCTGGCGAGGCTGTCGGTGCCGAGGCAGAGGTTCACCCCGAGGTCGTGCAGGCGGCGGTATGGAAACGGGGTGTGCTGGAAATAACGCAGTGAGCCGGGGCAGTGGACGATGCTGGGCAGACTGTCGCGCGGGACGCTGGCGAGGAGGGCAAAGTCGTCATCGGTCAGCTCATTCATGTGGGCGAGCAGCCAGCGGCCGTTGATCGCGCCGCTTTGCCAAAGATGCGCGAACGGCGTGGTCCGACCGCAGTCACCCATCGGTCGCTGGAGCGCGGACATGAAGTCGTGGAGCGGCCCGGCGGCATCGCGAAACATCGCGAACTCCTCGCGCGATTCCGCGACGTGCGTGGTCAGCGGCATGGCGAAGGCGTCGCCACAGGTGTTGGCAAGCTGGTAGAGCGCGAGCGAGGCGGTGTAGGGCGCGTGCGGGCTGAGGCCGGAGCTGTCGAGCGAGTTTTCGCGATGCTGAAAAAAGGCGAGCGCGCCCGCGACCACGTCGTCGGAGGTAATGCGATGGCGGATGTCGATCATCTCGTAAAACCACCAGGTGCGCAGCGGCGACGGGGCGAGGTGCGGCATGAGTTCGGGGAAAGCCTCGATGTTGCACACGCTGGTCGTCCCCCATTTGCGCAGCTCGGCAAAACCGCGCCGAATCGCAGCAAGGTAATCGTCGTTGTCGAGGCTGCGCTTGAGGGCGTTGATCCGCTGCACCCACGCGGTGAAACTTTTCGGCCGCGAGATCGCGTTGCGCATCATCGAGTAGTCGAGATGGCAGTGCGCGTTGATCAACCCCGGCAGCAGCGCGACCTCGCCGAGGTCGAGCACCGTCTCCCCCGCAGGCACGGCGACATCCTCGCTTCGCCCGACGGCGATGATGCGGTTGCCCTCGATGGCGACGGCCCCGTTTTCAATCGGCGGGCCGTCCATCGTGACGATGGCGCGGGCGCGGAGAATCATACGGCACGCTCGGGATCGAACGTGGGCGCGCTGGAGTCCGGGTTCACAGTCGAACCGTGGCGGACGATGACGATGGCGCTGTCAGGATTGGAAAACATCCAAAGCATAACCTGGAGAAATGCCGCCGGACTACTCGGTCACCACGATCCGGAAGGTGTGAAACGCCTCCTGACCGGAAGCGTCCTTCAACGAGACGATGACGGTTTCCTCGACGGGTTGGGCCGGTGCGTTCCACGCGACCGCTCCACTGGCTTCAACAGTCAGTCCGGACGGACCAGACTGCAGCGAACACTTCACGCCGCCCGCCTTCGAGGCTGTTTCCAATTGATAGTGATAAGGCGTAGAAACCTTCCCCAAGGGCGCGAGAGAAGTTACATAAAGGTAATCAATGCCTTTCTCGGCGAGAAGCTTTCGGACATTGAGGGGGCGCACCACGATCTTATCGTTGGTTGGAGGGATGGTTAAAAAGAGATCCAACTGGGGGAAAAAATGGTACCGCTTGTCGGTGGTAATGGGATCAGAACCGGATTGCTGAGGACGCGATTCCGGATTTCCGCTCTGCATCTCGGAAAATTCCTCAGACATCTGCAGCAACGACTGGGTCGAGCCGGTCAGATAAATTCCCACGGTCTTGGGTGCCTGCTTGTCCCCGGAATCCCGACGCGCTCCCATGGGAGCCGAGATGAAATACATGGGATGATACGACGGTAGATAACAGGTGCTCTCATTCCAGTTTCCCGACGATTTCAGAACGGGAACAAACTTATTGGTATAGATGCCGGAGGTGCTGCTGAAGATTTGCGACCCATCCGCATTTGGAACGAGAATTCCGACCGACTCATGTTCGTAGCTCAAACTGAAGGTATTGTCCCGAAACGTCAGGATGCTGAAGCCACTCGGGGAAGTCCCCACCCGGCAAACACCGAAGGTCCGGCCGTCGGCGCTTGCTCGGATGATGCCATTGGAGCCATCTATCCGGGAGGTCGCCTGATCTGATCCGTTGGATACCACGGTCATTTTTTCCACGTCAAAGGCCTTAACCTTGGCACCGGACGACGATCCGGCGGCGAACATCAGAGCGATGCTCGGCGACGCATAACCCATGGTGAGCGTGGCGACGTTGCCAAAGGAATTGTTGATGGTTCGTTCCTTCTGCAGTGTTTCCACAGAGTACCGCTGAATAAGGTTGGCTGTCGGGTTGAGTATCAGGATGTATCTCGAGCCACCCGCGAACAACACCCGATCTTCTGCCAGGTTGATGTAACCGCGGATTTTGAGATCCACCACATCGAACACAGCCAGTTTCTTTGACTCCTTCATGTACAGGAGCAGGGCTCGCCCGTTCTGGGCCACCGCAACATCACTAATCGAGGAAGGGAGCTTGAATTCCTTGAGGCCTGAAATCTCGGACTTTCCTTTCAAAGCAGCAGTCGGAGGAAGTTCGGAGGAAAGGATGTTCAGCGCCTTGCCATCCGATGAGAATCCCTTGCCCTCGGGCATGGTCAGCAGGGCTTTGAAAGAGATTGTCGGGAGTTCGATCGGAGGAACCCGAAGGGCAATCTTGTTCGCCTTCTGAGCGTCCAGTGCCAACACTGTCCCATTCATATTCAGCGGCAACGCGGCCAGTTCGGGCAAGGCTCCGACGGGTTTCCCGTCCGCCACAAAATCGGTGCCACCTTTGGCGCGCTCAATGGTGGAAAACTCCCGGAGCGCAGTTGGCTTTCCCGCGACGGCAAGATCCAAGTCGGACGTCGTGCCCGATAGCTGTCCCCCGTTGAATTCAAGTGTCACCTGCAACTGGGTCTTGGCTGTCATGGCCCTTTCTGCAAATGGGGCGATCTGAGCGCGGTATTTCCCGTCATCTCCCTTCCTGGCCTCCACTTTCCGCGGCTCCCCGTCACCGGTGAGTTCCACGGAAATCGCGGGTTCCGAGGCGGGCGGGCGCATCCAATCCACCGCAACGGTGAATTCCACCGGCTCAAACCGTTTCTCGAATTTCACCTTCGGTGCATCGACCTCGATCACCGGTGTGTCGATCTCCTGGATGATCCGGGAAATCGGCACCGCGAATTCGCACCCTACAGTGGTGATTCTGGACGATCCTCTGGCGACGACCACCCCGTTGGCCGTTCCGTTTACTTCCATCAAGGGCTCATCCGGGCTCCCGGCGGAACGGTCGGTCACGACCAACCCGGCGGAGACAATTCCCATGACCTTGCCCTCGGTATCCAAGACGGGCCCACCGATGTTTCCGCGATTCACAGGCCCATCGAATTGCATCAAGCTGAGGGTGTCGCCCTTCTTACGAAGAGACATGATCCGCGCCATGTTCACGGTGATGGCGGGATACGCCTTTGGATCGCCGTCAGGAAGTTTCCCCGACGGATAGCCGAATGCACAGATTGGCCGGGTTTCATAAAGGTGGGAAACGTCGCCCAGCGGCAAGGCCGTCATTTTTTTGTCCAACGCGACTTTCAGACAGGTCAGGTCTGTCCCCTTGAGTTTGCGCAAGACCTTCACTGGATAGCGCTGTGGGTCCTTTCCAGCCGGATCCAGTATTAAAGACAGGGTTTCGTCGCCGGCCTTATCCAGCGCAGTGCTGCTGGTGATGAAAATGCCCGATTCCGAAACGCAAAACGCCGTGGCGAACCCGCTGGGAGTGAGCAACAAGCCGGTGGCCGACTTGGCGTTCGTGATTTGCTCTTGAGTCAGTTCCGCGTGGACCTGCGGCAATCCCCAAAAAAAGCTGAACGTGACGAGAATAAGCCAATGGAGGGAGCGCGAAGGATGTGGCATGCGCAAAAGGTGAACCCTGCCTCAGGGCGGGTCAATCTTGCAGAACCACCCAGCAAGCTCTCGACGAGCAATAACCAGCTTCCTCCCGGTTACTCGTGCTTCGCGTTATCCTCGTCTTCGCCATCCTTGTCCTCAAGGGGTTCGCAGATTTTAGGGTCAGGTCACGGCGCGCTCGGCTTTCTTCACGACCTCGCGCGCCTGGGCCACGAGGAGATTGCAGGCTTCGTGGCAGAGCAGCGGGAGGCTGCCGGCGGGGAAAGCGGGGGAGCTGGGGTTGGCCGCGGCGATCTCCCAGAGGCGATGCTTCAGGCAGCCGGCGCAGACGCGGTCGATGAGTTCGCGCGCCTGCGGGTCGGTGAGTTTTTGCGTGACGCGATACATGCCGGTCTGCCGCCCGAGCGTCTCGCGCAAGACCACCGGCACCAACTCGCCGCGCGTGTGGCTGAGCCAGGCGCCGGTCATCGCCGGGTAGAAATAATCGAGCGCCCGCCGCACCGCCGCGATGTCCCCGAGCACCAGCCGCCAGCCGCGGACGAGCGTCGGCACGGTCTTGAGCGGGCGGAAGTTTCCCGCCGCGTCGAGGTTCGCCAAATGTCGCGCGGCTTCCGGCTGAGCGTGCAGCGCGAGATCGGCGTGCCCGGCGTCCTCGGCGTGCCGCAGCTCCCAGCCCTCCGGCACGCGCGCGATCACGATCTCGCCAATGCGGTCCCCGCCGCCCGCCAGCCAGTCGGCGAGCGCTTTTTCCACGTCCCTGCTCACGCGGCGTGGACGGCGTCGAAAGCCGCGACCTGCTCCAGAATCACGTCCGCAAAAAGCGGCTCCGTGCCGATGGCGCTCGCGTAGAAAAGCGTGCGCCCGCGGAGGTGATACGGGTTGCGTTGGAAAACCTCCCGCCCGCCCGCGCTGGCCGCGCCCGGCGAGGCGCCGGCGATGCCGAGCAGCACGGGGATGTCCTCGTAGCTGTGCAGCCCGTCGGAGATGAAAAACGGGACGACGACGACGTTCGGCTGCGTCGAGTATTCGTCCCATTTCGCGATGAGCGGCTCCTCCTCCATGTAGGCATTGAGGACCTCCGCGTAGAGCCCGCGCGCCGCGATGCGCTCGACCTCGCGCTTCGCCGCGACGGCGGAATTTTCGTTCAGCCCGGTGCCGTGCCCGACGATGAGCAGGCTCGTCTGCGCGGGATCGACCCCCGGCGCGATCTCCGCCGCGCGGCGCAGCAGGAGGTCGGTCATGCGCGGGTCATTGCCCGTCGGCTCGCAGTATTTGATGACGCGCCCGCCGCGCCGCGTCAGGGCGCCGTCGAGTTCGAGTTCGCGCGGGATGACGGTCGTGGTGAAGTAACCCTCGCTGATGAAATTGGGCACCACGTAGATGTCGTCGCGACCGACCATGTGCAGCACCTGCCGGAAGCTCGGCTCCTCTTTCCAAAACGCGCAATGCACCTCGCCAAAAACCCCGCGCACCCGCAGCGCCTCGGCGTGATCGAAAGTGGGCGCGCTGGAGTCCGGGTTCACGGTCGAGCCGTGGCCGACGATGACGAGGGCACTGTCAGGTTTAGCGAGCATCAGGAGAAGTTTGGGTAGGCTTTACGCCCGGCGAAGTCCAACGGATTAACGCCGCTACGGGCGCGGCTATTTCGGCACCATGAGCTGGCGGAGGCGGGCGCGGGTTTTCTCGTCGTGGACATCGCGGGCGGCGGCTTCTTGGTAGGCGTTGAGGGCTAGGTCGGGGCGGTTGATGGATTCGAGGAGCTGGCCCAGGAGCTGCCAGGCTTCGCTGCGGAAGGCGTGGTGCTCGAGGGCGTCGCGGAGTTCGCGCATGGCTTCCTCCTCGTCGTCGCGCTCGATGAGATATTCGACGTAACGCTTACGGATGGCCCAGTTGTTTGGCGCGAGGTCGAGGGCGTCGCGCAGGAGATTGCCGCTGTCGCTGCCGTGTTCCACAGCGACGAGCGCGGCGCGGGTGCGGCGGCATTCGGCGGCGAGCAGCGGAGTTTTTTCGGCCTCGGCGAGGGCGGTGTGGACGGCGGGGAAGTCGCGGGCGCGGAGGAGCACGTTGGCGTAGCCGAGGGCGATCATCCCGCGCACAGTCGGCGACTCGTCGCGCGCCCGGCGCAGAGCTTCGCGGTAATGCGCGATGGCGATTTCGTGGTGGCCGGCGGCGGATTCCACGTTGCCGAGATTCATCCGCATGCGCGGGGTGTCGCCGCCAGCGGCGATGGTGCGTTCGAGGAAGGTGCGCTGGTCGCGCCAGTCCGCCTGGCGGAGGAAAGTGCGCGTGCCGAGCAGGAGCAACCAGACGGCGAGGACGGCGGCGGTTCCGGCGCGGGGCAGGCGGCTCTGCGCGAGGGTGAGGGCGGCGGCGAGAAAGAGAAAGGCACTGGGCACGTAGAGCCAGTGCTCGGCGACGGTGGCATTGAGGGAAAGAAGATTGCTAACGGGCAGGTAGGCGACGAGGAATGCGCCGAGCGCGAGCGGGATGAGCGGATCGAGCCGACGTGCGCGGTGTCCCCACGCGAGCAGGCCGAGGATGAGGACGACACCGAGGAGGGTTTGGTATTCGCGGAGGCGGGCATTGCGGAGGGTGGCTTCCACGCTTTCCTGCGGGCGGGTGGTGACATCGCGCTCCATGTGCAGCGTGAGCGGGGCGACGAGGAGTCCGGCGTATTCGGCTACGGCGCGCGCAGCGAGGATCGGACGGACGGCGGGTGGTGTGACGGGCGCGGATGGCGGCGGGGTGCGCTCGGCGGTGAAACGGAGCGCGGCGTAGCTGCCGACGACGACGGCGAGTAGCACGAGCCAGCGGGCAAAGAGACGCCAGGAGGCGCGCCGCCACGCGAGGATGAGTAGCCAGGTGAGTGGGGCAAAGAAGCCGGCTTCTTTCGAAAGGATGGCGCAGAAAAAGCAGGCCGCCGCGCCCAAAGCCGCGAGCAGGGACCGCCGACCATTTTCCAAACTCACCAAACCGATCGCGAGTCCGGCGAAGCCGCAGAGCGCGGCGAGCGGATCGGCGCGTCCGGCGATGTAAGTAACCGCCGAGGTGTGTAGCGGATGGATCGCCCAAAGCACGGCGACGCCGAGCGCGAGCCATTCGGCGCGGAAGTCGGTGAGGGTCTTGGCCGGGTGGGTGGCGCACAGCTTTCGCACCAGCGCCCAGAGCGTCACGGCGGCGGCGGCGTGGATGAGGATGCTGGTGAGATGCCAGCCCCACGACTGCGCGAAGGAGTAGAGCTGGTAGTCGGCGGTGAAGGTGAGGCGCTGAAGCGGGCGGTAGAATTCCGAGGCGGTGGCGTCGAGGAAAAGAAAGTGGCGGAAGCCTTCGGGAATGAGCCGCCAACTGCGGATGAGCGGGTCGCGAAAACACAGGGCGGTGTCGTCCCAGACAAAACCGTTGCGCAGGGCGGGCCAGTAAACGAGAAACGTCGCCGCTATGATGACAACGATGGCAACGGAGCGCGGGAGCTTCTTCAAGACGACGACCATGCAAAACCGCAGGCGCGCGAGCAAGCGCGGGTTCGGGCTGATGGGGCTCGCGGTCATGCTGCTGGCGAGGGCGTTCGCAGGCGAACTGGATGGGGTGAAGCAACTCGTGGTCAGCATCGCGCCGACGTGGGACTCGACGACCGGGCGGCTGCAGTGTTTCGACCGCCAGGGCGCGGGCTGGGTGGCGAGCGGTCCCGCGTGGCCGGTGCTGTATGGAAAGAACGGGCTGGTCTGGGGACGCGGAGTGCTCGGCACCGGCGAACCCGGCAGGCACAAGGTCGAGCGCGACGGGCGCGCGCCGAGCGGGGTGTTTCGCATCGGCACGATCTACACCTACGACGCGGCGCTGCCCGCCGGGGCGAAGTATCCTTTTCACACCGTGGGCGCGGGCGACGCGTGGGTGGATGATGTAAACTCGCCCGACTACAACCGGCATGTAGCGGTCGATCCGGCGAATCCGCCGCCGTGGTTTGCGAAGCAGAAAATGCGGCACGGGGATTTCGCCTATCGCTGGCTGGTGGAAATCCGGCACAACTCCGACCCACCCGCGCCCGGAGCCGGCAGCGCCATCTTTTTCCACATCCGCCGCGGCCCCGACCGCCCGAGCGCCGGCTGCACCACAATGGCTGAGGGGAATCTCGTGAACCTGATCAAGTGGCTGCGCGCCGAGCAGCGCCCGCATTACGCCCTGCTGCCCCGCGGCGAGTATGAGGCAAAGTGGAAAGCCTGGGGCCTTCCAAGCCCACAGGAAGCGGCGGCGCTGCTGCGGTGAATCGTCCTAACGATTTCGCACGCTGGTGGTGATTAGAATGTCCGTTGCAACTTCCCCCTCGGGGTGTTAGTTCCAACTCACAACCCAAATGTTTATGAATATCGCAAGTTTGCTCAATCTCGGCGGCCCGGACATGATCATCATTTTTGGGATCGTGCTGCTGCTTTTCGGTGCGAAGAAACTTCCCGAACTCGCAAAGGGGCTGGGTCAGGCGGTACGGGAATTTTCCAAGGCAAAGGATGAGGTGGAACGGGAGATTAATCGGCCGCCAGCCCCGGAACCGGCAAAGTTGGAAGAGCATCGGACCGATGTAGAAACGTCGGGCCACGATTCTCATACGCGGGTTGTCTAGCTCCGGGCGGCCGGGATGCGGAGGCATGGCGGCAAGGGAGGATGAAGCGTGGCAACTTGGTGTCCATTTAAGTCGAGAGCACGTCCGAGCTTTCTCTCGTAATGATCTACTTCGATCATAACGCAAGTCACCCGCTTTCGACCGTAGCCAAGGAGGCGTGGTTAAACGCAGTCGAGCGTTTTATTGGCAATCCCTCCAGCCCGCACCGCATCGGAGCGCGGGCCGAAGCAGCACTAACAAACGCGCGGGAGCGGTTAGCGGCGATGGTGGGATGTGATCCGGGCGAGATTGTATGGACCAGCGGAGCAACGGAGGGGAGCAACACTGTGCTCCAGCATGCATCCCATTTTGCAGAGGGCGAGACATGGGTTTCAGCGATCGAGCACCCGGCGGTTATCACCGCCGCGCAGCGCTATCTGCCGAATTCAGTGCGGTTTATCCCGGTGTCCCGTAGCGGCGTGGTCGATCTTGACTGGATTTCAGAAAGGTTGCAAACGCAGCGCCCGCGACTCATTTCAATAATGGCGGCAAACAACGAAACGGGAGTGCTGCAACCTTGGCGCGAGGCTCTGGCGCTCTCCCGCGAGCGTGGTGTTCCGCTTTTCTGCGATGCCGCACAGTGGATCGGTAAATTGCCTTCCGCCGGACTTGGCAAATGCGATTATATGATCGGTTGCGCTCATAAGTTTGGCGGGCCGCTCGGCGTAGGCTTCATTAAATGCTCGTCCAAATTGCGTCCACTACTCGTCGGTGGACCGCAAGAGGATGGACAGCGGGCCGGTACCGAAAACGTGGCAGGTGTGCTCGCCATGGTTGAGGCACTTGAGGAACGTGAAATGGCCCTAGCGCAAGACGCCACAGCGCAGCGCTTGGAATGGCGCACCGAATTTGAAACGCGAATAGTCGGAAAACTGCCGGACATTCAGATTCTCGGAACTTCGAGTGACCGTCTCTGGAACACAGTCTCGGTGCTAATGCCTGAGGTTCTGGAATCCCGCCAGCGCTGGGTTGTGAAACTCGACAAACTGGGTTTTGCCGTTTCAACGGGGTCGGCGTGTGCGAGCGGAAAGGAGGAGACTTCCCACGTTCTCGCGGGAATGGGATTCGCGAGCGACGAAGCCTCGCGCGTGCTGCGCTTCAGTAGCGGCTGGGAAACCAGTCGGGAGGATTGGCTTCGGTTGAGTGAGGGGGTGAGCCAGGCTTTTGGTGAGGTCTCCGCGCGGTGACTTTTGGCGGTGCTTAGCCGCTCAACACGAGCCAATAGCAAATGTGATACAAACGGGACCTTGGTCGGCGCGACGTGTTACACTCATGGATCAACGTGATCGGTCTCTTGCGCCACTTGCGGGGTTTCAGCTTGCTGGGAGGAGCCGGGCAAGATCGAACGTTGGATCAGAACAGACAGGAGGGCGATGTCAGCGGGGGTGATGCCGCTGATCCGGGAGGCTTGGCCGAGCGTTTCGGGTCGGATTTGCGTGAGTTTTTGGCGGGTCTCCGCGCGGAGGCCGGAGAGGGTGGAAAAATCGAGTTGCGGCGGGATGTGTTTCTCCTCACTCGCCCGGAGGCGCTCAATGGCGTCATTCTGGCGGCTGATGTAGCCCGCGTATTTCAGCTCGATCTCAATGGCAGCCCAGCGGTCGGCGGAGAATCCAGCGCGGATTTCCGCAGGGAGATGTTCAACCGAGTTTTCCGGGCGGAGAATCCACTGGGCGATTCGGGTTTCGCCAAACCGCGTGTCGCAGGCGAAGGTGCGGAGCTGTTCCAAATCGGCAATTTTTCGCTGCACCTTTTCCCAGCGCGCAGCGCTGACGAGTCCACAGGCTTGGGCGAGCGGAGTGACGCGGAGGTCGGCATTGTCCTGCCGGAGAATGAGCCGGTGCTCTGCGCGGCTGGTGAACATACGGTATGGCTCGGAGGTTCCCTTCGTCACGAGATCATCAATCAGCACGCCGATGTAGGCATCAGAACGGGAAAGATGTAGCGGTGGTTTGCCCAATATCTTGAGGGCGGCATTAGCGCCAGCGACCAATCCCTGGGCACCTGCCTCCTCGTAACCGGAAGTGCCGTTGATCTGTCCTGCGAAATAGAGGTTCGCAACACGCTGCGTTTCGAGTGAGTGATTGAGTTGTGTGGGCGGGCAATAGTCGTATTCCACGGCATAACCGGGCCGCATAATTTCTGCGTTCTCCAAACCCGGAATGCTACGGATGAACGCATACTGCGTGTCCATCGGAAGACTGGTCGATACGCCGTTGACGTAATATTCCTCCGTGTGCCGCCCCTCAGGCTCAAGAAAGATTTGATGAGCTGTTTTTTCCGCAAACCTTACAACTTTGTCCTCGATGGAAGGGCAGTAGCGGGGACCCACGCCCTCGATTTTACCTGCGTATAGCGGAGACTTATCAAGGTTGGTCCGAATGATATCGTGCACGCGACTGTTGGTGTGGGTGACCCAGCAGGGCAACTGTTCCACATGGAACACGCCATCCATCCAGTGGTTCAGAGAAAAGATGTCGTGCTTCTCGCGGATAAGCACTTCGGGGAGATAGGAGAAAGGGAGAGGGGGGTTGTCGCCATCTTGCTGCTCGCAAGCAGCAAAATCGATCGTCCTGCCATGCAGGCGGCAGGGGGTGCCGGTCTTGAACCGCCCCACTTCGAAACCCAGCTCTTTCAGGCTGTCGCTGAGGGTAGAGAAGCCGTCTCCCATCCGCCCGCCCGCTTGGTTTTGCAGCCCAACATGAAGGAGTCCGCGCATGAAAGTACCGGTGGTGATGACGATCGCCCTCCCGTTGAATCGCAACCCGAGATTGGTTTCAACGCCGCACGCGCCGTTATCTTCCACGAGGATGCGCACGGCGTTGCCTTGCTTTAGATCGAGATGCTCCTGGCGTTCCAGCATGGCTTTGGCGCGAAACTGATACGCCTTCTTGTCGCACTGCGCTCGCGGCGAGCGGACGCTGGGGCCCTTGGTGGAATTGAGCATCCGAAACTGAATGCTCGTCGCGTCCGTGTTCAGTCCCATGACGCCGCCTAGTGCATCGATCTCACGGACGATTTGCCCCTTCGCCTGGCCACCGATTGCCGGGTTGCAGGACATTTGCCCGACGGAATCGAGATTCTGCGTCAGTATCAGGGTCGTGCAGCCGAGACGGGCAGAAGCCATTGCCGCCTCAATCCCGGCATGACCAGCCCCGATGACGATCACGTCGTATGTCGTGGGATAGACGAACATGGTTGTTCTACGTGGAACAGCTATGTCCCCAAGATTCCTTCTTTCGCCCGCGGGAGCAGCTCGGCGATGCTCGACTGGAAAATCGCACCCTCCAGATTGGCGGAGCACACTGGGAGGGTGGGCGCAAACTCCGCCAGAACCTGTCGGCATGCGCCGCAGGGCGTCACGGGAGCCTTCGAATCCGCGATCACGGCCAGCGCTTCAAACTCCCGCTCGCCAGCCGCCACCGCCGCGAAGACTGCCGCACGTTCCGCGCATATCGTGAGCCCGAAGGACAAGTTTTCCACGTTGCATCCGCAAAAGACTCGCCCGCTCCTGGTGCGCAAAGCCGCACCCACCGCAAACCGTGAATAGGGCGCATACGCCCCCTCGCGCGCATGGCGCGCCGCGTCAATAAGCGACTGGTATTCGATCATGAAAATGAAGTTGGAATCAATGACTTAAACGGTTGCCGTTCATTGGATTGTGAAATGTTTTCCGGTCGTGGTATTTGCCTTGCACTGTGGCATTTTTGCAGCACAATCTCCCCCGTGTTTTCCCTAAAACGCAATTATTCTGGCAAACTTATCGCTGTCGAGGGTTTGGACGGTTCGGGCAAGTCCACGCAGATCTATCTCGTGAAACGCTGGCTCGAACTCGAAGGGTATCGCGTTTTTTTTACCGAGTGGAATTCCTCCATTCTCGTGAAAAAGTCCACGACCAAAGGCAAGAAACGCCAACTTCTTACGCCCACGACTTTCTGCCTGATTCACGCCACCGATTTTGCCGACCGCTACGAACGCCAGATCCTTCCGCTCCTGCGCGCCGGTTATATCGTGCTCGCAGACCGCTATCTTTTCACCGCGCTCGCCCGCGACGCTGTCCGCGGCGTGGATCGCGACTGGGTCGCCGAGCTTTACAGCTACGCAGTCCATCCCGACATCACGTTTTACTTCCGCGTCCCGCTGGAAACCTCCCTCAATCGCATCCTCGAAGGCCGCCCAACCTTGAAATACCATGAAGCCGGACTCGACATGGGCTGGAGCAACGATCCATACGAAAGTTTCCGCATTTTTCAGGGTAAAGTGCATGCGGAATACGAGGCGATGCGCGAACGTTTCGGTTTCACTCTGGTGGACGCCTCGGAGGAGATCCACATTCAACAGGCCAAGGTCCGCCAGCTCATCCGCGAGAAAATTGACCTGCCCACCTTTCGACGCCGCCCATGCCGCTGAAGGATCACCCGTTTTTCGGCCGCCCCCTGCCCGAAGTGCGCGACGCCAACTTCGCCGGCAAGCTCTTCGCCATTGAAGGTGCCGATGGCTCCGGCCGCTCTACCCAGATCGCCCAACTCAGCCAGTGGCTCGAGGCAAACGGCTTCGCGGTGCGCCACATGGGCCTCCGCCGTTCCAACCTTGTAGCCGAGGAACTGGAGGACGCCAAACAAGGCAACGTCCTGACGCACACCACATTATCGCTTTTTTACGCCACTGATTTTTTTGACCAACTCGTTCACGAAATCATCCCCGCTCTTCGCGCCGGCCTCATCGTTCTCGCCGACCGCTACATCTACACCCTCATGGCCCGCGCCATCGTCCGTGGGGCTGACCGCGACTGGACGCGCAACCTTTACAGCCCCGCTCTCGTCCCCGACGCTGTCTTCTACTTCCGCGTCGGCGCCGGCCAGCTCGTCGAGCGGAATTTCCAGAAAAATCCCACGCTCGACTACTGGGAAAGCGGCATGGACCTCGGACTGTCGCGCGACATGTTCGACAGCTTCATCAAATATCAGCGCCTCATCGCCACCGAGTTTCAGCGCATGGCCAAAGACCACGCTTTCACCGTGATCAACGCGAACCTGCGCGTCGAAACCATCCAGCGTGACCTTCGCCGCCAGATCGGCCGCCACTTGGGCCTGCCAGCGGTGT
Source organism: Chthoniobacter sp. (assembly GCA_021414005.1). Classification (GTDB taxonomy): domain Bacteria; phylum Verrucomicrobiota; class Verrucomicrobiia; order Chthoniobacterales; family Chthoniobacteraceae; genus Chthoniobacter. Next base: position 276,328 of record JAIOPH010000013.1, on the reverse strand, counting down.
GAAAAATGCGTCTCCCGCTCGGTTGCCTGTTGCGTGGAACTCCGCCCGCCGCTAATACTTCCGCGCAGCCTGCGCCGACACTATGGACACCGCCACCAAATCCTCCGACCACGCTCACGCACCCATCAATAAAAACCTCACACCTGAGGCCAAAATCCAACTCCTGCGCGACATGCTCCGCGTGCGCCGCTTCGAGCAGCAGGCGCTCAAGCAATACAACGGCGGCAAGATGGGCGGTTTCCTCCATCTCTATATCGGCCAGGAATCCGTCGCCGTCGGCACCTGCTCCCTCATGGGCGACGACGATCACGTCATCACCGCCTACCGCTGCCACGGCCACTCCCTCGCCGTCGGCATGACCATGAACGAGTGCATGGCCGAACTTTACGGCAAAGCCACCGGCTGCTCCAAAGGCAAGGGCGGCTCCATGCACTTCTTCGCCCCGGACAAGAACTACTGGGGCGGCCACGGCATTGTTGGCGGCCAGACCCCGCTTGGCCTTGGTCTTGCCTACGGGTTGAAGTACAAGGGCCTCAAAGGTGCCGCGCTGTGCTTTCTCGGCGACGGCGCTGTCAATCAGGGCTGCTTCTACGAGTCGCTCAACATGGCCGCGCTCTTCGATCTGCCGGTCATCTACATCATTGAAAACAACGGTTACTCGATGGGCACCAGCCTCCAGCGCTCATCGGTCGTCAAAGATTGCCTCGCCCAACGCGGCGAGGCTTTTTGTGTCGAGTGGGCGCAGGCCAATGGTGAAGACATCTACGAAGTGCGTGCCGTAACTCAACGGGCGATTGAGCGCGCGCACAAGGAGTCCAAGCCAACCATCCTTGAATTCGACACCTATCGTTATTACGGGCACTCCGTCGCCGACGCCAAACACAAGGGCGGCTACCGCAGTGAAGAAGAAATCGACGCTTACAAGCGCGATCACGATCCCATCCAGCTCTTTAAGAAACGTCTGCTCGAAGAGCGGGTCATCACCGAGGCGCAGTTCGATGAAATCAGCGACGCTTCCAAAGCCGAGGCCGAAGCCAGCGCCCAATTCGCCGAGGAAAGTCCGCTGCCATCAGAAACCAGTATCTTCGAGGATGTCTATTACGAGGTCGATCGCCAAACCGAGGCCGGTCGGACAGGAAAGCATTTCTTTAACGACTAATGAAAATCGGAGTCGAACCCGAGGACGATGAACGATGGGTCGGGGAGGCTCCGGCCATACCCGGTGCGCTTGCCTACGGCGAACCTGCGGCCGAAGTCGAACAAGTATTCACCGTGAGTGCATGAGCCATTGAGGTTCGGCCAAGGCGCGCCGCCTTCTGGCAGCCCTGGTGCGAATCGGTTGGACGATCAAACGTGAAACCGGAATCTCCTATCCATTCTTAGCCGCCCAACCTTTCCAGACCATGTTTTCGCCTTCCACGATGGCGAGGAAATCGGCCCACGGATGCTCGCACGCATCGCTAAACACACGGACCTTCAACCCAATAACCTTTAACTTTTATTGCCATGCCGCTGATCGAATACCGCGACGCCCTTAACCAAGCCTTTGCCGAAGAAATCGAGCGCGACCCCAATGTTGTCCTGATGGGTGAGGAAGTCGCCCAATACGACGGCGCTTACAAAGTGACCAAGGGTCTGTGGAAGAAGTTCGGCGACAAACGGGTCGTAGATACACCTATCTCGGAGGCCGCCTTCATTGGCATGGGCATTGGAGCCAGCATGCTCGGTCTGCGCCCGGTCATGGAACTTATGTTCTGGAGCTTCGCCACAGTGACTTGGGATCAGATCGTCAATAACGCGGGACAGATTCGTTATATGTCGGGCGGACTCATTAACTGTCCCATCGTCATCCGCGGCCCCGCCAACGGCGGCACCAATGTGGGCGCAACCCATAGCCACACGCCCGAGAACATGCTCGCCAGCGTTCCCGGCCTCAAGGTCGTCAGCGCCGCCACTGCCTATGATGCAAAAGGTCTGATGAAGACCGCCATTCGTGACAACGACCCCGTGATGTTCATGGAAAACACGTTGCTTTACGGTGAAAAAGGCGAGGTGCCGGAGGAGGAATACCTCATCCCGCTCGGCAAAGCCGACATCAAGCGCGAAGGCCGCGACATTACCCTCATCGCCCACGGACGCGCCGCCCTCACCGCCCTCCGCGCCGCCGAGTTGCTCGCCGCCGAGCACGACATCTCTGCCGAAGTCATCGACCTGCGCAGCATCCGCCCGCTCGACGAGGAAGCCATCCTCGCCAGCGTCCGCAAGACCCACCGCGCCGTACTCGTCGATGAAAACAAACCTTTCTGCGGCGTCAGCGCCCAGATCGCCTCGATGCTTCAGGAGAAATGCTTCGACGACCTCGACGCACCCGTCCTTCGCGTTACCGCTCTCGACGCTCCCGCGATCTACAGCCCGCGTATCGAACCCAAGCAACTTCCCAATCCCCAGGATGTGATTCGGAAGGCGCTGAGCATCTGCTGACGGCTGCGGAAAATCCGAAATAATGGCGGAGAAAATCTTGCAACTCGAAAACCGGAACGCCCAACGCGGCGGCAACTCGTTTTTCCACCTTTCCATCCTTTCGGATTTGTTGCGCGTTTTGAGTTTCGGACTGCGGATTTTCCTCCTAAGCGCCGCTGTTATTGCTCGCGCCGACATCCATCCCATCGTGTCCGCTCAGGACGGCTTGCTCTTTGGCTCCGCCGGAGGCGGTCAGTGGGTCTCGCATGAGAAAGCCAAGGGCGCGATCAAAGGCGGCGAGACCTACCGCCTTTACAGCCTCACCGCCGCCCTCGGAACGGCCAAGGGCGGCAAACCGGAAACAGCCGGAGAACCTTGCCCCGACATGATCGCCATCGCGCTCAAACCCAAGCCCGCCGCGGCCGTCATCGCCCTCGCGGCGGACTGGAACGCGCTGCCCCGCGTCCCGCGCAAAACCGACACCAGCCAGCCTGTCTATCAAAAAGCTGTGGCCGAATTCCTCACGGCCCGCGGCTTTAGCAAGCCAAAGGTTCGGATCAAACAAATCCTCCGCATCGACCTTGACGGCGACGGCGAAGAGGAAGTCCTCATCAGCGCCACCAACTATTTCACCAAAGATGACGAAGTGCCCACCGGGACGACCGCCGGCAGCTATTCGTGCGTCCTCCTCCGGCGCATGGTCGCGGGAAAAGTGGAGACCCATCTGCTGGAAGGCGAATTTTACCCGACGGCGAAGCAAAGCAGCGCGCCCTCCCGCTACGAAGTCGCCGCCGTACTCGACCTCGACGGCGACGGAAAAATGGAGGTCATCGTGGAATCCAACTACTACGAGGGCGGTGCCGCGACGATCTACCGCTGCACCGGCAAAAAACCCACGCAACTCTTGAGCGTAGGCTGCGGTGCGTAGCCGGTCTGGCGGCGCAAACAAACCATTTTCGCCCGGCGGCGTTGACGCTACGCTCCGCGATCACTCGCCATGAGCCAGCCACCGCCCAGCATCCTCTACTGCCACTGCAAATACGCCCAAGTCGTGCCGAAGGAAGTGAAGGACGCTGTGCTGCGCAGACTCTGTGAAAGCGGCGTCGCCTTCGAGGCAGTGGCGGATCTTTGTGAGATGTCCGCCCGGCGCGACCCCGCCCTCGCGAGGCTCGCACAAGCCGGACCGGTGAAAATCGCCGCCTGCTTTCCCCGCGCCGTGAAGTGGCTCTTCCACCAGGCCGGCGCACCACTTTCCCCCGACCAGGCCGAAGTGCTGAACATGCGCACTCTCACCGCGGAGGAAATCGGCACCTCACTTCTCGCCGTGGACCTCCACGCCAACCTTCCTGTCGGCAAATTCGCACCATCCGACCAACCGACAGCCACATCCGCCCTCGCATGAGCCTCTCCACCCCCACCCTTCGCATCCTCCTCTACGAAGGGGAAGGTGCCCAGCCGCTCGCCGCCGCCGACCGCTACGCCGCCATCAGCTCCCTTTTGGAAAAAGGCTACGCCGTGACCCGCAGCGCCGCCGACCGCCCCGTCGCGCCGGCGGATAGCTCCCCCATGCTCGTCCTCGGCCGCTTCCCCGGCTCTCCGCCCGACGTCGCCGAGACCGACATCCCGGTCCACTTTCACGACATCACCGCCCTCGCGCCCGCACAGCTCGCCGACCTCGTCGAAACCGTCCGCACCGACACCGGCACCGCCCAGCACGGCGCATGGAAACCGTGGTTCCCCGTCATCGACTACGACCGCTGCACGAACTGCATGCAGTGCCTCAGCTTCTGCCTCTTCGGCGTCTATGGTGTGGACGGCGATCGGCACATTCAGGTGCAGAACAATGATAACTGCAAAACCAACTGCCCCGCCTGCTCCCGCGTGTGCCCCGAGGCCGCGATCATGTTTCCCAAATACAAAGCCGGCCCCATCAACGGTGACCTCGTCAGCGACGCCGACCTGCAAAAGGAAAAGATGAAAGTGGATATTAGCGCGCTCCTCGGCGGCGATGTCTATGCCATGCTCCGCCTGCGCAGCGAGAAAGCGAAAAGTCGCTTCAGCAAAGAGCGCGACTCCGACAAAGCACTCGCCGAGCGGCAGAAGTGCCTCATTAAACTCGCTGCCGCCGGCGACATCCCGCCCGAAGTCCTCATGTCCCTGCCCTCCCCCGAGGAAATCGCCCGCCGCGCCGAGGAAGCACAGGCGAAAGCCGCAGCGGCGCGGGGAGCGTAATGTAATGGGCCGACCGTTCGTTTTCTCTGCCAAATTGATGGTTCCAGTCGAACGCCGAATCCTTGCACATCAATAGCCGACAAAAACCCGAAAGATGATTCTAAACAAAACGTACATAAGAAAAATTCCCCCACAGCCCATCTGAAGAGATCTTGGCTTCAGGCTCCTATGTTCAACAAAGTTGAAACTAGGCCGCCTTTTTGTTGGAGGCGATTTACTTTTCCCCGAAAGTCGGCGCGTCACGTCCATTTCAACCGACCGTTTAGTCTGGTCGGTTTGCAACGCTGAAGCAACGGGGCCGTATGCCGGCGCGACTGACGTGGATAGAACCGGAAGAACACTGTCTCCACCTTTCGCGGGCGGTTTCGGTAATACTTCAATTCTAGCAAGCTGGTCATCGGGAATTCGTCGATCTGTCCTAAGAAAAAAGGCCACCCTGCACGCATGCAAAGAGTCAATCGTCCTCTGCCTATGGTCTCGATATTCTTCGACATCCACATGGTCTCTGAAAGATCGATAAGAATAGTCGTAAATCCGGCGGTTGCCGATCGCACTTAAACTCGCTCTCACGCGAAACGCACCTGTCGTGACATTGATCCCGCCGCAATCTGCTCGAAGGTGTCCCTCCGTAATGCATTCAATGCGATGCTCTGCAACGCACGGATAGAATAACGCCAGAGGGTGTATCCGGTCTGTCGAATCCGGAAAGACGATGATGCCCTGCACAAGGTGGGCGAAATGTTGAAACACACAAACGCCGGACTCATCGGACGACATAGTCGCATTCCTCCAGCGGTAGGTTTCCCCTAGCAAGAGTTCATTTTGTTCCCGATCATCCCTAATCTGCATTTCTGCCAAGCGCTCAATCCCAACAATAGTGGACCGGTACCATTGGAGGCGATGCTCGGCCAATGCGTAACTTCCCCGATGTCCGATGTCTCTTCGCATACTGTCCGCAGCTTGACCTCTCGCGGTGTATAACACATGCAGGGTCGCCACGTTAGTCTTTGTATCAATATAGAAACTCTCATGCAGCGTGGAATTCGATCGTCCATCAGGCGGTGAGTCAACAACCTCAAGTGCTGTCACCCCGAGCGAAATAGGCAATCCGAGGCCGAACTCTGGAAGATAGCGTTTGCGGGTTCCTCCTCCCTGTAGAGGAATTGTGGCGTCCGCCCAGTGCCGCTTGCCGTCAAATTCCCATTCGATCACGACATGGTTAAAGACATTGGGCGAAGGAAGAAACTCACCCACCCTTCGTTGCCATACTGTATTCACCAACACCGGGCGCGCGGGGATGCCGAGTTTCCGCAGCAGGTGAGCGAGTAGGAAAGCCTTGTCCTTGCAGTCACCATACCTGCGCTTGAGAACCGCTCCCGGGGCTGTGGGTATTTGGCCGCCAAATTCCGTATTAACGCTCAGATAACGAATATCGTCCTGCACGAACCGCAGCGCCTTCTCGATTCGTTCATCCAGAGTGGCACATGCGCCGAATTCCTCAGCCGCATTCTCCAAATCCGCATCATCAAACTTCTCTCTCCAAGCTATGCGGAACCCTTCAGCTATCGAAGCCCATGAAGTGTAACTAGATACCTGGATAAACCGTCCGTGAAAATGCCAAGAAGGCATCTGTGGTTCTGGTGAGCGTGGGGCAAAGTTTTGCACCTGCCACTGCCACACACTTTCACCATTTTCCGACGGCATTACCTCGCACTCGATCATTTTCGAGTCGGTCATCCATTGCATCGGCATTTCTAAAGGAAACCGAACACTAAGATGAAACATTCTAGTGTAAGAACCGGTCGGCACTGCAGTGAGCAATGAAAACTCAGAAACAAACATCCGGGGTCGCGAGTGAACAGTGAAACTCGTATCGACGACATCGCCGACGCGCACATCCTCGAAAGCCACAATAACAGTGATCGTTCCGTCGATCATGAAACTTTCCAAGCCTTCTTCACGCTGCAGAAATTTCAATCGCGTTAGCGCCGCATGTTCTTTCGCGATTCCACCTCTTTGCACACTGAGAGAATGAATCGTCACCTGCTGGACAGCAGGATCAAAATCACATCGCCACATCGATAACTGTTGGACCGCCGAAAGCGTCTCCAGGCGCCGCACCACACGTGTGTAGGATTCATGCTTGCTAGCGTGGTGTTGGTGAGAAACGAGCAGCGCCGTCTCAGCGGTGGTAACTGGGGGTCGATAAGTGTCATCCACCTCGTTCAACAAAATCCAATCCGGTGCTGGCGCAATACGCACCGAGTCGATGTGCTCTGAGCCCGTCATTGGACAAGAGCCTGGGGCCCAGCTTCTGAGGATGTCATGCGTTCTACGTATGTTCCCGCCTGTTCGAGAATCAATAAAATTGGCAACCGTCGAGCATCATTGCTATCCCCAGCCCCGCAGTTATTCGCCGACTTGGTAGCGCCAGCGAAACAGTTTTCCACCCTACACCAGCCGCAAAAGTTCCTTCGGCGTCGGCGATTCGAAGGTCATCTGGCGGCCCGTCGTAGGGTGGGGAAAGGCGAGACCGCAGGCGTGGAGGCCGAGGCGTTTGGCGGGGTCGGATTTCGCGCCGTACTTTCGGTCGCCGACGATGGGGCAACCGGCGTCGGCAAGGTGGACGCGGATTTGGTGGCGGCGTCCGGTTTCCAAAGTCAGCTCGACGAGGGTGCGCCACTCGCGGCGGGCGAGCACGCGGTAGTGGGTGATGGCATGGCGGGTGACGTCGCTCGCCGGGGCGCTGCGGACGCGGAGCAGGTTGGTCTCATCGAGATCGGAGGCAAAGGTGCCGGCGTCGTCGCGGAGCCGGCCTTCGACCACGGCTTCGTAGCGTTTCACGGCGCGCTCCCAGCCGGTCTGCAGCGCCTGTTTGGCGGCTTCGGTTTTGGCAAAAACCATGAGGCCCGAAGTTTCGCGGTCGAGCCGGTGGACGATCCACACACGATCGCGCGCCTGGTCGTTGCCGCGCCGCAGGTAGTCGGTCAGCTGGAAGTAGGCGGTTTTTTCCTTCTCGGACTCGCTGGCCATGCTGAGAAGCCCTTCGGGCTTATCGATCACAATGACGGCGGCGTCCTCGAAACGAATCTGCATCCCGGAGGGCAGCACGGTTTTCGGCACAGCGAATCGGTCGCTGCGAATGGCCACGACATCGCCGGGGCGAAGTGGGTGATCGAACTGCGAGACCGGGCGGTTATTGACGGTGACGGCTTGGAATTTCAGCCAGGTGCGGACCTGCTTGCGCTTCTCGTCGGGCCAGGAGGCAAAGAGGAAAGGGAGCAGTGTGGCTGGCTCGGCCACGGTGCGCGTTTTGGGCATGACCGCTAGCAGTAGCAGGCGCGTGTGGGCTTTCGTAAACTTAATCGTCAGCCACCGACCGGGCGCGGGCTGCGGGCGGACGCCGCGGCGGGTTTCGCTTTCGTCTTGGTGCGAAAATTGAGCTTCAGGCCGAAGTTTCCGCGCTCCCGCCAGCCTATGTAAAAAACGACGTGCCGCCCTTTGAAGGAGATCAGCGGCAGGCGCAGCCAGCCGGCGCGGCAGACGGTCCAGTTCCAGCCGCGCTTTGGGTGGAAGATTTGGCCGGGAAAGCGACCCGTGTGCTCGAACTCCCGGTCGGCAATGCCGATGACGTAGAAGGTGAAATTGTGGAGCACATTGCGGCGATGCCATTTCCCCGCGCGCGCCGGATCGTCGCGCCGATACCACTCCGGCGGCTCGGGATCATCGAGATTCCCGAACCAGAAAGCGGGATTCAGTTTCTGAACTGCCGTGGGCCGGTGCTTGGGCTGATTCCGGCTCACGTCGGGCCGATGGACCGCGTTCCCGCCCCATGCCAGCGGAGCCATACCGACGATTACGAGAAGCAGCAGAGGAAAACGCAGGTTCGTCATGACAAAGCGAAAAGAAAGCCGGGCAAATGGAGTGAGCCAGCGCGGAGTGCATCGAAAAAGCAGGCCGGTCTGGCAAAAAGGCCCACACGATACGAACATCACGACCTCCATGAATATCACCATCCGAAAAGCCAGCGAGCGCGGCCATGCCGATCACGGCTGGCTGAATTCGCGGCACACGTTTTCCTTCGCCGACTACCACGATCCGGCGCACATGGGCTTTCGCACCATGCGGGTGATCAATGACGACCATGTCGCGGCGGGGATGGGCTTCGGTACGCATCCGCATCGCGACATGGAGATCTTCAGCTACGTGCTCGCGGGCGAACTCGCGCACAAGGACAGCCTCGGCAACGGACGGACGCTGCGGCCCGGCCAAATCCAACTCATGAGCGCGGGCACCGGCGTGACCCACAGCGAGTTCAATCCCTCGCGCACCGACCCCGCGCATTTTCTGCAAATCTGGATTCAGCCGCGCGAACGCGGCCTCACGCCCAGCTACACGGAGTGGCACCCTCGCCCCGAGCACGACGCGGCGGCCAAGGTGCTCGTCATTTCGCCCGACGGACGCGACGGCTCCGCGACGATCCATCAGAACGCCGACATCTACCGCATCCGCCTCACGCCCGGTCAAAGCGCCGCGCACGAACTCCGCGCCGGTCGCGCCGTCTGGCTGCAAATCGCCAACGGCGAACTCGACCTCAACGGTGTGCAACTCTTCACCGGCGACGGCGCGAGCACTGAAGACGCGGGCGTGCTCACACTCACCGCGTCGAAGCCAACCGAGGCAATCCTCTTCGACCTCGCCTAAACATATGCCGCGCAGGACGACCACGGCGAACTCATCGCCCGCGTCGAAGGCTCCTACACCAACGTCATCGGCCTACCCATGGAAGCACTGGCCGCGGCACTGGCGGATTTTTGAGCCGTGCAGCGCGGGATCGTCATCGGTTGAGTTTGATCAGCGGCCCCGGTTCCCAACCGTCCTTGTGCAGGTTGTTGGCGATCCAATCGAGAGTCTCCGCAGGAGTGTTGGTGGGTGGTGCGCCAGCCTCCGTGGCGTATCGGGGCAGCTCCCGCACAACATAGGAGATGGTGTTGATCTGTTTTCGAAAAAGGCAGAGCGTCGCCAAAATCTGGCGCTTGGTCGCGGGATCGGTGATTTTGGGAAGAATCTCCATCAGTGAGGAAATGCGTTCTCGCGCTTCAGTGTCACTGAACTCTGAGACACTGCTCACCGTGATCGCCTTCAGGCTCCGATCTTTACGCAACCCCTCACGAAGCTTTTCCAAACGGCCCTGCGCCGTCTCAAGCAGAGCGAACTGCTCTAGCGTCCTTTTGTAGAAGGTTGTCTCTCGCATTTGGTCCCCGATCGCGAGTTTGCAAGCCCCTCCGCCACTACTGAGAAGATAAATCGCCAGGCAGGTGGAGAACCCGGCCAGGAGCGGTAGCGCATTCTGGCAGAACGAAACGAGGCGGGCTGGTCCTCGCCGCAGCAATGCCACCACCAAGATGGCCGCACCGATGATCGCGAGGGGAGTCAGCGAGTGAAAGCACGCGGAGTCGATATGAAGCGCGAACTCGAAGAACGCCGGAATAGGCGTGCCATTCACTGGCATGGCAATTCGCGCGGCCGGAACGACGACCATCCCGGCCATGAAAATTCCTCCCAAAGCGCAAGCGAACAGCAGTCCACTGCCAAGAATCGAAAGGACCGGTTTCTGCGGTTGTTGGGAGGGCATTTTGAGGAGGAAACGGGCAGACTCCAGACGGGAGGAACGCAGGCGTCAATAACCAAGCCCTCGCGTCCTGCTGGGAAGGTGGCTCCGCGAACGAGCGCGCTGCAGATTGGGAGTGCCGGGAGCGAGTCGCTTGTAGCAATCTGAAATCCGAAATCCGAAATCTGAAATCTGCCATGCTCATCCATTCCCTCGACCTCCCCGGCGTCCGCAAAATCGCCAGCGGCAAAGTGCGCGAAATCTTTGATCTGGGCGAGCATCTGCTGCTCGTCGCGACGGATCGCATCAGCGCGTTCGACTGCATTCTGCCGGATCCCATTCCGCACAAGGGTGCGGTGCTGACTTCGATCTCAGCGTTCTGGTTTGCGCGCTTCGGCTTTGTGGAAAACCACGTCATCGCCACCGGGGTGCGCGATTTTCCGGCGGTGCTGCAGCCGTTTGCGGCGGAGCTGGCGCAGCGCTCGATGGTAGTAAAGAAGGCGCAGCCGCTGCCGGTGGAATGCGTGGTGCGCGGCTATCTCGCGGGCTCGGGGTGGAAGGAATATCAGACGTCGCAAAGCATCTGCGGGATCGCGCTGCCCGCCGGGCTGCGGCAGGCGGAGCAGTTGCCGGAAACGCTTTTCACGCCCTCGACGAAAGCGGCGAGCGGGCACGACATGAACATCGGCTGGGACGAGTGCCGCCGCCTCGTGGGTGACGATGTGGCCGAGCAGGTGCGGGAGCTGAGCATCCGCATCTACGAGGCGGGCCGCGCGTATGCGGCGGAGCGCGGGATCATCGTGGCAGACACGAAGTTCGAGTTCGGCCTGCTCGACGGGCGCGTGATCCTGATCGACGAATGTCTGACGCCGGACAGCTCGCGGTTTTGGCCGGCGGATCAGCATGCGCTCGGGATCAGCCCGCCGAGTTTCGACAAGCAGTTCGTGCGCGACTACCTGGAGACGCTGGCGTGGAATAAGACGCCGCCCGCGCCCGCGCTGCCGGATGAAGTGGTGGCGCGGACGAGCGAGAAGTATCGGGAGGCGTTCTTCCGGCTGACGGGACGGGCGTTGGGGGAATGACGAATGCGCGTTTGCACTCACCGGGCCGGTCTCTAAGCTCGGCCCATCCATGAGAAGCATGACCGGCTATGGCCGGGGACAATCCAGCCACAATGGCGCGAAGTTTAGCGTCGAACTCAACTCGGTGAACCGGAAGCAGAGCGATGTGGTCGTCGCGCTGCCCCGGGAACTCACGGAGCTGGAGCCGCGCGTGCGCGACGTGATCAATGCGGAGGTTTCGCGCGGGCGGTTGAATGTGGTGGTGGCGTGTCACCAGAGCGTTTCTTCGGCGCAAAATCTGGCGCTGGATGCGGGGCTCGCGCGGACCTACTACCGGGCGATGCTCGATTTGCAGAAAGAGCTGAAAGCGGCGGGCGAGATTAGCATCGAGACGGTGCTGCGGGCGCCAGGGGTGCTGCGGCTGCCGGAGCAGCAGTTTTCTGCGGACGAGGCTTGGCCGCATGTAGAGGCGGCTTTGAAAGAGGCGCTGGGTGATTTGGTGAAGATGCGGGAGGCGGAGGGGAAGCATCTGGCGAAGGATCTGATCAAGCGCGTGAAGGAGGTGCGGGATGCGGTGCGGAAGATCAAGGCGCTGCAACCGGCGGTGGTAAAAAAATACCGGCAGTCGCTGCACGACCGCATCGCGCGAGCGGGTGTAGACCTGCCGCTGGATGACGAGCGGCTGACGAAAGAGGTGATCTTTTTCGCGGAGAAGAGCGACACGGCGGAGGAGCTGACGCGGCTGGAGAGTCACTTCGTACAGTTCGCGCATCACCTGCGGAAGCAGGAGCCGGTGGGACGCACGCTGGAGTTCATGTGCCAGGAGATCGGGCGGGAATTCAACACGCTCGGCGCGAAGGCGAATGACGTGGAGATTTCGCAGCACGTGGTGCTGTGCAAGGCGGAGATGGAGAAAATCCGGGAGCAGATTCAGAACATCGAATGAAGCTGGAGTTTCGCCGCCGCGGGATTTTGTTCGTCGTCTCCGCGCCGTCGGGTGCGGGGAAAAGCACGCTGCTCAATGCGCTGCGACCGGGTGCGGATTTTGTGTATTCGGTTTCGTGCACCACGCGGGCGCCGCGGCCGGGGGAAATCGATGGCGAGGACTATCATTTTTTGTCGGCGGAGGATTTCGTGGCGAGGCTCGCGGCAGGGGACTTTCTCGAATCCGCCGAGGTGCATGGCAATTTCTACGGCACGCTGCGCTCCTCCGTGAGCGAGCATCTCGCGGACGGCGTGGACGTGCTCATCGACATCGACGTGCAAGGCGCAAGCACGATTCGTCGCGAGCCAAGCGCGGACATTCGTACGTCCATCGCGGACATTTTCATCATGCCGCCGAGCCTCGATGAACTGCGGCATCGCCTCTTGAAGCGGGGGACGGAAACGCCCGAGCAGATCGAAATGCGACTGAAAAACGCGGCGACTGAGATGGAGGCTTGGCGGGACTACCGCTACACGCTGATCAGCGGCTCGATGGAGGAAGACTTGCAGAAGTTTCGCGCGATCATGCGCGCGGAGCGTTATCTGAGCCGCCGGCTGATTTTGGTATGAGCGCTCCCGTCGTTATCGTTGGCGTCACCGGGTCGATCGCCGCCTACAAGTCGGCGGATCTGGTGAGCAAACTCGTAAAGCGCGGATTCGAGGTGCATGTGGTGATGACGCATGGCGCGCAGGAGTTCATCACACCGCTGACTTTCCAGACGCTCTCGCGGAATGACGTTGTGACGAGCGTCTTTGGAAACGGCGAGTGGAAGCCGGCACATGTCGCGCTCGCGGATCGCGCGGCGCTACTAATCGTCGCGCCAGCCACGGCGAACATCATCGCCGAACTCGCGCACGGTCTGGCGAACAATCCGCTGTGCGAGATCGCCCTCGCCTCGCTCGCGCCGGTGCTGATCGCGCCGGCGATGAATGGGAAGATGTGGCAGCACGCGGCGGTGCAGCAAAACGTAACGCTGATGAAGTCACGCGGCGTGGAATTCATCGGACCCGAAGAAGGTTTGCTCGCATGCGGATACGAAGGTCTGGGGCGTTTGTGCAGCGTGGATGACATCGTCGAACGCGCCGCGCAGATCATCGCGACGCAGAACTGACGCGATTTTTTTCGCGCACGATCGGCGCGGAAATTTTCCGTGGCGCGGTGCGCGCTGCTTTTTCCCACACCACCGCGCAAGCCGCATGGATACAGCGTTTGCGAGCGACGCACTTTTTTCGCAGCTCACCGTACGGCGACGCGAACCGCGCGCACGACGCGACGCGAAACGGAAAGTTTTCGCCGCGCGCTGCAAAAATCCGTTGACGCTTTTGCCCATCCTTACTAACCACTCCACGCAATTCGAGTGATGACCCACACCACCCACGCTCAACAATTTCCTGTGACCCGCTACTGCGGATTGAAAGGGGGGATTTTAAATGGCGATTAAAAAAGCTCCTGCAAAAAAAGCCGCTGCCAAAGCAGCACCTGCCAAGAAAGCACCAGCCAAGAAATTGGCGGCTAAGAAGCCTGCGGCCAAGAAGGCGGCACCGGCCAAGAAAGCGGCTCCTGCTAAGAAAGCAGTTAAGAAGAAGAAATAAGTAACGGTCCCCGTTACGAACACAAGTGGGAGGAGAATTCATTTCTCCTCCCACTTTTTTTGAAAAGAATCACCGCCCCTTATCTCCCGCCAATGCTCACCAATCCTTATCTTCACGCCGCCACGACTTCCGCCCGCGCCGCCGGTGCCCTGCTGCGCGAACACTTCGGCAAGGTGCTGGAGGTGAATGAATTTCACGCGCACGACATCAAGCTCGACCTCGATGTCCGCACTCAGGAACTCATCACGGCGCAGCTCCTCGCGGAGTTCCCGGATCACGCCATCTATGGCGAGGAGGGCATCGCGGGCAATCAGGCGAGCGCCTTCCAATGGATTGTCGATCCCATCGACGGGACGGTGAATTACTTCTACGGCATCCCGCATTTCTGCATCTCCATCGCGCTGCGCGAGCGTGGCGAAATCATCGTCGGCGTGATTTACGATCCGATGCGCGACGAGCTGTGGGCCGTGGAACGCAGCGGCGCGGCGACGCTCAACGGCCAGCCGATCGCGGTGAGCACGCGCACGCAACTCGCGGACGCGACGCTCTCCGTCGGCTTCTCGAAATCGAAGACGACCATCTCCGCCGGTCTGCCGCTGCTGGAAAAATACGTGATGCGCGCGCGGAAGTGCCGCCTCATGGGTAGCGCTGCGCTCGATCTCGCGTATGTCGCGTGCGGGCGGCTCGATGCTTACATCGAGCAATCGGTTAGCTTGTGGGATGTCGCCGCAGGCAAGCTGCTCGTCGAAGCGGCGGGCGGCCAATTTTCGATGACCCCGCGCGAAGACAACCCGGACAAGATTTCGGTTGTCGCATCGAGTGGACGCATCGACCTCGAACTATGAACCTCTCCGGCATTGGTTACGATGTTCATCGCTTTGCGGAAAACCGCGCGCTCATTCTCGGCGGTGTGGAAATCCCGTACACGCACGGACTCGACGGGCACAGCGATGCGGACGTGCTCGTTCACGCGATTGCCGATGCGGTGCTCGGGGCGATCGGCGAACGCGACATCGGCCATCATTTTCCGAACAGCGACGAATCCATCCGCGGCATCAGCAGCCTGGAGATTTTGCGCAAAGCGGGCGCGCTGGTCGCGGAGAAGGGCGGGCGCGTAATCAATATCGACGCCACGCTCGTGGCCGAGGCGCCGAAGATCGGCCCGCACGTCGCGCGGATGCGCGAAAATCTCGCGGCGGCGCTGGCGATTCCCGTCGCGCGAGTCGGCGTGAAGGCGACGACGAATGAGGGCATGGGTTTTCTCGGACGTGGCGAGGGTATCGCCGCGATGGCGGTAGCCAGCGTACAGTTGCCCGAGTAAGGAGGACGCCATGCGCCGCCTGCTGCTCATCCCTTTCCTCACGCTGACGCTGCGTGCCGGCCAGGAGCCGCCCGCTCCGGTGGCGATTCCGCCGGTCCAGTTCACGCATCGCACGCTGCCCAACGGTCTCGAAGTCTATGCCGCGCCGGATCACAGCACACCGACCGTGGCGATCAACGTGTGGTATCACGTCGGCTCGAAGGACGACCCGGCGGGGCGCAGCGGATTCGCGCACCTTTTCGAGCACATCATGTTCAAAGGAACGAAGCGCACCAAGCCGGAGACCCTTGACCGGCTGACCGAGGACGTGGGCGGTTTCAACAACGCCTACACCGCGGATGACGTGACGGTTTATCACGAAGTCGTGCCTTCGAATCATCTCGAACGTCTGCTTTGGGCCGAGGCCGACCGCATGGCGGGACTGACCGTGGACGAGAAGAATTTCCGATCCGAGCGCGAGGTGGTGAAGCAGGAGTATTTGCAGCGCGTGGAGGCCGAGCCGTATGGGCAGTTCGGCGAGGAGATCATCAAAAAGTCGTTCGCCGAGCATCCGTATAAGCGCCCGACGATCGGCAACATCCCGGAACTCAACGCGGCGACAATCGATGACGTGCGCGCCTTTCACACCACCTACTACCGGCCCGACAACGCGACGCTCGTGGTCGTTGGCGATTTCGATCCGGCGCAGTTCGACGCGTGGGTGGACAAGTATTTTGCGCCCGTGCCGAAACCCGCCACGCCGGTGCCGCGGGTGACGGTGAAGGAACCCGCGCGCACTAAGGAGCAGCGACTCGTCCAGTATTCCGGAAGCGTGCCGTTGCCGGCGGTGGCGGTGACCTTTCTCGGCCCGGCTGGCCGGAGCGATGACGCGCCGGCGATGGAGGTAGCGCAGGAGATTCTGGCGGGAGGCGAGTCGTCGAGGCTGTATCAGCAGCTCGTTTATGAGAAGCAGCTCGCGCAGAGCGTGAACTTCACGGCGGATCTGCGGGAAGACGTCGGGCTGCTGCTGTTTGAAGTCGTACTGGCGAGCGGCAAGAGCGTGGCGGAAGCGGAGCGCGTGCTGTTTGCGGAGATCGCGAAAATCGTCGCGCAGCCGGTGAGCGACGCCGAGCTGGTGAAGGCGAAGCGACGGCTGCTGACCGCGCGGCTTCTGGAGCGCGAGACGTGCGAGGGCAAGGCTTCGGCGCTGGCGGAGGCGGCGGTGGTGCTTGGCGACGCCACGCGGGTGAACACGGAACTTGCGCGGCTGCAGGGCGTCACAGCGGCGGACGTGCAGCGGGTGTTGCGCGCAGTTTTCACCGAGCAGAACCGGCTGGTGCTGGAATACCTGCCGGAAGCGATGAAGGGAGCAAAGAAATGAAAAGCCAAAGCTGTCGTCGTGCGCTGCGGATGACGGGGATTTTTTGGGCGGTGCTGGTGATGCTGACGGGAACGCGATCGTTTGCGGCAGATGATTTGGACCAGCCGCCGGCAGCCGGCGCACCGCGTGAAATCAAGCTGCCCGAACCGGTGGAGAAGACGCTGGCGAATGGACTTCGGGTGATCGTCATCGAGCGGCCGGGGCTGCCGATCTTGTCGGCGCAGTTTGTGGTGAAGAGCGGCGCGGAGGTTGATCCCGCAGACGGTGCCGGAGCGATGGACATGCTGGCCTCCCTGCTCATGCGGGGCGCAGGCCAGCGCACGGCTCCGCAACTCGCGCAGGCGATCGAGGCTCTGGGCGGGGCGATCACCACGGGCGCGGGCTGGGACGCGACGGCGGCGAAGCTGACCATCATGACCGCGCAGGCCGAAGCGGGGTTGGAGATTTTGCGCGAAGTGGTGCGGCGGCCCACGCTCGCGGCGGCGGAGGTCGAGCGGTTGCGTGCGGAGACGCTGGATGAACTGCGCGTGAAGATGGAGGAGCCGGGCACGCTGGCGAAGGCCGCGGCGGCGCGGGTGATTTTTGGCGACGGCCCGTATGGACATCTGCCCGGCGGCACGCCGAAAAGCGTGGCCCACATCAGCCGCGCCCGGCTCGCGAAGCTGCACGCGACTTACTTCCGACCGGACAACGCGGTGCTCATTTTTGTCGGCAGCCTGAAAGCCGAACAGGGATTCGCGTGGGCCGGGCAGTTTTTCGGCGACTGGAAAAAACCGGCGGTTCCTTTGCCAGCGTTGCGCGTCTCCGAGCCGCCCGCGAAGCCGCGGGTGGTCATCATCGACATGCCGAACGCCGGGCAGGCGGCGGTGGTGGTGGGCAAGGCAGCGGTGGCACGCAAAGCGCCGGACTATTTCCCCGGCGTGGTCGCGAGCAGCGTGCTGGGAGGCGGCTACAGCGCGCGGCTGAACGCGGAGATTCGCGTGAAGCGCGGACTGACGTATGGCGCTTCGAGCGACCTCGGAGCGCGGCGTTTGGGCGGCGCGTTTGTGGCAGCGGCGCAGACGAAAAACTCCGCCGGCCCGGAGGTTGCCGTGCTGATGCGCGCGGAGTTGGACCGCCTCGCCACCGAGCCGGTGCCCGCCGCCGAACTCACGCCGCGCACGAGCACGCTGACCGGCGAATACGGCCGCGCGCTCGAAACGAATGACGGCTTCGCCACGCGCCTAGCGGGCCTGGCGGTGCTTGATCTACCGCTCACAGCACTGAGCACCTTTACCGCCGACGTGCTCGCCGTGAAGGTCGAAGCCGTGCAGAAATTTGCGGGCGACCATCTGCGCGGCGTGGCGACGAGCGTGGTCATCGCCGGCCACGCGGAAAGCTTCCGCGACACCCTCGGCGACACCTTCAAGGACGCGGAAGTCATCCCGCAGAAGGCGCTCGATCTTGATTCCATCAGCCTTCGCGAGCCGACTAAAGCAGCGAAAGGGAAATAGCGGAGACGACGACGATCACGAAAGACGGCAATCGCCCAACCTCTACCAGGCGCTGCGGAGTTTAATTTTTTTGACGGCAGCGCAGTGACGAACGAAATAACGCGCGCGCGACGCATTTTCCCCACTTCCACCGGAACTGTCGCCGCCCCTTTTAGCCCATGAAAAAACCCCGCCGCGCCATCCTCGCCCAGTCCATCGGAGCGATCCTCACGCTCGCCGCTCTCGCGCCCGATGCCGCGGCACTAAACATTTGGGATGGCGGGGGGGGCGATAACCTCTGGAGCACCAATGCCAACTGGAACATCAATACCGCCCCGAATTTCAACAACGCGCTGACCTTCGGCGGCGTCCTCCGGCTCACGCCCGTCAATAGCACCCAAGCGGTCTTAGCAGGGATCAATTTCAACGTCAGCGCCGGAGCCTTCACGCTCACCGGCACCGGCGTCGGCGACGCCATCACGCTCAATGGCGGCATCACCAACCTCTCCGCGAACCTCCAGACGGTTTCTTTCACTTCGATCACGCTCGGCAATTCCCTGACCTTCGACGCCAGTGCCGCCGACCTGACCGTGAACTCCAACATCAATTTCGGGGCCAACACCCTGACGCTCGAAGCGACGAACGACATACGCCTAAACGGCTCGCTGAGCGGCTCGGGCGGGCTGATCAAGAATGGCTTTGGCACCTCCGTTTTTCTCGGTGGATCAAATACCTACAGCGGAACAACCACGCTCAATGACGGCCAGCTCATCGCCCAATCCGCAGGCGCGTTCAGTCCTAACTCGAACTTCATTGTGCAGGGAAACGGCACGTTGGATCTGGCGGGCAATGACAATACGATTCAAGCGCTCAATGATGGCGGCGTAACGACAGGCCGAGTGGTGAATAGCTCGGCGGGCTTGGCTACGTTGACGGTGGGCAATACCAACACCACCGGCAGCTTTGGCGGATTGATTCAAAACTTCGGCGGCCCGCTGGCCATCCGCAAAGTCGGCACGGGGACGCAAACTTTTACGAATAACAACACCTACACCGGCGACACCACGGTCGAGGCCGGGCGGTTGGAGGTCATGGGCAGCGGCAATAGCTCCACACTCACTATTAATGGCGGCACCTTCGTCGCGGGAAAAAGCACGTCGCTGCCTTCGGGATCCACGGTCTCCGTCGCGAGCGGTGCCGGTCTGGAGTACCGCGCCGACAGCAATGCGCCACTGGCCCTCGGCTCCCTGACGCTGGGGGGCGGTTCCGGCACCACCATCGGCGGTTCGCTTGGCTCCACGTTGACCGGCGCGCAAATCAGCGTGAACGACCCGGTTTTTCCCACGCCTGGAGCTGTGAAGGTGAACGTCTATGCCGTGCCGGGTGTGTTCACCGGGACCTCCGGCACTTACACGCTGCTCAGTGCAGGCGCGGGCAGCGATTTGAGCACCGGCGTCACCTACTCGCTCGGTTCGCTTTTCAATCTCTCCAGTTTCAGCGTCAGCACACCGGTCGCCACAGCCACCTCGCTGACCGTGAATGTCACGGCCGTCACCCCGCTCGCCAGCGCCTTTTGGCTGGGCGGTTTCCCCGGCAGTCCGGGGGATTGGGCGATCTCAAATGGCACCATCTCGAATTGGGCCTCGGACAGCACCGGCACCGTCACGCCGCTCGTTCCGGGAGCGGGCACCACGGTCTTTTTCTCCGCCGCTGGTTCGGCCAATCCCACTGGTATGAGCCTCGGTTCCAACATGTCCATCGCGAGCCTCGTGATAAACAGCGGAGCGGCTCCCGAAACGCGGGCCATCACGCTGGCCGACCTAACTGGTAACACGCTCACACTCGCCGGCACGGGCGGTATCACCGTCAATGCCGGAGCCGGCGCGGTGACGCTCAACCCAAAGATCATTGTGGGCGCGAACCAATCGTGGACAAACAACTCGACCAACCTTCTGACGCTCGGCGGCACCGTGAGCAACGGCACGAACCGGCTGACCGTTACGGGGACGGGCGACACGACCTTCACCGGCGAACTGGACAACGGCTCGGGTGGCATGACCAAAGCCGGGACCGGCACGCTGACGCTCACCAAGCAGGCCTCGAACAACGGCCCCACCCTGCTCACCGGAGGCTCGCTTTTTGTGGATGCCAATGGAGCGCTCGGTTCCGGCACGCTGACCATTGCCTCGGCAGGCGGAGCGGTGACGCTGGGCAGCAGCGTCCTCGGCACCATCGTGACGAATCCGATCTCCGTGCAATCGAATTTCACCGTCGTGGCTCCGGCGGCGGGCAATCATGATTTCCTGCTCACGGGCAGCATGGACTTGAATGGCGCGACGCGGACGATCACCAGCCCGACCAATCAGGGGCAGATTCACTTCCAAGGCATCATCAGCAATGGCGGGCTGACCCTCACCACGGCCGGCTTGCCCGCACCGTCGGGCGGCGACAATTCGTATGTCGCCTACATCCACGATGGCGGGAACAGTCACACCTACACCGGGTTGACGACGGTGGAGGCAAACGCCTTTCTCGTCCTGCAAAGCGCCGGGGAAAAATTCAAGGGCGACGTGCTGATTCAAGGCAGCGGTGTGGTGGACTTCCTTGGCTTTGGCGACCAGATCGCCGACACCGCAACCGTCACGGTTAACAGCAACGGCAGCCGAATCCTCGGAGGCACGATGTTTCAGGGCATGGAGTTGTTTAATAACAACGAAACCATCGGCTCGCTCTTTGGAACCGGCACGGTGGGTCTGGGTTCGGGCACGCTCACGGTGGGCGCGGGAAATCTCACCGGCATCATCACCGACGGCGAGCGCGGTGCGGGCGGCAAGTTTGTCAAAAATACCGCCGGTGCGCTCACGCTTGCCGGAGCCAATACCTATACCGGCACTACCACCGTCACCGGCGGCACTCTCACGGTCAGCGGCAGCCTCACGAGCAATACGATCAACGTCACCGGCGGCACCTTTATCGCGGGCAAGGGCTCGACGCTCCCGGCGACGGCAACGGTCACGGTCGCGACCGGCGCGGGCTTTGAGTATCGCGGAGCCACGGATGCGCCGCTGACCATAGCAGCGCTGACGCTGAACAGCGGCGCGGGCACGACCATCGGCGGCTCGATCGGTTCCACCTTCACGAGCGCGCAGATCCTCGTCACCAGCGACGTCACGCCCACGCCGGGAGCCATCAAAGTGAACATCTTTGGTGTGCCGGGGCAGGGTTCGCGCACGGCGGGCACCTACACTCTGTTGAAAGCGGGCGCGGGCAGCACGCTCGACACGGGCACTTCGTACTCGATCGGCAACATTTTTAACGCCGGAAATTTCACCGTCGGTGCACTGACAATCACGCCCACGGAAATCCAGATCGGCATTACTCCCGTGACGCCGCTGGCCAAAGCCTTTTGGCTCGGCGGGCTGAGCGGGAATCCGAACGATTGGGCGGCCTCCAATGGCGCGACCGCCAGCAATTGGGCGAGCGACAACACCGGCACGCCCACGCCGCTCATTCCCGGCGCGACCACCGATGTCTTCTTCTCCGCCGCCGGTGCCACCGATCCCGGCAACATGACGCTCGGCGACGACATGTCCATCGCCAGCCTCACAGTGAACGATCCGACCGCGCCTGAGACTCGTGCGCTGTTGCTGGATGCCTCCGGCGGAAACACGCTCACCCTGGCTGGTGCCGGCGGCATCAAAATTAACAGCGGCTCCGGCTCCGTGACGCTAAATCCCGAACTCATCCTCGGCTCGAGCCAGACTTGGACGAACGACTCGGCCAACCTTTTCACCGTCGGCGGCAAAGTGACCAACGGCGCGAATGACCTGACCGTGGCCGGCAGCGGCGATACCACCATCTCCGGCGTTCTCGGCGCTGGCTCGGGCTCGCTAACCAAGACCGGCACGGGCACTCTGAAGCTCAGCGGCAGCAATACCTACACGGGCGGCACCCGCCTCTCGAGCGGCACCCTTTTCACCGACACCGATACCGCGCTCGGTACCGGCACGCTCATCATTGCCTCCACCGGCTCGCCGGTCACGCTCGGCAGCAATACCAACAACACCGCGCTCACCAACCCAATCTCGGTCCAGTCCGATTTTTCCGTGATCGCCCCGTCGGGCGGAACCCACAATTTCCTGCTCAACGGCCCCATCGACCTCAACGGCGGGACCCGCGTCATCACCGGCCTCACCCATCAGGGCCAGATTCACTTCGGCGGCGTCATCAGCAATGGCGGCGTCACCTTCACTACCGCCAGCCTGCCCGCCCCGGTGAATGGCGACAATTCCTATGTCGCCTTCATCCTCGACGGGGCCTCCAGCCATACCTACACCGGGCTCACGACCGTGGAAAAAAACGCCTTCCTCGTTCTGCAGAGCGCGGGCGAAAAAATCCGCGGTAACATCCTCATTCAGGACCAGGGCGTGGTCGATTACCTCGGCTTCAGTAACCAGATCTCCGATAAGTCCTCGGTTACGGTCAACAGCCCCGGCAGCGTCATTCTCGGCGGGCTGGACTTCGCGGGGTTCGAACTGCGGAATTTCAGCGACACCATTGGCGTGCTCAATGGCAACGCCGCCGGCACCGTCGGCCTCGGCTCGGCCACGCTCACTGTCGGCGCGGGCAATTTCAGCGGCGTCATCCGCGATGGCACCATCGGCCTCACCGATCAGAATGATCCCGGCGGCGGCGTGGGCGGCCAGCTCGTGAAAAACACCACCGGCACCCTCATCCTCTCCGGCGCGAACACCTTCACTGGCAACACTTCGGTGAACAACGGCACCCTCGTCCTCAACGGCTCGGTGCAAAGCCCCAACCTGCTCGTCAACTTCGCCGGCTCCCTCATGGGCACCGGCACCGCTTTCCACAATGTCCGCAATGCCGGCATCTTCGCCCCCGGCGCGAGCGGGCCCGGTACCTTCCACATCCGCGGCAACTACCTCCAGACCGGCGCGGGCACCATGGTCATCGAAATCGCCGGGGCGGGTAGCGGCCAGCACGACCGCGTGGAAGTGGGCGGCTCGGCCACGCTCGACGGCTCGTTGCGGCTGGTCAAAGTCGGCGGTGCCCGCCTGAAAGCCGGCGACAAGGTGACCTTCCTCACCGCCACCGGCGGCGTCACCGGCCAGTTTGCCACCGTGGACAACGAACTCGCCTCGACCGATTCGCTGTTCAAGACCGAGGTCATCTACGAGACCAACTCCGTATCCGTCGCCGCCACGCAGGGCTCCTTCCGGGATTTTGCCTCGGAGCATCTGCTCACTCCGAACCAGCGCACCGTCGGCTCCATGCTCGACAAAGTGATCGCCTCCGGGCGGCAGAAAAAGCTCATCGCTTTCCTCAACAACGAAACCCTTGCCCAACTCCCCGGCGACTTCGACCGCATCGCGCCTGACGAAATCCAGGCGCTTTACACCATCGGCACCTCGCAAGCCAACGTGCAGGCCGCCAATCTCCAGCACCGTCTCGAAGACGTCCGCGCCGGGCGGCTCGGCTTCAGCGCCGACGGCCTCTCCGTGACCGCGCCCAGCACCCCGGCCTTCCTCGCCGACCAGACCTTGAATCCCGGCGCCACCGGCGACCCCGGCCCGCTCGGCCTCACCGCCAAGGAAATCCGCGCTCCCGCCGCTGCCGGCGAACCCGCCGCAGCCCCCGATCCACGCTTTGGCGTTTTCATCACCGGCACCGGTGAATTCACCAGCGTCGGCGACACCCGGCGCGCCGGCGGCTACGACCTCGCCACGGGCGGTTTCACCCTCGGCGCGGACTACCGCCTCAATGAGCATTTCACCGTCGGCGTCAGCACCGGCTACGCCCGCACCGGCAGCGATGGCTTCGGCGGCAGCCGCGTCACCGTGGACGGCGCGAAGCTCGGCGTGTACGGCACCTACTTCACCGGCGAGGGCTTCTACGCCGACGCCGCGCTCCAGGGCGGCTTCAATAGCTACGACACCCGCCGCAGCGCGCTCCAGGGCACCGCCCGCGGCAGCACCACCGGCGGCGAATTCACCGGCCTCATCGCCACCGGCTTCGACTTCACCAGCGACGCCCTCCGCATCGGCCCCATCGCCAGCTTCCAGTACACTCACATCGGCTTTGGCGGCTACGCCGAAAACGGCTCCCTCGCCCCGCTGCGCTACGGTTCCCAAAGCGCCACCTCCATGCGCAGCGCCCTCGGCATGAAGGCCGCCTACGAAATCCGCCGCGGCACCCTCGTCATTCGCCCCGAGATGCGCGCCGCGTGGCAGCACGAGTTTGGCGACATCCACTACGCCATTGATTCCGCCCTCGCCTCCGGCGGCCCCGGCTTCACCGTTCAGGGTGCCGAGATTGGTCGCGAAAGCCTCCTCTTCAGCGCCGGCGTGGCCCTCCTCTGGAACGAGCGCACCGCCACCTATCTCTATTACGACGGCGAACTCGCCCGCTCCAACTACAGCTCGAACAACGTCTCCGCCGGCGTGCGGATGTCCTTTTAAGCCGGGCCTGCTTCGACCCGGAGCGGCTCGCACCAGACGGTGGCTCAGTTTAGGTAAAGCGCCGGCTCGAAGCTGACTCTTCCCGGGCAGAGGTGGTCCGGTGAAAGGTGCGCGCGATCATTCTCCGCTCCGGACAAATTCGCTCGCACGAGTTTGGGCAGCACGCGCTGACGGCGCTCGGGTTGGGCTGAAGTGATTGCATAGCTCAGCGTTCAAAAAAAAGTCTGTGCGCGCGAAAAAACTTTGACGCACGCGTTTCTTCCCGACACAAACACCGCGCGTGTCCGACCAGATTACCGAAAAACTGAGCACCCCAATGCCCGGAGTTTTCTCTCCGGCGGAGCTGCGACAACGTCCCCATCAACAATTCTCCAACTCCCGACCAACTCAACCGCCCCGTCTCCTCACCTCAGAATATCGCCCATGAAAACCAACCGCACCTCCACGTCTGCCACTAAAACCAAATCCCGCATTCCCGGCCGCATCCTCAGCGCCTCCATCGCCGCGCTGCTCGCTGTGGCCGCGGTGCCGCAAGGCGCACGGGCGGCGAATGTCACGTGGAATCACGGCTCCGCTTTAAACAACAACTGGAGCAATGGCGGAGCGGTTGGCAACTGGTTCACCTCCGCCGCACCGGCCAATGGCGACAATGTGTTTTTTGATAACGGCGCGGCGTTGAACGTGGCCAACACCAACGACATCGTCGGGCTGTCGCTCAACTCCATCACCTTCAATGTCGGAGCAACCAACGGCACCTACACCCTCAGTGGCAACGCCATCACCCTCGGCGCAGGAGGCCTGACCAATAATACCTCGGGTGTCACTCAGACCATCTCGCTCGCCGGGGTGACGCTCGGTGCGGGGCAGACGTGGGATGCCAGCGCGGGCAGTCTTGCCGTGACTTCGACGGTCAACCTCAACGGTCAGGGCCTGATTGTCACCGGCGGGAGCAACACCAACATTTCCAACGCCATCTCCGGCGCGGGCGCGGGCTCCACGCTGACGAAGAACGGCACTGGCATCCTGACCCTCTCGGGCAATGCGGCGAATACCTTCGCGGGCCTGACCAGCGTCAATAACGGCCTGCTGCAACTGAACAACGGCTTAAGTGATGGAGCGATTGTCGGCAATCTGACCATCGGTGACAACGCGGGTGCGGCAGCCAGCGCAGAGGTGAGGTGGCTGCAGAGCGCCGAGGTCGCGAATACCTCGGTGGTCACCATCAATGCTGACGGGAAGATGAATCTCAACAGTTTCACCGAGACCGTTGGCTCCATCAGCGGCGTGGCGGGAGCGCAGATCGATATCGGTGGCGGGGCTCTCACCACCGGCGGCGACAACACGAGCACGACCTTTGCGGGGGTGATCTCCGGCGGGGGCAACCTGTCCAAAAACGGCACGGGCACTTGGACGTTGACCGGTGCCAATAACTATTCCGCCACGACTTTTGTGAATGCGGGCATTCTCGAGGCGGGAAACAACACTGCTCTCGGCAACACAGCGGGTAACACTTTGGTGAATAACGGCGGCACGCTGCGGCTCCTGAATGGCGTCAACATTGGCGCGGAAGCGCTCGGACTGGTGGGCGCTGGAGTCAATGCGGCCAATGGGGCGCTCGCTGTCGCCGCCGGCGGCACCGCGAGCTATGCCGGGCTCATCACGCTCAATGGGAATTCCACCATTACCGCCAATGGCGGCACGCTGACGCTGACTGGCGGCATCGTGAAAAACGGCGTCACGCTGACTCTCGGCACCGCCACGGCGGGCGGCGGCACCATCAATGTGAACTCGGTCATTTCCGGCGCAGCCGCGAGTTCTGATCTCGTGGTGGAAAGCCTGACGACGAATCTCAACGCCGCGAATACCTACAACGGCCCGACGACTATCCGCAGCAGCGGCGGCGCGGGCACCGGCATTCTTAATGCGAATGTAGCCGGAGCCCTGCCCACCGCGCCGCGTTCGGCGGTGACGATGGATGACAGCACGAGCCTCGGCGGCTCGATCTTGAACCTCAACGGTGGCGTCGGTCAGGTCGTCGCTTCGCTGACCAGCCCGAACTCGGCGATCGGCCTGAGTTCCAGGATCAACCTCAACGGCAACACCCTCACCATCGGCACCGCTGCGGGCACCACCACGTTCTTTGGGCAGATTGGCGCGGCGGGAGACTTGGGTGGGATCGTCAAGGACGGGGCAAGTACCCAGATTTTGGCGAACAACGCCAACGGCTACATCGGCAACACCGTGATTCAGGCCGGCCACTTGCAGATCGGCAACGGTACCACGGGCAACCTGAACGGCGCGAGCGCCGTGACAGTGAACCCCGGCGCGTTCCTCGACCTCAATCTCGGAGCCGTGTCCAATAACTTCGCCAATGCCATTACCAACAACGGCACCGTCGAGGGCGTCAACACCAGTGGATCGCAAAGCGTGTCTGGCGTAATTAGCGGAATCGGTAATTTCGTTCAGGGTCTGAATGGCGTCACCCCGACGCCCGGCGGAACCACCGTCTTCGCGAATATCAACACCTATCAGGGGGGGACGCGCGTCACGGGAGCGAGTAGCAACCTGATTATCGGGACGGCGGCGGCAGGAGCGACAGCCGGCGCGAACATCGGAAGCAATACCGTGGTCGTGGACAACGGCGGCGGCTTTCGAGTGGCCAACGTCGCTGGCGGCATCTTGAACAATAACATCACCAACGGCATCGGCGGCCAAGGTGTTGTCACCCTGCAATCCACGTCTGCTATCACGACGCTCACTGGCACCCTGACAAACGGAGCTGCTGGCACTCTCTTCCTGGCCAACCAAGGTCCCGGCACGGCCATTCTGACCAATTCCGGCAACACCTTTACCGCAGGGACATTGATTACCGGGGGCACTTTGCAAATAGGCACCTCCACTCAGGTTGGTTCGGTCGGCACTGGGGTAATCACCGTCGGCACGGGCGGCACCTTGTTAATCGTCAATACCGTTGGCAATGCGCTGGCGATGAACATCACCAACACGGCTGGTGGCACGGGCACCGTCAACGTCAACTCCGCGAATAACAATACGCTTTCTGGCGTCCTGAGCGATGGCGGCGGCAGCATTCTCGTGCTGACGCAAAGCGGAACGGGCACCACCCTCCTCACCGGAGCTAATACCTACACCGGAGCCACGACCGTTAACGCCGGAGTCCTTCAGGTGGGCAATAACGCGACGGGTAGCATCAACGCAGCGAGCGCGGTGACGGTCAATAATACCGGCACCCTCGGCATCAACCTGGTCAACACCGGTGTTTTTGGCAACGCCGTGACGGTCAACGCGGGCGGGCTTGTGAACACGAACATCACCGCTGGAACCCAAACCCTCTCGGGTGTCGTGACCGGTGCTGGTGCGTTGACGCAGAGCGGCGCCGGGACGACCAACCTGACGGCCAACAACACCTTTACCGGACCGACCACCGTCACCGCAGGTACTCTGCAGGTCGGCACGGGCGGAGCGGGCAACCTCAACGCCGCCAGCGTGGTGACCGTTACCGGTGGCACGCTGGGCATCAATGTGGCCGGCGGTACGGGAACCTTCGGTAATACGGTGGCTGTCTCGGCTGGCGCGCTGGTGAACACCAATAACGCTGCGGGAACCCAGACCTTGACCAATGCCATCACCGGAGCCGGGGCGCTGACGCAAAGCGGTGCCGGAACTTCCATCCTGACCGGGACGAACACCTACTCCGGGGCGACCACTGTAAATGCCGGAGTCCTTCAGGTCGGCAATGGAGTCACGGGCACCATCAATCCCGCCAGCGCAGTGGCCGTGGCGGCCGGCGCGGCCTTGGCTGTTAATCTGGCCAATAATGGCACCCTCGGCAACGCCGTGGCCGTGACTGGAACCGGAGCCGTGAACTTCATCGTCGCGACCCCGAATACCAACACGGCTGCCGGCGTGATCAGTGGCACGGGCGTAGTCAACCACAACGGCACCGGAACGACCAACGTCAGCGGGCCGAATACCTACACCGGCCTGACGACAGTGAACGCCGGCGTTTTGGAAGTGCAGAACAACACAGCGCTCGGCACGGCGGCAGCGGGCACAACGGTCGTGGGCGGCGCGACATTGCGGCTGGCGAATGGCATCGTTCTCGGAGCGGAGGCGCTGACTCTGAATGGGGCTGGCACCGGGGCGGCGAACGCGCTGGGCGCGTTGACCGTCACCGCCGGCGGCACGGCCACGGTGGGCGGCCCGATCACCATCGCGAGCAACTCGACCATCAACGCAAACGGCGGCACGCTGAATCTGAATGGCGTAATCAACAAGACCAGTGTGGTCCTGACCCTCGCCGGTGGCGGGACGGTCAATGTCAACGCCGCGATCCAAATCACGGGAGCGCCCGCTGGTTTCAATGACGACTTGGTCGTCAACGGCACGACCTCGAACCTTAACGCGGCCAACAGCTACCTTGGGCCAACGTTTATTCGCAGCGTGGTCGCGGGCGATGGCACGCTCAACGCCAACGTGGCCAACGCGCTGCCCACGGTCAACGGTCGGACTTCCATCACCATGGACGACGCCGGGGCGGGCGGGTCCACTTTAAACATCGGCGGCAGCGCCGGCTTCCCGCTCGGAGCCAATCAGGCCATTGCCTCGCTTGCCGGGGCGTCCACTTCCAAGGTGCTCCTCGGAGCCAATACGCTGACCATCGGCTTTGGCACCGCGCCGGATACGAACGGAACGGCTGGTGCCAGCTTTGCCGGCGTCATCTCGGGAACGGGCGGAATTTTGAAGAACGAGGGAAGCACGCAGATTTTTGCGGGCAACAACACCTACACCGGTCCGACCAACGTGCAGGGCGGCATTCTGCAGGCGGGCTTTCTGAACACGGCGTTCGGCGTCAATTCGGCGGTGACCGTGGCGGGAGCTGCCAATGCCTTGGAATTGGCCAACTTCAGCGAGACCATCGGTTCGCTGGCGGGAACCGCCAATGTGAAGAATACGGTCAATAACGGCCCCGGTGGCGCGGTGCTGACGATCTCCGGGACGGCAGGTATCGCTGCAACCTACTCCGGGGTGATCTCGGATACCGCCGGAACGCCGCTGGCCCTCGTCCTGAACGACGGCAGCGTCGGAGGAACGACCGTGGAGTCCTTCTCGGGGCAGAGCACCTATCAGGGCGGAACGACGCTGAACGCCGGACGGCTCGATATCGATGCCAGCAGCATTGCGGTCGGAGCGATCCCTTCGGTCAATCCCGTGGCCTCCGGCCCGGTGGGAACCGGGACGCTGACCATCAATGGCGGCACCATCGGCACCAGCCTCGCCATCGGTTCAAACAACGCGATTGGGAATAATGTGCAGGTGAATGGCGACTTCGCCGTCGCCGGTGCGAATGGCAACAATGACGGCGTGACTTTCACCGGCAACACCAATCTCGCCGGTGCCACAACCATCACGACCAACAGCGGCTTCCTGGACTTCTCCGGAACAATCACCGGCGGCGGTGGGCTGACTCTGGCTGGTGCCACCTTCACCTACATCGGCAGTTCGAGCATCGGCGGTGTTCCCGGCATCCTCGGCCAAGTGGACGCCAGCAATACCTATGCAGGTACCACCACGGTGCAGAGCGGCTTCGTCCTGCTCGGCAAAAACAGCGGGGCCATCGCCATTCCCGGCAACCTCGTAGTGGACGCTGGAGCCACGGTGCAAGTGGACAGCTTTGTTCCCAATACCGTGGGCTTGGGCACAACTGCGAACCAGATCGCCACAACCTCGAATGTCACCGTCAACGGCACGCTCGATCTTTCCGGCATCAACCAGACAATCAACGGCCTAACTGGTGCCGGGCAGGTTCGACTCGATGACGTGAACGGCGGCAATGTCGGCACCGCGGCTATCTTCACGGTCGGTTCAGGTAATTTTGGCGGCTCCATCGTGGACAGCAACAAGGGCGGCCAATTGACCAAGAACACCGCAGGCACGCTGACTTTAACCGGCGCGAGCACCTATACGGGTAACACCAACATCAACCTTGGCAGCCTCGTGGTAAATGGCTCGCTCAAGAGCGCGAACATCCTGGTGAATCCGCTGGGCACCTTGGTTGGTTTTGGCAAGACCTCGGGTAACGTGACCAACTCCGGCACTTTCCGCCCAGGTTCCAACACGACGCAGCCTGGAACATTCACCATCGGAGGAAACTACACGCAGACCGCCTCGGGTAATCTCGTCATCGAAATCGCCGGCAAGGGTGCCTCCGATCACGATCTCGTGAAGGTCGCTGGAAAGGCGAACCTGAACGGCAACCTGCGCATCGTGAACGTCAATGGCACGCGTTTGAAAGTGGGCGACAAGATCACCTTCATCTCCGCGGCTGGCGGGGTGAGCGGAGAGTTTGCCAACGTGAATAACGACTTCGAAATTACCGACCGGATCCTCACGGCGGACGTCCACTACCACACCACCTCGGTGTCGTTGGAGTTGCAGCAGGGCTCGTTTGGGGACTTCGCGAAATTCAAGGGGGCAACGCCCAACCAGCGGTCTGTGGCCCACGCGCTGGACAAGGTGGCCTTCAATACCGAGGAAGGGAAACTCATCGGTTTCCTCAACAACGAGCCGCTCGGCAACCTGCTGCATGACTTCGACCTCATCGCGGCCGAGGAACTGCAGGCCATTTATACGATCGGATTCGCGCAGGCCAATGTGCAGACGTCGAACCTTTCGCGGCGCTTGGATGACATTCGCTCGGGTTCGGCTGGCTTCAGCGCGTCCGGCTATTCCGCGACCGGCATGGAGCCGCAATACAGCAGCAACTATCTCGCGCCGAACGGCGGCCTCGCCGGTCCTGGCGGTAAGATGAGCAAGGAAATGCGTCCGCCCGTGGACAACCGCGTGGGTGTATTCTTCACCGGCAGCGGCGAATTCACCGATGTCGGCAAGACCTCCAATGCCAGCGGTTACAACCTGGCGACCGCCGGCTTCACTCTCGGTATGGACTACCGGGTCAATGAGAACTTCGCCATCGGCGTGAACCTCGGCTATTCCCGCACCAATGCCGATCTCTTCGGCAATGGCAAAGTCAACGTGGACGGGATGAAGCTGGGCCTGTACGCCACTTATTTCCGCCAGGGCTTCTACGTGGATGCGCTGGCGCAGGGTGGCTATAATACCTACGACACCCGCCGCTCGGCCCTGCAGGGTTCAGCGACCGGCAGCACGGATGGCACAGAGTTCAACGCGCACCTGGCGGTTGGTTACGACTGGCACCGTGGCGGGTTGACGGTGGGGCCGATGGCGAGCGTGCAATACACCCGCGTGGGCTTCGACAGCTTCCGCGAGGACGGCTCGCTGGCTCCGCTCACCTATGGGTCGCAGTCTGGCGATTCCCTGCGCACGGCGCTCGGCGCCAAGGCCTCGTATGAAATCCAAGCGGGCAGCGTGATCATCAAACCCGAAGTCCGGGCGGCTTGGCAGCATGAGTTCGCGGACAACGCGCTGGCTATTGACGCGCGCTTCTCGAACGGCGGCGGCAACACCTTCAACGTCCAAGGCGCGGAGATCGGGGCGGACAGCCTCCTCCTCGGGGCCGGCGTCGCCGTCCTCTGGAATGAGCGCACCTCGACCTACGTCTATTATGATGGTGAAATCGGCCGCTCGAACTACGAGTCGAACAACGTCTCCGGCGGCGTACGCGTCGAGTTCTAAGCCTCGCGTCTGACTTACGAAAAGCCCGCGGGTCCAGCATCCGCGGGCTTTTTCGTGGCCCGCAGACTGGATCCGCGTGAAGCCAAATAATCCATTTGGCAACGGGGACCGTTTAGCTATCTTGCGCGGCCCCCGAAAATGGTGGCCGTAGCTCAATGGTAGAGTCCCAGATTGTGATTCTGGTTGTTGCGGGTTCGAGTCCCGTCGGTCACCCCATTTTCGCCCGCTCCGGAGCGGCGCAAGGTTACGGCGCTTTTTGCTCCGTGGGTGAAAGTTGACGCTCGTCGGGGAAGACGACTTTCACGCGGAGGTCGCGACCGTCGGTGAATTTCTCGGCAAGCCATTGCTGCACAAACTCCGTGAGCTTCTGCCGTCCGACTTCGCGGACCAGCCCGGCGTTTTTCTCAGCACGCTGGAGCAGGGCCGCGCTCAGCGATTCGCGCAGGCGCTCTCGCACATCGGTTTCATTGCGCCACAGACTGCCTTCGACGGTGAAGAATTTTAGCTCCGAAACGTTAAGCGCGGGTGGGTTTGCGGCGATGCTCGGAGGAAAGACTGTTAACACCGAGCCATCGCGAACGAATTCCCACGGGCCGGCGAAATCAAGGTAGTAGGTGTAATCCACCGGCGCACGCGCGCCGACTACGACCTTGGGCAGCGGTATGACACCCCAGGCGGTACTGCCGGCTTCAGCACGTTCAAAGGTTTCATCCTGCTTCAAAGTGGCGAACTGAAACCGGCTCGTGCCAGCCAGCTCCGCAGCATGACTCACGAATTCCTCGCGAATGGTCTTCTCATTGAAAGCGCGGGCGACCCTCGCGGCTTCGCTGCCGACCGTGCGGACGAGTACGCCGGTTTTTTCCACCGCCTCCCCAGGCATCTCCCGGAACATTCGCAACCCGTACAAAACAACCCCTGCCAGGATCGCCACTACGGCGATGATGGTCACAGCTTTCGGCCAGGAACTTCGCCGGGCTGGCGTTGACGTTGGAGACGGCTCGTGCATGGCTTTAAGGGTGATCCGCGTGTGATGAGACTTGGCGTTTGCCAGCGGCGGTGGCAAGTGGACAATACAGGCGTCCCGTCCGCATGAACCCTCTCGAACAGCGTCTCAAATACAAGTTTCGCAACTCGCTCCTCCTCGCCGAAGCGCTCACCCATCCGAGCCTCGGCCATGAAACGAAGCGGCATCATTTCGACAACCAGCGCCTCGAATTTCTTGGCGACGCGGTGTTACAGCTCATTTTCACGGAGTATTTGTTCGATCAGTTTCCCGATCTCAGCGAGGGCTTCCTGACGAAAATTCGCGCCCGCATCGTCTCGCGTGAAGGACTACGCATCCTCGCGGACCGCCTGGACCTCGGACGCTATCTGCTAATGGGCCGAGGCGAGGAATGCAATGGTGGCCGTGAACGCGCGAGCACGCTCTCGGATGCCTTCGAGGCGCTCATCGGCGCAATGTATTTGGACAGCGATTTCGTCACCGTCCGGCGTGTCGTCCTCACCGAAGCGCGCGAGTTTCTCGAAGATCTCGAGATCGATCCCTCAGACAATAATCCGAAAGGCCGGCTTCAAGAGCTGCTGCAGGCCATCTCGCCGGTCAGCCCCACCTACTCGATTATCCACCAGAGCG
This sequence comes from Chthoniobacter sp., assembly GCA_021414005.1. Lineage (GTDB taxonomy): Bacteria > Verrucomicrobiota > Verrucomicrobiia > Chthoniobacterales > Chthoniobacteraceae > Chthoniobacter. The sequence goes on along the minus strand of JAIOPH010000013.1, from coordinate 242,448 downwards.
GCCCCGAGCATCAGAAGACCTTCATCACCGAGGTTCTGTGGGAAGGGCGAAACCTCGGCAGCGGCGAGGGTCGGAGCAAAAAGGAGGCGGAGATCGCGGCGGCCCGCGTCGCTCTCCATCTCGGCCGTTGGAAAGAGCCGTCGCCAGACCCGCAGGCCGCACCTTATTCCCCTCCCGAAAACTCGACCAACAACCCGGCAACAACTCCGCAGTCTGCTGGATAAACCGGCCCAACCGGAAATTGCTGACGAAGGCAGGTCGCTGGCCCGCAGCTTATTCACCGCTTCGCAAGCGCGTGGAACTCTCCTCCGCACAACGCGGAACGCCTTCCAGGCAGCTTATTCGCACGCTTAAGAAGAAGAAAGAACGTCCGGTTAAAGTTCATTCAATAATAAGAGCGTGTGAATAACGACCAGTAGACGAGGCCTCAGCCGGACCTCCTGGAAAAAAGGATAGAGCCTCGGCTTCCCGAAAGCAGGCGGATGGAGGAGGAGCCCGGTTAAGCAACGCCACCCGCACGCCGCTGGCATTGTCCTCCCTGCTGGCAGGAACCTTTGGAATGCAACTTAGCCCATTTCCGCGGCGAATCCGCCGCCCTCGGATCCGTCCTAAGTCCCTCAGGGAGAAGAAGTGGCTGGAGCCGGAATCGAACCGGCGACACGAGGATTTTCAGTCCTCTGCTCTACCAACTGAGCTATCCAGCCATTCCCGCTGATTCGCAAGGCGGGAGCATTAGGCTACCGCAGACATCATGTCAAGGATACGGACCGGGATATTTTTCAGAGCGGTTGCGCGTCAGGTTTTTCACTTTCCAAAAGGCTCCGAGTCAGCTTAGTGGTCCTCCGCATGTGTCACACCATTCCAAGCCGGAGTTTCACTACACTCGTCGCGCTGATGGTCTCCGCCGGAGCAGTTTCAGGCCAAAGTGGGGGACGTGTTCGGATGACCGTGCCAACGCCGGGCGCCCCGCGCACGCTACAATTATATAACCTCGGGCAGTCTGCGTCCGATGGCACAATTCAGGGTGCCGCGTCCGACATTCTGAAAAAATACAGTGGCTCGCTCGTTTTTGTCAGCGCGAAGAACGGAGCGGGGAGCGGTTTCATCGGCCAGCTCCGCGGAACGACATTTCTTTTTACCAATGCGCATGTGGCCGCCGGGGTGCGCGACGCGGGCTTCAAGACGCTCGAGGGCACGACGCTCCAGCTCGGCACGCCTGCCATCGCTGCGGGACACGACATCTTTCTCACGACGCTTCCGCCCGGCAAACCCGCGATCGAAATCATGCAGGGTGTCGAGCAAAACGCATCCATCGGCGATGCGGTGGTTGTTCTCGGCAATGCCGAGGGCGGCGGAGTGATCAATACGATTCTGGGCAAAATCGTCGGCATTGGTCCCGACCGCGTCGAAGTGGACGCACCCTTTCAACCGGGCAACAGCGGCAGCCCGATCATCCATCTGAAAAGCGGCAAGGTCATCGGCGTGGCGACCTACCTGACCGTGAAAAAATACGACCCGGCGACAAAGGAGGTTTTACAAAATCCCGTCGTCCGCCGCTTCGGCTTCCGGCTCGATAGCGTGAAAACCTGGCAGCCGGTGAACTGGCCGCAGTTTTATGCGCAGGCTGGGGAAATGGAAAAAGTCGAGCAGCTCACGGTCGATCTGGAGAAATTCCTCATCGATCTAGGCCGAAACAACCGCGTCACGCTCGGTGCCCACACTAATCCCGCGATCAAGTCCCGCATTGACCAATGGCAGGCGGTGAAAAAAGAACGAACCCTGAGTCCGAAGGACATGGCCCAAGTGAACTTGAATTTCCTCGGGTTCATCAAATCCGCCTGCCGGGCGGACATTAGCGCCGCCCAGCCGCGGATGACCTACGATTATTTCCAGCGTCAGCTTGGGTCGGAACAACAAATCCGCAACGAAATGGCGGACATTTTCGACAAGATCATTAAGGACATTCAAAAGGAACGGTGACGCTGGCCGGAGCGTGGGCGCGAGCGGTTTTGGTCCACCTTTTCGCTTCCCCTCGGAAGGCAAAACTGAAAAGCGAGGGCATGACTATTCATCGTAGCTGGAACCCACCGCGGCATCTCGTATCGCGGCTGCTTATCGGCGGTCTCTCGCTGGCACTCGCGGCCAGTCCGCTGCTGCTGCGGGCGCAGGAAAGGCCGCACGATATTTGCCAGATGCTGGGCGACCGTGCGGACCGGAATTTTTCCGGGCGTCCGGGGAACCTGGCGGCGGTGGTCGGGCCAAAGGTAAGGCTGATCTACATGGCGGGCGATCTCTCGGTGAAATCCAGCCTGTTCGCCGGCAAAGTCGTGGAATGGCGACCGGATGCCGTGCAACTCCAGCCGGGAGTCCTCTTCGGACCCGAGAAGCAGCCGCTTGTGGGGATCGAGGCGGAAAAGTACTGCTGGGTCGGACCGCGTGACACGCTTCTGGCCGAGCATGTTTTCAAAAATAGTGGGGACAAGGAACAGACGGTGCGGCTGACCTTCGATCTGCAAGGAGCGGAAGAAGTAACGCCGCGCGACGGCAAAGTGACTTTCAAAGTGGCGAGCGGCTATCCGCGAGCAGTGCTCTCGCAGTTATTCGGTGCCGTGGGAGCTACACACCCGGTAACGGTTTTCGAGGGTGAGCTGCGGGTGGATGTTACCGTCCAGTCTGGGAAGACGCAGCGCTGTGTGGTGGCGCTGGCGGTGGGGCCGGATGTGGTGAGGACGGTCGAGGCCAGCGTCGGCCGCGCTGACGCACGGGAAGAAAGCACTCGCTATTGGAATCGCATGCTAACCGAGAAGATACCGGCTTTCTCCTGCAGCGACGCGTACTTGGAAAAGCTCTACTACTTCCGCTGGTGGTCGCTCTTAACAAAGCTCAACGTAGGCGGCTTTGGCCATTGGGCCAAGCCGCTGGCCAGGGAAGGCACCGTCGGATTTAACTCGCTGATCAGTTACTCCGGCGGACCCAGTACCATTGATCTCCGCTGGATGCGTTCGTCCGAGTGGGCATACGGCAACATCGAGTCCTTCTACGACAATCTGCACGACGGCAGGCTCGCCAATCACATCTATCCCGACGTGCTCGATGGTGACAATGCCAACAACGCGCCCGGCTCGAAGGGTCCAAAAACCAGTTACCCGTATCACAACTTTCTTGTAAAAGCCCTGGCCGACGTCCATGCCTTGCACCCGGATAAAGCCAGGCTTCGCAAGCTCTGGCCGGCGTTGCAAGAGGCCACCGCGCTTTATGAGAACGAGCTGGATGCCGATCATGATGGACTCTACGAGACTTACCCTTGGAGTAACATCACCGGGCAGGAATTTGGTGCGCGCTTTCTTTACTTTCACCCCTTCGACAAGCTGCTGAGTTACAAACGCGAGTGGCTGCCGAAGAACGATGCCGAAGCCGTCGGCGTCGCCGCGATGATTGAGCGCAGCGTCATCATGCGGCCTGGGCTCAAAATCCCCAGCACTGCTGCCGAGATGGGTGAGCTGGTTGTTTCGGACCGGCACTACCGTCAGGAAACCGTTGACGAAAATTGCTATGCCTACGTGGATCTCAAGGCGTTGGGTGCCATTGCTGAAGCCCTCGGCGAAAAGGACGCCGGCACCCGCTGGCGGGCCGCCGCGGAAAAGTCCCGCGGTCTGGTGCTCGCCAAACTGTGGGATCCGGCGACCACATTTTTCTACGACCGCGATGGCGTGACCAAGGAATGGGCGCTGGTGAAAGCGCCGACTGGCTTCTATCCATTCTGGGCGGGAATCGGCGGTCAGGTGCAGCTTCCGATTTTCAAACACCTGTTCAATCCCTCCGAGTTCTGGACACCCTTTCCGGTGCCGACCATTTCGATGGACTACCCGAAGTTGGCCGAATTGCGAAACCTCGGCTGGACCTATTGGAACTGGAATAACTGGCCCATGACCACCTCCCACGTCGCCGATGCCGCCGCCCGCGCGGCCAAGGAACTCGACCCGTCGCTCGTCCCCGGCGCGGCGGAGTTGTTGATGAAATACACCAAGGTCCACTTCATGGACGGCGACCTGAAGCGCCCGTGCGTTTCCGAACACTTCGACCCGATTACCGGCGCGCCCAATTCGCCGACGCTTGATTACGGTCATTCCTATTACATCGACCTCGTCATGCGTCACGTTGTCGGCATCGAGGCCGACCCCATCTCCGACGAAGTCCGCATCCACCCGCTCGACCTCGGTCTCGAGCGCTTCGCCGCGCGCAACATCCGCGTCAAAGGCCACGACCTTAACGTCATCTGGAAACCCGGCGATTTTAGCGTCAGCGTGGACGGCAAAGTGGTCGCGACGTCGCCGAAACTCGCGCCGCTCAAGGTCACCCTGGAACCCCGACCATGAGGTTCTCCGTGGCTTGCCCGCGGGCGTGGCGTCGAATAGTTTCGCCCCCACCAGACGCATCGTCCCGCTCCGCCACGATTGCTCCTGGTCCATGATTGATGACCAAATCCACGCCTAGCTGCCTGCTCTTCCTCGTGGCCGCGCTCGCGGCGGTCTCTGCGCCGCTCCATGGCGCGACGAAAAAAGCGCCGGTCACCCGCATCGAATCCGGCAGTTCCGCGAGAAAACCACCGGCGAAGCCCGCGCGGCCCACCCCGTCATTGGCACCGCCGGCGGTGGGCGTCTTGCCCGCGGCACCGGCACTGCCGACGGCGACTCCGCGCCCGAATCTCGATGACCTCGAGAAAATTCTCGCGGACAGCGCAACGGCGGGACTGCCGCTGGCGGCGCGCGGGGCTATCGTAATTGACGCCCTCACCGGTGCGCCGCTTTACGAGAAGAACGCCGACGAGCCGCAGTTCCCGGCCAGCACCACGAAGATTCTCACCGCCCTGCTCGTCATCGAAGCGGGTGATCTCGACCGCGAGGTGGAATGCACGCTGGAGGACAGCAAAGTCGGCGAGAGCAGTCTCGAACTGAAACCGGGTCAGCGCTACACGCGGCGGCAAATGCTTTACGGACTCATGCTGAAAAGCGCGAACGACGTGGCCCACGCGCTCGGGCGGGATAATGCGGGAACCGCCGCGGCATTTGCCGAAAAAATGACCCGACGCGCCGCCGAACTCGGTGCGAAGACGGCCAACTTTGCCAACGCCAACGGACTGCACGATCTCGTCCACTTTTGCTCGCCGCGCGATCTCGCGCTGATCTCCCGCGCGGCGATGCAGCAGCCGCTTTTCCGCCAAATCGTCAGCACGCGCAGCTATGACTGGGTGCGCGCCGACGGGACAGTGCGCCCGCTCGCGAATCACAACCGCATGCTTCAAAGTTTCCCCGGCTGCACCGGCGTGAAAACCGGTTACACAAATCCAGCGCAGCAGGTGCTCGTGAGTGCGGCGCTGCGCGAGGGGCGTGAGGTCATCTCGGTGGTCATGCATACCGACAAGCCGGGAATTTGGTACGACAGCGTGATGCTGCTCAGCTACGGCTTCCGGCATCCTCCCGGCGTGGTGGCCACGGCTGCGCCGAAAAGCGGGGTGCCTTGAAAGAGCGGCTGATTTCCCTGCGGACGATGCGGACGGCGGTGCTGGCGCTGCTGCTGGCTTCGGCGCTGAGTTGCGGACTCCTCGTGGTGCGCCGCTACTGCGGAGATCGAGCGGGACTGGGCCTTTTCGTCTGGAATCTTTTTCTCGCGTGGGTGCCGCTCGGGGCGGCCTTGGTTTTTTATGGGCTCGCCGCGAATCGCAATCGTCGCTGGCTGCCACGCTTCGGGGCCGGCTTGGTCTGGTTCTTATTCTTTCCCAATGCGCCGTACATCGTGACCGACCTCGTGCATCTCCACCCGCGGCCGCCGGTGCCGTATTGGTACGACATCATCCTCATCGTGGCTTTCGTGCAGACCGGGCTTTTCGTAGGTTACCTCTCGCTTTACCTGATGCAGGAAGTGGTGCGCGCCTGGCTCGGGCGATGGTGTGGCTGGGCCTTCGCGCTGGGCATGCTCGCGTTGGGCGGGTTTGGCATTTACCTCGGGCGTTTCCTGCGCTGGAACTCCTGGGACGCGCTCCTCGATCCGCTCGATACCATCCGCCACGCCGCACGCGTGGCGAATCCCTGGAACAATCCGCAGTCGCTGGCCTTCTCCGCCACGTTCTTCGGCTTCTCGCTGGTGTGCTACCTGATCGTCTATTCCTTCACGCATCTGCACGGCTGGGTCCGCCCGGCGGAAAAGTAGCCGCGGATTTTACGGCATGCGCCAGATGAGGCGGACGGCGTCGAGGCGGAGGCGGGCGGCGGTGAGGGCGGTGGTCAGCTCGGTTTGGTGCGCGCGGAGGGCGGCGATCTCGGCGGGGCGGACGTGGTCGTTGATCTCGGCGAGGTCTTCGAGGCGCGCGATTTCGTGCCGGAGTTGGGCGTCCATTTTCTCCTGCGCGGCTGCGGCGATGGCGGTGAGCTGCTCGGCGGCGAGCTTTTGCGCGGCGGCGAGCATCGCGGGGAAGAGTTTCTTTTTCACCGCGCCGCGGTCGAGTAGGCGGAAAACGTCGCCTTTCTCCAGCACGGCGGCGGCGAGTTCGGCGTCGGCGGTCACGTCCTTCTGCGCGTGGTCGATGACGACGCGGACGGGCGTGGTCGGCAGGAAGCGATCGACGTGCAGCGACGCCGGGGCCACACACTCGACGACGAAGTTGGTTTCAAGCAGCAGCGACTCGCCGTCGGGGTGGCGCCAGATGCCGAAGGCGGCGTTGCCGGTCTCGGCGCCGAGCAGCAGATCGAGCGCGCTGCGGACGAGCGGATGGTCCCACGTCATGAAGCCGAGATCTTCGCGGCTGAGCGCGCGGGCGCGGTCGAAGGTGACGCTGAGGCCCTCGGCAGGGATGCCGCTGAGCGCTTCGCTGAGCAGGTGGTCGGGGCGGAAAAGGTAGGTGCGCGGCGCGAGGTCCTCGATGTGCATCCCGCAGTGGTCGAGCAGGCGGATGACGAACTCCTCGAACTCCGCGTCGGCATCGAGCGCGCGGATGTGGTCGGTGATGACCGCGGCGGCGGCGGGCCGGCAGGAGCTGAGTTCGAGCAGGCGGTCGTGGCCGCGCTCGAGTTTGCGGGTGACGCCGGCGCGGACCTGGCGGGATTTTTCGAGAAAGGCGGTGAGTTTCTTCGCGTCGAAACGCGCGCGCAAGGCGTCGAGCGGCGCGCCGAGTTCGCGGACGATCTCCGCCGCGCCGTGCAGGTTTTTCTCAAACGCACCGAGCCCCTCGTGATACCAGCGCGCGACGACTTCCGACGCGGTGCCGGGCACATAGGGCACGTGGATGCGGATGGTCGCGGTCTGGCCGATGCGGTCGAGGCGGCCGATGCGCTGCTCGAGGAGTTCGGGGTTGGCGGGGAGGTCGTAGAGGACGAGGTGGTGCGCGAACTGGAAGTTGCGGCCCTCGCTGCCGATCTCGGAGCAGACGAGCAGGCGCGCGCCTTCCTCCTCGGCGAAGTAGGCGGCGTTACGGTCGCGTTGGAGGAGGGTGAGGCCCTCGTGAAAGACGGCGCACTTCACGGCGATCAAGCGCTGGAGCCGTTCGGCGACTTGCTCGGCGAGCGCACGGGTGCGGCAGATGACGAGGATTTTCGCGTCGCGCAGCGTCTTGAGCAGCTCGGCGAGCCAGCGCACTTTGGCGTCGTCCTCGTCCGCGCCGTCGAGCGGGACGAGCAGCGCCTGGCGTTCGGGGAAGCCGGAGAGCGCGGCGCGAGTGTTGCGAAACATCACGCGTCCGGTGCCGAAGGCGTCGAGCAATTCGGCGACGAGGTGCGCGCGGGCGGCGGCATCGCCGGTGGCCACAGCGTCGCAGCGGGCGGCGAGGCGCGGGGATTTCGCGGCGAAAAGCGCGCGGTCTTTCGCGTTCAAGGCGACGCTCGCGAGCAGGCGGTCCACGGCTCTCGCCACTTCCTCGTAGTGCTCGGCCTCTTCCAAAAATTCGGCGAGCCCGGCATAGCGATCCGGATCGAGCAGGCGCAGGCGGGCGAAGTGCGCCTCCACGCCGAGTTGCTGTGGCGTGGCCGTGAGCAGGAGCAGGCCCGGCGTTTGCGCGGCCAGCGCCGCCACCAACCGATACTGGGGGCTGGCCTCCTCGGGCGTCCATTCGAGGTGATGCGCCTCGTCCACGACGAGCAACTCCCAACCCGCCGCGAGCACCTGCGCCGCGCGCGTCTCGCTGCCCGCGAGCAGTTCCACGCTGCAAAGCACGAGCTGGCTGTCGAGAAAAGGATTCGTCCCGCCGTCGCCGGAATCCAGCGACGCGCAACGCTCTTCGTCAAAGATGCTGAAGAGCAGATTGAACCGCCGCAGCAGCTCCACGAACCACTGATGAACGAGCGGCTCCGGCACGAGCACGAGCACGCGCTCCGCCCGCCCGGTGAGATGCAGCCGGTGCAGGATCAGCCCCGCCTCGATGGTCTTGCCCAGCCCCACTTCATCGGCCAGCAGGACGCGCGGCGCGAGGCGCGACGTGACCTCGCCCGCGATGAACATCTGGTGCGGAATCAAATCCACCCGCCCGCCGACAAACCCGCGCACCGGCGTCTTCCGGTTTTCGCTCCGCCGCCGCAGCGCCTCCGCGCGCAAATCGAACGTGTGCAATTCGTCCACCTGTCCGATGAGCAGGCGCTCCTCCGGCTGGGAAAAGCTGATCGTGTCCGAAAGCTCCGCCTCCGCCACGGTCCGGCCGGTGCAGCGATACGTCAGCAACCCCGCGCGATCCTCCACCGCCGCGACCACCATTTCCTCGCCGCTGTGCAGCTTGATCTTGTCGCCCTCGGCAAACGCGACCCGCCGCAGCGGCGCGGATTTCAGCGCGTACTGCCGCTGCTCGCTCGCCGCCGGAAAGTGCATCTCCACGCGCCCAAACTCCACCTTGATGACAATGCCGAGCCCGAGCTCCGGCTCGCTGTCGCTGACCCATCGTTGGCCTGGGATTGGTGGATTCATGGCGGAAAAAAGGGCCGGAGATTACGCCATCGCGTGCGGCTGACAAACGATTTGCGGCAGCCATCTCGACCTGATCAGCAGCTTGCCAGAAAACCCCACAGCCGTGCCGCCCGGCAAAACCAACCCGCGGTCTCGATTTACTCAAGCAGCCTCGTTGACGGGTGACGTAACTTCGATGCGCAGAGGCAACGCCAGTTCGCCGTCGTAGACATCCAGAAAATCACTCACGGCATTCATCACCGCATCCCGCAGGTGCTTCGCATTGCCAAAGACATACTCGCCCGTCTTTGTATTCAGCTGGCCTTTCGTCCCGTATTGGCTGCGGTACGCCTCGTCGGCGATCACCACCACGTTGGAGCGGGAGCACAGCACCGGGTGCGCCTTCTCGCCCTTCTCCAGCATGAACTTCTGGATCGTCGTGAAAATGATGCCTCCCCATTGCCGCGCCGCCAGCATCTCGCGGAGTTGTTCCCGCGACTCCGCCTGCTCGGGCGTCTGCTTCAGGAGATCCTTCGCCGCGCAGAATTGCTGGTAAAGCTGCCCGTCGAGATCGTTGCGATCCGTCACCACCACCAGGGTCGGGTTATTCATCTCCGGCTGCTGCAGGAGCTTCCCCGCGTAGCAGCACATCAAGATGCTCTGGCCGGAGCCCTGCGTGTGCCAGAAGACGCCCGCCTTGCGCCAACTGGGCACGACCTCCCGGCCATACGTCGCCCGCTCTTCCCGCACTCGGCCGCTCGCCTCCTTCGCCGAAACGATCAGCGTAACAAGCGCAAGAGACTCAACTTCCAGGTGGGTATTCGATCCTCCTGCGAAGGAGGTAGTGAACTTCGCGTTTAAGCTCTGGAAGTTCGTTCTCAGGCAACGCCGCCAAGTCAACAGTGTCCAATTCTCGCAGATAGCGCTTGTCCGGCTCAATCTTATCGCGCAAACGCCAGATAAAGGAAGAAAACCGATAAAGCCTCAAAAGGGAGGTTATCAATCCTTGCACAGTAAACATACGCCACAGGACAGTGTGACATCTTTCATGGAGATTTCCAATCCGCTGAGCGTAGCTGTAGCTGTAAGCCGCGTCTAACAATCTCCGGTCTTCGTCGCTCAATTCGGAATCGAGCCGGTTGTCATGAAGTAGCGTTACCTTCTCGATAATTGCTCTCGTCCGGTTATAATTGTCACGCGACGATCGGATCACCTTGTCAATCAACTTGAGCGAATCTCGGAGATTGCCCCCACTTCGTGCTAGTTCAAGCGCTATGTTATTAGCCGCTCCCACTCGATCCTTGTTTCTCGCGGTCCTCTCAAGCTCAATCAACTTCGCCCGCTGCTCATTGCCGGAAAGGGTTCGCCGGAAAATTACCCCTTGCGCCTGGTAAGCATCCGAAGATTCTTTGTGTGCCAACTCTAATACCTTTTCTGCGGACTCAAGCGCCTTCTTCTTGTCTTTGTACTCACTCGCAAGACTAATATTCAAAAAAAAGTAGGCTTTGATGTCATCGGTAAGAAAAGTCCCACCAAGTTCGATCGCGTGTTCAAGGACCTCGATTGCGTGCTCTTCGCGTCCGGTCATTCGTAGCGCCCGACCGTAAATTCCCGAGGCCTCCACGAAATGCTTATCAAATGAAGTATCACGCAAGAGATCCAAAACCGCTCCGCTCGCTGTCACTGCATCACGGAACCGATCAGCGCCAATTAGCTTGTTGCAATAGTTGATTGCCAGCATCGCGTAGCGCTCCACTTGGCGCTTATTGTGCTTTGCCAACGCCTTCGCTAGCAGGTATCTCGCAACCACATGTTCATTTCCTGGCCCGGCGATCGAACTTTGCCCGTAGGCGTTCGAAAGGGTTGTCCTGAGGCGAATTTTTCCCTTCCACCAATTCTGCCCAAAAAACAGGCCCGTCGAATTTTTAATGATTTCATCTCGTTCCTCGTCGGAAATGAGCGAGTTGACATAGTCCCGAACCTGCCTCGGAATGCGTAGTAGTTGAGGGGCGTCAGGTTGGGACTGAGGACGATATAAAGATACCAGTCCTAGGTCTGTTGCAGTCTGGGCAATTGGCACATCTTCGAGGAGTGCGGCCCGCACGAGACGATGAACATCTTCTTGAATGAATGGCTCGCGCTCGTAGAAACGACGTATCGAGCCGTAGGTTTCCCCATCGCGTAAGACTGTGAGCACTTTTAAGAGGCGAAAACTATGTATCGACCTTTTGTCCGTTGCATTTGAGAGAGCCGATACTTCTTCCTTTAGTGCTTCCGGAATTGGCTCTGAAGCGGTTTCACTATTCAACTCTGCTTCTTCATCGAGGATGGCGGAAAGAGTAAGGTAACGTCGCCGCTCCAGCAAACGATCCAGATGCATGGGCAAGCCTCCCGACCAACTGGATATCCGTTCAATCTCATGGTCCCCGTCAAGGCCTGCCTGCGCCGATACATGCTGCCTGAGATACCGCCGCATTTCTTGAATCTCCAATGGCCGCAGCAAAACGATCTCATTCGGATCTGTGGCAATCGGAGCCTGCCGAGCAACAAAAACCAACTTCAAGCTCGGGCAGAAATCGAAGATGGGGCGAACCTGCCGCTCGAATGCTTCTCTTTCCGCACCTGTTACAAATATAGGTGGTATGTCGTCGAGAACGAGGACGGCAAACGGTGAAGTCGCAACAGCCGCAAAGAATTCCTGAAACGAAAGCCCCAACTGCGATTCGGCTTCGGTCAGCAGCTCGTCGCAGGTTTTCGCTGAGCCGCACTGCAGGCGGTAAACATCATTTAGGGCTCCCGGACCACCCATTTTTTCGAAAGCGGCGGCAAGAAAGCCTTCTTTTCCAAGCCCCCAATCAGCAACGAGCCAAACGGATTGCCGCACTCGTAAGACTTCGATGAAAAACTCCTTCTCTTCATTACGAATCACCCGGTGCTGATTTTCGACTCTTAAGCGAAAGCGGGGTAGAGACTTTAGCTTTTGACGGGCTACCTCCTCGCTAATTGGCGTGGTCACAACGACGATCGGTCGCTCTTCGGGATCATCCGCTTCTACGGGTTCGCGGGCTTCCTTCGCATCTATTTCAGTCGTCGGACCGAAAGTTTCGGCACTATCTTCGAAAGACAGTTTCTCTGTAAGATGCCAGTCGATTCCGCCCTGAGAGTATCGAGTATCTCCGATCCACTTTTTTCCATCGGGATCGTAGCGGCGAAGCCACCGCTCGAAGCCATTTGCCGTAAATCTCACCAACTGGTATTGATTGCCCACTTCCTCCGGCCGCTGTTGCTGCTTCAGAGCAGCGCTTCCAGTAGAGAGAATCGGCGTTACTTGTGACAGCCAAGCAATACGCCCGACATGGGTGTGCCCGTGAAATACGACGTTGAGGTATGGAGCGAGAATCCTCTCTAAATCGTCTCGATCTCTAAGGTTCTCGTCGTCGCGGACAATACCCCGCTCAAGGTTGTGATGAACGACGCCGATCCTAAACCAACCGCGCTCCCTGTATGGAGCGAGTTTTGCTGCAAACCATTCGAGTTGTGCCTCTCCTAAATGTCCATAGTGGCTGTCGTTGAGGTGCGACTCAGCCATCGTCGAATTCATTGCTGCAACCACCGTGTTCAACTCGGGGAATTCGATCAACGTCCATGGATTCGGCTCGGTGAATTTAACGCTCGGAACGTCACGATAGAACCGATCGAAGACCGTTTTGAAATGTTTCCATTTGGGCCAATACGGAGGCATCGGAACGGTGCCTTCACCCTCGCAGTTGAGAAAGTAGCCGTTACACAGCTTCCGGTTGATGTCGTGGTTTCCTGGCACGATTACAAACCGTGATGAAGGCAGGCGGACGTGTTCCGAGAGTTGTTCAATGAATCGCAGGGCATCATCGAACTCCTCCTTTGCCCCCAATTCTGCAAGATCACCGGACACGATGACAAGGTCCGGCCGAACTTTAAGGTCCTCGAGAATGTTGAGATCGGCACTTAGCCTTTTGAATAACGAGTCGAACGGAACATCGTTCTCGTCGAGTGCACCCAGATTTCCGAAACGATGGTTTTTCCCAAACTGCACGTCTGAGACTTGAAGTATCGTAAGCGAGCCGAGCATTTGTGAAACCTAGGGTTGCGAAGGAGAATGATCCCGACAACTTGTGTCAACCCTACGAATCGAGAGTGGCGTTACGCCACCGTCGAACCCGAAAACGCTCAGGAGCGTCAGGGCGATGTTCATTCGACACCGCATTGCTCTTCTTGAGTAACCTGGACTTCGGCGTGAAATACTGGCCGAGGAAGTATTGATGAACGCATCCGCGTTCACCCTGCGGGCTGCCTTTGGCAGTCTGTCTCGTTCCACTCGGCTTTTGTCGAGGTCGCGGAGGAATTGCTGGGAGGAGGGATCGGGCATTGATGCGGAATATTCTGAAGGGCGAATCGGTGGGAACTCCGGCTTTTGTGAGATGGATTGAAGTTGCTGCGGTGCCGCCATTCAGAATCTCGAGTCCGACGGTGGCCGCGCACGCTCCGGTGTGTGGGTATCAGTCGAGCCACTGGCAGGGAAGCCAAACCGCCGCGCTGCCCGCCACTTCCCGCCCGGTGGTCGGAATCGCCGGTTAGCCCACACTCCATCAACGCACGCCCCACGACCATACGCGCTGAACGCCAAACTGCCCCGCGTGAAAAAGTAGCGCTAACGGGATTCGAACCCGTGTCCCCGCCTTGAGAGGGCAGTGTCCTAGGCCCCTAGACGATAGCGCCGTTTTGAGGAGGGCCGGAGCGTAGCCGACTTCCCGGCGCGGACAAACGGTATTTTTCCCGCTCAGCGGGCGGCGCGCGGTCCGCTCGCGACGGCGGTGGGCGGCTGGGTCGGCGCGATTTTGGTCTGTTCGAGCCGCGCGAGCGATTGCTGGAGAAGCGCGTCTGCCGGCACCTTGAGCGAAGGATCGATCTTGATCATGCGGCCATAGAGCAGCCGGTAATAGCTTTTGAGCGCATCGCGTTTCTCATAGTCGGTTTTTAGCGTGCTCGCGCGATCCCACTCGGCCTGCACGGCGGGGTCGCGCTGGGCTTTGGTCTTGGCTTCGCGAATGCGGATGCGCTGTTTCACGGCATCCTCGGCGTCGGCGGTGGCGGAGTCGCGGCGTTTAATCGGGCTCTCGAAGGAATTGTGGCGGGGGATGGGCGGGAGCTGACCGGACTGCGGGATTTCGGGGATGAGCGGGAGCCCGGCGGGCGGGGGCAGGAGCTGGGCGGGCTTGGTGGGCATCAGTTCGAGGCGGTCGCCTTCCGGCGGGACATTGTCGCGCGTCTCGGCGGGTGTGGCGCGCAGGGCCGGCACCTTGTTTTCCTCGGCGAAAAGGGCGGGCGTGGTGAGCAGCGTGGCGGCGAGCAGGGCAGTGAGGCGTTTCATGACAAGGGCGCGACGATACCGGAAAGAATTCGTTTGAAAAGGGCGCGCTCCTCGCGCAAGGCGGAGGCATGCCCGTGCTCGCCCGCGTTCCGCGTCCGCTCGCGCTCGACCTTTCCCCGGCCGAGGTGGCGGCGCGTGCCCGGCATCTGCCGGGGTTGGTCTTTTTCGACACGGCGCGGGAGGGCGGTGAAACCGGCCAGCTCTCGCTGGTGGCCGCCGCGCCGGCGGAAATCGTCCGCGGACGGAGCGAGGCGGACTGGGCGTGCATGCGTGCGGCGCTCGCCGCGCGGCAGGTGGACGGCGCGCCGGACGACGGGCTGCCGGCGGGTTTCGCCGCGGGCTTTGTGGAGTACGACGGCGCGTTTTGTTTCGGCTTTTACGAGGACGCACTGATCTTTCGCCACGCGGACCACTCCTGGCACGAGGTGGGCGGGCTCTGGGAGAAAATCGCGCGCGCACCCGCGCCGTGCGCCGCGTCCATCGGTCCGCTGGCGTTCACGCCCGAGGTCACGCGCGAACGCTTTTGTGCCATGGTCGGCCGCGCGCAGGACTACATCGCCGCGGGCGACATCTATCAGGTGAATCTCTCGCACCGACTCACCGCACCGTGGCGTGGTGACGCCTTCGCTTTCTACGAATCGCTGCGCCACTACTCGCCCGCCCCGCATGCCGCGTATCTCTCGCTCGACGGGCGCGCGGTGCTCTCCTCGTCGCCGGAGCATTTTTTGAAAATGTCGGGCCGTGCCATCCGCACCCGCCCGATCAAAGGCACGCGCCCGCGCCGCGCGGAGCCCGATGCGGACACGCTCTCCGCCTACGATCTTTGCACCTCGCCGAAGGAGGCGGCCGAGCTGGTCATGATCACGGACCTCGAACGCAACGACCTCGGCATGGTGTGCGAATACGGCAGCGTGGCGGTGCGCGAGCTATTGAAGCTGGAAAGTTTCGAGCAGGTCTTTCACCTCGTCTCCACCGTCGAGGGACGGCTGCGGGCCGGAGTGGATCACGTCGCCGCGCTGCGTGCGTGCTTCCCCGGCGGCTCCATCACCGGCGCACCGAAAAAGCGCGCCCGTGAAATCATCGCGGAGCTGGAGCCCGCGCCGCGCGGCCTCTACACGGGCGCGCTTGGCTGGTTCGGGTTCAACGGCGAGAGCCAGTTCAACATCGCCATCCGCACCGTCGTGGTGGAAGGCACACGCGCGCACTTTCACGTCGGTGCGGGCATCGTCGCGGACTCCGTCCCGGAGCAGGAATGGCAGGAGACGCTCGATAAAGCCGCCGGCATCCTTCTCGCGGCGGAGCGGCTCAGTCCCGGATGATTTGCGGAATTACCTGAATGTCGTTGAGCCCGTTATTGAGGCCACCCTCAATGAAGATGGCTTTGCCGCCGAGCGCCGCGCCTTTCTGGCCGGGAGATTTTTCCTCGCCCTTGGCGGGCACGGGTGTCGCGGGACGGCTGAAGACGATTTCCTGCACGGCGCTGAGCGGCAGTTTGATTTCTCCCGCGGTGGCGGTCTGGGCGATGAGCGTTTCCTTTTCGATGCGATACGCCGTGACCGTGAGCACGCTGCGATCCGTGAGCCGCAGTCGCACGCCTTCCTGATTTTCCGCGGCGCGTCCGCCGAATTCGAGCATCGTCAGGCGGCTCACCGGCATGTCCAGCGGGCCCACCTCGGATTCCACCTGCACCATTTCCGGCGTGCCGGTGCCGATGGTGCCCTGCGTCTCGTCGCCGTTGGCGAGCAGCACACTGTCGGCCGCAGGAGCGCCCGCCGCGCTGGTTCCGGGCACCTGGCCATTCCACGGCGCGATCCACAGATTGGCGAAACCGCAGAACATGTTCTGCTGCGGCATGAGCGAAATTCCGTTGCCGAGATTGCGCGGCGCGGCCCCGGTCTTCGGCCCGAAGTTTGCCACCTCCACGCCGTCCACGAGCACGGTCATCCGGCCCGTCGGGCGGTCGGCGAAAACGCGGATGCGATGCTTCAGCACGTCGGCCTTCACCTTTTCCCCAAACTGTACCTGCACCTGCTGCGGCTGGCCGCCCTGCCGGCGCTGCTGTGCCCCGGTGTCGTAAATGAACATCCCGCCGGGGTGGAGCTGCAGCATGTAGCCGTAGTTGTTCGGCTCGGTGAAAAGCTGGGCGGTGAAGAAAATCTGCCCGCGTTTGCCCGACACATCGAAGCTGAATTCCACGCGCTGCGGCATGCCCTCGACGACCCGACCGAGATTGAAATTGCCGTCATTGTTGACCCGTCCGCGCGGGCCGGTGCGCTTCAGACTGAAGCTGCCGTCAAAGTATGACCAGCGGCTCGGAGCCGGCGCGGCCGCAGGCTTGGCGGGCACGTTGCGATTGCCAGCGTTGGGGTTCAGCCCGTTTTCCCAGACGTCGTGCTCCATCGCGCCGTCGAGGATGGGCAGCTTGCCTTCCTTGGAAAAGTAGAGCGCCTGCAGGCGGTCGCGCGGGACGGTGAGACGCCCGGCCGCGCCGCTGTCGAGGGTGAGGCGTTCCTTGTCCAGCGCCACGAAATCACCGGCGAGCAGATCGCCATTGCGGCAGCGCGCCAGCACCCCGGTTTTGCCCGCCGGGCGATCGGCGCGCGGCACCAGGAGCACGCCGGTGAGCCGCGCCAGATCCAGCTCCACGGGCGCCGCCGCGGGGCCCGTTTGCCAGCGCAGTTTCGGGCCGCCGGCGTTGGCTCCGAGCAGGCCGCGGAGCTGGTCGCCGTTTTTGAAAAGGAGCAGGTCCACGGGCTTCGCTGCGAGCGGCGTGAGGTGCGCGAACTCCAGCCCGCGCACCGCCGCCGCAGCGAGCATGATCTCGCCGCCGAAGTTCGTGCGCACCCGCAGTTTGCCCTCCTGAAAGCCGAGCGCCGCGACCTCGAACTCGCCCCGCTGCGCGAGCTGCACGCGGCCCACTGGAGGATCTTCGTCCGGCACCGTGGCCGGGCGCGCAAACCGGATCAGCGCCACGTTTTCGCGCGCGACCGTAGCTGACCCGATGAGCAACTTTTCGGCGGTCATACTCTCGATCCGGCCTGCATCGCGGTCGCCGTCGGCATGCACCACCTGATCGGTCTTGGGCCGCACATCTTCGAGCGCATCGTCCACCGGCACGAAGCCGTCCCACGGCAGCACGCGGACTTTGGCGACGGTCTGCTCGGCCTCGTTGCTCCAGGCCATCGGCTGGAAACTGAAGCTGCCGCGGTTCTCGCCGGGCTTGGTTTTACCCATCTCGCGGAAATCGCCGACCTTGCGCCCATTGATGAAAATGACCATCCGTCCCGCCGGGCGATCCTCGAAAATCCGCCAGCGCAGCGGCTTGCCCTTGGCCGGGGCCGCACCGTCTTCACCCGCCAGCGCGGGCAGGATTTTCGCGAGGTCCACCTGCTCCTGTTTCATCTGGTCCTGGCGCTGCACCCAGAGATTGATCTGCCGGTCATTGATCATCAGCCGCACCATGCCGGGGCCGAAGCTGCGGGCCGCCGGCTCGGTGCCGTGCAGCAGCACCGCAAAGGCCCGCGCGCCGCTGCCCTGGTCGAACTCGAACCGGTATTCCACCTGGTCAGGCAGCGCCTCGAACATCCGCCCGATCGCCGTGGGCCGCGTGGCCCGCAGTGCGCCATCGCGATACGTCCAGCTCCCGTCGGAGACCCAGCCCGACAGGCTCGTCGGTCCATCGTAGCACTCGGCGGCGGAGGTTTTGGAAAAGTAAATCCACTCGATCCGCGAGCGGTCCACGGCCATCGCCGAGCCATCGCCGAACGTGAGCTGCACTTTGTCCTTGGTGATCCCGCTCACGTCCGCCGCCAGCCAGTCACCGCCGGATAGCTTGATCGTGGCGTGCGCTTTCACCTCGGGCTTGTTCTTCAGCGCCGCATCCCAGCGGCTGACCTGCGCGAGCGGGAAAGTGAGCGGAGCGGATGCATCCACGCCGCGCCAGACGATCTCCTTTTTCTCCTGATCCACCTTTTCCAAGGTGCCGTGCAGCCGGCTGCCGTCGGCAAATTCCAGCAACTGCCCGGTCTCCGCAGCCTCGCTCTCGCCACCTTCGCCGCTCTCGCTGCCGTCGCCATTGATGATCAGTCGCCCGCCATTGATGACCGCCGGGCCATTGATGACCGCGCCGCCCTTGATGATGACGCCGCCGCCCTGCACCTGGATTTTCACCTGCGCCTCGCACGGCGCGAGCGTGAGCAGCAGGGTGGCGGAAAGAACGGCGGGCGTTTTCATCGTTCGTAAATCGGGAGGTAGCGGTAATTCAACGCGATCGAGAGCAGGCCCAGTCCGGTCGAGATGCCCGAGCCGAGGCCGCCGTCCCAGCTCCCGTCGTCATTCTGCAACCCTGTGAGTTCTTTCACGCGCTTCTCATTCCACTTTTCCCACAGTTTCACGTCGCTCTGAAAGAACGCCTGCGCGGCGTAGTACTCGTAGTAAAACGGGTAACTCCCGCCGGGGCGTTCGTCGCCGTCCTTCATCGCCTTGAAGGCTTTCGTGAAAGTCGGCTGATCTTTCTTGCGCGCATACGCATACGCTGCCGTGCCGATGGCCGTGGTCGCGTTGCCATTGCCGCCCGAGCCCGGCACGTAGCCGATCGAGCCGCCACCCGGCGTCTGGCAGTCGGAGAAAAACTTGAGCGCGCCCTCGACGGCCTTGTCCGGCACGCGCAGGCCGGCGTTGCGCGCGGCGATCAGCGCCACGAAGCACGCGCCGCTCACCGTCGAGTCCGCGTCCTGCGCGTCGGGCGTGTAGCGCCACGCCTTGAAGCGGTTTTTTTCCTGCGAGGTCAGGATGAGGTTGACGGCTTTTTGCAGCGCCGGAGCGATCCGGTCGTCCTGCACCGCGCCATACGCCTCGGCGAGCGCGAGGGTGGAAAAGCCGTGATTGTACATCGAGTTGCCGATGTAGCCGGTCTTCTCGTCGGCGCTCTTGAGCAAGTGATCGAGGCTGCGCTTGATCGCCTTCGCGTACGGCCCGTGGTTCGGATCGTCGCCGTGCGCAAACATCGCGAGCATCGCCAGCGCCGCTGTCGCCGGTTCCTGGCCGTAGTTGCCCGGGAAGGTGCCCTCCGCCGTCTGCGCCTTCACGAGAAACTGGAGCCCACGCTCATAAATCCGCTCCACCTCCGGCGGCACCTGCGTGCCGCGATAGACGTTCAGATCCTGCGCGTGGAGTGGGAGGGTGGTGAGGAAAAGTGCGAGTGCGAACAGCGCCGCGCGGAGCCACCCCGCCGTCATCCTGAGCGGAGCGGAGGCTTTGCGCAGCGCAGTCGAAGGACCTCCGCTTCGCTCAGAATGACCGGTGGGTGGCTGGCGCAAATTCCGACGCGAACCAGCGATTCGTTCGTAATTCGTCATTTTCCGCCTCCCCCTTCAACTTGCTGGAAGAACGACTGCAACTGGTCGCGGAACTCTTCCGGCCACTGACCGGCATCGTTGGCCCCGCTGCCCTTTTCCACCTGCCGTGAACCGCCTTTGTCGCGGCCGGCGACCCCGTCGGTGGCGGAGCCGGCAAAGGGGCTCGGGGCCTTGTTGTTGCCCTTGCCGGGTTGGTTGCCCTTGGTCATCTGCGCCATCATTTTCTGCATCATCTGCTGCATTTTTGACTGCGATGGCGATTGCGACGGATCGCTCTTGGAGTCCGGCGGCACGAGCAGCTCGATGATCGACGCCTGCGTGCCCGTGACTTCGGCATCGGTCTTCGGCTGGCGCAGGCTGCCTGCGGTTTCGTCCATCATGAACTCGACCTTTTCGAGCAGCGGCTTCACTTCGCCAAACTTCGTCTTCTCGCGCAGGATGCCCACGGTGTCGCTCAGGTCGCTTTGCTGCGTGGCGAGTTTCTTCGCGTCGTCCGCGTGCTTTTCATTGGTGTCCTTGCGGCTTTCGAGCAGCTCGGTCTGCTCGCGGATGTTGTCCTCGGCCTGGGCCGCGCGGACCATCGCCACGACCAGCTCCATCAGGTCGGGATCTTCCTCGCCGGGCTGGCCGCTGCCTTCTCCGGGCGGCTTTTCCTTTTGCAACATCTTCGCCCATGCATCGAGCTGCGCACCCCACTGCTTGGCGCGGCCCACGGATTTCAGCCCGAGGTTCGCGCGGACGAAACCGGCAAGTTCGTTCAGTTCCGGGACGATTTTCTTGTCCTGCATTTCCTTTTGGACAGCCTCGTATTTTTCGTTCGGCACGCGTTTGACGAACGCCGCCATGTCGTTGGCGATGCTGCCGACATCCTTCGTCGTCAGATCCTGGCTTCCTGCCACCCGATTGAACTCCGACTTTTTGCCCTCGGCGATCTCGTCGGGCCGCAGGCCCACGGTGTCCTTGGCCAGCGCCTTGAGCCCGTCGGAGATTTTGTGCTCCGCGGTCGCCGCCGCGCGCAGGCGGTTGTAGAAATTGCGGGCGTAGAGGTTTTCGTTCTGCGTGTTCATCTTCTTCGCCGCGTTGCGCATTGCCTCCAGCGCCTCCTCCTGCTGCTTCTGCGCCTCGGCGAGCTTTTCGCCGCGCTCCTCCGGCTTTTGCGCGCCCTGCGCCAGCGCCTCGGCGGCCTTGTCCATCGGCGGGCTGGCTTTCTTCTCGATGTCCTCCTTCAGCTTCTGCCACTCGGCGAGCGTGCTTTCGGGCACATCCTTGTTGCGCAGCGCGTCCTTCATCACGGCCTCCATGTCCTTGGTCATTTTTTCCAGCGCCTCCTTGTTCGCGCGCTCGCTGGCTTCGGCCCGCTGCACTTCCGCGGCGCTCTTTTCCGGGGATTTCTCGGCCGAATTTTCGCCCGGCTTCTCCGGCTTGGTCTCGGCGAGCGCCTTGGTTTCCTCAAGCTGCCGCTCCTCGTCGCGGATGCGCTCGTCGAGCTGCTTGAGCACCTCGTCCATGCGCTCGCGGATGTGCTCGGCGTGCTTCGCCGGGCTGAGCACGTAGATGGTGTGCTTCCAGGATTCGACCGGCTTGCGATCCGGGAGGTAATCCTGCGCGTAAGCCGCCAGCTCGACCACGCTGTCCTCGGGGATGTTCTGCCAGGCGGGCGAAAAATCCGTCGCCGCGGCGATCTCCTTTTTCGTCTGCGCGCCAGCCGTGCGCGCGGTCTCGCCCTTGCCGATTTCGTCCTTCTTTTCCCCCATCGAGCGGACCGTCCAGCCGAGCCATGCGGACTTCAGTCCGTAGTCGTCGCTCGCGGCGAAGTTCAGCTTCAGCACTTCATTCGGCAGGATCGCCACGCTCTGCTCGATGCCCTGCAAATCCACGCGCGGCTCGCCGTCTTTCGTGGTGCTCACATGCACGGTGTAGGGCTGCGTCGGAGTGAGGCCAAAGGTGTCGGCCCAGCGGAAAATCGCGTCGCCAACCAGCTCGCCGACCGGCTTTGCGGGCGTGAGAAACGCTTCGCCCTGCAGCTCCGCAGCGGGATCGGTCTCGCCGTTTTTCATCGTTGCCGATTGGAGCGCGCGGCTGGTCTTGCCGGCGAATCGCACGCTGCTGCCTTCGAGAAATTCCGCGCGGCTGCCCTGGATCGCAACCGTCGTCGCGGGATAGCCAAGGTAGCCGGGCATCTCGACCTTCGCGGCGAGTTCCTTCATCTCCGGGCGATGCAGCGGGCGAATGCCGACGTCGCGCGTGGCGTCGCCCACGCGCACGGCGAGCGTGCCGTTCTGCGTTTGTCCGGCGATGCGGAAAACGACGTGTCCGCTCTTATCGAGATCCACCTGCGCCTCGGCGGCGTTCAATCGCGCGGTGGCCTTGCGCGGACGCCACACGGAGTCCTCTTTCAGCCCGCATGCGATCTCGAAAGCCTCGCCGTGTGCGACGACGAGTTCGGCGGGCATGTCCTCGAGGCTGGCGAAAGTGTAGCGGTCGATCTTCGCCCACGGCTGGAGCCAGCGGGCGAGTGCGTTTGTCGCCGCCTGCGGCGCGAAGACGAACGGCGCGGCGGCGAGCGCCGCAACAATGATGGCAGCAAGCGACCAGCGCCGCGCGGGCCGCACGGGGACGGCGTTGGCAAAGTCGAAGCGGCCCGATTCCTCGGCGACCTGCCGGATCGCCGCGCGCATCAGCGCGGGGGAGACATTGATTTCCGACTGGCGCGAGTCGGCCAGTTCGATGACGCCCTGCAACCGGTCGCCCAGAGTTTTGAAATGCCGCTGAAGTAGCTTCGCGAGTTCCGCCGGGCCGCGCCGATTCCACAGCCAGTGCGCCGCCCAGCCTTGCGCAAACCACGCGGCCAGCGCCCCGCCGGTCAGCGTGAGGACGAGCCGCGCCCCGCGCGGGGTATCGACAAATCGGTCGATGACAAACAGCAGGACAAACGTGGCGAACAGGCCGACGACCCCGCCCGCCACCGCGGCGAGCGTTTCCATTTTGCGCAGGCGGGCTTCATAACCGCGAAGCTGTGTGACCAACGAATCGGGGAGCGTGATCGGGTTCATGGCGAGGCGGAGTTTATGCAGGTTCAGGACGGGCGAAACTGTTCATTTATTAGCGGCTTGGAGCAGGCGCCCGCTCACGTCAGCCCTCCCATTTTCCGCCCGACCCAATAAATTGTCAGCAGCCCGAGCAGCGCGCCGCACCACCACGGGTCGCACCACAGTCGGAAGCGCGTCTCCTCCGGCTTGCGCTCCGGCAGCAGCGTCAGCCCGCTGACCATTTGCGCCAGATCGGCGGAGCCGCCGCTCTTGCCGGCGGTGAGCGCGGCGATCTCCCGGAGCACGTCGAGCTTCGCGGGCAGCCCGGTTTTTTCCAGCGACGGCACTGTCACCACGAGCTGCGTTTTCAAGCGTCGCCCGGCGCTGTCGCACTTCACCTCGACCTCATATTTGCCGCCCTCGCGCGGAACGAACTGCCCGGCGTGCATCGCCCACTCGCCGTTCTCCGGCACCAGCTCGATGGTCTCGCCCGTGCCGCTCGGCGCGGTCAGCGTCACGACCACTTTGCCCTCGCTGATCGGGATGCCGAGCTTGTCGAGAATGGTCGCGTTCAGTCGCACTTTGTCGCCGCGCTTCGGCGTTTCCGGGGAGTAGAAAAAGCGCACGCCTTCGTCCTGCGAGAGGTGCCGCTGATGGGCCATCCAGCGCACCACCTGTCCCCAGAACCGGTAGTGATACGTGTCCTCCACGCCGCGCCGCCAGCGCCACGCGGAATCGGTGCCCATGAAGAGCACCTTGCCATTGCCCGCGGCTCGCGTGACGAGCAGCGGGAGCCGTCCGCTTTGGTTGCGCGCGGCCTCGTGGACGGCCAGCACTTCCGCGCCCGGCTTCGCTTTCACGACGGGCGCATACCAGTAAAAGCCCGGCAGCCCGCGCCACACCGCCTGGTTCGCGGCGGGGTCCGTGGCGAGCATCGTCAGCCAGTGGTCGCGTCCGCGAAAAGTCAGCTCCAGCCGGGTTTCCGCGCCGCTGGCGAAACCGCTGCCTTTCCCGTAATCCGTTTCGACCGGTATGAGATCCGCGAGCGCGGAATCCGCGAGCGATTTCTGCCGGCCGAGCGCACCCGGCAGAAAGACCAGCCCGCTCGCCTGCTGTTCGACGAGCCCCTTGATCATCGTCGCGTTTTCCGCCGTGAGCATGCCGCCGCCGATGCCCACGTCGCCGAGGAAAATCACGTCGTAGCCCTGCAAGTCCTCCCGCTTCGCCGGGAACTCCTTGAGGTAGCCCGTGCCTTCACCGGGGCCGATCGCCGGGTGATAGAGCACCGTGTTCACGGCCACGCCGGGATCGCGCAGCAGGGCGTTGCGCAGGTAGCGAAACTCCCAGCGCGGCTGCGAATCCACGACCAGCACCTTGAGCGTTTCCTTGCGCACCGCAAGGTGGAAGGCGCGTTCGTTGTTCGCCGGAAAGACCTCCTCGCGCTCGACCGGCACGCGCACCGTGAAGTCGCCTTCGCCTTCCGTCACCGGCGTGAAAACCAGCGTATCCTGGACCTGCCCCATCGGCGGCAGGACGATGGCTTTCGTGCCTTTCACATCGCCCGGTCCCTGCACGGTGACGGTCGTTTTCACCTCACGCGGGAGATGATTTTGCACGGTGAACATGACGCTGATCCGCTCGTTCACGAGCCCGTAAGTCGGCGCAAGCACCGACTGCACCTCGACATCCGGCAGATACGTTTCGCTGCCCACGCCGATGGTGAAAACCGGCACCTCACGCTGCGCCAGCGCGGTCGCGGCGGTGACCGGGGACTTGCCGAGATTCCAGTCGCCGTCCGAAAGCAGCAGCACTGCGCGCAAGTCGCCGTGCTGCTTGAGCACACGCTCCAGCGGCGCGTTCAGGTCGGTGCCGACTTCCGTTTCGACATCCGCTTTCGCGTCGTCCGCCGGCGGCTGGGCGAAGGGCTCGATACTGACCTGATATTGTTTTTCCAACGGAGCGGAAAACTTGGCGGCGAGCTGCTGCTTCACCCACTCGGCGCGCGACAGCGTCTGCTTGTCGCCGGTCAGCACGTCCTTCGTCTCCATGCTGCCCGAGGCATCGTAGAGCACGACCACGCGCGGCTGTTCGCTGCGCTTTTTCACCACCACCCGCTCCGGTCGCAGCAGCGTAAATGCGATGAGCACCGCGACGATCAAGCGCAGCACATGCAGCACCGTCATCCGCCCGCCGCTGCCCTCGCGCTTCAGGCTGCGGAAGAAAAACCACACCGACGCGATGACGAACGCCACCGCGACAGCGATGACCCACGGAGCATGGTTGATTTCCCAGTTGCCGATCATGTGGTGGGTTTGTGGGAGTAAGATGGCGCGTCGCCGCGAACTCCGGGGAGCACACACGTCCCGACGCGACGAACTTTCGGGGCGCGCGATTTGTTGAACACGCGGGACGCGTGTGCTCCCCGGAATTCGCGGCCGTGCGTCATCCTGCTCATACCGCCACCTCCGCTGGTTGTGGCTTGGTCGGCGTGCGGGGCGCGGACGGGCGGACCGGCGGTTTTTGCGGGAGCATCGCCTTGCTCGTGGCGAGCGCCATTTCCACGCACATGAAGAGCATGGTGATGACGATCATTGCCGGCCAGATCTCGCTTTGCAGGCTGTCGGCTTTCAACTCCAGCGCGCCGGCCATCACGGTCAGCTTCACGCCGCGCAACAGGTCGGACAGGCGCTTGGACTCCACGAGTTCGGGCGCGTCCTCGGCGTCGGGACGGTTCAGCGCCAGTCGATTCGCGCCGCTTTGATACACGCCCGCGTGCCAGCGCCAGTCGCGGCGTTTGTCGGTCTCGATGGCGGTCCAAGTTTCCTGCGCGTCCGCCGGTTTCCATTCGCCTGCCAGCCCCATCTGTGGCGGCACGAGGCGCTGCCCGCCGAGGGCGAGGAGCCGCTGGACCATCGGCAGCAGCACGAAGCCGTCGCCGAAACTCCCCCACTCGGACTCGGGCAGCACCGCGCAGGCGAGGAGCTGGCCCGCGCCGACCTTGCGGCTGAAGAGAAAGGGACGGCCATCGGAAAACGAACCCGCGAGGTGGGCCGCCTCGCCTGCGGCGGGAAGCTGCCGGCGCGCGATTTCCAGCCGCGCGAGCGGCAGCGGTGAACCGCTGTCGGTGCGCGCCAGCGGACCGTCGAGATCGTCCCACGCGGCGACGCGAAACGGCGCGTCTTTTGGCGCGGACTCGACGCTACCCCATGCCAGTCCGAGCGGTCCGGGACCGCCTTCACCGCCGGGCGGAAGACAGAGCAGCACGCCACCAGCCTCGACCCACGTTTGCAGCGACTTCGCCACCGCTTCCGATGGCGCAGCCGCCGCCCAGATCACCAGCGCCGTGTCTTTCCACACGATGCTCTCCGCCCGCGCCGCCGGCAGCAACTCGGCGACCCGATCGGCGCGCGTCTTGTCCGGCGCGGCGGCAAAGCGGACGCGCTGCGCCGCGGCCCCGTCGCCGACGATCACCGCGCGTAGCGGCACCGGCGGCGCGTAGGCGAAATACGCGGTGTTGTCCGCGAGGTTGTCATCCGCGGGCAGCTCGACTTTGCCCCATCCGGGCTCGGCTTTCGCCAGTTCGGATTTCAAATTCTGCCGCTGCACCGCGGCGGTCAGTGTGACGTCGCTCTGGCTCTTCGCGCCGTCGCGCGTGACGAGCAGCGGCAGCGCGCCTTTGCGTTCGCCCTCGCTCTTGAGTTCCAGGCCGAGGCTGAGCTGGGCCTTGCCGGACTTCGCGTCGCGCACCCGCAGTTCGGCGGATTTCGCGGCGACGGCCACGTTTTGCCCCGACGCCGCCGAGAGATCGAGGATACGCACTTTCACGCTCTGCGGCAGCCCGGCGAAGCGCGCGGAAATGTCCTGCCACTCGGCGCTGTCGGGCCGCCAGTTGCTCGCCTGCAAATCGCTCGCGATCCACAGCTCGGCGCTGCCGGGCTTGTTCTTCACGAGATAGTCGAGCGCCGCGCGGAGCATCGCCGGGAGATCGGCCGCGGTGTCGGTCGGCTCGGCCATCTGCATCGTCGCGAGGCCCGAGGCGTCGGCGATTTCCAGCGGCTGGCGCAGCACGTTTTCCAGCAGGACGAAATGGCTCCCGGCGCTCTGCTTCGCCGCCTGTGCAAGCAAGCCGAGCGCGTGCGCGCGTTTGCTTTCAGCCCGTCCGCCGCCGTGCGCCTCCATGCTGGCGGAGCGGTCGAGCAGGATGAGCACGGTGTCCGGCGCGCCGCCTGCCGCCGCGCCGATCCAGCCGCCGATTTGTGGTCGCGCCATCGCCCAGATGAGGAAAAGGATGACCAGCATTCGCGCGGCGAGCAGCAGGTACTGGCGGATTTTCGCCCGCCGTGTGGAAGCGCGGTTCGCCTTTAAAAGGAAGATCATTGCCGCCCAAGGCACCGTCTTGTAGCGCAGCCGGTTGAGCAGATGGATGATCAGCGGGAGCAAGACCGCCGGCAACGCCCAGAACATCCATGCTTGGATCGGGTGCATTAGGAAAATGACAAATGACGGAGGGCGGATGACGAAGGAACGACGAAATGGGAATGACGAGACGATTTCGACGACGCTTCCGCGTTCGTCATTCGCCCTCCGTCATTCGTCATTTTCACCGTCCCCCCTTCTTCGCCGTCCGCACGCGCTGGAGCATGAAGTTCGTCAGCACGCCGTCGAACGGCTGGTCGAGGTAGGTGAAATGGTAGTCCACATGGAAGCGCTGGCAGCCGTGCCGGAGGGTGGTGAGGTAGTCTTGCAGCGCTTCGAGATAGGCCTCGCGCACCACGGCGGGGTCGGTGATCAGATCGGCGCCGCTTTCCAGATCGACGAAACGCACGGGCCGGGTGAAGTCGAAGTCGAACTCCTGCCGGTCAAGCAGATGGAAGACGGCCACGTCGTGTTTGTAAAAATGCAGGTGCTTCAGTGCGTCCAGCAGCGGCGGGACTTCGGTGAAAAGATCGCTGACGATGATGACCATCGCGCGCGAACGGATGCGCTCGGCGAAGTCGTGCAGCGTCTGGACGATGTTCGATTCGCCGGCGGGTTCGGTCTCGGCGAGCATCCGCTGGAGCTGGCGCAGATGCGTGGGCGTGCGGCGCGGCGGGAGATCGTGTGCCTTGTCGGCAAAGCACGTCAGCCCCACAGCATCGCCCTGATGCACGAGCAGATGCGCGATGGTCCCGGCGAGGCGGCGCGCGTAATCGAAGCGCGTGCCGCCATCCGGCGTACTCGTGAATTTCATCGACGCCGACGTGTCCACGACGAGGTAGCAGCGCAGATTCGTGTCGGCCTCGAACTCGCGGATGAAGAACTTGTCGGTGCGCCCGAAGACCCGCCAGTCGAGATGCTTGATGTCGTCGCCCGGCGCGTATTTTCGATACTCCGCAAACTCCACCGACGCGCCGCGCGTGGCCGAGCGATGCTGGCCGTTGATGCTCCCGAGCATCGGCTTGCGCACATTGAGCATCAGCCGCGACAGGCGGGCGATGGCTCCGTGGTCGAGGAAGTCGGGCTCGCTCATCGGGTGGCGGGGGAAATGTCGAATGACGGATGACGAATGACGAATGAATGACGAAGCGCGAAGTCGGTATGACGCTGGCGGTTTGCCGTCAGACAGACTGCGGGGTCATTCGTCATTCGGCATTCCTTCGTTATTCCACATTCGTCATTCGGCATTACTACTCCGCCGTCTCCTTAATCATCCGCTTGATGATCTCGATGCTGCTGATCCCCTCGCTCTCCGCGTGGAAGTTCACGAGGATGCGGTGCGCGAGCACGGGCTCGGCGACGGCATGGACGTCTTCCAGCCGCGCGATGTAGCTGCCTTGCAGGACGGCGCGCGCTTTCGCCCCGAGGACAAGATACTGCACGGCGCGCGGGCCGGGGCCCCACATGACCCACTTTTTGATCCACTCCGGCGACTCCTCGCCCGCCGGGCGGCACTTGCGGACGAGCTTCACGATGTGGTCGTAAACGTGGTCCGGCACCGGCACGCGGCGCACCACGTCCTGGAAGCGCAGGATATCCTCGGCGTGCAAAATTTTGTCGAGCACCGGCGGCGCGCCGCCCGTCGTGGTCTTGGCGATTTGCAGCTCCTCCGCCGCGCTCGGGTAGCCGACATTGATGAGGAACATGAAGCGGTCGAGCTGCGCCTCGGGCAGCGGATACGTGCCTTCCTGCTCGATCGGGTTTTGCGTCGCGAGGACGAAGAACGGCTTCTCCAGCGTGAAGCTGTGTTTGCCGGCGTTCACTTTCTGCTCCTGCATCGCCTGGAGCAGCGCGGCCTGAGTCTTCGGCGGAGTGCGGTTGATTTCGTCGGCGAGCACGATGTTCGCGAAGATCGGCCCTTTCACAAACTCGAACGCGCGCCGTCCCGGCTGATCCGTCTCCTGCAAAATCTCCGTCCCCGTGATGTCGCTCGGCATCAAATCCGGCGTGAACTGCACGCGGTTGAAGTTCAGCGACATCAGGTCCGCGAGCGAATGGACGAGAAGCGTTTTCGCCAAGCCCGGCACGCCCATGAGCAGCGCGTGGCCGCGGGCGAAAATGCACGTCAGGAGTTGCTCGATGACCGTCTGCTGACCGACGATGACCTTGCCGATTTCCGCCCGGATGCGTCCGTTGAGTTCACGGAGCTGATCAATGGCGATGACATCCGCTTCCTGCGCGGCGTTGGTGTTCTGGGTTTGCATAAATGAATCGCTGAACCGCACCGCCCGCGTTTTTTTTGAAACACGAATTCAGGGTGGCGCGGGTGGGCGCACATGACAGATGAAGTGCGCGCAATGTTCACGGTTAAAATTCGGAATTATTAGAAGCTGTCCGCCAAAAGGTCTCGCGGGCAGCGTGGCTCACTCCGGCAGGCTCACGCTTTGCGGATGGCGGATGCGGTTGTGCGGATCGTAGCGAAGTTTCAGCGCCTGGAGGCGGCGGTAGTTTTCCGCGCCGTAGTAGGCGGTGGGCCAGTCGGCGAACGCGAGGTCGGGGTAGTTCACGTAGTGGCGGCGGATGCCGGCGGCGGCGAGATGCCCGCGGATGCGCCCGGCGGCGGCGATGCGCGCGGGCCCATGCGCGGGATTTTCCCAAAAGGCCTGCTGCTCGCCGAGGTAGCCGAACTCCCGGTGCGGGTAGGCTCCCGCCGGCCCGGACGCGATGGCACCGCCGAGCGTGTTCACCTGGAAGATCATGCCCGACTCGTGCAGCACCTCGGCAAAGACCGCCGGCAGCGCGGCTTCGAGGTCCGCGAAGCCGCGGTAAAAACCGGCACTGCAGTTTTTGAAAAGCTGCGGCCCCGGCTCGCCGTAATAGCGCGGCAGCGCCTGGGCCAGCGGCACCGTGCCAGGCGCGCTGGCGCGGTCAGTGACGGTTCCGATGTGGTGGTGGAACGCGGCGATGCCGGGGTCGCCGGGCGCGCCGATGGTCGTGAGCAGGATCGTCACCTGGCGGCCATTCATCACCCACGCGGAGAAAGCGTCGCGCGGTAGCGCGGGCGTGGCCTCGAACCAGGCGGCGAGCAGCGTTGTGGCCTCGCGCACGTTCAGGTTGAAGGCGCGAAATTTCCATGACGTGAACAGTCGCGGCGCGGGCCGGGTTTGCAGGGTGAGTTGCGTGACCACGCCGAAGTTGCCGTTGCCGCCACCGCGGCATGCCCAGAGCAGCTCCGCGTCGTCGCGCGAGTCGCGGATTTCGCCCGTGCCGTCCACCATCCGCACCGCGCGCAGATGGTCGCACGTCAGTCCCCACTTGCGCGCAAACAGTCCGTAGCCGCCGCCGAGCGTGAGCCCGGCGAGCCCCACTTTTTCGCACGAACCCGCCGGGAGAAAACGCCCGCGCGCGAGGAGAAACCGGTTCACATCCGCGAGCCGGCAGCCCGCGCCCGCCGTGAGCACGCCCGTCCGCGCGTCGAGCCGCAGGTCGTTCATCGCCGAGACTTCGACGACGAGTCCGTCGTCATTGAGCGAGAAGCCCTCGAAGCAATGCCCGCCCGCCTTCACCGCCACGGGCCACGTCTCGTCAATCGCCCGTCGCAGCGCCTGCCGCACGCCGGCTTCGGAAAGGCAGCGCGCGATCCGCTTCGGCTGCGTGGCGATGCCGCCATTGTAAAGGGCGCGCGCGGTCGCGTATTCCGCGTCGTCCGGCCCGAGAAAGGTGACCGCCTCCGCCGGAGCCGCGCCCGATTTCGTGCCGAGGGCCAGCGCCGACGCCGCTGAAAGCGAGGTTCGGAGAAAGGCGCGGCGCGTGGGCATGGCGGGTTACAGATGCACGGCGAGTTCCGCGCTGAACATCAGCTCCGGGTCGCTGCGCTCGGCCAGCGTGCGCGCGAGCGTGCCGATGGTGCGCGCGGCGCGACCGGTGAAAACGGTCTTTTCACCCGCGAGCACCGTCACCGGCGCGTCGAGATCGAGCATCGCGTCGCTCAGCCGGATGAGCATGTCGGTCACGTCGGTGGTCTGGAGCGTGATCTTTTGGCCGCTGCGCACGGCGTGGATTTCCTGGCCGAAGCCCTCGACCCCGGCCGGCAGCGCGAGCCAGTAGGAGGTTTTGTGCAGCGTGCTGTCCCGCCGCCACACCACATGCTCCGGCCGCGGATCACGCGTGAACTTTTCCATCCACGGAATCGCCTTTCGATCCTGCATGTCCATCCAGTGCCCCTTGCCCTCGTGCAGCTCGGTGAAATGCGCGTAACCGCCCGCGTCTTTCGCCTGCAAGGCATCGAGTTTTTTGCCCCAATCCGCAGCCACCTTGTTGCGCCCGTAGGCACCGTCGTTTGCGCCCACCTGGATCGCGAACGGCACGTTGCGCAAGTTCAGTTGCGAAGCGGAATTCGGATGCCCGGCCATCATGGAAGCCGCGGCCCAGCGGTCCGCCATGCGCGGGCCGAGCTGATACACGCCGTCGCCGCCCGCCGAGTAGCCGAGGACATAAACGCGGTTCGGGTTCACATTTTCCAGCGCCACGAGATCGGCAATGAGTCGGTCAAAAAGCCCGTCGATATGATTCTCGTGCCACAGGTTCCACGAGTTGGTGGGCGCGCGGGGTGCCACGTAGAGTCCCTCCGCCGGACGGTAGCCCCGCGCGAGCTGAATCTGATTCCGCCACTGGCTTTCGTTCACCTCCGGCGGGGCGCCGCCGCCGCCATGCAGCGAAATGAAAAGACTGCGCCCGCCTTTGGGCGCCGCCGCCTTTTCGCCAAACGAGACGATTTCAAATTTCATCTCCTTCTCGCCGATGTGGATGACCTTCGCCGCCAGTTCCGCCGCGCGCGTGGCGCGGAAAAAAGCGACGTGATCCTCCCACAACGCCTTGCCCGCCTTCGCCGCCGCGTCCTTGGTCAGCGGCACTTTGGCAAACGCCGCGTCCGCCAGCGCCGGCCGCGTCTCGCGCGCGGTCCCCAGCCATGCGGTCAGCTCCGCCAGCGCCTTGGACGACGAGACGGCCTCCGCCTCGGGTTCCGCACCTAGCGAAGCGATGCATGTGAAAGCAACCAGCAGCGGGAGAATGAAACGCATCGCGGCGTTATTCCCCGGCTCGTCACGGCGGACAAGCTCCGACTGGCCGCGTTTGCGCCCCTTTTCCATTCTGCACCCCGATTGACGCCAGCCGCCGCGGTGCGCACGCTGCGGCACCACCCCAATTCTCCGCTCATCATGCACCTCCGCCTCGCTCTCGCGCTCACGCTTCTTGCCCTCGCCACCGCGCCCGCGCCGGCGGCGGAGAAAAAGCTCAACGTCCTCTTCATTGCCGTGGACGACATGAACAATGACCTCGGCTGCTACGGGCATCCGCTCGTCCAGTCGCCGAACATTGACCGACTCGCGAAGCAAGGCGTGCGCTTCGATCGCGCGTATTGCCAGTTCCCGCTGTGCTCGCCGAGCCGCTCGTCGCTGATGACCGGCCTGCGCCCGGACACCACGCGCGTTTTCGATCTGCAATATCACTTCCGCCAGGGGCTGCCCGAGGTCGTCACGCTGCCTCAGCTTTTTGCCAAGGGCGGCTACTACACCGCGCGCGTCGGCAAGATCTACCACTACGGCAATCCCGGCCAGATCGGCACCAGCGGGCTCGATGACCCGGCTTCGTGGCAGGAAGTTTTCAATCCCGCCGGACGCGACAAAACCGCGCTCGAACTCGACGTGATCCGCTTCACCGGCAAGAAGGGCGGGGGACTCGGCTCGGCGATGGCTTTCCTCAACGACCAGACCGGCAAGGACGAGGAGCACACCGATGGTAAGGTCGCTACGCAGGCCATCGAGCTGCTCGAAAAACATCAGGGCGCGCCGTTCTTTCTCGCGGTTGGCTTTTACAAACCGCACTGCCCGTGGATCGCGCCGGGTGCTTACTTCGAGCGCTATTCGCCCGACAAGATCAAGCTGCCGGAGATCGCGCCCGGTTTTGAAAACAGCGTGCCCGCCGCCGCGCTCGCCTCGACCAAGCCGTGGCCCTACGAGGGTCTCACGCCCGACCAAGCGCGCGCGTGCAAACTGGCCTACTACGCCACGATTTCCTTCGTCGATGCGCAGATCGGGCGCGTGCTCGCGGCGCTCGACCGGCTCGGGCTGCGCGAGAGCACCGTGGTCGTTTTCTGGAGCGACCACGGCTACCACCTCGGCGAGCACGGACTGTGGTTCAAACGGAGCTGCTTTGAGGAAAGCACGCGAGTCCCGCTGATCATCGCGCCGCCGGGTAGGAAGCAGGCCGGCCAGGTCTGCCCGCGCACCGTCGAACTGATCGACCTTTACCCCACGCTCGCCGATCTCGCGGGCCTCGTGCCGCCGAAAATCCTGGAAGGCGCGAGCCTGCGTCCGCTGCTCGAAAACCCCGCCGCCCCGTGGACACGCCCCGCTTTCAGCCAGGTGGATCGCGGCGGCTCCCCTGGCCACACCGTCCGCACCGAGCGCTGGCGTTACACGGAGTGGGATTTCGGGGCGAAAGGCGTCGAGCTTTACGATCACCAAGCCGACCCGCAAGAGCTGCACAACCTCGGCGCCGACCCCGCGCAGGCCGCGACCGTCACCGAGATGAAAGTGCTGCTCAAAACCGTCCACCCCGCGCCGGTGAAGGCCGGTCGCGCCCAGCCGGGCTTCGATCGCTCGCTCGGCGTGCGGGTGGAATGAGGCCGAACCGGAACTCCTTTCCGAGCTGTCAAACACTTCACCCATGAAACACCTCATCCTTTTGCTTCTCCTCGCCACCGGCAGCCTCCACGCCGCGGGTCTTGCGGGCAAACGCCCCAACATCATTTTCATCCTCACCGACGATCAGGGCTACGGCGACGTCTCGGCGAACGGCAATCCCGTTCTCAAGACGCCGAACCTCGACCGGCTGCACGGCGAAGGCGTGCGGTTCACGGACTTCCACGTCAGCCCCACCTGCGCGCCCACGCGCAGCGCGCTGCTCACGGGCCGGCATGAGTTCAAAAACGGCGTGACCCACACCATCCTCGAACGCGAGCGCATGACACTCGACGCCGTCACGCTGCCGCAGGTGCTCAAGACCGCCGGTTACACCACGGGCATGTTTGGCAAATGGCACCTCGGCGACGAGGACGAGTATCAGCCGGAGCGGCGCGGCTTCGATGAGGTCTTCATCCACGGCGGCGGCGGCATCGGCCAGCACTACCCCGGCTCCTGCGGCGATGCGCCGGGCAACACCTATTTCTCCCCGCTCATCAAACACAACGGCAAGTTCGAGAAGACCGAAGGCTACTGCACCGATGTCTTTTTCGCCCAGGCGACGAAGTGGATCGAAAGCGTGAAAGGCGGGAAGCCCTTCTACCTGCACCTCGCCACGAACGCGCCGCACGGTCCGCTGCAAGTGCGCCCCGAGGACGAGGCGCGCTACCAGGGCAAGGGACCGGCGAAGTTCTTCGGCATGATCGCGAACATCGACGACAACCTCGGCCGGCTGCTCGCAAAGCTTACGGAGTGGGGGCTCGAAAAGGACACCCTCGTCGTCTTTATGAATGACAACGGCGGCACCGGCGGCGTGGGCGTTTTCAATGCGGGGATGCGCGGGCAGAAGGGCACGGCGTTTCTCGGCGGCACGCGCGCCTCGTCGTTCTGGCGCTGGCCGGGAACGCTGCAACCGGCGGACGTGACGAAGCTCGCGGCGCACATCGACTTCCTCCCGACCCTCGCCGAACTCGCCGGCGCGAAGCTCGACGAGAAAGTGGCAAAACAAAGCGAGGGTCGCAGCCTCGTCCCGCTGCTGGAAAATCCCGCCGCACCGTGGCCGACGCGCACGCTTTTCACCCACCTCGGCCGCTGGGACAAAGGCAAGCCGCCCGAGACCGGCAAATACACCCAATGCAGCGTGCGCACGCCCGATTACCACCTCGTCTCCACCACCACGAAAGACGCCCAGCCCAGTTGGATGCTTTTCGACACGCGCACCGACTACGGCGAAAAGCAGGACATCGCCGCGCAGCACGCGGAGATCGTGGCCGAGATGAGCGCGGCGTACGAGAAATGGTGGGCGTCAGTCGTGCCGCTGATGGTCAACGAAAACGTGCCGCTCGCGCCCGCGAACCCATTCTGGACGCTGCACAAAAAGCAATTCGGCGCAGCGCCGTAGCTGCCGCTTAGTTTCGGCGAACGCACCGCCACGGCAGCCAGATCGCCGCGAAAAAAACCAGCGCGATGGCGTTGATCTCCGCCACGTAGAGCCACCGCGTGTCGGAGAAAAGATCGAGCATCGAGGCCTGCGCTGGGCGGTGGCTGAGGAAGCCGTAGTTGCCGCCCGTCAGCGCATTCACCGCCAGTGCCGCGACGAGATAAACCTCCGACCACAGCACCACCCGCAGCAACCCCTGCGGGCGCATCTTTGGCACCAGCAGGAGAAAGAGCACGCCGGCCACGATCAGCGCGTGATCGAGGAAAAACGCCACCTGCCGCCACCACTCCAGATCATGCCCGATCGCCGGCGTGAACAGCGCCTGCAGCGTCCCGCACAATCCCCAAAAATATCCCACTTCAAAGCACGTCTGCGACCGCCTGAGCAGCGCGACGACGACCGCGAAAAGCGCCCAGTCGCAGAGCTGCATCGGCAGCGCCTCGCGCCAGGTCAGCGTTCCGTCGAACGCCTTCTGCACCAGCATTGCCACAATGACCACGACGAGCAGACCCGCGATGCCGCAGGCAAAATTCCGCTCCAGCACCGGATGCGGACGCCGCCGGTGCAAGGCCCACAGCACGACCGGCCCGAGAAAGGCGAGGGCGAGGGAACCGAGTTGGAGCAGCGACACGCGCCCGACTTTAGCCACCGCCGCCCCGCCAGCGAGCCTGCGTGCGGGAAAAAACGTTGCCGGGAGCAAAGGAGCGGCGTGCTTCCAGCCGCCGTTCCGCACCCGTGGGGGAGGCGTTTCGCTACGTTTTCTCCAGCCGCACGCGCTCGATCGCCGGGTGTGGAATCCAGCCGCGCTTTTCGCCGGGGAGGGCGCAGTAGATCCAGTCGCCGCGCTCGCTGAGCACTTGCACGCGGCTGCCGGCGGGGAGGGCCTCGGCGAGCCCGGCGCTGTCGGCGGGCTGGAGGCGGGCTTCGGTGGAGTGGACGACAATGGCGGCCGTGCTCTCCTGACTGTGCCACCACAGCACTGCCGCCGCGTAGGCGCAGACCAGCGCGCCGAGCGTGGAGGTCAGCCACAGCCCACCGTTTTCCCCGCGCCGCGCGGTGCCGAGCAATGCCAGACCAAACAGCGCGATCCAGCCGGCGGCGGCGGCGATCAGCGTCCACGCGTCCGCTGCGGGCCAGCCGAACGCCTTGTCCTGCCAGACGGCGGCGCGATGTTTCGCGCCGGTTTGGCGTCGCAGGACCTCGACGTTGGCCCGCGCCTCGGCGTGCGCTGGATCGAGCGCGAGGGCGCGCTCGTAGTCGAGGATGGCGCGGCCCGGCGCACCGGCGCGGTAGTCGGCGTTGCCGAGATTGTAGAAAAGGTTCGCGCTCCATTCACCGGCCTCCACGAGTTTCTCGTAGCCGATTTTCGCCTCGGCAAATTTGCCCTGGTCGTAGGCTTGGTTGGCTGCCTCAAAAGTCCCGGTTTCCGCCAGACTTCGTCCGCCGATCAACGCCAGCAGCGTGACGGCAACGGTCGCTATTTGCCAAAACGCGCGTGGCTCAACTCTGCGCATGATTCCTCCCGAATTTCTCCAGCGCCGCCAGCACCCGCGCGCGATCGTCGGTGGAGCCGCGACGCTCGTCGCGTCCGCCGCCAGCGAAGAGCAGCTCGGCCCGCGCGTTGAAAACTTCCTCGATGATTTCCGCGGTGTCGGCGTCGGCGAGCGCACGTGCCGCGGTCGCATCCACCCCGGCGGCGTCCGTGCCGGTGGCCAGCGCGGTGGTGATTTGCACGACACGCGCGGCCCCTTCGAGAAACTCCGGGTGCGGCATTTGCGCGGTGCGGAGCTTCGCCAGCAGCGCGGCCTTTTCGCGGCGCAAGGCGGCGGTGCGCGCGGCGGCGGCATCCGGCCGGCGGCGCAGGCGGTAGGCCAGCAGCAGACAGAGCGCGGCGGCGGGCACGGACTGCGCGAGGAGGAATTCGCGGCGCGCGTAAAGCGGGGTGAAAGACTTGCGCGGACCGGGCTCGTAGAGCGGGCCGAGAATATCTGTGGCAGCGGGCGCGGCCTTGGCGGGCGTGGGCTCGGGCGTGGCGGTCGCGGTTACCGGGGTCGGGCGAGGGGTCGCGGCGGCGGGCTTGGCACCGTCCACCTGAAGCGGGGCGGGATCGCTGGCGAGACTCACGTATTTCTCCGTCTCGGGATCGAAATAGGAAAACGTGAACGCGGGCATCTGCGTCTTTTTTTCCTCCGGGATCACCGCCATCGCGAAGGTTTTCGTCCCACTCAGGCCGAGTTCGTCGGAGTCGTCTTTTTTGAATTCGCTGGAAGGCGGATAGCTGCGCCAGCCGGCGGGATTCTGGAGCGCGGGCGCCTCCACGCGGTCGAAGTTTCCGCGCCCGCTGATGCGCAGCTTCATGGTCACGGGATCGCCCACCTTCACCACCGCCGGGCTGCCGTCGGCGCTGAACGAAAACTTGCCGACCGCGCCGGAAAAATCGCGGGGCTTGCCCGTGGCCGGCAGCGGTTTCACGGTCAGCTCCACGGGTTGCGATTTCACTTTCACCTGCTGCGTCTGGGCAAACATCGGCTCGCCAAAAAAGTCGTCGCCAAAAATGTCGAACGGCGAGCGCGGACCGCTCTTCCGCGCCCGCGGGACCTGGGCGTTGTAGATCACTTCGCCCGGCCCGAGGCTGAGCTTGCCGGCCTTGCCGGGCGTGATCGCCGTTTTGAAAACCATGTGATCGCACTCCAGGCCGTTCTTCGTCACCGTTTCGGGACGGCGCGGCTCGGGCATCTTCTGTTTCGTGAAGCCCTCGCCGGAAATCTCCGGCATCGCCACGGGCTGCCAGTGGACGCGAGCGTCCACGTAGAGGTGCAGTTCCACGGGAATCGTCTCGCCGACATAGACCGTCGTTTTCGGCACGACGATTTCCACGAGGCCCTGCGCCTTGGGCCGCACGGCGTCGTCCGCGCTACTCGCCTGCACGGTCAGCTTCACGGGCTGCGTCAGGTAAGGCTTGCCGTCCACTTCCACGGTTACGGCAGGAAAGGTGTACGTCCCATTTTTGTCGGCGGTGACATCGTAGGCGTAAGTCGTGGAGCTTTCGTTGCGCATCGGGCCGCTCCCGAACTGGATGGACTGCTGCTTGGACGCTCCCACGTAGCGAATTTCCAAGCCGTCCACGATCACGTCGGGGATGTCCGTCGCGGGTTTGCCGGTGACTTTGATTTGAAACTGCACGGGCTCGCCGATGACCGTGACCGTGCGGCTGAGGCTGGCCTTTACGGAAACTTCCGCCGCCTGCACCGCCACGCTCAGCATGAGGAAAACGGCGAGCAGGAGCGTGGTCAGCCAGCCACGCGAGCCACGCCACATTGCGTTGGAAAAATGGGTCGTCATCACCAGTCCCGCAAAACACGTCCGCCGGCCCTGCGCTCACCGGGTTTGAGGAGTTGCACGCGCGAGTCCTCGCCCTTCAGCGAATCGAGCAAGCCTTTCGCCTGCGCCTCGGTCATTTTTCCTTCCTCGGCGGCCTGCGCATCGGCTGCTTCCTGCTCCTGCGGCGTCGGTTGCGCGGGCTGGTCGTTCTTCGGCTTGATGTCACCCGCGAGTTTACGCTCCGGCTGATTCGGGTCGGGCTTGGGCTGTTCGGCCTTCTTTCCGTCCTTCGCCTGCTCGCCGTTTTGCGGCTCGCCCTGCTCCTTCGGCTCATTCGTGCCGTCGCGGTTGTTATCCTTCTCCTTGCCCTGCTCGCCCTTTTTTTCGGGCTCGTCGCCCTGCTTCCCATCCTGCTGCTTGCCCTTGTCGTCCTGGCCTTTTTCCTCGCTCTTCTCCTTGCCGCTCTGGTCCTGCTTGTCCTGCTGTGGCTGGTCCCCTTGCGACTTCTGATCCTGCTTCTGCTGATCCTGCGGATTTTGCTTCTGGTCGTTCTTCTTGTCGCCGTCCTTGGGCTGTTTGGTGTCCTCGTTTTTCTTGTTCTCGTCCTTCTTCTGATCCGGCTTTTGGTCGTCGGACTTCGGCGGCTCTTTTTCCAGTTCGTCGATGAGCCGCTGCACGAGATCGCGGTTGTATTTCGCCTCCTTGTTGCCCGGCTGCACATTCAGCGCCTGATCGTAATGCTGGAGCGCATTCTTCCACTCCTTGACCTTCGGCGGCTTCTCCTTCTGCGCCGCGCCGCGCTGGTAAAGTGTGTTGCCAAGGTTGTATTCCGCCGCCGCGCGGAGCTGCGGGTCGGGCGAAGTCACGGCCTTCGAGAAAGCGTCCAGCGCCTTGGCGTAGTCGCGCTGTTTGTAGGCCGCTGCGCCGTGGTTGAAATGCAGCGCCTCCGACTCCGGCATGCGTTCGAGCTGCTTGGTGAAAAGGTCCGCCGCGCCCTTGTAATCCTCGCGCTCATACGCCTCCACGCCTGCATTTTTGGCCCACCCCGCGGACGTGGCGAAAAGTCCCGCCGCGAGGAGCGCGGCGACCTTGCCCGACGGCACGGCCCGACGTGTCGTCCGCCGCCTTTCGCCCACGAGCATGGACGACGCGAGCAGCACCAGCCCGGCCGCGAGCGGCCACTGATACCGCTCGATGGGGCGGCGCGATACTTTGGCGTCGATGTCCTGTTCTTTCATTTGGGCGAGGCCCTCGCGGACGATTTGCAGCGTCTCTGCCGGGCCGGATTCGAGGTGAACGTAGAAG
The DNA here is from genome assembly GCA_021414005.1 of Chthoniobacter sp. Classification (GTDB taxonomy): domain Bacteria; phylum Verrucomicrobiota; class Verrucomicrobiia; order Chthoniobacterales; family Chthoniobacteraceae; genus Chthoniobacter. Next base: position 202,507 of record JAIOPH010000013.1, on the reverse strand, counting down.
CCTCCGGTCGATTCTGCAATTTTCCTCAAGCGGTCTTCATCAAGCCGCGATTTCACGTTCTGGCCATTTTCATCCTTCACGAACTCCGTCCCGCCGTTCGCGCCCGGCACCGGGATGAGCGAGCCGTCCGTCGAGCCGATCCCGACGGCGTAGATCCGGACCGTGCCGTTCAGCGCCTCCGCGGCTTTCACCGCGTCGTCGTCCAGTTCCTCGCCGTCGGTGAAAAGAATGAGCGCCCGGTTGTCGCTCTCGCCTTTGCCAAAAGCCTCGACCGCCGTCTTGATCGCCGCCGCGATATTCGAGCCGCCGCGCGGGATGATGTCGGTGTCGAGTTCGCCGAGCGATGCCAGCACCGCGCTATAGTCCACGGTCATCGGTGCCTGCAAGAACGCGCTGCCGGCAAACGCGATCAGCCCCGCGCGGTCGCCCTGAAGCTGGCCGATCAAATCCTGCGCCGCCAGTTTCGCCCGGCCGAGCCGGCTCGGCGCGAGGTCTGTCGCCAGCATGCTTTTCGAGCAATCAATCGCCAGCAGCACATCGCGCCCTTTGCGCTGGCTCGTTTCCCAAGTGTAGCCCAGTCGCGGCTGCACCAGCGCCCCGATCACGCCCGCCAGCCCGAGCAGGATGAGCAGAAAACGAAAGCGGCGCTTGGCCACGCTCACGCTCCCCGCGAGCCGGTCCTGCAACCGCGCCGCCACGAGCAGGCGAAGCAACTTCGCGCGGCGGGATTCGTTGCTGAAAACGAGCACGATCAGCGCCGGGAAAAGTGCGAACGCCCAGAACCAGATGGGTTGACCAAAGGTCATCGCGCACCTCCTCGCGGGTGGCTTTCGCCAGGCGCAATGACGAATGACGAATGACGAATGACGGGTGAATGACGAAGCCCCGAGCCCGCGGCTCGCGACGAACTTCCATCCTCCGTCATTGGGGCTTCCTTCGTCATTTCACATTCCTTCACGGCACCCTCCTCCCCACCGTCTCCGCGAGCACAAGCTGCACCGCGAGCAGGCCGAAGCCCGACGCCAGCAGCCAGGGAAACAGGTCGCGGTATTGTTGATACTGGCTCAGCTCGACGGTGGATTTCTCCAGCTTGTCGATCTGCTCGAAAATCTGCTCCAGCGTTTTCGTGTCCGTCGCACGGTAGAATTTCGCGTTCGTCATCTCGGCCACTTTTTTCAGCGTCTCCTCGTCCACGTTGACCTTCACATTGCGATACACCCGCCGCCCAAACATGTCCTGCATCGGCATCGGCGCGTAGCCTTTCGTCCCCGCCCCGACCGTATAAACCTTGATGCCCAGAGCCTTCGCCGCCTCCGCTGCGGTCGCGGGGGGCACCTTGCCGGCATTGTTGTCGCCATCGGTGAGCAGGACCACGATGCGGCTTTTCGAGTCGGGAACCTTGGTGAGTTTCTGGGCTGACGATGCAATGGCCGAGCCGATCGCCGTCCCGTCCTCGACCATCCCGATTTTCACCCGCTCGAGATTTTGCAAAAGCCAGTCGTGATCGAGCGTGAGGGGGCTCACGAGGTAGGGCCGACCGGCGAAACAGGTGATGCCGATGCGGTCGTTGGGCCGCGCCTCGATGAACTTCTGCGTGACCTGTTTCACCACTTCCAGCCGGCTCGCGCGCTCGCCGCCGATGGTGAAATCCTCCGCATACATCGAGGCCGAAACGTCCAGCGCCAGCATGATGTCGATGCCGCTCGCCTCGACCTTGCTGATGGTCTTGCCGAGGCGCGGGCGCGCCAGCGCGAGGATCAAAAGTGCGAGCGCGAAAAGCAGCAGCGTGGTGAGCCAGCCGCCGAGGCGCGAGCGGCGCGCGCGACCCAGCGCGTGCAGCGGACGCAGCGAGGAAAAGATCACCGCCGGCGCGGCTCCGCGTCCGCCTTGCAGCAGCGCGAGCAGTGGCAGCGCGAGCAGTAGCAGGAGCAGCCAGGGATGCGCGAAACCGAAACCCTCGGGCAGCTTCATGCGTGGCCTCCCCGGACGAAAACCAACGCGCTCTCCAGCAGCTTCGCGCTGTCGGCGGAGGTGGCATGGATGCGCGCGAATTTGATCATGTCACAATGCACCAGGAACTGCGCGATGAGGCTGCGGTCGGCGTCGGAAAAGCGGCCCGTCCGGGAAATCTCGGACAGAAATTCCACCGAAGTTTGCTCCCGCGCGTGCAGCCCAAACTGCGCGCCGATGTAGGTGCGCAGCACATCCGAGACGGCAAAGCTGAAGGTGTAAGGCTCCTGCACTGCGACCTCCGGGCGGAGCTTCTCCAAGGCGGCGATGGCGACTTCACGGGGCGTCGGCGGAGGTGTGGCCGGCCGACGTTTCACCCACCGTACGATGAGCCAAACCAAAAGGCCGAGGATGAGGAGCGCGAGCGCGGCGGCGGCCAGCGTCATCCACAGTGGATACGGCCACACGTCCAGCGGCGGGGCGATGTCCTTGATCTCCGGTGGCGGCGGCGTGGCCGGCGGAGCCGGGGCCGCCGACGGTGCGGGCGTCGCGAGGACGGCGAGGATCGACGCGGATGCGGAGGGCAGGAACGCGAAACACGCGGAAGCGGCGAAAAGGCGCGAAAGATTCTGAGGTGCCAGCAGTCTATTTCCGCGTCCCCTTTTCGCGGCCTTTCGCTTCTTCCGCGTGTTTCGCGTTAAAATCGTCCAGCGGATCATCGGATTTGCAGCCGGCGCTCGCGGGTGCGGAAGAAAGCGCGGAGCGCGGGGAGATAGTCCTGGTCGGTCTTGAGCGAGATGGCGTCGATGCGCTTGCGCCGGAAATCGCGCAGCCGCTCGGCGGTCCGCTGATCGACCGCTTTCAAATACCCGAGCCGCGTGGCGCGGTCGGAGGTGTTGATCTCGATCTGCTCGCCCGTCTCGGCGTCTTCCAGCGTGAGCCGGCCAACGTCGGGTAGTTCCTCCTCGCGCGGGTCCACGATCGGGATCGCGATCAAGTCGTGCCGCCGGCTCGTGACCGCGAGCTGGCGGGAAAAGTCGGGTGTCAGGAAATCGGAAATCAGGAAGACGACCGAGCGGCGGTGCAGCACCTGGTTCAGGTAATCGAGCGCCTCGGCGGGCTGAGTGCCGCGGCCTTTCGGCTCGAAGTAGAGAATCTCGCGGATGAGCCGCAGCGTGTGGACGCGGCCTTTTTTCGGCGGGATGAAAAGCTCGACGTGATCCGAAAACAGAATCAGCCCGACCTTGTCGTTGTTCCGAATCGCGCTGAACGCGAACAGGCACGCCACCTCCGCGGCCAGCTCCCGCTTGCTCAGATGCACGCTGCCAAATTCGCCCGACGCGCTCACGTCCACCACCAGCATCACCGTCAGCTCCCGCTCCTCGGTGAATTTCTTCACGTAAGCCGCGCCATGCACCTCGCTGTATTTCGCGGTCACGTTCCAATCAATCGATCGCACCTCGTCGCCCGGTTGGTATTCGCGCACTTCCTCGAAGTTCATCCCGCGCCCTTTGAAAACGCTGCGGTATTGGCCGGAGAAAGTGGCTGCGACCAAGCCACGCGTCTTCAGCTCAAGGCGCTGGATTTTTTTGAGAATGTCGCGGGCGGCTTCCATGCGTTTTGGCCTAGTTCATCGCGACTCTTTTCCGCCTTTTCCAGAGCACCAAGGACGAACAAATGCCAAGCATTGCGCCCGTTATGGCAACTTTTTCTTGGAAGCGAATTCTCTGATCAGTAATCGCATTGACGCTATCGATTTCATCGTGAGTCATGCCGCCATTATTGAATGGGAAACTGGCGTTCAGAAAGGCATAGAAGGAAAAGACAGCGCATAGGGCGAACCCGACGGTCATCAGGAGGATGCACAACGCTTTCAGACAGCCTTCATTCACGGCACAGCGAGCCCGGCAAAAATCTTCTCCACCACCTGCTCGCTCGTGACCTCCTCCGCCTCGGCTTCGTAGCTGACGATGATTCGGTGCCGCAGCACATCGGCGCCCACACTTTTCACATCCTGCGGGGTGACGTAGCCGCGGCCAGCCATGAAGGCGCGGGCGCGGGCGGCGAGGGTGAGCGCGATCGTCGCGCGTGGCGACGCGCCGTAGCGGATCATGCCGTCGAGCTTCAGCTTGTAGCTGGCGGGATCGCGCGTGGCGAAGACCACGTCCACGATGTAATCCTTCACGCGGTCGTCCACGTATATGGCGTTCACGATTTCGCGCGAGCGGATGATGTCGGCCGGCTCGGTGATCTTGAGCACGTCGAGCTTCGGCGCGCTCGTGGCCATGAAGTCGAGGATTTTGCGCTCCTCGGCCTTGCTCGGGTAGCCCACGCGCAGCTTCAGCATGAAGCGGTCGAGCTGCGCCTCGGGAAGCTGGTAGGTGCCTTCCTGCTCCAGCGGATTTTGCGTGGCGAGGACGAGAAAGGGATCGCTCAGCGGATAGGTCGTGTCGCCGATTGTGACCTGCCGCTCCTGCATCGCCTCGAGCAGCGCGCTCTGCACTTTGGCGGGCGCGCGGTTGATTTCATCGGCGAGGATGAGGTTGGAAAAGAGCGGGCCGCGTTTCGTGGTGAACTCGCCGCTCCGGGGATTGTAGATCAGCGTGCCGATGAGGTCGGCGGGCAGCAGGTCGGGCGTGAACTGGATGCGCTGAAAGCCCGTGTTGATGCAGCTCGCCAGCGTCTTGACCGCCAGCGTTTTGGCCAAACCGGGCACGCCTTCGAGCAGGATGTGGCCATTGGTCAGCAGCCCGACGAGCAGGCCATCGAGCAGATACTTCTGCCCCACGAGCACGCGCCCGATTTCATCCTGCAGCGGCTTGATCCACTGGCTGGCTTGTTTGACTTGTTCGGTGATTTCCTGAGTCGTGGACATGAGGGCGAATCAGACCGTCCGCGGGTCGGGTTGTTCAAGCGTGGAGTTGGACGGATGAGAAAGGCTAAGATTGCGTGGGCTGGATGAGTCGTCATGCTATCGCGCCGTCGCCTCGCTCCATGACCACCCGCTTCGATCCAGTCATCCTGCCAGCGACTCCTGCGGGTCCGGCTCGGCGGTTGGGCTGCGTCAGCCTTGCGTGGTTCGGGCCTTTGCTGTGTGGGATGCTGCTTTCCGGCATCGAGGCGGCGGCGGACGAGGCGATTTTTCGCGAGGACTTCGATGGCTTTCGCGATGGCCGGCAGAACGCGGCGCAGGTGGATTCGGGCTTGCGGCTGTCCTTTGGCGGCAGCCTGCCCGGCTGGCGGAGAACGGGGCAGGGCGCGGTTCATGTGGTGGATCGGTCGGGAGCGGGTGATCTGGCGGCGATGATCTGGGAGGACAACATCCTCACGCGTGAAGACGGCCTCGCTGCCAACGAACGCGGGCGGAACTATCTGGTCGAGTACGACCTCGGGCCCACGGTTTATGCCACGCCACCGCAGGCTTCGGCGGCGACCGACGGCCTGGTGATCGAGGTGCTGCGCGCGGATGGGTCGGTGCTCGCTGCGCATCAGGACCGGCCGGGCGCTTGGGCGGGGCGGCAGGAGTTTCACCGCAGCGGGTTCGACTATCGCGGCGATGGCAGCGGCCCGGTGCGCTTGCAGATTCGGACGCTGACGCGGGCGGGCCGGTTCGGCGGCGCGGTGGATAATCTGATCGTCGCCGCGCACAGCCCGGCGGCGGAGCATTTCAACGCGCAGGTCGCTCCCGTGCTGGCGAGGAACTGCCTCGAGTGCCATCACGGCAGCGGCGCGAAAGGGAAGCTCGACCTGAGCACGCGCGACGGGGCGGGGCGCGGAGGAAAAAGCGGCCCGGTGCTGGTGCCGGGCGATGTGGCGGGGAGCGAACTTTACGCGCAGATCGAAGCCGACGAGATGCCGCCCAAACATCCGCTGCCTGCCGCGGACCGGCGGATCATCCGCGACTGGATCAAAGCGGGGGCGACGTGGGGCCAGCGAACGCTTGATCCGTTCGTGTATTCGACGGGCAAGCGGGCGGGCTACGACTGGTGGGCGCTGCAACCGCTGCGCGCGGTGCCGCCGCCCGACCCGGAAATTTCGTCCGCGGCGGCCAATGAAATCGACCGCTTTCTCGTGGCGAAGCTACAGGCCAGCGGGCTGCGTCCGTCGCCCCGCGCCGAGCCGCGCGTTCTCGTTCGCCGGCTCTTTATCGACCTGACCGGGCTGCCGCCGTCGCCGGAGGAAGTCGAGGCGTTTTCCCGCGATCCCTCACCGCAGGCCTGGGCGCGGCTGGTGGACCGGCTGCTCGCTTCCACCCACTACGGCGAACGCTGGGCGCGGCACTGGCTGGATGTCGTGCGCTTTGGCGAAAGCGACGGCTACGAATACAACGGCCCGCGCGAGGCGGCGTGGCCGTACCGCGACTGGGTGATCCGCGCGCTCAATGCCGACCTGCCCTACGATGAGTTTGTGCGCCTGCAGCTTGCTGGTGACGCGCTGCGCCCCGGCACCTTCGATGGCGCCGCCGCCACGGGCTTCCTCGTGGCCGGGGTGCAAAACAAAGTGGCTGGCGCGGCCAAAGGCATGAAGGAGACGCAGCGGCAGGATGAACTGGAGGATCTGGCCGGCATGATCGGCCAGAGTCTGCTCGGGCTCACGATCAACTGCGCCCGCTGCCACGATCACAAGTTCGACCCCATCGGCACCGAGGATTACTATCGGTTCACCGCTTTGCTGGCCGGGGTCAGGGATGGGACCAGAAAGATGCCGGGCGACGACGGCACGACGGTGGCGGTTTACACAGTCATGGCGGAAAAGCCCGTGCCGACCCATGTGCTCCTGCGTGGCGATGTGGCGAGTCCCGGCGTGGAAGTCGCGCCCGGCGGGCTGCGCGCGGTCGTGGGCGTGAAAGCGGACTTCGGGCTCGGCAGCGAGGCGGGCGATGCCGCGCGTCGGACGAAGCTGGCGGCCTGGGTCACCGACCCCGGCAACGGGCTCTTCCTCCGAGTCATCGTGAACCGCATCTGGCACCACCACTTTGGCCGCGGCCTCGTGGAAACGCCGGGCGACTTCGGCTTCAACGGCGACCGCCCGAGCCATCCCGAGCTGCTCGACTGGCTGGCCGGCTGGTTTCGCGACCACGGCCAGTCGCTCAAGCAACTGCACCGGCTCATCCTGACCTCGGCGGCTTACCAGCAAACCTCCGCGCCGACGGACGACGGCACGCGCCTCGACGCAGCGAACCGGCTGCTCTGGCGGCAAAACCCGCGCCGGGTTGAGGCCGAGGTGCTGCGCGACTCCATCCTGCTGGTGGCCGGTCAGCTCAATCCCACGCCGTTTGGCCCCGGCTACCGCGATGTGAAGATCGTGGAAGTGTCGCCCGCCTTTTACTACCTGCCGACCGATCCGGCCGGCCCCGAGTTCAACCGGCGCACCGTGTACCGCTGGTGCCCGCGCGGGCAGCGCAGCGCCCTGCTGGACACCTTCGACTGCCCGGACCCGTCCGTGCAGACCCCGCGGCGCAGCGTCACGACCACGCCCTCGCAGGCGCTCAGCCAGTGGAACAACGCGTTCGTTTTGCGCATGGCGGAAAGCATGGCCGCGCGCATCGCCGCCGAGCAGCCGGCGGCCAAAGGCAGCGACCCCGATCCGCTCCCGGCTCAGGTGGAACGCGCCTGGCGGCTCGTGCTGGGCCGCGCGCCGGGCGGGGCGGAGCGGAGCGAAAGCGATGCGCTCGTGCGCCGGCACGGACTCGCCCTGCTCTGCCGGGTGCTTTTCAACAGCAACGAATTCATTGTCATCGAATGAACCTCCCGACACCGCTCTCTCGCCGCGCCTTTCTCGACTTTAGCGCCACCGGCCTCACCGCCGCCGCGCTGGCCTGCCTGCTCGGGCGGGAAAGTCGCGCCGCTGCCGGGACCGCGCTGCCCGCCGCGCATCACGCGCCCAAGGCGAAGCGGGCGATTCACATTTTCCTCGTGGGCGGGCTGAGCCAGGTGGATTCGTTCGACTACAAGCCGGAGCTGGAGGCGCTGCATGGAAAGGCGCTGCCGGACAGCTCCAAGGTTTCTACTTTCTCGGGCGCTGTCGGACTGCTCCGGCGCAGCGACTGGAGCTTTCGCCAGCGGGGGCAAAGCGGCCTGTGGGTTTCGGACCTATTTCCGCATCTCGCGACGGTGGCCGACGAGCTGACCGTGGTCCGCTCAATGGTCGCCGACACGTCCAACCACATGCCCGCGATGTTCCAGGCGAACAGCGGCTTTCAGTCCAACGGCTACCCGTCGCTGGGAAGCTGGCTGTCGTACGGACTGGGCAATGAATCCGACGCGCTGCCCACCTTTGTCGTGTTGCCGGACGCGCGCAGCCAGCCCAATGGTGGTGCCTCGAACTGGTCGAGCGGGTTTCTGCCAGCCACCCATCAGGGCGTGCTTTTTCAAAGCGCCACCGAGCCCATTCGCGACCTGTTTCCCGCGCAGCCCACCGCCGCGGACGCCGAGCGCGAAGGCCTCGGGCTGCTCGCGCGGATCAACCAGTCGCACCTCGCCGGCCATCCGGGCGACGGGCTGCTCACCGCCCGCGTTCGCGCTTACGAACTCGCTGCGCGGATGCAGACTTCCATCCCGGAGGCCACGGACTTCGCCGACGAGCCAGCGTTCATCACGCGCAGCTACGGCCTCGACCGCCCGGAGACCGCCGACTGCGGCCGCCGCTGCCTGCTCGCCCGGCGACTCCTCGAACGCGGCACCCGCTTTGTGCAGATCTACTCCGGCGGCGCTTTCGGCGGAAAGCCGCGCCACGGGTGGGATGGGCATGAGGACAACCGCGAGAACCATCAGCGCGAGGCCCCGATGATCGACCAGCCGATCGCCGCCTTGATCAAAGACCTCAAACAGCGCGGTATGCTGGAGGACACGCTGCTCATCTTCACCACCGAGTTTGGCCGCACGCCCTTTGCCCAGTCCGCCGCCGGAGTCATCGGAGCCGGGCGCGATCACAATCCGCAGGGATTCAGCGTGTGGCTCGCCGGCGCGGGGTTGAAAGGCGGCACCGCCTTCGGCGAGACGGACGATTTCGGCCTGCGGTCCGTGCAAGACGCCGTTACCTGGCCCGATCTCCACGCCACCGTGCTGCACCTGCTGGGCCTCGACCACGAACGCCTCACCTACTACCACAACGGCATCCAGCGCCGCCTGACTAACGTCCACGGCCACTTGGTGAAAGGAATTCTGGCGTGAGGAACGGAAGCCGCGGCCGGCGTCAAAGGGGATACGCGACTTCGGCGGTGAGGCGGAGGTCGGAGCCGATTTTCTGGTAGTGCGGGTGGCGGAGTTGCGGGGCGGCGATCGTGGCGGCCACGCCGCGACCGCCAATGGCGGGGACGGGGCCGCCGCAAAGGAGCGGGGCGAGGTAGAAATGGATGCGGTCCACGAGCCGGCGGTCAAAGGCGTCGCCAAGCACGCGACCGCCGCCTTCGAGCAGGACGCTGGAGAGGCCGCGGCGACCGAGTTCGCGCAGCACGGTGCGGAGGCTTTGGCCGCGAAAGACGAGCGTGCGATCGCGATGAGCGTCCGTGAAAACGTGGGCGCGTTTGGGCAGATCGCAGCTCCGCGTGACGATGACGCGCCACGGCTGGCGGGAGCCGGGAACGCCGCGCACGGTCAGCCGCGGGTTGTCGGCGCGGAGGGTCTGCGCGCCGATGAGGATGGCATCCACCCGCGCGCGCAGGCGCATGGCGTCGGCGCGCGCGGCGGGGCTGGTCAGCCACCGGCCCTCGCCGGGCGGACGGGTGAGGCGGCCATCGAGCGACATCCCGGCCTTGGCGATGACCAGCGGCAGGCCGGTCACGATCCATTTGTTGAAGCCCGCGTTCAGCTCACGGCACTCGTTTTCCAACACGCCTGATGTGACCGCGAGGCCCGCCGCGCGCAACAGTTCGAGGCCGCGTCCGGCGTGCGCGGGATTGGGATCAACCGCGCCGACGACCACGCGCGCGAAGCCCGCGCGAATGATCGCCTCGACGCACGGCGGCGTGCGTCCGTGCGTGGAGCACGGTTCGAGCGTCACGTAGAGCGTGGCGCCGCGCGCGAGGGCGGGATTTTTCAGCGCGTGCAGCGCCTCAATTTCCGCGTGCGGCCCGCCGGCCTTCCGGTGAAAACCGCGCGCCAGCACGCGCCCGCCGCGCACGATGACCGCGCCGACGGCGGGGTTCGGGCTGGTGTGGCTCACGCCGCGCGCTGCCACGCGCAGGGCCGCGCGCAGGTGTTTTTCGTCGTCGTGCATGCGCGAGGTTTAGGCCTTGCGCGGGGAAGTTTGAACCCGGAACTTCGCGCCGTGTCCCTCCGCCTGCGCGACAAGCAAAGCCTCTACCACAGCCTCGGGCAGCTCGTGCGCTCGGGCGTGCCGTTTCCCGCCGCGTTGGACAACCTCGCCCGCACTACGCGCGGCGGGATGCGCCAGATTATTCGCCGGCTGAAGGACGGCGTGGGTGCCGGTCAGACGGTCGGCGAAGCCTTTGCCCGGCAGCGTCCGGCGGTGAGCGAGATGGAGGTGGGCGTGATTGCGGCGGTGGAGCGCGCGGGCAAGCTGGAGCACGGGCTGGCGCAGCTTTCGGACTACTTCGGGGCGCTGGCGCAGGCCCGCGCGGGCATTTTGAAAAAGTGCGCGTATCCCGCGTTCGTGCTGCATCTCGGGGTCTTCGTCTTCGGGCTGCGGACGCTGCTTTTCGGCGACGGGCTCGGCGCGTTTCTGCGCGAAACTCTCGGCCTGCTCGGACTGCTCTACGGCATCGTGATCGTGGTCGCGCTGCTGGTGCCGCTGCTCCGCGATGCCGCCGCGAAAAGCGCGCTGCTCGACGCGCTGCTGCGGATGGTCCCGCTGATCGGCGGCATCCGCCGCGCGCTTTCCACGGCACGCTTTTGCGCGACCTACGAGATGCAGCTCGATGCCGGGATCAACGTCATTGACGCCCTGCAAGCCGCGCAACGCGCGAGCCAGAGCGGCGTGATCCGCGCGGCGGTGACGCGGGCGATTCCCGAGGTGCGCGGTGGCGCGCAAGTGGGCGGGTTGCTCGCGGCCAGCCGCGCCTTTCCCGAGCCGATGATCCGCAGCTTCGGCGTCGGGGAACAGACCGGGCATCTCGATGAGGAACTCCGCCGGCTCGCCGCAGAATATCAGGCGGAAGGCCTAGCACGGCTCGACACGCTGGCCGAGTGGCTGCCGCGGCTCTTCTACATCGCGGTGCTCTGTTACGCTGGCTACGGAATCGTCACGGCCTACCAAGGCTACACCGACCAGTTGAACGAATTGATGAAGTAGCGCCGCGCCTGCGCCAGCCTACCCGGTCTTTCTGCTGAAGACCTTTTTCAACCAAGCCCCGACCGCCACGACGCCCACGATCACCAGCTTCTTCGCGGCCAGTAGCGCCACGAGCAGCCCTTTGAAAAGGCCCGCCTTCGTCGCCAGCCCGCCCGCCACCAACGCGGCGATGCCGTAAGTTGCCACCTTGTCTGTCGAGGCGTTGAAGTCTGTGTAGCGGTGCCCTTCCTGAAAATCCACCATCGCCAGCACCGCCGGCGTCGCTTCCTCGATTTCTTTCAATTGCCCCACGCTGGCGACCGCGTTGAGCACTAGCACCCCGCGGCGGCCGAGCATGCGAATGTTGTAGTTGAGCGTGTTCTCATCGCCGCCGTCGAATTTCAGCTCCTTCGCCCAATACATTTTGTGCGTGGCCTGATCGTAGCGCGGCGGCGTGGCCCAGCCCACGAGTTCGATGCTGCCATAACCTGCCTTCACTCGCTCCTTGCTGGCTTCGCGCGTGCCTTCCTTCATCTCCTTGAGCAGTTTGCTGTAATCCATCTTCGCCGCCTCGTCGTCTTTCACATAGCCGTCTTCGTCGTAGGTGATGATCACGGCCCACGCCTCCGGGCTGGCCGGGCTGATCTTCGCGGGCAATAGCATCCCGAGCGGCGTAGAGCCGGGCGGATTACCCCAGATTTTCGAGAGAACCGTCGCGGCGTCCTTGCCGTCGAGATAGCGGAATTCCTCCGGCACATGAATCTTCGCCAGCCCGCCGCGCAGCGTGATCTCGCCCTTTTGGTAGTTCAGCCCATCCGCGACCTTCTGCATTTTCGCGCGCGCGGCCGTTTCATCGGCCGGGTCTTGGGCGAAAAGCGAAGTGGTGAGGGCAAGGACGACGATGAGAAGACCGGGCAGTTTCATGGGAGCGAGTAGGTAAATAGTTGGGGACCGACGCGCGAAAATTGCCACCCTCCTTTCCGGGAGCAAGCGGCTTTTTCCGGTCTGAGCTGTTTTGCCGCGCGCCGCTGTGAGTGAGCGGTTCCTTTTACCCCGGCAGCGGGAAGCGCGAGGTGAGGGCGCGGACGGCGGTGCGGACGCGGGCGTGCTCGTCGGCGTTCTCGATGTTCGAGAGCACGCGGTGGATGAGGTCGGCGATTTCCATCATCTCCTCTTCCTTCATGCCGCGGGTGGTCACGGCGGGTGTGCCCACGCGAATGCCGCCGCCTTTGCTGATCGGCTCGGTGTCGAAGGGGATGCCGTTCTTGTTCACGGTGATGCCGGCGTGGTCGAGCGCGTCGCTGGCGATCTTGCCATTAAGGCCTTTCGGACGAAGATCCACGAGCATGAGGTGGTTGTCGGTGCCGCCGCTGGTGATGCGGTAGCCGTGCTTGGTGAGGCCGGCGGCGAGCGCCTTGGCGTTGTTCACCACCTGCTGCGCGTAGGCTTTGAAGGAAGGCTGGAGCGCCTCGTGGAAGCACACCGCTTTGGCCGCGATGACGTGTTCGAGCGGTCCGCCCTGAATGCCGGGAAAGACCTGGCCGTCGATGCCTTTGGCGTACTTCTCTTTGCAAATGATGAGGCCGCCGCGCGGGCCGCGCAGACTTTTGTGCGTGGTCGAGGTGACGAAGTCGGCGAGCGGCACGGGGTTCGGGTGCAGCCCGGCGGCGACGAGCCCGGCGATGTGCGCCATGTCCACGAAAAGATACGCGCCCACGCTGTCCGCGATCTCGCGCATGCGGGCGAAATCAATGATCCGCGGGTAGGCGCTGGCCCCGGCGGTGATCATCTTCGGCTCGACCTCGTGGGCCATGGTGGCGAGGTGGTCGTAATCAATGCGCTCGTCCTGCTGGCTCACGCCGTAGTGGGTGACGGTGTAGAAGCGGCCGGAAAAATTCGCCTTGTGCCCATGGGTGAGGTGGCCGCCGTGGGCGAGGTCCATGGTGAGGATGCTGTCGCCCGGCTGGAGCACGGAGAAATAGACGGCGGTATTCGCCTGCGAGCCGGAGTGCGGCTGGACGTTCACATGATCGCCGCCAAAGAGCTGCTTGGCGCGGTCGATGGCGAGTTGCTCGACCACGTCCACATGCTCGCACCCGCCGTACCAGCGCCGACCGGGGTAACCCTCGGCGTATTTGTTCGTGAGGCAGGAGCCCTGGGCTTCCATCACGGCGCGGCTGGTGAAGTTCTCGCTGGCGATCAGCTCGATGTTTTCAAACTGCCGCCGCTGCTCGGCCTCGATGGCGCGGAAGATTTCCGGGTCGCCTTCCTCGAGCGAAGCATGGGCGACGTTGGTGGTGCCGAGGTGCTCCAGCTTTTCCACCCGGCGCTCGTGGCGTCCGCCCTCGAAAGTGGTGGTCAAAAATGCCTCGACGATGTTCGGCGCGGCGCTCGGCTCGACGTGATTGGCCGCCAGGCAGAGCACGTTGGCGTTGTTGTGCTGGCGCGTGATGGCGGCCTCGGCGGCATTGTCCAGCAGCGCGGCGCGGACGTGCGGAAAACGGTTCGCGGCGATGCTCATGCCGATGCCACTTTTGCAAAACAGAATGCCGAAATCCGACTCGCCCGCGAGCAGGTGATGGCAGACGGTTTCCGCGTAGTCGGGATAGTCCACCGAGTCGTGGGAAAACGCGCCGAAATCGGTGACGATGTAGCCCTTCTTCGTGAGGTGCGCGTGGACGGTTTGCTTGAGTTCCAGACCGCCGTGATCCGCGCCGAGCGCGATGCGCAGCGTGCGGGTGGAGGCCGGGGTGGCCGGGGCCGGGGAAGTGGAGGAGGTGGGCGGGGTGCTCATGGTGGAGTCGGATTGGAGAAAGCGGAGGAGGCTGGGGAGACTGCGCCGAATGGTGTCGCGACATTGAAGATACGCGTCGAGGCCGAGGCCGATCGGGTCGGGCACGTCGGGGTTGCCGTTGCGCGCGACGGCTTCGTCGAATTCGCGGATGAGGTAGGTCTTTTCCGCCGCATCGGGGAAATACATGCAGATGGCGTCGAGATGCCCGCGGGTCATCACAAAAATGTGTGTGGCCTGCTCCGCGAGTTCGTCCGTCAGCGGTTGGCTGCGCTGCTCGGTAATATCCAGCCCGAGCGGACGCAGCGCCTCCACTGCGTGGGCGCTGGGCGGCTGCCCGTAACCGGTGGACACCCCGGCGGAACTGACCTCAAAACCCGGCAGGTTTTTCACCGCGTCGCGAAACAGCCCTTCCGCCATCGGGCTGCGGCAGATATTTCCGGTGCAAACGAAAAGGACGTGTTTCACGAAGGCGGTTTTCTGAAAGAGGCGCGAAGATAGGGAGCCGCTCCGGGCAAGTCAACGGGCGGCGGGAAGTGAGATGCGGACGGGAAAAAACGCGGATCGTGGTGGAGAGATGGGCGGGGCCGGGTAACGTGCCGCCGCCCATGCCGGAAATTCCCGCCGCTCCTCCAACCGCCGCGCTTTCCGAGCGCGCCGTGGAGCGGGCGATGTGGCTGAACATTGCCGCGGGCGCGTTTGGCACGTTCTGGATCGGTGCGGCCTACGGAACGCCGCTGCCGCTTTTTCTCCAGGCTGTGCAGGCCACGGGGTTTCAGCTCGGCCTCATGGGCGCGGTGCGGCAGCTCGCGTTGCTGGCCCAGTTGCCGTCGGCGTTTTTCGTGGAGCGGCTGGAAAGGCGGAAGACGTTCTGGGCGGTGGTGGTGATCGCGCACCGGCTGCTCTGGCTGGTGCCGGCGCTGCTGCCGTGGGTGTGGCCGCAGGGCCGGGTGTGGTGGCCGGTGCTGCTCATCGCCGTGCTCGGGCTGAGCGAAGTGCTCGCGCAAGCCGGCACGGCACCGTGGCTGAGCTGGATGGCGGACCTGCTGCCCGCCGCGCGCGCGGGTCGTTTCTGGGGCGTGCGAGCGCGGGTGCTGGCGGTGAGCATGGTGATGTCGGCGCTGGGGTTCGGCTGGGCCATGGACCGGTGGAATCAACCGCCGCACGCGCTGCTCGGCTTCTCGCTGGTCTTCGGCGTGGCGGCGCTGCTCGGCGTGGCGGACATCGTGGTGCATCTCGGTGTGATCGAGCCGCGGCCGCACCGCACCACGCCGGGCGTGGTGTTTTGGAAAAGGCTCGTCGCCCCGCTGCGGGACCGGGCATTTCGCCGGCTCACCCTGGCCATGGGCGCATGGACGGCGGCGCTGGCGCTGCCCGGCTACTCGGCCGGTGTGCCCGGCTTTTTCAACGTGGTGTATTTGCAGGAAAACTTTGGCGCGAGCTTCTCGCAGGCGTCATGGCTGATCGTGGCCTCGGCGCTCGGCACGATGCTCTGGGCACCGGCCATCGGGCATCGCATCGACCGCTTCGGCGCGCGGACCGTGGCGCTGTTTTTGATGATTGCCGGGCCGCTTTTCACCCTCGCGTGGCTCTTCGTCTCGCCCGTGACGTGGCGAGTGCCTTTTGTCGGAACTGTGCCGCAGCCGGTCGTGCTCATGGGCGTGGCGTCGCTCGTCATCGGCGGCTTTTACAGTGGCGTGCAGCTCTGCCAGCTCCGGCTCACGCAAGTCTTCACCGGCAGCGCCGGGCGCACCGTCGCCATGGCCGTGCATTGGTCCTCCGTCGGCGTCATTGGCGCGGCGGGCGCGCTGGCCGGCGGGTGGATCAAAGACCACTTCCCCCACGCTTGGGGCGGTCTATTGCTGCCCGGCGGCACGCCGTTTTCGTATTTCCAAATACTCATTCTCCTCCACGTCCTCATCGCGTGGGGCGTGGCCCTGCCGCTGCTGCGGGGAGTCGGCCGGGACGAATGACGAAAGCAGTCCGACGGGCTACCGCAGCGCGGCCCAGACGCGGTGGACGTCGTCGTTTTCGTCGAGGGCGTGGAGAAACTCGCCGACTTCGGCGCGCTGCGTGTCGGTGAGGTCGGGGAAGTTTTTCGCCACGTAGCCGAGCTCGCTGGTCACCACGGTCCAGCCGTTTTTCGCCAGCCACTGCGTCACGGTGTGCAGGTCGGCGCGCTCGGTGATGAAACGCGCGCCGGCCACGCCCTCGGGGATGTCGTCATTCGTGGCGTGGGTGAGCGGCTCGACGTTTTGCGCGCCGGCTTCGATGGCTGCGGCCTCTATGTCGGCGGTGGCGTCCGGGTGGTGGGCTTCGACGAGGCCGACGTGGTCGAAAAGGAATTTGTTCGAGCCCGGCGTGCCGAGCTGACCGTGTTTGAAAAGCAGCCGGATCTCGGGCGCGGTGCGGTTGTTATTGTCGGTCATCACTTCCACGATCACGGGCACTTTGTTCGGCGTGTAACCCTCGAAAACGATGTGATCCATGAGGAGCTTTTCGCCGCCGATGCCCGCGCCTTTTTTGATGGCGCGCTCGATGACGTCGCGCGTCACGCTGGCCCGGCGGGCCTTTTCCACGGCGGCGAAAAGGCGCGCGTTGGCGTCGGGCTCGGGTCCGCCGAGCTTCGCGGCGACCATGATTTCTTTGACCATTTTGCCGACCATCTGGCCTTTTTTCAGGCCGGCGACTTCGCGTTTAGCTTGGAGCCATTGGCGTCCCATGTGGAGTAGAGGAGTGAGGGGTTGAGGGTGAAAGTGGGCGCGCAGCTTTGCGCAGCCCGGCTCAGAAAGGCAACCCCGCAATCCGCAAAAGCCCGCGCGTTACGCGGCGGCCTGCTCCGGCACTTCCCGCTCGCGCGCCACGAACCAGCGCGTGGCCCCGGCATCGTCGAGGAGCGGCGTAATGGCGATCTCCACCCAATAGGGCTGGCCGTTTTTGTGGTAGTTCAGGATCGTCTCGGTGCAGGCGCGGTTTTCGCGCACCGCGCGGCCCATGCGCTCGGCGGTGGTGCGATCGGTCTGCGCGCCTTGCAGAACGGAGCCGAGCTTTTTACCGCGCAGCTCGGCCAGCTCGTAGCCGCACATGGCGGTAAAGGCGGGGTTGACCCATTGCACCAGCCCGTCCGGCCCGGTCATTACGAACCCCTCGTCGCTGGTCTGCTGGGCGCGGCCTGCGATCCCGGCGAGGACCCGTGCGCGCAAACCCGCCGACGGCCCCGGTGCGCCGGCCGCGAGCGGCGCGGTGATGGCGGCGGCGGCGACTTCCTCCAGCGCTACGACCAGCGCGCGCAGCTCGGTGTGAAAGCGCAGGATTAGCTCGAAGTGCTCGCGCTCCGTGGCGGACAGCGTGCCCGCGGCGTAGAGCGCGGCTTGTTCCTGGAGCGAATCGTCGATCATGGTGCGGCGGAGAGAGCGAATGAAAATGGTGTTTATCGGGCGCGATACGCGGCGCAATGCAGCGCGGACGCAGCCTGCCGCCAAGAATTTTGTGCATGATCTGGAAGCAGGGCTGCGGAGGGTGTTCGCGAGCCCTCGGTTTCGAGGCGACGCGTGGCGCGCGCCGTCCTCCCGGCGATCCAACTCCCGCCTTTACACCCCAAAAGTCGAGCGCGATAGTCCGCGCCCTTTTCGCATGCAAACCTTCGGCATCGGACTCGCTGGTATGGGTAATGTCGGCGCAGGTGTCTTCAAACATCTGGTGCAGAATCGCGCCCTGCTCCGGGAGCGGTTGGGGTGTGAGTTGGAGGTGAAAAAGATCGCGGTGCGCGACATGGCGAGGGATCGCGGGGTGAGCGTGCCGGCGGGTTTGCTGACGACGCGGTGGGAGGAGCTGCTCGATGATCCGGCGATTCAGATCGTGGTCGAGCTGATGGGGCAGAAGGATGAAAGTCTGCGGCTGATTCTCGGGGCGATCGAGCGGGGGAAAATCGTCGTCACGGGCAACAAGGCGCTGCTCGCGGAGCACGGGCGGGAGATTTTCGAGGCGGCGACGAAGCACAAGGTGCCGGTCTTTTTCGAGGCGGCGGTGGCGGGCGGGATTCCGATCATCAAAGCGATCCGTGAGGCGTTTGTCGGCAACCACATCCGCTCGATCCACGGCATCATCAACGGCACGAGCAACTACATCCTCACGCGCATGTCCGAGAGCGGGCTGGGCTTTGCCGAGGCGCTGGCCGAGGCGCAGGCGGCGGGTTACGCGGAGGCTGATCCCGCGCTCGACGTGAACGGCGGCGACGCCGCGCACAAGGCGATCATCCTCGCGTCGCTGGCCTATGGCTTCTGGGTGCCGGCGGAAAAAGTTTTCGTCGAGGGCATCGAGCGCATCACCGCGAGCGACATCTCCTTTGCCCACAAACTCGGCTACGTGATCAAGCTGCTGGGCATCATCAAGGCCGACGCGGGCGGCGAGATCGAGGTTCGCGTGCATCCCACGCTCATCCCCGAGAAGCATGTGCTGGCCAGCGTCAACGGCGTCTTCAACGCGCTCGCCGTCCACGGCGACATCGTGGGGGACACCCTCTTTTACGGACGCGGCGCGGGCCAGGACCCGACTTCCAGCTCTGTCATCGCCGACCTCGCCGAAGCCGCCGCCGCGCTGCAATCGCCGCGGAGCAACTGCGGCTTCATCCCGCACGGCCTCTACGGCACCTGCCAGCCGATCGACCAGATCGTTTCGGAGTATTACCTGCGGCTCACCGTCGAGGACCGCCCCGGCGTAATCGCGCAAATCGCCGGTGTGCTCGGCGCGCTCAACATCGGCATTTCCTCCATTTTCCAGCCCGAGGGCGAGGAGGGCGAAACCGTGTCGCTCGTCCTCGTCATCCACAAGGCCTCCAACGCGCAGATGGCTTCCGCTTTGGAGCAAATCGGCGCGCTCCCCTGCGTGAAGAAAGCACCGCGGATGATTCGGGTGGAAAACTTCGCATGAGTTTCCACTCCCTCCATGACCGCGGCGTCATGGCCCGCTGGCGCGAGTTTCTTCCCGTCACCGACGCCACGCCATTTATCTCGCTGAATGAAGGCAGCACGCCGCTCATTCACTCGCCGAAACTCAGCGCGCGCGTGGGGCGCGGGTGCGAGGTTTTCATCAAATACGAGGGGCTGAACCCGACCGGCTCCTTTAAGGACCGCGGCATGACCATGGCGCTGTCGAAGGCCGTGGAGGCGGGCTCGCAGGCGGTCATCTGCGCGAGCACGGGCAACACCAGCGCCGCCGCCGCCGCGTATGCCGCCCGCGCGGGCGTCGCGTGCATCGTGCTGCTGCCAGCGGGAAAAATCGCGTTCGGCAAGCTGGCGCAGGCGTTCATGTACGGCGCGAAGGTCGTGGCCATCGAGGGCAACTTCGACGACGCGCTGCGGCTCGTCCGCGAAATCGGGGAGACGGAGCCCATCGCGATCGTGAACTCGATCAACCCGTTTCGCCTCGAAGGGCAGAAGACCGCGAGCTTTGAGATTATCGAGGTGCTTGGCGACGCGCCGGACGTGCATGTGCTGCCGGTGGGCAACGCGGGCAACATCAGCGCCTACTGGATGGGCTACCGCGAATTCCACAAACTCGGCCGCGCCACGAAGCTGCCGAAGATGACCGGTTTCCAAGCAGCTGGATCGGCCCCGATTTTTTACGGCAAGGTCGTCGAGAAGCCCGACACCATCGCAACCGCCATCCGCATCGGGAACCCCGCGAGCTGGGACATGGCCAACGCCGCGATCCGCGACAGCGGCGGCTCGATCGACATCGTCACCGACGCGGAGATTCTCTTCGCGCAGCAGTGGCTCGCGTCGAACGAAGGCATCTTCGTCGAGCCCGCCAGCGCCGCGAGCATCGCGGGACTTTTCAAATGCCTCGGCTCCGCACCGTGCGCGACCTGCCCCTTCCCGCAGATCGCCGAAGGCAGCAAGATCGTCTGCACCGTCACCGGCCACGGCCTGAAAGACCCCGACATCGCCCGCGAACAATGCGGCGCGGTGCTGCCCGCCAAGGCCGACAAAACCGAAATCCTCCGCCTCATCGCGGGCTGAACCAGACTCCCGCATTTCCTATGTCCGACACCCTCACCACCCCTTTTCGCTGGGTCGATTCCACGTCGTGGGAACTCCCTTTCTTCGGTCTGCCGCAGCGCATCCCGTGGCCTTCCGAAGTCGATGCCGCCGTCGCCAACAACGATCCCTTCGAGATTGAGCACCTGCTCCGCGCCATCGGTATGATGGGCGCAGAACTCACCGAGCCGTGGGCTGCTTTCGCCCGCGCGTCCGAGCATCTCGACGCGCTCGCCGACGCCATCGAGGACGCCGATCCCACCGAGGCTACGGAGTTGCTCGCGCGGTTCGAGGAAATCCATCCCGGCACCGCTTTCGGGCTCTTCCACCGCGGCACGGTCGCGCGCATGGAAGGCCGCGAGGAAGACGCCATCGCGCTCTTTCGCGCCGCCGCCGGGCAGACACCAAAGATCGGCGCGATCTGGAACAACCTCGGCGTCATGCACACCATGCGCGGCCAGCGCGACGAGGCGCTCGCCGCTTTCCAGAAAACGCTGGAGTGCGCGCCGAATGACCGCACCGCGCTGGAGGGGCTCGCCCAACTCCGCGTCGTGGTGAAACTGCTGCGCGATCCGAACGATCCGAACTCCGCCGCCTTCGTGGACCGCCCGACTTTTGCCAAGATGGTGGCGCAGCAACTCCAGCAGGTCGCCAATGATCCCGACAAACTCGTGGCCCAGGCCGAGCACCTCCTCCAGCAGGGCTTCGCGCCCGAGCTGGGCTTGCAGGCGCTCCAGCACGCGCACCAACTCCGGCCTGCCGACCGGCGCACCGTTTTCGGCCTCACCGCCGCCTACCGCCTCGCCGGCCAACCCGAGCAGGCGCTGGCCACGATCAAGCCTTACACCGAGCAGGTGCCGCAGGATCCCGAGGGCTTTTTCCACCTCGCCCAGCTTTGCAACGCCACCGGCGACACCGCCGGCGAAGCCCAGGCGCTGGACACCCTGCTCACGCTCGACGCCAACGCGCAGGCCCCGCTCGCCATCCGCTTCGGGCTCGCGCAAAACGATCACGATCCGCTCAAGGAACAGCAACTGGCGAAGTTCGGCGAAGAGCGGCGCTCGTGGATGGCCTACATCCTCGCGAGCAACATCGCGCGCAAACGCGGCGACACTGCCTCTGCGGTGAAATGGGCCGAGCGCGCGCAGGAAATCGCGCCGGATTCCGAGGACGTGCTGCTGCACTACACCGCCGCGCTCGGCGAGGCGCGCGGTTTTGAAAAGCTCGTCAGCATCGTCAAACCAAAGATCGAAAGCGGGCAGTTTACCAAGCGCCTCGACTGGAATTACGCGCAGACTTTGCAGCAAATGGGCCTGACCAACGACGCGCTCGGCGTGCTGCGCAAAGCGATGGCGGGCGACGTGCCGGCGGACTTCAAGGCGTCGTGCAACTTGATGATTGATGCGTGGACGGGCTTGGTCGCCGGCTCTGGCGTGCCGCTGGAAGTCCACCAATCCGGCTTCCTCCAGCGCCCCGTCGTGCTCGTGCTCGCGGATGGCGACGGCGGCTACGTGCTCAACGCCGGCGCGCGGCTGCCCAGCGAGAGCCGCTTTCCGTGGAAAGCCACGGGCGCGGAAGTCCAGGTGCCGCTCCAGCAGGGCCAGAGCGGTGGCGGCGTGGAGCCGCGCCTCCTCGGCGCGTTTGTCGTCCGCGGCGTGCTGCCCACGGCCAAGACCATCGACTGCCACCTCGTGGGTCTGCCCGACGGCGCGCTCCACTTCCGCGCCAGCCAGGCCGGCCGCCGGCTGCAAGTCGGCTGGGCACCGGTCGGTTTGCAGCGTTAGCGCAAAGACGGCGGTCCGCTACCAGGTGTAGTGGACCTTGTAGGTCACCACTTTTTCCTCGTCGGGTTTGAGCGGAACTTTGAACTCAATCGTCTGCGCGTCGGTTTTCTCGAAGGCTTGGGACTTCTCCTTGATCGTCCAGTTCGACCAGCGATAGAGGTGCTCCACCACGCGGATTTCAGCGGGCTGTTTCTTGCGGTTGCGCAGCTTGATCTCGAATGTCTCGTTGGCCCACTGGTTGGCTTCGTTGACTTTGAAATCCACGCGCTTGCGCTCGCCCACGAGGTCGAAACTGTCGCCGACATATAGCCGCACGAGTTCGTCCTTGGGCGTGTGGTCGATGTTGTTTTCGCCCACGAACTCCAGCTGCCGGTCCTCGTCCTGCGAGTAAAAGCGCACGCGCCCCTTCGGGAGCGGGATGCCGAGCTTGTTCGCCTCGCTGTTCTTAAACTCGCGATAGACCTGCACCTTCTTGCTGCTCGTCGTGCCGTAGTCGGCGTCCTCGCCCACATTGTTGCCGAGGTGCCAGTCGTTGTCCTTCATGATCGGGTCGTAGATGAAAAGACGCGTGGCTTTCACGCCCGTGGCGCGAATGAACTCGACCTGCTTGGTCTCCTTGTCCCGCAGTGTGGCCGGGCGCGCGAGGGTGTAGAGGTGGAATTCGTCGAAGGCTTTTTCGGTAATGACGGGCGCAGCTTCGGCGCCTGACGAGGGCTCGGGCTTCATCGCCATCTCCAAAACCGGCTGCACCGGCTGCACCTTGTTCACATTCCCTGCCATGAGCTTGATCTTCGCGTTCGCAAAGGTCGCGCCGCTTTCGTTTTTCATGGTGATCCAGCCAACGAGGTCGATTACGTCGTTCGCCTCGGGTGCGACGATGTTGTAGCTCGCCTCCCATGTCAGCCCGCCGGTGATGTAGGCCAGCTCGGCGTCGAGCTTGGCGGCGGCGAGCGCATTCAGTTTCCAGGAAAGCGCGGGCTTGAGCTGGGTGTCCGCGCCGAGCGTGGGAAAGCGCGGCTCGCCGGGCAGCGAGAACTGCAGTTTGCCGTCCACCTCGATGATTGGCTGGACGTTCTCCCCGCCGGGCACGTAGCCGCTGCGGATGACCTTGCCGACGATTACGCGATCCGGCTTCTGCCGCTCATGCGCCACGAAATCGAGCGTCTGGCCCTCGAAGAGCGAGAGTAGCAATTCCTGCGAGACGGGATCGTTGCGGTAGTTCTGCTCCAGGATTTGCAGCGGCACTTTTCCCGCCGGGTCCCGGAGGATCACGGAATCGGCCTCGACCTGCGCCGTCACGCCGGCAAAGCGCACGTCATTGACGCCGGCCTTCAGCTCCAGCGGCACCGTCTCGCGCAGCACGGCGAAGTCTTGGTTGTAGATGGTGAGCGCCGGGTCGGCGGCGCGGGTGGGTAGCGTGGCGGCGAGAGTGAGCGCGAGGACAGCGAAGTGGGTGGGTGTGTTCATGGCGGGGGCGGTGGATTAGATTAGCGGAACGGTTCGGTGTTACTGGAACTATCAATCTTGCCCCTCATACTGAAAGGAGCCCGTTGTAAGATCGAGCGTTCCAAACTGGCTCGAATTGAAATTGATGGCGATTGCCGGTTTGGCGGCCTTTTCAGCAAACTTGAAATACGTGATGACCGGCTTGGAGACACGGTAGGGCCAGAGTTTGGCGTCGTTGAAGGGGTCACGGTGCCACAGAATCTTACCGTCAGGGGCGATCGCGGAAACGTGCCGCCCATCGGACTCAAGGTAGTAAGTAATTCGGGTTTTGGCGTCGGTCAGCACCTTGGGCTCCACGGTCTGCTGGTCGTTGATTCGCCAGCGAACTGTTTTCGGAATGACGATGCCGAAGTGGTTGAGTTCCGTATGAATCGAGTAGGCGGCCAAACTGTCGTCAATCTTCTTCGCCCGCTGGAAGAGGTCTTGTAGCGCGGCTACATGTTGCTTTCTGGCCTCCTGGTCTGTCGAGGAGGTCTGAATATCGGTCCGGGCGGCCTTCAGCTTCCGATACTCAATATAGATTTCATCGCGTTCAGGTTGCCCGGGCAATTGAGCGACGGCCGGAATGTCGGCGGCGAAAGCAACAGTGCCAAAGGCGAAGGAGAGGAAACCAAGACTGAGGGTAATGGTTTTCATGGGAGACAGGTTAGCAGCTACCAAGTGTAATGCACCTTGTAGGTCACCACCTTCTCCTCATCCGGCTTGAGCGGGACGCGGAACTCGATGGTCTGCGCGTTGGTCTTTTCAAAGTCCTGGGTCTTCTCGGTGATCGTCCAGTTCGTCCAGCGGAAGAGGTGCTCGACGACGCGGATTTCGACGGCCTCTTTCTTGCGGTTGCGGACCTTGATCTCGTAGGTCTCGTCGAAGACATGGTTGCCTTCGTTGGATTTGAAGTCGGTGCGCTTGCGCTCGCCCACGAGGTCGAAGCTGTCGCCGATGAAGAGCCGCACGAGTTCGTTCTTCGGCGTGTGGTCGATGTTGTTTTCGCCGACGAATTCGAGCTGCCGATCCTCGTCCTGCGAGTAAAAGCGCACGCGCCCTTTCGGCAGCGGGATGCCGAGCTTGTTGGCCTCGGTGTTTTTGAATTCGCGATAGACGTTGACCTTCTTGTTGGACTCGACGCCGTAGTTGGCGTTGCCGCCGATATTCATGCCCACGCGCCAGCCGCCGATGGCCGCGCCGTCATAGACATAAATGCGCTCGGCTTTCACCCCGGTGGCGCGGACGAACTCGACCTGCTTGGTCTCCTTGTCGCGCAGCGTGGCGGGGTTCGCGAGGGTGTAGAGGTGGAATTCGTCGAAGGCTTTTTCGGTGACGACCGGGGCGGCCATCGCGTCCGCCATCATCGCGCCCCTGGCCATCGCCATCGGCCGGGGCTGCTGCGGCTGCACCTTGTTCACGTCGCCGGCCATGAGCTTGATCTTGGCGTCTTTGAAGCCGGTGCCGCTGTCGTTGTTCATCGTGATCCACCCGACAAAATCGACGAGTTCACCCTTCTCCGGCGCGACGAGATTGTAGCTGGCCTGCCACGAGAAACCCTGCGTGACGTACGCGACTTCGGCGGTGATTTTCGCGGCGGCGGCGGCGTTGAGTTTCCAGGAAAGTGTGGGCTTGAGGATGTTGTCGTCGCCGAGTGAGGGGAAGATGGGCTGGCCGGGCAGCGAGAATTGCAGCTTGCCGTCCACCTCGATGATCGGCTGCACCGGTGCGCCGCCGGGGACGTAGCCGCTGCGGATGACTTTGCCCGTGATCGTCTGGTCGGGCTTGTTTGTTTCGCGGCGGATGAAATCGAGCGACTTACCTTCAAAGAACGAAAGCAGCATCGGCTCCGAGACCGGGTCGTTGCGATAGGCCTGTTCGAGGATTTGCAGCGCGGCCTTGCCTGCCACATCGCGCAGGATCACGGAGTCGGCTTCGAGCTTCGCGGTCGCGCCGCCAAAGCTGACATTGTTCAGGCCGGCTTTCAAATCAATGGGCAGGGTGTCGCGGACGACGGCGAAGCCTTGGTTGTAGATGGTGAGCGCAGGCTCGGCGGCAAAGGCCACCGGAGCGGTGAGGGTGAGGAGCAGGGCAAGTTTTTTCATAGATGTATGGGGTGAGACGGAATGATGCCCCGGAATCTTAGGCCGACGATGCAAAAAGATTGTCCGCCGGGCGCGGCGGTCTGCTAGATTCTCCGCATGTCTGCCACCAAACGATTCCGGGCGGGCGTTCTATTTGGCGACGAAGTCAAGGAACTGCTCGATTACGCCAAGGCCAGCCACTTCGCTCTGCCGGCGATCAACTGCATCGGCACCAGCTCCGTGAACGCCACGCTCGCCGCGGCGCGCGAGCTGAATTCGCCGACGATGATCCAGTTCTCGAATGGCGGCGCGCAGTTTTTCATCGGCAAGGGCGTAAAGGGCGACAACCAGCTCGGACCGGTGCTCGGCGGCATCGCGGGCGCGCATTATGTGGACGCGGCGGCCAAGGCGTATGGCGTGCCGGTGGTGCTGAACTCGGACCACTGTGCGAAGAAACTGCTGCCCTGGGTGGACGGCATGCTGACGGCGGGCGAGGCGCAGTTCGCGCAGACCGGTCGCCCGCTCTACAGCTCGCACATGCTTGATCTTTCCGAGGAGCCGCTGCACGAGAATCTGGAAATCTGCGCGCGCTATCTCGAGCGCATGGCGAAGATGGGTATGACGCTGGAGATCGAACTCGGCGTGACCGGCGGCGAAGAGGACGGCGTGGATAATTCCGGCGTCGAGGAATCCAGCCTCTACACGAAGCCCGAGGAAGTCGCGCAAGCCTACTCGGTGCTCTCGAAGATCAGCCCGAACTTCACCATCGCGGCGGCTTTTGGAAACGTGCATGGTGTTTACAAACCGGGGAACGTGAAACTCAAGCCGACGATCCTGCGCGACTCGCAGGACTACATAGAACGCACGCTCGGCACCGGACCGAAGCCGGTGAACTTTGTCTTCCACGGCGGCTCGGGATCATCGCGCGAGGAAATTCGCGAGGCCATCAGCTACGGGGCGATCAAGATGAACCTCGACACCGATTTGCAGTGGGCGTTTTGGGACGGCGTGCGCGGCTACGAGGCGAAGAACCGCGACTTTCTCCAAGGCCAGATCGGCAACCCGAAAGGCCCCGACGCACCGAACAAGAAATACTACGATCCGCGCGTGTGGCTCGGCGCGGCGGAGGATGCGGCGACGAAGCGGCTGCTCGTTTCCTTCGAGGATCTGAACTGCGTCAACCGCAACGCATGAAAACACTCCACCTCTTCGCCGCAATCCTCGCGCTCTGCGCCGTCACTTTCACCGCCGGTGCCGCGGAAAAAGCGCCCGCGCTTCCCATCGAAAAGGCGCTGCAGCTCGCGCAGGACTATCTGAAACGGAACAACGCGAAGCCGGCGATCGTGGCGCTGTCGCTGGAAAGGTCCGCGCTGCTCGGCGGCGAAGTGCGCTGGTATGCGAAGTGGTCCGCGCCGGTCCAGCGCGACGGCAAGCCGGAGATCGGCCTGGAGATCAGCATGGATGGCACGCTCACGCGGGTCGTGGGACGCGGCGCGCTGAACGGCCACTGACGCGGCGGCCGCCTTCGCGTCATGGAGTTCCTCGCGCCGGCGAAGATCAACCTTTCCCTCCGCGTGCTCGGCCGGCGCGCCGACGGCTTCCACGAGCTCGAATCGCTCATGGTCCCGGTGTCGATCGCTGACACGCTGGAAATCACACGGCGCGAGTGCGGCGGGATCGAGTTCACCTGCGACGATGCCACGCTGCCGACCGGAGGGGATAATCTCGTGGTGCGGGCCGCGCGGCTCTTCGGCGAGGCCAGCGGGATCGAGCCGCATGTGCGCATCGCGCTCACGAAACGCATCCCGCACGGTGCGGGCCTCGGCGGTGGGAGCAGCGACGCGGCGACCACCCTGCTCGCGCTCGACCAGCTTTTTGCCACGCGGCTTTCGCGCGAAGCGCTGGTGACGCTGGCCGCACAACTCGGTTCGGACGTGCCCTTTTTCATCTACCAAAGCGCGGCGATGATCCGCGGCCGCGGCGAGCGCGTGGAGCCGGTCGCATTTCCCCACGCGCTGCCGCTGCTCCTCATCAAGCCGCCCTTCGGCGTCCCGACGCCCTGGGCCTACTCCCGCTGGGCCGCCTCGCGCGAAATCCCCGACGTGCCTTATGCCGCGCAGCGCTTCCCGTGGGGCGAGCTGGTCAACGATCTGGAGCGTCCGGTTTTCGAAAAGTTCATCTTTCTCGCCGACCTCAAAACGTGGCTTCTCGCGCAACCCGAAGTCGCGGGCGCGCTGATGAGCGGCAGCGGGGCGACCGTCTTCGTTGTGCTGCGCGCGAAGGACACGGCACCTGCCCTCCGCCAGCGTGTCACGCAGGAGTTTGGGGAAAATTTGTGGGTGTGTGGGTGCGAGACAGTGGGTGTCCTTGGCCGGTGAACATTCATTTGCACGCATCTCGCCCGGCCACCCTTCTTGACGGAGCGGCATCGCAGCCATTAGGATCAGCCCATGAAAACGCTCTCGCGCACCGCAGACGATTTAATCGGCTCATATCGGACGTTTGGGGCCGCAGGGCCGGTTTATCGTGTTGTGGCTAAAGCCGGAGAGACGAAGGTTCACATCGTCGTCATCGAGTCGGGCGAGGAGTTGGATTATTTGGTGACGAGAGCACTCCATGATCCCGAGGTGGAATGAGGCATGTTTGCCATTACCTTTGATCTGGTTGTGGCCGATGCTGAGGAGCATCACCCTCGTGGGGTTTCAGCTGCTTACGCGGACATTGCCAGCACGCTGAAGCCATTCGGCTTCGAGCGTATCCAAGGCAGCGTCTATGTGACGAAACTGGACGATATGGCCAATCTTTTTGCAGCCCTTCTTGCCCTCAAGGCGTTGCCTTGGTTCCCGCCAACAGTCAGGGATATCCGTGGCTTTAGGATCGAAAACTGGAGTGACTTCACGCCGATCATCAAAGGCGCTAAGCGCGCCCACTAAAGGCCCGCGCGGTCGAGGAGGGACGCTAGGACTTTGGTGGCTTCGAAATACTCGGCGGCGATTTCGTAGGCGGCGCGGCAGTGGGCGGGGTAGTCGGCATTGATGGCGCGGACCGCTTCGGGAATTTCGTCGAGCGTGCGGAAGGCGAAGAGTCCGCGGTTTTCGCCGTAGTGCCGGGTAAAGCCGGTCTCCTGCGTGATGACCGGCCGGCCGGCGGCGAGGTAGCAGGCGCTGCGGTCGCTGAACCAGCCGGTGTGCAGGCGCACGTATTGATCCTTGGCGACGGTGAATTCGCCTTTCGAGTCCTGAAGATAGCGACGGTACAGGTCGTGATGAATGCTCATCTGATCCGGGCTGGTGAAGCGCCAGCCTTGCGCCAGAAACCGTTCACGGGTGGCGGCGTCCTTGATGTCGGTGGCCAGCTCGAAGGTCTCGCCGGCGCGCGCGGGTGCCTCGATGAATTTCAGAAACTCGAGCGACTTGCTCCAAAGATACTTTTC
Source organism: Chthoniobacter sp. (assembly GCA_021414005.1). Taxonomy (GTDB): domain Bacteria; phylum Verrucomicrobiota; class Verrucomicrobiia; order Chthoniobacterales; family Chthoniobacteraceae; genus Chthoniobacter. The sequence goes on along the minus strand of JAIOPH010000013.1, from coordinate 173,711 downwards.
GCCGCGCCACTCGATGTCCTTGAGACCGCCGGTGTTCCAGTTGGCCACGGAGGTGAAGACGGCCCCGCCCGGCGGAGGCGCGTCGGTTTTCCACAAGTCGGTGACCACGGGCTGGCGCGTGGGCAGCCAGCGGAACTGGTGGGTGGGCAGGGGGCACGCGGCGGTGCCGATGTTTTCGCCAAAGGTGAAAAGCGTGTGGTGGTGGGGGAGGTAGCCGAGCGGCACCGGGTCGCCGGTGTCCACGCGGATCTGTTCGAGGGCGGGATCGCTTTCGAGGTAAAGGATGCGCGGGCACTGGCGGACGTCGTCGTTGATTTCCTGCGTGCCGCAGATGTTCAGGATGGCGTCGGCGGTGCGGTAGAGTTCGCGCAGTTTTTCGCGGGAGAGCCCGTGGCAGGGATCGCCCGGCAGGTAGCGCGCGCAAAAGGCCCAGCGGTCCACAAAGCCAAACTCGGCGGCGAGCCGGGCGAGCGTGGCGAGCGCGTAGGAGTAGTCGTTGTTCACCTCGTAAGTGGTGGGGTCGTAGGGCAGGCGCGCGGAGTCCTCGACATACCAGACTTCGTGGCCGAGCCGCAGGAGTCCGACGATGTAGTGGAGGTGCTGCCAGACGACGCCCGCGATCGGGATGCTCGCCATGAAGCCCATGACGACGATGCGTTTGCGATTCATTTGCCTCCATCTACCGCAGCGCCGCACCGCCACGGAAAACAATTCCGCCAAACTCCGGCGTCGGCCGCAGTTCGGTGCGGCTCACTACCGCCCCGCGTGAAGCGGCCCGAGCGGCCTGGTTCGCAGAACCGGGCGAGCCTCCGCGAAAACGGGGCCGGCCCACTCATCAGAGCGCGCGGGCGATGCGCGCCGCTGTCCGCGCTCGGCGCGTGCGTGTGAGCGCACATTCCCAGATACGCAGCACCCGCCAGCCCGCTTTGCGCAAAGTGCGCGTCACGTCGCGGTCGCGCTGGGCGTTGCGCGCGAGCTTCGCCGCCCACCACTCGGCGCGAGTCGCCGGCTTCGTCGCGTGACGCGGGCAGCCGTGCCAAAAGCAGCCGTCTACGAAAACCGCAAGCCTGGCCGCGCGAAACACGAAATCCGGTTTGCCGAAGACCCGCGCGTTGCGCCGCCAGCCGGTGATGCCGTGTTCCCGCATCAGCGCGATGAGGCGCAGCTCGGTGTCGCGGTTCCCGCGCGAGCGGATGCGCGCCATCACTTCCGAGCGCTTTGCCTTGGTGAAAATGTCGGGCACTACTTTTGCCGCCTATCAATTTTCACTCCGCGCTAACTCGACCTCCAGCATCTCCAAAACCGCTCGTTGCTTCGCCAGCCCAAACGCGCGTTTCGCCTGAAGCTGCGGCCATGTGAGCTTTGCGTAGTCGGAAACAGCGTGTTGCCACCGTAGTGCAGGCCACTTCACTTTTGCGCGCGCGGCGAGTTCCCCGATTTCCCGAGGATCTTCTATGTAGGTCTGGCGCACGCGTTCCCAGCGCTCGCCCAGCAAATCGCCTTCGCTCACCGGGGACGACATCGGTTCATCCGCCAGTTCCGATTCCCAACCGCGCGGCAGATCGATCGACCCGGCGCTGAAGGCTGTCCAGCACTCTTCCTTCTTACACCACTCCGTGATGTTGCGTCCGCCTGGCGGATTAGTGATGTGCTTCCGTGCTGCGTGGGCAACCGCATCGATTGCCGTTGAGATTCTCGTGGGCAGCGCTTGGGCACGCCATATTTCATCGAGCGGGATTCGCCTGCCGCTCCGTCTTACGAGCCACGCGAGGGAATAAGTCACGATGTTTGCGCGATAACCCGGATAACCCTGCGCGGCGACGATCTGCTCCGTGCGGCGGAACAAAATGGCCTTCGCCGCGAGACGTTTGAAGTACTGCTCATCCGCAATCGGCATCCCGACTTCGTCGCCGGTTGCCGTCCAGTGTCCGAAGTTCTTTTCGGCACCTCGACTAACAAGATGAGGCAGGCCTTCCCATGTGTTTTCAAACTTCGCGAGATCGGTCTTGGTGAATTTCTGCGCGATGGGGTGCTCACGCTCCCACTGGCGGATTTGGCCCGGCGTTCCCGCGCGCGATTTCTCGTCGAGGTAGGAGCCACGCGCCCGTTCGTAGTACCATCGTGTTCCGCGTTCGAGCCCTTCGACTGCCGGAGCCACGGTGGTTCGCGACAATTCTTCGAGACGCTGGTGAAATGGACCGTTCGCTGAGAAGTCAGCCGTGTTCACCTTGTTCTGGCTGTTCGCATACTTGGAAATGTGCGGCACGAAATCATCGAGACGCGCCTTCTCGCGAGCCAGCGTCAGCTTCACCTGCACTACGACTTGCGAGATGTCGCACTTTTCCTTTTTCCATGCGTGGAACAGGCTCGCCGTGGTCTGGCCACCGTTCACGATTTGAAAATCCGTCGCTGAGTTCAGTCGGTAAAGTCCCTTCTCAATCTGCTCCAAATCCACCGCTTTCGCCGTCGCAGAGATGCCATTGTTGTAGGCGAGAAAACGATGCGGCGTTTCTGCGATCGTTTTCTGAATTCCCTTGTTCACGTTTCCCCGGACTTGAAGAAATGAGCGCACATTCCGCTCGAGCAGCCGCGGGCCATGCTCGCCGTAGATACTCGCCAGCACCGGACCGGGAAAGAACGCGAGAAACGTCCAGTATTCTTTGGTTGCGTCCTCTTCGCCGAGACACGGAATTGCGCCGCCTTGTTCACCGGCAAAGTCGATCGTGATCTCATCGCGCTGCCTGCCCGACTCGTGGAACTGATGCAGCTTCGCGATGTCCCACAGCACCGGACGCAATTCGAGTTCGTCCACCGGCTTCGCCTCAAACTTTGCGCCGCTCGGGAGTTTTGCCACGCCATCCGTCAGCAAGAAAATGCGGACAACGCTCAGCGCGTCGGACTGCTCGTGAATACGTCGCGCAACGTCGAAGACTTCACTGGCTTCCTCCAGTTGCGTGTGGAATCCACTGCGCGCTCGCAGGAGAAATCCTCGCGCGAGATCGAAGTGTTCGACCACCTCCGATGCAGTCACAGATTCTGCCTCACCCGAGCCGCGATAGATTGAGACGAACAAATCCAGCGTCGAGCCATCGCCGGAAAAACAACAGGCATTCAGCTTGGTAGCCGGCACCCCTTTCTTCCCTTTCGAGCGGAAGTAGCACATTTCGGCTTCGGACACTTCGCCCGCTTCCGTGAGATCTTCGAGCACCTCCTCGGTGAACGCTTCCTCGCGCATCTGTCCGTCTTCCGCGTGTGCGCAGCGGGCCAGCACTTGCTGATGATAGTTCTCCGCAAAGTCCGTGAGCTTCATGATCCAATCGCCTTTTTGGTTCTTCGGTTTCGTTTCCCGTCTGTTCCTGCGAGGGCCGCGAGCAGGGCGTTGGGCGGGAGCAGGAAAGAGCCGCATGCATCGAGACTGAGTGCGTAGCGGACATCGCCGATTCCTGCGGGAAGGTCGCGTTCGGTGAGGCGTGGGAAGCGGCCGGAAACTGTAAAGTCGTTCGCCTCGCGGACTGAGTAGCCGCGTGCTTCGTAGCGCCACGCATCCGCATCGCGATAGCCGGCGGCCAGCAGGCCGACTTCAAAGTGCTCGATCGCTTGTGGTGCTGCGAACAAGCGCGCCCGGAGTGAGGCCACCATCGCGGGCAGAGTCTCGCCCGCGCCTTCGCGCACCGTGAGGGCGAGGTGGCGCAGATACAGCGCGGGCAGATCGCGCCCATCGAGCTGGCGTTCGCTCGTGATCCGCACGATGTGCGGCGCTTTGCCGGAAGTCGTTTTCACTTCGACCGCTCCGGCGGGGAGCAGGAAATCCTGGTGCGCGGCGCGATGACCCTGCCACGCCGTCACGGAAATCTCCTCGGCGAAAACTGGGAGCAGACCGTCGCGTAGGAAATGCAGTTCGCCCCACAGGCCGCGTTGCGCTTCTTCGTTGAGTCCTTCCGCTCCGGCAGCGAGGAACTTCTGCCAGCGGGCGAGTCCACCGAGCAGGGCGCGCACTTGTTCCGTGGTCGTTCCCGCATCTGCCACGCGGCGGGCGAGGTCTTCCGCCAGCGCGGTGAAGACATCTGCGTAGCGCGGCTCCTTCAGCACCACGCCGAGATGGGCGATGTCATCTACGAGCAGAGAAAAGACTTCTAATCCGCGACAGGCTGGCCATTCGCGCCGTGCCGGGATCGCCGCGCGAGTGGCGCGGAGAAGGAGCGCACGCCGGCCCGTTGATCGCTCGACGGCGAGGAAAAGCGGATGACCTGCATCGGGGCGCGCGAGGCGCAGCAGCCAGCCGCCGGCGGTGCGCACACCGCGTTTCGCCTTCGATCCCGCGCCCGATTCGAGCGCCTGCCACAGCTCATCAATCCTCATACTCCTCGTCGCGCAGTTCGGAGCGCCAGATCTTGTTCACCTTGTAGTCCACCGCTCGCGCCGTGTGACTGCTCGGAAAGCAAAACGCCAGACCGATGAATGGCTTCTCATCCCCTGGCCAGTCGTGACCTCTCGGCACCAGCGGATAGATGAGCAGCATTCCGTAACGCACGGGGCGGACCTCGCGCGCCACCGCACCATACGGCGTCTTATGCGCCGGAGCGCCTTCTTCCGGCGGGTAACGCAGGCTCGTGATTTCTAGCGCAGCGGCGTGCAGCGTCTGGCCCGCGGCCGCACAGCGGCGCAAGATGTCCTGTTCCTGTGAATTGAAGAGTGTCGGGCCAAACCGGCCTTCCCGTTTCTCCAACAATTCTGCGAGCGTTGGCGCATCGAGCGGCAGGTCCATGAGATCGAGCGACTGATGCGTGGGGCTCTGAATGTTCGCCTTCGTCGTGGAAAAAAGTCCGGGATCGCTCTCACCGTCGGTCCCCGCATCCCGCCAGCCGACCGCAGGCGGCGTGGCTGCGCCCTCCACTTTGCGTCCGCTGCAAGTTCCATCGTGACCGGCCAGCTGGAAGGAATGACCGTCTCCAGCGATTCCGATCAGCGCCACAGTCCAGGAAGTCAGTTCGCCCTGCCCGGCCTGGTGCCGGATGAATTTCCCCAGCTCCTCCCGCTGCACCCGCACACAGTGCTGATGAATATCGAAATTCGCCAGCAGTTCGCCGACCACCAGCTCCGGTCGCACTCCGCTCCACAGCTGGATGTCCTTGTGCGTCCGGCCCGGCGCACCGAGCGCAGAGAGAAAGCGGTCGGTGGCCGCAAAGTTCGCGCGCACCGTCGCGGGCCGTGTGGCGAAGTGCGCGATCTGCACGAGCTGTCCAGCGTAGGAAAGCTGGAGCGTTTGCGCGTTCGTCATTTTGTTCATCGCCGTCACCACCATTCCGCCCGGATGCTCGCGCACGCGCAGTCCGTATTGCCGCGGCGTCAGCCCGGCCGCCTTCATCCGGTCAAATTCACGCCGCAGCTCCACCTCGGCGAGGGCGATGTGGCGATACCACTGCTGGAGTTCCGCCGTGGTGAAAAGGCGGCACAAATCGAGGTAGCCGGGCCGGTAGCCAAACCAGCGGCCCATCTGCATCAGCGTGTCATACATCCGCGAAGTCCGCAGAAAGTAGCTGACCGAAAGCCCTTCGAGCGTGAGCCCGCGCGAGAGCTTGTCGCCACCCACCGCGACAACGCTGAACCCGCTCTTGTGCGCCACGTAATCCAGCGCATCGGGCGCGTTCCCGTTGATCTCTTTCACCTCGATCCGTGACGCCGCTTCATGCAACTCCGCCGCCACCTGCCGCCACGGGATCGCGGGCAGATTTTCCTCCGGCACCTGCGCCCGGATGATCTTGCTCGCGGGCACGAACTCTTCCTCCCACAGCGCCTTGAGTTCATCGAGTGCCGTGGGCTTCCGGTCGCCATCGCCCATCGCGATCCGCTGCCGAAGAAAATCCATCTCGTCCCGCACCAAGTCCACGACGTGATGTTGCACGGCGTCACATGGACGAGCATCGAGTTGTGAACATCCTGCTGCCCGCGAGCGCTATTGATTCGTCAGTGTAGCCAGGGCAAAAAGCATCATGCCTGAAAAATCACCGGAACTATCTGCCCTCGGCTCTGCGATAGCCGACCTGCGTCGAGAAAGAGGTGCCTCGACTGACGACGTTGCCAAGCAGGCGAAGATAGCGCCTTCGTTCTTGGAAGAGATTGAGCGCGGTGAGAAGGAAGCAACCCTCTTGGATGTCGTCGCCATCGCTGACGCCCTTGGATCAGATGTCCAGCGACTCATGGCTCGCGCTGGGTTGTGAGCGCCTTTCAGGTGCTTTGAAAAACATTGTCGCGGTGCCAGGCGACAAACTCCGCGTCCGGTAAGAAACGCTCCGGCAAACGGATTTCCTTTCCCTCGAAATCCAAGATCCATCGCTTCGTCAGCAATCCGTCAGTTTTGGATCTTATCTTTGGTGAGACAGCGATGCGGAAATCTGGCGTCAGAGTAATTAGACCGCGATCAAATGCGCGGTCGTGGAGCGCGTTAAGGCAGAGTCCATTCCGCGGATTCACGCGCGCAGCTTTGTTCACCGACCAAGGAACGACGTGACTCGCAATGAGTAATTCTGGAACTGCCAAGCCCGTAATGCAGCAACGACGGTCGTAAGCAGCCAGAACAGCGGAGCGGAAGAAGTATTGGTTCACTCGTTGTTTCACGACGCGTTCCCGCTCCAGACCTTCCCTCGGCAAGTCGGCTTCGTTGATCTCCGCCGATTTCTCAACGGACTCACCTCGGAGTTCCGCAATCATGCGTTCACTTTCAAAGGCGCGAGCTTCCCAGTCTTTGTTGAATTCCTGCCAGACTTCCCGATCGCCTTGGCTCGCTCCCGTCAACCCGCTGACGCCGCGTGCTGCGTGAACCGGATCAAGGGAAGCAAAGTTACACAGCTTCATCGCCACGCTTCCCGGCGTCCGGTCGAGATGTTCAGCCAAAGAGATGATCGTTGGATTCCGCGCGTGCAGCTTACCGAAGGGCAACTTGCAATAGATGTTCATCGCAACCACCAACTCGTCGTGTGTCCAAGGTCGTCCTTTGGCCATATGGGTTAGTCGATAAGCTCAAACCGAAATCGGCTCGGCTCGGTTGTGAGTAGTTCGCAGGACAAAACTTTGAAGCGGCCAACGTAGGTAAAGAGGTCGCGATGCTTCTTCCGGTAGAAGACATGAATCTCGTCTCCGTTCCGATCCGCACTGGCGATGCGTTTATCCGATTGGTGTCCCTTTGCGCCGTCCCAAACAAGTTGCCGTCCGTTAAGTCGGTCTTCGTATTGAGTGAAGTCCGACGGCTTCTCTTCGCTGACAAAGAGCAAAATCTTGTTGTCGTTTGCGGGAGTAAAGACTCCGCGCGCCAGCGCGTGGAAACTTTCATAGCCCCAAAGCTGCGCCAGTTGTTCGCGCTCCCAACGCGAACCGACGACAACTTTCTCAAACGTGACTGGCATCCCCATTCAAAGACCAGGCTACCGCCTTTCTAACAAGCCCGATTCGCGAAGGCGTGCATGTTTCCCAAGCGCATCACATCCAACACTTCACCTTCCTTCGCCGACTCGAATGGGCCGATGGTTTGATCGGGCTTTTCACGGTCGGTGATCGTGATCAGCGGGACGGGAATCGTCTCCTCGATGAGCCGGAGTAGCGCACGGAGTTTGGCCTTGTCGCTGCACGCCGCCGTGGCGGTGCGGATGAGCGGATGCTCGCGGTTCAGCCGATACGAAACTTGGTGATGCTTCGCGCGCTGCTCCCAAAGGAAGACGCGATCCTCAGTGGCCACGGGCATGAGCTTCGCGCCGCGATGGGAATAGACCTGCTTGGCGAGGCTGCGCGTGGTGCGTCCGATTCGCTCCAGATCGCCTCGGAGCGCGGCGGGAGGTTGCGCCCTGGACTTCGTGACATCAATGGCCCACGCGTGATCGAGCGAGTTCGGCACGTCCACGCGAATGCGCGCGAGCTTGTAGTGCTCCTCCGCTTTCCAACCGGCGAGACCAAGCCAGTCGCCCGCCACGAGGAGGCGGCGGTTGCGATAGATGTAGAAGCCCTGGTGCGCATTCCAGCCGCGCCTGCCCGCCGCTTGGCGATGGGTCTCGGGATCAACTTTGGAAAGGTGGGGCAGGACGAACGGCTCGACTTCCACGATGGCTCCGCCGCATTTCAGCCGCTCCGGCGGGCGATGCTGGGTGGCCGTCTCGGTGCTGAGGAAAGTGTCCCAAGGCTCGATGGGATGATCGTTCAGGAGCAGCCGCAGCGCGCGCGGGCCGGCTAGGAAGCGATGAAAGGTGGCGGCGAGATGCGCGCGCACGGCATCGGCTCGCGAGAGGAAAGTGTGCTCGTCGGCATCGCTCCCGGTGCGGGCGTCCGGGACGATGCGATCCATGTTTTCCCAAATGACCGCGGTGCCTTTCGGCAGCGTATCGAGTCGCGCGGAAAACTCCACCGCCCGCGGTCCGGCGGTGCGCAGGAGCTGCCATGCATCGACTTTCGCGATGTGGTCGAGATCCCACGAGCGAGTGAGCATCGGTCCGCCTTTGCGCCGGGTGCGGACGGTGACACGCCGGCCTTGCGAGAAGGACGCGGTCTTCAACCCGAGGCCGAAGCGTCCCAGATCGCGCGGGTCGCGGGTCTCGCGCGGATTGGTGCTGCCGGGGCGCATGGCTTCGAGCAGCGTTGGCTCATCCATGCCGTCGCCATCGTCGATGACGGCGATGGCCGACTGCGCCCCGGCCCAATGGAAGTGCAGCCAGACGTGGCGGGCATTCGCGAAGATGCTGTTATCCACCAGATCGGCGAGCGCGGTGGGGAGTTCGTAGCCAAAGGCGCGCAGGCTTTCGACGAGAGCCGCCGCGCGCGGCGGGGCGTCGTCGTATTCCGCCGACGAGGCTTTCGCTTTGCGCACCGGTTTCGCTGGTTTCAAATGCTGGAAGAGTGTTGGCCCGAATTGCGTCGGAGGTTCAGCCCGGCTCGCTGCGCACCCACGCAATAGAACGAACGCTCAGAAAGCTCGCCGACTTCATATCGCCTCCATGCCTCGGCGCCGATCGGGACGAGCGCCACTGGCCAGCCGCTGCGCTCGAAACGTTCGCGCCATTCATGGGCCTCAGCGAGAGGCGGCTCGGCGTCGAAGCGAGCGGAGCCATGAGCTTTGGGAAAGGCGTTATCGGGATGCAGTTCAGGAAAGGCGAAGAGCAGTGCGTGCCAGCCGCGACGAAAGGCGGCGTTATCGAATGCACGAATCTGAGTAGGATTAGCCTGCGCCAGCACGCGCACTCGAGCCAGAGCTTGCAAGATATCCTGGGGAAGATCGAGTGGCGGCCGCCCCCGTTTTTTTTCGTGGGTCGGTCTTTGCCTCGCAAGCGGTAGAGCCATTTGCCGCAGGCGGGGCGACAAGGAACTCGAGACGCGCAAAAATCCGCGCACGGCATCGCCGACCGCTTCGGAAACCAAGGGTGGTACGGCATTGCCGATGAGTCGGAACTGGTGGGTGCGGGCAACGGGAAATTGGAACCAATCCGGGAAGCTCTGAATGCGGGCGGCTTCGCGAGGGGTGAGCGATCGATTCTGCTGAGGGTGGATGAACATGAGCCCGTCCTTGCTCAAGTGCGCGACGATGGTGCTGCACGACGCGTGGCGGCTCTGCCGGGTATACCGATCCGTGAAGGTGGTCTTTTTGTAAGGGAACTCGAACTCGATCCCGGCGCGCATAGCCTGCGCGGAACTTTGCCCCTCGGCGAGCCGCGCAAAATCGCGCAGATCGCGATCGCTGTGTGGACGGGCGCGATGTGCGGTGAGTTGCCGTGCTTTGAGGACTTCGAGAACTTTGAAAAGATAGTTCCGCGCAGCCGGACCGAACCGTGCCAAAGCGTTGCGCCGCCACCACCGATCGTAAGCGCACACCTCCTCACCACCACCCGCCGGAATCGGCGGCAGATCGCTGATCGCCGCGCCGAGATTCGTGCCCGGCAAGGCGCGTTTCGCGGGATGGAGGTCTGGCGGGAAATAGCCGGGAAGATCGCCACGCACACCGATGATGAGCTGCCGCTGGCGTTTTTGCGGTACACCGAGAGAATACGCATCCTCGATCTGCCCATGCACTCGGTAGCCGGGCAGCCCCCGCCCGTGCCCCACGCGCCGCGCTTCGTGCTGCACCGCCGTAAAGTATTCCCCGCCCGCTGCCGTACGAAGTCCGAGGACATTTTCCATGATGAAAACGCGCGGTTGAAAGAACTCCACATACCTCAGCAACTCGCGAAAAAGCTGCCGCCGCGGATCGGCCTTCAATCGTTCGCCGTGGTTTGCCCCATCCACCTGCCGCGCCGTGCTGAATCCCTGGCACGGCGGCCCACCCACGATCACATCCACGCGATCCGTCCCGATAATCTTCTCAAGATGCTCCGGGCGAAATGTAGTGAGGTCTTCCTGCCGCGCGCGCTCTTCCCCGAGATGCGGAAAATTCGCCCGCAGCGTCTTGATGGCCTCCGCATTAAAATCAATCGCCGCCAAGCACTGAAACCCCGCGCGTTCCATCCCCAGCGAAAACCCACCGCAGCCGCAAAAGAGGTCGAGGAAGGTTGGCGCACTCACTTGCCAACTCCTTCACAAAGTTCCTCGACACCCACGCGCAACGCACAGGCAAGCTTGAGCACGGCTTTGATTCCGGGATTGCGAACGCCGCGTTCAATACCGCTGACATAGGTGCGGTCAATGTCCGACAGCTCGGCGAGTTTGTCTTGGGAGTAGCCGCGATCCGCGCGCAGTCGCGCCACATTGCGGCCAAAATCGGTGAGGGTCCTGTCCCGTTTCGGCATGGCGCGTTATGCCAGCCGGATCGGTTCTGGTCTGCGGACGATCGGCTACAAATGTTCCAGTTCAGAATACCCGCCCCTCGCTGCCTCCGATCCTAGTTACGCGAGCCAGACGATGTTGGTTTCCCAAGCCAGCGCCATGAACGCCGGCTCGCTGGTAACCAGTTCGGCTTTGCGCTTCTCGGCCAGCGCGGCGCGCGGCACCGGCCCGGTCACTGCAAATGCTTCACGATGACGGCGGGATTGCCGGCGACGACGACGTTGGCCGGGACGCTTTTCGAGACGACGGAGCCGGCGGCAACGATGGAGTTTTCGCCAATGGTCACGCCTTTTAAGATGACGGCGTTCATGCCGATCCAGACGTTGTCCTCGATGATGACGGGCGCGGTTTTCAGCACGGGACGCGGCGGGCGGTCTTTGTAGAATGGGGCGAGGGCGAAGGTGTCGATGCGGCGCTGGGCGGCGTCGATGGGATGGAAGTCGGAATCGGCGATGCCGACATTCCACGAGACGAGGACGTGCCGGCCGATCTCGATGCGCTCGTCGGCCATGATGAGCGCGCCGTTGAGCAAGGTGAAGTCGCCGATTTTACAGGAGCCATTTTCGCCGAGGGCGAAGGAGACGCCGGCATAAAGCGAGACGTGCTTACCGAGCTCGACGGCCGGCTGGCGTTTGCTGCGCATGAAGCGGAAAATCTGCGCGGTCTCGGCATAGAGTCCTTCGCCCCAAGTGACGTTTTCCGGGATGGCGTGGGGCCACCAATCTTGTTCGACGCGGCGCTCGGCGGTGACGTTGCTCATGCCGCCCTTTCAACCATGAATGAAGGACGCCGGGAAGCGCGACGCGAAAAAATTGGAAAAAGCGCTTGCGGGTATGGCATGTATGCCATACTCTCCGCTCCATGAAGATGACGATGCATATTGATGAAGAAACACTCGCCGACGTGGTGAGGATCACCGGCGTGGCCAGCAAGACCGGGGCGGTCGAAAAGGCGCTCACCGAAATGGTGAGAAGGCACAAGCTCAAGGAACTCGGCAAGAAGGGGCTCGGCCTCACGTCCGAAGAACTCAAGACCGCGTGGGAAGATCCGTTCGAAAAGGAGTCCCTTCGGGTAGCTGAAACCGCACCGAAATATGGCCGGAAGAGCCCTCGTCGATAGCAGCTTTTTCATCGGCCGGCTGCGCACCGGGCTCGATCCGCTGGAGGAGTTGGCGGCCTATTCCGATGATTGGGAAATGGTGACGTGCGGTGTGGTGATGGTCGAAGTCCTGCGCGGCATGAAGCAGAAGCCGGCGCACAAGCGCATGGCCGAATACATGGGCTGCATGCTGTATGTGCCGACGTTGAATACCGTCTGGGAGCGGGCCGCGAAGTTGGCGTGGGAGATGGATCGCAGGGGCCAGGTGATGCAGGTCACCGATTTGCTCATCGCCGTCTGCGCGCTCGAAAGCGAGGCCGCGGTGCTGACGCTGGACTCCGATTTCGCGCGGGTGCCGGGGCTGCGCGTGATTTCGCGGCTCGTTTAGCCGCCGAGATTCGCGGAGTGGTAGAGCGCGGCGTAGGCTCCGCCGCGGGCGACGAGTTCCGGGCCGCTGCCGACTTCGAGGACGCCGCCCTGGCCGAGCACGACGATTTTTTCCACGTCGTGAATGGTGGCGATGCGGTGGGTGATGATGAGGGTGGTGCGACCGCGCATGAGTTCCTGCATCGTTTCCATAATCGCGGCCTCGGTGGTGGGGTCGAGCGCGCTGGTCGGCTCGTCGAGCAGGAGAATGGGCGCGTTTTTCAAAAAGGCGCGGGCGATGCCGATGCGCTGGCGCTGACCGACGCTGAGGTGTCCGCCGCGCTCGCCGACCTGCGATTTGTAGCCGTCCGGCTGCGCCATGATGAAGTCGTGGGCCTGGGCGCGTTTGGCGGCTTCGATGATCTGCTCTTCCGTGGCGTCGGGCCGGCCATAGGCGATGTTTTCGCGGATGGTGGTGGAGAAGAGCAGCGTGTCCTGCAGGACGATGCTGATCTGGTTGCGGAGGGATTTTTTCGTCAGGTCACGGAGGTCGTGGCCGTCGAGCAGCACGCGTCCGGCGTTGGGGTCGTAAAAGCGCGGGATGAGTGACAGAAGGGTGCTCTTGCCCGCGCCGGTGCCGCCGACGAAGGCGACGGTCTGGCCCGGTGCGATGCGGAGATTCACGCCGCTCAGGATCGTGGTCTCGGGCGTATAGCCAAAGGCGACGTTTTCCAGGACGATCTCGCCGGTGGTGGACGCGAGCGCGAGCGCGGTGGGCGAATCTTTGACCTCGTCCTCCTTGTCGAGCACCTCGAAGCACCGCTTTACGCCGGCGGCGGCACCTTCCAGTGCCCAGGCGACGTAGGTGAGCGCTTCGAGCGGCTGGTAGAGCATGAGCACGAGCGAGGAAATCCAGATCAGCTCGCCGAGCCGGAGCGAGCCGTCGAGGACGTGGCGTGAGCCGACGAAATACATGACGGCGGTGCTCCCGGCGATGAGCGTGCTGATGATGAGCGAGCTTTTCATCGAGATGAAATTCAGCCGGAGATTGGCGTCGAGACTCTCTCGCGCGCTGGTGCGGAATTGCGCGACCTCGTATTCCTCGCGGCCAAAAGCCTGCACCATTTTGATCGAGCTGAGACCCTCCTGCGCCACGGTCAGCACGGCACTTTCACGCTCGGCGATGGTCGTGGACTCGTGGCGGATACGCTGCGCATAGAAATACATGGTGGCGACCATGAACGGAATGACCGCGAGCGAGAGCAGCGTCAGATGCGCATCGAGCCGCCACATCACGGCAAAGGTGCTGCCGATGGTGAAGGTGGACTGAAAAATGAAGATGGCCTTGCTGTAAAACGACTGGATGGACTGCGAATCGTAAGCCACGCGGAAACTCGAGTCGCTGCTGCGGCGTTGGTCGTGAAATTTTAGCGGGAGCGAATGCAGGCAGGCGTAGATTTCCGTGCGCATGCGGAGGACTGCCTGGAGGCCCACGCGGAGAAACATGATGCCGGTGAAGAGGTTGAGCAGTCCATTGAGCAGATGGAGGGCTACGATCATCACGCACATCAGCAGGACGATCGACGGCAGACTCCAGGCGGAGAGATCGTAGCCGAGTACAGCGAGCTGGTGCTCCGGCGTGGCCGCTGCCGGGAGGACGCGATCAATGATGAACGCGAACGGCCACGGGCGGAGCAGACCGAGCCCAATAGAAACGACGGTCAGCGCCACCGCCACGAGCGTGGGTGCGAGAAACGGCCTGTAATAGGCGAGCGCACGGCGGTAAATGGGCATTTCGGGAGGATGAAAAACGGGAAGGTGAGAGCTGGCAATGTTCTTCCCGTCGGCAAAGCTCTGGGTTCACACACAGAGCTGAGTAATATTCTGATAAACTCTTGAACAAGAGTTGAACATTCTTTGCGGATGGTGCGTCTATCTTTGTGCCATCGACGTAACCACAGGGTAACTGGCATGGCTCCTGCTAAAAAGCTGGCAACCAACCAACCCGCATATGAAAAAGCCTCTTAAGAAAGTCACCCGCGCCAACTACAGCCTTGGCGATCTCATCCTCGCCGTGAGCAGCGTCAGCAAAAATAACCGCGAAACGGTCGCTGCCGTCGCCGATCTGCTGGAAAGCGGTCGTGTCCGGCTGAACAGCCAGGGTCGCAAGGTCCGCGCCCGCGTTTGCTAGGCTGAATCAGCCGCAGCGTCGAGTCGGGAACTCGTGAATCGCCTGGCGCGCATTCGCTCCTGAACACGACTCCCTCATTTTCCACGCCCCGCCGGAGGTTCACAAACCTCGGCGGGGTAAGTTTTTTCTGGGCTGAACGCAAAAGTACGGTGCGTCCAAGTCTGCGGCGGGCGGGCGCGGTTTGACTTCCGATACGCACCAGACACTCTCCACGCCATTCGTGCGCCTGCTTCGCTGATGACCTCGTCCTTTTCCCTAACGCAACGGCTCGCCCGCGGCTTTTGGCAGCTTTCCTGGCTGCTGCTGGCGCGGTGGACTCCGCGTCCGCTGCATGCGTGGCGGGTGCTGCTGCTGCGGGCGTGGGGCGCGCAGGTGGGCGAGGGCTGTCTCGTTTATGCGGATGCCGTGATCTGGGCGCCGTGGCAGCTCACGCTGGGCGATGGCGCGGCCATCGGCGACGCGGCGGAGATTTATAATGTCGCGCCGATCACCCTCGGGGCGCGGGCCGTCGTTTCGCAAAAGGCGTTTCTCTGCTCCGCGTCACACGATCACCGGCGCGAAGACTTTCCGCTGACGAGCGCGCCGATCACCCTCGGCGAGCGCGCGTGGGTGGCGGCGCGGGCCATCGTGCTGCCGGGCATCACCATCGGTGCGGGCGCGGTGGTGGGCGCGGGGAGTGTGGTCACGCGCGACGTGGCGGCAGGCTGCACAGTAGCGGGAAATCCGGCGCGAGTGGTGCGCACGGCGGAGGGAAAGTAGTAGCGTCGCTCAGCGCGCGGTCGTCCAATCGAGCACCACTTTTCCGCAGTTGCCGGCGCGCATTGCGGCAAAGCCCTGCTCGAACTCGGTGAAGGGCAGGCGGTGCGTGATGACGGGCGTGATGTCGAGCCCGCTCTGGATCATCACCGTCATCTTGTACCAAGTCTCATACATCTCGCGGCCGTAGATGCCTTTGATGGTCAGCATATTGAAAACCACCTTGTTCCAGTCGATGGCGATCTCCTCACTGGGGATGCCGAGCATGGCGATTTTTCCGCCATGGCACATGGCCTCGATCATACCGCGGAGCGCTGCGGAGTTGCCCGACATTTCCAGCCCCACGTCGAAGCCCTCCGTCATGCCGAGCTGCTTTTGCACATCGGCCAGCGTGCCCTGGCTCACGTTCAGCGCCACGTCCACGCCCATCTTTTTCGCCATGGCCAGCCGGTGCTCGTTCACATCCGTGATGACCACAAACCGCGCGCCCGCATGCAGCGCGACTGCGGCGGCCATAAGCCCGATGGGACCCGCGCCCGTGATGAGCACGTCCTCGCCGAGCACCGGAAACGACAGCGCGGTATGCACGGCGTTGCCCAGAGGGTCAAAGAGGCTGGCCACGTCGAGATCGATGCCCGCCCGATGGTGCCACACGTTGGTCATCGGCAGCGCGAGGTACTCGGCGAAAGCGCCGGGCCGGTTCACACCGATCCCGCTGGTGTGCGCGCAAAGGTGGCGGCGTCCGGCGAGGCAGTTCCGGCAGCGCCCGCAGACCACATGCCCCTCGCCGCTCACGATCTCGCCAGCGAAGAAATCATTCACATTCTCGCCCGTGGCGATAACCGTGCCGACAAACTCGTGCCCCACGACCATCGGGACCGGGATGGTTTTCTGCGCCCAAGCGTCCCAATTGTAGATGTGCAGATCCGTGCCGCAGATGCCCGTGCGCTCCACCCGGATGAGCACATCATTGAGGCCGCATTTGGGATCGGGGACATCCTGCAACCAGAGACCCGGTGTGGACTTGGCTTTGACGAGAGCTTTCATGCCGGTCGGGTTAGCAGTGGAAAGGCGCGGGCCGCAAACGCAATCGGCGTTTATGACACGGCGGTGGAAATGCCGCGCGCCGAGGGAAAACACCGCTTGCCATCGCCAAAGCGCCTGCCTACTTTCCCGCCCTCATTTCGAGAAAGCGCGGTTAGCTCAGTGGTAGAGCACTACCTTGACACGGTAGGGGTCACAGGTTCGAACCCTGTATCGCGCACCATCCCTCCATTGTGACTCGGCGTGACTGGAAATGTCTGATCGTGCGGGAAGCCTGTGTTTATCGACATCGGCGGGTGATTGGCTCTCTTGGCCGTTGTGACCGGCTGTGCCCCCGTTTGCCCCGCTGGGACTAAATCGTGTGACGCTATGTGTGACAGTCCGAGTGACGGGATCGTGAGCTTTTGCACCGTCTCCGCAGACGGCAAAAGCGCTGAATCGGTGTAAATGTGGTCGCTCAACCGCCGGTCGCTGTGTCGCATCAACTGCATGAGAACCCGCTGAGGAGTTCCAAGGCGCTGGAGATTCGTGCAAAAAGTATGGCGGAGAGAGTGGAAATCCACCACGCGCCCCTTCGCATCGACACGATCCACGCCAGCGGCCGCCAAATCGCTTTTGAATTGCCCCCGTTTGCGGAACAGCGGCGCGAAAATCTTGTCGGTGGGCTCAAAATTCCGTTGCGATAGAAAAGTGCGAAGTTGAGCGACGACCTCTGCATGCAGTGGCTGTGGCGCTTCCTTCTTGTTTTTCGTGGTTGCGGCCCGCGCGACGATTCTTGGCTCGGCTTCATCCAACAGGATGTCTCGGCGCTCGACCTCACGCATTTCACCAAACCGCAATCCCGTCGTCGCCCCCACGAGGTAAGCCACGCGCCTCTCGCCGGAACTGTTGAGCAGCTTTGCAAACTCCTCGTCGGACAGGGCACGGCGCGGGCGGCGTTTTTCACCGTTCGCCGGAAGCAGATCGACCGGCTTTAGCGGATTCGCCAAAATTCGCCCTCTCTTCTCCATCCAATTCAACAGTGTCCGAACCGAAATCAAATAGTCGTTGAGCGACTTCGCCGAGAGCGCTTGGCAAGAAATCCACGCCTGAAATGATTCTGGAGAAACGTCCTTCGCGTATTCCCATTTGCACTCCGCAATGAGCCTGAGCACCCGGTTTTTCAGGTTGCAGAGATACATGTCATCTTTCGACGCCTCCTTCCCGGCGATCATCTCCTCCAGGTGCTCCTTGAGCGGCGTTTGCGCGGCGTCACGTTGCGCTTTCGGCGCGATGATTCCGGCACGTTCCCGCTCCTTTTCTTCGACGATTGTTCCGAGCCGCCTCTCGGCAACTTGGCGATTGGTGCAGTCCAGCGAGACTTGACTGATTTTCTGGTCGCCTGCCAAGCGGTAGCGCCCCGAGTAAATTCGCGCCCCAGGACGTTTGAAAACGTAGGCTGTCATATTGGAAAGCCCTCCGGGGGCGGAAGCCCTTGTTTCACGAGATATGCGAAGACCGCAGAAGTAGGCAGGAATGAACGTGACCGGATTTTGATAGGGCGTGGCAGCTGCTCGTCGTCAATCAACCGGTAAACCGTCCGAACGCACGCTCGAATCATCCGCGCCGCTTCGCGCAGGGAAACAATGTCAGGGTTCATCACGGTCCTCCATATCCACAAATTTTGGAGCGCACGCGCGGCGGGTTCCAAGGCTCAGGGAAAACCATTTTTCGCGCAAATATACTAGTCCCTCCTCTACCTCCTTATATTCTTCCTCCGACAAAGCCCGTTTGGCGTTTTCGCAAGCGTGTTCGAAATCGTTTGCCCCCTCCTTGCTGTCGTCCAGCAAAAAGCTTTCTAAGGAGAGGCCGAGTGACGATGCGACTCGGAGCGCAACGGGATGAATTATCTCGGAATATGAATGCCATCCGGTGCCGCTGCGAAGCACCCGCGAGATTGTAGGTTGGCTGATTTGAATCCCCCGTTTTTCCTGCAACCAACGACTGATTTCACGTGCGCTCATACGCCGCGACGCTTCGAGCACGTAGGGATAAAGCTCCTCCAAGATTTCCCCGGGAGTCCGCTCCATCGCCTTAGAGTCGGCGATCAGATCGGTGCCAATTTTTGTGAACTCATCTACTTTCATAAAGACTCAATACGCATTGAAACGCGTTGAGTCAACATGAAAAATTAGAAACAATACGAGTTGCTTAAAGCTTGAGCATCTAACGATTCCGAGAGAAGGGATAAACCACCTAAGTGATTCCCAGCGTGTTCCTTATAGCGGTTCGCAACGTTCTAACGACTCCTGCATCCGACGCTGAAACTACCACACGTCCCATAGATTTGATTGTCAACCGCGCGTCGCCAGCGGCGAAACGAGCCGATACAACAGCCTGAACAAGCCGATGTTTTTTTCCCTGAGTGACTTGGCCAACATAGTTGCGAACGTCGCCGGTTCCAGTCAGTGCAACTTTCGCCGTGGTTCCTTCAGCGACCGCCAAATCCGAAATAAGCAACCCGCTTACGACTAGCGATTTTGCGCTAGCGGCCAACGCTTCGAGCCAAGTAGAAATGGGTACGTCAGGTGAGTAAATTGCAGCGGCCCCCTTCGTGAATTCTCCGAGCCGGTTGAGGAACGCGTTGAGATTTCGGGGTGCGTTGTACACTTCCAAGTGTGGAGATTGCCGTTGCAGTCGAAATTGAAGCTGATCGTAATCGATTCGGGTCCTTTCCATCGGATTTCCAAATGGATCGAGGACGGTCTCCGTAGTTTCCGCTTTCTGGATAAACCGGCCCTCGACGAAGTCTTTCCGAAGGGTATCGAGCAAAAATCCCGAAGTTGTTTCGCTGCTAAACTCATCCCGCTCTGCACCTTCCACGAGTTTGCTGAATGTTTTCGAATCACAAGGATCAACAATCAGCCACATAATGCGAGTGATCATACGGTGTCCTTGACTGGCGCTTCAACCGCGGCTTCTTCTTTCCTCGCTTCTTCGAGAGCCGCGAAAGCGGCCGCCTGCAAGCGACCCACCATTGTACGGCGGTCGGCGATGCCAACTGCGCTTTTCTTGAGCACGAGTTCCCCATCCTCGTCACGGTCCCACATCCCCCGCAACCGATATGAGAGGTGCCCGCCCTCACTAGCACCCTTGAATTCTGCTTCGAATTCGAACTTTCGACCCTTTCCGCTTCGCTCGACTGCTGTCCACACCGCGCGAGACACAAAAAAACCTTGCTTGCAGAATTCGTGAAATTGAGGGGACTGAAAGACAGAATCTCCCGTTAACGTGGTCTTTTTGACAACGGAGGCCGGTGATTCGCTTTTCGCTATACTTTTGTCACTGTCATCCTCTTCAAGCTCCAAAGAAAGATTTTCTGTCTGCGTCGTTGTCTGCCCCTGATCGTCCGCCACCAGGCGATTCATCCGCACATCCTTGACATTCTCCGGTCTCAAATCGGTCATTCCGTAGATCAACGAGCGAAAGAACTCGGTCTTCTTGTCGCTATCTGGAACACCCTCAAGCGTTATACGGTGAACTTTCTTCTCACCTTCTTCCGGCGCGGGTAGTTCGTCGACCAACGCGTCCACGATACTCTGTCCACGATCCGTATCTGCATAACTGATTTCGTACCCCGTTAGCGTCTTTTGCGCCTGAATTTGGATCGTATGATCAGTCCATTGGAGCGTGCGAGTCGAACGGTGGTCGATTTCTTGAAATTTCACGATCATCGTGACTGAGTCGACTCCAGCATTGATCATGTAGATTTCAGAATTCATCTGCCCGCGCAGTGCCTGCACCTTTTTTGCGGACTCTAGCAGTTGCTCAATAGTGGCCCTAGTGTCGTGTCGCATTACGGCAGAGCTTTCCTCTTTTTCCTCCGTTTCGATCGTTTTTATTAGGCGGACCAATTCCGGCCAACTGAACGGAAGCTGCGAAATATATTCTACGACTGTTTCCTTTGGTAAATCGGCTGACAGAAAAATTCCCCTCTCGCGCGATATGCGCCGGAGTGTCTTGACTGTAAACTTAGGCTCAGAAAGAAGGTCAGACACGTCTTTGTCGTCGGCGTAATAGCGAGATGGATAATCGAATCGGGACATCTTTATTCCTCCATGCCTAGCACGGTCTCATCGAATTGATCGCGTACCCTTGCTACAGTTTCAAATTTGATGCGCTCCATACGTTTATTGAATTCCGGCAAACTATGATGAGCCTTCCAATATTCATCTTTTGCGCTTTCAAAGCGAGCAGAAGCATCACCCACGGCAAACGGCATTCGGATTGAGATCTGTTTATCGTCGCCGACCAGTTGAAAGCGAAAGAGGTAGTCGATTAGAAACTTGAACTCGTCAGGAGTCTCACCTAATCCACGGTAATATACATAGCTACCGCTCACATTCTGATCCTTTCCACCTTTTTCATATCGAAGAACCTGCCAAGGTGCGGTGAGTATTTCCAACGTGGCAGCTTTGTTGAGACTATGATTAACCCGAGTGTTGATCATGTCAGGATAGAAGAAATTACACTCTGCTGCTTTTGGCAGCACCTCGCTTCCACGCTGTCTCCTGATATCGTCGGCGACGCTTACCAAATAAAGGATGTCCGTAGGTCCTAAAACATACAACCGGTTACGCGCGTTAATTTTCGATCCTGTGATCTTCGCATCAGCTAGCAGTTTCTGCCAATTCTTGTCAAAACCAGCATCGTGGTTGTAAACAAACAAAAGCCCATGCACATCGTAGTTTGTAACGTCGCCGACGTAACGCTCACGCCACTCGGCGCTGCGATTTGCACACGCGACGGAAAGATTTAGGCTATTGATGGCGTCTCTAACTTCCGTGCTTTTTATGGTCGTTGCGGCGTAGCTTTTCAAATCGGTGTTAATGAAAATGCGGTTCGCTTCAACCGGACTTTGGTAAGAAAAAACAACATCGGCAGGGTGCGTTTTCTTTTTGTGTTCAGTAATACAGCAAGCAAAGTTCAAGTCTTTGTGTAGGTGCCGCTTCCACCCAAAGACCTCAAAAATGTCATCACTGACTTTTTTTGCCATTTTAGCAATGTTCGCCGTTTCCGCCATATACGCGTCTGAGTGGCTGGAGAGGGGTTCGTTGTCAATTTTATTCGCTGCAAATCGACATAATGAGTCTTCAAGCGACCTCGCCTGTGTGGCGCGCTGCGCGCGCCACACAGGCTGAGGAACCGCCTAAAGAGTCACGTAATGCCGGTGATTACCGGGAACGTGCTAAACGCGCCGTCTCGTACTCCGAACGCCATCCGGCCACTTTCCAGACGCGATCAGCGAGCATTAGCTCGCAGGCTTTACTGGAGAACTTCGCCGACTCGTATGCATCGCCGCCGATGCCGTCATCGAATCCGCTCCGTTTCAAGATATACGACCCAGCGTTTAGTCTGGAATCGAACACATGGATGCGCGCCATTCCGCCGCCGAGCTTTTCCCATTTGTCCATGAGCCAAAAGCACGTTGAGGGATTGAGCAGCGCCACACGTACGCCTGCCAATAAGAAGTGGAAATGTCTCCGACCGAAAAGTTCACCTTGTTCCTGGCGGAGACACCAGAGGAGGTTAGGAAATTTCATCCCGAACTCAGCGCCGAACTCTCGGAGCAGCGCGAAGTAAAGACCGATCCGAACTCGTTCCGGCAAACGCTCGCTTTTGAAGGTCAGCGTGCCGAAGTACTGCCAGTCGATCCGGTTCAATACATGAATTTCGGGGATTTCCATTTGTCATCACATTCACCGCGAAAGGGCATCCCCGCCGTTGACCGACGCAGACACCATCACGCGACGTGCAAGGGCACTCAGGAGACGCCAAGAAGCTGTCCCTTGGCCCGCATCCGGCCACCGAAGGCCGGTTCAAAGGCGGTGATCCCGAGTTGGACCTTTTTCCCTTGGATTTTGCCCGAGTGCTTTTTTGCCTCCTCCTCGCCTAGCACGTAGTCAAACGTGTTGAGGAAGGGATGCGTGCCGTCGAGGTCGAGACACGCCACAATGTGCTGTTCGACCTTGCCTCTCTTCCCGGTATAGGATTCGAGACGTTCGTTGATTACTTGCGCGTTTGCCTGCATTTGCTATTGCCTTTCGTTTTGGTTGGTTTTGAACGACGCGGAGCGGAATTGCTCCGAGTCAAAGTTTTCGGTGTGTCATGTCCGACTTGCCCACAAACCGGTAGTTCTGGCTTAGCGCCAGCGCCCGAGCTCTCCCTTCGGGCTCGGGCTGCCACTACCTTCGCTCCGCTCGTGGACTCGCTCCCGCGATTTGTGGACAAGTCTCCAAGTTGACTGCGGACGATTCCCAAAACCGCCGCCCGCAGCGGAGCCGCCAATGAAGCCCAAGCGTCCTCGATTTCCTGCAATTCCGCATCCCGTTCCGTTTCGTGTGACGCTATGTGTGACAGACCACCCGCTAAACCCTGATGTTTACAGCATTCTGCTACAGGTTCGAACTGTATCGCGCACGATCTTCAAACTAGTGAAGATGGTTATCGGCGGCGGTCTGGCCGGCTCCTAAGGAAACTTGGGCTCTTGGATTTTCTACGCAGACGTATTATTTGCGCACATCCGGGCGGGTGCTTTACTAGCGTCCGTTCGCCCTTTCCCATCTTTCGCATGAACAAGCCCGCCCTCATTTTCGCTCTGGCCGCCCTCGCGGTCGGCGGGTGGTTTTTTTCTCGTGGCCGGGTGGCTGCGCCGGAGGCGAAAGGCAGCGCGGGTGAGGAGCTGGTCGCCACCGTCGAGAAGCGGGACATTGAGTCGAGCATTGATGTGAGCGGGGAGGTGACGCCGGCTTACCAACTCGAGGTGAAGCCCGAGGTGGGCGGCAAGCTCAAGATCCTGCATGTCGTGGCGGGGCAGACGGTGAAGCAGGGTGATTTGCTCGTGGAGATCGACGACAGCGACTTGCTGACGGAGAAGGCGAGCGCGCTGACGGAGATCGAGGGCGCAAAGCTCTCGATGGAAAGGGCGAAGAAGAATTTCGAGCGGGCGCGCGAGTTGTTCGAGCAAAAGCTCGTGAGCCGTGAGGTCTTCGACAACCTGACGGCGGAGTTCGAACTCGGGAAGAACGGGCTCGTCAAAACCGAGCGCAAGCTCCAGATCGTGGAGGATCGCTTGCAGAAAACGAAGGTGCTTTGCCCGACCGACGGCACGGTGCTGACGGTGCCGGTGGTGCGGGGCCAAGTGGTGATCGGCGCGGCGAGCGTGAATAACGGCACGACGTTGATGACCATCGCCAACCTTTCGATGCTGCGCATTGAACTGCACATCAACCAGGTGGACAAGGCGCGCCTCTCGCTCGAGAAGGCGGTGCAGATCCGCGCCGAAGCGCTGAAGGACGAAACCTTGGAGGCGCACATCGCGTTCATCGCGCCGATCGCCACCACGAAAAATAACGTCAAAGGCTTTCAGGTGCAGGCGCTGATCGAAAAGGCCGACCCGCGGCTCAGCCCGGGCATGACGGTGATGCTGAATATTCCCATTGGCCACGCCGAGGATGCCGTCAGCGTGCCGGTCGGGGCGGTATTCAAAAGCGCGGGCAATAAGCGGGTCGTGTATGTGAAGAACGGCGACGCGACCGAAAAGCGTGAGGTGAAGATCGGCGTGACGAACATCGACCACGCGCAAATTCTGAACGGAGTGAAGGAAGGCGAGCAGATCCTGCTTGTCGAGCCGGGCAAGCTGCCGAAGCGGTCGTAGCCTCGTTCCGGCGATGCCGCTCATCGAACTCACCGAAGTCGCCAAACGTTACCGCGTTGGCGAACAGGAAATTGCGGCGCTCGACGGCGTGAATTTGAGCATCGAGGCGGGCGAGTACGCGGCGATCATTGGCCCCAGCGGCAGCGGTAAATCTACGCTCATGCACCTGCTCGGCTGCCTCGATACGCCGACCTCCGGGCGCATGATGATCGACGGTGTGGATGCCAGCCGCGCCAGTGGCAACCAGCTCTCCGAACTGCGCAACCGCAAGATCGGGTTCGTCTTTCAGTCGTTCAACCTGCTGCCGAAATTCAACGTCCTGCAAAATGTGGAGCTGCCCATGATCTACGCCGGCCTCCGCGCCGCGGAGCGCAGGCAGCGCGCCCTCGCCGCCATCGAGCGTGTGGGCCTTTCCAACCGCGTGAAAAACACCCCGCTCCAGCTCAGCGGCGGCCAGATGCAGCGCGTCGCCATCGCCCGCGCGCTGGTCAATGACCCGCGCATCATTTTCGCCGACGAGCCGACCGGCAACCTCGATTCCACCACCGGCGAATCCATCCTCGCCCTCTTTCACGAACTCAACGTCCAGGGCCGCACCATCGTCCTCGTCACGCACGACAAGGACATCGCCGCCCGCACCCCGCGGCGGATCGAAATGCGGGACGGGAAGATCGTCGCCGGGAATTTATGATTTCAGTTTTCAGTTTTCAGATTGGAAATGCGTGGCGCTCCGCGCAGAGGAACGGTTCGGCGGTGCAATCGGAAATCTGCGATCAGAAATCTTCCATGCCATGAAGCTCTGGTTCTCCCTCCTCATGGGGCTGAAGGAAATCGGGGCGCACAAGTTTCGCAGCATGCTTACGATGCTCGGCATCATTCTCGGCGTGGCCAGCCTGCTCGCCTGCTTCGCGCTCTCCGAAGGCATGGCGCGCGGGTTGCGTGAATCCATGACTCAGTTTGGCGGGATCGAGCGCGTCGATATCCTCAGTCAGGACCCACCCGAGGAGCAGATCGGTTTCGCCGATATTTCCCCCGGCTCGACCGTGGCCGACGCCGAGATCATCCAGCGCCGCGCCTCTCTCGTGACGTGCGTCTCGCCTGAATCCAACCTCAAGAATGCCGCGCTCACCCGCGGCGCGCAGACCTTCCGCGCCACCGTCGATGGCTGCTGGCCGGATTTCGTCGCAATTAAAAAACACGAGATCGCCGCCGGCCGCGGCATCACCCAACTCGACCTCGACGAAGCGCGTCACGTCTGCCTCATCGGCCAGAGCGTCGCGAAAAATCTCTGGCCGGGAAACAAACCCGAGACTGCGGTCGGCCAATCCATGCTCATCAATGGCCGCCCTTTCACGGTTGTCGGTGTCTATGCATTTTATGAGCGCAGTTCCGACAAGACCCGCCGCGAGCAGGGTCTGGAGCGCCCGTCTGCGGGTCGCAAGGACGGCCTTCCGGGTGGGCGGAAATCGAGCAACCCCTACAAGGGTTGGGACATGTTCTCCATCAAGAATCTGGCCGTCCAAATCCCCATCACCACGATGTTTTACGACTTCAAATCCGCCAACGTGATCAACAACGTGGACACGGGACCGAACTACAAACTCGACAAGCTCACCTTCCAGATCAGCGACGTCTCGCGTTTTCAGGAAGCCATCGAGCAGACCCGCGGCCTGCTCGAAAACACCCACCGCGGCATCGAGGACTTCACTTACTATACGCGCGAGGACTCCATAGAATCCATGGAGCACAGCATCAAAAGCATCCGCGTCATCCTCGGGCTCATCGCCGGCATCTGCCTCGTCGTCGGCGGCATCGGCATCGCCAACATCATGCTCGCCTCCATCACCGAACGCATCCGCGAGATCGGCGTGCGCCGCGCGATCGGGGCCAAGGCACGCGACATCTTTTTCCAAGTCATCGTGGAAAGCAGCGTCATCGGTGTGTGCGGCGGCCTGCTTGGACTGGCGGCCGCGTTTGGCCTCCTCGGCGTCATCGCCAAACTCACCGAAAGCGAATACACCCCGGTCGTCGCGCTCAGCGGCGTCCTCATCAGTTTCGGCTTTGCCGTCGTCATCGGCGTGATCAGCGGCTTCTATCCGGCCCTCAAAGCCAGCCGCCTCGACCCCATCGAAGCGCTGCGCTACGGGTGATGAATGTGGCGCGGTCCGCCGAGGTAAAAGCGTGCCGCGTTTTTGCCGAGGACGTTGGCCTGCGCCTCCGGCGAAAGTGGTGCGAGGTAGTCGCGGAGGAGGGCGAAAACTCGGGCGTAATCCGCGGCGAGGAGGCAGACAGGCCAGTCGCTCCCGAACATCAGCCGGTTAGGGCCGAAGACCTCAAAGACAAGGTCGAGGTAGGGACGAAAGTCGGCGGGCTGCCACGCGGCGTGGTCGGCCTCGGTAACCATGCCGGAGACTTTGCAGAGGACGTTCGGGGCTTGGGCGAGTTCGCGGATTTGCTCGCGCCACGGGGAGAGCGTACCTGACTTGATCAGCGGCTTGGCGATGTGATCCAGCACGAAGGGCTGTTCGGGAAAGCGCTGGGCGAGGGCGATGGCGGCGGGGAGCTGGCGCGGGTAAATGAGGATGTCGTAGGCGAGGCCGTGCGCGCGCAGCTCGCCGATGCCGCGGAGAAAATCCGCGCCGCGCATGAAGTCGTCGTCCGGCTCGTCCTGCACGACGTGGCGCACGCCGACGAATTTCGGATGCGCGGCCAGTTCGGCCAGTTGCGTGCCGACTTGCGCGGAGCGCAGGTCCACCCAGCCGACGACGCCCCGGATGATCGGATGCCGTTCCGCCAGCGCCAGCAGCCACCGGCTTTCCTCCACCGTCTGCCGCGCCTGCACGGCAATGCAGCCGTCTAGTCCAGCGGCCGCGAGCAGCGGGGCGAGATCGTCCGGCAGCCAGTCGCGATGCAGTGCGGAGCCGGGCGGAATCCACGAATACTGCGCCGGGTCGTAGCTCCAGAAATGCTGATGAGCGTCGAGTTTCATGCCAGCGGGAGGCGCTCGTAGAGTTCGGCGACGGGGAATTCGACCCCAACGGTGGGCAGGCTCACGATGGCGTCGGTGACGAGAAACTCCTCGACGCTCAGCAGGGCGCGGCTGGTGGAGAGTGCGGTCATGGGCGGAGACTATCCGGCGCGGCGGCAGCGTCAACGCGGCGGGATTCGCCGTTAGAAATCAACGCACTCGGAACAGCGTCCTGACTCGAATGATCGGGGGTCCATCGCGGTTCGCGCTTTTCACGCGGGCTGCGGGATGTATCGTCACAGCCTTCTCACCGGACACGCCGTTATGACTCGCAAACTCGCCCTGCTCTTCCTTCTCGCCACGCTGCCTTTCACTGCCTGCGACAAGGTCCGCGACAAGGTGCCTTTCCTGAAAAAGAAAGTCGCCGCCACTCCGGCACCGGTGCCTGCCGTCGCCGCGCCCGCCGCTGCGTCCACCGGCACGGCCGCGCCGACCACCGCGGTCACGGCTCCCGCCCGATCGAACATCGACACGAACGCCCAGGTCGTCGTGCTCTGCTACCACCGCCTCGAAGGCAAGGCGGGCGGGACACTTTCCATTGAGCCGGCGGTTTTTGAAAAGCAGATGGAGGCAATCAAGGAATCCGGCGTCGCGGTCATCTCGATGAAGGACTTCCTCGCCTGGCGTCGCGGGGAGAAAACCATCCCGCCGAAGAGCATCCTCATCACCATCGACGATGGCTACGTCTCCGGGTTCGACGTGGGCGTGCCGATCCTGAAAAAGTACGGCTTCACCGCCACGTTTTTCATTTACACGGACTACCTCAACCGCGGCGGCAAATCCATGACTTGGGATCAACTCCGCAAACTCGATCAGGATGGATTCGAGATCGGCTGCCATACCGTTTCCCACCTCGATTTACGGCATAAACCATCGAAGTGGGCCGGCGACTACGACTCCTGGCTGAAAGACGAACTCGAGCGATCGAAAAAAATTCTCGAAGAGAATCTCGGCATCAAATGCTCCGTCTTCGCCTACCCGTTTGGCTTGCATAAAGATGTCGTCCGCACGGCGGTCGAGGCCGCTGGCTACGACGCCGCCTTCACCACCTACGGTGCCCGCCTCGGTCACGGGGCCAACGCTTTCACCCTCGGCCGCTACGATGTCACCGCCAAAATGGCGGGTAACCAGCAGGTCTTCGACGTGGCGCTCAATTTCACCGGCATGGCGGCACCCTCCAGCGCCCCGGCCATGGCGCAGGATGCCGCCACGTCCATGATCACCGAGCCCATGCACAACACCACGACCGCCGACGCCATGCCGGTCGTCAAGGCCAACCTCGCCACGCTCGGTGACTTCGAGCCCGGCAGCGTGGAAATGCGCATCAGCGGGTTGGGCGTCGTCCCGGCCAAATACGACGCGGCTTCCAAGATGATCGAATACAAAGTAGCCAAACCGCTCCGCGAAGGCTCCTACACGGTCATCATCGGCTACCAGGCCGCCGGACAGCGACGCGACACCCGCTGGGCCTTTCATTACAGCGCCACCGGTGAAGCTCCTCCCGAGCCCGCCACGCCGCCCACGGCGACCCCGAAGCCGCTTAAAAAGCCCGTCAAACGGTAACGCGGCGTGGCACTTTCGAGGGTCACTTCGGCATCGGAAAAACCATGATCCTGACGCCCTCCGAACTCCAAGCGATGGAGGATCGCGCCCTCGCTGGCGGCGCTTCCGAGTCGGCGCTCATGGAGGAAGCCGGGGCCGCCATGGCCGACGTGGTGCGCCAGTTTTTTCCCGCTGCGGGACGGTGCGTGGTGTTTTTCGGCAAGGGCCACAACGGGGGCGATGCGCTCGTGGCCGCACGGCATCTCGCGCGGCACGGCTGGAAACTCGATCTGCGCCCCGCTTTCGAACCTGAATCGTGGAGTTCGCTCACCGCGCAGAAACACCGCGAACTCGTGGAAACTCGCGTGCGCGTGCCGGTCACGGTCTGGCAGGAAACCAACCGGGTGACCGTCGTCGTGGACGGCCTCCTCGGCATCGGCGCGGGCGGCGAACTGCGCGAACCCATCCTCTCCGCGGCGCGCGAAATCAACCGCCTGCGGACCGCAGAAAACGCCCACGTTTTCGCGCTCGATCTGCCTACCGGACTCGATGGCGACAACGGCCGGGCGGACGCCCACTGCGTGCTGGCGGATTTCACGCTGACCGTGGCTTTTGCCAAAGCGGGACTGCTGGCCGACGCGGCGACACGCTTTGTCGGACGCCTCGCTGTGCTGCCGCTCGCGGAACTGAGCGCGTCGGCGGGCACTGATCGCGGGGCCTCCGTCGCCACCGCCCGCTCGCTCGCGCCACTGCTCCCGCGACGCGTTTTCGACCGCCACAAGGGCGACTGCGGGCGCGTGGGCATCATCGCCGGTTCGCCGGGCCTCACCGGCGCGGCGGTGTTGTGCGCCGAAGCCTGTGTGCATGCGGGCGCCGGGCTCGTCACGCTTTACGCCACGCCCGAGATTTACCCGCACATCGTCAGCCGCATCGCGCCGGAGGTCATGGTCAAACCGGTCGAGTCCTACCTCGACGCGCTCGATGCGAAGCACACCGTCCTCGCCATCGGCCCCGGCCTGGGCACCGCGCGCGAAGCGGATGTATTCAAGCTCGTACAGCGCGCTGCGCTGCCGATGGTCATCGACGCCGACGCGCTCAATCTGCTCGCCCGCCGCACCGACCTCCTCATGCGTTGTGCCGGGCCGCGCCTGCTCACCCCGCATCCCGGTGAAATGGCCCGGCTCGACCCCGGCTCCGCGAATCGTCCGCGGCACGAAACCGTGACCGCATTCACCGAGCGCTTTCCCATCACGCTGCTGCTCAAAGGCGCTCGCACCGTCATCGGCGAGGCCGCCCGTCCGCTCAGCTACAACTCCACCGGCCATCCCGGCATGGCCACTGGCGGCATGGGCGACGTGCTCACGGGAGTCTGCGCCGCGCTCGCCGGCCAGGGCCTCGCGCTTTACGACGCCGCCCGCCTCGGCGCGTGGTTGTGCGGACGCGCCGCCGAATTGGCGGTTTTCGACGGCCCGGAATCCGCCGAATCCCTCTCCGCCCGGCACGTCATCGCGCGCCTCGGCGCTGCTTGCAAAAGTCTCCGCGCCGGCTGCTGGTAAGCCGCTGCGCGCCCGCTACAGTCCGCCGCCATGTTCACGGGACTCGTCGAAGAAACGGGCGAACTCCTCGCCCTCAAGCGTACCGCCAGCGGGGCGCGCCTCACCGTACTCGCCCCGCTCGTCAGCACCGGCGCGCAGCTTGGCGACAGCATCGCCGTGAATGGCTGCTGCCTCACCGTCACCGCCCACGAAGGCCAGGTCCTCGCCTTCGACCTCCTCGCCGAAACGCTCGAGCGCACCAACCTCGGCGCGCTTGCGCCTGGCACGCCGGTGAATCTCGAACGAGCCCTCGCCGCGCACTCGCGTCTCGGCGGACATTTCGTCCAGGGACACATCGACACCGCCAGCCGCATCCTCCGCTTCGAGAAAGTGAATGCCGACCACCGCCTCGAAGTCGCTTTGCCCGCGGAGTTCGCCGGCTATGTCGCCTTCAAAGGTTCCATCGCCATCGATGGGATCAGCCTCACCGTCGCCGAAGTTCGCCACGCCAGCTTCGTCGTCTGGATCATCCCGCACACCCTGGCCATGACTAGCCTCCGCGGAAAACAAACCGGCGATTTGGTGAACCTCGAATTCGACCTCCTCGCCAAATACGTCGAGCGCCTCCTCTCCGTCCGCGCCAGCGACGCGCCACCTCCCGCATCCTGAGGCAAAATTTCCGCGGCGACCCGCCGTTTAGCCATCTTCGGGAGATGATCTCCGCGGAAGATTCCACACCGCGCTTTCCATCCGCGCGCGGCTCCGATAACTCACCGGCGACATGGCCTTCCTCGCGACCGCCGTCCCCTCCGTGCAACTCCCGTGGCTGATCTGCGGCGCGCTCGGCGGCTATCTGCTGCTCCTTTTCACAAACCCCGTGCGCGCGAGTCTGCGCGACGGGCTCCGCTGCATCCGGCGCTACCCCGCGCTGTGGGTTGCTCTCGGCGTGGTCGGATTTGCCGAGGGGCTTTTTCATCTCGGGCTGCGCGTCTATTATTTCTCCGCGCTGCCTTTCGAGGAAAAGCCCACTTTCATTTGGCTGCGCGCGGCTTGGAAAGATCCGCAATTCTGGCTCCACGGCTCGAAGGAATCGCTCTGGTATTTGTCGCCGCACGCGCTGCGCCAGGCGGCCTGCGAGAGTCCGCTGCCCGCGCTGGAATCCGTCGCCGGGCTTTTCAACTGCGCCGTCTCCACCTTTCCCCTCGCCTCCCTCGCCGCGCTGCTCCTGCTCGTGAACTGGCAGGGCCATCACGCCGTCATGCTGCGCGCTTTGCGCAAAAGGTTTCGCACCTTCGGCTGGCTCGTTTATGCCGGTGTCATCGTCTGCGCCCTCGCGGCTGTGGCCAAGCCGCTGCTCTACGCCGCCCCGCAAATTATCGTGGCGAGCGGCGGCGCGCCGGCGGCTAAATTGCTGTGGTTTCAGTGGGGGCCGGTCGCGGAATGGCTGGCGTTTCTTTTCGAATATCTCTTCGGCGTGGGCCTCCAGACCTACCTCATCCTGCTCGCCTTCACCTGGGTGCGCGGGCTCACCTTCACACGCGCGCATCTGCTGGATTTCGCGATCCGTCGCGGCAGTTTCGTTTTGCAGTGGGCGCTCGTGGTCATGCTGCTGAGCAGCGCGTTCATCAACGTGCCCCTCATCCTCAAAAACTTCCCGGCGTTTCAGGCGTGGTTTCCCGACGACGCCGCGTTGATCGAGGGCCGGCTGCGCCTCGCGCGCGCTCTGCTCACCGGGTTCCTTCTGCTTTTTTCCTCAGTGCAGATCACCCTCGTTTTCCACAGCGAGGCGCTGCGCAAAGCGCTCCGCCAGCACGGGCGCTTCCTCGCGCGCTTCGCCTGGCCGTTTGGCTGGTTTCTCATTCTCGCCACGCTGCACTTCTATCTGTTTCAAATCGCGCAGGAGCTGGTGCAGCGCGGGCTCGGCGAGGAAACGGCGGTGGGTCTCGCGTGGGGGCTCGGTGTCCCGTGGTTGCGCGCGCTGCTCACGGCATGGCTGCTCGCGGCGTGGGTCTGTCTTTTCAAACGCTGCGAAACCGGCGAAGCAGAGCGCATTCAATTTTGATGAACGCCGCACCTCCCAGCATCCTCGCCCTGCGCGACGTCTCCTGCGCGAGCGGTTTCGGCCTGCCGGTCAGTGCCGATTTCGCATCCGGTCGTTTCCATCTGCTCACGGGCTCCACGCCGGCGGAGACAGGTGCGCTGCTCCGCGTGCTCGGGCTGCTCGATCTGCCGGAGTCCGGCGAGGTGCTCGTGGCCGATCACGCCACCGCTGGGCTCGATGAAGAGGCGCGCGCCAAGCTGCGGGCGCAGCGCTTCGGATTTGTCTTCGCCGCGCCGTTTCTGCTCACGTCCTTTTCCGTGATCGAAAACGTCGCCATGCCGCTCTTCAAAGTCTCGCACGTCGAGCCGGACGAAGCGCGCCGCCGCACCGGGCGGCTGCTTGAATTCGCCGAAATGGGGGACGCCGCCGAGTCGCGCATCGAAGACCTCACGCTCCGCGCGCAATACCATGTCGCGCTCGCCCGCGGCCTTGCCAATGAACCCGCCGTCCTCTTCGTGGAGAACCTCGACGGCGCGCTCGCCGGCCCGGAGCTGGCGGGTTTCGCCGCGCTCCTCCGCCGCGTCCCTGCCGAGCTGGGCACCACCGTCATCGCCACGGCGTCGACCGCATTTGCCGGAGAAAAAACCGACCGCGTCCTCGAGGTCGCGCGCGGCGTGATCATGCGCGACTCGCTCCTCCAGCCGGAGCCCGAAGCGTGAGCGCCGCGCCCGCCGACGCCCGCGCCATCACGCGCGCCAGCAAGTCGAACCTCGCCCTCGCCTTTGTCTCCCTGCCGCGCGAGCGCCGCGACGACATCACGGTTTTTTATGCCTGGTGCCGCATCATTGATGACATCGCCGATGACCCCGGCCAGACCGTCGCCGCGCGCCGCGCCGCGCTGGAGCTGTGGAAACAAGCGCTCTCCGCGGCGGTTGGCGGCGAGTCGCCGCTCGCCGAGCCAGTTCGCGCGCTCATCGCCAAGTATGCGCTGGGTCGCGAGCACTTCCTCGAAATAATCGCCGGCGTGGAGATGGACCTCGACGCCGTGACCTACGCGACCTGGGACGACCTGCGGATCTACTGCTACCGCGTCGCGAGCGCCGTCGGCCTCGTGAGCATCGAGATTTTCGGCTACCGCGATGCCGGCTGCAAAACCTACGCCGCGGAACTCGGCCTCGCCCTCCAGCTCACGAACATCCTCCGCGACGTCGGGCAGGACTTCGCCAACGGCGGCCGCATCTACCTGCCCCGCGAAGACCTCGCCCGCTTCGGCTACACCGCCGAAGACCTCGCCGCCGGCCGCCGCGGCGACGCTTTCCTCGCGCTCATGCGCTTCGAAACCGAGCGCGCCCGCGCTTTCTACCGCCAGGCCACCGCCGCGCTCCCGCCCGCCGACCACCGCAGCATGGTCGCCGCCGAAATCATGCGCGCAGTTTACACCCGCCTGCTCGACCGCATGCAGCGCGACGGCTTCGACGTCTTCACCCGCCGCTACTCGTTGAGTCGGCTGGAAAAAATCACGCTCATCGTGAAGACCACGCTGCGCAGTAAATTCAGCCCAACTTCGTCATCCTGAGCGGAGCGTAGCGGAGTCGAAGGACCTCTAACTCCCGGCGGGGGCGAAGGCGGTGGCAGGCGGGTGAAAATGGCGAATGCAGAAGGACGATAGGCAGGTCATCGCAGGGAGTTTCGTCAATCGTCATTTCTCCTTCCCGCCTCCGCCCACGTAAAGTTAGAGGTCCTTCGACTGCGCGCCGCACCGCCTCCGCCCACCGGCGCTCCGCTCAGGATGACGCCTCGAATGGGCCGCGCTATTTTCCCATGAACAACCCCCGCTTGCCTCCCGTCAGATTCACGCGATAAATCCCCGCATCCTATGAAAAAGCTCATCCCCACTATTTCACTCCTGCTCCTCGTGGCCTTCGCTTTCAGCGGCTGCGAAACTTCCGGCCAGAACGCGCTGCTCGGCGCGGCGACAGGCGCAGCGGTCGGCGGCGCGCTTCACGGGCGCGGTGATCAGGCGCTGGCTGGCGCGGCGATTGGCGCGGCGGGCGGCTATCTTATCGGCAAGGCGGTGCAGCACGACCGGCGGCGCGTTTACAGCGACGGCTACTACGACGGACGCGGGGATCGCGATGGCCGCGACGACCGTTATGACCGTTACGACCGTTACGACCGGGATCGGCGCGATGACGACCGCGGCTACTACCGCGACGAGGCGCGCTACCCCGTTGGACGCTCCACCGGGCGCTACGGTTTTGTCTCGAGTCCGTATTATCCTTACAACCGCATCGACGTCCGCGGCATCCCGCGCGGGGCGAAGGTGGTGGACCCGTCCTGCGACAAGATTTTCATCAATCCGTAGTCTCCCGCTCGCCGACGGACTCGACCGGCTGGAGGCGTCCGATGCGACGGATCTCCGGCCATTTCCACGCGGTCGCGAGCACCACGAGGATCGTGCCGATGCCGCCCCCCACGACCGAAATCACCGGACCGAAAAGCGCTGCGGTGAGACCGGATTCGAGCGCGCCGAGTTCGTTTGAGGTGCCGATGAAAATGTTGTTCACCGCCGAGACGCGCCCGCGCATGGCGTCGGGCGTGAGCACCTGCACGAGCGTGTGACGGACGACCACGCTGACGTTATCAAACGCCCCGGTGAAAAAGAGCGCGGCGAACGACAGCAGGAAGTTTTGCGAGAAGCCGAAGACGATCGTGGCGAGGCCGAAGCCGACCACCGCGTAGAGCAGCGCCTTGCCCGCCTGGCGCATCGGCGGGAAATGGGCGAGCGCCAGCGCCATGAGCACGGCCCCGATGGACGGCGCCGCCTTGAGCCAGCCCAGCCCGACCGCGCCGACGTGCAAAATTTCATCCGCAAACAGCGGGAGCAGCGCCACCGCGCCACCGAGCAGCACGGCGAAAAGATCGAGCGTGATGGTGGCGAGGATGACCTTGGATTGCCGGACGAAGTGCAGCCCGGAGAACAAGTCCTGCAGCGGATGCGCGTGCGCTTTGGCAATCTCCTGCGGCGCGTGGATCGGCAGGACGAAAGCGAGGCACGCGAACGCGCAAGCGGCGTCGATCCCATAGGCGAGCGGCAAACCAAAGGTCGCGATGAGGAAGCCGCCGAGCGCGGGGCCGACGATGCACGTCAGCTCGAAATTGCTGGCGTTCCACATGACCGCATTGCTCAGCGCGGCGCGCGGCACGAGATTCGGGAAGAGCGCGCCGCGCGCCGCCCAGCCGAAGGCTCGGGTGACGCCGTTGACGAGAAGCAGCGCATACATCAGCGGCACCGCCGGGTCGAAGCTGACCCAGCTTCCCTCGCCCCACCACGCCGCTTGCCGGTAGAGCCCGCGCACGGCCCACGCGAGCAGCGGCGTTTCCGGCACCGCGAGATGCTCGATGGCGAGCACGGTGAACCCGACCGAGGCGAGCATCGTCACGAGCTGCGTCAGGATGATGATCGTTTTACGATTCCAGCGATCCACGGCGAGCCCCGCCGGAATGGAAAGCAGCACGATGGGCAGCGCGCCCATCAGCCCCACGAGCCCGAGCGCGGTGGCGGAGTGGGTGCGTTGGTAAATCTCGTAGCCGATGGCCATGCCGAGCACCTGCCGGCCGAAGGACGAAACGAGATTGCCGACGGCATACCAGCGGTAGTTCGGCGCGCGAAACGCCGCGTACGGATCGTGCGCGGCATCGGGAGCAGGTTTCGCTTCGGCGGACATCGGGCGCGGAGCGTCGTCCGTGGCGGCGGAAAGGAAAAGGGAAAGTGACTGCGAGTTTGCCGCGTCCCGCGCGGACTATCCTATTGCGCCATCCGGGGGCCATGCTCATCTTCCCGCCCGCATGATCTCACGCCTCCCGCGCTTTGCGCCCCTCCTCCTGCTGCTCACCGTATCGGCCCTCGGCCAGCCGAATGAAATCCGCAAGAGCATCTGCCGCATCAACAACACCGCCCAGGAAGCCAACTACCGCGTGCCGTGGATGCCCGGCGCCATGAGTGGCGGCAGCGGCACAGGCTGGGTCGTTTCGGCCGACCGGTTGGTCACCAACGCCCACGTCGTCAGCAATGCGCGCTTCCTCACCGTGGAAAAGGAGAACGATCCGAAGAAGTACATCGCGACCGTGGAGCACATCGCCCACGACTGCGATCTGGCGGTATTGAAAGTGCAGGACGCGTCCTTTTTCAAAGGCACCAAACCGCTCGCGCTCGGTGGCATCCCGGAGCTGGAATCGCAGGTCACGGTCTTCGGCTACCCCATCGGCGGCGACCGCATGAGCGTGACTCAGGGCATCGTTTCGCGCGTGGATTTTCGCACCTACACCCACTCGGTGGTGGACTCGCATCTCTCGATCCAGATCGATGCGGCGATCAATCCCGGCAACAGCGGCGGCCCCGTGATGCAGGACGGGAAAGTCGTGGGCGTGGCCTTTCAGGGCTTCTCCGGCGATGTCGCGCAGAACGTGGGTTACATGATCCCGACGCCGG
This sequence comes from Chthoniobacter sp., assembly GCA_021414005.1. Classification (GTDB taxonomy): domain Bacteria; phylum Verrucomicrobiota; class Verrucomicrobiia; order Chthoniobacterales; family Chthoniobacteraceae; genus Chthoniobacter. The sequence continues at coordinate 137,128 of JAIOPH010000013.1, read as the reverse complement.
TGATTCAGCACTTTCTCGATGACATCAAGGACGGCCACTACGACCGCTACATGGACCTCTCCATCGGCATCGCGAACACGCTCAACCCCGCGATGCGCAAGGCACTCGGCCTGACCGACGATGACCGCGGCGTGATCGTCAGCAGCGTGCAATCGGCGGGCGTGTGCGCGGGCAAGGTGCTCGTGGGCGACGTCTTGCTGGGCATCGATGGCCTGAGCATCGCGAGCGACGGCATGGTGGAACTGCAGGGCGAACGCGTCCTGATGAGCGAAGTCGCCGAGCGGAAATTCCTCGGGGACAGCGTGAAATTTTCGCTGCTGCGCGAGAAGAAGCCGCTCGAGGTGGAGGTGAAATTCGACCGCGCCTGGCCGTTTGGCATGCTCGCCACGAGCTACGACACGCAGCCGCCGTACGTCCTTTTCGGCGGGCTGCTCTTCCAGCCGCTCTCGCGCAATCTGCTCGCGGCCTATCAGTTCAGCAGCGATCGCATCAACTACCACTACGACTTCTTCATCAGCAAAGAACTCTACAAGGAGCGCCCGGAAATTGTGGTCCTCAGCGCGATCCTCCCCGATCCGCTGAACACCTATCTCGGTGAGTTTCAGCAGGGCATCGTGGACGAAGTCAACGACCGGAAAATCCGCACGCTCAAGGATCTGGCCGAGGCGCTGGAGGCGCAGGCTGAGTTTTACGTCATCAAGTTTGTCGGCTATGGCCGCCCGCTCGTGCTGGAACGGACCGCCGTGGAAGCCGCACGCCTGCGCATCAAGCAACGCTACAACGTGCTTTCCGAGCAGAACCTCGTCTCCGAAGCCGTTCAGACCCGCTGAGCCACAAACCTTTTCCGTCATGCACCGCTCCCTTTTTGCCCTCGTCATCTGTCTCTTGCTCGCCCTCCCCGCCTCCCGCGCCGAGGAAGCCAGGACGCTCTCCATCATCCGCGTGAACGTCACTAATCAGGCGTGGGATTTCGCTCGCCCGTGGGGCAAGCGCCCGCCGTATTCCCGCCGCGCCGTGGGTACCGTGCTGGAAGGCGGGCGTGTGCTCGTCACCGCGGAACTCGTGGCCAACGCGAACTACGTGGAATTCGAAACCCCCGAAGGCGGACGAAAGGTGCCGGCGACCGTGGATGTCGTGGATTACGAAGCCAACCTCGCGATCTTAAAGACGGACGACGCCGAATTTCTCAAGCCCGTCAAACCGCTCGAAGTTGCTCCCGCTGCGGTCGGCGACACCCTCGCCGTGTGGCAGCTCGAAGCCACCGGAAACCTGCTCGTCACCAAAGCCACGCTCACCACCGCCGAGGTCACCCGCTATCCGGTGGACGACTCGCCGCTGCTCATCTATCGCCTGACGACCCCGCTGCAGTTCCGCGATTCCAGCTTCACCCTGCCCGTGGTGAAAGACGGCAAACTCGTCGGACTCGTGATGCGCTACGACACGAACACCAACAACGCCGACCTCATCCCGGCCCCCGTCATCCAACACTTCCTCACCGACGCCGCGAAGCCGCCCTACAAAGGCTTCCCGCGTTCCGGCATCACCTCCGCCCAAACGCGCGACCCGCAATTTCGCCGCTACATCGGGCTCACCGGCCAGACCGGCGGCATCTACGTGACCGACACCGTCCCCGGCGGACCCGCCGCGCTCGCAGGCGTGGAAAAGGGCGACGTGATTTTGAAAATCGACGGCGAATCCGTGGACCAAGACGGGAACTACAAGGATCCCGACTACGGCAAGATCAGCATCTCGCACCTTTTCTCGACGCGGCACTTCGACGGCGAAACGTTGAAGATCACCGTCGTTCGCAAGGGCGAAACCAAGGACCTCGACCTGAAACTCGCGCATCGGCCCGTCGAGAGTTACGTCATCGAGCCCTACATTTTCGACCGCGCGCCGAGCTTCTACATCCTTGGCGGGCTCGTCCTCGGCGAACTGTCGCGGCAGTACCTCAAGGAGTTCGGCGGCGACTGGATGAAAAAAGCGCCCGAGCAATTCGTCTATTTCGACCGCCAGCAGGGCGAGCTTTTCAAGGATGGCCCGAAGAAAATCGTCTTCCTCAACCGCGTGCTGCCCTCCGACCTCACCGTCGGCTACGAGGAACTCGCGCACCTCGTCGTGAAAAAAATCAATGGCGTGGCCCTGCAAAGCCTCGCCGACATTCCCGATGCGCTCACCAAAGCCACGAACGGTCTGCACCGGATCGAGTTCGACGGCGAACCCGGCACCATCTACCTCGACGCCGCCCTCGTCTCTGCCAGCGAAGTTGCCTTCAAGCAAAAGTACCGCCTCCCCACGCTCCAGCGGCTGGAATAACCACGGTGCGCCCTGCCCGTGGTTGGAAATTCCGCCTGAGGGCGGCAGTTTCTACGAGTCGGTTAAAGCCGGAAATCCAAACGGCGGAGCCGAACGATGCGCCCGATTGGTTTTCCGCTTTGCCATCGGGCAGAAAGCCGGCATTTTTCCCGGCCATGCGCCGCTCCCTGCTGCTTCTGCTCATCATTTTTTTGACCTCGCTCGCGCCTTTGCGCGCAGCCGACCCGGCACCCACGGCGGCCAGCGGGGAGTTCATCATCCTCACGGGCGGTGTCTCGATGTGGGTCTGGGAAAAGTGGAAGGCGCAGCCGCATGATAACTGGTGGATGAATTTCGTCCGCGCCTCGCGCCTGCGCATCGAGCAAATCCAGACGGAGGCACCCGGCGCGCAGATTACGTGGCTCGTGTATCGGCCCGCTTATCTGAACCGCGCGAAGCAGGAAAACAACGACCTGCTCGGCCATATCGCCAGCGTGCGCGATGCTTACAAGGTGAAGCTCATCTGGTTTGATAAGACCGAGGAAGTCATCAGCTACCTGAATAACGGCCAGGACCGCTCGCGCGTGAAGATCGCCGACTTCGAGTTCTTCGGGCACAGCAACAAAGCCTGCTGGATGTTCGACTACTCGAACGTTATCGACAGCGCCTCCAAAGCCTGGCTCCACCAGGACGATTTGAATAAGATCCGGCGCGGCATTTTCTCCCGCGATGCCTTTGTCAAAAGCTGGAGCTGCCACAGCGGCGAAAGTATGACCGCGCGCTGGCGCTCGGCTACCGGCGTCAGTATGATCGGCGCAGTCGGAAAGACCCAGTACATGACCGACGAGTTACCCATTCTTTCCAGCACCGGCGGGCGCTGGACGCGCTAATAACACCCATGACGTTCTCCGAACTCCAAGCCATCTACGACCAGCCGTTCTTTGATCTCATCCAGCGCGGGCGCAATACCTATCTGGAGCATTGGAGTAACAACGAGGTGCAGCTTTGCACCCTGCTCTCGATCAAGACGGGAGGCTGTTCCGAGGACTGCGGCTACTGCGCGCAGAGTGCGCGCTACGACACCGATGTGCAGGCCGGACGACTTATGGAAACCGCGGCCGTGCTGGAGGTGGCCCGGCGCGCCCGGGAGAATGGCTCGACGCGCTTCTGCATGGGTGCGGCGTGGAAGGGTGTGCGCGCCGGCGACGCGAAGTTCGAGCAAGTGCTCGGCACCATCCGCGAAGTCAGCAAGCTCGGCATGGAAGTGTGTGTGACTCTCGGCCAGCTCAGCCTGCCCGAGGCCCGCCAACTCAAGGAAGCCGGCGTGACCGCTTACAACCACAACATCGACACCTCGCCCGAGTATTACCCCGAGGTCGTCAGCACCCACACCTTTCAGGACCGCGTGAACACCATCCAGGCCGTGCAACAGGCCGGCATGGATGTTTGCTGCGGCGGCATTATCGGCATGGGTGAAGCCGTCCACGACCGTCTCCGCATGCTGGAGGTTCTGACCAACTTCAACCCCACGCCCGAAAGCGTGCCGATCAACTGCCTCATGGCCATGCCCGGCACGCCCATGGAAGCGCAGCCGCCGGTCGATGTCTTCGAACTGGTCCGGCTCGTCGCCACCACCCGCATCGCCCTGCCCAAAGCGAAAGTCCGCCTCAGCGCCGGACGCACCCGCCTTTCACGCGAAGCTCAGGCGCTCTGTTTCTTCGCCGGGGCGAACTCCATCTTTTACGGCGACAAACTCCTCACCGCCGCCAACCCCGGCGCCGACGAAGACCGCCAGCTCCTCGCCGAGCTGGACCTCGCCCCGCAACCCCCGCGCGCCGCCTGCGTCGCCTGCGTCGCCGGCGCGACGTAACTCCCCGCCATGCTCCCCGGCGACACCCTCGCCATGCTCACCTTTGGGCAGATCAGTCTCATCGTCCTCACGATCATCGTCCTCGTCGGTGGCATCTGCCTCTGGGCCTACCGGCAGCGACGCCGGCATCTCATCGAAAGATACGGCGATCCCGAAGTCGCCCGCCGCATTATGCGCGGCGTCCTCTGGCAGGGCGAAACCGCCGAGCAACTCCGCGAATCCCTCGGCACCCCCGCCGACACCGACGAGAAAGTTCTCAAGACCAAGACTAAGGAAATCTGGAAATACCGCCCAACAAAACGCAACCGCTTCGGACTGAAAGTCACGCTGGATGACGGCATCGTCACCGGCTGGGAGCAGAACGACTGACGCTACTTCCCGCGTCCGGTCTGCCGGAGGTGCTGGTGGAGGATGCGGGTGAGCTCGGCGATGGTTGCGGGGTTTTGATAGGAACCGTGGGGGCCGGGGACGATGCGTTCGGACTCCGCGGTGGCGAGGTGCGAACTCCAATACGGGACGACGCCGTCGGAGCTGTGCGGGGTGTCGCCGCGGGCGCGGTCGCCGATGATGGAGTGGTGCGGGGCGCGGATGGGCAGGCGGTCCATGGCGAGGAGCGTGGGGTTTTTCGGCGAGAGGCTGGTGATGCTGTTGGGCACGATGGGTTTGCCGCCGACCACGCTGAAGGTTTCGCCCACGGCGTCCGTGAGGGTGGTGACGAGCGTGCCGGGGAGTTTGATGAGCCGCATGGCCACGACGCCGAGGGAGCCGAGGGCCAGCCGGCTGCCGCGGTGCGGGACGCAGATGAAAACGAGGCGGCGGACCTGCGGGTTGGCGGAGAAAATGAGGCACTGTTTGACGAGGTGATCGGGCGGTAGTTTGGCATCGAGGGAGGCGGCGCGCGGACCGAGGTTGGCGTCCCAAAGGGCGTGGCCGGTGTTGGTGGCCTGCATCCGTGCGACGAGTCCGCCCATGCTGTGTCCGACCATGATGCAGCCGTGCGGCAGTGGGTAAACGCGGGCGATTTTCTCCAGCTCCTCGCGGCAGCGAAGGGCGGAGTAGGTCACGGGATTGCCGGTGGGATAGCGGAAAACCCAGAACTGGAAACGCCCGCGCAGGGTCGGGTCAGCTTCCACTTCGTTGAGGACGTTTCCCCACATTTGCGGCGTGGAGACCAGCCCGTGGACAAGGATCACGGGGATGCGGTCGGGGTCGTATGGGTGGAGCAGGTAGAGGCCGGTGGAGCCGAGGTATTTCTCCACTTGAATGAGACCCATGAGGCCGAGCCAGAGTTCGCTGGTCACGGGATGCAGGGCGATGGGCGCGGTGAAATCGGCGGCCAGCGGCTGTTGCCGACCGCGGATGCGGGCCGAGTGGCGCTCGGCGGGGTCGAGCAGGGCGAGCGTGGCCGTGCGACCATGGAAATCCAGCGTGGCGGTGACCGGGGCCACGAGGCCGCGTTTCGGCTGAAAAGGTGCGCGCTCGTGCGGGCCGAGGCCGGGCGTCTTCTGGATGCCGACGAGAGTGCCGCCAAGCCCTTCCTCGGTGATCGAGCGGCGCAGGTGGTGGCGGCGGACCGTCCGGGCGAGTTTGAAATCGGTGAAGTCGGCAGGCGACCACACGCCTTCCCGAATGCCAGGTTGAAAGCGGAGCTGGTAGGTGGTGTCGCCGGTGGTGAGGGTGAGGGGATGATTCCACAGGTGACCGTCCTGCGCGGTGCGGAGCAGAGTGGTGAGTTCGCCGACGGCGGAGTTGTAGATGGCCGCGGCGCGGGGAGCGGTGCCTTTTTGGCCGAACTGCATGGAGGCCAGCGCGGTGGCATCGAGATAAAAGGCGGCGCGCTTTTCCTCCGGCAGCGATTGGCGGCGTGCGAGGCGCAATTCGTCCTCGGCGTGCTGAAGCAGGGTAGTGGACCGTGGCGGCAGCGGCGCGGTCGTCCCGCACCCTCCGAATAACACGGCGAGGAGAGGAAGGGCGAGAAGGGCTGCGCGTGGGTGCATGGATCGGCCTCGAAGATTCGCAGAGTCGCTCGCCACGCGGCAAGACCGGACGTCCGCCGGGGGCGAGCAGTGCCGCTAGCCGCAGGTTCTTTGGCTCCATCGCGAAATTTCCGAGCGGATGATGCGGTGTAATCGCGACGGGCAACATTGGGGTTTGAACCCGGAGACAGTAAAAAGTGCCACTAACGCGGGAAAAAATTTGACACGCGCGGGGCAAACTCGGCAGAACGACATGCCGCGAAATTCCGCCCCCGGATTTTCGGACTTTAGCCCCAACACGCACCGACGAAAAACTCCTCATTCTCCATCCTGCATTTCGTAATATGAAAAAGCCCACCCGCCCCGCCATCACTCCGAAGACCCTGAGCCGTAAACCCCGCCGCATCCTCGCCACCTCGATCAGCGCGTTGCTCGGCGTGACGCTGCTCAGCCTCGCGCCGGCGGCGAAGGCGCAGCAATTTTGGGACGGCGCGGGTGTGGTCGCGAATGGTCAGGTGGATGGTGGCACCGGGACTTGGGATAATGTGTTGACTAACTGGACAACAGCCGGCGGTGCTGTGAACAATATCTATGGGGCGGGTGTCGCGACGAATTTTCTGGCACCGTTTGCCGGCGGAGCGGGGCCGTTCACGGTCACGCTCGGAGCCAATGTTAACGTCGCTGGGACGACACTGAACATTTTGGGCGGCAATTACATTTTCGCCGGGGCGGGCGCGAATGTGTTCAACGTCAATGGCGGGATCATGACCGTCAACGTGACCTCCCCGCTTTCCACGACCATCAGCGCGCAGATCATCAACGCGGGTTCGCTGGCGATCGGTAATGCGGGCATCTCCGGGACGGTGATCCTGACGAATACGGCCAACAACTATTCCGGCGGCACGACCATCAACGGGCAGGCCACGCTGCTCAATAACGCCGCGACTTCCGCCCTCGGCACCGGGATCGTCACCATCGCCGGCACCGGCAGCACCTTTGGCACGAGCAGCGCGGGAGCGGTAACCATCAACAATGACGTTCGCGTCAATGCCGACACCAATTTTACGAGCGGTGCGGGCGGGTTGGTCCTGACCAACCTCAACCTCGGTGCCGCAACCCGCACCATCGGTTCCGCGACCGCTGGGACGAATGTGACGATCAACGGCGTCATTGATAACGCGGCGGCGGGCGTCGGCGTGACCTATGAGGGGCCGGTTGCTTTCGCCATTACCTACGGGGCGACCTCGGTTTCGACCTATGACGGCCTGACCACCGTCGGCAATAATGCCACGCTGAATCTGAGTAGCACTGATGCTAATACGGCCATCGCCGGGAACCTGACGATCAACAGCAACGGCAGCGTGAACTTGCAGAAAGTGGCGCAGATCGCTGACACGGCGACGGTCACCGTGAATACCGGTGGCGCGCTGAATCTGAATAACTTTAGTGAAACGATTAAAACGCTGAACGGAACGACGAATGGTCTCGTCCGTCTGCAAGGGGCGACGCTGACGGTGACGAACGGCGACTACAGCGGAAATATGAACGATGGCGGTGGAGGCGCGGGCAATCTTTTCAAGACCGGTGCGGCGGGCGATGTCCTGAAGCTTTCGGGTAACAATGCCCATACCGGACTGACGCAGATCGTGGGCGGCACGATTCTCGCCGGGTCCGCCACGGCACTCAGCCTGTCGTCAAATTTTATCCTCAACAACCCAGGCAGCACGGTGGACTTGGGTGGTTTCAGCAATCGAATCGCCTCACTTAATGGCGCAATTGGGACGGTGGTCCAGAATAGCACGGCAAACGCGGCTGTCCTCACTGTTGACGGTGTGACGAGCACGACAATGTCAGGCAACATCATCAACGGCGCTGGTGCGGCACTGGGCCTGACCAAGAGCGGGGCTTCGACTTTGACGCTGTCGGGCAATAACACGTACAGCGGGGCGACGACGATCACGGCGGGCTCGCAGATCACGGCGGGCTCGGTCACGGGCCTGAGCGCGAATTCAGCCTTCATCGTGCAGAACAGTTCGGTGCTGGCTTTGAATGGGTTCAGCAACACCATCGCCTCGCTCTCCGACGGTGGGACCTTGGGCGGCATCGTCAACAACGGTGGCGCGGCCAGCGCGGTGCTGACCTTTGGCGACGCCACGAACACGACCTTCAAGGGGCAACTGACCAACGGTGGCGCGGGCGTGCTCGCCATCACCAAGCAGGGTGCCGGGACCACCATCTTGGGGGGGAATAACACCTACGGCGGGCCGACCACCGTCAATGCCGGCACACTGCAGGCGGGCTCGACCACGGCGTTTGGCGCGAACTCGGCGGCGACACTCAATGGCTCCGGCGCGCTGGACCTCGCGGGCTTCAGCAACACGCTGGGCTCGCTCCAGAGCTTGTCGGCGGCGGCGGCGATCAAGAACAGCACGACCACCGCGGCCACGCTGACCACCGGCGGCGATAACTCCAGCACGGCGTTTGCCGGCGTCATTTCTGACGGCGGACTGCCGGGTGGACTGACTTCGCTGACCAAGGCGGGCACGGGAACTTTCCGGCTTACTGGGGTGAACACCTACACCGGGGCGACGACCGTTAACGCTGGCGTGCTCCAGACGGGCGCGGCCAATGTGCTCTCGACCGGCACCGACGTGACCGTGGCGGCGGGCGCGACGTTTGACCTGAATAACAACAACCAGTCCATCGGCTCGCTCGCTGGTGTCGCCGGATCGTTTGTGACCCTCGGCACGGCAAAGCTCACCACGGGCAATAACAGCGCGGTGAACACGGCTTTCTCCGGCGTGATCAGCGGTCCGAATGGAACGAGCGATCTGATCAAGGTGGGCACGGGCACCTTTACCCTCGATGGCCCGGCCGCCAATACCTATGCCGGGGCGACCCGCGCGAATGACGGCACGCTGATCCTGAACAAGGGCGCAGGCGTGAACGCCACCGGCACCGGTGGCGGCGGGCTCTTCATCGGCGACGGCGTGGGCGCGGCTGGCTCGGCGATTGTCCGGCTAGGCGCTGCCGGTCAGATCGCCGACGCGACGGCGGTGACTTTGGCGGCGGACGGACGGTTTGACCTAAACAACAACAACGAAACGGTGGCCTCGATCTCGGGCACGGGCGGGCTGATCACCCTCGGCAGCGCCACGCTGACCACGGGCGACGTGACGAACACTGCGTTCGCGGGTAACATCCAGGGCACGGGCGGCGTCACGAAACAAGGCACGGGCACTTGGACGCTGTCGGGGAATAACACGTATTCGGGAGCGACCGCAGTGAACGCCGGCACCTTGCTCGCGGGCTCGACGACGGCATTTGCCGGAACCTCGGCTTTCACCATGGGTGCGAACACCATCCTCGATCTGGGCGGCTTTAATAACTCCGTCGCATTGCTTGCGGGTGGTGGCGCTAATTCCTTTGTGCAAACCACCGGTGCCAATGCGACACTGACCGTCGGCGGGGATAACGTCTCCCCCGTTTTCAGCGGCGTTCTGCGCGATGTCGGCGCGGCGAAACTGTCGCTGACTAAAGTGGGCCCCCTCGGCCAAACACTCTCCGGAGCCAATACTTATTCCGGGACAACCACCGTGACCGGCGGTTTTCTCTCCGCCGGTGCGGTGAATACCTTCAGCGCGAACTCCGCGGTGGTGGTGAATGCCGGATTCCTCGAACTCGGCGGATTCAACAACACCATTCTCTCGCTCGCGGGTTCCGGTGGATCCGTGTCCAGCCTCGCCGCGGCCACCCTGACCTTTGGCGATGCCAATAATCTGACTTACAGCGGCAACGTAATCAACTTGCTAAGCCTGGTGAAAAACGGCACCGGCGTCGAGACGCTAGCCGGCGTGAATACTTACACCGGCACGACGACGATCAACGCCGGCGGCCTAAAGGCAGGGTCGGCGACCGCGTTTGGCACCGGATCGAATTTCAATCTGAACAGCAACACCGTGACGCTGGACCTCGGCGGGTTTAGTAACACCATCGGCACGCTGACCGGCCTCGCGGGCAGCGTCGTGCAAAACAGCACCGCCACTCCCGCCACGCTGACCGCAGGCGGCGCAGGCTCGACCACTTTCGCGGGCAATATCATCGACGGCGGCGCGGGGGCGTTGTCTTTCACCAAGGCCGGCGCGGGAACGCAGACGCTCTCCGGGAATAACACCTACAAGGGTCTCACGTCGGTCAATGCCGGAGTCCTGCTGGCCGGCTCGACCACGGCGTTCAGCGCGGGTTCGGCCTTTCAGGTGAACACCGGCGGCACGCTGACCTTGAATGGATTTAACAACACCATCCTTTCGCTCAGCGATACCGGCCCGGCGGGCGGAACGGTGCAGAATGCCTCCGGCGTCAATGCTGTGCTGACCTTTGGCGATGCGAGCAACCTGACCTTTAACGGGGTGATCCAGAACGGCGCGGGCGGCGGGACGCTCTCGCTGGTGAAGAACGGCACCGGCACTGAGACATTCCGCGGGGTCAACACTTACACCGGTTCGACCACCATCAACGCGGGCCGGTTGGTCGCGGGCTCGACCTCGGCATTTGGCGTGACTTCCGCAGTTAGCCTCACTGCAGCCGGCGCGACGCTGGATCTCGGTGGCAACAACAACGCCATCGGCTCGCTGACCGGCGTGGCGGGGTCGATCGTCACGGACAGCGTGGCCAACGCGACGCTGACCACCGGCGCACTGAACCAGAACACCGTGTTTGCCGGAAACATCCTCGACGGACCCGGCGCGATCCTTTCACTGACGAAAGTCGGCACCGGTATCCAGACCCTCTCGGGTAACAGCACCTATTCCGGCGCGACGACGCTGACCGGTGGGACCCTGCTCGCCGGTTCGACGACGGGCTTTAGCGCGGCGTCCGCCTTTAACGTCGGCGCAGGAACCACCCTCGACCTCGGCGGTTTCAATAATACTGTCCTCTCGCTGGTGGGTGCGGCGACCGGAGTGATCCAAAACAGCGGCGTGCCCAATGCCATTCTGACCTTTGGCAATGCGGCTTCGCTGAACTTTGCGGGTAACATCGTGGCGGGCCCGATCGGCTCCGGCTCGCTCGGCATCACCAAGAACGGCACCGGCACCCAGACTCTTTCGGGGGTGAACAACTACACCGGCCTGACCACGGTCAACGCAGGCACCCTGCTGGCGGGATCGGCGACCGCGTTTGGCAGCAACTCGGCGGTGAGCCTGACGACGGCGCTGGCGACCCTCGACCTCGGCGGCAATAACAACACCATCGGCTCGCTGACCGGAGTGGCCGGGACTTTCGTGCAGAGCACCGGAGCATCCGCCGTCCTGACGACGGGCGGAACCAACGCGAGCACGACCTTTGCGGGCGTGCTGCAAAACGGCACCGGCACGCTCGGGCTGACCAAGATCGGCACCGGCACCATGACGGTCTCCGGTCTGAATACTTACACCGGCGCGACGACCGTCAACGGCGGCGCGCTCGTGGCGGGTTCCGTGCAGGCGTTTGGCGTGAACTCCGTGGTCACCGTAAATGGCGGCGGCACCCTCGATCTCGCGGGGAACAGCAATAGCATCGGCTCGCTCAACGGCACGGCGGGCGGCATCGTGCAAAACAGCACCGCCGTGGCGGCGCTGCTGACCACCGGTGGCAATAACACGGCAGGAACTTACACCGGCAACATCGTGAACGGTGCCGGCGCGGCGCTTTCGCTGACCAAGATCGGCACGGCGGCGCAGACGCTCGCGGGCGTGAACACCTACACCGGGGACACCACGGTCAACGGTGGCATCCTGCAGGCGGGTTCGACCACGGGCCTGAGCGCCACCTCGGCCTTCCTCGTGAACACCGGCGGCACGCTGGGTACGAACGGTTTCAACAGCACCATCAAATCCCTGAGCGACATCAACGGCGTGGGCGGTGGTGGCACCGTGCAAAATGGGGCGGCGGTGGGTAATTCAGTGCTGACCTTCGGTGATGCGAACAACCTGACTTTCCATGGCGCGATCATCAATGGCGCGGCAGCCACCCTCGGCATCACCAAGGTGGGCACCGGAACGGAAATCCTGACCGGCGCGAGCACCTACACGGGTGCAACGGACATCAAGGCGGGCAAGCTGCAGGTGGATGGCTCGCTGGGGGCCACGGCGGTCCTGGTGGAAAGCGGGGCGACGCTCTCGGGCATTGGTTCAATCGCCGGCATCGTCACCGTGGCCAACGGCGGCATCATGGCTCCGGGAGACAGCCCCGGAACGATCACCGTGGGCGGCTTGATCCTGAACTCTGGGTCCATCGTGAATTACGAACTGGGCACGCCCGGAGTCGTGACGCCAACGGCACCGTTCATCAACGATCTGACCATCGTGAACGGAAACCTGACCCTGGACGGCACGCTGAACATCACCAATTCCGGCGGCTTTGGGCCGGGCTCCTACCGGATTTACAACTACACCGGCGTGCTCACGAATAACACGATGGACGTGGCTCCGGTTCCCGGCGGCTTCACCAGTTACATCACCACGAACATCGCCAGTCAGGTCAACCTGATCGTCCTCGCCGGGGTCGGCGCGGGTGCGCAGTTCTGGGATGGCCCGAACGTGGTCGCGAATGGGATCGTCGATGGTGGAACCTCGACTTGGGTGAATAACAACAACAGCAACTGGACCGACGTGACCGGAGCCGCGAACTCCAACTGGAACAACGGCACCGCCGTTTTCCAAGGCACGGCCGGAACCGTCACGCTGGGCGATGACATTAACTTCCAGGGTCTGCGCTTTGATTTGGGCGGCTACGTAATTGCTCCCGGCGTCGGACCCTTCACGCTGCTGGCGGACGGCCCGGTGCTCATCACCACCGCCGTGAGCGCCACGCCCACGACGATCAATGCGGTGATCGCCGACGGTATCAAGCCGGGCGCGGATGCCGTGACCACGAATGGTGGCGGCACCCTGCTTCTGACGGCGGCCAATACCTACACGGGTTCCACCACGATCAACGACGGAACCGTGAGTGTTGGGATCCTCGCCAATGGCGGCGCGGCCAGCGGCATCGGCGCATCCTCGAACGCGGCAACCAGCCTCGTGCTCAATGGCGGCACCCTGCAATACACGGGCGCGGCCGTGACCACCGACCGACTCTTCTCGGTCGGCACGAATGGCGGCAAGCTCGATTCATCCGGCGCGGGCGCGGTAAATTTCAACAATGTCGGAGCCATGGGCTTCAACGCGCAGGTCGGCACCCGGACTCTCGAACTGACCGGCACAAACGCGGGCAACAACACCATCGCGGCGATCATCGGCAACAATGGCGGCGCGACCTCGCTGGTTAAGACCGGCACGGGAACCTGGATTCTCTCCGGGCCGAACACTTACTCAGGCACCACGACCATCAATGCCGGCACGCTGAAGGCCGGCTCGGCAACGGGCCTGAGCGCAACCTCGGCGTTCCTCGTGAACGCTGGCGGCACGCTGGATGTGAACGGCTTCGTCAGCACCATCCTTTCGCTCAGCGACAACGGGGTGGGTCCGGTCTTCGGCACCGTGACCAACAACGGCGCGATTGCCGCAGTGTTAACCTTTGGCGACAGCAACAACCTGACGTTTAACGGAAACATCGTGAACGGAGCCAGCGCGCTCGGCATTACCAAAGTCGGGACCGGCATTGAAATCCTGAAAGGAAACAATACCTACACCGGACCCACGACGATCAATGCCGGCACTCTGCAGGCAGGCTCGAACACGGCCTTTGGTAACAACTCCGTGGTGGCCGTGAACATTGGCGGCACGCTTGATCTCGGCGGCTTCAGCAACACCATCGGTGCGCTGACCAGCTCGAACCCCGGCGGCACGGTGCAAAACAACGCGGCGGCGGCAGCCACGCTGACCATCACCGGAACGCAGGCGGCAACCTTTGCAGGTAACATCATTAACGTCGGCGGGGGATCGGGCGCGCTTTCGCTGACCAAGAACGGCGCGGTGACGCAGGTGCTTTCGGGCAATAACACCTACACCGGGGCGACGACGATCAATGCCGGCACCTTGATGGCCGGTTCGACGACCGCCTTTGGCACGAACTCGGCGGTGAACATCACTGCGGCGGGAGCCACGCTCGATCTGGGTGGTAAGAACAACAGCATCGGTTCGCTGCAAGGCGTCGCGGGTAGCATCGGTACGACAACCAACGGCCCGGCGGTCCTGACGACCGGCGGCAACGGGGTGGATGCGGTGTTTGCGGGTAACCTCATTAACGGGGTAATCGCGCCAGGCATTGACGTCCTCTCGCTGACCAAGGTCGGCCCCGGCAAGCAGACGCTCTCCGGCGTGAACACCTACACCGGCGCGACCAACGTCAATGGCGGCACCATGCTGGCTGGTTCGGGCACCGGCCTGAGCGCGACCTCGGCGTTCCTCGTCAACACGGGAGGCATTCTCGATGTGAACGGTTTCAACAGCACCATCCTATCGCTCTCCGACACCGGCGCGCCCGGCGGCACCGTGCAAAACGGAGCGGCAGGTAACGCCACGCTGACCTTCGGCGATGCGAATAACCTGACCTTCCACGGTAACATCATCGCCGGTCCGGGTGCTGGCACGCTCGGTATTACCAAAGTGGGTGCGGGCACCGAGACGCTCGCGGGCACCAACACCTATACCGGTGCGACCAATGTGAATGCGGGTAAACTGGCGGCCGGCTCGACGCAGGCCTTTGGTAATAACTCGGCAGTCACCGTGGCGCTCAATGCCACGCTGGACTTGAATGGCTTCAATAACAGCATCTTCTCGCTGAGTGGCGCGGGCCTGGTCAAAAACGGAACGCCTCCCGGCGCGCCGGTGGCCAAGCTGACGATCACCAACGGCAACGGGCAGAACTTTACCGGTAACATTCAGGATGACGGTCCGGTGGCGCTGCAGAAGGACGGCCCCGGCACGCAGATTCTCTCCGGCATCAATACGTACTCCGGCGACACGATTGTGAATGGCGGCATCCTGCAGGCGGGTTCTGCCACGGCGTTCAGCCCGAACTCGGACTTCTTCGTGAACACCGGCGGCACTCTGAGCCTCAATGGATTTAATAACACCATTCTGACCCTCAGCGACAGCGGCGCGCCCGGCGGGACGGTGCAAAACGGCGCGGCTGGAGCAGCCGTCCTGACCTTCGGCGATGTCAACAACCTGACCTTCCACGGCGTCCTCCAAAACGGTGGGGCAGGTGCGCTCGGCATCACCAAGCAGGGCACCGGCGCGGAAACGCTCACCGGGCTGAACACCTACACCGGGCCGACGACGATTAACGCCGGCAAGCTGATTGGCGGATCAATCTCCGCCTTTGGCGTGAACTCCGCCGTAACCGTGAACAACGGCGCTACGCTCGACCTAGGCGGCTTCAACAACGCCATCGGTTCGCTGGCCGGCATCCCCGGCAGCACCGTGCAAAACAGCACCGGCATCGCGGCGACGCTGACCACCGGCGCGCTCGGCACCAGCACGCTCTTCGCGGGCAACATCATTGACGGTGCGGGCGCCGCTCTGGCGCTGACCAAAGTGGGTGCCGGAACACTAACCGTGTCCGGGGTAAATACCTACACCGGTCCGACCAACGTGAACGGCGGCGTGCTGCAAGCGGGCTCGATCACCGCCTTCAGCGCCACCTCGGCGCACTCGGTGAATACGGGCGGCACGCTCTCGCTGAATGGCTTTAATAATACCATCCTCTCGCTAACCGATAGCGGCGCGCCCGGTGGCACGGTGCAAAATGGCGGCGCGGCCAATGCCATCCTAACCTTTGGCGATGCGAATAACCTGACCTTCCGTGGAGTGATCCAAAACGGCGGCGCAGGCACGCTCGGCATCACCAAGAATGGCACTGGAGCCCAGACCCACAGCGGCATCAACACCTACACCGGACCGACGACGATCAACAACGGCAGGTTGGTCGGCGGCTCGGTTTCCGCTTTCGGCGTGAACTCGGCGGTCAACATCACCGCGGCAGCCGGCACGCTGGACCTCGGTGGTTTCAATAACACCATCGGCTCACTGACCGGTGTGGCTGGTTCGACGGTCACGGATAGTGTGGCCAATGCAACGCTGACCACCGGCACGCTGAACCAGAACACGCTCTTTGCGGGTAACATCGTGGACGGCTTGGGCGCGGTGCTTTCGCTGACCAAGACCGGCACGGGCATCCAGACGCTGTCGGGTAACAACACCTACTCCGGTGCGACGACGATCAACAACGGCACCATCCTTGCCGGGTCCACCACGGCGCTGAGTTCGAAATCCGCCTACAACCTGAGCGCCGCGCCCGCGATCCTAGATCTCGGCGGCTTTAGCAACACCATCGGCTCCCTCGCTGGCGTGGCCGGAACCACGGTGCAGACGCTGGTCGGCCCCGCGACCCTCACGACCGGCGGCGATAACACGAGCACGACTTTCTCCGGTCTGATCACCAACAGCGTGGGCAACGCACTCTCGCTGGTGAAAAATGGCAACGGCACCTTCACGATCACCGGGGCCAACACCTACACCGGGACGACGACCCACAACAGCGGCGGCCTGACCATCAACAACAACACCGCGCTCGGCAGCGGCAACCTCGTGATTAACAACGCGGGTCCGCTCACGACCTTTGGCAGCGGGGTGGCCGGAATTACCTTCGCCAACGCCACGCAGATCAATGGCGACTTCTCGGTGAACCCGACGGGGACGTTGACGGCCAGCGGACCGGTGACCCTGAACGGCACACGGACCATTACCGGCACGAACGCGAACACCTTCAGCTTCCTCGGGGCGGTCGGGGAAACGGCCGCGGGCACCGGGGTCATCTTTACCTCGGTTCCGGCGAGCATCTTTAACTACTCCGGCATCGCGGCGAACACCTACACCGGCCTGACTTCGGTGCGCGGCAATGCGACCCTGCAGTTGAACAAGACGGCGGGCGTCAATGCGATCGGCACGGGCGGCGTGACGGTGGACAACCAGGGCGTGCTGTTCCTGCAGGCCGACCAGCAGATCGACGATTCCGCGACGGTGCTGCTCAATAGCACCGCGTCGTTCAACCTGAATGGCAAAAAGGAAACCATCACCACGCTGAACACCGATGCCGGAACCGGCACGGTCGTCCGCCTGAATGGCGGCATCGTCGGCGGCACGCTGACGGTCAATAACGGAACGGTGAACGGACAGATCCTTGATGGGGGAGCTGGTGGGAACCTCGTGAAAAACGGGGCTGCGGGAGACGCTCTCACCTTGACCAATGCCAACGCCTACAGCGGCACCACCACGTTGAACTCGGGGTTGCTGAACATCAATAACGACGCCGCGCTCGGCACCAGCACCCTGCGGATCAACGGAGGCCAGGTGGGCAACACCGACCTGCTCACCGTGTCCCACACCTTTGCCAACAGCATCGTGGTACAGGGCAACTTTGAGGTGAACGGCCCACAGCAGTTGATCTCGTCCGGGCCGACTTCCCTGGCGGTAACAAACACGACGATTAACACCATCGCCGGCGGTCTCGACTTCAACGGGGTGATCTCGGAGGTGAGTCCGGTTTCCAACCTGACGCTCACCGGCGCGACCAACACGTCCTTTGGCGGAGCTGGCAGCAACACCTACTCCGGCCTGACGCAGGTGGACGGCGGCGTGCTGACGCTTGCGAAAACGGGCGGTGCCACCGCGGTGGCCGGCCACTTGAATATCGCGAACGGTGCGACGGTGAAGTTTGGCGGCCCGGCAGCCAGCAACCAGCAGATCGCCAGCACCTCGAATGTGGACGTCCTCGGCACCTTGAATCTGAATGGACACACCCAGGCGATCAACGCACTGACCGGCAACGGCAGCGTGCGTCTTGGTGACTCGGCGCTGACGGCTGGCAGGCTGACGGCGAACTCCGGGTTCTTCTCGGGTAACATCAGCGACAACGGCCCGGCCGGACAGCTCATCAAAACGTCCTCGGGAATCCTGACGCTCACCGGCAACAACACGCTGACCGGGCAGACATCCGTGCAGCAGGGCACGTTGGTTTTGAATGGTTCGGTCGGGGGCAACGTGGTGGTCTTTACTCCGGCGCTGCTGGCCGGCACGGGCGTTGTGGGTGGCAACCTGTCGAACTTCGGCGTTGTCAGCCCCGGCAACTCACCTGGAACGCTGACGGTGAAAGGGAACTTTGCGCAAGCAGCATCCGGCACCTTGAAAATCGAAATCGCCGGACTTGCGGCGAACGAGCATGACCTCCTCGCGGTGCATGGCTCGGCGTCGTTGAACGGCACGGTGCAGATTGTCCCGCTGAATAACTTCGTCCTGAAACGGCATGACAAGATTGTCTTCCTCACGGCCAACAATGTGAACGGCGAGTTTTCCACGGAGGCCGTGGGCATCGCGACCAACAGCAAATTCCTCGACGCCACGGTGCTGTATGAAACGAATACTGTTTCGCTCATCGCCGAGCAACTCAAGTTCTCGGATGTCCTGAGTGGCCTGACTCCGAATCAGAAGGCCGTCGCGAAGGCTTTGGATGGCGCGCTTAACGATCCGCGCCTCGACAAGGTCATTGGGTTCCTCGACGCGGATGCGTTTAACAACGTGCGGCACGATCTCGACCTCATCGCGCCCGAGGAGTTGCAATCCATCTACACGATCGGCATCGCGCAATCGAACGTACAGGGGATGAACCTCGAGCGCCGTATGCGGGACATCCGCGATGGGTCAGGCGGGTTCAGCGCCTCGGGTTACTCCGTTTCCGGCGGCAGCCAGGAATACACCGCCAGCTTCCTCACCAAGGCGGACGGTCTCGCTGGTCCTGATGGCAAGATGGGCAAGGAGATTCGTCCACCGACTCAGGATGCGAGTTTGGGCGTCTTCATCACCGGTGTTGGTGAGTTCACCCACATCGGCACTACTTACAATGCCAGCGGTTACGACCTTGCCAGCGGCGGTTTCACGCTCGGCTTGGATTACCGCTTGGGCGACCATTTCGCCATCGGTATCAACGCAGGCTACAACCGCACGTCGGCGGATTTGTTCGACCGCGGACGCGTAAGTGTCGATGGAGCCACGCTCGGTGTTTATGCGACTTACTTTACCGGAGGTTTCTACGCAGATCTCGCGGCTCAGGGTGGCTACAACAACTACGACATCCGGCGCACGGCGCTCGCAGGTTCGGCCAATGGCGGTACGACCGGCGGAGAACTCAGCGTCATCCTCAAGACAGGCTACGACATCAAGGCGGGTGGTTGGACCTTTGGACCGACGGCGGGCCTGCAATACACGCACGTCGGCTTCCGCGGATTCAGGGAAACCGGTTCGTCGCTCGCGCCGCTGACCTATGAGAAGCAGAGTGCCGAGTCGCTCCGCAGCACCTTGGGTCTGAAAGCCAGCTACGACCTGCACGCCGGCGGAGCCATCGTGCGGCCTGAGTTCAGCGCGGCCTGGCAGCATGAATTCGACGACACGGAGTTCGCGATCAACTCGCGGTTCGCCAATGGCGCGGGCCGGGGCTTCACCGTTCACGGTGCCGAAACTGGCAGCGACAGTGTGCTCCTCGGAGCCGGTGTGGCGGTGCTCTGGAATGAGCGCACCTCGACCTATGTCTATTATGATGGCGAAGTGGGCCGGTCCAACTACGACTCCCACAACGTAAGCGGCGGCATGCGCATGTCCTTCTAACGCGCAGCTCCGAATCGTTTCCGAAAAGCCCGCGAGTCCCGAACTCGCGGGCTTTTTCGTGCGCGGGCGAATCCGTGAAATTTCCGCTGGCATCCGAAGCGCGGTTGGCTAACCTGCCGCTCCCCTTTTCGGGGCCGCCAACGCGCGATTAGCTCAGTGGTAGAGCGCTTGCTTCACACGCAAGAAGTCGCAGGTTCGAACCCTGCATCGCGCACCATCTCGCTGCGAGGCGGAGCCTTGGGAAAGGTGCCGCTTTTTGCCTTTGGATTCCCGCGTCGCGCCCGTTTAGTCTGGGCCCATGATCCCTTCATCCATCGAAACGGCGGTCGCGAGTGGCGACCTCAACGCGGCTCTCGCAGCCACCGTTACTCACTTTGGCGGCCAGGCTGGCACCATCCATCTGCTGCGCGACGGCGTGTTGAAACTCGCTGCGCACCGGAACATTCCGCCGTCGGTTGTGCAGATCGTTGAGACCGTGCCCATCGGGAAAGGCATCGCCGGGCTGGCGGCGGAGCGCCGGGCGCCGATCACGATTTGCAACCTCCAGACGGACACTTCCGGGCAGGCGAGGCCCGGCGCAAAGGCCACCGGGATGGAGGGTTCGCTGGCGGTGCCGATGCTGGTCGGTGATGAGTTGCGCGGGGTGCTGGGGGTCGCCAAGGCGGAGGCTTACGACTGGTCAGAGGCGGAGACCTCGCTGCTCACGCAGATCGCCACGCGGCTGGCCGAGTGAGCGCGCGCGCGCGAGACGCACTCCTTTTCACCACCGCCCCATGGCGCTCAAAGCCACCATCTACAAGGCCACGCTCCAGCTCTCGGACATTGATCGCGGCGTCTATGGCGACTACCCGGTGACGCTCGCGCGCCATCCTTCGGAGACCGACGAGCGCATGCTCATCCGGCTGCTCGCCTTTGCGCTGAACGTGCCGGAGGACGACGACCACGGGGCGCTGGAATTTGCCAAGGACATGTGGGACGCGGACGAGCCGAGCCTTTGGCAAAAAGATCTGACGGGTCGCATTGACCACTGGATCGAGGTGGGGCAGCCGGATGAAAAGAGGCTGTTGCGCGCGGCGGCGCGGGTCGGGCGGGTGAGCGTTTACAGCTTCAGCGCGAGCACGCCGGTTTGGTGGAAAGGGATGGCGTCCAAACTGACCCGGCTCACCAATCTGGCCGTTTGGCAGGTGCCCACTGTGCAGAGTCAGGCGCTGGCGGCGCTGGCGCAGCGGACGATGGAGCTGCAGGTCACGGTGCAGGATGGCGCGATATGGGTGGGCGATGGCACGCGGTCCATCGAAGTCGCGCCGGTGTTGCTTTCGGCGCGGGCGTGAGCGGAGGGTGAGGCTCGCCGTGGGCGAAAGGGGATGAGCATTTACGGCTACGGCTGGCCGAGGTGTCTTGAATTGCGCACCTCTTCCGGCAGTGGCTCGATTTGCTCACTCGACTAAACGTCGGCGGATCATCCGGGAGTAAAATTACAGAGGGAGCAGGATCATTTTCGTCGGTGGCATATCCGTTGCTAATGCGCCGCCAGACCAACTGCCGCCCGTTATCCCGCTGCGTTTTGGTGTCTGCTCAAATGCCGACATCAGCGAGGCACGAGACGGACGGCAACCAACATCAACCACCAATAAACCTAGAGCCAAACCGCATGAAACTCACCCGTCACCTCACCCCGCTGGTCGCAGCGCTCGCCCTTTCGTGGGCGTCGCTCGGCACCAGCGTCTCTGCCCAGGACGCCGCCCCACCGGCGGCCGCCGCCCCCGCTGCTCCTGCTGCCGCTGCCCCTGCGCAGCCTGCCGCTGAAAAACCCGCACCGGCTGTGGAAGCCAAGAAGCCCGAGCCGTCCCTCGAACAGCGCGTCGCCGGCCTTGAAGCATACATGAACAACGTCGATCCGACTTCCAGCCTCAAGACGGCGAAGGACGACAAAGGCGCTGACGTGATTCCCGACGGGCTCACCACGCCTTCCGTCGGCATCCCCGGCCCCGGCCATAACGGTTGGATGATGACCTGCGCCGCACTGGTGCTCTTCATGACGCTGCCCGGTCTGGCGCTGTTCTACGGTGGCCTCGTTCGCAAGAAGAACGTCCTTAGCGTCCTCGCCCAATGTCTCGGCTGCGCGGGGATGATCACCGTCCTGTGGTGGGCGTTCGGCTACAGTCTGGTCTTCGGCAAGAGCTACGGATCGCCCTACATCGGCGGAAACGAGTTCTTCTTCCTCAAAGGCGTGACCAGCGCCCCGAACACCGATTACTGCTACTGGGTCTCGCAGAACGTCTTTTCCATGTATCAGCTCATGTTCGCGATCATTACCCCGGCGCTCATCGTCGGCGCGGTCGCCGAGCGCATGAAATACAGCGCCGTCCTGATCTTCATCGCGATCTGGATGTTCGTCGTCTATTTCCCCATGGCCCACATGGTCTGGGGCGTGAACGGCCTGATGAACGGCGTCTGGAACGGTGACGCGAAAATTCAAGCGATCGACTTCGCCGGCGGCACGGTGGTGCATATGACCTCGGGTTGGAGCGCGCTCATTCTGTGCATCATTCTTGGAAAGCGCCTCGGCTTTGGCAAAGAGAAGATGGCCCCGCACTCCATGGTGCTTTGCATGGTCGGCACGGGCATGCTCTGGGTCGGTTGGTATGGCTTCAATGCCGGTTCCGCGCTCGCTGCGGATGGCGTCTCCGCCAATGCCTTCATGACCACCACGCTCGCTGCGGCCTGCGCCGGCTTCGTCTGGGCGCTCATTGAGTGGATCCACAAAGGTCACCCGTCCATCCTCGGCTTCTGCTCGGGCATCGTAGCCGGGCTCGTGGTTATCACGCCGGCTTGCGGTTTCGTCGATCCCACGGGAGCGATGATCATCGGTCTGCTGGCGGCAATCGTGCCGTATATCTTCGTGGTCTTTGTGAAAGGCATGATCGGCTACGACGATGCGCTCGATACCTTTGGCGTTCACGCCGTCGGCGGCACCCTCGGGGCGCTGCTCACTGGCGTGCTGGCGACCAGCAGCGTCAATGGCAACCTGACCGATGCGAATAGCTACGCGAAAGCGAATGGCCTGTTCAAACTCGTGGCCGAAGGCGGCCTCCTCGGTCAGCAGGTCAAGGCCGTGGCCATCACCCTCGTCCTGTCCATCGCGGCCACCATCGTCATCGCTTTTGTCGTGAAGATGCTGATCGGCCTGCGGCCCACACCCGAGGCGGAAAGCCAGGGTCTCGACATCACCGATCACCAAGAGGAGGGCTACATCCTTTAAGGAAAGGCTCGAAATCCCAACCTCGAAAATCGAAACAATACCTACATGAAAAAAATCGAAGCCATCATCAAACCCTTCAAGCTGGAGGAAGTGAAAGAAGCCCTCGCCGAAATCGGCGTGGAAGGCATGACCGTGTCCGAAGTTAAAGGCTTCGGACGTCAGAAAGGGCACACCGAAATCTACCGGGGTAGTGAATACACGGTGGACTTCCTGCCCAAGATCAAGATCGAAGTCGTGCTCGTGGACGAGCTGGCCGACAAGGCTGTGACCGCCATCGTGAAAGCCGCTAAGACCGGCAAGATCGGTGATGGCAAGGTCTTCATCTCACCCGTGCTCGAAGCCGTGCGCATTCGCACCGACGAGACTGGGGAAAAGGCCGTGTAACGCGCCGCAAGTAACCATCAACAAGCCGGCGATCAGGAAACTGGTCGCCGGCTTTTTTCGTATTCGTAAGAGTCGCGCTGTTATCGGGGATTCATTCCCGCGCGCCGTTTCCGCAGCGGCTTAGTAAGGGTGCGGAATAATGCGGCGCGTCGGGTCGGTCGCGCCGGCCGCCTTGTAGATATTGCCGGGCGAAGCCGAGCGCAGCTCGGTACCTTTCAGCACGAACTCGGGATAGAAGCCGTTGCTCGCGGGCTCATAGACGCGCTGGCCGCTGAACTCGCCGAAGAGTTTGTATTCGTAGTTGTTGTCGCTGCCGATTTTCCCCAGCTCACGGTCGGGCGCGAATTTCTGGTTCTCGTTGAGCATCACCATCACCGCGTTGCCCCAAGGTTCGCCGGGTTTGCGCACCCAGCCCCAGAATTTGTAGTCCACTTTATAATAGCGTCGCCCAATGAAGTAGTTGCCGGGCGGTTCGGCCTTGATCTCCGCCGTCATGGTCTGGCGCGAAACGGTGTTCGGATTGGTCGTTTCGCAGCCGGCGAAAAGCAGCGCCGCGGCAGCGAGGGTGGGGAAAATGAGAGGGCGGAGGTAAGGCATGGGACGAGGATTCACAGCGGGTCGAGTTTGGCGAGGAAAGGGGCGAGCCATTCGGCGAGCGCGGATTCTTTCAGGGAGCCGGGCTCGGGCAGCGAGCCAAAGAGACGCCAGGCCTCGGTGTGGCCGACGCTTTCACCGGGCGCGAGCGTGCGCAGCGGGCTTAACGTTTCGAGTTCCAGCATCTGCGCGTTGCTGAAGGTCTCGTAGTTGCAGCCAAAGTCCGGGTAGGTCGCGCCTTCTTCATACGCGACTGACTTGATGAAAAGCGCGCTGCGCATGAGATAGCCGACCCAGCCCTGACGGTGCATCAGGCCAATCTTCGTGGGCGGTGCGTGCGGCGTCTGGCGGAGCGTGATGAACTCGCGCCCCCAGCGCCAGCGGTCGTCGGACGTGTCGGTGTAAGGCCAGAGCACCAGCATGCGATTGGGCAGCAGGTCGCGCGGATGCTCACCGAGTGGCGGGCGCGGGATGATCTCCAAGCCGCCCGGCTCCATGACCGTGAGGCCCCAGGTCGCCAGCGTGATCGGCGTGGTGCCAATGTTCGTGGCGCGGTGCGCGAGTGTGACCGCGGAGGTCTCGGCGGCGAGCGTGATGGTGAGTTCCTTTTTCACCGGCCCGCTGCTGGATTCGAGCCGCATGCCATTGGGCAGCAGTTCGGAGGTCACCGGTCCGTTGTCGGGCAAATAGGTGAGGTCATTTTCCGGCGCGACCCAAAACCGGTGGCCGCCGCGCGCGACAAAGTGCTCTTCGCCGCTCTTGCCCAATTCATCCGCGTTCGTCTTGAGGACGTTCTTGCCGCCGGGAAGGTGCTGGTAGGAAATGATGCGCGGCCCGACATCGAGCGTGATGATCAGTTCGGCGTGTTCGTTCGCCAGCCGCAGGCAGTTCGCCCAGCCGGCAAATTCGGTTTTCTCAATTTTCATGGGTTTGTTTGCACACCTTGGCCAGCAGCGCGGGCTGCCGTTCGAGCTGGCGCGTCAGGATCTCGATGGCGCGGAGCGTGGGTGGACTGATGTGATGCTCCATGCCTTCGACATCGTGATAAATGACCTCATCGTCCAGTCCAAGGAGTTTGAGAAAATCGGTGAGCAACTGGTGCCTGCGGGTGATGTTCCGCGCCAGTGCCTCGCCCGCCGTCGTCAGTACGAGTCCGCGGTATTTCTCGTAGTGCAGCAGCCCCTCGCCATCCAGGCGCTGCACCATGTTCGTCACGCTGGCCTGGGAAATCTTGAGGCTTTGCGCGATGTCCACCACGCGGGCGTAGCCCTTGGTGTTGATCAGTTCCAGAATCCGCTCCAGATAGTCCTCCACCGCCTGCGAGGCGGCGAGCTTGGCGGTGGTCTTGGCGGCGGGCATGTGGCGCGACGCTAGGAGGCGGGCGAAATCCCGTCAAGAAAACCAGACTTTGTTCGTTGACACATTTCTAGGAATGGGAAATAAAGTTAGCCCAACCTAACTTCCGCATGCCCGACTCATCCGAATCCGTCCGCGAACCTGCCTCCCCGGACGGCTGGCGGCGGCAAAGTGGCGACTCGCTGCCTGAGGTCTTCCGCTCTGTGCCCGTGCCGCACGGGGCATCGTTTTGGAAAAAGATCGCCGCCTTTGCCGGCCCCGGTTTCCTCGTCTCGGTCGGCTACATGGACCCTGGCAACTGGGCCACCGATCTCGCGGGCGGCGCGAAATACGGCTACACCCTGCTCTCGGTCATCCTCATCTCGAACCTGATGGCCATCCTGCTCCAGCATCTCTGCGTGAAGCTCGGTGTCGTCGCCGGCCGGGACCTCGCGCAGGCCTGCCGCGATCACTACTCGAAGCCTGTTGCGGTCGTACTCTGGGTGCTCTGCGAACTCGCCATTGCCGCCTGCGACCTCGCGGAAGTCGTGGGCTCCGCCATCGGGCTCCAGCTCCTTTTTGGCATCCCGCTCGTCTGGGGCTGCGTCATCACCGTGCTCGATGTGCTCATTGTTCTTTTCCTGCAAAACAAAGGCTTCCGCTACGTCGAGGCGCTGGTCATCACGCTCATCCTCACCATCGGCGGCTGCTTTCTCGCCGAGTTGATTTTCGCCAGGCCCGACCTCGCCGGCATCGCGCACGGGTTCATTCCATCCGCGGAGATTCTGCGCAATCGCGAGATGCTTTTCGTCGCCATCGGCATCCTCGGTGCCACGGTCATGCCGCATAATCTCTACCTCCACAGTTCCATCGTGCAGACGCGCAACTTTGAGCGCACGCCCGTGGGCAAGGCCGAAGCGATCAAGTTTGCGACCATCGACTCGACGTTCGCGCTGATGTTTGCGCTCTTCATCAATGGCGGCATCCTCATCCTCGCGGCGGCGGCGTTTCATTTCACCGGGCATCAGGACGTGGCCGAAATCCAGGACGCCTACCAGCTCCTCACACCCACGCTCGGCGTCGGCGTGGCCAGCACGCTTTTCGCCCTCGCGCTTCTCGCGAGCGGGCAAAACTCCACGCTCACCGGCACGCTCGCCGGCCAGATCGTCATGGAAGGTTTCCTCCAGATCCGCCTCGCGCCGTGGCTGCGCCGGCTCATCACCCGCGCCATCGCCGTCGTGCCTGCCGTGTGCGTCATCGGCTGGTTCGGCGAGGGCAAGACGACGGACCTGCTGATTTGGAGCCAGGTCATCCTGAGCATGCAGCTCGGCTTCGCGGTCGTCCCGCTGCTGCTCTTCACGAACAACCGTGCCAAGATGGGACCGTTCGCGAATCCGCTCTGGATCAAGCTTCTCGCGGGAGCCACCGCCGTCATCATCATCGTGCTCAACCTGAAACTGCTCTTCGATTTCTTCGCCCCGGAGTCCTGGCGTCAGCCGCTGGGCTTATAACCCGCCACCCGTCATGTATCGCAAAATACTCGTCGCCCTCGACACCACGGCCTCCGATCAGGAACTGCTCCCGCACATCACCCGACTCGCGCTTTTGGTGAAAGCCGAACTGCTTCTCTTGCACGTCGCCGACGGCTGGGTGGCGCGCAATTTCAATCAACTCAACCTCGCCGAATCCGAGGAGATGAAGGCCGACTGGTCCTACCTCGAGGAAACCGCCGCCCGCCTGCGCGCCGAGAGTGGCCTGGTCATCGAGACCCGTCTCGCGCTCGGCGGACCGCCCGGGCAGATTTTGCATGTGGCGGAAACGGAAGCGTGCGACCTCATCGCCTTCGCGTCCCATGGCCACCGACTCGTCGGCGACATCATCCACGGTAGCACCATCGAAACGGTGCGGCACAAGGCGCGCGTGCCCATCTTGGTGGTGCCGCCGAAGCCCTAACCCACACGGACCACGCGCGCCGCGCCGGCCTGCTGATTCAATCCCACCGCGGAGACCAAAACATCCGCCCGTCCGGACAGCGCCGCGGCCACCACCTGGCACAGCGCGCCCGCACCCGGTGCCTCGCCGAGCGCGTGCTTGATCCGCAGCACTGGAGCCTGCGGGCAAACACGCGCCAGCACCGCGTTTTCGATCGCATCAACGAACGTGCGGTTCGCGCCCGCTGCCACCCAGTCCGTCTCCGCGCCAGCGCCGACGCCGTGGGCCGCGCGCTCCAGCGCCGCGCCCGCCGCGCTCCGCCGGAAAAACGTCACACCCGGATGCGTGTCCACTTTCCACCGCCCCTCGCGCCGCAGCACCACCGCCGCCGCGCCTTCCGCGAGCGGACTCCCTCCGAGCCGCCATTCGCCGTAGGCCTCGCACAGAATCCAGTCGCACTCCTCCGAGCCCACAACCACGCATTGGTCGATCCCGCCGAGCGTCAGAAGCTGCGCGCCGAAGTGCAGCGCCGCCAGCCCCACCGACCCATCACCGACCAGCGTGTAACTTGCGCCATCGATCCCGAGCAACGCCGCGAGATGACTGGCCGGCGCGTTATAAACTGTCTCGGGAAAGAGCAGCGGGCTCGCTGCGTTTGCGCCCTGCTTCACGATTTGATCGTAGAATTTCCGCGTGTAGATGGCTCCGCCGTCGCTGATCGCGAAGATCACCGCCGTGCGCGCGGCGACCTCCGGCGTCATCTCGATCCCCGCATCCGCCTGCGCCGCCAGTCCCGCCGCGACGGCGAAATACGAAATCGCGCTCGACCGCCGCAGCCGGGGATTCCGGCTGAGTGCTTCCACGAATTTCATCGGCACCGGCATGCAGGAAAGTGCGCGCCCCGTTTCGGGATTGGTCACGGATTTCACCTCGGCGACCTCGCCGCGGTGGATGCGGGCGAAGACGTCATCCAAACCGGTGCCCAGCGGCGTCACCCAACCCATGCCGGCGATGTGTGCGTTCATGGGCGGTGCGTCCTCCCTCTCACTGTCATCCTGAGCGAAGCGGAGGTTTTGCGCAGCGCGGGATGACGACTCTTGTTTGCTTCGCGTTTCATGCGCCTTCTAAAACGAGCGACGCGTTCGTTCCCCCAAACCCAAACGAATTAGAGACCACGCAGCGCACCCGCGCAGCGCGCGCGGTGTTGGCCACGATGTCCAGCGTCCACGCGGGATCGGGCTCGGCGTAGTTGATGTTCGGCGGCAAAAATTGTCCGCGCAGCGCCAGCACGGAAAACACCGCCTCGATCGCGCCCGCCGCGCCGAGCGCGTGACCCATCATGGACTTCGTGGAACTCACGGGCACGCGGTCGCCAAAAATCTGCGCGATGGCCGTGCCTTCCGTACCGTCATTGAACGCCGTCGCCGTGCCGTGCGCGTTGATGTAATCCACCTCGCCCGGCGCGCGGCGCGCGTCCGCCAGCGCGCGCTCCATCGCCTGCCGGGGGCCGATGCCGCTGGGATGCGGCTGCGTGAGGTGATGATTGTCCGTCGAAATCCCGTAACCCGTGACCTCCGCGAGAATCGCCACCCCACGCGCTCGCGCGGACTCCATTTCCTCCAACGCGAGCACCGCCGCGCCTTCGCCGAGCACGAGCCCGGTGCGGTTTTTGTCGAAAGGACGAATCTTCTCCGGCGTCGAAGCCTGCAAAGAATCGAAGCCCACGAAGACCATCTCCGACAGCGCGTCGTAACCGCCGCACAGCACCCTCTGGTGCAGCCCCGCGCGCACCAGCCGGAACGCGTGTCCCACCGCGTTCGTGCCCGACGCGCATGCATTCGCGATGATCTGGTTCGGGCACGAAAAGCCGCACGCTTCCAGCGCATCGGCCACCGCCTTCTGCGGAAGATAATTCGCCAGCCACGCCGCGCGCTCCCGCGGTCGCGTCCCGGCCACCTGCGCTCGAAAATACTGCTCCCCGAAGCTCATCCCGCCGCTCGTCGTCCCGATGACCGCCAGCTCCGGTACAAACCCCGAGTCCTGCGCCTGCGCCTCCCGCGCCGCCGCCATCAACATGCGGCTCGCGGGATGCAGCCTCTTCGACTTTCGACATTCGTCGGACTTCATTTTCTCCACCTGCCCCGCCGTCTTGCACCGCGTCCGGCTCACGTCAAAAGCCGTCACCGCCGCCACCGCCTCCCGCCCCGCCCGCAGGCCCAGCGCATTGACCTCCGCGCCCCAGCCCAGCGGGCTCACCACACCCATCGCGGTGATGGCGACGCGGCGCGGCGGAGTTGCGGGTGAGCTTGGCATGGAGCGGGCCTGGCAACGTAGCGTGGGCTTCCGCTCAAAGTGAAGGTCTTTGGATCACGCGACTATGGATTTGGGAAATATCCTCGCGTATTCTGGGAAACATCACGCGGCAGTTTCCTTTTGACGCCATCCGCGCCTCGCCCGCATCTTCCGTGCTCCTTTTTCGCGGCACCGCACTCCACTTTTTTAACTTCCAACTCCTCACTTCCTCAAATGGCTAATTACGATCTCATCGTCATCGGTGCCGGCCCGGCCGGCTATGTCGCGGCAATCAAGGCGGCGCAACTGGGCAAGAAAGTCGCGTGCGTCGAGAAGGAGCGCGGCGGCGGTACATGCAACAACTGGGGCTGCATCCCGACGAAGGCGCTGCTCAAAAACGCCGAGATGTATCACGCCATGAAGCACCGCGCGGCGGAGTTTGGCTTCAAGATCGCGGGGCTGGAATACGACTGGAGCGCGATCATCAAGCGCTCCCGCGTGGTCTCCGACAAAGGCGCGGCAGGCGTCGATTTCCTTTTCAAGAAGAACAAGATCGACTCGCTCAAAGGCGAGGCGTCGCTCGACAAGGCGGGCGAAGTGAAGGTGACGCTCGCGGACGGCAAAGTGGAAACGCACACGGCGGCGAAAATCCTCATCGGCACCGGTTGCGTGTCGCGCCCGATGCCCGGTTTTCCGTTCAACGGCACGACCGTTATCGGCTCGAAGGAGGCGCTCGCGCTGCCGGCGCAGCCAAAATCGATCATCATCATCGGGGCGGGGGCGATCGGCGTGGAGTTCGCCTATTTCTTCAACGCCTTCGGCACGAAAGTCACCGTCGTCGAAATGCTGCCGAACCTGCTGCCCGTCGAGGACACCGAGGTTTCGCAGGCGCTGGAAAAGTCCTTCGCCAAGCAGGGCATCACCGCGCTGCTCGGCCACAAAACCACCAAGACCGAAGCGACGGATGCGGGCGTGAAGATCACCGTCGCCGATCCGAAGGGTGTGGAGAAAGTGCTCGAAGCCGACATTTGCCTCGTGGCCATCGGCGTTTCCCCACTGCTGCCGGGTGGGAGTTTGAAAATCGGCCTCACCGACCGCGGCTACATCCAGACGAACGACCGCTACGAAACGACCGTGCGCGGGCTTTACGCGGCGGGCGACATCATCGGGCCGCCGTGGCTCGCGCATGTGGCCAGCTACGAGGCCATCCAGGCTGTTGAGGGCATGTTCGTGGCCGGGTTCAAGCCGAAGAAGGTTTCGCTTTTCCCCGGCTGCACCTATTGCCACCCGCAGGTCGCCAGCGTGGGCCTGACGGAGCGCGCGGCGAAGGAAAAGGGGCTCAAGTTCAAGGTCGGCAAGTTCCCCTTTATGGCGAGCGGCAAAGCCCGCGCCATCGGCGAAAGCGAAGGCTTTGTGAAAGTGCTGATCGGCGATCCGCACGGCGAAATCCTCGGCGCGCACATCATCGGACCAGACGCCACGGAGATGATCGCGGAACTCGGCCTCGCCATGACGCTGGAGGCGACGTGGGAGGAAATCGAGGCGACGATCCACGCGCATCCGACGCTCAGCGAAGGCGTGAAAGAAGCGGTGGAAGTGGCCGCCGGACACGCCATCCACATTTAACCCCAACCGACAAACTCTCATGAGCCGCCCAGCCATTTCCATCCCCGCCGCTTTCGTACCGCTCGTCGCCGGAGTCGCGGCGCTCGGCCTTTTCCTTACCGGCAACGGGCACGCCGAGGTCAGCGCACCGGCCGCGACTCCGCCGGTGATCAAGTCGGCAAATGATCCGACCAAGCCGGTGCCAGGTGGCGTGCGGTGGTTCGGACGGATGCACAACGACTACGTGAACCAGTGCAAGACTCGGAAATTCGACGTGGTTTTTCTCGGCGACTCGATCACGCAGATGTGGCCGGGCGACCACTTCGGCAAGAATTTCGGAAAGTTCAACGCGGTGAATTTCGGCATCGGCGGCGACCGCGCGGAGAATGTGCTCTGGCGGATGGAAAACGGGGAGCTGCAGGGCACGGAGCAAAAGGTGACGGTGCTGCTGATCGGCACAAACAATCAGGGCATGAACACGGCGGAGGAAGTGGCGATCGGCGTCGCGGCCGTGGTGAAGAAGCTCCAGGCCAACTGCCCGAAGACGAAGATTCTGCTGCTCGGGATTTTCCCGTCGGCAGGGACGGCGCTGGAAAAGACGAAAACGATCAACAGCATCACCGCGAAATTGGATGACGGGAAAATGGTCCGGTATCTGGATGTGGGTCCGAAATTTCTCGATGCGGAGGGCAAGATTCAGCCGGGCATTCTCAGAGACGCGGTGCATCTCCAGCGGAAAGGGTATGACATTTGGGCGGAGGCGATCCTACCGTTGCTGACGGAGATGCTGGGCCAGTAACTCGTCGCCGGACGCGATGAAGATACTCCGCCACTGGCTGTGGGTCGCGCTGTTGACAGGGCTGCTCGCCTGCTCCGTGGCGGCGGTGGAATACCGCACCGTCGAGCACGCCGGACGGCGTCACACAGTTTGTATTGTCGATCCCGCGCGCGAGCGGCTGGAGTTGTTTTTGAAAGACGACAAGGGCGCGCATTTGCACACGTTTGCTGCGGTCGAAGCGATGCTCGCGGCGCGCGGAAAGCGGCTCGTCTTTGGGATGAATGCCGGGATGTTTCACGCCAACTCGGAGCCGGTCGGCCTGTTTGTGGTCGAGGGCCGCGAACTCACGCCGCTGAACACCGCCGCCGCCGAGGGGAACTTCTTTCTCAAGCCCAACGGCGTTTTTGCGGTGACCGATGCGGGCGCGGTGGTGATGGAGTCGGTGCGCTGGCAGGCGTCCGGTGAGAAAGCGCGCCTCGCCACGCAATCCGGGCCGATGCTGGTGATTGACGGCGCGCTGCATCCGGCGTTTCGCGCGGGGTCCACGTCGCGGCTTTACCGCAACGGCGTCGGCTTCGGCCCCGACAAAAATGTGCTCTTTGTCATCTCGAACGAACCGGTGAACTTCCACGAATTCGCCACGCTCTTTCGCGATGCGCTGCACTGCCGCAACGCGCCTGAACTCAAGCGCAGCGACGTGAAATTTCCCCTCGGCCCGATCCTCGGCGTAATCGCCGAAAAGCCCGCGCCTTAGTTGAAGACGCCGGAGGTCGGCATCGGTTTGTCGGGTATCGCCTGCCCCTTGAGCCTGGCGTTCAGCATGGTTTGGAAATCCTGCATGAGCTGCACGACCTCCGGGCTGCGCTGGAGCACGGCTTTGCCGAGTTTCTCGTAGTGAGCGGAGTTGCGCTGGGCGAGTTCCGAGAGGGCCATGATGACGGCCAGGGTGTTGTTAATGTCGTGCTTCACATCCCGAAACTTGTCGGCGATGGCTTGCAGTTCCTCGCGGGTGATTTTGAAGGTATCGTCGGACATCGCTAATTGCCTCTGGAGAGGGGTTCAGGGTTGTGCTTGTCTGTGCAGTTTGAACCGACGGCGGAAATGCCAGCACAAGCTATAAAAATCACTGGGGCTCGCCAGCACAATCTCCGGAACCTCACACTGGAGATTCCGCGGGAAAAGTTGGTCGTGATCACAGGTTTAAGTGGTTCTGGTAAGTCGTCATTGGCTTTTGATACGCTCTACGCGGAGGGCCAAAGGCGCTACGTGGAGAGCTTGTCCGCCTATGCAAGGCAATTTCTGGACCAGATGCAGAAACCGGACGTGGATTTTATTGAAGGTCTGTCGCCGGCCATCGCCATTGAGCAGCGGAGTTCGGGCGGAAATCCGCGCTCGACGATCGCCACGACGACGGAGATTTACGACTATCTACGGCTGCTCTTTTCCTCTGTGGGACAGCCCCACGATCCGGCCACGGGCACGCCCGTTTTCAAACTCACGCCGCAGCAGATCGCCGACAAGATCGCGGCCTATCCGGCGGAAAGTCGCATCGTGCTGCTGGCTCCGATTGTGCAAAGCGAAGTCGGAGAATTTCGCGACGTAATTGAGAAACTGAAGCGCGAGGGCTTCGTGCGGGTGCGGGTGGATGGCGAAATTATCGAACTGGCGCGGCCCGAGCCAATCCGGCTGACCAAGGGTGACAAACATGTGATCGAGGTGGTCGTGGACCGACTGGTCGTCCGCGAGGGGGTGCGCTCGCGGCTGGCGGATTCGCTCGATACGGCAC
This sequence comes from Chthoniobacter sp., assembly GCA_021414005.1. GTDB lineage: Bacteria > Verrucomicrobiota > Verrucomicrobiia > Chthoniobacterales > Chthoniobacteraceae > Chthoniobacter. The sequence goes on along the minus strand of JAIOPH010000013.1, from coordinate 103,376 downwards.
TGAAATGGGGGCGCGGCAAAGTGGCGGTATTGCAGCGGGTGGAAGGCGTGGAACCGGAGCAGTGGCTCACGCACCGCTACTCCACCGATTTCAGCAATCCCGACACCGGCTTCACCCTGCCCGCGCTGACGCCGAAACACTTCTCCTTCAACTCGCACTTTGGCGCGTGCCCGGACTGCCACGGACTCGGCACGGAGCTGGTCTGCGACCCGGATCTCATGATCCCCGACCGCGAGAAGTCGCTCGCCGAAGGCGCGGTTGCGCCGTGGGCCAAGGCGAACAAGCGCATGCAGGGTTACTACCAGGGCATCCTCACCTCGCTCGCGAAGGAATACCGCGTCTCGATGGACGCCCCGTATGGCGATCTCGCGCCGGCGTTTCACGAGGCCCTCTGCCACGGCACCGGCGAGCGTGCGCTCACCTTTTCCTGGGGTGAAAATGGCAAGCGCGAGAAGGTGGAGAAGCCGTTCGACGGGCTCGTGGCCGCGCTCCAGAACCTTTACGAGACGACCGACAGCGAGCTTTCGCGCCAGCGCATCCGCCAATACATGAGCCGCCGGACATGCGCGACGTGCGAAGGCGCGCGGCTGAAACCGGAGATTCTGGCCGTCACGATCAAGGGTGATTTGCAGCCGCTGAACATCCACCAGTTCTGCCGCCTCTCGATCGCCGACGCGCTGCGTTTCGTGGAGACGCTGGCTTTCGATGAGCAGCAGCGCTTCATCACCAGCGAGGTGCGGCGCGAGATCGCGGCGCGGCTGAGTTTTCTCGTCGAGGTCGGGCTCGGCTATCTCTCGCTGGATCGCGAAAGCGGGACGCTAAGCGGCGGCGAGGCGCAGCGCATCCGGCTGGCCACGCAGATCGGCAGCGGGCTGGCAGGCTGTCTCTACGTGCTGGATGAGCCGAGCATCGGGCTGCACCAGCGCGACAACGACCGGCTCATCGGCACGCTGCGGCGGCTGCGGGATTTGGGAAATTCCGTCATCGTCGTCGAGCACGACGAGGACACCATTCGCGAGGCCGACCACGTCATCGACCTCGGCCCCGGTGCCGGCGCGCGCGGCGGCTGGCTCGTCGCGCAGGGCACGCTCGCCGAGGTGCTCGCGGTGGAGAATTCGCTCACCGCCCAGTACCTCAGCGGGCGCGCGAAAATCCCCGTGCCGAAGCAGCGGCACCGCCCGCAATTCGTCGCCCCGCAGAACCTCAAGGACGAGCACAACCCCGGCTGGCTGACCATCACCGGCGCGCGGGAAAACAACCTCCAGGGCGTGACCGCGTCGTTTCCGCTCGGCTGCCTCACGTGCGTCACCGGCGTTTCCGGCAGCGGCAAATCCACGCTCGTCGATGACATCCTGCGGCGCGCGTTGTTCCGCCATTTTTACCGCTCCAAAGACCGCCCCGGCAAACACGCCGCGCTCCACGGACTTGAGCAAATCGACAAAGCGATCGTCATCGACCAGACGCCCATCGGGCGCACGCCGCGCTCGAATCCCGTGACCTACACCGGCGCGTTTGCACCGATCCGCGAACTCTTCGCCGGCCTGCCCGCCTCGCGCATCCGCGGCTACGAGGCCGGGCGCTTTTCCTTCAATGTGAAAGGCGGGCGCTGCGAGGCCTGCGAGGGCGACGGCGTGAAAAAGATCGAGATGCACTTTCTCGCCGATGTCTATGTGGAGTGCGAAGTCTGCCGCGGTCGGCGCTACAACCGCGAGACGCTGGAGATCACCTACAAAGGCAAGAACGTCGCCGACATCCTAGACCTCACCGTGGACGAGGCGGCGCGCTTTTTCCGCAACGTGACGCAGATCCACGACAAGCTCGTGGCGCTCGAAGACGTGGGGCTCGGCTACGTGCGGCTCGGGCAAAACGGCACGACGCTGAGCGGCGGCGAGGCGCAGCGGATCAAGCTCGCGTCGGAGCTGGCGAAAAAGGCGACGGGCCGCACCGTCTATATCCTCGACGAGCCGACGACCGGCTTGCATTTCGCGGACATCCACAAGCTGCTCGAAGTGCTCGCCAAGTTGCGCGACGCCGGCAACACGCTCGTCGTCATCGAGCACAATCTCGAAGTCATTAAATGCGCCGACTGGGTGCTCGACCTCGGCCCGGAAGGCGGCGCGGGCGGCGGGCGGATCGTCGCACAGGGCACGCCGGAGGAGATCGCGGCGGTTGAGCAAAGCCACACCGGGCGGTATCTGCGGAGGATGTTATGAAGCGCCGCATTTTCACTCTGCTCATACTTACCGCGACGCTGCCGCTCGCTGCAGTGGAGCCGGCGTTGCTCACCGAGGCGCGGCAGGCGCTGGCGGAATCCATCCCGCAGGTGGCGGTGCAAAAGCTCACCGCCCTGCTCGCGCAACCCGGCCTGCTGGCGGATGAGCGCCGCGCGGCCCAGCTCGCTTTGGGTGAAGCGCAATTCGCCGCCGGCAACGCCGATGCCGCGCTCGCGGCGGTGCAGGCGCTCGGCGAGGATGCCGGTTCGGCCGGGCGGCTGCTCCGCGCGCAACTGCTGGCACGGAGCGGTCGCTGGGACCGGGCGCTCGCGCTTTTCCAGGTCCTCACCGCTCAGCCCGACGCGCCCGCGTCCGCGCGGCTCGGCCTCGTGGAAAGCCGCGTCGCGCTCGGACAGATCGCCGAGGCTGTGACCGATCTCGAAGCCTTTCTGCGCGACCGACCGCAGCATCCCGGAGCGGCGTTGCGCCTCGCGGGTTTGCTTATCGAATCCGGCGAGAGCCAGCGGGCTCGCGCCGTTTTGGCGAAGGTCGCAGGTGCGCCCACCGATGAACCGGAGCGGAAATATCTCGAAGGACGACTGCTGCTGCTCGAAGGCCAGCCTGGCGCGGCGCTGACGATTTTTCAGGAACTCCTGCGCCAGCCCGGCGCGGGCGAGAACGTGCTCTTTGGCGCCGCGCTCGGAGCGTCCGACGCCACGCTCAAGCTCCAGGGTGCCGACGCCGCCGACAAACCGGTCGAGGAATTCATCGCGCGCTATCCGACGAGCCGTCATCTCGACGCCGCGTTCCGCCGACTGGATCAAATCTACGCGCAGCAGGCCCACGCTTCCGAAACGGAACTCAAGCAATGGACCAAGGACGCCGCGCCGCGCGTCATGGCGCTCGCCCGTTTCTACACCGCGCGCCTGCGCCTGCGGGCAAAAAACTCCGAAGGCGCGATGAAGACGATCAACGGGCTCGTGGAGACTTTCCCCACGAGCCCGCTCGTGGCCGCGGCGCGGCTCATGCAGGCGGACCTGCTCATGGCCAAAGGCGACCTGCCCGGTGCTGTGCAGGCCATCGAGGATGCCGAGCGCCGCACCACCGACGATGCGCAACGCGCGGAGATCGAGATGCGCAAGGCGCTCGTCCAGTATCAGCAGCGCGAGTGGCTGCTCGCCGCGAACTCCTTCCGCCGCGCCGCCGAGCGTTCGCCTCGGTTGCGCCCCAACGCCACCTTCGACGCCGCCCTCGCCGCGCTCGCGCTGGGCAAACACGACACTTTCTTCGCCGACTACCAGGCGCTCAGCGCAACCACGCCGGAAAGCCCGCAGCGCAGCGTGCTGCTGCTCGAGCAGGGTCTCGCCCAGGCCCGTGCCGGCGACGCCCGCGCCCCCGAGACGCTCGATCTTTTCACGCGGCACTTCCCCGGGCACCCGCGTCAGGGCGAAGCCCGCCTCGCGCTCGCCGAGCTGGCCCTGGCTGCGCAGGATCGCGATGGTGCGGCGCGCTATCTCCGTGTCGTCAATGAATCCACGCCCGCGCCGGAGACCGCCGAGCACGCCGCCTATCTCGCCATTTTTCTCGCCGACACTGCACCGGACGACGCGATCCGCCGCGCCACGGCGTTTCTCCGCGACTACCCCGTTTCGCCTTTGCTCGCCGAGGTCCGCATGAAACTCGGCCAGCTCCACGCCCGCGCCGGCGATCACGCGAATGCTGAAACGCAGTTCACGTTGCTCGCGCAGGAGCAGCCCACCGGTGCCTATGCCGAGGCCGCGCTTTTCCTCGCCGGCCAGTCGGCGATGCGCGAAATCAATGAGGGCGCAGTGGACCGGGCGCTCGCCCTTTTCGACCAGGTGGTGAAACGCGACGGCCCGCTCAAGCTTCACGCGCGCCAGCAGCAGGCCATCGTGCAAAGCAAACTCGGGCGCGAGAGCGAAGCCGTGCTGCTCTACGACGCCATTCTCACCGCCACGCCCGCGCCCGATCTCGAGCTACGCTCCGCGGCGCTCTGCGCGAAAGGTGACAACCTGCTGCTCCTCGGGCGCAAAGATCCCAAGCAACTCGAAGCCGCCCTCGCCGCCTTCGACCAGCTCGCCGCGCTGCCCGGCGTTTCCGCCGTGTGGCGCAATCAGGCGCTCTACAAAAAGGGCCGCGGCCTGAAAAACCTCACGCGCCCCGAGGAGGCGCTGACCGCGTGGTACGACGTGCTCGACAAGACCACGCCCGCCGACCGCGATTTTTTCTGGTACTACAAAGCCGGCTTCGATGCCGCCGAACTTTTCCGCGCGCAGGAGAACTGGAAAAGCGCCGTCGGCATATACGAAAAGATGGCCAAGGTTTCCGGTCCCCGCGCCGCCGAGGCCCGGGAGCGCGCCACGCAGTTGAAGCTGGAAAAGTTTCTACCCTGGGATTGAGCGTCCGTCCGCGCGATCAGCCCGGCTCCTGCGCGCGGCTCAGCTTCTCGAATTTTGCGGACGTGTTCGCGTAGGCGGGGTAGGCGCGGGTGGCGGCCTTCGGGCGGTAGCGGAAATGTTTGTACGGCCACAGCCACAGCTCGGGCCGCGCGCGGATGAAAGGCTCGCAGGCGTCCCAACAATGTTGCGCGATCACGGGCAGCACCGCTCCCGGCGGCACTTCGATCCCCGGATGTGCAATGACCCGGCAGGTGCCGTCGGCGCGCGGCTGCGTCTCCACCGGGACGAAGAGCGCATTCGCGCGCTGGGCCAGCACGGCGTGCAGCACCGGCACGCACATTTTCAAGCCGCCCGGCCCGAACGCCTCGATGATCGTGGCCGTCTGCGTGGGGCGCAGGCTGAGGTCGATGAGCATACCCGTGGCCCCGCGCCGCTTTACGATCCTGAGCATGCGCAGGACCGCGTTTTCCTGCGGGATAATCGTGTGGCCGGTCCGCTCGCGGAGTGCGTTGAAGGTGCTGGTGAGACCCGGGTTTTTGAAATTCTCCGCGACGATCGTTGTCGGCAGACCGAGAAACCCGAAAGTCAGGCTGGCCCACTCCCAGTTGCCCTGGTGCACACACACAAAGATCGCGCCGCGACCCTCCCGGGTGAGGCGTTCCTTCAGCGGCTCGAAACCCACCGGCTCGATCCAGGTGCGCCAGTTCTCCGAGGTCAGATTGGCCGACCAAAACAAGTCGAGCATGGTGCGCAGAAAGTTTTGGTACGAAGCGCGGGCAAGGGCGTGACGTTGCGCCGGCGTCGTGCGGTCGCCGCAGACACATTCGAGATTGGCCAGCGCCACCCGGCGTCCGCGTACGTCGAGAAGGAAAGCCAGCGCTCCCAAGCCGTTCGCCAGGCGGACGCAGGCCCGGCGCGAGAGCCGCGGCAAAACACGCGCCAGCCACCCGATGCCGAGACATTCGAGGTGGAAGCGAAATTTTTTCCAGCGAGACATGAGGGCGAAAAGATGACGGCGGAAGGCGGAAGGCGGAAGAAAAGAGCGCGCGGCAGGTTCTTCTTCATCCTTCCGCCTTCCGCCGTCATTCTTCACGCATGCTTCTCGAAATCGCCCGCTCCATTCTCGCCCAGCCCACCGCCCCGTTTCACGAGGATGCGGTGCGTGCGGAAATCCTCATGCAGCTCGCGCAGTGTCCGCATGTCACCGCGGTACAGGATGATTTCGGCAACGTCATCGCCTGCTACCGGCGCGGGCCGGGCGTGGCGCGTTACGCCTTTGCCGCGCACATGGATCATCCGGCTTACGTGGGCGGGGAGTTTCTTGGCGGCGTCCCAGTGGAGTATCGGGAAAAGAATCCGCCGGTGCGCGATTTCGGAGCCTTCGCGATGTGGGACTTGCCGGCGTTCGAGCTACGTGATGGGCGCATCTTTTCCCGCGCGTGCGACGACTTGATCGGTTGCGCGGCGATCGTTGCGCTCTTTCACGAACTGGAACGCGCCGGCTCGGAAGCCTGTGTCCACGGACTTTTCACCCGCGCCGAGGAAGTCGGTTTTGTCGGCGCGATCCGGCTCGCGCAGTCCGGTTGCGTGTCCAAAGAGCTGACTGTCGTGTCGCTGGAAACGAGTTCGGAAAAGGGCGGGCCGGCGAAAATGGGCGATGGCGTAATTGTTCGCGTGGGCGACCGCACGTCGATTTTCGACGACGCCGCGACCGCCGCGCTCCTCGACGCGGCCAAACGCGCGGAGATTCCCGTGCAGCGCTGCCTGATGAGCGGCGGCACCTGCGAGGCCACCGCCTACCAACTCTACGGCTATCGCAGCGCCGGGCTCTGCGTGGCGCTCGGCAACTACCACAACTGCGGTCCCAACACGGAAATCGCCAGCGAGTTTGTCTCCGCCGCCGACGTCGTCGGAATGGTGCGCCTGATGTTTGCCGCCACGACCACCGCACCCACCGACGATCCGCACGCCGCACTCCGCATCAAGCTCGAGGCCGGCGTCGCCAGCTACGCCCGCTTCACCGATCCGCTCGCCTGACCCGGAGACGCCGCGCCCGTTTTCACCACTGCTAAACCGCGTGACACCGCGCGCGGACGCACCTTACTTTCGCGCTCCCGCATGGCCCAGATCACGAAAGACCAGATCGCCGACACCCTCGAAAGCATCGCCCAGATGTTGGAGATCAAGGGCGAGAACGTCTTCAAAATCCGCGCCTACACGAACGCCGCGCGGGCGCTGGAAACTTATACTGGAAATATCGCGGCAGCCGCGGGCGAGGGGCGGCTCGGAGAAATCGCCGGCGTGGGCAAGGCCATCGCGGAGAAAATCACGGAACTCGTCGCCACGGGCCAGCTCGACTATTTTGAAAAGCTGAAGGCGGAATTTCCACCGGGGCTGTTCGAGATGTTCGAACTGCAGGGACTCGGGCCGAAGAAGATCAAGGTGCTCTGGGAGGCACTGAATGTCACCACCGTGCCGGAGCTGGAAAAAGCCTGTAAAGATGGGCGCGTGGCGGACCTGCCGGGCTTTGGGAAAAAGACATCGGACAACATTCTCGGTGCCATCGAGGCGCGGACGAAATTTGCCGGGCGGTTCCGGCTCGGGTCCATCGCGGCGGAGGCGGAGCGCATGGTCAGCGAACTCCGTGAGTTGCCGGACGTTTTCCGCGCGACCATCGCTGGGAGCTTTCGTCGGCGGAAGGAAGTGGTCGGCGATCTCGACTTCATCGTGGCGACCAACTCGCCGGCGGAAGTGTCCGAGTTTTTCGTGAAGCACGAGATGGTCGAGAGCGTGATCGCGCACGGCGCGACGAAGTCGAGTGTGCGCTTCAAAAGCGGCATCCAGGCCGATCTGCGCGTGGTGAAAAGCGCGGAGTATCCTTTCGCGCTGAACTACTTCACGGGCTCGAAGGAGCACAACATCGTCATGCGCCAGCGCGCGCTGACCCGCGGCTGGACGCTGAACGAATACCGTCTGGCCGCCCTCGACAACGCGCGCTCCACGCCGCCGCCGATCACGGACGAGCCGGATCTCTATCGTGCGCTTGATCTCGATTTCGTGGAGCCGGAATTGCGCGAGGATCGCGGGGAGTTCGCCGCGGCGGAGGCGCACACGCTGCCGGATCTCATCGAGACCGAAAACTTGCGCGGCACGTTTCACAATCACACCACCGCGAGCGACGGACGCAGCACGCTGGCCGAGATGGCCGAGGCCGCGCAGGAACTCGGCCTGCAATATCTCGGCATCGCGGATCACTCGAAATCGTCCGTGCAGGCGCACGGCCTCGAAACCGACCGGCTCCTCGCGCAGATCGCAGAGATTAAGGTGCTGAACGCAAACTACGACGGCCACTTTCGCATCTTCACCGGGAGCGAGGTGGACATCCACAAGGATGGATCGCTCGACTTCCCCGATCACCTGCTGGAGCACCTCGACTACGTGGTCGCGTCGATCCACAGCTCCTTCACGCTGAGCGAAGCGGAGATGACGAAGCGCATCATTCGTGCGATGGAAAATCCGCACGTAACCATGCTCGGCCACGTCACCGGACGCCTGCTGCTCTCGCGCGACGGCTACGCGGTGGATGTCCCCGCTGTCATCGAAGCGGCCGCCGCGACCGGCACGATGATCGAGCTGAACGCCAACCCCAAGCGACTCGACATGGACTGGCGCTGGTGGCCGCGGGCGAAGGAAAAGGGCGTGGCGTGCGTCATCAACCCCGACGCACACCACACCTCGCACTTGCAGTTCCTCCATTTCGGTATCGGCATCGCCCGCAAAGGCTGGCTCACACGCACGGACGTGGTGAACTGCCTGCCGCTCGGCCAAATCGAGGCGGTCCTTTCCGCCAAACGCGCGCGGAGGAAATGATCTGGGTCGTCATTGCGATCTTCCTCGCGAGCTATCTGCTGGGCTCGATTCCGAGCGGGCTGCTCATTTCCAAAATGCAGGGGATCGACATCCGCGAGCACGGGAGCCGGAACATCGGGGCGACGAATGTGTGGCGTGTGCTGGGGAAAAAGTGGGGCCTGCTGGCGTTTTTCTGCGACACGGCAAAGGGCTGGCTTGCTGTGACGCTCGGCGTGGCGTTGGCGATGCGGTTTCCGGTCACCGAGCACCTGATCCACGGCAAGACAGCGCTGCATCCGCTCCCGACCGACTACGCTGGCATCACTGCTGCGCTGGGCTGCATTCTCGGGCACACCTTTCCGGTGTGGCTGCGCTTCAGGGGTGGCAAAGGCGTGGCCACCTCGCTCGGCGTGATCATCGGCATGATGCCGCTGGCGGCGCTGCTCGTTTTCGCGATCTGGGGCGTGGTGTTCAAAGTCTCGCGCTACGTTTCGCTGGCGTCGGTCGTGGCGGCGGTGGCCCTGCCGATGGTCGTCCTCGGGCTGCTGTTTATCGGTCCGGCCGATGGTTGGGCCGCGGTGAATGGGTGGGGAAATTTCTACTTCGCCGTGGCGGCCGCCCTGCTCGTCCTTCGTCGTCACGCGAGCAACATTCAGCGTCTCCGCGACGGCACCGAGTCGCGTTTCGGCACGCCGAAGCCGGCCGCTGAACAAAAATCCGAACCATGAGTTTCCAAAACATCGCCATCATCGGAGCCGGGAGCTGGGGCACCGCGCTGGCCTTTCCGCTGCTCGCGAATCAACTGCCCGTAACCATCTGGGGCCATGATGTGGCGCACATCGAGCGGGTGGCCGCGACGCGGGAAAATGCCGCGTATCTCCCCGGCGTGCCGCTGCCGGAGGCGCTGCGTTTCACCCACGAACTCGACGACCTCCGCGCCTGCGATCTCATCCTCGTCGTTACGCCGTCCAAGGCCATCCGCGAAGTCGCCTCGCGGCTTTCGACCGTCGGGTTAAGCGAAGATGCGGCGCTGCTTTCCTGCACCAAAGGCGTGGAGCGCGGCAGCGGACTGCGCATGAGCGAGATCATTGCGGAGTGCTTTCCGCGCAATCCCGTCGGAGTGCTCTCCGGGCCGAGCCACGCGGAGGAGGTCGCGCGCCGGATGCCCACCGCGCTCGTCCTCGGCTGCCGCGACACCGCCCTCGCGAAACGGCTCCAGCAAGCCTTTGCCACGCCTTTTTTCCGCGCCTACACCAGCGACGACGTGCCCGGCATCGAACTCGGCGGGGCGCTGAAAAACATCTTCGCCCTCGCCGCCGGTGTGAGCGACGGCCTCGGCCTCGGCGACAACTCGAAAGCCGCACTCGTAACCCGCGCTCTCACCGAACTCAGCCGCCTCGGCACCGCGCTCGGCGGGCGGCGCGAGACTTTCCAAGGACTGAGCGGCATCGGCGACCTCATGGTCACCTGCTTTTCCAAACACAGCCGCAACCGCGCCGTCGGCGAACGCCTCGGACGCGGCGAGCGCCTGGCGGACATCGTGGCCTCGATGAACATGGTGGCCGAAGGCGTGCCCACGACTTACAGCGCCCACGAAGTCGCCCAGCGCCACGGCATCGACACCCCGATCATCACCCAAATCCGCGCCCTCCTCGACGGCACCCTCTCCCCCCGCGCCGCGATGGCCAATCTCATGGGCCGCGAAGCGGGTGTGGAATAACAGCGATTTTTTGCAACGGATTCTAAATTTCCAATTGCTGTCACCAAAATCCTATGCCTCAACAAACAACATATTACATGGGTAGAGTGGTGAAGCTTGGCAGTTTGACAGCAGACATGGTGGTTCAAGCGATTTTGTCTCCAGTTTCGACTCAGTGGTGGGGAAGCTCTTGGTCGTTTTTCGACGCGCAGCGTCATGAAACAGACGGCGTTTCATATGTTTCGGCTAAGCTCAGTAAATTTAATCCTGAGGGTGAAGTAATCATCGCTGATATGGAAACTAGGCAGGAAGTTATTCAGGCCGAACCTAATCTGCGGGTGGCGTCTAGCACGTTTATTTACATACCTGAGGTGTCAGGGATCGCCTTCACGAAAGTCTATAATCACATCGACGAAAACCACTTTGCGGCTCGTTTTTCTGATATTGTAGAAGCGACTCATCTTGGGTTCTTCCTTGAGTGTCATGTTAAACTCATTACGGACTTGAGGACTTTCGCTCAAAAGCTCCGATCTCTCGAAAAAATCGTCAAAATATCCGCTGCAGTGCATCCTCCAAATCCGCTATTCGGTCCATTGTGGAAACCGCTCAAAGATTACATAGATGCACGCCGATCAGAGAAAATGGTGGTAACCGAAGAGGCGACGAAGGAGAAGCCTTTGACGACCCAACTGCCTGAGCATGTAGAACGGGCGGCTGAACAAACTGCCCAATCTCCTTACGTGCCCGATGAACCGTTGCCAATCGGAGATGCGGCCATTTTAATGGCTGCGGACGGCTATGGTGATGGCACAGTCAAAGGCATTCGGGACACTGAAACCATCGTGATCAAGACGAGTGAAACGATCAAAAACTTTTCCGTAGATAGCGACTCATCAATAATTGAAGCTTTCCGGATAGCTTACGAAGCGTTCAAACAGATCGAACAAGATAGGCACATGGAGCACTAATATGCGTGGATTAGGCGAGTTTTTTCGCGTGGTGGTTGTCTCCTTTGAATTTCTTTTCTGTCTGGCCATAGCCTCATTGGCTTTTTTCCTCCCTGATTGGCTATCTTTTGTTGGTGATGAACTGAAAGCGCAACCAGATGTTACAAAATGGATTCCGCTGATTCCATTAGCTCTTTGCACTTTGGCATTTCAATTAGCTTGGAAGCTTACAACGCCTATTGATAAATCGAATAAGTCGAGCCGGGAAGTTTTAGATTGGCCGGATTATTGGCGATTGAAGATGCGCCGAAATGCCTCCTTAGTGCTGAGTTTTATGTCCGCGACACTGGCGGTTGTGCTGTGGGTATTTGCAAAGCACTTCACGTCACTCTGGTTCGGCGTCCTTACGATAGGCTGTTTCGGGGTAAGCTTGATCAATGCTGGTTGCATGTACATGGCAACGCTTAGGTTGCGTGAGATTGCTGACAACTGAGCGCGCGCCTGGAAATGATCACAACCCCGTCAGGGTTGTTCCTTTATTGAATCGCACTTAGGGTGGCGCGCTGCACGCAACCTGGGCTGAACGATTAAACATCGTTGGCCTTTCCATTCCATCGCCGCCGGCCCGTGAAAGGGCCGGCGGCGGGTGGTTTGCGAATTTACCGCTTCGGCTCGCTCAGCGCGGGGAGCTGTGAGGTGAAGAGGATGTTGGGATTGGTGCCGAGCATCATTTGCGGGAAGGCCCCGTTCCAGCGCTCGATGCGGGTTTTCTCCACGTCGAGTTGGCGCATTTGCAGGAGCATGGGGTTGCTGCCGGCGACGGCTTCGTTGACGAGGCGGATGCCCTGGCTTTCGGCCTGCGCCTTGGCGATGCTGGCCTTGGCCTCAGCTTCAGCCTCCGCGAGGCGGGCGTCGCTGCGGCCTTTGGCTTCGAGACGGTGTTTCTCGGCGGTGGCTTTGGCTTCGAGTTCGATACGGTCGTTCTCGCGCTGTTGCGCGCTGAATTTCGCCTCGGACACGACCTTGAGTTGCTGCGCGATGACGGTGTCGTCGATCGCTTTTTGGATCGCGGCGTTTTCATACGTCATGCCGCCGAACATGCCGACTGTGGTGACGGTGATGCCGCGCTGGGCAAAGAACCCGGTCACGTCCTGCTTCACCGCATCCGCGATTTCCTGCTTCTTCGAGCGCAGCAAATCGAGTGGGTATTTCGCGGCGACTTCGGCGGAGGTCTGCTGGATGCGTCCGCGCATTTCGCTGTCCATGACGGTGGCGAGGCTGCCGCTCGGATACCAGTAGAGGAAGGTGGCGGCGTCCTTTTCATCGATGAACGCCGTGCAGGTGAAGCCCATGCTGAAGCCCACGCTGTCGGCGCTTTCGATCCAGATGGCTTTGTCGCCGGCGTTGTGTTTTCCCTCGGCGGTCCACTCGCGGGTGAGCGGGGAGCGGTTCACTTTCACGAGGCGCACGACTGGGAGCCAGCGTCCGTCGTTGCTGAGGCGGCCTTCCTGGTTCCAGCGGTGGGTGATCTGGATGCGCTTGGCGGCGACTTTGCGTTCCTGCAGGTAGTCCACGCTTTCAAAGCGGGCTTGTTTCGCGCTGTCGCCCTCGAGCGGGATGAGAAATCCAGTGTCGCTGGTGTCGATCTCGACGTATTCCGGTTTATCGTAGCTTTTCACGCAGCCGCCGAGGGTGAAAGCGAGTGCCACGAGTGGCAGCAAGCGCGGCAGTCGGCGGGTGCGGCCGATGCTCCACGTTTGGAAAAGTGTGAGGAGATACGGTTTCACCCACCACGCGAAGGTGAGGGCGGTGACCGCTTCCGCGAGGAAGGTCGGCCACTGATGCACGGCCTGCCACGCGAGGAGGTGGTGCCATGCGGGGTTGCCGCCATTGACCTGGGCAATGGCGAGATCGGTAGCGGGTTGAGGCTGCGCGAGCGTGAGCGCGGCAATCTCCGCGACGGACGCGGTGGTGATGAGACCTGCCGCGAGCAGGCCCCGTTGGATGTAGTTCATTTTCTGATGTGTCTGTGTTGCAGCGCACGCACCTCGCCGACGTATTCTTTCGCCGACGCACGTGCGCCATGATGTTGCAGGCATCAGTTGGCCAGCGGGCCGCGAGTGCGGCTGCCTGCCCCTAGGACACCTTCCCTATGCCGGCGGAGTTAGCTGACGGGCTCGGTGAAGGAAGTCACCGGGCGGCCATTTGGCTGGCCACCTGCGCCCCTGGTCTCGGTTTGGACCCGAGACCCTAACTTGGGTCCCCCGCGCCGCGCTCTGTAGAAGGAGCGCGACTTAGGCGCGGACAATTTTGGGCGGAAGAGCCGGCGGCGCAACGGGAATCGAAATCACGGACGATATTGTGCGCGCTGGCATGCTATTTCGCGTCCGCGCAGCCGGGGCGAAACTTCCATTTTACAGGCGGGGGGCTTTCCTCCATAGTCCGCGCCCCGTCATGGCCATTGTCATCAATATCCTCCTCGCGATCCACGTCATCGTGTCGCTGCTCATCATTCTGCTCGTGCTGATGCAGCGCCCGAAAAGCGAAGGTCTCGGCGCGGCATTTGGCGGCGGCATGACCGACAACCTCTTCGGCGCGCAGGGCACGAACGTCCTGCAAACCATTACCCGCTGGCTGGGCTGCATCTTCTTCGGCCTCTCGCTCACACTTTCCATCCTTTACGTGAAAAAGGAGCAGTCCAAGGCCGACCGGAGTCTCCAGCAGCGCCTGCTTTCCGCTCCCGTCCCGGCCACGCCCGCGCCGGGTGCTCCCAGTGCCTCGGATCCCGAGGTGCAAAAGGTGATGGAGCAGCTCCAGAAGGAAATCGAGAAACAGAAGGGCGCTCCGGCCCCGACGGACGCCACGCCCGCGCCAGCCGAAGGAGCGACCGCGCCTGTGCCAGTGCCCACGCCTCCCGGCGAAACTACCCCGGCCCCGGCTCCAGCTCCAGCTCCCGCTCCCGCCCCGGCAGCGCCGGAAAAAGCGCCGGAGCCTGCGAAGTAGCGACGCGGCGAGCCTGTGCAGGCAGGCGGCAAAAGGGGAGCGGCGCCTTTTTGGCTGAACAACGTGCGCCCGGGCCTGTCCTATCACGGCTCGCAGCCTGCTCCAAACCGACCCTGCATGTGCTTTCTGTCCAAACTCCCTGTGGTGCTGTGGCTCGCGGCGACCTCGGCTCAGGCGCTCGATCTTTCTGTTCCCTATCTCCGCGACGGGCTGCCGTATTTCGACGCGGACGGAGCAGCGGGCTTTGGCGCGATCGTCGGGCACATCGAGGTGCGCGGGGCCGAGGGAAACGGGATTGATGGTTTCGATGGCCACCGTCACGGCGGGCTGGGGCCAAACCCCGGCGATCTCTATTACGGCTCGTTCGGCTATCGCGACGTGCAGGATTTCAGCGGGGCCAACGACCCGACGGACAACAATTTTCACGGCACCTTCGTCGCGGGAGTCATGGCTGGCGAATACACCTCCGTCTCGGATGGCACCCACAGCGCGCCCTTTCTCGGCGTCGCGCCGCTGGCCCTTTACTACGGCGCGATCTTCGACGGCTCGGGCACGAAGGAGGGGTTTCTTTCCCTCAACAGCTCGCTCCACTACGTGCTGCAAGTCTCTGGCGCGAGTGTGGTGAACAACAGTTGGGGCTCGAATCCGACCGACGCCGCGCAGCTCAACGGCTCGTCCTTTGGCGAGTCGCTGCTCATGGACGAATACGCGGGCTACGCCGGGAAAGCCGGCGGCACCACCCACGGCTATCTCGATCGGCTCATGGTCATCTCCGCCGGCAATTCCGGCGAGGACACCGGCTTGCTCGGGTCGCCCGCCGACTCCTTCAACGGTCTCTCCGTGGGCGCGCTCGATGTCGTGAATCCCGCAGCCAGCGGCCTCTTCGATACCGGCCGCGCGCCCGTCGCGCGGGTGGCCCCGTATAGCTCGTGGCGTCCGCTCGCGGACGGTCGGGCCGGCGTGCATGTCGTCGCGCCGGGGACCAATCTCTGGTCCACCCTGGCGATCAATTATGCCAACCAGAACGATCTCGTCGCCGGGGTCGCCTCGGGCACCAGCTTTGCCGCACCGCACGTGGCAGGCGAGGCCGCGCTGCTTTACGGCGCGACATCGGGTTTGTTTCTCACGGACAAAGGCACGCTGCTTTTTGGCGCGGACCACAAACTCATCAAGGCGCTCATTATCAACAGCGCCGTGAAAATCCCCGGCCTCGACGCTACCGGCGCGGCGCAGACCACCTGGCAGCCCGGCCTCGTGACCACGACGAACGGCGTGCCCAACGCCGTCGTGCCGCTGAACTACGCCGTCGGTGCCGGCAGCGCGAACGCCCGCGAAGCCTTTGAGCAGCTCCGCGAGGCCACCGGCAGTTTTTGGGAAATGGACACGCTCCTGACCAGCGGCACCGAACGGTTTTACACCTTTGGCACGGGCAAATTCGTCAGCGGCTCACCCGACCAGCCCTTTCTCCTCAGCCTCACCGCCACGCTCGTCTGGGATCGGCATGTGGACTTCACCGTGAGCACCGATCCGCTCGACGAGTCGCTCGGCGACGTGACCAAAGACCTGCTCAGCAATCTCGACCTCATCCTCCAGCAGGAAACCGCGCCCGGCGTGTGGGAGGACGTTTACATGTCGGCCGGCACGCTCGACAACGTGGAGCACATCTACCTGCCCGCACTCGCCGCCGGTGCCAACTACCGCCTCGACGTGCGCGGCACCGCCATCGCCGAGCCGGCCATTGGCGAAAACTACGCGCTCGTCGTGGCCTACGGGACCGTGCCGGAGCCGGGCGTGGCGGGACTGCTGATCCTGGGGGTGTTCGTCGTCGGAGCACGGCGGCGGGCGCAGCGTGGCGCGCGGATTTCCTGATTCCCCATTTGCCCCCTCCGCCGGGCGCTGCTAGAACCTCGGCACTTTTCGCCAAACGCGGGAAAAGAAGACGAAGCGCCGCATGTTCCGGGTAAATGCCCGTGATCCGCGCCTTCGTCTTTCGACCTTCGCCTTATCTTCCAATGCCCAAAGACACCTCGCTCCAAAAGATCCTCCTCATCGGCTCCGGGCCCATCGTCATCGGGCAGGGGTGCGAGTTCGACTACTCGGGCGTGCAGGCGTGCAAGGCGCTGAAGGAGGAGGGCTACACGGTCGTGCTCGTGAACTCGAACCCGGCGACGATCATGACGGACCCGGAGTTTGCGCATCGCACTTACATCGAGCCGATCACGCCGGAGGTGGTGGAAAAGATCATCGAGCGCGAGAAGCCGGATGCGCTCCTGCCGACGCTCGGCGGGCAGACGGCGCTGAATTGCGCGATGAAACTTTTCGAGAGCGGCGTGCTGGAAAAGCACGGCGTGAAGATGATCGGCGCGAATGCGGCGGCGATTCACAAGGGCGAGGACCGGCAGGCGTTCAAGGACGCGATGATCAAGATCGGGCTCGATATGCCGCGCTCGGGCACGGCGCACACGAAGCACGAGGCGCGGAATGTGGCGCAGGAAATCGGGGCGTTTCCGCTGATTATCCGGCCCGCGTTCACGCTCGGCGGGAGCGGCGGCGGCATCGCTTACAACAAGGAGGAATTCGAGGAGATCATCACGCGCGGGCTGGATCTGTCGCCGGTCAGCGAGGTGCTGATCGAGGAGTCGCTGCTCGGCTGGAAGGAGTTCGAGATGGAGGTGATGCGCGACCGCGCGGACAATTGCGTGATCATCTGCTCGATCGAAAATGTGGACCCGATGGGTGTGCACACGGGCGATTCGATCACCGTGGCGCCGATCCAGACGCTGACCGATCGCGAGTTCCAAGTGATGCGCGATGCGTCGTTTGCGATCATCCGCGAGATCGGCGTGGAGACGGGCGGGAGCAATATCCAGTTCGCCGTCCACCCGGAGACGGGGCGGATGATCGTCATCGAGATGAACCCGCGCGTCTCGCGTTCGTCGGCGCTGGCGTCGAAGGCCACGGGTTTCCCGATCGCGAAGATCGCCGCGAAGCTGGCCGTGGGCTACACGCTCGACGAGGTGCGCAACGACATCACCCGCGAGACGCCCGCGAGCTTCGAGCCGACGATCGACTACGTGGTGGTGAAATGCCCGCGCTTCACCTTCGAGAAATTCCCGCAAGCCGACCCGGTGCTGACCACGCAGATGAAGAGCGTGGGCGAGGCAATGGCCATCGGCCGGACGTTCAAGGAGGCGCTGCAAAAGGCGCTGCGCAGTCTGGAGATCAAGCGCTTCGGGTTGATCGGGGATGGGAAGGATGTGGTCGTCGATGACGACACGCTGCGGACGAAGCTGACGGTGCCGAACGCGGAGCGGATCTTCTTCCTCGGGCTCGCATTCCAACGCGGATGGACGGTCGAGGAGATTTTCGAGATGACGAAGATCGACCGGTGGTTCTTGGAGAACATTCGCGAGATCGTGATCGAACTGGAGCGAATCGCTTCGTCATCCCCATTGCTCGACGAGTTCGGTAGGTGGGACTGGAACTATGAGTCCGGAGTCCTCGAGGAGTTTGAGAATGACCGCAAGAAATACGGCTTAAGGTCGGCTGGAATTGAGCTGCGCCGTTGGAAAAAACTCGGGTTCTCGGACGCTCAGATTGCTGCCCTCGCGTATCCGATGCCAGCGAATGCGCCGAAGGGAGCTTTCAACGGACTGACGGAGGTTCGCGCCATTCGGAAAAAACTTGGCGTGATCCCCACCTACCGCCTCGTGGACACCTGCGCCGCCGAGTTCGAGGCTTACACGCCGTATTACTACTCCACCTACGGCGACGAGAATGAGCGGCGCGACTCGGGGAAAAAGAAGATCATCATCCTCGGCGGCGGGCCGAACCGCATCGGGCAGGGCATCGAGTTCGACTACTGCTGCGTGCATGCCGCGTTCGCGCTGCGCGAGGAGGGCTTCGAGACCATCATGGTCAACTCGAACCCCGAGACCGTCTCCACCGACTACGACACCAGCGACAAACTCTACTTCGAGCCGCTGACCCTCGAAGACGTGCTCAACATCTGCGAGCAGGAGAGCGAAAATCTCTTCGGCGTCATCGTGCAATTCGGCGGCCAGACCCCGCTCAATCTCGCCGCCGGACTGCAAGCCGCCGGCGTCCCGATCATCGGCACCTCGCCCAAGTCGATCGAGATCGCCGAGGACCGTAAACTCTTCGGCGCGATGCTCGACAAACTCGGCATCCGCCAGACCGCCGGTGGCACCGCCGTCACCGAAGACGAAGCCGTCACCGCGGCCAACGCCGTGAGCTATCCCGTGCTCGTGCGCCCGAGCTTTGTCCTCGGCGGACGCGGCATGCAACTCGTTCACAACGAAACCGACCTGCGCCGCTACGTGCGCGAAGCCGTCGAAGCGAGCCCCGGCGCGACGCCCGGCACCGCGGCGAACCCGATCCTCGTCGATCACTTCCTCGAAGACGCCGTGGAGGTGGACGTGGATTGCATCAGCGACGGCGAGATCGTCGTCATCGGCGCGATCATGGAGCACATCGAAGAAGCCGGCATCCACAGCGGCGACAGCTCGTGCGTCATCCCGTCGTTTTCGCTCAAACCGCAGGTCAAAGAAGAGATCGCCAAGGCGACCAAGGCGATGGCGCGCGAGCTGAACGTGCGCGGCCTGATGAACGTGCAGTTCGCCGTGAAAGACGACGTCGTTTACGTCCTCGAAGTGAACCCGCGCGCCAGCCGCACCGCGCCGTTCGTGAGCAAAGCCATCGGTGTCCAGCTCCCGAAACTCGCCGCCAAAATCATGGCCGGGAAGACGCTCAAGGAACTCGGCTTCACCGAAGAAATTCACCCGACGCATTTCAGCGTGAAGGAAGCGGTCTTCCCGTTCATCCGCTTCCCCGGCATCGACATCGTCCTCGGCCCGGAAATGAAATCGACCGGAGAGGTCATGGGCATCGGCGAAAATCTCGGCCTCGCCTTTGCCAAAGCGCAGATGGCCGCGCAGCCCGCGCTGCCGACCAACGGCAACATCTTCATCAGCGTGGCCGACCGGCAGAAAACGAAGATCGCCGAACTGGCGCAGGGTTTCGTCGATCTCGGCTTCACCCTTTTCGCCACCAGCGGCACCGGAGCCGCGCTCAAGGCCGCGGGCATCCCGGTGCAAAAGCTCTTCAAGCTCAACGAGGGCCGGCCCAACGCGCTCGACATGATCAAGAACGGCGAACTGGCCATGATCATCAACACCCCGAGCGGCAAAGTCGCCCGCGAGGACGAAGTGAAAATCCGCAGCACCGCGACCGCGAACCGCATCCCGATCATCACCACCCTGCGCGCCGCCAACGCCAGCCTCGCCGGCATCCGCGCCCTGAAGGAACACGGCCTGAGCGTGAAATCACTGCAGGAGTATCACGGGGTGTAGCTGCCGCCTCCTTCCGCGGCCCCTAAGTTTTTCGCTTCCGCCGGACTGTGAATTCAGTCATCCACACCATCATGAAACTTCTCTCCACCCTCGCCCTCCTCACCGGACTCACCCTTTCTCCCCTCGCCCGCTCGGGCGATACCGTCGTCTATCAAGGCAAGGAGGGGCCCGGCAAGGGCAAGCACATCGTCCTGCTCGCGGGCGACGAGGAATACCGGAGCGAGGAAGCGATGCCGCAACTCGGCAAAATTCTCAGCCAGCGGCACGGCTTCAAATGCACGGTGGTTTTTTCCATCAACAAAACGACCGGCGAGATCGATCCGAACACTGCCGACAACAACCCCGGCGTCGAGGCGCTGGATACTGCCGACCTGTGCATCACGTCGCTGCGGTTCCGCCACTGGCCGGATGACCAGATGAAGCACTTCGCCGACTACCTCGCGGCGGGCAAGCCGTTCATCGGCCTGCGGACCAGCACGCACGCTTTTAACAAGCTCTCGGGCACCTATCAGTGGTTCAACAATTTTGGCAAACTGGTGCTCGGCGAGGGCTGGGTGAACCACTGGGGCGGGCACAAGTCCGAGGCGACCAAGGGCATTATTGAAGACGCCGCGAAAAACGATCCGCTGCTCCGGGGCGTGACCGATGTCTTCGGGACGACTGACGTTTACGAAGCCTATCCGGCGGCCGATGCGAAAATTCTGCTCCGCGGCCAGGTGCTCAAGGGTATGACGCCGGACGCCGTGCCCGCGTCGTATGCGAAAAAGCGCGCCAAAGATCAGGCTTCCCAGGGCATCAATGATCCGATGATGCCGGTGGCCTGGACCCGCGAATACAAGGGTGAGAACGGCAAGGGGAACAAGATTCTCTGCACCACCATGGGTGCGGCCAGCGACCTCCCGAGCGAGGGCCTCCGCCGCCTGATCGTGAACGGCGCCTACTGGGCGACCGGTCTTGAAGTTCCCGCCAACGCGGACGTCACCCCGGTCGGTGAGTTCAAGCCCTCGATGTATGGTTTTGGCGGCTTCATCAAGGGCGTGAAGCCCGAGGCGCACGAGTTGAAATAGGACGCGCGGTCGGGGCGTTTTATCACCGCCCGCGGGCTGTTTGGTCGTCGTCGTTTTTCCAATTTTACAACGCCCCGGAGGCAGCCTAATTTCCGGCCTTCATGCGCTACTCCCGTCGCCAGATCCAGACGCTCATCCGGCCTTGGACGACTGGGCGCCCCTCGGTCACAGCGCTGCTCATTGCGCTGAGCGTGGCGTTTTTCGGAGCGCAAATGGCCAGCGAGTTCTTCCTCGCCAGCCACGGCGGCCAGGATCTCTGTTTCCGCTGGCTGGCGCTGGACGGCGCGAGCATCCACGCCGGGCAGTATTGGAAATTTTTTACCTTCCCGCTGATCCACCATGATCCGCTCCATCTGCTCGCCGGCGCGGTGCTGCTTTTCTTCGCCGGGCGCGAGGTCGAACCCATTGTCGGACCGCGGCATTTCCTCGCGATCTTCCTTGGCGGCACGTTGGTTGGCGGGATTACGCACTGGCTGGTCATGCCGGAGTTCCCGATCGTCGGCATGGCCTCTGGGGTGGCGGCGGTCATTGCGGCCTACGCCACGATCCTCCCGGAGCTGGAAGTCACGGTGCATCTCTTTTTCGTCCTCCCGCTGCGCCTGCGGGCGAAGTATCTCGCGCTCGGGCTCGTCGGGCTTTGCACCGTCTGCTGGGTTACCTTCACCGCGCCGGTCATCGGCCCGCTTGGGATGGTCATTGCCAGCTTTTACGCGTGGGTCTATGCGCAGCAGCTCGGCTTTGGGAACTCGCTCTCCATCCAGCGCTACATCTTCGAGAAACGCCAGCGTGCCGAGCGGTTGGAGCGCATGAGCCCGGAGCAGTTCATGAGCAGCGAGATCGACCCGATCCTCGAGAAAATCTCAACGCACGGCATGGACAGCCTCACCCGCGCCGAGCGAAAAATTCTCGCGCAGGGCAGCCACAAGATCGCCGGCAAACCTGCCGCGAAATAGGCTGTCTGCCAGGCCGCGCGCGTTTCTGTTTGTTGCCCGCGCGGCTTTCCCGCTAAGCACCGGCGGATGAAAGACCTCACCGATTGCGCGCCGCCGCAGCGTCGCCAGAAAGTGCGCGCGCGCTTCCTCTGGTTCCTCGCCGGAGCCACGGTGAACTACCTGCTCATCGCCACGCCTTTCAAATGGCTGAAAGCCCACACCGACTTTTCCACGCTCGCCGTCTCGGCCTGTAGCATCGGCACGGGTGCCGCCTTCTTTTTCGTCTGGAATTACTTCATCAACTTCCGCGGTGACACCCGTAAACGCGACGCCCTCCCGCGCTACCTCGTCGCCGTTCTGCTCATGTCCGCGCTTTCCGCCGGCCTGCTCACCCTCCTCAAGCAGCACGACGCTCACATGGCCTTCGCGGTTGGCCGCTTTCCCCTCGATCTCGACATCGTGGCCACGCAGTTCTTTTTGGCCGGACTGAAATTTTTCCTCTACCACAAGTGGGTCTTCCCCCTGCCCAAGGACGCACTCTGAGAGGGTCGGAGGCATCGGGAATGCTAATAATTCCGGTCAGCAGCCCATGCTCCCACGAAAGATCAGCTCCCCTTATGCCCGGGAGACCGAAGAGAACGCTCTTCGGCCTCGCCTGACCGCGTGGTTTTGGGCGCGCGACCCGGCGAGGAGTAAATGCGGTTTTTCCCTGATCGAGACACTGGTAGCGGTGGCTATTGTATCGATTGGTTTTCTCGGGGCTTTCGCGACGGCGGTGCAGGGCGGCAAGCTGGCTGCGGCCGCGGAAGATGAAGGCTTGGTCCCCTCCGCGCTCGAGCAGCGCATCGACCAGCTCCGGCTGCTGAGCTGGCCCGAATTGACGGATGGTACCGGAATCACGACCAAAGTTTGGACCGCCCGGCCCGCGCCGACCGCCACCTTGGACATCACCCAGGAAACGCTCACGCTTTCCCCGTGGGACGTCAGCGGAGCGAAAACCCTGACGGCAACGTGGAATGAGAACGCCAGCCCGACAGTGAGCTTCGACGGCAACGTCCAGCCATTGAGCGATGCGGACGCGGTGAAGGTCGTCGCCACGCTCACCTGGACCGGTCGCCGGACTTTGCGCACGCAGACCCGCAGTCTGGTCACCGTCATTTCCAAAGGAGGAATTTCCAAAAGTGATCTTCCATAAAAACCGTCGGCAAACTGCCGGATTCACGCTGGTGGAGGTTATCGTCGCGATGAGCGTTTTCAGCATCTTCATGGCCGGCCTGATGGTGAGCTGGACGGCGGTCCAAACGACGGCGGTAAAGGCGCTGGCGTATTCGCAGCTCCAAAATGACCAAATGCGGGTGCTCGACTACCTCAAACGCGACCTTCGCCGGGCAACCAAGGTCGAAATCTACAACGGCGCGACTTTGGTAACAGACACGACGACTTTTGGGAGCGAGCTGCGCCTGACTATTCCCGACTACTACGCGGACTCGCGGGAGGAGGACAATACGCACGGCCCGAAGACCCCGACCCAGCCAACCATGCCGGACACGAGCATTTGTTACGGCACCGCGTTGACCGTGCGCTTCTTCAGCCTCAATGGAGCCGCTCTTCGCGAGGAAGCCGGAATCTCGCGGACTGTCGGAGCCGCGACAGGAGCTTTCACGCTCTCTTTCAAAAACGAAACCGACGGCTCCATCCGCTGCCGGGTGGGCTTCCTGCAAGGTAGGGGAACTCTCCGACGCCAATTGGAGGTCCTCTGCTCGCCGCGCTACCGGCTCTGGCAATGAACCGTCCGCCCATCATCTGTGCGCGCCAATCCGGCTCCGCTGTTCTGGCTGCGCTGGGCATCCTGGCCGTCACGCTGGTCATGGTGAGCGTGGCGCTCACGCAGGCGCGGCACCGCTTTCAGACCAGCCACTACTCGTCGCGCTGGTCGCAGGCCGAGCAGGCCGCGGAAGCCGGTGCCGAGTTGGCCCTGATGACGGCGCAACGAAGCTCGTGGACGGCGGACGGCTGGCCCAGCGCTCCCGGAGAGGTGGGAGCCCCGGCAGTGGAGCAAACCTTTACGCTTTCGACGGACCTGCCGGTCAGCGTCACGGTGGCCGTCGATCAAGTCGCGATCAACAGCGTCATCTGGCTGCGCATCCGCTCACGGGGCAAAGCCGACGTTTCCGGCGGTGCGGTCGCGGGCATTGATCCGCAAGACGTGCGGCTTCGCAAACTGAGCCTGCGGTATGACCGCGCGGATGGCACCAGCGTGGGGGCGAGTCCACGGACGACTCGCACGGTGGCAATCCTCGCCGAGCCGGTAGCGAAATCGCCATACAAGATGGCGCTGCTGATGAATCAAAAACTCGTCATGAGCGGTGGCTCCGTGGACAGCTTCGACTCCAGCGACCCGACGAAATCAACCACGGGTCTCTACGACATCGCCAAGCGTCAGACGAACGGCGACGTCGCGATCAATGACACGCAGGGGGTTTCTGACTTGGGCGGTGCGTACGTTTACGGCGATGTGACCTACGCGGGCGGGACCACTTTTAGCCGCATGTCCGTCAGCACCGCCGAAGGCTTTTCCAGCCCGACTGGCACTTTGTCTGAAGGGGGAGCGTCGGACCCATCCAGCACCGCGCCCACCGGCACGGCCAATGTCCAGGGCACGGTTTCCAGTGCATCCCCCACGCCGGTGGTGCCGGTACTCGCGCCCACATGGACGGCCTTCAACGCCACCCCCACCGCCATCTGCAACTCCATGAGCCTCACCGGAGGCACTAAATCCGCACCCGCCCGCTACAAAGTCAGTTCGGTCAGCCTTCCCGTCGGCAAGCGTTTGACGATGTGTTCCCACGCGACGGGCGCGGAGAGTTACATCGAGGTCTGGGTGACTGGAAATTTCACCGCGACGGACATCGGCTCCATCCAGCACGAGCCGGGTGTCCATGTGATCTATCACGTCGAGGGCGATGTCACGGTCAACGCCTCCTCATTTGCCAACCAAAGCAACACCGCCGCGAACAACGTCATCAATGTCATCAATCCCGCGGAAGGAGTAAGTCAGACCGTGAATGTCTCCGGGAGCGGCGCGTTTATCGGCGCGATTAACGCGCCGGGAGCCGCCGTCACGGTTTCGGACAGCACGAGTTTCAGCGGCGGTCTTATCGGCAAAACCATGAACATCTGCAATGGGGCCAGCATCCACTACGACGAAGCGCTCGGTCGGGCCGGGATCGGACCTGCGGACCGGTATCGCGTCGGCAGTTGGGTGGAAGCGGTCCGGTAAAAACGCGCCGGCTACTTCCGGATCAAGGCCGCCACATTCAGCAGCGCCATGCGCCGTTGCGGATTCTCGGGGTCTGGCCGGATGGCAAAATCCAGCACTTTGACGAGTGGATGCTGCTGCTCGAACTCCGCCACCGCGAGCAGCGTTCCCGCCGCGCTGCGGGTGTTTTCCACGATCGGCAGCCCCACCGCCCAGTAGCCGCGGCGAAAGTTCGGCAGCTCGGGTTCTGCACGCACGGTATTCATACGGACGATCGCCACGGACAGGCCAAACGCGGCGAAATGGTCCTTGATCAATTTCGGCATCCAGACCGCCGCGGGACCATCCGGCAGATCCATCGCGAGCTGATCCATCTGCCTGCGGACGCTCTGCGCATCGCTTTCCAGCGTTCGGACTTCCTGGATCGCCACGCGTGCCTTTTCCAGACGCTCCTGGAGGCTGGCTGTCGCCACGCCGGCTTCGCGTGCGCTTTGCTGCAAGGGCGCGAGTGACCGCTGGTAGCCAAACCACGCCAAACCCGCCGCGCCGCAACCGATCAGCAGCCCGCCGATCAGCCAGGCCTGATGCTTGGCCATGTTCATTTTGCCACCCCGCTTTCTGCTCCCCGCGGCGGTTTCGATCCGATCTTTACCGCGAGGGCAAAGCGGGCCCGGTGCAGCCCGGAGGCCGCAGGGAGATCCGGTTCGTCGTCCACCTTCTCGAGAACGATCACCGTCATTCCCGAAAACCTTTTCTCCAGTTCGCGGCCCAGCGTCTTGTAAAAATCATTTACCATCACGCGCGGTGCGGAACCAGTTGCGACGCCCACGAGATGGATCTCACATGCTCTCGGCTCCCGACCCACGCCGCGCGCCGTCACGCTTCGCCAATCAATCTCCGGCCCGGAAGCGCCCGCCACCACGCGGAGCGTCTCCGCCCAGCCGCCGGTGGCGCGCTCTTCCGCGAGGCGCTTCAACCGCTGCGGCAGAGAGGCAAAACGGCTGCGGGCGCTGTTCGCCTGATCGAGCTGCACGGCGGTCGCTTTCCACTCTTCCTCCCGCGCCCGCTGCTCCGCCACGGCCGCCGCCGCACCGTCCCGCACCGCCCGATAATGGCCGACGCCACGCAGCCCGGCCAACACGATGAGAGCGACACCCGCAACGATCGCGCCAACGACCAGAGCCCGTTGGCGCGGCTGCCGCCGAGGGTCCGGCATCACGACCGGCTGAACCCGGGGCGCTGCGTCCGCTTCCGCCCGGACGCGGGGCTTGGCCACCTCCGGAAAGTAGGGTCCCCGCACGAGGAGATGCGCGCCGGTTCGTCCCCGCGCTGCGCGCCAACGGTCGCCCTCAACTGCCGGGTCGCGCCCGCCGGAGCCGACCACACTTTTGAACGAACTGCGCACCTCGGCCACGGCATCGGCCACCAGCAGATCGGTCAAATGAAACGGCTTCCGCAGAACGTGGCCGTCGATCTTCGTGATGAATTCATTCGCCCGGACATCTTCGCGATAGCCGGTCATGAACACGAAGCGATCGCACAGGCCGGGGCTGATCCGCTCCACCGCGCGAAAGAAAAGATCGCCCGGCAGGGTCGGCATCATCATGTCGCAGAGCACCAGCGAGAAATCGCCGGCCAGGACTTCGCGGACACCTTCCGCTCCATTCGCAACCGCCACGACGGAGTAATCGCTTTCCACCAAAAACTCCCGCACCGCCTCGTTGAAAGCCGGGTCGTCATCGAGCAACAGCACCCTCCGTTTCCTGACCGCCGCCCCATTCTCCCGACCGCGCGCCGAAAGTGCGTTCGGAGCGAAACGCACGGCAGTATCAGGCGGAGTATCGAGGCATTGATTGACCAAAACGGCTTGGGCGGCTTGGCCTTGGGTATCGGTCCCCTTGGCAAACCACGCACGTATCGAGGCAGAAATCATGCCGACAGCGCTGCCGAAGTCCGCCGCATCCTGCGGTCGTGACATGGAGCGCGCGCGCCCGTTTTTTTCCGGCGAGACGACCCCGTGCGGCTTTGCTACCGTGCGCGCCCATGAAACGCGCGAGCCCTGCCACCAAAGAGGGACGGATGCTGGCCACGCGGCACAGCCTGGTGGAACGGCTCACCGATCTCGGCGACCAGCGAAAATGGCAGGAGTTTTTTGAAACCTACTGGCGGCTCATCTATGGCGTGGCGCGCAAGAGCGGCCTGGGCGACGCCGAGGCGCAGGACGTGGTGCAGGAGACGGTCATCACCGTGGCGAAAAACATCACGAAATACGAGCGCGCCGCCGGCTCGTTCAAAGGCTGGCTGCTGCACATCACGCGCTGGCGCATAGCCGACCAATTTCGCAAACGCGCGCCCGCTGACCAGCCGCGCGCGGGCCGCGCCGACAGCCGCGCGACTGCGACGATCGACCGCGTGCCGGATAGCTTCGACCTCAACGCCGCGTGGGAGGAGGAATGGCAGCGCAACGTCCTCGCCGCCGCGCTCGAACGCGTGAAGCGCCAGGTGGACGCGAAGCACTACCAGATCTTCGACTGCGTGGTGCTGAAGCAGTGGCCGGTCGCGAAAGTGGCCACCGCGCTGCAGGTGAGCCAGGCCCAGGTCTATCTCGTGAAGCATCGCGTCGCCGGCATGGTCAAGCGCGCCGTTGCCGCCGTGGAAAAGCACCGCTGAATCGGCCGCGCGCGTTACAGCAGCGCGCTGTCGTCGCGCTTCTCGAGGCGCATGATCTGTTTCTTCACCACCTCCACGTTTTTCGTCAGCTCAAAGAGCGCCTTCACGATCTCCGCCTTGGTCGGCTCATCGACCAGCGCCGGGAGCAACGGGTGCATGCTGGTGACGCCGGCGGACAGCGTATTGCAGGCGGTGCGAAGGGCGGCGATGGCAGCGGGACGATCCATGCGCGGAGCATGCAAGGCCCGCCCTCGACGCGCAAGCGAAGGGCGTGGCAGTGTCGGCGGAATGAAGATCATCGTTACCTGCGGCCCGAGCTACGAACCCATCGACGAAGTCCGCCGGATCACGAATTTCTCCACCGGCGAACTCGGCACCCGACTGGCCCGCGCGCTGGCGCAGGCGGGGCACGAGGTCGTCTGTTTCAAAGGCGTGGCCGCGACCACGAAAGAATGTGCCGCCCCGGCGCGGGTGGTGCCATTCACCACCAATGACGACCTCGCCACGCAACTCCGCGCGCTCGAAGGGCGCGGCGAAATCGGCGCGGTGTTTCACGCCGCCGCCCTGGCGGATTTCAAGATCGAGTGGGCGCGCGACGGCCAGCGCAAAATCTCCAGCCGCGCCGGCGCGGTGACGCTGACGCTCGTGCCGTCGAGCAAGGTGATCCGCGAGCTGCGCAACCTTTTTCCCGCCGCGAAGCTCGTGGGCTGGAAGTACGAACTCGACGGCACCCGCGCCGACGTGCTGGCCAAAGCCGAGCGCCAGCTCGCGGAGAACCGGACCGACGTATGCGTGATGAATGGCGTCGCCTACGGGCGCGGCTTCGGAGCCTGTGCCGCCGGCCAGCCCCCCGTGCATCTCCCCGACGCCGCCGCACTCTGCGCGTGGGCCGCGGCGTGGGTCGGCGCGCAAGGCGCGTAGCGGCGCTACTTCTTCTCCTCGTCCAGCTTCTCCTTCACCGCCGCGAACATCTCCGCATATACCTTCGCATCGGTGCGCAGCACTTCCTTCGCCGCGTCGCGGCCCTGGGCGAGCTGCGTGCCCTTGTAGCTGAGCCAGCTCCCGCGTTTCTCCACGATCCCCTTTTCCAAAGCCAGATCGAGCAGCGAGCCGGTGAGCGAGATGCCCTCGTTATACATGATGTCGAACTCCGCCTCCGTGAACGGCGGCGCCACTTTGTTCTTCACGATCTTCACCTTTGTGCGGTTGCCGGTGACCACGCCATCGCCCTGCTTGATTGCCCCGATGCGGCGGATGTCCACGCGTACGCTGGAGTAAAATTTCAGCGCCTTGCCGCCGGGCGTCGTCTCGGGATTGCCAAACATCACGCCGATCTTTTCGCGGATTTGGTTCGTGAAAACGCAGATCGTCCGGGCCTTGGAAATCAGCGCCGTCAGCTTGCGCATCGCCGCGCTCATCAGCCGCGCCTGCGCGCCCACCGTCGAGTCGCCGATCTCGCCCTCCAGCTCCTGCTTCGTCACCAGCGCGGCCACGGAATCGAGCACGATCACATCCAGCGCGTTCGACCGCACCAGCGTCTCCACGATCCGCAGCGCCTCCTCACCCGAGCTGGGCTGCGAGACGAGCAAATCATCCAGATTCACCCCGAGCTTCTTCGCATATTGCGGGTCGAGCGCGTGCTCCACATCCACAAACGCCGCCAGCCCGCCGAGCTTCTGCGCCTGCGCGATGAGCGTGAGCGTGAGCGTGGTTTTGCCCGACGACTCCGGCCCGAAAATCTCCACGATGCGCCCGCGCGGGAAACCGCCCACGCCCAGCGCGCGATCGATCAGGATGTTCCCCGTCGGGATGACCTCCACATCCATCTGCGTCGAGTCGCCCAGCCGCATGATCGCCCCGTCGCCAAAGTCCTTCGCGATCTGCTGGATCGCGAGATCGAGGTTCTTGTTCCGGGCGATGGTGAGCTTGCTTTCGTCCTGCGATTTTTCAGCGGTGGGAGTGGCCATAGGGGTGCAGAGGCTAGATGCGCGGCGCGGCGCGCGAAAGAAAAACCTTGGCCACCCGGAGGTTCTTTTTCCCGGAGGCGGTGGCCGGCGATCCCTGCCAAACAAACTTTCGCTTGAATCCCGTCAGAGCGCTCTCGGCGACTTCTTCCGCCGGATGAAAGCCCACCTCGGCACCGCAACCGCCCACAGACTCGCCCGCATCCTCCATTACTAAGGCGACCCCAAGCTCAGCACATGGCTAGGCCTTGGTTGTTCCACGGTCAAAGCGTGCGGAAAAATTCTCCGGGTGCCAATCGAAAGGACCGGTGAGACTATTGGCCAAGGTGGAAAGGCTGATGTGCCCTCCGTCCGCTGTAACGGGATCCGAGAAACAGAAACGACTCCACTGGGAAATCATGTCGAGCAGCGAATCGCCAAGCGATACACGCCACAACTCTGGAGGGTAGCTCGTCCAGCGGATGTCATGGTAGCGGATGCGGTTGCTGCTCGCAGTCGGATCGAGGCAGAAAATGTTGCCACCCTCGCCAACTCCCATGATGGGCACCCAAGCTAGTCGCCGCCGCGCCTCCTCGCGGAGAGCATTCGGTGCGTCCGCGCCGCTAACGATCTGTCTGAGGTCCTCCTGCATGGAGGCATGCTCGCTCGCAATGTCGTCCGTGAAGCTGAGGCCGGCGTCGAAGAGGTGTCCGCCCGCATGCCAGTCGCCAAGCCCCCACTGGATCGAGAATCCGTCGCCAAGCTCCGCAAGATAGGCGGCGAGTTCATCGGGCACTGTGCCGCCCAGCCTCGAACCGAGCGCGTTGATGGCAGCCGGGCTCAATGGAGGCTGTTCAATGAGGGAACATTCCAGACCGAGGTTCCGGACGAACTGCGCAGCGGCTTCAAAGTGCGGCCGATTCATTCGTAGATTGCTTTATCCCAACCGGGGCGGAAGACAGAGTGGCCGGAAACGGATTGATAGTCGCCAAAAGTATCCGACCCGGCGATCTGAGACAGGTCATCGAAGGGTCCGCCGAGTTTGACGATTTGACGGCCAGTGGCGCGCACGGTCTCGGGCCATCCGACGACGAGCTGGAAGCGGTCGCCAGGTTGAAAACGATCCCGCCGGACGAGTATCCACTGCGCCATCTCGCGGACATAAGCCCACACGAGGATCATGTGTGCGTCCCGAGTCGGTGAACGCTCAATGACTCGAAAGGCGTTCAAAAGCCATCCGTCGAAATGCGGTCTGAAATCACAGCCATCGAGGCCAGAGTCTGGACCGAATCGCTCGCGAAATTCTTGGTACGGCGAAGTCATGGGCCTAACGGGTGTTGGACGAAATCATTGCGCGATGCAAGGCGAAGGGCTTTCGTCTATCAAGGTGGGTTTGGTGGGGTGACTTGGGAAGGGCCGAGCGGGGGTGCTTTCCTAGGGGAGCATCTCGGCTTTCCGCCGGGGGCGGGCGTCTCGTCGGGGGAGTTTCCCCATGAACTTTGGTTGCATCCCAGATTCGCCTGCGGACGGTATGGGTGGCTTTTTACCCGGGGTCGGGGGCGGAAGGGTGGGACAGTATTGCGCGGTGGTGGGTTTGGGGCGCGTTTGGATGGATAAAGGCTATCCATGTGACCTCGGCAGCACGCCAGACCGCTCCGGCAGCACGCCAGACTACCTCGGAAGAACGCCAGACCGCTCCGGCAGCACGCCAGACCGCCCCGGAAGAACGCCAGACCACTCCGGCAGCACGCCAGACTGCCGCGGCAGCACGCCAGACCGCTTCGGCAGCATGCCAGACCGCTTCGGCAGCATGCCAGACCACCCCGGAAGAACGCCAGACCGCTTCGGCAGCATGCCAGACCACCCCGGAAGAACGCCAGACCGCCTCGGCAGCATGCCAGACCACCCCGGAAGAACGCCAGACCGCCTCGGAAGAACGCCAGCCTGCCTCTCCAGAACTCCCGGCGCTCTCGCCCGTGGCCCTGGTACGCCGTCCGCCCATCTCCCCACCGGGCAGCGGGCTATTCCCAGCGCGAGTTTTTACATCCGGTGTAGGCGATGATGAGGCCGAGGACGACGTGGCAGGCGAGCCACCAGATGCAGAGCGGGGCGTTGGAAATCTCGGTTTGCGTGACCTTTTTCACGGCCTCGTAAAAACGGGTCTCGTGCATGGTCTGGATGAAGCCGGACCAGCCCCAGTAGGAGGCGATGAAGGGCTGGGTGATGGTGCTTAACACTTTGGGCAGCGCGAGCACGGCACCGCTGAGCGGGAGCTGGAAGCCGACGAGATAGACGGAGACGAGCGAGGCTTGCTCGGCGGTTTTCATGAGGCTGGAAAGGCCGAGGCAGATGGAGGTGAGGGAGGCATTGACCAGCGTGAGCAGGAGGATCTGCGTGGCGAGGTCGCCTTGAAACTGGACGATGACGTGGACAAACACGCCCATCCACACGGACTGCACGAGCACGAGTACGCCGAGGAAGGCGGCCTTTGACGCCACATACGCGGCGGGGCTGACGCCGGCGAATTTCTCCTTCTCGAAGATGAGCCGCTCGCCGGCGATTTCGCGGGCGGCGTTGTTCGAGCCCATGAGCGCGAGGAGCACGACCTGGAACATGATCAGCCCGGAGACGAGCCCGCCGGTCTTGATGAGTTCCTGGCTCTGGACGATTTCGTTTTTCATCTGCTCGAGGAAGTTCGCGCTGACGACGCCGTTGAGATTTTTGATCTGCGGCAGTCCGTCGAGCGCGAAGATGACGACCAGAATCGGGAAGCCGACGAGCAGCGCGAATTGCAGCCAGAGCCCGCCGCGGTCGCGGAAGAAAATCTTCCACCGCCGGGCGAGGAGGACGCCGAACTGTGTGAGCACGGACGGCGTGTCCTCGTGCTCGTCATCGTCCGGGGCGTCGTCGGTTTTTGGCGACTTCGACTTTTTCTCAGCGCCATCCGCGTCGTCATCCTGCACTTTTTTTAGCAGCTCCTCCACGCGCTTCCGGGCGGCGTCGCTGTCGTCGTCATCGCCGCCAGTGGAGCGGTCGGTGACCGTCTCCAGCGCGGCGGTATCGGTGGCGGCATCGGGGCGGCTCCCGGTGACGTAGGCGGCGCGGTGCTTTTGCCAGGAGCGGTGCCAGTCCTCCGGCTGCCGCTGCGCGAGGCGCGGGAAGAGATCCTCCGGCTGCTCCACGCCGAAGTAGTGGTAGAGAAATTCCGACGCGCCGTGATACGCGACCTGGCCGCGGTAGAGCACGAGGATGCTATCGTAAAGCGCGAGATGGCGCAGGCTGTGGGTGACGGAGAGCACGATGCGGTCGTCGCTGCGCGAAAGCTGGTGCATGAGTTTCACAATCTCGTCCTCGGCCTTGGGGTCGAGGCCGCTGGTCACTTCGTCGCAGAGCAGGAGGTGGGGGGAGCTGACCATTTCGAGCGCCATGGCGAGGCGGCGTTTCTGCCCGCCGGAAAGCACGCGCACCTCGCGGTCGGTGATTTCGTCGAGCCCCACCTCGCCGAGAATCCGGTCGAGCCGCTTCTCGCGTTCATCGGCGTCCATCCCGGCCACGCGCAGGCGCAGGGCGCTTTCCACGCTTTCCCACACCGTGAGCAAATCGTAGGCGATGCTGAATTGCGGCACGTAACCGATCTCGTGCGGGTCCATGTCGCCGTCCTCGGAAAGGTTTCGTCCATTCCACTCCACATGCCCGAGCGTGGGCTCACGGAGACCGGCGATGACCTTGAGCAGCGTGCTTTTGCCGCAGCCGGACGGACCGATCACGGCGGTGAAATGCTTTTTCGGAAAACGGATCGAGACGTCCGTGAGCAGCAGCGGATCTTCCGGGTCCTGGCCAAGTTGGAGGGAGACTTGTTGGAGTTCGAGCATCCCGGAGCGTTGGGCATTGACGCGGCTTTGTCAGTTGTAAATGTGGTGCATGCCCCGACCCACACGCCGCCGCACGGCGCCCACTTCCGGCCGCTGGAAACGCTTCGCCCTTTGGGCCGCGCCCACGCTGTTCGTGCTCGCGATCATCGGCTACTTCGTGGCGAAAGCGGCGATCAACTCGTATCTGCACAGCGACAGCTTTCGGAAATTCCTCGCTGTGAATGCGGGTGCGCCGCTGCACGCGGAATGTGAAATCGCCCCGCTGCACTTTACCGGCGCGAACATTTTCACCGAGAACGTGAAGGCGCAGGGCACCCCGGAGGCGGCGTTCGGCGCGCTCTCGCTCGACCAATTGCGCGCGGAGATCAGCCTGCGGCGGTTTTTTGACAAAGTGTGGCAGGTCGAACAGGTGGAGGTGCAGCGGCTGAATCTCGACCTCACCGCGCCGCGCGCCGAGCGGAGGGAGACGCCCGCCGTGGTGGCCGCGCCGGCCGCCGCCCCGTCTTCCGGCGGATGGCTGCCCAATCGCGTCGAGATCGGCACGGCCATCGTCCGCGACACCAATCTCACATGGGCCGGCGGTACCGTGCGCAACACCGTGGTCACCGCCACGCCGGACGGCACCGCGTGGAAGATCGCCGGCCAGGGCGGCAAGATCGCGCAAACCGGCCTGCCCGAACTCGACGTGCAGGCGCTCGCGCTGCGCTATCGCGAGCCGTCGCTCTTCGTGAACAACGCCGAGTTTCGCCAGGGCGGCCTCGGTTCGGTGAAAGCCACGGGCGAAATCAACTTCGCCGAGCGCATCGATCTGCAAGTGGCGATCAAGGAAGTGGATCTCACGCCTTTCCTCTCCGAAGACTGGCGCGTGCGGCTGAAGGGCCAGCTCTCCGGCGACCTGACCATTCGCGGCCCGCTCCCGCTGCCCGCCGCCGGGCCGGAAATCGCCGGCTCGCTCAGCGTCGCGCGCGGCGAACTCACCGCGCTCCCGGTGCTCGACAAGATCGCGATCTTCACCGGCACACAGCAGTTTCGCCGGCTCACGCTCAGCCGCGTCTCGGCGAATTTCCGGCAGGACGGCCCGACGCTGCGCGTCACGAAATTTTTCGCCGAATCCGAAGGGCTCATCCGCATCACCGGCGATTTCACGATCCTGAATTCCCTGATCGACGGCACTTTCCAGGTCGGGATTACGCCCACCAGTCTCGCCTTCATCCCCGGCTCGCGGGAGAAGGTGTTCATGGATTCCCACGACGGCTACGTCTGGACCTCCATGCGCCTCACCGGCCCGCTAAACAAGCCCAACGAGGACCTCACCGCCCGGCTCAGCAAAGCGCTCGGCGAAGCCGTCGCGGACACCGTCAACAACGTCGTGAAAGAACCCGTTAAGACCGGCACGGATCTGCTCAACGAAGGCCTCAAACTGCTCCCGAAAATCGTGCCCGACGGGTTCCTTCCGGGCGGAAAATAGGCCGGACCCGCGGCTCAGAGTTTTGGCACGATCTTCGGCCGCCAGACGGGATTCGAGAGCTTGTCGTCGGCGGTGTATTCGAAAAGTTTGCTCACCGGAAAAAGCAGCACGCCCGGCAGACCCTGCGCGTTGATCCGCATGGTGAAATCCATCCGATCATCGAGGAAAAAGAGCTGCCCGTGTCCGAGCATGCTGAAGCCTTTGCCCTGCACCACGAGGTCGTCGGTCGCGAGCACGCCGTCCTTGATGACACACGTCGCGGTGCCTTTCCGCGCCACGTCTTTGCCCATGCCAGGTACGATGCCATTGAGCACGCCGGAGAGCGGGCCGAGAAACGGAATGGCGAAGATATTGCCGTCGGTGACCGCGACATCGCCGCGGCCCTGCATGGTGCGGGCGTCGTCGCCGCGACCGGTGAAATCGTAGGTCAGATTGAGCAGGCCTTGCGAGTCGTCGTAGTTGAAAAACGTCTTCGTGAGGCTGGCGAAGTCCACATTTTCGAGGGCAAGGTGCGCGCTGTGGCCGGGCCGGTTTTTCGCCAGCGAGATCTCCGCGTCG
Source organism: Chthoniobacter sp. (assembly GCA_021414005.1). Taxonomy (GTDB): domain Bacteria; phylum Verrucomicrobiota; class Verrucomicrobiia; order Chthoniobacterales; family Chthoniobacteraceae; genus Chthoniobacter. The sequence continues at coordinate 68,104 of JAIOPH010000013.1, read as the reverse complement.
CCGCGCACCGTGCCGCCGAAGAGCGCCCCACTCAGCTCCGAGATGCGCAAGTGATCCGGCGTGAAGAGCAGCTTTCCACTGAGCTGCGGAAAGCTGAGGTTCTTTTTCAGAAAGGTGTAGTCCATGCCACCGGGCGCTTTCACGTCGATGGCGAGGCGCGTGGTCTTGCCGCCTTTCGCGTGGACGAGGCCATCAATGAAGACGTTTGGCGGCTGCTTGGGGAAGCGGTAGGGCTGCACGTCTTTGACGAGCTTCGGTTCGATCCACAGCATGACCTCGGGCGGGTTCACGTTGGCCCGGATTTTGTCGAAGCGGACTTCGTCGCGGCGGAAGTCGAAAAATAATCCGCCGCCGCCGCCGCCCTCCACGCGGCGCACGTAGAAGGGCGCGAAGGAGAGCACGCGGTTTTCGTAATGCACGGTGGCGCTCGCCGCCGTGGCCGCCACGCCGCGGAAGCTCGCGGAGCCGGGCACGCGGAGTTCGCCGTGGAGGACCACCGCTTCGAGCGTGGGCGCGGTGCCGTGCGCGTCGAGCGTGAGTTCCGGTGGTTGCGAAAACTCGCACTGCCCGAGCGCGTCGGCCACCGGGCCGGCGAGCAGCGGGCGCAGCGCGCGGGGATTGATGCTGGCGCGGGTGAGCCGCGCGCGAAAGTCGCCGGGGAGCACCTGCACGTCGCCGCCGAGCGTTCCGGAGCGGTGCGCGACGCGGACATCGCGCAGCATCCAGCGCGGGCCGTCCCACGAAAAATCCGCGCTCGCACTTTCCCAGACGGAAGACTTAATCGCGAATTTGCCGAGCGCGGCGTGCCCGAAAGCGTGAACCGAGGGCTCGGCGCCGAGCCGCAACTCCACCCGCGCGTCGATCGTCGGAGGCGTGTAAAAAACGATGTCATCGAACCCCGGCAGTAACTCCAACGCGCGGAGCAGCGCGGGTGTGTCGAGGGTCGAGCGCAGGTTCAGCGCGCCCGTTTTTTCCTCCGGCTGCAGGAGCCCGGTCACGCGCAGTTCGCCGCCTTCGTCGTGCGCGACCAGCTCGCGAAGGTCGAGCGTGCCGTCGCGGAAATCTGCCGCCACATACAGGCTTTGCAGCAGGTAGTTTTTGCGGCGAATTTTTTCGCCCCACAGCGTGGTGGACACCGCCACGCGGCGCGCGTCGGCGAGATCGCCGCTGAAGCTGACGCTCAGCGTGGGCGGCTCCGCTTCGAACTTCAGCGCGGCGATTTCCGCGACGATCCGCTCGATCATGCTGACAAGCGTGAGGCTCTTCGGATCGCCCTGCGGATGAAAAGCCTGCGGGTTGATGAGCCGTCCGCTGGCCTGCACGCGCACGCCCGCGACCTCGGCGTCGGCGCTGGCCAGATAGATTTGCTGTGGCGGGAGAAAAAGGTGGGCATTGAGCCGGGCGATCTCGAGGCGCGGGCCGCGCGGCTTCGCCGGATCGAGTGGGAGCGAGAGGCGGGCGTCGCGCAGATCGAGCGCGTCGAGGAACGTCTTGCCGCGGATGACGTTTGCGTAGTTCACCTCGATCACCATTTCATCAATGAAGGCGACGGTGCGCTGGCGTTCGTCGGTTTCAAAAACGCGGACGTCCTTCGCCACGAGGCCGCGCCGCGGATCGAGGGTCAGCCGACCGAGTTTCAGCTCGACGCCGCGCTTCCGAAACTCGTCGGTGACCAGCGTGCGCCATTTGCGCGTGAAGCCCTTGTCGTAGGCATACCAGCCCGCGCCGAGCAGTGTGGCGAGGAGCAGCGCGAGGAGGAGAATAAGCACACGGCGCATCCCGCGAAAATGCGGACGAATGCGGCGGGTGACAAGCGCGCGTGCGGTTGCTTTTCCCGCTCGTCCCGCTAGCGTCGCCGCCGTGATGCACATGCTGCACCTTCGACTTACGCCGCTCCGCGAAATCTCCGGGCGCGCTTTTCCGCGCCCGGCTCGCGGAGCTTTTCTCGCGTAACTGTCGGCTCGCGCTGCTTCGGGCGGAAGCGCAGGCTGGCCTCCCGAAAGTCCCGCCCTTTTCTTTCCACCTCATGTTTTCCAACCCATCCACGAAATATCGCGCCTTTCCGCCGATCCACCTGCCCGACCGGCAATGGCCGGGCCGCACGCTGACCCGCGCGCCGATTTGGTGCTCAGTCGATCTGCGCGATGGCAACCAGGCGCTCGCCGTGCCGATGAACGTCTCGCAAAAACTCGAGCTGTTCGACGCGCTGGTGCGCTGCGGTTTCAAGGAAATCGAAGTCGGCTTTCCGTCGGCCTCGAACACCGAGTTTGAGTTCAACCGCCGGCTGATCGAGGAGGGCCGCATCCCGGACGACGTGACCATCCAGTGCCTCGTGCAGGCCCGAGAGGATTTGATCGAGAAGACCGTGCAATCGCTCATCGGGGCGAAGCGCGTGATCATCCACCTTTACAACTCCACGTCGCCCGCGCAGCGCCGCGTGGTCTTTGGCAAAACGAAAGCCGAGATCGTGGCGATCGCCGTCCAGGGCGCGCAATGGATCAAGGACCGCCTGCCGCGCCTCGCGGGCACGGACGTGCGGCTGCAGTATTCGCCGGAGAGTTTCTCCGCAACCGAGGTCGAGTTTGCGAAGGAGATTTCCGAAGCCGTGATGGACGTGTGGCAGCCGACGCCGGAGCGGAAGATGATCCTGAACCTGCCCGACACCGTGGAGGTGGCGATGCCGAATGTGTACGCCGATCAGATTGAGTGGATGAGCCGCAATTTGAAGAATCGCGAATCCGTCACCATCAGCCTGCACACGCACAACGACCGCGGCACCGGCGTCGCCGCCACCGAGCTGGGCCTGCTCGCCGGCGCCGAGCGCGTGGAGGGCACGCTCTTTGGCAACGGCGAGCGCACCGGCAACCTCGACATCGTGATCGTGGCCATGAACTGCTTCATGCACGGCATCGCGCCGAACCTCGATTTTTCGCGGCTAAACGACCTCGTGCAAATCTACGAACGCTGCACCGGCATGACCGTGCCGGCGCGGCAACCCTACGCGGGCGAGCTGGTCTTCACGGCGTTCTCCGGGTCGCATCAGGACGCGATCAAAAAGGGGCTCGCCGAGTGGGAGAAAACCGTGGCGATTTGCCGCACGGAATCAGCGCACGCGATCAAGGAGGGGATGACGGAATGGGCCGCGGGAGAGCAGAAATACTGGGACGTGCCGTACCTGACCATCGACCCGCGCGACCTCGGCCGGGAGTATCGCGAGGTCATCCGCGTGAACAGCCAGAGCGGGAAAGGCGGCGTGGCGTATCTGCTCGAAAGCGAGTTCGGCATTGAGTTGCCGAAGGATCTCCAGCGCGAGTTCGGCCCGCTCGCCAACGACGCCGTGGACCGCCTCGGCCGCGAGGTCAGCGGGGCCGAGCTGAAGGCGATGTTCTGGCGCGAATACATCGAGCGCGCCGCGCCGTGGCAGCTCGTCCACTTTCACGCCGACGGCACGGCGGGCGTCTTCTCCTGCCGCGCCTCCGCGTGTCGCGACGGGGCCGAGGTGGCGCTCACCGGCACGGGCAACGGCCCCATCGCGGCGTTCGTCCATGCGCTGCATGAAAGTGGTGCGCGGCGTTTTGAGATCGCCGATTTCAAACAGCACGCGCTCAGTTCCGGCACCGAGGCCAGCGCCATCGCCTACATCCAGATTCGCCTCCCCGACGGTAAAACCAAATGGGGTGCCGGCGTGGACACGAACATCGAACTCGCGCCGATCAAAGCGGTGCTCAGCGCAGTCAACCGCGCCACGCCGCCGTAGCCGCCGGCGTCATCGGCTGCCGCGGACCCACTCGTGGTACGTCATCGCCTCGCGGTCGGCGCGCGCGCGGGTGACGAGTTCGCGGATTTGCCGCCAGATCTGCGGGTGCCGGAGATCCACCGGATGAATGGATATCCGCAGCAGCGGATTCGCCGCGAGCCGGTGGAAGAGCAGCGCATTCCACGCGCGGCTCACCTGCCGCCGCCACGCGCTACGCACGCTCCAGACCAGCGATTGCGACGCCCAGACGCGTGCCGTTTCCAAATCCACCACGCTCCCGAGCCGCGTCGTATAAGCGCAGCCCAGTGTGCGCAGTGCCGTCTCTGCTTCTGCGCTGAGCAGCCAAGCCGGCGCGATGAATCCCGTCGGCTCCTCCCCGAGCTGGCGAAAATCCGCGCGCGCCTTTTCCACGAGCGTCGTCGCCGTCGCGCGGTCGAGATCGTAGAATTCGCCTTCGTCCGCCGTGTAAATCCGCGTCGTCCACTTCGCGCCCACGCTTTCACCCGTCCGTCGCGCCCGCTGATGGTAGTAGCCGTGCATGACCAGTTCGTGCCCCGCCGCCGCCTGCGCCCGCAGCCACGCGGCACATTCCGCGTCGGCGAGAAAAGGTCCGCGCCGATGATGATCCGGAATGACGAGCAGCGAACATCGCGGCACGCCCGACTCCGCCAACTGCGCCAGAATCTCCGCGCATTCCGCGCGCGTTCGCGGCGAGACATCGTGCAGCGAAACGACGAGCGCCCGCCCACTCGCCGGAGACGCAGGAGCTGGCATGGCGTCAGGGTTTGAAGCCGATGCGCGGCTTCGGCGGAGACGGGAACACCGCCTACTCCTTGAAATCCGTGTCCGCTTTTTCCAGGTCGAGCTCCTTGATCCACGCGTGGCGGTAGCGCACGTCGTGGCCCTCGCACTGGAGCTTCAGCCCGCCGGGCACATCGGTGAGCCCTTTGCCTCCGGCATTGCCACCATCGAGGCCGGAATTCGGACCGCCGTGGACCTGATTGATGCGTACGTTCGTGTGGATCTTCTGACCGTTGAGAAAGATCGAGACGAGCGGCTTCTCCACCATTTTGCCGTCGGCGAAGCGCGCCGCGCGAAAGGTGATGTCGTAGGCGTTCCATTTGCCAACGCCGTTGTAGGCCTCCGGATGCGGATTCGCGGCCTCATTGATCACCGCCGCCATGCCGTGCGGTCCCTTGTCGCCATCGAGCACCTGAATTTCGAAGCGGTTTTGCAAATACACGCCGCTGTTCCCGCGCGGCTTCATCACGAGAAACTCGATGTGCAGCCGAAAATCGCGATACGCCTTTTTGGTCACGATGTCCGCTGATCCATACTTCCCGCCCGCCGCGACGGGATCATCGGTCATCACCACCGTGCCTTTGTCCACCGGGTCGTCCACGATCTTCCATTTGATTGGCATCGCCGACTTAAAGCCCGGCCCTTCCCAATAAATCCACTTCGCATCCAGCATCTCCCGCGAGCCGTCGATGATGACCTCCGCGCCGTCGAGGGGCTTGGCCCCAAGGCCGACATCGGCGAGTGCGAGGGGAGCCAGGCTGGTGAAAAGGAGGGCGGAGACGAGGAGCGACGGGGATTTTTTCATAAGCGATGTGTCCCCGAGGCTGGCAGGGGAAAGGCGTCAGTGCAAACCCCGAGCGAACTCCTCCTCATACGCCGCCATCCGGCCATCTACCACGAACGGCCCGAAGGGCAGCAGCGATGCGACAAAGATCAATGCCGCCCGCGACACTGGCCAGCGCGCGACGAGTAGGGTCCGCAGCAGCGCGCCGCAGAAAATCACAAACAGCCCACCGTGCAGCGAGCCGACGATCTTCACTGCGAGCGGCCAGCCAGCGAGATACTTCAGCGGCATCGCCACGCCGAGTAGCAGCAGAAAAGAGATTGCCTCCGCCTTCGCGACCGCACGGAGAAAGGGGATCGGGCTGTTTTTCACGGGAGGTGAAAATGCAGGAAGGTCCGGCGGCTGTCGATGGCGGAGGACCGGCTGGGAATTCCGTGCACGGCTAGCGAAAGCGAACTCCGCAGCTTCGCCCAAGCTCAACCGCCCCGGCCTTCGCTGAAACAAACAGCGCCGTCCCGCACGAGGCGGGACGGCGCTGGTGATTGGTTCCTCCGGTGCGCCGCAGAGGGCAGACCGGCGAAGAGATTACTTCTTCTTTTTCGCGGCGCCCTTGGTCGTGGGGACCGTTTGGATGGTCTGGAGAATCCGGCCGGCGATCTTGTACGGATCGCCTTGAGAATTCGGGCGGCGATCTTCGAGGTAGCCCTTATAGCCGTTGTTCACGAAACTATGCGGGACGCGGATGGACGCGCCGCGGTTGGCCACGCCGTAGTTAAACTTATCGATGGACTGCGTCTCGTGCAGGCCGGTGAGGCGCAGGTGATTGTCCGGTCCATAGACGGCGATGTGCTCGTTCTTGTATTTGTCGAAGGCGGCCATAAGCGCCTCGAAGTATTCCTTTCCACCGACGGTGCGCATGAATTCCGTCGAGAAATTTGAGTGCATGCCCGAGCCGTTCCAGTCCACGTCGATCCCCAGCGGTTTGCAGTGATAGTTCACGTCCACGCCGTACTGTTCGCACACGCGGTTGAGGATGTAGCGGGCGATCCAGACTTCGTCGGCGGCTTTCTTCGAGCCTTTGCCAAAGATCTGAAATTCCCATTGGCCCTTCGCCACTTCGGCATTGATGCCTTCATGGTTGATGCCGGCCTCGAGACACAGGTCGAGGTGTTTTTCCACGATCTCGCGGGCGATGTCGCCCACCGCGTCGTAACCCACACCGGTGTAGTAGAGACCCTGCGGATAGGGGAAACCTTCCGACGGAAAACCTAGCGGCTTGCCATTCTGGTAGAGGAAATATTCCTGCTCGAATCCGAACCAGGTGCCGGCGTCATCCGGGATGGTCGCGCGGGCGTTCGAGGGATGAGGGGTGCCGTCGGGCATCATGACTTCGCACATGACGAGTGCGCCATTGATGCGGGTGGCATCGGGATAAACCGCCACCGGCTTGAGCACGCAATCCGAACTGCGGCCTTCGGCCTGACGGGTGGAACTGCCGTCGAAACCCCAGAGCGGAAGCTCGGAGAGTTTTGGGAATTTGGCGAACTCCTTGATTTGGGTTTTGCCGCGGAGGTTGGCGACAGGCTCGTAGCCGTCGAGCCAGATGTATTCGAGTTTGTACTTGGCCATGATTGGTCGTTGTTGGTGTTGGTTTTTGAGCAGGCTGCGCTGTTTTAGCCCGCTCTGGTTTGGTTTATTTACTCAGTCGCCTCCAAGTGTCTCGGAAGCGCGCGCGCACCATTAGCAAAGCCGATGCCAGTGGCAAGACGGGAGCGGAAAATGTGGGGAATTGTTCGGTCTGCGGCATTGAAAGGCGAGGGTGGGAGCGCGAGAATCCAGAGCCATGCCCATCGTCAAAGACACCCTCCGAGCCACCGTGCGCGTGGGTTACGATGGGCGGGTGTACAAACAATTTCGCGGGCCGCGGGCGGAGGAGCGGTTCGCCAACGAAGTAAAAGTCCTGCGGCATCTCGAAGCGCGCGCGTGTCCGTTTGTGCCGCGCCTGCTGGAGGCGAATGCCGACGAACTGCGCATCGTGACCTCAAGTTGCGGCAGCCGCGTGGATCACCTCGATGAATCGCGCACCCGCGAGCTTTTCGCCGAGCTGGAGCACTTCGGTGTCCAACACGACGACCCGGAAATGCGCAACGTCACCTACCGCATGCAAGACGGTCGCTTCTGCCTCATCGACTTCGAGTTTGCCACCATCCTGCCGGATGGTGACGTGAAAAATGGATGACCTCCCTCACACTCCCGCCAGCAATCTCCAATGGTGGGGTCTCACCGACCAGGGCCGCGTGCGCCAGAACAATGAGGACTCCTACCTCTGCCTGCAATTCGACGCCCAGGAAGTGCGCTACCTCGGACGCCTCGGCGAGGCGCCCACCGCGAGCGCGGATTTCGTTTTCGCCGTAAGTGACGGCATGGGCGGCGCAAAGGCGGGCGAGTTTGCCAGCCGCATCACCGTGGAGAAAATTACGCGCCTGCTTCCGCGCGCTTTCAAGCAATCCGCGCAGGGCCTCAAGGCCGGCATCGAGGACGTGCTGGAGGAACTTTTTGACCAAATCCACCACGCCCTCACTGTCCTCGGCGAATGCTACGAGGAATGCGCCGGCATGGGTGCCACGCTCAGCCTCTGCTGGTTCGCGCCCGGCTGGGTGTATTTCGCGCACATCGGCGACAGCCGCATCTACTACCTGCCTGCGGGCGCGGGCGGTATCCGGCAACTCACCCAAGATGACACCCATGTCGGCTGGCTCTTCCGCCAAGGCCAGCTCAACGAGCGCCAGGCCCGCGACCATCCGCGCCGCAACGTCTTGCAAAAAGCGCTCGGTGCCGGTCACCAGTTCGTCAACCCGCAGGTCGGTGCTGTCGCTTGCGAGCCCGGCGACCTTTTCCTGCTCTGCACCGACGGACTTACGGAAGGCCTCTTCAACGAACAACTCCTCCAGCGCTTGCGCGTACCGGATGAGGACGAGGCTGCGCAAAATCCCGCGCAGCGCCTTGTCGCCGCGTCCCTCGAACGCTCTGGTCGTGACAACACCACTGCTCTCGTAGTCGCCGTGGGGTGAGGTGGGCTAAGGCAGAGTGCTGGATCAGCGTGGCGCGGGCGAGGTGGAGGCGGCGGCAACTTTGCGGCGATCACACGCCAGCTCTCGGGCTCTCGATTGCGCTTAGGGTGCGGGTGAAACCAAGGCGCGCTCTGCTGCGAAAGCGTGCGCGGTTGCCGGGGCGACCTTCTCTTCCGCGCGCTGGGCCGCGGTGATCTGAGCGAGGCGGACGCGGTTGCTATTGGTCTGCAACTGCTGGGCGCGCTCGACGGCTCCTGCGGTGAAGCGTCCCAAGGCGAGTGCGTTCAGACGCGGAACGGCTTCCTTTGGGGAGCTTTGGTCGGCGAGGAGTTCGAGCAGGCCGTTTTCACGAGCCTTGGTGAGGATTTCCAGGCGGGCGACATAGACGCGCTTGAGACTCGCGGGTGTGGGTTCGATGGAAAGCGGGACGCTCTGCGCGATCCAAGAGTCAGGCAGAATGGCGAGGACACGAGTGCCAGTTTCGCCGAACCACAGGTCATGCCATGTCTCCACCATTGCAGCGGCTTCATCGGGACTGAGCCCCTCCTTGGTGAGCGTTTCCACCAAGGTCTTACGCAGGGCGGGCACGGCGGTCTCGCGCGCGGTCACTTCCGGAAAGTTGAAAGTTTTGGTGGGTGGCATCCTGTCGTCCTTCGGAGTGTCCCAGCCCTCGAGGCGCGTCCACGCGATGCCTTGCAGCGAGGTTTGCACGGCGAAGAAGGTTCTCACTAACTGCTCCCGGCTGCCAGTGAGGTTAAAGGAACGGTCATCGAGTGTGGAGAGGGTGACAGGCAGGCCGACATTCGCTCCGCCCCGGTAAAAAATCAGCCGGTCAAGTTGCGGGACAGCCGGTTGGCTGGCACCGCTCGCCGTGGGGCGCGGTGGAGGCTGGGGCAGGTTCGACTGAAAGAGCCAGGCCGAGGGAACTGCGCGCGCAGCTTCGTAATGCCGACCAGCGGTGTCGCTCGTTCTGGGGATCTGCGTGGCGAGTATGGAGTTCGGCGGAATGAGGCGACCGATCCATTGCAAGCTGGGCGAGTTACCCGGAATCATAACCGTGGGTCGCAGCGCATTGGGAAACCACTCCGTCAGAGCACCCCCATTCAGCCAAGCCTGCACGCTGATGTTCATTTCTTTCTCGGGGTAGAAATAAAGAACCGGCGTTTCCATGCGCGCGGTAAATCCCTGAATATCGGGCCCGCCTTTTCCAAACATGCCGGTATGCACGAACTCCGGCAGGCTGCTGAGGTCCTGGAATGGCTGATACCAGCGGATCGGTTGCCCATCCGACCCATGCAAGACGGTAAAGGTGCCCCATTCGTGAACTGTGAATTCCGCGCGCAGCGGAATGGCTGAGGACAGCGCGGCGAGAGCCATACTGACTGCCATGACTTTGACCAAGATTACTGGGTTCGTTTTCATAGTGACTAAGACTCGCACCGTTAGGTCTGTCGCGGTTGTCAAAAGATTGTAAATCGCGCTCTGGTCAGCTTGAGCGGAGTCGAGTCCCACCTGTTTCAGATGCGTTGTGTCCGAGCTTTTTTCTCGTGAGGCGCGGCTCCACCGCCTTTGCTCCGACCATGAACGAACCGCAGACTTTTCGCGCCGCCGGGCGGCTGGTTGATTTCATGCGGCAGGCCGACGAGCCGGGCCTGATCAACCTCGCCGCCGGTGTGCCCAGTCCCGAGGCGTTGCCCGTGGAAGAACTGCGCGCGGCGTTTGCGCGCGGTTTTGCCAAGGAGGGCGCGGGGATGTTTGCCTACCATCACCCCGAGGGCGACCGGTCTCTGCGCGCGCTGCTGGCGGCGCGGCTCAGTGCGCGCGGCGCGAATCTCAGCAGCGAGCAGCTCGTGACGGTGACGGGTTGCACGCAGGGCCTGCAACTTCTGCTCTCGGTGCTGGTGCAACCGGGCGACATCGTGGCGGTGGAAGCGCCGGCGTATTACGGTCTGCTCGAACTTCTCAGCGTGGCCGGCGTGCGCGTGCTGCCGCTGCCGGTCGCGAACGGCGACGGCATCGATCCTGCGCAGGCCGGGCCGTTGCTTGCGCGGTGGAAACCGCGCTGCCTCATCGTCTGCACCGCGCTTTCCAATCCCTCCGGCGCGACGATCCCCGAGGCGAACCGCGAGCGTCTCGTGGAGCTGTGCCGCGCCCACGGCGTGCGGCTGATCGAGGACGACATTTACGGCGAACTCGTGGACAGCGGCGCGCCCAAAACGATGCTTGCGTGGGACGACGGCTCGACTGTGAGCTACGTCACCAGTTTCTCGAAAACCGTGTCGCCAGGCCTGCGCGTGGGCTTCTGCGTGCCGGGCTCGCTGCACGAGGAATACGCGGCGCGCAAATGTCAGCAGGATTTGCACAGCGCCGTGCCCACCGAGGTTGCGCTGCGCGAGTTTTTGGAAAGCGGGGCGTTCGATCCGCATCTCGGTCGCCTGCGCGAGCGCAACCAGCACCGCCGCACGCTCGCGCTGGACGCCATCGCCCGCGCCTTTCCCGCCGGCACGCGCGTCACGCCGCCGCGCGGCGGCTACATGCTCTGGGCCGAGCTGCCGCGCGCCATCGATCTCGCCGCCGTGCGGGACGCTGCCCGGCGCGAGCGCGTGGTCTTCGCCAGTGGCGCGGTCTTTTTCACCCAGCCGCCGGAGCGCACCTGCCTGCGACTAAACTGCGCGAAAGCCACCGAGCCGGAACTCAAACACGGCCTGGCCACCCTCGGCGCGATCCTCAGCGCGGCGGCTTAAGGCGGAGCTTGACAGTGCCGACCGCGCCGCTAGTTTGGCGGCCCTTTTCCAAAAACCGATCATGGCCAACACCAAATCCGCCGCCAAACGCGCCCGTCAAACGACCCGCCGCACGCTCACCAACCGCCGCGCCCTCACGGCCGTGAAAAACCAGCTCAAGACGATGCGCGAGGCGCTCAAGGGCACTGACAAAGCCAAGGCTACGGCGGCTGCGGCCGAGTTCGTCTCCGCGATCGACAAGGCCGTGAAAGCGGGTCGCGTCCATCGCAACTCCGCCAACCGCCACAAAAGCTCGGTGAGTAAGGCGCTGGCCAAGCTGGCGTAAATCGTCCGCATTTCCCTTTTCCCAAAACCCGGCTCCGCTCGCGGACGCCGGGTTTTGTGCTGTCGGGGAGCGGCGGCGCGCGGCCAGCTTCGGCAAGCCTACCCCGGCAGCACTTTGCGGTGGACCCACACGCTGTTCACGAGGCCGAGGCCAAACATGACCATGACGAGAAAGGTGCCGCCGTAGCTGATCAGCGGGAGAGGGAGTCCGGTGATGGGCATGAGTGAAATGGTCATGCCGATGTTTTGATAGACGTGGAAGAAGATCTGCGCGGCAAAGCCGACGGTGATGAGCAGGCCCATTTCGTCCGCCGCCTGGTGCGCGGTCATCAGGCAGGCCACGATGAGGACGGCAAAGAGGCCGATGAGGACGACACCGGCGATGAAGCCGCCCTGCTCGGCGATGGCGGTGAAAATGTAGTCGGTGTGGACGGTGGTGCCGGGGATGAAGCCCTGCTCGACTTGCGTGCCGGTGGCCATGAAGCCTTTGCCGGACAGACCGCCCGAGCCGATGGCGATGAGTGATTGATTGATCGCCCAGGCCGCGCCGGTGGGATCGATTTCGTGATCGATAAAAGCGGTGATACGCGCGCGTTGGTAGGATTTCAGCGCGAGGTTCACGACCCAGGGAATGGCGGAAGCCGCGATCAGAATTAGCGCGATGAGGTAGCGCTTGGGAATCCCGCTGAGGAGCAGCATGGACATGATCACTGGCACCCAGACGAGCGTCATGCCCACGTCCGGTTGTTTGAGGATGAGGAGCATCGGCCCGCCGACGATGCAGCCGGTGATGAACAGTTTTACGAACGGGTGCATTTTCCGAAACTGACTGAGGAAAAGCGCAACCGTGAGGATGCCTGCAATGACGGCCAACTGCGACGGCTGAAAGGTGCCGATGCCCGGCAGCCGCAGCCAGCATTTCGCGCCACCGTGTTCCTCCCCTTTGATGTAGGTGAGGATGACCAGCACGATGCTGGCGAGATACATCGGCAACGCGGCCCATTTCACCCAGCGATAATCGATGAGGCTCGCGACCATGAAAATGACGACGCCCACACCAACCCAGATGGCCTGCTTGTGCCAGTAGGTATCCTCGCGGAAGGCCGAAGCGCTATACACGGCGGCGACGCCGAGGATGCACAGGCCGATGCTCAGGCCCACGATCAGCCAGTTCATGCCGAGGAGTTTTCGGATCAGTGGAGTCATGGGATTTCAGACGAAGGATGGAAACTGCGTCACGCGAACTTCGGCACGGCGGCGAGGAGCTTCTTCGTATATTCGTGCTGCGGGGCTTCGTAGATGGCGTCGGCGCTGGCGCTCTCGACGATCTTACCGCGATACATCACGAGGACATGGTCGCTCATGTGCTCCACCACGGCGAGGTCATGGGCGATGAAAAGATAGGTGAGTCCGAGTTCGGCCTGGAGGTCTTGCAGTAGGTTGACGATCTGTGCCTGTACGCTCACGTCGAGCGCGCTGACCGGTTCGTCGCAAACGATGAATTTCGGCTTCACCGCCAGCGCCCGCGCGATGCCGATGCGCTGCCGCTGCCCGCCGCTGAACTCGTGCGGGTAGCGCTCCATCATCTCGGGCTTCAGACCGACCTGTTTCATCAGCTCGGTCACGCGGTCGCGCCGATCGCCGCGGTTCATGGCGGGGAAATGGATTTCGAGCGCCTCGCCGACGATCTGAAAAATGGTGTGCCGCGGATTCAGCGAGCCGAACGGGTCTTGAAAGATCATCTGGATCTCGCGCCGCAGCGGGCGGAACTCGCCCTCGCTCATCGGGAGGATGTCGCGCCCGTCGAAAAGAATCTGCCCGCTCGTTGCGGCCACCAGCTTGAGAATCGTTTTCCCAATCGTGGACTTGCCGCTGCCGCTTTCGCCCACCAGCCCCACGGTCGTACCGGCCTCAATGGTGAAACTGACATCATCAACCGCTTTGACGTCGTCGATATGTCGGCGGAACACGCCGCCAGTGACCGGAAACCAAGTGCGGAGATTTTTGACTTCGAGGAGTGGCATGGGCGTCAGGCGGTTTGGAGAAAGGCGGCGAGCGGGCTGGTCGCGGAGGCGGCGTCGAGACGGTCGGCGAGTCCGATTTCAAAGGCTTCGCGCCCGGCTTCGACGGCGGTTTTGAAAGCGCGGGCCATGCGCGCGGGATCGGACGCGATGGCGATGGCGGTGTTCACGAGCACGGCGTCGGCACCCATCTCCAGCGCCTCCGCAGCCTGGCTCGGCGCGCCGATGCCGGCATCCACGACGACCGGCACGGTGGCCTGCTCGATGATGATCGCAAGCTGCGCGCGAGTCTCGAGACCGCGGTTGCTGCCGATGGGCGAGCCGAGCGGCATAACCGTGGCCGTGCCGACATCTTGGAGTCGCTTGGCCAGCACGGGGTCGGCGTTGATGTAAGGCAGCACGGTGAAACCTTCGCGCACCAAAATCTCCGCGGCTTTCAAGGTCTCGATCGGATCGGGCAGGAGGTAGCGCGGGTCGGGATGGATTTCGAGCTTCACCCACTGCGGCAAACCCGCGGCCGCCGCGAGGCGCGCAAGCCGCACGGCTTCCTCGGCATTCATCGCGCCGCTGGTGTTCGGCAGCAGCAGGTATTTTTTCGGATCGATGAAATCGAGGATGTTCGCAAACGGATCGCCTTTACCCGAGAGATCGGCGCGGCGCAGCGCCACGGTCACGATCTCGCAGCCGCTGGCGTCGAGCGCTCCGGCCATCGTCGCGTTCGAGGAAAATTTGCCCGTGCCAAGGAGCAGCCGCGAACGGAATTCGCGTCCGGCGATGGTCAAAAGTGCGGCTGGGCTGGGCATGTCGGGCGCTGAACGTAACCAAGGAAAGGCGCGAGACACGCAAAAAGACGGGCCGACTCGGGCTTGCGGAATGGCCGCCCAATTCTAATTTTCCCGCGTGCCCGACTCCCGCTCATCCTCGATCAGCCTGGCCGGTTCGCTGCTCATCGCGCACCCGCATTTGCTGGACCCGAATTTCAGCAAAACCGTGCTCTTTCTCTCGGCGAATGACGCGCAGGAAGGCTCGTTCGGCCTCACCCTGAACCGCCCTTCCGGCCGCACCGTGGCGGACCTGCTGCCCGACCGCGACCTCGGCGCGCTGGCCACGATCCCGGTCTTTCTCGGCGGCCCGGTTTCCACGGATCAACTCATCTTCGCGTCCTTCCACTGGCGTCCGCAGAAGCAGCAGTTGGAGTGTGAGCATCATCTGGTGATCGACGAAGCCGAGCAGGCGCTCACCGGTGGAAAGGCGGTCGTGCGTGCCTTCGTCGGCTATGCCGGGTGGAGCAAAGGCCAGCTCGAAGGCGAACTCGCGACCCGCTCCTGGCTCGTGCAAAAACCGACGCGCGAGATGCTCGAACTCGAGCGCTGCCCCCAGCTCTGGCGCGAAATCACGAGCACCTTCGGCCCGTGGTTCCAACTCGTGGCGGAAGCGCCGGATGAACTGTCCAACAACTGATTAGACGGGCAGCCGAAATGTAGTGCGAAGCGAAAAGTGGCCACGTCAACGCTTCGAGTGACGCTTGAGCAAGAATAGATAGCTGTTCTCGTTCTTGATGTCTGGCGGAAAGGGAATTTGGAGATCATAGGCATCAATGAGCGTGGCTGCTTCGATGGTCTGGCGCGAATAGACCTCAGAGTTCAGGTTGGTCTGCAACTTCGGCGCGCTCACCAGTTCAGCGAGTCGAGAACGGACATCGTCGTTCGGCGGAAAAACGGACAGCCACAATGCACAGCTCGCGAGAGCGATGTTTTGCTCCTTCGATTTAAGTGCTCGCCCTACGTGGAATCGAATCACCGGCAATCTTTCCTTGAGGATGAACGCCTTGGGCGGTTCCCCACTGTCTCCCATTATCCGTCCCTCCAGAGCCAGGCATGAACGGATGTAATGATTGAGCCAATAATTCTCGAAAGAGGCGTTCGAGCAATCGACCTCGTTGTTCACCGAGACGACTTCGTCGGAGTGATCCTGAACCACGCTGCTGTAACCCGCGATGGTTGCCATATCGAACTGCCGACATTTCGCCAAGCGATAGGCGGCCACTTGCCCGAAGTCTTTCGTATCCCACAACAATGCTTCGTATGGAATTCGGATCCCGGCGATTTCTCGATCGATCGCCTCAACCAATTCACGTTCGCGCTGCTTCTGCCGATACCCCTCCGCTTCCTTGTGCTGTTTAAAGCAAGCAACGCCAAGAATCCCAATGATGACTGTGAGCAACGCGGGGAGGACGACAGTCTGAAACCTAGAATGCTTCTGCATGTGCGATCACCCAACCATACTGCGTGGTCTTCAGTCCATCGTCATCGCGGCGCAGCAAATTGATCAAAAGCGAGGAAAGGATTCATGGTTCAACGATTCGAATGCGCTGTCTGGCAAAATATCGCCTGAGCGGGTGAGCTTTCGCACAACTGAACGTGGGGAATATGTAAAGCGCGGCGGAGCACCAGCCGCGTTACGCTTTCACGCCGAGGCCGATCTGTTCGCGGAGATATTTGATCGAGCGTTCGAGTTCGCCCTTTTGGTAGTCCTGCTCGGCGAGTTTTTTGTCGGTGCCGTCGGGGGATTTGAAAGGCGAGAGTTCGTGACCGCGTTTGGCCAGCGCCTCGAAGGCGGCGAGACGCTCGGGGCGTTTGTCGTAGTGCTGCCAGAAATCGTCCGTTTGATAGGCGAAGTTTTTTGCGAAGCCGGAGATCGTCTCGATCATCATCGGCACGGTGGGGCATAGCTCGGCCCAGCGGGCGGCGTATTTTTTCCAATCGATGAGCCCTTCGCCACAGGCGGTCCACTGCACGGATGCGCCGTCGGGCGTCGCCCAGATCATGTTGTCGCGCAGGGAGGAGCAGATGGTTAGCGGCCCGAGCGTGGCCAGCACGTCAAACGGGTCTTCGAGCGTCCAGGCGGCGTTGCCGGAGTCGAGATTGCAGCCGACGAAATCGCGACCCGCTTCCTCGATGAGCGCAGCACATTCCCAAGAGTGCAAATCTCCGGCGTGGTTCTCGATGGCGATTTTTACGCCAGCGTCCTTCGCCTTGGTTGCGCTGGCCTTGAGCACTTTCACGGTGTCGGCGATCCGCGCCTTGATGCCCCCTTGGGTGTGGCGGTCCTCCATCGAGCCGAGCACGCAGCGGAAAACCGGCGAACCCAGCGCGTGCGCCACGCGGATGCCGAGCGCGAGGTGTTCTTCGGCGGTGCCCCACTTGTTTTTAAAACTTTTCGATGTCGGACAAATGCTCCAGCCGCCGGCGAACAGATCGATGCCCAGATCGCGCGCCTTCCTGCCGATGTCGCGGAGGTCGGAGTCGGCCAGCGAGTCGTAGGCGTCGAGGTCGGAGATGAGCAGCGCGTCGAGTTTGAGCGAAGCGGCGTAGTCCAGGAGCTGCGGCGCTTTCCAGCCCATCGCGCGCACGGCGAAATTGTCCATGCCGAGCTTGATCTTCGTTTTGGGCGGCGCGATTTCCGCGGCGAAAAGCGGGCCGTGCATGGCGGCGGTCGCGCCGCTGGCGGCGAGTGCTTTGAGAAAGGAACGGCGGTGCAGTGAACGAGGAGGCATATAAGGAATGGCGAGTGACGGGGTACCCCGCAGGAGGTCTTTGGAGCTTGGTCATTCTTGCGCCGTTCGTCATTACTGATTCGTCATTTTCTGCCATGCTCCGCGTCACCCGTCCCGAACTGCTGCTCTTCCTGCTTACGTTTTGCGGGTTCGCCTACTTCAATCAGGGCGGCGGGTGGAATCAGAATTCCCGCTTCGCCGAGGTGCGCGCGATCGTGGAGCAGGGGCGGTTCGCGATTGATGACTTCTTCGTCTATCAGCGCGACCCGGCGCGCGATGAACTCGTGCGGGTGCCCACGGATCACGCGGAGTACGACTTCGAGGGGCAGCGCCACGCGCTCTGCTGGGTGGATGGCGAGTGGAAGTTTTACCCGATCAGCGGACGCCCCACGGCGGAGGGCACGGTCGAGGAGGCGATGCACATGCGCAGTGCGTCGGGCGATGTAGCCTACGTGCCGCAGACCGGCCACTTTCACCCGAACAAGCCGCCCGGAACGTCGCTCCTCGCAGTGCCGGCGTACTTCGCGATCTTCCATTTCGAGCGCGCGTGCGGGATCAATCCCGACCATTGGTGGACGCTCAACGTCAATGCCTGGCTGACGACGATTTTAAGCGTAGGCCTGATCTCCGCGCTCGGTAGCGTGATCTTCTTCCGCCTCGCGTGTGATTTCGCCGGGGACGAAAAAATGCCGGCGCTGCTGGCCACGTTGGCCCTCGCGTTTGGCACCACGTTTTTTCCGTTCGGCACGATCCTTTTCGATCACAACCTCACCGCCGTGCTGCTGCTCGCGAGCTTTTACTGGCTGCGGGAAAAGACCGCGCATCCGGTGCTGGCGGGCTTTTGCGCAGGCTTCGCGGTGGTCACGAATTATGTCGCGGGCGGAGCGGTGGTGGCGCTCGGCCTGTATGCGCTGCTCGCGCGGTGCCGGGTAACGGAATTTCCGTGGTGGAAGCGGGTCGTTTCGATGACGGGTTTTCTCGTGCTGGGTGTCGGTGTCACCTGCCGCTTTGCTGGCGGCGATCATCTGGTTGCGGGCCTGACGCTGGCGCTGGGCCTTTACGCGGTGTCGGTGCTCCGTCCCAGCACACTGCCGGGGTGGGCGGATTGGCGGCGCGCGATTTTCTTCGGGTGCGGAGGGCTTGGACCGGCGGTCGTGCTCGGCTGGTATCACTACGTCAATTTCGGGTCGCCCTTCGCGCTCGCGAACGACTTTCAAAATCCGCTTTTCAAAGATCCGCACGGTTCGCTCGGCATGTTTGCGCTGCCCCGCGACTACGTCGCCGCGTTGATTACGGTCTCGCCGTACCGCGGGGTCTTCTGGCTCGCGCCGGTGCTGCTGCTTGGTGTGGCGGGCTGGATCGTCTGGCTGCGTGGCAATTCCTTTTCCGCCGAAGCGCGGCTCGGGTTCGCGATTTTCGGCTGGTTCTTCCTCGTGAACGCCAGCTTCAACGGCTATCACGGCGGCTTCTCCGCGGGACCGCGCTACCTCGTGCCGGGCCTGCCTTTTCTCGCGCTGCCCGTGGTAGTGGGTTTTGTGCGGTGGAAAAAAACCGCGCTCATCCTGCTCGCGCTCTCGGTCGCGCAGCAGTTCCTCCTGACGGCCACAGACGCGCAGAACTGCCTCGCTGTCGGCGGTCATGCGCGCGTGGATGACGCGCACCGGAAGGACGATTTTTTCTGCAATATCGTCACCGAATACGCCGCGCCGCTTTTCTTTACCGGGCGGATCGGGCCGCTCACCGAGCAACTTCTTTCCCTCCATTTGGAGGCGGAGGAGCAGCGCCTCACGCAGGCCGTGCTGGACGAAACGCTGCGCGCCGCGCAGATCGCCACCATGCGCCGCGAGGCCCGAGCCGCTGTCGAGCGCGGGGCCGCATCACCCATCATGCTCGCGGCGATCCGCGGGCCGGTGTCGGTCAATATCGTCAACGTCTTCGACGGTCTGCTCGGCTACGGCGCGTGGCCGTGGGGCAGCGAACCCGTCGAGTGGGCGTCGTTCAACACGGGTGAATTGCTCTGGCCGCAAAGCCGCTGGAGCCTGCTGCCGCTGCTGCTCGTGAGCGGCGGGTTGGGATTTGCGCTCGTCCGCGCCTGCCGAAGGGCAGATCGAAACGGCCTGCAGCTCCGAATGACTAACGACGAACCGACTTCAAATCCATGAGCAATGAATCCAAATCCCCGCGCGGCGTGGAGCACGCCCACGTCATCGACATCGTGGCGCACGATGCCAAAACCGGTGTCGTCACGCTCATCATGCTGGAGCCGCGTCCTTGGGATGGCTCGGAGCTGCGATTGTTTCAGCTCCAGGAAAAGATCAACGCGTATTTGTCCTTCGCCCTCGATGGGGAAATGGCGGAGGCTTACCCCGCGCTTCTCGGCCTGCCCCTGCGCCTCCAACTCGACTGCTCCACGCCGCCCGACGCGATGACCGTGAGCTTCCTCAGCCACGTCCGCGAGCAGATCGCCTTTCAGGAGATCGACCTGCAAGTCCGGGTTATGGGCGCGCAAGGCTGCGGCACCGACTGCGGCTGCCATCCGCCGCCGGACGGCGCGGCTTAGGCCCCTGCGGGAGCTGGCGGCTCGGACGGCTTCTCCGGGGTGGGCTCCGCCTTTGTCGGTTCCTCGATTTTTGGTGCGGGAGGAGGATTTTCGGTCGGTGTCTTGGGAGGCTCGGACGGTGTTTCGGTCGGCTTGTCGGGAGTGGGTTCGGACTTCCTTTTCGGCCTGCTCCTCGCTGGCTCCTCGTCGATCGATCGCGTCGGCGCACTGCCTTTTACCATGACCGGCGTGCCGATTGGCGAGGCATGAAAAAAGTGCTCGGCCATGGAGCGCGGCATGCGCACGCACCCGTGCGATGCAGGATAGCCCGGCAATTTGCCCGCATGCATGCCGATGCCGCCATTAAAGCGGAGAAAGAAAGGCATCTTTGCCCCACGAAAACTCGTGCCCGCCGGTGCCTTCTGCTTGCTGGTATCCACATTGCGCTGCACTACGTCGCCATCGCGACTCACAAATTCGCCGTAGAGATTCGAGACGTGATTCTTATCGAGTTGGACCACCGCGAACTCGCCCGTCGCGGTCTCGTGACCGCGCTTGCCGCTGGAGATCGGCGACTGTCCGATTTCGGTCTTGCCGTGGAAAAAATGCGCCCGCTGCTCAGTTAGATTGATGACGATCTGCGGATCGCCTTTCGCCGTCTCCGGCTGCCAGTAGGATTGTTTGCGCGGCGGCTCGGGTACGGGCGTGGGCAATTTCGGCTTCGCCGGAGTTTGCCCGGAGTGATGATGCCCGGACTGTGTTGAAGGCGCAAACACGGCACAGCCCCCGAGCAAAATTGTCAGCGCGATTCCGCCGAGAGAAGTGATGAAATGGGATCGGGGCATACGAAAGTCGGAGAAACTAGCGACCCGATGCCGTTTTGCCAGTGTGGAATACGCGGATCGATTTTATGTTTTCGTCACTGCGCCGTGAGAGCTAGAAACGGGAATGTTCGCGCGCATTTTGTCGATCCTGCTATGCGGTATTTTCCCGCTAACCGCGTTGGCTGCCGAGTTGTCTGGCCCGGTGAAGGTGGGTGCGACCACGGCGACAGTTATGGTGATTTCCTGGCAGACGGATGTGGAGACGGGGACGCGGGTGAGCTACGGGGCGGCGGCGGATCAGCTCACCGAGCGCGTTGAGGGTGGGGTGGGGACAAGGCATGAGGTGACGCTGACGGGATTGAAGCCGGGGACGAAGTATTTCTATGCGGTGGGGACGGCGCGGAAGAAATTGGCGACGGGAGAGTTTGTGACGTCGGGTTCGCCTGTTTCGGGGAGCGCTCCGGCTTCGTCTTCGCCGGTGGCGAGCAGTCCGGTGTCATCGGCTTCGTCGGTGATCGGGAAGATTTTTTCCCCCAAGCCGAAGCCGGAAGCCGCGCCGCCGACGCGGATGACGTGGGGAAACATGGCTTCGCTGGCGGATCACTTTGCGCGGCACGGCGGGGATTTTCAGGCGAAGGATGCCGATGATTACGCGCGGATGGCCTGGCAGTTTGGCCAGCAGGCCAAAGCGGGCGGCCTGCAGGTGAAGGTGGATGAGGATGGGACGCGCCGGGTTTACGACGCGAAGAGTGGAGGGTTCGCCGCCTACAATGCGGACGGAACGACGAAGACGTATTTCAAACCGAACAGCCGCGATTATTTCGCCCGCCAGCCCGGTCGGCTGGTCAATACCCGCACCCCATGAAACACGTTTGCCCGGCCTGCTACTGGCCCCATTTGTCCGAAGTGCCGCGCTCGAAATCCGGTGGCGGTTCTTATGAGATCTGCCCGTCGTGCGGGTTCCAGCCGGGAGTGACGGACGACGATGACGGCACGACACCGGAGGCTTGGCGAAAGCGGTGGGTCAAACGCGGCAGCCCGTGGTCGAGTGCGGGCCAACCCGCTCCGGCGGGGTGGAATCCGGCGGCGCAATTGAAGCAGCACGCCTCGTAAAATCGAGGGCGGAACGAGGCCGGTGCGGGTGCGGAAAATAGGCGCAATTTCTTTTTGACACCCCAAGGCCACTTGCTACTTTGCCCGCTCGCTTGCCGGGAAACTGCGGAGAGAAAGCCTGACGAAACATGAGGGGAAACCCCGTGTGTAAGTCGGGCTTTTTCGCCCTCTGGACCAGTGAGCGCCGGCGCATTTAAGTCTCGTATTTGACTGTGCTGGATGCAGTGCCTGAGTAGCTCAGTTGGTAGAGCACGTCCTTGGTAAGGACGAGGTCACCGGTTCAATCCCGGTCTCAGGCTCCAGCCAGCGATTTTTAAAGTAACCATCAACCAACAACAGAAAACCAACCAAACCCGCTCCTATGGCCAAGGCCCAATTCGAACGCAATAAACCCCATGTGAACATCGGCACGATCGGCCACGTCGATCACGGCAAGACCACGCTCACTGCGGCAATCACTACCATTCTCTCGAAAAAAGGCTTCGCTGAGGCCAAAGGCTACGCGGACATTGACGCCGCTCCGGAAGAGAAGGAGCGCGGCATCACGATCAACACCGCGCACGTCGAGTATCAGACCGACAAGCGCCATTATGCGCACGTCGATTGCCCCGGCCACGCCGACTATGTGAAGAACATGATCACCGGCGCGGCGCAGATGGACGGCGCGATCCTCGTCGTTTCCGCCGCCGACGGCCCGATGCCGCAGACGCGCGAGCACATCCTGCTTGCCCGGCAGGTCGGCGTGCCCTCGATCGTCGTTTTCTTGAACAAGTGCGACATGGTGGATGACCCGGAGTTGCTCGACCTCGTGGACATGGAAGTGCGCGATTTGCTCACGCAGTATGACTTCCCGGGTGACAAGATTCCGATCGTCAAAGGCAGCGCCACGAAAGCCCTCGCCGCCGGCGATCCGAACCATGCGGATGCCAAGTGCATTCAGGAGCTCATGGATGCGGTGGATGATTACATCCCGCTTCCCGAGCGCCCGGTCGATCAGCCTTTCCTCATGCCGGTGGAAGACGTGTTCAACATCGAAGGTCGCGGCACCGTCGCCACCGGACGCGTCGAGCGCGGCATCCTCAAGAAAATGGAGGAAGTCGAACTCGTCGGCATCCGCGACACCGTGAAAACAACTGTCACGGACATCGAAATGTTCCGCAAACTGCTGGACGAAGCGCGCGCTGGCGACAACGTCGGCCTTCTGCTCCGCGGCACCAAGAAGGACGATGTCGAGCGCGGCATGGTGATTGCCAAGCCGGGCAGCATCAAGCCCCACACCAAGTTCAAGGCGGAAATCTACGTCCTCTCGAAGGAAGAAGGTGGACGGCACACCCCGTTCTTCTCGAACTATCGCCCGCAGTTCTATTTCCGCACCACGGACGTGACCGGTTCGGTCAAGCTCCCTGATGGCGTGGAGATGGTCATGCCCGGAGACAACGTCTCGGTCGAAGTGGAACTCATCACGCCCGTCGCCATGGAAAAGTCCATGCGTTTCGCGATCCGCGAAGGCGGCAAGACCGTCGGGGCCGGACGTATCGCCGAAATCGTCGCCAAGTAATTATTTAAGAAACAGACCTTGTCGAATCTCGCGCGGGGCGGATGTTCAGTCCGCCCCGCGTTTTCGGCAGGGAGAAGAAGATACGTCAGTAGCTCAATTGGTAGAGCATCGGTCTCCAAAACCGACGGTTGGGGGTTCGATTCCCTCCTGACGTGCTCCCGAAAGCGAGCCTCCCAAGACTTACTCACTCACCTTTTTCGCAAGCCTCGCCAAATTCTCCATGATCGTCCCCAATAAGAGTTTCGTTAGTGAAGTCCGGGTGGAGCTTGCCAAGGCCTCGTGGCCTTGGGATCCAAAGGAGAAGGGGATGAAGAAGTACAAGGAGCTGACGGATTCCACGATAATTGTTATCATCGCCATGCTTTTGCTCAGCGGTTACGTGGCTGGGTGGGACTTCATCTTTAACATAATCATGGCGCGGATTTTCGGCACCCCCCACAACTAACTTTCCGCTCATGACCGAAGAAAAAAAACGCGAACAGTGGTATGCCGTCCACCTGCTTTCCGGACAGGAAAACAAGGTGCATGACAATCTCGTCAAACGGATTAAGACCGAGGAGATGGGGGACTATGTCTATGAAATCCTCCTGCCCACGGAGCGTGTGTCCTCTATTAAGGCGGGCAAGAAAACCGAGACTGTACGGAAGCTGTATCCCGGCTACCTGTTTGTGAACATGTATCTGCTTGATGACAACCAGCAGTTGGTGGACAAGACTTGGTATTTCATTAAGGACACCACCGGCGTTATTGGCTTCGCGGGCAATAAGGACCGCCCCATCGCTATGGCCAAGTCCGAGGTGGAAGGCATGCTGGCGCAGATCCGCGGTGGCGAGGAAAAGGCCAAGCCGAAGATTTCTTTCAGCGTGGGCGAAACCGTGAAAGTCGCGGACGGGCCGTTCCAAAATCAGGCTGGCGTCGTCGAGGAAATCGATCCCGATCGCGGCAAGCTCCGGGTCTCCGTCTCCATCTTTGGCCGCAATACCTTGGTCGATCTCGAGTACTGGCAGGTCGAACGCAGCTAACACTTATCCCTACTCCGTAACTCAACTCTAACTCACTAGACAGATGGCTAAAGAAATCGTCGGTAAAATCAAACTTCAGATCCCTGCGGGTCAGGCGAACCCCGCGCCGCCCGTGGGTCCCGCGCTCGGTCAACAGGGCGTGAACATCATGGCCTTCTGCAAGGAGTTCAACGCCGCCACGCAGAAGCAGGCTGGCGACATCCTGCCGGTGGTCATCACCGTCTATAAGGACAAGACCTTCAGCTTCATTACCAAGTCGCCTCCCGCGTCGATTCTGATCAAAAAGATTGCGAACATCGCTGCCGGCTCCAAGGAGCCCAACAAGCAGAAGGTTGGCAAACTGACCAAAAAGCAGGTTCTCGACATCGTGAAGATCAAGATGAAGGACCTCAATGCGCGCGACGAGTCCGCCGCCTACCGCATCATCGCCGGCACCGCGCGGCAGATGGGTGTGGAGGTCGAGGCGCAGTAGTCTTCTAATTTCCTTTTGACAGGGAGCATCCCTCCGATAGCTTCCGCGCCCGCTTCCAAGGCGGAAAAAACCAAAACCAAACCCGCAGGAGAGCGCCACACGCTCGCCAGCACTGCAACCCAACATGCAAAACAAACGCAGCAAACGGTATCGTTCCGCCGCCGAAAAGGTGGACGCCAAAAAGAGCTACGCTCTTCCTGAAGCCGTCTCGGTTCTGAAGATGCTTCCTGCCCCGAAGTTTGACCAGACGGTCACGCTTTCCTTCCGCCTCGGAGTGGACCCGAAACAATCCGATCAGATGGTCCGGGGCACCTGCCCGCTGCCCAATGGCTCTGGTAAAAACGTGCGCGTGCTCGTTTTCGCCGAAGGTCAGGCCGCCAACGCCGCCCGCGAGGCTGGCGCGGAGTTCGTCGGTTACAAGGACATGATCGAGAAGTGCGTGGGTGGGTTCCAGGAGTTCGACGTCGCGATTGCCACGCCCGGAGCGATGGCTGAAGTTCGCAAGCTCGGCAAGGTTCTCGGCCCGCGTGGACTGATGCCGAATCCGAAGACCGGCACCGTGACTGAAGACACCGCGAAAGCCGTAAAAGAGGTCAAAGCCGGACGCGTGGAGTTCAAGCTCGACAAGAACGGCAATTGCGCCGTGCCCGTGGGCAAGTTTTCCTTCGAGGCGCAGGCGCTTGTGGAGAATGGCACTGCGGTTATCGAGGCTGTGGTCAAGGCCCGCCCGGCAACCGCCAAGGGCATCTTCGTCGAAAACGTGACGCTCAGTGCCACCATGACGCCGGGTCTGAAAATTGACGCCTCGTCCTTCATCAAGAACTAACCGGAGACTTATTCCATGCATCCCGCGAAAGAGACCATCGTAGAAGATTTGCAGGCGAAATTGAACGCCTCGCCGTTCCTGTTCGTTGCCGATTACACCGGCTTGAAAGTCGATCAGTTCGCCGAACTCCGCACCCGGCTTTGGAACGTTGGAGCCCGTTGCCACGTCGTAAAGAACACTTTCCTGCGCCGTGCCGCCAAGAGCGTCGGCCTGCCGGAACTCGACGGCCTGAAAGGTCAGACCGCGATCGTGGTCGGTGACAAAGATGTCGCCGCCGCAGCCAAAGTGCTGAAGAACTTTACCGCTGAATTCAAGAAGCCCGAGATGAAAACGGGCGTCGTGGACAGGATCGTGGTATCGACCGACCAGATCAAAGCCATCGCCGATTTGCCTTCCCGCGAAGTCCTGCTGGCGACCCTCCTCGGCGTGCTCAACGCCCCGGCAAGCAAGCTGGTCCGCGTGCTCAACGAGCCGGCTTCGTCCCTCGCCCGCCTGCTTCAGGCCAAGGCCGACAAAGACGCCGCCAACTCCCCGGCTGCCTCCGCACCGTCGGCATAGACCAAGATTTTCCCGGTGCCAACCGGGGAAGCGCGGGCATCGCAATTGGTGTCCGCGAAATTAACAATGAACAAATGGTTCCTCGTCGGGCCGGCGGCTGCTGGTCTGAAATCGCCCGAAGCTTCGGGTGGCGACGATACCGCGCAGTAATAAGCATATGGCAGATACCAGCACATTAGTGGAACAACTCAGCGGTCTCACCGTCCTCGAAGTCGCGGACCTCGTGAAGCAGCTCGAAGAAAAGTGGGGCGTTAGCGCCGCGGCTCCGGTCGCAGTCGCAGCAGCCGGCGGTGGTGGCGCGGCGGCAGCCGCTCCGGTCGAAGAGAAGACGGCGTTTGACGTCATCCTCAAGGAAACCGGCGCCAACAAAATCGGCGTCATCAAGGAAGTGCGCGCGTGCGTCGCTGGCCTCGGCCTCGCCGAAGCCAAGGCGCTCGTCGAAGGCGCTCCGAAGACCCTCAAGGAAGGTGTCACCAAGGAAGAAGCCGAAGAGATCAAGAAGAAGATCGAAGCGGCCGGCGCCAAGGTCGAGATCAAGTAATCTCGCCCGCACCTCCCACCGAACTCGCCCGAGTTTGGTCCACAGAAACGCGACCCTGCCAAGGGTCGCGTTTTTGCTGGGGGCGCGGGAGGGCTACTTGGATTCCTCCAGCGCGGGTTCAGGTTCCTTTACGGCACTCGGTGGCTTGGTTACGCGAAAGCTGTCCGCGACGCGGGTCAGCACCGGGAGCGCGGTGAATTCTTTGGTGGCGAGCGTCCAGCAGAGCACCTGGTGGAGGTTTTCTCCGTCATCTATCGCGGTTAGTTGATAGACGATCTTCAATTTGGCTGACTTGCAATCGATCCGCACGCGGCGCGCCTCCAGTCCATTGACAGAAATCTTCGTCGTTTCGCCCGGCGTGCCGCTGTCCATCTTGCCCACCATTTGCGCGACGACCGCCTCGACGAACGGGTCGAGTTTGAGGCCGTTCGGATTCGGTTCGGAAATCACCATCGCGTATTCTTCCCGGAGGAGGTTGCCAGCTTGGATGCTCGCGATGGCATTCAGGTTGCCGAGCGTTTTCCAGTTACCGGGAGTGTCGATGCTCGTGAGACCGTCGGTGGAGTGGATGGTCGTCATTGCCCGGTTCTTTTTCGCCGTTTGCTGGGCAAAGTAGATGCCCGCCCCGATGGTCCCGACAACGAGCAGCAGCGAGATGCCGCCGGTCACGCAGGCCGTGATGATCCAGCCTCGCGTTTTCCGCACAAAGGCCAGGATGATCGCGACCACCGCAAAGGCGACCGTGGCGAAGCCGAAGATGATGCCGACAAGTAGGCCGGCGGCCTGACCGGCTTGAAATGCTGAGGAATCCATGCGCCGGGGAATAGCGAGTCGGGCGGAGCGAAGCAAGCGGCGGCGACTTGGCTTGATAGAGATTTACCATGTGAGCCTGACAAAAACTCCCCGGCTGGTGGTTGCTTCACTCGGTTAAACCCGTTATTCGTCACGCCCATGTCGTCCTTCCGCAATTTTACCGCCGCTACTTTTGTGTTCGCGTCTGTCGCTTTCGCCGCCGATCCCACTTTCCTCGAACCGGCCGACGCCGGGCCGGACTTTGCGGTGCAGGGGGAATACGTCGGGGAGAACTGTGCGGCGCAGGTCATCGCGCTGGGGGATGGAAAATTCCGCATCGTCGGCTGGGACAAGGGGCTGCCGGGGGCGGTGGCGGATTTCGAGAAAAAGGTGGAGGTGGATGCGAAGCGCGAGGGCGACAAGGTCGTTTTCAATGGCAACGGCTGGAAGGGCGAGATCGCGGACGGGCAGATCAAGGGAACGAACGACGAAGGCAAGTCGTGGACGATCAAGCGCACCGTGCGGGAGTCGCCGACGCTCGGGGCGAAGCCGCCCGCCGGGGCGACGGTCCTTTTCGACGGCACGAATGCCGACGCCTGGGAGGGCGGAAAAATGGACGAGCGGAAGCTGCTCGCGGGCGGGACGAAATCGAAGGGGAAATTCGGCGATTGCACGCTGCATGTGGAGTTCCGCACGCCGTTCAAGCCGTTTGCGCGCGGCCAGGGCCGGGGCAACAGCGGCATCTACGTGCAGGATCGTTTTGAGTGCCAGGTGCTCGATTCCTTTGGCCTGAAAGGCGAGAACAACGAGACGGGCGGCATCTACAGCGTGGCCGCGCCGAAGCTGAACATGTGCTTCCCGCCGCTCTCGTGGCAGACCTACGACATCGAGTTCGTGGCCGCGAAATACGAGGGCGACAAGAAGGTGAAGAACGCCGTGATGACCGTGAAGCTCAACGGCGTGCTCGTGCAGGATCACACCGAAGTGCCGCACACCACGACCGCCGCCGGCGGCAAGGAAGGCCCCGAGCCCGGGCCGATCCAGCTTCAGGCACATGGCAATCCGGTGTTCTATCGGAACATCTGGATCGTGGAGAAAAAGTAGCGGCGAGCTGGGGAGGGTAGCGGTGCGGAGCGGTGCTGTGGGCACGGCGGAGTGAACTCTGCCGAGGACGCGTGCGCTCCCGTGTTCCCCTGCGAGCGCGGGGCGGAAAGTGTAACAATACTGTTACGCTTGCCCGTTTGCCGGGGTGGTGCCGGTTCGCGACGTTCGCGCAGTCCTCCGCCCCCGACGCCTATGAAAACGCTCCGCTTTCTCCTGCTCACGTGCGTGCTGGCCCTTTTTGGCGTGCCGGCTTTTGCGCAAACCACGGTGACGATCACCGCTCCGGATGCGAGTGCGGCGGAGGTGCTGCCGGGGCAGGCGGCGGATGCCGGTACGATGCGCATCGCGCGCACCGGGAGCACGGCCAGCGCGCTCACGGTGTGGGTGAAAGTGAGCGGTGTCGCGGTGCAGGGAGAGGATTACACGTTTGGCGGGAGCATCGGCGCGTCGGTTGTCATCCCGGCGGGCAGCAGCACGCTGGATATTCCGGTGACGGTGCTCGACGACTGGCTCACGGAGGGGACCGAGGATGTGCGGATCAAGCTGGATACCAAGACGGCGACCGGCGCGAATGTTCCCTACACCGTCGGCGCGGCGGATCGTGCCAGTGTGAACATCGCGGACAATGAAGACCCGCTCGCGGCACCGCGCGCGATTGTCACCGTGGCAGCGGTGGACGGCGTGGCCACGGAGACGGCCGCCGGGACCGATCCGGCGGTCTTCCGCATTACGCGCACGAACAACCTCGCGCCCGCGCTCACTGTCCGTTACGCGCTCGGCGGCACGGCGGTTTCGGGAACGGATTTTGCGGCGCTGCCCGCGACGATCACGCTCCCCGCCGGGGTGCCTTTCGTGGATGTGGTGATCGCCCCGATTGACGATCTGCTCGTGGAAGATCCGGTGTCGCTCACGTTCACGCTGCTCCCGACGGATGTCGTCGGCACGCCCTCCCCGGCGGAGGCCTATGTGCTCGGTCCGGCGATCACGGCCAGCGCGACGATCGTCAGCGAGGATCTTCCGCCAGCTCCGACGGTGGCCATCACCTCGCCGGGAGCCAATGCCTCGGTGACCCAGGGCGATTCGCTGACCGTGAACTTCACCGCCGCGGCGGCGGATGGGTATGTCACGAGTTACACCGTTTTCGTGGGTGGCGTGGCCGTGGCTTCGGACTCCACGGGGCTGCCCGCGAATACGCCCGCGGGCACACCGTTCGCAGGTACGGTGAGCGCCACTCTCACCAGCCCCGGCGCGGCGCAGGCGCTCACCGTGCAGGTGACGAACGACCACGGCACGTCGAATACTTCGGCCGCCGTTCCCGTGACCGTGGTCCCGCTCCCGCCGCCGACGGTGGCGATCACCTCGCCGGGCAACTACGCGGTGGCGGCCGCGACCCAGCCGATAGCGGTGAATTTCACCGCGGCGGCGGTGGACGGATACATCGTGAGCTACACCGTTTACGCGGACGGCACCGCGTATTCCGGTACGACCGGGTTGCCCGCGTCCACTCCTGCGGGCACGCCGTTCAGCGGCACGGCGAACGTAATTTTCACGAACCCCAGCACGAGCAACTACTACACGCGACCGCTCACGGTGCGGGTCACGAACAACCACGGCATCTCGTCGACGTCGGCCTACGTCGGGATCATGGTGGCTCCTGACCTGCCCTTCATCAATATCTACCCGCTCGACGCGGAAGGCGCGGAGGTTTCCGCCGGAGCGCCGAATGTGGCCAGCTTCCGCGTGACGCACAGCCAGCCGGCGTCGGCCACGGTGGGTTTTCTTTTCGCCGTGGGTGGCACGGCGCGCGAGGGCATCGACTACACGCTGACGCCCACTTCCGGGACGATCACCAATGGCATTTGGCGCTGGTTCTCCTTCGCGCCGGGCACCACCGAGGCGATCATCCAGGTGAACCCCATCGACGATCTGCTCATCGAAAATGCCGAGACGGTTTCGATGTCCCTCTACACCCCGCCGTTCATTGGTTTCAATGAGGGGCCGGTCGGTCCTTTCGACTGGAACTTCGGCTTTCTCTACGGCCCGAGTTCCTCCGCGCTCGTCAGCATCCTCGATAACGACACCACCCCACCGCCGTTCCCCGTGGTCACGATCGCGGCGACCGATCCGACGGGGCGGGAAACCGCGGACGGTTCCGATCCGGCCGTCTTCACCGTCACGCGCACGAGCGGCCCCACCGACGTGCCGCTGACCGTGAACTACGCCTTCACCATCCCGCCGAAGCAAACGATCTACGTCACCGAGCCGCGGCCCGCGATGGCCAAAAACGGCGTCGATTTCCCGCTGCTCAGCGGGAGCGTCACGATCCCGGCAGGGGCCACCAGCGCGGACATCGTGGTCGTGCCCACGTATGATCTGCTCACCGAGGTTTCCGAGCTGCTGCAAATTACGCTCGCGCCGTCGGTCCCCGCGTCGCCCGCGGCCGGGAGTTACGTCATCGACGACCACCACATGGTCGCCGAGGTCAACATTCTCGACGCGCTGCTGCCCCCCGGAATTCCCACGGTGTCGGTGCGCGTCACCGATGCGCTGGCCTTTCGCGAAGACCTCCCCGGGCGCACGGCCTCCTTCGCGATCGAGCGCACCGGGAGCGTCACGGATCCTCTCGTGGTGAGCTACACCATCGGCGGCACCGCGACGAATGGCGTGGACTACGCCACGATCCCCAGTTCCGTGACGATCCCGGCTGGCAGTTCGAGCGCCACGATCGTGATTGATCCTTTCGTCACCGTCGGTGCCATCACGGAAACGGTCTCCCTCACCCTCAATGCTCCGGCGCTCGTGGCCGGCCTGCCGCCTTTTCTCATCGGCAGCACCCTCGCCATGCCCCCGGCGGGCGGCATCAGCATTATCGACCGCCCTTATTTTCTCAATACCACCACCCCGGCGAAGCTGCGCGCGCTCCTTCGCCGTCGCCATCACCTCGTCCTCCCGATTCCCCTGCCGCCGACTCCGCCGGCTCTCGTGGCCGATGCCAAACTCGGGGCCGCCGCGGCGTCGCCGACCATCTGGACGGTCGAAGCCTCCACGGATCTCGCGAACTGGGAGGAGATCGGCACCACCGATCCCTCGGGCGAAGTCGGCGACTTCGTGGACGTGAATGCCGGCGATTTCACCACGCGTTTTTACCGCTTCGTCCAGCCGGCGGTGCCCGCGCCGTGAGGTAGCGGGTCCCTTACCGGGAGTGATGGGACAAGCTCAGCGCCGCGTGGAGCCGCGCGGACGCTCATCGAGTACGGCCGCATTTAGTATTGGCGCTTCCCCTTGCGCTTTGCTTCCCTTGCGCCCCTGCCGTTTTCCGCTTCCCTCAACCTCACCTCCAAGCTGCCAAACTCATGACCAAAAACTCCCTCCTCGCCCTCGCCTTCACGGCCCTCGCGCTCCCGCTGCACGCCGCCATCCCGTGGGACGCCACCGATCTCGGGCCGTTTCACACCGGCTGCTTCAAAATCAACGGCCAGGTCACGGCCAAAGGCATCGCCATCAAAGTCGGCGACAAGGAGCATCCGGCGACCGTCCTTTTCGATCCCGAACTCCTGCGCGTTAGCGCGGCGTGGACTGGCGGCTTCATTAAGTTTCCCGGCGGACGCGGCGGCCTCGAGGGACAGATCGCGCCCGGCGGCGACGTGAAATTTTCCACGCCGTACCTGCCCGGCGTCAGCGCTGCGGAAATCGGCGACGACCCGCGCGACCGGCATCAGGGCAACCTCCCAGCCGACGTGGCGAAATATCGCGGCCTCTACGTGCATGGCGACAAAGTCGTCCTCAGCTACACCATCGGAAAATCCGCCGTGCTGGAGCTGCCGGGTGCCGAAGTGAAAGACGGCGCGCTGCTGCTCTCGCGCACCATCGCCGTGGGCGTGGGTCCGGCTGTTACCGTGCTGCTCGGAGCGGGCGGCGAACTGGCGGCGACTGTGGAAGGCGCGGGCGGTGCGAAGGTCGAGAAAACCGCCGACGGCAAGACCGTGCTGCGCGTGCCGGCCCGCCAGGCGGCGACGACGTTCCGCGTGGTCGTGGCTGCCGGTGCGGCGCAGGCTCCCGAGGCTTCCAAGGTCGCAGTGCCCGATCTCGTGGCGCTGTGCAAAGGTGGGCCCGCACATTGGGGCGAGGCCCTGGAGACGCCGGGCAAAGTCGGCACCGGCGACGGTCCGTATGTCGTTGATGAAATCACGCCGCCCGAGAACAACCCCTACAAATCCTGGCTGCGCTTCGGCGGGCATGACTTTTTGCCAAATGGTGATGTCGCCCTGGTGAACATTGGCGGTGATGTGTGGCACGTCAGCGGGCTCGACGACAAACTCGAACACGTAAAGTGGCAGCGCATTGCGACCGGCCTTTTCCAGCCGCTCGGCTGCAAGGTCGTGGACGGTAAGATCTACGTTCTCGGCCGCGACCAGATCACCCGCCTGCACGATCTGAACGGCGACGGCGAAGCGGACTTCTACGAGAACTTCAACAACGACTGCGTGGTCACCGAGAACTACCACGAGTTCGCGCTCGACCTGCAAACGGACAGCGCCGGCAATTTCTACTACGGCAAAGGCTCGCCGTGGACGCCGACGAACATGAGCCCGCATCAGGGCACGATGATCCGCGTTTCCAAAGACGGCTCGAAGCTGGAACCCATCGCCAACGGCCTGCGCGCGCCGAACGGCCTCGGCATGGGGCCGAAGGACATGCTGACCTGCAGCGACAATCAGGGCCACTGGATGCCCGCGAACCGGCTGAACATCATCAAGCCCGGCGGCTTCTACGGCATGACGCCCGCCGCGCACAAGACGATCAAATTCAAGGGACCGGACGGCACTGAATTCGAGGCCAACCCGAGCAGCGCCGCGGATCGCGAGAAATTCCACACCGAATTCTGGGGCGACTCGAAAGCGCCCACACCGGTGGCTGGCTACGACGAGCCGCTCCTCTGGATGCCGCAAAACGTGGACAATTCGCCCGGCGGCGAGGTCTGGGTGAGCGGCGGCAAATGGGGCCCGTGGGAGGGCCGCATGCTGCACATGAGCTACGGCCACTGCCTGCTCTATGGCGTCACCATGGAAACCGTGGACGGCGTGGCCCAGGGCTCCGTCGTGAAGTTTCCCTTCAAGTTTTCCAGCGGCATCATGCGCGGACGCTTCAGCCCGAAGGACGGCCAGCTCTACGTCTCCGGCCTGAACGTGTGGCAGAGCGACGCCGCGAAATTCGGCTGCTTCGCCCGCGTCCGCTACACCGGCGCGACCGTCACCATGCCCGTCGAACTGCACGCGGTGAAAGACGGCGTGCAACTCACCTTCACCAGCCCGCTCGACGCCGCCTCCGCCACGGATGTGCAGAACTACGACATCAAACGCTGGAACTACAAATGGACCGGCAACTACGGCTCGCCCGACTTCAAGGTGAGCGACGGCTCAAAAGGCCAGGACACCATGACCGTCGAGAAAGCCACGCTTTCACCCGACAAGAAAACGCTCACTCTCCAGCTCGCCGACATGCGGCCCGCGATGACCATCCGGCTGAAATTCAAAGTTCAGGGTGCCGACGGCAAACCCTGCGAGCAGGAAATCCACAGCACCGTCCACCGCATCCCGGGTGTGGCGGCGGCGAAGTAGCCGCCAGGCAGCCCGAGCGAGTCAGGCGCTTTTGCCGATCACGGGCCAAAGCCTCGACGACCTTCCAGCCAAGGCAACGCCTTGGGTCAGTCGGTAAATATCTCCGCTCGTGAAAGGCTGGCCAGCCGGTGTCCGGCCTTCTCAGAGGGGGGTTCCCTCGTTGACGGGATTTTCCGCCAAGGTGTTGCCTTGGGCTGCGGCGTTCAGAAAAAGGTGATCCCGCTTTGGGAAGGGGAGTCGCGTCAGCCGCGGCGCGCCGCCTCGATCTTGGCCACGTCGATTTTCCCCATCTCCATCATCGCGGCGAAGGCCCGCTTCGCCTCCCCGCCGCCCGCGGCGATCGCCTCCGTCAGCACGCGCGGCGTGATCTGCCACGAAATGCCCCAGCGGTCCTGACACCACCCGCATTCACTGGCCTCCCCGCCATTTCCCACGACCGCATTCCAATAGCGGTCCGTCTCCTCCTGCGAATCCGTCGCCACCTGAAAGGAAAAGGCAATGCTGTGCCGAATCTGCGGCCCGCCATTGAGCCCGAGGCAGGGAATCCCCATCACCGTGAACTCGACCGTAAGCACATCGCCCTCCTTGCCCGAGGGATAATCCCCCGGCGCATGATGCACCGCCTTCACCGCGCTGTCCGGAAACGTCGCCGCATAAAACCGCGCCGCCTCCAGTGCATCCTTGTCATACCACAGGCAGACCGCGTTTTTGGGAGTCGTCGTTTTCATGGCGCGATTCTCGTGTGGCACGGCTCAGGACGCTGGCGGGTCTTCCCGCACCACACTCGATTCAGTCTCGCGAGTTTGCCGCCGGATCGCTTCGACGGACGAGTGACGCCGGAAATAAGCCATCCGCTCCGCGCTATTCATCCCCGCCGTTTCCTGCGCGACGGCTTCCTTCCACTTGAGGCTCTCCGCCACGGCGTCAAAGCCGGGAATCAGGTTAGGGTTCGTCGTCGGTGTTCTCACAAGAGTTCCTTGTGTGTTATTGCTTTGGCGGCTCCTCGCGAACCACAGCGGATGGCTCCGTTATGGTTCCGACAACATTCCAACCTTCTTCCTTCAACTTCGTCGTCACCTCGCGGAAATGCGCGAAGAGCTTGGCCACATCGCAACCGTTTTCCCGCGCGATCGCTTCGCGAGTGCGGCGGATTTCGGTGAGGATTTCGTTTTCCGGCATGGCTCAGGGAATCATCAATTCGGCAGGCGTGCAAATGATCGGACAAGCGAAACCCACCGTCGCGCAGGCGCGCTCGATGCGGCGGATCAGGTGCGGGTTGTTGATATGCTTGCAGTTCCACGTCAGCAGAAAATCCATCGCGTGCGCCGCCGCGACGCCGAGATGTGCGGCATCGTCCGCCGCGATCGCTGGGATTATGCCATCTGCCAGCAACCGCACGGTGAGTTCTTGCGCGGCGTCGTTGACGGACAGCACGGGTAGCCCCGTGAGCTTTGCCATCCGTGCTGCAGCAAAGGCCGCGTCCCCTCGCGCCACTTCATCGACAACCACCGGCGAAACGAAGCACTCGTAGTGCTGTCGGTGCTGGTTCCACCAATCTTCGGTCGTCTGCTGATCCGCCGCGAGCTGCAAATCCCGGCTTCGCCGCGCTGTGAGGTAGCTCGGGATTGTCGTTTCGAGGTAGAGGCGCGGCAAACTCATCGGTATTCAAACTAGAGGTTGGTCGGCAGAATATCCGAGCTTTCACGGTTTCTCAGCTAACTGCTCGAGCATCCAATCCAAAGATGCCTGCGCATCGGCAATGAGTTTAACGTAGCTGCTGAACTGGGTTCGCTTTCCGGAATATTCGTCACAAAGAGTCGGGTCTGTAGTTCCTCCAATCACAACGATGTCCACCGACAACTGGAGACGGGATTTTAACCAGTCGGCGTATTTCTTAGCTTGAGTTTCATCATCCCGTCCGACCTCGTAGTTAGGGCGCTTGAACTCAATCAGAAGTCGATTATGGAATGCGTCCTGAGACAGCAGCAGGTCGGGGCGCGTCTTGTTGGCAGCATGACCAATTACCGCCTCACCGCATTGTTCGGCGATTGTAGCCAGTCGCTGGTTGCTTGCCATCAAGCTGTATTGCGGACCGAGAACCCAAAGGTTCTTTTCGATGGCCTTATGAATCTGCTTCTCCAGCGTGTCGGGATTGTCCGCCAATCGCCCCAGTGATTTAAGGAAGTCCAAACGACTTTTGGCCTGTCGGCCCATAAATGCCAAATCGCAGAGCCCGAATTCAAGGAGAGCGTCCGCTAGGTGCATCACATCAGTTCGATCCGTGTCGTGGAGTTCGTTGCAGACGGCCCAGTATTCGTCGTGTTCCAGTGCATCCAGAACAAGGTCGACGAGTGTTCCGATCCTCTCATCCTTTTCGCCTTCTTGATATGCGCGGGAAATAAGCCGATTCATCCGCTGCTCAATTATGCCGCGACGGTGTTCCGGCACGCTGACAAGACGCCTATCCATTTGTTGTTTCCATCGCCCCTTGGCAAGATTCACCTCGTTTGTGTGGGTTTGCGTCAGACTCTCGTGAAATTGCTTTTGCAACTCGCCAGACAAATGCTCGAACGATTTATCGCTCTCGATCACGTTACCGCCAGCCGCAGTCAATTCGATGGCGTCTGGAGGAACATTCACTTCTCCGACGATTCGACGGCGCAGCCTGTCAGAAAGTTCGTCAACAGCCTCTAGCCCAAACAAGTGAGCTTTTCCGATTGTTTTCCCGCCTTGGCGCAAGACGACTCCCGAATGCTTCGCTGGGAGCGGTTTGTCAGCAACCGTGTAAGTGGCCTTGGCTGTCGCCCCATTGGGCAAACTTACTTCGCACTCGAACGTGGTGCCAGGCACATCGAAGGCGAAAACCCGCTCTCCATTGACTAAGATAGCGAAGTCGGTTTCGCGTCCGTAGTCACGGGCAAGGATTTGCTTTAAGCGATCTGGTTGTGGGAGATTCAAATTCGGATTCATCCGAGAAAGGACGATTCGTGTGCCGTGCAAATTCGGGGCCGCTTCCTTTGTGGCAAATGGCAGCGGCACCTGTTCCAAATCTTTCGCATCACGCAACAGCGCCTCTTTATCTACCTCTACGCATGTGGCGATTCCGAGTGCGGTCGTTTCAAGCTCCATACGAGAGGCGAGAATTAACCCAGCGAACTTACCGACACCACGGCGCCCTTTGACCAGCCGATTCTTATTCGGCGTCTTTTCACCTTTCCTCGTCCAGCGTGGGCTAGCGATGTTCAAATACTCGTCGCGCACCTCGGCTGGCTTCATCCCGCTACCGTTATCCTCAACAATGATTGGATCGTCGGAAAGGATCGTCGGTAAAGTCACTCGCACTTCCGTAGCCTCCGCATCCCATGAATTATCAATCAACTCTTTGAGCGCATGTTCGCTGCTCGAATAGCTATCGCCGAGAATTGATGCGAGTCGGGGATCAACTTTGAAATTTGCCGTAGAACTCATGACTTAGTTTTATTTTGTTACAGCAGAGTGCCCCGCGTAGATTTTGACGTGGAGATGGATGTGATCGTTGACGACGTGCTGGCCGAGGTAGCGGAAGAGTTTGCCGGAGCCGTAGTGGCTGCCGTAGGCGGTGCGGTCGAGGGTGAGGACGCCCTGGCCGGTGAGGTGCTGGCCGTCGTCCCGGGCGGCGATGAGGACGGGGAATTCCAGCGGGTGCGTGATGCCGCGGAGGGTGAAGGTGCCGCGCAGGAGATAGTTCGGCGTGCCGTCGGTGCAGGGGTGGATGGGCTCGGCGGCGGTGGCGGCGAATTCGGCGGTGGGATGGTGCGCGGTGTCAAAGAAATCCGTGGTGCACAGGTGGGCGAGGAGCATGGCGTTCAATGCGGAGTCGGCGAGGTCTTCGCAGGCGATGGTCGTCATGGCGATGGTGAAGCGGGCGCTGGTGAGCCGGCCGTCGCGGAGCACGATTTCGCCGCCGGCGAGCCGCACGGTGCCGCTGTGGTGGTTGAAGAGATTGCGGCCGGTCCAGCGGATGACGCTCTCCTGCGTGTCCACGGCGTAGGTGCCGGTGCAGACGGGCGGCTGCGGGAACTGGCCGGTGCCTTCGAGCGGCAGGCCGGCGGATTGCCATTCGGCGAGGCCGCCCTCGAAGGTCTCGACGCGCGTGAAGCCGAGAGCGCGGAGTTTTTCCGCCGCCGTGGCGGCGTCGAGTGAACCCTCGCCCGCGCCATAGACGACGAGCGGCGCGGCGGGATCGAGCGCGAGCGCGCGGATGTGATCGGGAAAGGCCGTCTCGTAGATGCAGGCATTCACCGAAGCCGGGAGGTGAGCGGCGGCGAAGATTTCAGGCGGCAAGACGTGAAGCAGCGTCGGCGGATGGGTTGAGTGGAGCAGAGCCTGGAGTTCCTCAGCATTCATGGGGCGGGGCGGGAGGATGACGAGACGGACGACGAACCGCAAGGAGGCACGCGCAAATGCTTAGTTCCGCCCCCTGGCTGAGTCGCCGTTTTGCTCTGGACCCTCCGAAATGAAAAATGAAGCGAGGCGGAGGTGGGAGTCGAACCCACTCGTAGAGGTTTTGCAGACCTCGGCCTTCCCACTTGGCTACTCCGCCGTTCGCGATTACGAGGCGGGAGAGGTAAGCGAAGCGGGTGGAAGCGTCAACCGGGAATCAGGGAATCGGACGCCGCCCGAGTGCGCATCATTGTTGGAAAGGAGGTTTGAGGGGAGCCAAATTTCTTGCAGACGAACTCCCAACCTCTTTCTCTTCGCGGCTCCCGCGTCTCCGCTCACTTTCCAAATTGATGCCCAAGAAAAAGCCTTCCCCAAAAAGCGACCAACCCGAGTTGTCTCTCGCCGCTGATCCCGCGTCGCCTGAGCTGGGAATCGGCGCGCCGCAAGTCGAGGAAGGTTCGGCGGCAGGTGGAGCGATAGAAGGCGGAGAACAGCCCCCCGAAACCGCTCAGGATTTAACGGACGCTGCCGCCCCGCGCCGCCAGCCCGGCGAGAAGGTGCAGGACGAGCAGGCTCCGCTGGCGCAGAGTTACCGGAATTGGTTCCTCGATTACGCGAGCTACGTGATCCTCGACCGTGCGGTGCCGCACATCGATGACGGGTTGAAGCCGGTGCAGCGGCGGGTGCTGCACACGCTTTGGGACATGGACGACGGGCGCTTTCACAAGGTTGCGAATGTCGTCGGCGCGACCATGAAGCTGCACCCGCATGGCGATGCGTCCATCGGCGCGGCGCTCGTTTCCATCGGGCAGCGCGGGTGGCTGATCGAGCCGCAGGGGAATTACGGCAACACGCTCACCGGCGACGATGCGGCGGCGCCGCGTTACATCGAGGCGCGGCTGACGAATTTTGCGAAGGACGTGCTTTTCAACCCGAAGACGACGACGTGGCAGCTCAGCTACGACGGGCGCAACAAGGAGCCGATCACGCTGCCGGCGAAGTTTCCCATCGTGCTGCTCGAAGGCGCGGACGGCATCGCGGTCGGGCTCTCGACGAAGATCCTGCCGCACAATTTCAACGACCTCTGCCGCGCGGCGATCAATCACCTGCAGGGGAAAACCTTCCGCATTCTGCCGGACTTCCCGACGGGCGGGACGGCTGATTTTTCCGCCTACAACGACGGCGAGCGCGGTGGAAAGGTGAAGGTGCGCGCGAAGATCGAGGTGCAGTCCAAGACGCTGCTCTGCATCACGGAACTGCCCTACGGCGTCACCACGGAATCGCTCATCGAGTCGATCCTCGCCGCGAATGCGAAGGGCAAGATCAAGATCAAGCACGTGGACGACAACACCGCGGACCGGGTCGAGATCCTCATCCATCTGCCGGCGGGGGCCGAGCCGAAGAAGGTGATCCAGCAGCTCTACGTGTTCACGAACTGCCAGGTGCAGCTCAACCCGGCGGCGTGCGTCATCGTGCGCAACGTCGAGACCGGCGACGACAAGCCGCACTTCCTCGGCGTGCGCGACATCCTCCGAACCAGCGCCGAGGCGACGAAGGCGCTGCTCAAACGCGAACTCGAAATCAAACTCGGCGAACTCGAACAGCAGTGGCACTGGGATTCGCTGGAGCGCATTTTCATCGAGGAGCGCATCTACCGGAATATCGAGAAATCCAAGACCTGGGAAAGCGTGCTCGCCGAGATCCGCGCGGGGCTGAAGCCATTCCTCCAGCAACTCCGGCGCGAGGTGACCGAGGAGGACATCACACGCCTTACCGAAATCCGCATCAAGCGCATCTCCGCCTACAACCGCTTCCAGGCCGACGAAGCGATGAAGCGCATCGAGGAAGGCATGAAGGAGACCCGGGCCAATCTCAAGAATCTCACCGCGTATGCGGTGGCGTGGTTTGAAATGCTCCAGGCGAAATACGGCAAGGGGATCAAGCGCCGCACCAGCTACGACGAGATCGCGCAAATCGACGCGGCGGCCGTGGTCTCCGCAAACCAGCGCCTTTACGTGAACCGCACCGACGGCTTCATCGGCCTCAACTGGCGGCAGCACGAATTCGTCACCGAATGCACGATCCTCGACAGCGTGCTCTGCATAATGCGCGACGGCTCGCTCAAAGTGACCAAGGTCGCCGACAAAACCTTCATGGGCCGCGAGATCATCCACCTCGCCATCTGGCCGAAGGACGGCGACACCAAATTTTACACGCTGGTTTATCAGGACGGAGAGTCGGGGAAGGCGTTCGCCAAGAAATTCCAAATCGGCGGCCTTTCGCGCGACAAACTCTACCCGCTCGTGAAGAGCGAGAACTCGCGGATCATCTATCTCAAGGCCAGTGCGAAGGAGGAAGACATGCCCAAGTCCCTCCACATTTCCCTCGATGGCCGCAGCGGCGCGCGGGTCCGCGAACTCGATTTTGACCTGACAGCACTGCCCGTGAGCACCCGCACCTCCATGGGGCGTGCCATCACGAAGTGGACGGTGAAAGACGTGAAAGGCCGGTAGCGGCCCAGCCGCGGGCGCGGGGCGCGGCGCTACTTGGCGCGGGGGTGAAAGCGGTGGTGGATGGCTTTGAGGCGCTGCTGATCTACGTGGGTGTAAATCTGCGTGGTCGAGATGTCGGCATGGCCGAGCAGTTCCTGGATGATGCGGAGGTCGGCGCCGTTGCCGAGGAGGTGCGTGGCGAAGCTGTGGCGGAGAAGGTGCGGATACACATTGAGGTCGAGGCCGGCGAGGCGCGCGGCATTTTTCACGATCTGCCAAATGCGGACGGTGGTCAGCCGGGTGCCGTTGCGGGAGAGAAAGATTTCGCTGCCGGTGCGCTTTTTCACGAGGCCGGGGCGTTCGTTTTCGAGGTATGCGTGGAGGGCGTCGCACGCTTTCTGGCCGACGGGGACGAGCCGCGTTTTGCCGCCTTTGCCGACGACGCGGATGATGCGGTTGTCGAGGTCGAGAAACTCCAGCCGCGCATTGACCAGCTCCGAGACGCGCAGGCCGCTGGCGTAGAGCAGTTCGAGGATCGCGCGGTCGCGCAGGCCGCGCGGGGCGGTGGCGGAGATGCCTTCGAGAAGCTGTTCGGTTTGCAGTTCGTTCATCGTCTCCGGCAGGAAACGGTCGGTACGCGGGAGCGGGAGGTCTTCCGCGATGTCATGGGCGATGCGCCCACGCGCCTGCAGCCAGCGGAAGAAAATCTTCACGGCCACCACGACGAGCTTGATGGAACCGGCGGAAAGCCCGAGGCGCTTTTTGTGAGCCAGGTACGTGCCGACTTGTTCGAGCGTCACCGCACCGGGATTGATCGCGATGGGCGGCAGCTCCTCGCCGCGCTCGATCGTGGCATCGAGCGCGGACTGTCCCATCGCCGCCGCGAGCTGGCCGCGCTCCAGCCAGAGGGTGAAACCTTCCAGCGAAAGCCGCGTGGAGAGCTGGTAGTTCACCGACAGTCCGCGCTCGGTGGCGAGGTGGAGGATGAAGTCTTCGAGGGCAGCGCGCACGATGCGCCGACCATGCGGTGGGGGGCGCACGCGGGCAATGCCGGAGGTGCGGCCGCAGCTTCAGATGGACCGCCGGCTGCCGGATCACCGACCAGACATCCATTTTCGATTCTCGATTGGGATGGATTCTCGATTGAGAAATCCCCAATCGAGAATCGAAAATCCGCAGCGCCAACCGGGGCACTACCAATCCATCCCGAGCACTCGCAGTTCCTCGCGGAGCGCGGGGAGATTCCAGACGACGACGCTGCCGACGGCGGTGTGCAGCGCAAGGCGGGTGCTGTCGCCGCTGAAGGCGAGGGTGGATGCGCCGATGCGCCCGGCGTAGGCGGGCACGGGCAGGCGCGCGATTTCCGCGAGGTCGGACGCGCGGTGGAGGAGCACTTCGTCGCGCGTGGTGCTCGCGGCGAGCTGGCCGTCGGGGCTCGGGGTGAAGGCTTGAAAGAGCCGCTCGTCGGGTGGCGCGAGCGGTCTCCACGTCGTGGTGCTCACGCGCTGCACGCCGTGGTCGCCCCAGAGCCAGAGCACCGCGCCGGAGTCGGTGAACGCGGTGCCGAGCACGATGCCGGGATGCGCCAGCGTCTGGCGGTGCCGGCCGTCGGGCAGGCTCCAGAGCATCGCGCCCTCGTTGGTGAAACTCCCGGTTGCCGCCCATTTTCCGTCGGGGCTGAGCGCGGCGCAAAATGGATCGGGCTGCTTGAGCAGCACGCGGCGTTTGTCTTTCGGCTGGAAAATTTCCACGTGATCCTCGGCGGTGCCGGAGTCCTCGTTCGTCAGCGCGAGAGCGGTGCCGTCGGCGCGGGTGGCCACGAGCAGCGGGCCGGAGTTGAAGCCGGTATGATCGACTTCCCCAAACTCCGGCCAGTCGGCGCGCGGGCGCTGGATCGGGAAGCGGCGGAGCCCGTGGTTCCAGCCGCTCAGCCACAGGCTGGCATCGTCGCCCGCGAGCAGCGCGGCCATCCATTCGTCGCTGTCTTTTGGGAAAAACGCGGCGAGCCGGCCGCGGCGGAGCGACCAGACGTGGCAGCCCTTTTCGTCCACGGCGGCGGCGAGATCGCCGGTCTGGCTGAGTGTGAGGCTGCGGAGATTTTCCGAGCGCGGCTCGTCTTCGCCGGGCGCGAGCACTTGCACGGCGCGGGGCCAGTCGAGCCGGAAGACATCCACGCCGTCGCGATCTTTGTGCGGAGCGAAAAGGTGAGCGCCATCCGCCGCCCACCACGCCTGGCCGAGATGTTCGTGCAGTTTTTCCAGCCGCAGGATTTCCACACCGCGCGCGGCGTGCCACACGCGGAGCGTGCTGTCCTGCGCGAGCGACACGAGTTCCTGGCCGTCGGGACGGAAGCGCACGGCTTCGATCTCGGAGTCGTGGCCACTAAAGCGGTGCTGGCGCTGGCCGCTCGTGGTGTCCCAGATGTGGATGAAGCGGTCATCGCCGCCGACCGCGAGCAGCTCGCCGGCCCAGTCGAGCGAGCGCACGGGCTGCGCGTGGGCGAGCGTGAAGAGAATTTTTCCGGACGGCAGTTCGTGCAGCGTCACCGGGCACGGGCGTTTTTCCGACACGCGCGGGGCGATGGCGAGGCGTCGGCCGGTGTCGTCGAGTTGCGCGAAAGGGCGGGTCTTGAATCCGCCGAGCCGCGCGCGCTCC
The DNA here is from genome assembly GCA_021414005.1 of Chthoniobacter sp. GTDB lineage: Bacteria > Verrucomicrobiota > Verrucomicrobiia > Chthoniobacterales > Chthoniobacteraceae > Chthoniobacter. The sequence continues at coordinate 24,510 of JAIOPH010000013.1, read as the reverse complement.
GTGCCGGTGGCGCGCTCGATCACGAGCAGCGTGTCCTTTTCATAGCGGAGCGTGAAGCGGCCATCGGCGCTCGCGCCGGGCTCGGGCGGGTGAGCTGCGGGATCGTTCGGCGCGAGCGTGCGTTCGAGCGTGATCTCGGAAAGCGCGAGGCAGGCGATAGCTTCGCTGCGGAGGTCGGCGGCCGGGCGAATCGCCCACGCCTCGCGCAGCGTCGCCAGCGCCGCGGTGCGTGAGCCGGCGAGGCCCGAGTCCCGCAACTGATGCGCGTGCGCGAGCAGCGTGGCGCGGTGTTCGAGCCGTTCCTGGCGGTGGGCAAAAGACAGCGAACCGGCGACCAGTGCGCCGAGTAGCACAGCGACGACGGCGAGGAGCGCGGCCACGGCCGGATGCCGGCGGCACCAGCGCGCGGAGCGCCGCAGCGGACCGGACGGACGCGCGCGGATCGGTGCGCCATCGAGGAAATGCACTAGGTCCGCGCCGAGCGCGCGCGCCGTGGCATAGCGGCGCGCGGGATCCTTTTGCAGCGCGTGGAGGCAGATCGTTTCGAGGTCGCGCGGCACCGTGGGGTTCAGGCGGCGCGGCGGGAGCGGATCGCTTTCGCGGAGCTGGAGCAGGATGGAATCGACCGTCGGCCCCTGGAACGGCGGACGGCCCGTGAGCAGGTGGTAGAGCAGCGCGCCGAGGCCATACACATCGGTGCGCGCGTCGGCTTTCCCGCCGAGCGCCTGCTCCGGTGCAGCGTAGCCCGGCGAGCCGAGCACCTGGCCCGTGCGGGTGAGTTCCGCCGCGCCGCTGGTGGTGTCAGTGGCCACGCGGCGGGCGATGCCGAAGTCTGTGATGCGCGGCTGGTTTCCGGCGGCGAGCAGGATGTTCGAGGGCTTGAGATCGCGGTGGAGCACGCCGTGCTCGTGCGCGTGTTGCACGGCCTCGGCGATGCGCCGCACGCACTCCGCCGCTTCCCGCGCGGGGAGGGGATTCTCGCGCGTCCGGGCGGCGAGATTTTCCCCCGGCACGAGATCCATGGAAAACCACAGCACCCCGCTTTCCTCGCCGAAATCATGGATGGCCACGATGCCGGGATGCTGCAAGCGCGCGACCGCCGCCGCCTCCGTGCGGAACCGCGCCTGTGCCTCTGTGCTCGCGAATTCGCCGCCGCGCAGCACCTTCACCGCGACCTCGCGTCCGAGCCGCCGCTGCCACGCGCGATACACGATACCCATTCCGCCGCGCGCGATTTCTTCGCGCAGCTCATGGTCGCCGAGCACCAGCCACGTGGCGTCGTCCTCCGCAGGCGGCGCGGCGCTTTCCGCCAGCGACACCCGCACCAAGCAGCGCGGGCAATGCCCCGGCAGCGCGCCCGGAGGCAGCGTTGCCGCGCAAATCGGGCACACCGCGTGGGCAGACGGGGCGTGGGTGGTCATTGGTCAGTTACTCGCAAAGCCCCGCGCTGGATTACGTAAAAAAGCGCGCGGTGCGCCGGGCGCGTCGTCTGTCGTACGGACGATTGAGATTGGGCGAGGGCGGACACACGAGCGGCGGTTCTGCCGGAGATGGTCGTGTTTGGCGAGGCGGTGGTGGCCGCAGTGGAAAAAATCCTGTAATCCCCGGCGGTGCCGCGCGAGTAGGAGAGAGGAGCTTCGTGTTCTCCGCTCATCCGCCCATGAAAACTTTCCACGTCGCGTTGCTGCTCGGTCTCGGTCTGTTCGGTGTCCGCTCCGAGGCGGCGTCGCTGCTCGGCAGCGCGCAGCCGGGCGTGTTTCGGCAGACGGATCTCGATGCCGGCGGCTGGCTCACGGGCTTTGCTTCGCACGCCGGCGGGCGGCTCTATGCGCGCACGGATGTGGGCGGCGTGTATCGCAGCGACGACCGTGGCGACTCGTGGCGGTTTCTCTCGGGTGACCTCACGACCGGCGCGAGCCACAGCGTGCAAGGTCTGGCGGTCGGCGAGACCAGTGCGGACCTTGTGTTTCAGGCCGTGGGCCGCAACTACCCGACCGACTCCGGGATCGGCGTTTGGCGCAGCATGGATGGCGGGGCGAGCTGGGCGCAGGTGCTGGCGAGCATCAACTTCTCCGGCAACGACGATCTGCGCTGGCAGGGCGAGTGCCTGGCCTTCACGCCCGGTTCGCTCGATCAGGAAATTTGGGCCATTTCCCGTCAGGGCGGGCTGTGGCGCAGCACCACCGGCGGCGGCAGCGGCGCGTGGAGCAAGCAAAACGGCAGCGCTTTCGATGGCATGACCGGCCATGTGGTCCACATGGATGCCGCGTTTCCGAATGACGTTTTCATCGGCGGGGAGAAAGGCACGGCGGCGAGCGCTCTCTTCAAAGGCACGCGCGGCGCGGGCACCACGGTCACATGGACCGCAGTGACGGTGAACGCCGCGACGACCAGCGTCACGCGTCTCGCGCGGCTGCCCAGCGGCGTGATGTTTGCCGCCGTGCAGGACGGCGGGGCGAATCGCTTTTACAAATCCAACGCGGCCGGGACGACGTGGACCGACATCACCAGCACGGTGCTCGGCGGGCTCACGTCGAATGGTCCCGTCGGCATGTGCCATGTGTTGCGCGACGGCAGCACCATCGTCCTCGGGTGGATCGGCGGTCCGACGCGCAAGAGCATCAACGGCGGCACCACATGGAGCACGGTGCCGCTGGCGATCACCGGCACGCGCCCGGTCGCCATGCTCACGAGCGAAACCAGCCCGAGTTGGTCGCGCGGTGCGCTGCATCAGGATCCGCTCGACGCCAACCGCTGGTATCTGCCCAACGGCTTCGGACCGTTTCGCAGCACTGACGCCGGCGCCACGGTGCAATACATGACCCGCGGCATCGGCGAGGTCGTGACGTGGAAACCCGCGTTTCATCCGAACGACCCGCTGCGCATTTACCTGCCCGTCGCCGACCTCATCGGCTTCGTGGTCACCGACGGCGGCGCGACCGGCGGGGCGCAGCGCAACCCGCGCCGCAGCCTGCCCGTGAGCTTTGGCAATGTCGGCATGACTTACGCGACCAAGGCGCTCGTCGGTCCGGTCGTGGGCAACGCCGCGCCGAAAGTCTATTTCACCGGCGGCTCGTCCTTCGGTCCAAACGACGGTCGCGCGTCCATTCTCGCCACGGCGGACGACGGGCAAACGTGGTCGCTCGTCCACGTCGCGGGCGTCACCGGCAGCGGCCTGCCCACGGGGAGCGAGATCGTCAGCGGCAGCATCGCGCCCGACAACGCGAACGAAATCCTCGTCGCCGTGCACGACACCGCGGCCGCGAATTCCGGCATCTACCGCAGCACGAATGGCGGCGTCGCTTTCACCAAAGCGACGGGTGTCCCCGCGGGCGGCGACTGGGGCAGCCAGTTCAGCCGTTTCGTGTTTCTCGAAAGCGATCCCGCCACGGCCACGCGGCGCTTCGGCTGGCTGAATGGCGTCGGCTTTCTCCTCTCCAATGACCGCGGCGTGACCTGGGCCTCCGCCGGCCACTCCGCCAGCGGGCCGGGCGCGGGCAAGCTCTACGACTGGAACACGTGGGGCTTTTTCTCCCGCGACGCGGTCAGCGGGCGGCTCTGGTTCGGCGGTCTTGCCGGGCACCTCGGCCTCGCCTATTCGACGAACAACGGCACCAACTGGACCTATCTCGACACGCCCTTTTCCAACACCGGCTTCTCGGAAATCCAGGCGCTCGATGCGCGCGACGGCCAGGTGCTTGTGTGCGGGCGGCGCTTCGGCGATAGCTTCGCGAAAATCTACTACTCCTCCGACAACGGCGTGGCCTGGCACGACTGCTCGAAGGCCGGCTTCCGCCTGCCGACCACCTCGGAGGTCGCGCTCGATCCACATCATCGCGGCAGCTTCTGGGTCGCCACCAACGGGCGTTCCTATGCGCGCTTCACGCCCGGAGCCTTCGGCGCGTGGCAGCAGCAAAACTTCACCGCCCTCGAACTCAACGACCCCGCCATCTCCGCGCCGCTGGCCGACCCGGAGCCCGACGGTTTCAACAACGTCGCCGAATACGCCCTCGCCCTCGACCCGCGCGCGCCGTCCCCCGGCACCGCCGTGGCTCCGCGCCTGATCGCCGGCTCCGGCAGCATCCCCGACTTTCGCTTTCGGCGCAACGCCGCCGCCAGCGACGTGACCTACCTCATCCGCAACAGCCCCGACCTCCTCACCTGGACCACGCAGCACAGCATCACCGGCGCGACCGCCCTGCCCAGCGCCTTCGGCCCCGGCATCAGCCTCATCGCCGACCCCGCCACGCAGGACATCACCTTCCGCTCGTCCGGCGCGTCGCCGAAGGAATTCTTCCGCGTGGAAATCCAACTCGCACCGTAGCCGGGCGAGGTCGCGCAGGCGGGCTGGGTGGGAAAGTAGCTTGGGCTTCAGCCCAAAGTGGCCCGCTGATGCTCTGTTCCCGCCCGCTGCTTTCGGGCGCAAACCCACGGTCGTTGGACTAAAGTCCAACCCACTTCTCCCCTCGTTCCCCTCGTTCCCAAAGAGTTTGGGAACGAGAGGCGAAAATACTTCTTGTCGCTGTGTGGGCCGCGGGATAGACCGGCGCGCCGTGAGAGTGTCGGTCACCCAGATTTACCACCACGTAGGAACTCCCAGCGCGATGCAGACGAGGCGGCGGAGCGTCCGTCCGTGCGGTGATTGGTTGCGGAAAAGCGCGTCTGTTTTCTGGTGGGGCAGGGGTTCGCTCGGGGAGATAGGGTTCGCGCTCATCAGCTCCTACCAGACCCTCGTGGATAGCGAAAACGCCGTGGTGGTGAACAATGCCAACACCTCCCAAGTCTTCGGCGACCGCAAGGTTGCCCTGCAGGACCCCTTCAACGAGATCAAGGCCAACCCCGGTTGCACCGTCGGCATGGCCAAGGACATGGGCCTCGTGACCACCTCCAGCAAGCCCGCGCCCGCCAACATGCAGCCCTCGATCAAAGCCGCCGCGCAACCCGGTTTCGTGCGCGTGACCGGCTCGAAGGACTACGCCGACCTCGTGAATATCTACATGCGCGTGAGCGGCACCGCCGCCTGGACGCTCATCGGCATCCGCCGGCAAAAGTTCCCCTTCGACGACCAGACCCCGCTGAAAACCTCCGGCGTCGCCGAAGTCCGCGAATACCAAGCCCGCGCCGTCGTCGGCGACGACGAGGTGGGGGTGCCGAGTGACATCGTGCAGGTGACGTTTGGGGGTAGGGGGAGCAGCTTTTTCCAACCTGACCCCGGCAGGCGAGAGGCCGGGGCCAGACACAAAACCAACTCAGCCGTGTGCAGCCAACTGCTCCAAATCAAAACCAAAACCAACATCCCAACCCGCCTCCTTCTTACCGCCAGCGCCGCCGCGCTCTGCGCGTCGCTCGTGCTCCTCCCAGCCCGCGCCCAGGCGAGCCCGCCGCAATATGTCATCACCGATCTCGGAATTTTTCCGGGAGGAAATCAGTCCGTTGGGATCAGCGTGAATAGTTCGGGCACCGTCGGTGGGAGTTCCACGGTGGCAGATGGGACGTACCACGCTTTTATCTCCACCGGCTCAACCATCATCAGCCTAGGTGCCACGGGTTTGGATAGCACTGCATCGGGAATCAATGCCTCCGGGCAGGTCACGGGGCAGTACAACGGTGGTTTCCAAGCGGGACACCCGTTTTTTTACAATGGCACAAGCTTCACGGACTGGGCACGCTGGACGGAGCCAACGGTGTCGGCTACGGCATCAACGCCAGCGGGCATATCACCGGTGCTGCAGAGACGAATGGGGGAGTGAACCATGCCTTCTACTGGAATGGCACCAGCATGAGTGATCTTGGCACATTGGGCGGAGACCGCAGCTTCGGTTTCGGCATCAGCGCTACGAACCAGATTTCTGGGCAGGCCGCACTTCCAAACGGAGCGTTTCATGCGTTCCTATATGACGGGGTGATGCACGACCTCGGAACGCTCGGTGGGCTCGAGAGCATATCATACGGTATGAGTGCGAATGGATAGTTTCGGGAACTTCCGACACCTTGGGGGGAGGCAAACATGCGTTTCTGTACGATGGGGCGATGCACGACCTTGGCACGCTGGGCGGAACTAACAGCCAAGCCAACGGAGTCAACTCCTCGGGGTGGGTTGCTGGTACTTCAGAGGTTTCCGGCGGGGGCCCCATGCATGGATTCCTCTCAATCGGAGGGACCATGTACGATTTGAACAATCTCGTGACTAATGGAAGCGGTATAACCATTACAGACGGCGGTGGCTATAACGCTATAAATGACCTCGGCCAGATTGCCGGATTCGGAATCGTAGGGGGACAGAGGCATGCGCTCCTGCTCACCCCGACGCCCGAACCCACCAGCGCCGCGCTGCTGCTCGGCGGCGGCGCGCTCCTCGCCCTCCGCCGCCGTCGGAGTCTAAAGTCGTCCAATACCTATTAGTCTCAATATTACCACTGCCATGAATCCTAAATATCTCCTTCCGCTGATCCTCCTCGCATTGGTTTCTCCATCCATTTATGCCGATGTCTTTGGCAGTGGCGCGAACACCTTTAACATGGGATTTGTGCCGATCGGCGATGCCGGCAACCTCGGTGATGCGAGCAACCCATCGGGGCCAGCGGGTGCCGTGTCATATACCTACCGAATGGCGGTAACGACCGTCTCGCAAGACATGATCGACAAGGCTACGGCGGCAGGTTTGACCAATGTGTCGGCTGGACCGTGGACGGGCAGCCAACCGGCGACAAACCTGACTTGGTACGAAGCGGCGGCCTTTGTGAACTGGCTCAATACCAGCACCGGCCATACTGCGGCTTACAACCTGGATCTGGGTGCGGGGACTTTCGCCCCGTGGGCTCCCGCTCAGGCATGGCAAATCGGCGGGCAGAATCTGTTTCGGCACAAAGACGCCTACTATTTTCTGCCAAGTTACGAGGAGTGGTACAAGGCTGCCTTCTACAATGGAACCACTTACACACCTTACGCGACCCTCAATGGACTCGCGCCGAACGCGGTAGAGAGCGGGACCGATCCGAATACAGCAGTGTATGGTCGCCTCGGTCAGCCCGCGGCGGTGGATCAATCCGGCGGTTTGAGCCACTATGGAACGCAGGGACAGACGGGAAATGTCTACCAATGGACGGAGACCACTTACGATGGGCGAAATGACACCGATGCCAAAACGCGGATCCAACAGGGCGGTAGCTATTACGATCTGATCTATTGGCTTCAGTCTTCCTACGCTTACGCCTCGTACCCTGCCGATTCGGGTTCCGGAACTGGACTCCGGGTGGCCAGCATAGTGCCTGAACCCGCTAGCGCGGTCTTGCTGCTAAGCGGATGCGCGCTCCTCGCCCTCCGCCGCCGACGGAATTAAACCGCAACCCGAGAACTAAGACCCGCAGCCATGAAACATTCATTACCGAAAACAAGCTTCCTGATTCTCGCGATCTGCGCATGGATCGCCGCGTCCGCATGCACCCAAGCGCAGGAAATCTATGTCACCATCGCCGCTTACGCCGGAGCAATTGTGAAGGTCGATGCTGGCGGCACCGCGACCACCTTTGCCGGTCTGCCGGCGGCCTCCTATCCCATAGGACTGGCGCGAGACGGCGGGGGGAACCTTTACACGGCCGATTTCAGCCTCGGCCTGATCAGCAAAGTCACCCCTGGCGGCGTGGTCAGTAATTTTGCCTCAATGCCACATCCCTATCCTGTGGGACTGGCTTTCGATGGGAGCGGCAATCTGTTCGCGTCGATGCCTTATTTCTCGGCATTCGCCAACGACAAGATTTTCAAGATCACGCCCGATGGCACCGTTAGTACCTTCGCGAACTTTCCTCTGGGTCGAAATGTTGGCTTTATGGCTTTTGCCAGCGACGGAACTCTTTACGCGGTGGACGGCAATAACGACCGGATCGACAAGATCGATGGCGCGGGAGCGATCAATCTCTTTACCACGCTCCCAAGTGGCTCTCACGCCGCGGGCTTGGCCTTTGATGCCAGCGGAAACCTCTATACGGCGAATAACAGCGGAGCCGGAGAGATTCTCAAGATTACCCCGGCCGGTGCGATGAGCACTTTTGCCACCGGAACGGGTGCCAATGGGATGGCCTTTGATGGGGATGTGAACTTGTTTGCGGTGAACAGCGGCGACCCGAATAACGTGTCCGGCGTGATCAAAAAGATCACCCCAAGCGGCACGGTGAGCACCTTCGCCACAGGTCTCTATAACCCGCAAGCCATCGTGGTCGTCCAAACCCCTGAACCTACGAGCGCCGCGCTGCTGCTCGGCGGCACCGCCCTCCTCGCCCTGCGCCGCCGGCGGAGCCCCGCCGGAGCCTGAAGCCCCGCGCCGCATTTCGCGCCCCGCGTTCTGTGTTCCCGGTCAGAGCGATGCCGCGAGGTGCTGGAGTTCCTCCTGCACACGGGTGGGATCGTCGAGCCCAGCGGCGACCTCCGCGCGGACGAAATCGCGGAACTGCCCACGCAGCCGGTACACGGCCACGGCCACCGCACCCGAAGTCAGCCGCAGTTTTTCCGCCAGCGCGTCGTATTCGCCGTCCGCCGGCTCCCGCGAAAGGAGCGGCGCGAGCGCGTCGAAATGCCGGCTGCGTCCGACCTCGCGGCACTCCGCGCGCAGTCGCGCGAGCGCGGCATCCAGCACCGCCAGCGCCCAGCGCCGCTCGTAGATGCGCTCCGGCGTTTCGCCCGTGGCCGGCTCCGCGCCGAACAACGCCTCCGCCTGCGCGAGGTCGATGGAAAGCAGTGCCGCCCCGCCGCCGCGTTTCTCCGCCGTGGCGCGGCGATGCTCGCTGGCGAGGTGCCGCTGAAAGATCGTGAGCAGCAACGTGCTGAAGCGTGTCTCCCGCCGCTCCACCCCGGCCAGCCAACCCTGCTCCAGCATCCGCGCGAAAAATTCCTGCACCACGTCGCTCGCATCCTCCGCCGACAGCCCGCGCCGCCGCGCGAAAGCGTAGAGCGGATACCAATAAGTCCGGCAGAAAATCTCCATCGCCTCATCGCGCGCCGGCCCCGCCCCGCCCGCCTGCAGCACTACCGTCCACCGCGTGGTGGCGAAGCGCGCGGGACTGTCGCTCGGGGTGTGGGATGCAGCCTCGCGGTTCATGGATTTTTTCTGGTGAAAAACGTCGTTTAGGCGGGCCGCTTGGCAGTCAGCGGTCAGCGGGGCCGACCCTGCTTTCGCCGCAGGGATCACGCAAGCCTCCCGTTTCGCCCCGTGGCAACCGAAGCGGCGCATTCTTTCTCACCGTGTCGCGGCGGAGAACGTCTGACGCTTTCACCGCGCAGGTTTTTTCATCCCCCACCGGAGTGGGACGCTCCAAGCCGATTACCTCACGGCGATTTTTTTGAAGATTTCCGGTAATCCCGGACGACCGATCGCGAACAAGCAAAGGAAGCCACGTTCGCACCCGCGAGCGGCGGCGCAAAAAAACATCCCAAGTAGCGCCACCATGAAAATCACCTCATCCCACCTCCGCATTCTTTGCGGCACCATCACCGTCCTGCTCGCCGCCTCGGCCCCGATGCGCGCGGTGACTTACAGCATCACCGACCTCGGCGTTCTGCCGGGGCAAAACACGCAAAGCTACGCCTACGGGATCAACAATCTCGGCGAGGTCACCGGCTACGGCACCGGTCCCGCCAGCCCCTCCGGCAACACCGCCTTTGTCTGGACGCCGGGGATCGGGATGCAAAGCATCGGCGTCCCGGCCGGCGGAACGCTGACCCAGGGCTTCGACATCAACGACTTGGGGCAGGTCACCGGCAACGCCATCGTTTCCGGGGCCAACGTCGGCTTTCTCTACACGCCAGGCAGCGGCTATACGACGCTCGGCGCGATCGCGGGCAACTTCGCGTCCGAGGGCTTCGGATTGAACAACGCGGGTGCCGTCGCCGGACTCTCCGGCCAATCGACGGTCTCGCAAACCCGCGCGGCGCTCTCCACCGGGGGCGGGAATTTCGTCGCGATCCCGGGCTTTTCCAGCACCCAGACAGTCGCCTACGACATCAACAACTCCGGCGTCGTCACCGGCGCAGGCATCTTCGGCACCGCGCCCCAGGTCGGCCACGCCTTTACCTACAACTCCGTGACGGGCGTGACCACGGACATCGGTGCCTTCCCCGGCCGGCCGGATAACTTCAGCGTCGCCTACGGCATCAACGATCTCGGCCAGGTCACCGGATACTCGGGCGGCTTCGGGCTGGGCACGCACGCCTTCCTCTACACGCCGGGCACCGGCATGGTGGATCTCGGTTCGCTCACCTCGAATTTCGAGACCAACGGCTACGCGGTGAATAATGCCGGACAGGTCATCGGCTTCTCGGGAAACTCGGACCAGAAACCTTTTCTCTACACGCCCGGCGTCGGCATGCAGAGCCTGCGGACGCTCATCCAATCCGCCGGTACCGGGACCGAGGCCACCTTTTCCATCCACTCCGAGGGCAACGCGATCAACGACTGGGGCCAGATCGTGGGCAACTCGACGGTGAACGGGAATCTCACCCACGCCATGCTCCTCACTCCGCTCACCCCGCTGAGCACGGCGAGCAACGGCGGGGCGAATCTCAACGTGAAATTCGTCCGGGGGATGAACTTCAATACCCTAACCACTCCTATTGATCCCGTCCTCGGCAGCTTCCACACCGAGCTGAAGCTGCGCAGCGGCACCGCCGGGGCAAACCGCGACGTCACGTCCGCCTTCAGCATCGGCACCGGGGCGCTGTTTGCCAGCGATGTAGTGAGCTTCTCCGGCACGGGCACGGACACCTTCACCCTCCAGCTCAGCTATGATGAAGCCGCGGCGCTCAGCATCTTCGGCGCGGAAAATCTCGTGCATCTCGACTGGCGCGACCCCGCCGACAGCATGTGGAAGGACGCCACCCTCGGCAACACCGGCGCGGGCGCGCTCGCGGGCTTCTACACGCAATCCTACGACGACTTTCTCGCGGCTCACGGCGGCACTTTCAACGCCGTGACCATGCTCGGCGCCGCGGGCGTGGACACCGTGAACAACACCGCGTGGGCGGTGCTCAACCACAACAGCGACTTCGCCATCGCCAGCCCCGCGCCCGAACCCGGCACCGCGCTGCTCGCCGCCTCCGGGCTCCTCGTCGCGGCGGTGCGCCGTCGTCGGGTACGGGCGCAAGGGCGTCCGTCTGACTCCTGAAAACACTCCCACCATCCAATTAACCGCACCCATGAAAACTATCCGTCCCATCCTAGCCACGTCCATCGCGTTGCTTCTCGCCGCCCAGCCAGCCCGGATTGAGGCGTCGATATCGACATGGAATCCGGGATTCGGCACCGGGGTGAACTGGGCCACGCCGGCGAACTGGAACGGCGGTATGGTGCCGGGGGCGTATGATTTCGCCGCTTTTGATTCCTTAACCGCGAACCCCGAAATCACCAGCGCGGTCACGGTGGGCGACCTCAGATTCACCTCCACGGCCGGGACGTTTTATTTTTCGGGAGCGGCAATTTCACTGAACTACGGTCTTATCGACGACAGTAACTCCGCTGTCACGATCAACAACCCCGTCAATCTCGTGGGCAACTCGACCATCCAGGGCGGTGGATCGGGATCGCTGGTTTTTGGCGGCCTCGTGCAAGTCGCCGGGCCCAACTTGTCCGTGTACCGCTCGTTCACCGTGGGCAGTTCGGGGACATTGGCCGTAGGTTCGAGTTCGATCATTGTGCATTCTGGAAGCCTTTTGACGCTTGATGGAGGTGCGCTGGTGGGAGGGACGGTAGTGGATGCACCCAGTAACCTCCTGGCGACTAACGGCGCGACGCTAAACGTCCAGAGTTGGCGCCACGGTGGCAATATTGCGGGCACGCAGATTATTGAAGGGGGTAGCGTCCTGTCTGTGACCGGGATGATCGATGTCAATAGCGTCGGACTTCCAGTGGCTTTGGTGGTGCGAGGCACCGGCAGTACAGTCAATGCCGGTTCTTTGTCCATTGCCGGTTATAGCGAGATAAGCGTGGACGTTCAGACGGGTGCCTCGATGGCCGTCGGGCCCATCGACAATCAAGGCACCCTGCGCGTGAGCGGCGGCACGCTCACGGCGGGCAGCACCTATGCCCACTCGGCGACCGGCGGCGTTTTCGTCAGCGGTGGGGTGGCAAATTTGGGCACGTACACGCAGGGCGATTCGGCTCCCGGTCTCGCGCTTACGGGTGGAACCACGCGCGTCACGGGCAACTATACTGCGGGCGATCCAACTCAGGCGAATTGCCTGAGCACGCAACTCAACCTCCCGAGCGGGGCGACGCTGGAGGTGAGCGGCGGAGTGACAGTGCTGGCTGGCACCGGCAGCGGCGCGCTGAATCTGACCGGCGGCACTTTGCGCACGGCGAGCCTGAGTCGGACCAGCGGAGCGTTCAACTGGACCGGTGGCACGGTTGCCATCACCGGTGCTGGCGGCGTGACTCTCGGGGCGGGGCAGGTCTTTGGCAGCAGTACGGCGCTTGGGGCGGGGCAGACTTTGCAGATCGCGAATACGCTGACCCTCCCCGGCGGGACGGTTTTCACCCTCGCCGGAGGGCGGGTGGAAACGGCGGCCGTGGTGAATCAGGGGACGTTCCAATTTCAAACCGGCACGCTGGCGGTGACGGGCGTGGGCGGTGTCGCCGTCGGTGCGGGCGGGCCGCTCGGGGCGCAGGTCAGTCTGCCGTTTGGTGCGGGGCTCGAAGTCAGCAACGCGCTGAGTGTGGCGAGCGGCGGGCATCTGCTCGTCAGCGGATCGGCGAGCGGCGGCACGGGATCGGCCATCGCCAGCGGCGGGCGGGTGACTTTACAAAATGGGACGGGCCGGCTGAGCGGCGCGGGGACGCTGGCGAACAGCGGCCTGATTACCGGCGACGGTACCGTGGAGATCGCGGTGACGAACGCGGCGGGAGGGGAGATTCGCGGGGAGGCGGGGAAGACGCTGCTTTTCACCGGGGCGAACGGGACGAACAGCGGGCGGATCAATCTGCTCGGGGGGACGGTGCAGTTCAGCCAGCCGCTAGCCAATGGCGCGGGCGGGCAGATCAATGGCGAGGGCGTGCTCGTTTTCCCGACCTCGCCGGAGCCGAGCAGCGGGTCGCCGACGGCGGGGCTGGACAACGCGGGGCGGCTGAGTTTTTCCGGCGGCGACACGCAGGTGTATGGCACGGTGCAGATGCTCACGGGCTCGCACCTCATCGCGAGTGGCGGGGCGACGGCGACGTTCTTCGATGTCTTCCGCCACAACGGCGCGGAGGTGAAGGCGAGCGCGGGTTCGGCGCTGGTGTTCTTCGGCGAGGTGCGCGGAGCGGGGAGCTTCACGGGCACGGGGACGGTGTACATGGAAGGCGGCTACTCGCCGGGCAATTCGCCCGCCGCCGTGACGCTGGACACGGAGGTGGTCTTTGGCGACGCGGCCACGCTGACGCTGGAACTCGGCGGGCTGACCGCGGGGAGCGGTTACGATCAGCTCATGCTCGGGGCGAACGGATCGCTGGCGCTCGATGGCGCTTTGGTGCTGGATTTGATCAACGGCTTCACGCCCGCCGCGGGCGACACGTTCGCGGTGTTCGACTTCGCGCCGGGGCAGCTCACCGGCGCGTTCGATGAAATCCGCTTCGCCGACGCGCTGCCGTCCGGGCTGAGTTTTGACACCACGCAGCTCACCACCACCGGCCGCATCGGCGTGGTCCCCGAGCCCGGCACCGCCGCGCTGCTGCTCGGCGGCCTCACCCTGCTCGGCCTGCGCCGCCGCCATCGCCAATGAAGCGCGCGAAGCAATCGGAGCAGTCACCGGAGTGTGCCGCTCGGTTCCTGCCGCTGTCGGTGCTGTCCCCGGCGGTGAACCTTTTTCAGAGATATCCGGTAATCCGCGGCGGCGGATCGCGTGGAAGTGGGGTGAACCATTGCTTTGCCCTCATGAAAATCACGTCGCTCCGTCTCCGCCCCGCCATCCTCGCCGCGTCTATCGCCGCCCTCGCCGCCAGTGCGCCGCGGGCGAGGGCCATTGATCGCTTTTGGAATCCCATGAGCGGCAGCAGTTGGTTCACCAATGCGAACTGGAGTGCCTCATCCGTGCCCAGCTTCGGGGACGTGGCGGTTTTCAATTCCAATACTTCCAACCCCACCTTTCCCAGCCTGGCCAACGCGCGCGGGCTGCGCTTCGACGCACCTGCGGCAGGGTTCGTCTTCGGCGGCTCGGAGATTCAATTGGGTGTCGATGGCATCCAGCAGAACAGCAACTCGATCGTGACGATCAACAACCCGCTCACCCTCGTGGCGAGCCAGAGCTGGGGCGGCGCGGGTACGGGCGTGCTGACCGTCGGCGGGCTGGTGAGTCTCAATGGCTACGCGATGGCCCTGAATCGCGCGCTCACCGTAAGCAACACCGGGACGCTCGCGTTCGGTGGCAGCGGTTCGATCACGGGCTTTGCCCTCCTCACCCTTGATGGCGGACAGATCACCAGCTCAGGTTCTGTTTATGGAATCAACTCGCTCGTCGCGAAAAACGGCGCGGCGATCACGGCCAACAACTGGAGAATTGGATATAATGGAACCGGTAGCTTTTCCGTGGAAAGCGGGAGCACCATGAGCGCGAGCGGGACCATCAATGTGGGAGCGTCGGAAATGCCAACTCCGGGTGCGTTCACCTTTGCGGTGACGGGTGTCGGGTCGTCGGTGACGGCTGGCGGGCTGGACATCGGGTCTTTTTCGGGAACTTCGGTGCAGGTGTCCGGCGGCGGCGCGCTGACGGTCGGGACGACCAACCTGGGGGGAAGCCTGATGGTTAGCGGCGGCACTTTTACCTCGGCGTCCACCAATGGTGCCAATTTCGGCAGTTCCAACAGCAAGGTCGAGGTCAGCGGCGGCACCGCGAATCTCGGGATCTACACCCAAAACCTGAACACTGCGGGACTGTTTCTGACCGGCGGCGTGACGCGGGTGACGGGCAATTATTTTGTCGGCGATCAGAGCCTCGGAAACTGCCTGAACGCGCAGCTCAATCTGCCGAGTGGGGCCACGCTCGAAGTGAGCGGCGGCGTGACCGTGGTGGCAGGCACGGGCAACGGGGCGCTGAATCTGACCGGCGGCACTTTGCGCGCCGCCAGTCTCACGCGGACCACTGGGCTTTTGGGCGGGGCTTTTAGCTGGTCCGGCGGCACGGTGGGCATCACCGGAGCGGGCGGTGTGACGCTCGGAGCGGGGCAGGTCTTCGGAAGCAGCACGTCGCTCGGGGCGACGCAAACTTTGCAGATCACGAATACGCTGACGGTGCCGGGCGGCACCACCATGATCCTTGGGGGAGGGCGGCTGGAAGTCGGGGCGTTGGTCAATCAGGGTTCGTTTCAGTTTTTCACCGGCACGCTGGCCGTGACGGGCGCTGGCGGCTTCGCGATCGGCGCAGGCGAACCACTCGGGGATCAGGTGAGCTTGCCCTTTGGGGCGAAGATAGAGGTGAGCAATGCGTTGAGCATCGCTAGTGGCGCGGAGATTCTCCTCGGTGGAACATTGAGCGGTGGTATTGGCTCGGCGGTTGCCAGCGGGGCGCGCATCGTTTTGCAAAATGGCTCCGGGCGGATCACCGGAACGGGCACGCTGACGAACAGCGGCTTGCTCACCGGCGACGGGCGGATCGACAAGCCAGTGACGAACGCGGCGGGAGGGGAGATTCGCGGGGAGGCGGGGAAGACGCTGCTTTTCACCAGGGCGAACGGGACGAACAGCGGGCGGATCAATCTGCTCGGGGGGACGGTGCAGTTCAGCCAGCCGCTGGCCAATGGCGCGGCGGGGCAGATCAATGGCGCGGGCGTGCTGGTTTTCCCGACGTCGCCGGTGCCCAGCAGCGTGTTTGTCACGGCACCCACGGCGGGGCTGGACAACGCGGGGCGGCTGAGTTTTTCCGGCGGCGACACGCAGGTCTATGGCACGGTGCAGATGCTCGGCGGCTCGCGGCTCATCGCGAGCGGCGGGGCGACGGCGACGTTCTTCGATGTCTTCCGCCACAACGGCGCGGAGGTGAAGGCGAGCGCGGGCTCGGCGCTGGTGTTCTTTGGCGAGGTGCGCGGCGGGGGCAGCTTTACGGGCACGGGGACGGTGTACATGGAAGGGGGCTACTCGCCGGGAAATTCGCCCGCCGCGGTGACGCTGGACACGGAGGTGGTCTTTGGCGACGCGGCCACGCTGACGCTGGAACTCGGCGGGCTGACCGCGGGGAGCGGCTACGATCAGCTCATGCTCGGGGCGAACGGATCGCTGGCGCTCGATGGCGCTTTGGTGCTGGATTTGATCAACGGCTTCACGCCCGCTGCGGGCGATTCGTTCGCGGTGTTCGACTTCGCGCCGGGGCAGCTCACCGGCAGCTTCGATGAAATCCTCTTCGCCGACGCGCTGCCGTCCGGGCTGAGTTTTGACACCACGCAGCTCACCACCACGGGCCGCATCGGCGTGGTCCCCGAGCCCGGCACCGCCGCGCTGCTGCTCGGCGGCCTCACCCTCCTCGGCCTCCTCCGCCGCCATCGCCAATGAAGCGCGCGTTCCTCATGGCGAGCCTCGTCCTCACGACGAGGGCATTGGCCGAGCCGGCAATCATCACGATCCAGCCGCAGCTCGTCTTTGAGTCGTCGAATGTGCTGACCATGGAAATCGGCGGACGCACGCCCGGCCCCGGCTCGCCGGTGGACAACGGCTACGACAAACTCGTTTTCACCTCGCTGGCCACGCCGCAGGTGACGTGGGGCGGCACGCTGAATGTCGCGCTGATCAACAGCTTCGCGCCCGTCGCGGGCGACGTGTTCGACCTCTTCGATTTCGACGCCGCGCGCGACGCGGGCAGTTTCGCCACGCTGAATCTGCCGACGTTGAGCACCGGCCTGCTGTGGAATTCCGCGAACCTTTATACCGACGGCACGCTCCGCATCGCGCTCGATCCGGCGTTTCCCGGACGCGTGTGGGACGGCGGCGGCGCGGACAACCACTGGACGACGAATGCCAACTGGAGCCTCGACACGCAGCCGCTGAACAACGGCACGGCGGCGCTGACTTTCGCCGGTGGCGTGCGGCTCGCGCCGAACGTGGATGCGGCGTGGAATGTGGCGGCGCTGACTTTCGATAACACGGCGGGCGCGTTCAGCATCGGCGGGCCGCAGACGATCACGGTGGGCGCGGGTGGCGTGACCAATAACGACGCCGACCCGCAAACGATCACCGCCGCCGTGGCGCTCGGCGCGGATGCGAGCTTCACCGCCGCGGCGGGCGCGCTGAGCCTCGCCAGCGTGGCGCTCGGCGGAAACACGCTGACGGTGACTGGCGCGAACGCCACCACCATCGGCAGCACCAGCGGCGCGGGTGCGGTGGCGAAATCCGGTGCGGGCACGCTGGACCTCACCGGCGCGCAGAGCTTTGACACGATGACTGCGACCGCCGGTACGACGAACGTGAACGGCGCGCTCGGCAGTGGCGCGGCGGCGGTGAACGTAACGGGTGCGGGCACAGCGCTGAAATTTGGCAGCGTGAGCCAGACGCTCGGCGCGCTCAGCATCGGCGCGGGGGCGACGGTGACGTTCACGAGCGGCGTCGCGTCGTTCGGCAGCGGTGTTGGCAAATCGTCGCTCGCGGCGGCGTCGGATTCGGCGGTCGTGCCCGAGTCCGGTTCCCTGGGCCTGCTGATGGTCGGCGTGCTCGGGCTGCTGGGCCGCCGCCGGCGCATTTGAGGGGAGCCGGAAGTCCGGGAAAACGTCACCAACCGCCGGCCCATCGCGCGCCTGCTCGGGCTACTCCGCCGTGGGCTCGCCGCCGGGCAGCGCGAGCGCGTTGGAGGACCAGTAGTCGATGATGTCCAGCGCGGCGAAACGGAAGACGATGAGCAGCGCGTCATTGAGCGGAATGCCGATGCGCCGCGCGATGGATTGCAGGGACTCCGCACCGTTGATCGCGGTGGCGAAACGCGCCTCGACATCGTTCACCTTGAGCTTCTGCACCAGCTCGTAGCCTTTGCGGGTGTAGGCCGGGCTGCCGTTCGGGTCGGGCCGCTGCGAGTTGAGCAGGCTTTCAAAACGCACATGGCGCAAGCTGGCGAGCACCCAGTTATCGGGATCCTCGGAGGCGGGCGGAAAGTTTTTCGCGAACTCCGGGAACTCCTCGAGATCCTCGAACTCGAAGCTCACGCGCCCGGCCGTCCACAAATTGGCAAAGGCGCGCTGCCCGTGGTCGCGAACGATTTGCACCACGTCGTCGTGCGGGAAACCGCTGCGCGCCGCGAGGTGGAGAAAGAGCGGGCAGCCCGTCGCAGCCTGATGGACTTGCGCCTCCGCGATGTGCCCGAGCGAAGTCGTGGAGAGGATCGCGGGCGATTCGCGGCAGTAAAGCGATGCGTTGCGGGTGGTGGCAAAAAGGAAGCGCCCCTGATTCACGAACAGCTCGATCGGGTGACGGTTCAGGAAAAAGCGAAGCACGCCGGTGAGCTGATCGCTGCTCGCCATTTGCAGCGCTGAACGCAGGGAGAAAAAGCCCGTGTGCCCGCTGAAAATGACGCGCGTGAGATCCTGGAAAAGCGGACGCTGCGCCGAACGCCCGTGGTGTTTCGCATGGTCGAGCGCGGCTTCCAGAACCTCCATCAGGGCATCGGGCGTGACCGGCTTCGTCAGCACGCGCTCCACATTGGCGAAACGCTCCTCGAGGTCGGGGCCGTGGCCGTTGGTCGCCATTAGCACCACCGGCACCTGCGCCGTCGCGGGGTCGTCGAGCAGCCGGTGGCAAATCGTCGCCGCGTCCATATCGGAAATGGTTTCGTCCAGCAGGATCAGCTCCGGCTGCGCGAGGTGAAACCGCTCGAAAGCCTCGGCCCCGCACTGCGCCACGAGCACGTCGATGTGGCGGAAGTTTTGCGCGATCACCGCCTCGGCGAGTTTCGAGGTGGCCAGGCTGTCGTCGATGATCAGGATTTTTTGGGACATACCGGGAAGGCTGAGGCGCGGAGTGGCTGCGGAGCCGCATCACCCGTTTTTCGGGCGCGAGAGTAGGAATGGGTCGGGGGCTGTCAATCAATCTCCCGGCACCCGCGCAAGCGGAACGCCGGGCGACGTGCCGGCTGGCGGAATCTGCGGGCGTGGGTGATGCTGTGACGGAGGATCACGATGCCGAACGAACCGCGCAAAATCGCCCGCGTGCTTTTCGACGAGTCGCACAGCGAAAGCTGGACCGTCTCCGCGGAGCGCGCGACGGAGATGCAGCCGGAAAACCCGGCCAACTCCTCATACCAGCGCGCCGCCGGGCTACTCGCGGCGCGCGATTTCACCGTGGCCCGCAACCTCGCGGAGCCGCTCGAAGCCGCCGCGCTGGCGGGCACCGACGTGCTGGCGCTGCTCCATCCGTGCGACCCGCGCTGGGAGCGCACGACCTCGCGGGGCGCGCTGGCGCTGGCGGCGGGCGAGGTCGCGGCCATCCTCGCGTTTGTCCGCGCGGGCGGCGGGCTGCTCGTGGTCACGGAATACGAGCACGACAAGTACGGCGACAATTTCAACGAGCTGCTCGCGCCCGCCGGGCTGCGGATTGAAAACGGCACCGCGTTCGATCGCACTGCGTGCATTCACGAAAACGCCGAGTGGCTTTTCGGCGAGCCGGACACCGCGACCACGCTCGCGCACGGCGTGAGCCACGCATGCTTCTACCGGGCAAGCTGGGTCGTGGCGACCGGCCCCGACGCGCAGCTTGCGTGGAAAACTTCGCCGCGCGCGTATCCGCCGGAGGTCGGGCTCATCGCCACCGCGCGCCTTGGCGCGGGTCGCATCGTGGTGGTCACGGACTCGGTGCTTTTTGGCGACGAGCGCCTCGGCGCGTACGGCCACGAGCAGCTTTGGCTGAACATCATTCACTGGCTGGCCGCGCCCGTGTTTGCCCGGCCGGACGCACCGGATGTCACTGCGACACCCGCGGCTTGGGGCGGGTTGAAAAGCGCGATCAACCAACTGCGCGCGCGGCAGCTTGGCGACGGGAGCGTGCCCGCCGCGGAGCACGCCACCGCCGCACCGCTCGTCGCGCAGGCGCTCGCGGCGTGCGTGGAACTGCGCCCGTACTTTCCGCATCAGGCTGACTATCTCGACCAACTCGCGCGCGATTTTCGCGCATGGGTCGCGGGCGGCTTCGCCCGTCCCGACTTCGGCGCGGCGCTGGCCGCGTTTCATCCCGAGCGCGACCGGCACGACGGCCGCGAGCATCTCGTGGTCTTCCCGATGTACACGCCGAACGCCTCCCGCGAGACGCGCTTCGAGGCCATCCTCATGCGCACGCCGTGGCCCGGCTGGCTGGCCGCGCTGGAACGCATCGGCTATCGCAACGCCAAGTTTGCGCCCGGTCATCTCGTGGATTTCACCGACGGTTATGCCAGCGAATGCGCGGTGCTTTTTCCCGAAACCGTGGCCCTGGCGGCGAATCCGTCGAACCACTTCGCCACGATCTTCTGCGACCGCGAGGCCTGCCGGCTCCAGTCCTACGCCCGACGCGCCGCCGCCGCCACGGGCCTCGCGCTCTTTCCCGAACTCGAATGCTGGCTCGGCTCGCGCGTGCTCATCGAGGACACCACCGCGCTTTGGGATCTCATCCACGACGCCTCGCACAGCCTCGGCGAACTGCCGTTCGATCCGTTCATGATCCGCCAGCGCGCGCCTTTCTGGATGTACGGGATCGAGGAGCTGCGCGTGGATTTGCGCAGCTTCGAGGAGGCCGCGCGCCTCGTCGCAGAGGGCTTCCCCTTCGCCCGCTACGTCCAGTGGGCCATCGTCCTCGACCGCGTCTTCCGCTTTCCTCTCACCGGCCCACGGGTGCGCAACTACGACGCGCTCGGCGGCCAGCTTCTCTTTGCATATCTGCACCAGCACGACGCGCTCATCTGGCGCGACAACCGCCTCACGATCCGCTGGGATGCTGTGGCCACGGGCATCCGCGGCCTGCGCGAGGAACTGGCCGCGCTCTACAAATTCGGCGTGGACTGCTCGAAGCTCACGTTTTGGCTGACCGCGCACCGGCTCATCTCACGCTACGTCCCGCCAAATGTGGCGTCGCACTGGCAGGCCGGCGCGCGTGAGATCAATGACGAGCGCGATTTGAAAAAGTGGCTCGACCTCGTGCATGAGGACGAGTTCCCGCTCGGCAACTTCCATCTCAATCTGCTGCGCCGGATTTGACGCGGAGCCGGGAATCAGTGCCCGGTGAAAACGCGTGTCGGCAGATCGAGGCTCAGGCCGCCGAAGTAGGCGAGGTAGTGGAAGAGCGCGGGGCCCACGAAGATCAGGCTGTCGAACCGGTCGAGCAGGCCGCCGTGGCCGGGGATGGTCGCGGCCATGTCCTTGATGCCGAGGTCGCGCTTGATGCTGGACATCACGAGGTCGCCCCACTGCCCGGTGAGCGAGAGCAGCGCGCCGAGCGCGAGGAGATGCACGGGCTGGTCGATGACGGTCCCCTTGAAGATGAAGTGCGCGAGCGTGGCGAAGAGCGCGGAAGTGAGGACGAGCGCGCCCAGCGCGCCGCCGATGGTTTTGTTCGGGCTGGTGATGGGCGAGAGTTTGCGGCGGCCAAAGGCTTTGCCGCAGCAGTAGGCGAAGATGTCGTTCAATTCTATGCACGCGAGGATGGCGAGCTGGAGCGGCCGGCCGAGGCGGTCATTGGCGAGGAAGGAAAAGTGGCCGAGGCTCACGCCGAAAAACATGAACGCCAGTACCCCGAGCGCGACGCGCTGGATGTAGCCTTTGGGCTGATCGGCAAAGAGCGAGAAGATCACGATGGCGCAGACGATGAGCGACATCAGGGCGTCGAAAAGGCCGAGCCAGTTGTCCGCAATGGCGAAGGTGACAAGCAGGCCGCCGAGCGCGACGAGCGCGCTGACGAGGCGCTGGCGGAAGAGGCCGGTGGCGCGCGCGAATTCGCGGTAGCAAAGCGTGGCGAGCAAGCCCACGCCAAGGATCGCGGGCAGCCGCCCGACGAGGAGCGGGATGACCATCACCGGGGCGAGCACCAGCCAGGAGCGGTAGCGCGTCCAGACATCGGTTTTCAGCGCGGGCGGGAGTTTGCCGACTTTTTCCAGAAGGAGGAAAAGCAGTGGCGTGATCGCGAGCACGCCGCCGATGCTGGCGGCGATCCAAAAGCTGACGGGGTGAAGACCGAGAATCATAGTTGGGATTTTTTCCGCAGGAAGTCCGCGATGAAAGCCAGCCGCCGCCATGCGGTGATGAGGCCGCCGAGGATGACGAGCAGGAGCGCGAGCGAGACGACGGTCAGCGGCGCACCCACCGCCGCGCGGCAGCTGTCGGTAAGCAGCGCGGTCAGCGGGTGATCGAAAAATGTGCGGACGCTGCTGGCGACAGCCTGCGGAAAAAGCGTCCCCGCTAGCGCCAGCGTCGTCATCAGAGCCATGCGGTGAGGTTTCGCCATCGGGCCGAGAAAGCACTGCCCCGCGCCTACGCTTGCGCCGAGCGCGCGGACATACGCGACGAAGACCGAGACCAGCGCCGCCGCCAAGCCGAGCACCGGCGCGCTGCCCGATGCGTAACCCGCGCCAATGAAAATCGCCGCGTCGGAGACGCGATCCGGCGCTTCATTCCACAGGTCGCCGGTGGGTCCGCCTTTGCGCCCTTCCACCGCGACCATGCCGTCGAGCAGATTGGCGATCAGGCGCAGTTGAATGAAGACCGCCGCCGCCAGCCAGAACCATCGCGTGATGTTTGGGAGCAACGTAACTCCGCTCATCGGCCAATCGGCGACGTCCGTTTCTGCCAAAGCCGCGCCGGCACAGCATCCGCAGACGATGCTCGCGAACGAAATCCCGTTCGGCGTCGCCCCGCTGCGCGCGAGGGCGGCGGCGAGGTTTTTGAAAAAAGGCCACTCGCGCGTTTTCAGCGGGCGGCGTCCGGTGGGTTCGGTCGGCATCGGTCAGCGGCCCATGAAATACATGCCTGCGATGAGCAGCGCCATTCCGCCGATGTTCGCCGGCTTGATCGGCGTGCCGTAAGCCCAAAGCGCGATCAGCGCGGCGAAGATGAAGGTCGTGGCATACACCGGGTAGAGCGTCGTCAGCGCGCCGCCGCGTTTGAACGCCGCCACGAAAAGCACCATCACCGCCACGTAGCAGGCCACGCCGCCCAGCAACCGCCCATTCGCCACGTAGCTCACCAGCCCACCCGTCGCCCGCTCCGCGCCCGATTTGTAAAGAAACTGCCCGAGCGCCCCGAAGAGCGACGCGAGGAGAAAAAAGACGATGGAGATGGCCGGGGTTTTCATCGGGCGGCGCGAAGCTAGCGAAGACGAAGGGCCAAGCGAAAGCGTGGAATTGCCCGTGTGCCGACACCGAGAAACGCTCAAATTACCGCTTGGTCGCGCCGAAAGTCCGCGGTTCAGTCATGTCAGCGCAACTGCAACTCGTCAATGCGACCAGCAAGCGGGATTCAGTTGCGCCTCCGCCCGAGCCCGAGGAGGCCCAGGCCCAGGAAGAATAACGCTGCGCCCGCGGGTTCCGGCACGAGGCCGGCGGGAATGGGGGTGTCCGGTGTGTCTTGGTAGGCCCAGCCGAGGACGGTGCCGGGACCGGTGTTGTGAATTTCGATTTGCAACCAGCCGTAGTAGATTGGGCTGGCCGGAGCAGCTTGCATGGCGAAGCCGAGATAACCGGGGATGCCGAGCGTGAACTGACCGGCACCCGCGCCGACGTGGGTGCTGCTGCCGCTCTCGCCGAGCGCGAAGTTATTCCCGGTGCCAATGCTCGTGCCGCCAGGGAGGCTGACGATCTGGTCCGCACCGGTGATGACCGGGCGCAGCAGAGTGCTGCTCGCGATGTCCACGCCACCAAAGAACGGGTTGATCCACGGCGCGGTATTCCAGTCCGCGGGATAGCTGCCAGTGGCGACGCCACTGGTGAGGTTTAAGTAGAGGCCTTCGAGGTTCAACGGCACGGGGATGCTCAACGGACCGCTGTAAACCGTGGCCGCGCGACCGGCGGGTGTCGTGACGAGGGGTAACAGCGCTATGGGGAGAAAGAATAGGTGACAGAGTTTCATGCAGATGTCGATGGGTTCACGGGGTAAGTTAAAATAGGTTCGGTGTCATGGAACGATCGTCACTTGCACGCGGAAAAACCGTGCCTTTTTTCCACCGACAAACGGCGGGTAGGGCACGCTGACGATCTGGTTGATGCCATCGTCGGCCAGCACCGTGGGCACCATCGCGCTGGCCACCCATGTGTTCAGGTCCGCGCTAAACTGCACGGTATAAGTCAGCCCCGCGGCCACGTAGTCTTTGCGCCGCGTATAGAGCGCGCGAAAGTCGATGCCGGTGGCCGTGCTTTCCAATATCGTCGTCGGCTGCCCCGTGGCCCCAATGGCTCCCCCGCCGGCCAGCGTGCCGTTGTATTGCAACACGCCCGCGGTGCTGGTGACCGGGTTGGTGCCAAAGGCGAACTCCAATAGATTAATGATCCCGTTGTGGTTGTAGTCCTGATCATTTCCGGTAAAGGCCGTGTTATTGCCGAAATGAAACTGCCGCCAGTTATCAA
>JAIOPH010000007.1 GCA_021414005.1 Chthoniobacter sp. | reverse complement strand
GCTGCCGCCCGGCTTCCTCATCGTGCGTGGCGCTGATGCGGTCGGAGTTTTCGACCTGATGCTCGAACTGATCGTCCGGGACGATCGCGCTCTTGGTCCGAATTTGCGCGCGGCGAATCTGCTGGGATTTCTCGGCAACCTGCTGGCGCTGGGCCATCGGCGTTCCCGCCACCGCCGGCACAAATGGATTAATCTCGGACATCGTGGATGCTCATTTGTCATTATCGACGCTTCGGCGAGATTTGTATACGCGGATGACCCGCCGATAAAACCAGAAGTCAGAAGACAGAATGGCTCTGACCTCTGATCTCTGACATCTGACCTCTGGCCGCTATACTCTTGGCCCTATGCAGCAATACCCGGAATACACGCGCGAACGGCTGAAGCAGTTGGGGCGGAAGATGCAGGACCTTGTCTACCGCGAGCGGCGGCCGGTGGATGAGCTGCTGGTGAGCGGATCGGATCCCGTTGAAGGAAGCCGAGGCGCTCCCCTACCGCCCGGCGAAGCTGGGCGAGCAGTTCGGGCCGCTGTGGGCGACGTTCTGGTTCAAGGGGACGGCGAAAATCCCGCAGCAGTGGGACGGCCGGCGGGTCGATCTCCTCTGGATCAGCCATAGCGAGGCAACACTGTGGCTGGACGGGCAGACCGCGCAGGGCCTGAATTACGAGCCTGCCGCCTGGGCCAAGGCCGTGCGGCCGGACGCGATCCTACGCCCCCGCGCCAAGGGCGGGGAGACAGTGCCCTTCCGCATCGAGATGGCATGCAACCGGCTCTTCGGCGACAACCCGCCGTTCTTCAAACAGGTCAGCAACTACATCCTCGATCAGTGCGAGATCGCCGCGTTCGACCCGCTGGCCTGGGAGATGTGGCACGACTTCTCCATCCTCCAGCAACTGGAGTGCGAAGGGGCCATCGACCTGGAAAAGGACTGGGCCGGGAAGCTGCTGGCCGAATTGAACCGCTTCGCCAACGCGTTCGATCCCGAAGACCAATCCACCTGGGCGGATGCGCACTGGATCCTCAAGTCGCTCTACCAGAACCGCAACGGCTCCTACAAACATGAACTGAGCGCCATCGGGCACGCCCACATCGACACGGCCTGGCTCTGGCCGCTGGCCGAGACTTATCGCAAGTGCGAGCGGACGTTCAGCTCGGCGGCCGCCTACATGGAGGAATACCAGGAGTACAAATTCTCCTGCTCGCAGGCGCAGCAGTATGCCTGGATCAAGGAGCG
>JAIOPH010000008.1 GCA_021414005.1 Chthoniobacter sp. | reverse complement strand
CCAAAGAGAAACAGGCTCAGATACTGCCCGTAAAGCAGGTGCCGCCGCGGGTCCGCCCAGCTCGCCGCCACCCCGCGCTCCGCCGCCAGCTCTGCGACCCGCGCCCCAAAGCTCTCCAGCAGCCGCCACTCCCGCAGCTCGACTACCTTGATCGGTGGCAACTCTGGCACGCCCCCAGCAAGCCCCAACCGCTCGCTCCGTACAAGTGACAATCCAGTGACAGACGCGCCAACATCCCGTGACAATCTCCGCCGCAATTCCGATGCCGAACACCACTGACTCCAGCTTGATCTTTGCGGGCTGCCACGCGAAGTGTGTCGGCTGCCTACGATAGGCAGCGCCTCTCGCGCGCGCAGCTATCAGTTCGAAAACTCCATCCACGATGCCTCGCTCTTAAAGACTGTGTAAAAAGTCATTTGGCGAGTCTGCGGAGCATGATTCTGGAAGTGTGAACGAGGATCATGGTCTTGACCTGACCACGGAAAAGTGGACTAATAAAATATATTTCCGCTGGGTAAAAGAGCAGATTCAAACCGCGCCGGCTCCACCGTGATTCCGGGATGCTCCCCATCCGGCACACCATGAAAGGTGAAAACGACCACCTTGCCCTGCGTTACCATCTTTGCCGCTCTGGTAAAAGCCGCGGGCGGCGTGTTTGCCACCGTCGTGAATGAGGGGACATCGAACGGATTATCCAGCGTGGGAATGTAGGCTTGCCCGTTCCCGCCCCGCGCCAACAAGTAACCCTTCTCGGACAGCACACGCTGAAACTTGTTATTCACGCTATAGAACGGCCAGCAAAACGTTATCGGCTTGGACACGTTGTATTGCCGGCACAATTCCTCGATTCCCACCAACCCATTCGTGCAGCCATCGACTCCTGTCGCACTCAGTTGCCCATGACCCAGCGTGTGATTGCCCACTTCCAGACCCATCTCATCCAACGTCTTGATCTGCTCCCACGTCATATACCAGTCCTTACGCGTCTTAAATGCGAAGGCATTGGAAATATAGAACGTCCTGCCAAATCCATATTTCTTCAGTAATGGAGCCACGAAGGTCGCATGACTCACACACGAATCGTCGAACGTGAGAACAACCAGCTTCTCGGGGATGGGTTTGAGCAAAATACCGTAAGGATCAGCCGGCATACTCGGGTCATTGGGTGTGTTCGTTTGGACGGGTTCGGCCCCGCTGAGGCTACTTCCAACGAAGATCAAAAGCGCAAAACGCACGGCAGGCCGACGGAAAAAATGGAGTTTCGATTTCATGGGCTGGGTTCCGCCGAGAAATCACCGGCAGACCCCGACATCTTTCACCCGAAGGTCTGATCCACGCCAGCACCATCCGGTTCCGATTTTTGTCTGGAGCCACGCTTTTGGCGATTCGCCCCCATTGCCGACGGCCACCGACCGCACCACAAAAGATTCCGCTTCCCACCGCCGCCGCCCGCGATTGGTATGGCGGCATGAAACTTGGCTTCGTCGGTTCAGGAAAAATGGCGTCGGCCCTCGTGCAGGGCGTCACGCAATCGGGCGCGCTCGCACCGGGCGACGTGCTGGTCAGCGATGTCATCGCCGCCACCGCACAGCGTCTCGCCACGGTCGCGGGCGTCGCCTTTGCCGAGACCAATGCCGACCTCGTGGCGATGACCGACGCGCTGGTGCTCTGCGTGAAACCGTACGACGCTCTGGAAGCTCTCCGCTCGCTCCGCGCGGGTGCGGCAGAGAAGCTCGTCATCTCGATCGTCGCGGGGCTCACGCTCGCCACTTTGCAGGAGGCCGCCGGGCCCGCCGTGCGCATTGTCCGCGTTATGCCAAACACGCCGGCGCTCGTCCACAAAGGTGCGGCGGCTTACGCGCTCGGGGCCACCGCGACGGCGGAGGACGCGGCGCTGACGGAAAAAATCTTCGGTGCGGTCGGCGAAGTCGTGTGTGTGAAAGAGCCGCTGCTCGATGTCGTAACGGGGCTCAGCGGCAGCGGACCCGCGTACATCTATGTGGTTATCGAGGCGCTCGCCGATGCCGGCGTGCTCATGGGTCTGCCGCGCGAACTTTCGCAAAAGCTCGCCGCCCAGACGGTGGCGGGTGCGGCGGAAATGGTCCTCAAAACCGGACGTCATCCCGCGGCGCTCAAGGACGAAGTCGCCAGTCCCGGCGGCACGACCATCGCGGGGCTGGAAGCGCTGGAGGCCGCCGGCATGCGCTCCGCCTTCATCAGTGCCGTGCGCGCGGCCACCGAGCGGGCTGTGGAAATCGGTCGCGCCGGGTGAAAGCGCGCGTTTTCGCCGCGCTGCTGCTGGCGCTCGCGACTGCCGGTCACGCGGAGCCGCCGAAGTTCCGCGTGGCCCCCTCGACCGAGCTGAACGAACCCGGCAAGAAGCAACTTTCCGACGAAGCACAGCAGCTCGCGAAAAAGGCCATGCTGGCGATGGCGAAGGGCGACCTTGCCAGCGCTCAGCGCGACTTCGAAGCGGTGCTCGCGCGCGCGCCCGACAACGCCGCCACGACGATCAACCTCGGCCTCGTCGCCTACCGGCAAAAGCAGTACGCCGCCGCCGAAAAGCGGCTGCTCCGCGCCGTCCGCGTGCATCCCGAGACCGGGCTCGGCTGGCTCATCCTCGGCGTCGTCTATTACGATCAGGACAAGCTCGACGCGGCTCTGGCCGCCTTGGCACAGGCCGCACTGCTGGAGCCGAAAAACGCCACCGTTCACCAGTATCTCGGCGTCACCGTCGGAAAAAAGGGTTGGCTCTCCGGTGCCGAGGACGAGCTGCGCAAGGCGCTCGATCTGGACCCCAACTATGCCGAGGCGCACTTCAACCTTGCCGTCTTTTACCTTCAGCGGAATCCCCCCTCCGTGGAACTCGCGCGCCGCCACTATCAGAAGGCGCTCGACCTCGGAGCCGCGCCCGACGCCGACGTGGCGCGGAGCCTTACCGAACCGAAGGAGTAGGTCGGAAAATCCCCAGATGTCGGCTTGCGAAACGGCCCGGCATCCTTTTACTACGCGCGCCCATGAAGCGCCTCACTCTCCTCAGCCTCGCCCTTTCACTCCTGCTCGGCGGACTTCCCGCGGCTGCCGCCACAAAGAAGACCAAACGCACCACGCCCGCGCCTGCGGCGGCCATCGTAAAAACACCCCTGGCACCGGCGGCCACGTTCCCGCTCGACCCGGTGTTCGATGGCGTCCCCGAAGTCAAAGCTGGTTCGGCCATCGTCGTTGATGCGGAAAGCGGCCAGATCCTTCACGCCATCAATGCCGATGAACGTCGGCCCGTGGCCAGCACGCAGAAGCTGCTCACCGCCCTGATCATCGCCGAGGAGGGCGGGCTCGACGAACGCAT
This sequence comes from Chthoniobacter sp., assembly GCA_021414005.1. Taxonomy (GTDB): domain Bacteria; phylum Verrucomicrobiota; class Verrucomicrobiia; order Chthoniobacterales; family Chthoniobacteraceae; genus Chthoniobacter. The sequence goes on along the minus strand of JAIOPH010000008.1, from coordinate 9,724 downwards.
CCGGGTCGAGCAGAGCGACACTTTTGCCGAGCCGTCGAAGCTCTATATCAAAGCGGGCGAAGTCTATTCGCGCCGCTCCTTTCTCAATATCCTCCTCGTCCACAGCATGAACGACGTGGCCCGCGCGCTCGCCCGCGACAACGCCGGTAGCATTGAGCGTTTCGCCGACAAAATGAACGCCCGCGCTACGCAGCTCGGCATGCGCAACAGCCACTTCATCAACCCCAATGGCCTCCCCGCGCCCGGTCAGTTTTCCACGGCGCGCGACATGGCCAAAGTCGCCATGCTCGCCTACCGGAACCGCACGCTTCGAGAAATGGTCTGCCAGAAAGCCATGCTTTGGCGCTACAACGACGGGCGCACCCGCGTCTTTGAAACGACCAATAAAGTCCTCAAGGCCTACCCCTTTTGCAACGGCATGAAGACCGGCTACACCGAAGCCGCCGGCCGCTGCCTCATCTCCAGCGCCAGCCGCGGCGGGCGCCACATTATCGTGGTCGCGCTCGGCGATGACCGGAACATCACCACCGACAGCTATCGGCTGCTCGCGTGGGGGCTTTCCACATAATTCTCGGGCGTCAGCCCGCAGCATCGACAGTCGCGCCAAACTGGCGTGCAGGCGTCGATGAAACACGCCATCACTGCGCCATAATGCAACGTTGCCAATTGTTTGGGCACCCGCCCGCACGTCGCGAGGAAAGAAAGAATTTTTTGCGCTAAACCGCGTCCCACCTTGCGCCGACAAGACAACCAAGACAAATTGAAGGCGTTCCTGAACCGAGCTACAGCCGTCGCGAAGTGCGTGGCACGCGGCAAGGTACAGAGAGCGCCTGAGTCACCATGATGAACAACTTCACGCCCCGCGCCCAACAGGTCCTCGCCCTCGCCCGCAAGGAGGCCGATCGCTTCAATCACAACTACGTCGGCACCGAGCATTTGCTCCTTGGGCTCATCAAGCTCGGCCAAGGCGTTGCGGTCAACGTGCTCCAGAAAATGGGGCTCGATCTCGAAACCGTCCGGATGGAAGTGGAGAAGCAGGTCGGCAGCGGACCGGAGACGAAAATGGTGGGCAACATCCCCTACACGCCGCGCGTGAAAAAGGTGCTGGCGCTCGCGGGCAAGGAAGCGAAGTCGCTGAACCATTCCTACGTCGGCACGGAGCACATTCTCCTCGGCCTGCTCCGCGAGGGCGAAGGCGTGGCCGCTCGCGTGCTGAAAAATCTGGAGGTCGATATTGAGCGGACCCGGAACGAAATTTTGAAGGAACTCGATCCCAACTTCACCCCGCCCGAAGGCGAGCAGGAACCGCAGCAGGAATCCGCCGCGCGCGGTGGCAAGGACGTCAAGACGCCCGCGCTTCGCGCCTTTGGTCGCGACCTCACGGAACTGGCCAAGAAAGGCGAGATCGATCCCGTGATCGGTCGTTCGAGCGAAATCGAACGCGTCATTCAGGTGCTCTGCCGCCGGACGAAAAATAACCCGGTGCTTATCGGCGAGGCGGGCGTGGGCAAGACGGCGATCGTCGAGGGGCTCGCCCAGGAAATCGCGAGCGGCAACGTGCCGGAACTTCTGCGTGACAAAAAAGTCATCACCCTCGACCTCGCGCTGATGGTCGCCGGCACGAAATACCGCGGCCAGTTTGAAGAGCGCATCAAGGCGGTAATGGATGAAATCCGCCGCACGAAAAACGTCATCCTTTTCATCGACGAACTGCACACCATCGTCGGAGCCGGCAGCGCCGAGGGCGCGATGGATGCCAGCAACATCCTCAAGCCCGCGCTCAGCCGCGGCGAGATGCAGTGTGTGGGTGCCACGACGCTCAATGAATTCCGCAAGCACATCGAGAAGGACGCCGCCCTCGAACGCCGCTTCCAGCAAGTAAAGGTGGAGGCACCCAGCGTGGACGAGGCGATCCTCATCCTCAAGGGGCTGCGCATGAAATACGAGGCGCACCACAAGGCGCGCTACACCGAAGAGGCGCTGGAACAGGCGGTAAAACTCAGTGACCGCTACCTCACCGGGCGCTTCCTGCCCGACAAGGCCATCGATATCATGGACGAAGCCGGGGCGCGTGCGCGCATCGGCTCCATGACGCGTCCGCCCAACGTGAAAGACATCGAAAAGGAGATCGAGGAAATCCGTGGCAACAAAGAAGGCGCGATCAAAGCGCAGGACTTCGAGAAAGCCGCGAGCCTCCGTGACGACGAAAAGAAGGCCAAGGACAAGCTCGAACGCATCCTCACTGAATGGCGTACGCAGCGCGAAGAGCGTGAAGTCATGGTCACCGAGGACGACATCATGCACGTCGTTTCCAAATGGACTGGCGTGCCGCTAAACCGCATGGAGCAGGCAGAGACGCAAAAGCTCCTCGCCATGGAGACCGAATTGCGGGGCAAAGTTATTGGCCAGGACGAAGCCGTCGTCGCGATCAGCAAAGCGCTCCGCCGCTCGCGCGCCGACCTGAAAGACCCGCGCCGCCCCATCGGCTCATTCATCTTCCTCGGCCCCACCGGCGTCGGCAAAACTTTTCTCGCGCAGACCCTCGCCGAGTTCATGTTCGGCGACCGCGACGCGCTGATCCAGATCGACATGTCGGAATACATGGAGAAATTCACCGCCAGTCGCCTGATTGGCTCGCCTCCCGGTTATATCGGCCATGAGGAAGGTGGCCAGCTCAGCGAGGCCGTCCGTCGCCGTCCATACAGCGTCGTCCTTTTTGACGAGATTGAAAAGGCGCACCCCGACGTAATGCACCTGCTGCTGCAGATTTTGGAGGAAGGGAAGATCACCGACTCGCTCTCGCGCAAGATCGACTTCCGAAACACCATCATCATCATGACGTCGAACATCGGCGCTGAGTTGATTAAGAAATCGAGCGTCATGGGCTTCGGTTCCTCGACGAAGGACGAACAGGCTTACGACGTGATGAAGGACAAAATCCTCGGCGAGGCCAAGCGCGTGCTGAAGCCCGAGTTTGTCAACCGCCTCGATGATCTCATCGTCTTCCACACCCTCGGCAAGCCCGAGCTACTGACGATCGTCGATCTCGAAATCAAGAAGGTCGCCGCGCGGATCAAGATCAAAGAGATCACCATCGTGCTCGACGAAAAGGCCAAGGAGCTGCTTATCGAAAAAGGCTACGACCCGCAATACGGTGCCCGGCCCATGCGCCGAGCAGTCGAGCGCTATCTCGAAGACCCGATGGCCGAGGAAATCCTCCGCGGCAACCTCAAGGCCGGCGACACCACCAATGTCAGCGCCGAAAACGGCAAGCTCATTTTCGCACCCGCGAATCCGAGTAAGTCAGAGCCGGCCAAGGCGAGCTGATTGCTGGCGGTTTGCGCCCATTCCACGGTGATGGTGATTGGGTCAGCAGACGCTGAGCGAGCCACGGAGTTTAGCGTTTAAGCCCAAACTCCGACCGATCGGGCGCAACCCGAACTCCCTTGAGCGCGCGCGCCGCCTGCCTAAAGCACGTTCGCTGCGTGGACCTAAAGGGCCGTGTGCGATGATTACTTCAGCGTCTTCAGGTAGGTGAACATGTCGCTGACCTGCCCGGCGGTCATGGTGTCGAGGAGGCCTTCGGGCATGATGGAGCGGCGGAGGTACTGGCCGGCGCGGATGTCGGCGCGGGCGATGCGGCGGTCCTGCGCGCCGGGGGCGCGGAGGACGATGGCGTCCTTTTCCTCACTCGCGAGGAAGCCTTCGGCGAGGTCGCCGCTGTTCAACTCCACGCGGTAGAGACGGTAGCCGTTTTCCATCGCGGCGTTGGGCGTGATGATGTTGCGCAGCAGCGCCTCGACGCCCATGGCCCCGGCGCCGGAGAGGTTGGGTGCGAGGTTGCCGCCCTGGCCCTGAATGGTGTGGCAGGCCTGGCAGACAAGGGTAACGGTTTTGCCGCGGGCGGCGTCGCCAGGCTGGTCGGCGAGGGCACGGTATTTTGCGAATTTGGCGTCAAGAGCAGTGGCTTCGGCGGGCGTGAGAATGGGCGGGAAGTCGCTGGTTTTGGTGATCTTCGCGGCGCTGCCGAGCTTACCCCACGGACCGGCGCCGGGGGCGTAAAAGACGAGACCGGCGGGCTTCGCACCGCCCTCGAAACTGCGGTCGAAGCTGTCGCGGATTTCGTCCGCACTGCGGGCGCGGTTCCAGATGCGGAATTCGCTCAGTGCGCCTGCGGTACCTCCCTTGGCGTAGCTCCAGCCGATCTGCACGTTCTCGAGTTTTTGCGTCACGGGTTTCCCCTGATCCTGGTCAAGCAAACCGTCCTGATAGATTTTCAGCGCGCCTTTTTCGTCGCGTGTGATGGCGACGTGAATCCACACGCCGGGGACCGTCAGCTTCTTCGCGACGATGGCGTCGGCATTGGCCGCGAAAACGCGGAGGTTGCCGCCGAAAAAGTTCATGTCGAACTGACCGGGCGTGCCGAGGATGGCGTCGGACGGCCCAATGGGGCGGCCTTTCGGATTGAGCAGCACCCAGGTCTCGACGGTGAACGGACCGTCGAGCGTGACGCCCGTTTCGCTGGCGGCGGCGTCGCTGCCGTCCAGCGCGAGGACGGGGCGGAAAAGCGCGCTGAGTTCGTTCATCAGCGCCCCGAGGTCGGGGTCATTCGCGCCGAGGATGGTCTGGAGTTTGTCGAGCGTGGGGCCGTCGATTTCGGTCTTGGCGATGGTCCCCGCGCGCACGGCGGCAACGACGGCCTGCGCGCCGGGTTTCTGCGTGGAGAGCCGGTCCAGCGCGCCGCGGCGCTGCACGGGCGTGAGGTCGCGCCACATGGCGAGGAGGAGTTTGCCGGCGGCTTCGCTTTTTGAAGTAGCGAGGGCGTTGATGGCTTCGTCGCGGATGGCAGCGTCCTTTGATTCCTTCGCGAGTTTGGCAAAAAGATCGGCCTGCGTGCTGCCCATCTCGCGCAACGCACGGAGCGCCGTGAGCTGGCGGTCGGCAGGCGTGGCGGCAGTGAGCAGCGCGGCGAGGTCGGGCTCCAGCGCGGTGAGGCGAAACTCCGTGGCGAGGCGCAGCGCGAGTTCACGCCCCTCGTTGTCGCCGGCGAGGAGCTTTTTCGCGGCGTCGGCGAGCAGCGGGTTGAGCCGGACGGTATCGATCCGCGTGCGGGCGGCGAGCAACGCGTTGAGCACGGCGGGGCGCGTGGCGGGATTGGTCAGCGCGCCGGTGAGCGCCTCGCCGATGCCGGGTTCGGCGATGAACTGCACGAGCCTCATCACTTCCTCCTGGCCGGGCGGGCGGGTGAGCTTGGGCAAAAGCTGCGCGACCTGTTTGGCGCTGGTCTTGGGCTCGAGGGCGAATGACGCGAGCAGGCGCTTTTCCACGGGGAGCTTGGCGGCGTCCGGCGAATCGAGCCACGCGGCCACGGCCTCCGGTTGCTTTTCCAGAAAGAAGCGGACGAGAAAACGCTCGAACTCGCGGTCGTAGGCGTCGCCAGCCGGGACTTTGCCTTTGTTATTGATGGCGGCGCCGGAAAGCGAATCGCGGCCCATCGCCACGCACAGCGCGAGCGCCTGCGGGTCTTTCGCCACGACGCGCCCGCAGACGCGGATGACTTCCGCGCGCACCGTCGTGTCGGCGTCTTCGGCGAGCGCGGCGAGCGCGGTCGCCATGCCGGGGAGCCTGGCTTCGCCAAAGGCGCGGACGGCTTCGCGGCGCACGTTGCGGTTTTCGTCGGCGAGCAGCGGCCGGAGCACCGCGGCATCCACTTTGCCCAGACCCTCCGCCGCCCACAGCGCGGCGATGCGCGCGCCGGCGGGTTTCGTTGTGTCGCCGATGAGCGCGATGAGCTTCGGCGAGAGGCTGGCGTCGGCGCGGTCGGTGATGGCCTGCCACGCGAGATGACTCTGCGTGAGCGAGTCGCCGCCGAGCTTGGCCACAAGTTGATCGCCGGGGAGCTTGGTGAAATCGGCCATCACGAAAGGCGTCTGCCCGGTAGCCTTGACGCGCCAGATCCGGCCGCGCGTTTTGTCGCGGTCCTTGTGCTGCCGCGGCACTTCGTTGTGGGAGATGATCTTGTTGTACCAATCCACCACGTAGAGGCAGCCATCGGGGCCGAAGTGAATGGAGATCGGACGAAACCACTCGTCGCTCGACAGCATGAAATCGCCGAGCAGCGTGTATTTGAAGCGCGAGCCATCGGGCGTGATTTTGATCGCCTGGATTTTCCGCGTGATCGGATTCGCCACGTACATCACGTCGGCATAGGCCGCGGGCCACGCGCCCTTTTTGTCCGAAAGCGCCAGCCCGCTCAGCCCCGTGCCGCCCATCGCGAAATTCGTCGAGGGAGGCATCCCCGGCTGATAGCTTTTGCGAAAGCTGTCCATGCCGCCGGGATAGTCGGCGTATTCGTGGAAAGGCATCACCGGGTAGCCGTAGTCATTCGCCTCCTGCATCCAGGCCTGACCTTCGGCATCGAGCACGAAACCCCAGATGTTATTCGGCCCCACGCTCGTGACTTCAAACTCCGTCCCGTCCGGGCGCATCTTCGCCATGGAGCACTTCGGCCAGTCCACGACCTTGTCGCTGCCGGGCTTCTGCACCTTGCTGTTGTTGAAAAGGCCTTGCGCCATCCATAGCCAGCCGCCCGGCGCGCGGGTGAACTGATGCGGGAAAAGGTGCGAGTCCTGAACACCAAAGCCGGTGACCACGATGTCGTGAGCATCGGCCTTGCCGTCATTGTCCGTGTCCTTGAAAAATTTGAGATCGTTGCCGTGCTGCACATACACGCCGTTTTTGTAAGGCAGAATGCCGAGCGGAATGGCGAGCCCGTCCACAAATACGCGCGGCTTTTGCACGCCGGCGGCAAAGGGCGTGTCGAAGATGATGACGCGATCCTTCCCCGGCGCGGAGTAGAGCGCCTTCGCCTGCGCCGCGCTCTCGTTGCCATCCACGGGATACTCGAATGCTGTCATGGACCACATCCGCCCGCGCTGATCCCAGTCCACGGTGATGAACTTTCCAAAGCCCTCCTCCTCCTGCGCCACCAGCTCCACCTCGAAACCCGGCGGCACCGTGAACGACGCCCTTTGCTCCTCGCCCGTCAGCGGTGAGGGCTTGGCGCCCTTGGGCGGCGCGGACGCGGGGACAAAGCCATCCGCCGCAGACGCGGCGAGCGGGGTGCAAAGGAGAGCGGTGAGGAGCGGGAGGTATTTCATGGGAAAAGTGGTGGCAGGGGACGGTGAAAAGACCGGCAATGTGCGCGGCTCTTAGAAAAAGTCACGCTCGCGGGCGCATGATGGGCAGGAAGCGCGGCGGTTGGCGGGAAACTTCCCTCTCGTCCTCCTCGTTCCCAAAGTTAGCGCAGCGCTTTGGGGACGCATGCGTGAGGCGAAACTCCGTTTCGGCGGCGGGCGGGTGAGCAGAGGGATCGCGTTCGATGTCGTCGTGCGCCGGAAAGGAGACGGAGTCTCGCCGGGACGAGCGCTCCCAAAGCGCTGCGCTAACTTTGGGAACGAGAGATGAAAGACGGTTTGGACTCATAGACCTTCTCAAACTCTGGCTTGGTTGGATGTAGGCGAAAGGTGCATCGGCGGGTAAATATCGGGTGGTCTGCCTTGCCTCCGTACGAACCAGCCACGGTCACGATGAGGTCTCGTGAACCGTGCCACCGAATAGGAACAACCTTGCTGTCCGGCTCAAAGGCATTGAGCGGGATAGGGACGAAAGAACCGTCACGAAACGAGTAAACGCATGTGTCCTCGATATACTTCCCGAGTCGGATGCCGATCGCCACTGAGCGACCGTCGGGCGACCAAATCGCAGTGAGAGCCGCCCGGGAAACGGGGTCGCTGAGGAACTGCTGCTGCTTCGCTGAAAGGAGAGTGGCACCGTGTCGGTCGCGAATCTCGAAATGGCTATCGTCGCCACTGCCGACGTTCAGCACCGTGTAGTCTCCGGCAGGCGACGGAACCGGTGTGCCTAGGTCTGCTCGTGCGATGCCGATGGAAAGGAGAAATAGAAGAGCAGTTTTCACGAACGGGTAGCGACGGCTAACGACCCCAAGCTCAGCGACCCGGCGCTCAGGACGCGTGAATTGCAAACCACGACGCCATGCCGGGTTCGCAGCGCATGGTTAGCCGCTTCATTCGCTGCGGGACTAACTCTCATCCTTGTAGCGGTCCATGTCACCCGGTTGGTCGGTGATCGGAGGCGACGGCGGCTGCAGGGTCTCCATGTAGCCGAAATACTCGTCGAGCGTGAGGTCGGGATCAGCGTTGAAGGCGTCGAGGCGCTTCTGAGGCGTGTCGAGACCGGCAGCGTCTGCGGCTGGATTAGCTTGCGCGACGAACTCAGTAAGAGCCTTGCGGACCAGTTTGTTCGCTTTGCGGCTGTCGGTGTTGTAGAACTGGGGGGCTTGGTACTTTGGCGTGCGGTAGATGAAACCCTGAAAGATAACGTCGAACATGCGCTCGCGAATGTCGGTGTCCGTGATCTCCTCGTGTTCGTTCTCGATGTCGGACATTTTGGCGGCGAGGTTGGTTAGGGCGGCGTGGACGGCTGGGGCTGGAATGGTGCGGGGTCTTGTGTTGAGGGTTTGGGCGGTTGGTTTGGATGATTTGGGGCGAGTGACATCACGCCAGCCGAGATAGAATAGTGAGCCGACAACAAAAACGAGCGATGCGATGGCCAAGAAACCTTGGCGGCGGCGGGAGCCGATGTAATCGGCATATGTGACGGGGTCCCACGGTTGGCCGGGCAGAGGTGGTGGCTGGGTGAAAACCTTCGTGACGTCCACGCCGCCGAAAAAGTTGTTCACGACGGCGGGGAGCGTCCAGATGATGCCAGCGGGCGACCACCAACCAAAGAGCAGGCAGAAAAGTGCGTGACCAGCACCGCTAAGGACGTGGCTGCGACCGGGCGGAACCCAGCGATAGATCGGGCTAGACTGGCAATAGAGCAGCAACGACCAGACGCGCCGGAACTCGACGATGGAGCCGCCGTGTAAGCGAACCTTCTCGGTCAGTTGCGGCAGGTTTGGGATTTTTGTGCGGTCAGTCCAGGTGATGGGAATCGTCATTGGAGGGAAGACGTAGAAGCGGCTAACGACCTCAAGCTGAGCGACTGCCCCGCGCGGCGCGACGGCTGCGCGGGCGAAGGCGGTGGAGCAGCCGGCGTGACGCGCGCTCCAGCGCTTGGTTAGGCGACGTTGGGGTTGTCATGGGTGCGCTTCTCTCGTTGTTTCTGGCGGTAGAATAGCAAACCGAAAATCATAGCCAATGGGTGAGTAATCCATACGGCGTAGCAATGAAAGCGACTGTAGGTGAATGCTGCTCGTGAAACCTCAGTGAGTTTGCCGTGGTTGGCGACGTAGTATCGTCCTCCTTCTGATTTGCCGTTCACTGCATCTCCGTCAAGCACCGCCGTGCCGATGGCGAAAGCAATGAAGTTGATGATGGCGACGGCAAAAATGATCGTAGAGAGCTTCTTCATTCGGTCGCATTTGAGGACAGACGTGCTCAGTGGCCTAACGACCCCAAGCTCAGCGACGGCGGAGGCTGGCGCGATGGCTGCGCGGGCGAAGGCGGCGGAGCAGCCGGCGTGACGCGCGGGGCAGTTCGCTCCAGCGCTTGGTTAGGCATCGCGAATTCACGAAGTAAGTGCAACACGAGGCGCATGGTGGGAGGAAGAGGAAGAAGGTCTCGAATGGCGGGGAACTCTGGCAGGAGGATGGTCATGAAATACCGACAACTCAATGCAGAAGAACGGAGCGTGCTGGCGG
>JAIOPH010000019.1 GCA_021414005.1 Chthoniobacter sp. | reverse complement strand
GACATCCTGGTCAACAACGCCGGGCTGACCCGCGACAACCTGCTGATCCGGCTCGGCCAGGCCGAGTGGGACGAGGTGCTCGCCGCCAACCTGACGGGGGCGTTCGTGGCCACGCAGGCGGTGATCAAAGGGATGATGAAGCGCCGCTTCGGGCGGGTCATCAACATCACCTCGGTGGTCGGGGTGACGGGCAACGCCGGGCAGGCGAATTACGCTGCCAGCAAGGCGGGGCTGATCGGATTCTCAAAGTCGGTGGCGAAGGAGTATGCGGCCCGGGGCGTCCTGGTGAACTGCATCGCCCCGGGCTTCATCGAGACGGACATGACGGCCGCCTTGCCCGAGACGGCCCGGGCGGCATTATTGGAGTCCATTCCGCTCGGGCGCCTCGGCGCCCCGGCGGACATCGCGGGAACCGTCGCGTTCCTCGCGTCGGATATGGGGGCCTACATCACCGGGCAGGTCCTGGTGGTCGACGGCGGCATGATCGGCTGAGCTGGTTCATCGTTCACACAACGCACAGAGGCATCACATGAGTGACGTGGCGGAGAAGGTCAAGGACATCATTGTCGAGGAGCTGGGTGTCGAGCGCGAGAAGCTCTCCCCGGAGGCCTCGTTCATGGAGGATCTCGGCGCCGACTCCCTGGATACCGTCGAGCTGGTGATGGCCTTCGAGGAGGAATTTTCCGTCGAAGTTCCTGACGAGGACGCCGAAAAACTTCAGACCGTGGGCGATGTGGTGAAATACATCGAAGGCAAAACCGCTAAGTAGTTTCCGCCAACGGCGCGCGTTTCCGCTGCGCCAAATTTTTCCAAAAAGACACGGCTCCACGCCGTGTCTTTTTGTTTTTGTGTGCAACTCAGTCCACGTCCGGGTGTTTCCCGGCCCACGATGAAAAACCAAATTACCATCCTCGCCCTCGCGACAGCCGGTCTGCTGGCTGCCTCCACCACCCTCCGCGCCGAAGACCCGGTGCCCCCCACGCCGCCCGTCAATCCGCCCGCCGGCAAGGCCGGGATCAAAGAAGGCGAGCCTGGCCCGGGCCGTCCCAACCGTCCCGGCGGCGAACGCGGCGACCGTCTGGAAATGATGAAACAACAGCTCGGCCTCACGCCGGACCAGATCGAGAAGCTCAAGCCAATTTTCGCCAAGGACGCTGAGCAGATGAAGGCGATCCGCGATGACGCCGCCCTCAGCCGCGAACAAAAAGGCGAGAAAATGCGCGCGATCTTCCAAGCCTCACGCGAACAGGTTCAGGCCATCCTCACGCCCGATCAGGTCGAGAAAATGAAGGCCGGTATGGAGAAGCGCCGGGCCGAGTGGGAGAAGCGCAAAGCCGAACAGGACAAGCCGGAAACCAAGTAACCGACCAACCCAACATTCACCAAAATTCGGGGCGGGAGGCGCAAGTCTCCCGCCCCTCTTTTTTGCCCGGAACTCAGCTCGGAAGCGCGGCGAACCGCACCGCGACCTGCCGCCACGCCTCGGCATCCTGCGGCTCATGGCGCGCGATGCCAAATGACGCGCGCACCACGTCCCGGAGCGCCGCTAACGAGCCGAGGTGTCCGAGCGCCACCGCTTGCAGCAGCACGTTGCCAAGCGCCGTCGCCTCGACCGGCCCCGCATGCACTGTGCAGCCCGTGGCATTCGCGGCAAATTGATTTAGCAGCCGGCTCTGGCTGCCGCCGCCGACGATGTGCAGTTCGCTGACCACGCGCCCGGTGACCTCCCGAAGTTCTCCGAGCGTCCGTGCGTAAAGGAGCGCGAGACTTTCGTAAATGCAGCGCGTGAATTCCCCCGGCGTCTCCGGCGCGGGTTGGCCGGTCTCGCGGCAATAAGCGGCGATCTTTTCCGGCATCGCGTCCGGCTTCCAAAAGCGCGCATCGTTCGGATTGATGAGCGCGCCGAAGGGCGTGGCGAGTTCTGCCTCGGCGGCGAGAGTGGCGTAGTCGTAGTTGCGCTGCTCCAGCGCCCACGCCCGCCGGCACTCCTGCAGCAGCCACAGCCCGACGATGTTTTTCAAAAAGCGCGTCGTCCCGCCGAAGCCTGCTTCGTTCGTAAAATTGCGCGCCCGCGCCGCGTCGGTGAGAAGCGGCGCTGCCAGTTCCACGCCGATCAAAGACCACGTCCCCGAGCTGAGATACGCCCAGCTTTCGCCACACGCCGGCACGGCCGCGACCGCCGCACCAGTATCGTGCGAACATGTGGCGATGACCTCGATCGCCTCGCCGCCGATCTCCGCCGCCACCTCGGGCAGCAGCGGCCCGAGCTGCGTGCCCGACGGCACGAGCGGCGGGAAAATTCTCCGCGGAAAACCGCACACCTCGATCAACTTTTTCGACCACGCCCGCGTCGCCGGATTGTAGAGCTGCGTGGTGCTGGCAATGCTCTCCTCGATCACCGCCACGCCGCTGAAAAGGAAGTGCAGGTAATCAGCGACCGTCAGAAAACGATCCGCGATTTCCAGCAACTGCGGACTGCGCTCCTGCTCCGCGAGCAGGTGGTAGAGAGTATTGATCGGCATAAACTGGATGCCCGTCTCCGCAAAGATCAGCTCCGCGCCCGGAGACTTCAGCGCCGCCGCGTAGGTGCGATCCGTGCGCGCATCGCGGTAGTGAAACGGCAGCGAAAGCATTGGCTGGCCCGCGCCGCTCAGCACGTAATCCAGCCCCCAGGAATCCACGCTCACACTTTCCACCCGCACGCGGCGCGCAACGATCTTCCGCAGTCCCGTTTTCAGCTCATCGAAAATCCGCAGCACATCCCAGCGCAACGAACCCGCGATACGAATCGCCCCATTGGGAAAGCGATGCACCTCCTCCAGCGTGACCTGCCCACCCGCCAGTCGCCCCAGAATCACCCGCCCGCTCTCCGCCCCGAGATCACAGGCGATGTAGTGATGCTCGGTCAAACCTGGGCCTCCCACCGTCTGCTTATTTGAACAGCGAATCCGTCGGCTTGCTCGGCGGTGCCGACGGCGCTGGCTGGGCACCTCTCCCCAGCAATTGGTCATCCAGTCCTGCGAGCTTGTCGCACAACTCCACCAGCGCATTTACGTCCGGGGTCGATAGGCGATAAATCGGCGTCGCATCCTCATTCTCCGTGACCACCAACCACGATTTCGGCCCCGACTCTTTGTCCCGGTGGAACCACAACGTCTGACCTTGACCACGAATCTGACCGATCTCCTTGTGGACCTCCGCCACACCGTTCTTTACCGCCACATCCGACCATTCCGCGAACTTGTATAAATGCTGAATCAGTTCGCGGCTATTCTCCCGCCACATACTCCACTCCCGACTCTGCGTCGGCACCATCGTCCCTCCCTTCTGCCCCAACGTTCCGGGCGTCAGCGTGGACGGCTTCTCGATTTTGTAAAAAGACACCCGCAAGTTGAACGTGGCGGAATCGGAATATGGGCGGAAGGCCTGTTCCCGCACGCCCCAAGGATCCACGCCGATCTTCGGTGCGGTCGTCGCGGTCAACTCTTTTCCACCACTTCGGCGGTCCGGCGCAGTCTCCGGCCGCGTGTAATGATTCCATCGCCGCACTCCGCCAGTCGACTGCGCTGGTCTGTCCAAAGGATTGGCCGATGGGGACTCGCTGCGTGCATCCGCCACGAAAAAAAACGCCGCCATCAGGCCAACAATGATATTTCGCATGTGCCCACGCTATTTCCCAAATCGAAGCTGACAAGCATCACTTCCAATGGCTTTCCATTTCGAAGGATCACGAAAAATACCGGCGGTCGGGGTCGAACCGACACTCCCTTACGGGAACAAGATTTTGAGTCTAGCGCGTCTGCCAATTTCGCCACGCCGGCTTCTCTGTGGAGAGATTTTTCTCTGTGATTTGTGCTACGGATTGTGCTACTACGACGGCATGGAACGCCATGCAACGCAGAAAGGCAGTGGAAACGCAGGAATTCACGCGCCGAGTTTCCAAGCGGTCTTCGATTCCCGCAAGCGCAAAGTTCCGGGCCTTTGGCTTCGCGGCTCGCGCTATTACGCGCAGCTTCGCGTTGACCTGGGCAACGGGCGCACCGCCCCACGGCGCATCGCGCTCACCGCAGAGAATCTCGACCAGGCCAAAGCCGAGTTGGAGCGCACGCGCACCGAACGCCGGGCGGGCACGCTCCCGACCACCGGCCACCGTCCGAAGTTTGACGACTTCGCCCGCGAGTATTTCGCCAGCGCCGCGTTCGCGCAGAAAAAGACGAGCACACAGGGCATCGAGCGGCAGGCTCTCAACCGATGGATTGCGCATCTCGGCGGCATCCGTCTCGACAAGATCACCGCGCCCATGATTCACGCCTACCGCGAGCAAAGGCTCGCGCTGGGCCGCATGGCGCGCACCGTCAACCTCGACACCGTGGCCGTCCGCAACGTGCTCAAGCTCGCCCGCGACCGCGGGCACATTGAACGCCTCCCCGAGACACGGCAGCTCAAGCAAAAGCCCGCGCCCCGCCGCCCGCTGGTGACCGGCGAACAATTCGCCGTCTTGCTCCGTGCGTGCCGACGCGGCGTGACCAAGAACGCCGCGCTTTTCCGGCTCTACCTCCGCTTCCTCGCGCTCACCGGCTCGCGCGAAAAGGAGGCGCTTGCGGTGCGCTGGGGCGATGTCGATTTCACGCGTGAAACGGTTACGATCGGGAGTGGTGGCACGGCGAAGAATCACAAATCGCGCGATGTCGATTTTTCTCCAGAGCTGAAATTACTCCTTTCCGAGATGAACGCGGGGCGACCGCCGGACAGCACGTGGCTGTTCCCCTCCCCCCAGCGCGGTGAAAGGGACACCCCTGCAAAAGGGTTGCGCGAATCGCTGAATCTTGTGCGGAAAAAGGCCGGCATGCCGGGTTTTGGATTTCACGATCTGCGCCACTTTTTTGCATCGCAGTGCGTGATGGCCGGGATCGATTTCATGACCATTGCGCACTGGCTCGGGCACAGCGACGGCGGAATCCTGGTAGGAAAGGTTTACGGGCATCTCGCGGACACCCACAAGAAAGCGGCCGCGCAAAAGTTGACTTTCTTCACGCGATCGAACTCGAATTCGCAACCCTCGGGGACGGCAATCGCCGAAGGGCAAACCGTGCCACTCACCGAATGAAGAAATCCGCCGCAAGTTCGTCACGGAAGAATTCTCCAAAGCCCATTGCGCCATCAAGCGAGGAGAAACCGCGCCGCGGCCGCCGCCCCGCAAAGAAGCGCGCAGGGGCATCGGGCAGTGAAAATCCCGGCAGTGCTGACGCGGGACGCAGCGGCGAAAATTCGGGAATCGAAAGCAAGCAGATCCGTGTCTTGGGGAAGCGGTTGAGCGAAGCCTTTCTGTCGCTCGCGCAGAAACGGGGGGTGGACGCCGCCCAGCAACTGTCGACGTTTGTTTCGAAAACCGTTGCTCCAACGTTGTGCCGCTTTCTGAATGACACAGGACGTTGGCCTGCCCTCGATCACATTTCCGCTGAGGCTTTGGCGCTCTTTGAATGTTTGTATTCGAGCGCAATGATGCTCTCGGAGGAACTACTGGCGTATGTGCGCAAGAATCCTCAAAGCGAGGAGCTGATTTCCGAACTCCGCAGTTGGCCGGTGTTGATCTCCACAAATCCGAGGCGGGATATTCGAAAAGTCGTGAAGAATCCGGGGGGTGCCGCTGCAAAGCACTATGAGCGCATCATTAGGCTGTTAGGAACCCAGAGGTTGCTGGATTTCAGCAATACAAGAAGACAGGGTTTGAGTCATAGCCGCGCGAAAAAGGCCGCCGAGGTCTTGTGCCATTGGCTAGAAGAGGAAAGGAACCATCGGGCACTCGGCCTGCCATGGCTGTGCGACTATCCCGACGGCGTGATAAAATGCGAATTGCCGACCGTCGTCAAAACCGGAGGCAAAAATGGACTGAATGTTCCGCGACTCGGCGATAAACGCGCATGGGCCATCGCCGTCCGCTATTACCTGTTTCTTACCCTCGCTCCTGAGCCTTGGCGGACACGGATTCGGCAGAAATGGCGCGCAAAACGGGAAGAGTGCTTCTCCGCATTCGTCCCGCTGGATATTGGAGAAGCGAGGCTTCACGCCGAACTCTGCAAAACTGAGGCATTGGTCAGCTCTGCTGCGGCCGGAAGCGGACCAGTGATGTCGCGTGGCGGGTTATACAAGCGCCGGCTGCCCCGTCTCATGCTGAATGGAGGAAGCGAGAGGTGGGGATCCCGCCGACCGGACAACCTGAACGCCGAGGTCGACTGTCCACAATGGCTTCACTGGTGGAATACGTATCTTCAATTTCAACCCGACTCTCTCTTCGATAGCACTTTGGCGCATGGCATGCGACAGAAAACCGGCTCAATTTCCGACTTCAGGACTTTCGTGGACAAGGTTTTGAATGCCTTCTTGGTGGGGGCCGGCGTCCGCGACGGCCTTAAGAAGATTCAAGGCGGCGACCAGCTGCCGCGTATCGCGGGTAGTGAATCCAACGCTGGAGATCCGTAGTTCCGGCCTCTAGCTCAGCGTCCGCCGTCAATAAAAACGGCTAACTGGAGGATAACCGTAAATCGGGACTGGGGTGGTTCGTATCGCCGAAAAGCGAGCGATATGAACTCATCCGAAACGTTAAAATACATCGCGCCCAACCGCCTCATCGAGACTTGGGATGTCAGTCGCACGTTCCTGTGGCGACTTGAACAGGCGGGCCTCCTGACGCCCGCATACCTATATTCGCGGAAACTTTATCCCTTGGATGCAGTCGAACGCCTAGAACGAATGATCGCAAGCGGCGAGTTGCGATCAGCTCTGCGCGGCGCAGCAAAGCGCCGACGCCCACGCGATCACGGTCCTGAAAAAGTTTCGCCCCCATCGACATCGCCCGTTGGCGGGCCCGCGAAGTCACCGTCCTGCGAACACGACACGAAAACTGCGGAAGGGAGCGCGCAATGAACTTCGATTCATCAAGTCCTGATTGGCGAGCGGAGCTTGAAAACGCGCTCCGACGGAACACCATAGAAATACCTGCGCCTCCCGGCAAGCCCGTGTCCGGGCCGTGTCGGGTTCCCAAGCGCTTGATTACCGAGGATGGGGACATCATCAATGAATACAATACGGTAAAATTTTGCGGTATAATGAAAGGAGGTCACGTCTGGGCGTATCTCCTGCACTCCGGTCGGCTGCCGTCTCCTGGCGAGTATGTGATCCACGGATGCGATCGCAAGTGCTGCTGTAACTCGGCTCATGTCCGCAGCGGCACGCCGAAGGAAAATCACACCGAGGCCGTACAGCGCGGACTGATCGATCCCCAGGCGGGAAAGGGCGGACTCCGCCCGCAAGTGCACGGCCAACGCAATCCCTATGCGAAGACCACAAACGCGGTCATGGCAGTTGCCAAATGGTTGCACAAAAATCCCCATCTGTGGTTCACGTCAGAAATTTCGGCCCACCACTCCCTGCTCGAAGCAATCGGTATCTTACTGAATTTGACTGTCCCTGCCCTGAAACAAATGACCCGCCGTGAGAGTTGGCGAAGTCTCGAAGCGTCGCCGCCGCAATGCCTCCCGACCGTCGCGCAAATTCCACCCGATGCACAACCGCCGGCACCGAAGAAGAACGGGAAAATCGGCCCAGACAATGCCGCCTTAATGTTGAAAGGCTATTGGGAGAGTGAGGATCGACCGCGCTACATCAGGGAATGGGCAACGAGGTTGAAAGTCAGTATAATCTCCGTGCAGAAGGTTCTTTGCGGCGAGTCGTGGCCTGAGATCGAACCTCAAATCGCGCGGGAGAAGAACTTCGCCAGCCATCGCCCCAACTCGTTGTCGGAACGCGACGTTCAAACAATCCGTGCCACGTTCAAGGCCAACCCAAATGTCAGAGCGCTCAAGGCGGCTCTAGCTCGAAAATTCGGGTGCGAACCTAGCCACGTACAGCAGCTAATTCTAGGGCTCGCGCGGAGGGATGTTCCGGACGACGATTCGGCAATCATATCGTTGGATCAACTGGTTTTCAAGCCTTCGGCACAGCGTGGAGAAGCGCATAAACTCGCCGTACTTTCGCCAGACCAAGTCTGGCAAATTCATACCCGAAGGGCCGCAGGCGAATCTGCGAACGACCTTGCGCTCGAGTTTCGCATAAGTCTGACCCGAGTTTATAACATTCTAAAAGGAAAGGCTTGGAGAGAGATTTGGGAGCGTTTTCAGCAGCAGCGAGGCAACGGTGATAAGCCAGGTGAAGGAAAACCTTGAAATCTCAAACTAACACTAATCCAATGGAAAAACCTTACGATTTCGACGGGGAACTGACAAAGCTCGCATCTAAGCAAGAAAAATGGCAGGCTGCCTCGGACGACGAATTGTCCGAGGCGGCAAATGAAGGGCACGGTTACATCGAACAGATTCGCCGATACTATTGCGACACGGCTCGTAGTTGTGTTGTCCAAGTCCTAACGACGGGCTACGCGCTTCAAATATTGAAAGGCCGATGCAAGCAAGACCGTTCGTGGGTCAATTTTCTTAAAGAGAAATTGCCGGGAATCTCCCGGGCGACCAGCTACCGGTATCTTGAGTTGGCCGATAGGTATCCGGACCCAGCAGCCGTCCCTCGGAATCTGAAGTTGACGGAACTGTATCGGATGTCCGGGATAATCCGGAGCGAATCGACAGCGGTATTGCCGACAGAATCAGAAAAGAATTCACAGCCGACGAAACGTGGTTCGTCTGTATGCACCGTCAAAGTGCTTTGCCGGCGAATCGAATTTATGGCCGAGACAAGCCGATTATATTCACAGCAACAGATTCGAGCGGAGCTTTCGGAGGAGGAACTCAAACAACTTGCCGATCACCTTGAGACCCTTCAATCGGCGGTGGGGAGCTTGCTTGCCGCGTTGAGGCCGAAGACCGCGACTGGAAAGGGAAACGTCCCACCGCCGGTGAGCACCCTGATGCCAAGGCGGGGAGGGCAGGAAACGGTGTTGCCGCGTCCTGCATTGTCTCCGCGACCGCCGTCCGCGTCGCCGATTCCGCCACAGTCTTCATTGGCGAGGCGGCCTGGGCGGTAAGAACACGGCTCACGTCGGCATTCGGGGAAAGTTTCTCACAGTGAGAAACTTTCTGTTCGGTGGATTCCTGCCGCTGGACCGTTATTTTCAGCTCGGCTCACGCTGCGTGAGTCGAACGCGGGGCTCGTGAGGGGTCAGTGCGTTGCGCCCCGGTTCGGCTGCCGTAGCCGAGAATTGTTGTGTCGCCAATATCGTGAAAAGGCCCCGCCCCAAGGCGGCGGTTCTCTCCCCCGGCACCCCGCACCGAATCAACCTGCCCATAACGGTGGCAGTACGCGCCCCATGTCTTGGCCGAGGATATCCGAGGTGACCCAAGGCGCTTCTCAAGTTTATCCAACAGGTGGCGGAGGAGCAAAGTTTCTCACCGTGAGAAACTTTCCAGTGGATCAGTTTCCACCGCCGAACTCAGTGTGCTGGCGCGGTTCATCTCATGCACTCGGAGGAGAATTCCACTGTAAGCGATGCGGCGCTTAAAGAACTGCGCCGGTTCGTAGCCGAGCAGGTCGGTGACCTCCTCGCCGATGCACTGCCACGCCGCGGGGCTGGCTCGGACCGACTCCGGGACAATGACTTCCTCTACGACGGGCAGATGTCCCGCACGCGGAGGCGATGGGTCCGCCGAGCACCGTGGGGCCTCCGCGGCCATGGGCTCCTTCGCTTTTGGGCAGCCGTCGTACGCCGCAAGTATGCGCGCCGCGATCATCCCTTTTCCTCGCCGGTTATCGCCCCCCCTTTGGACCCTTCAGGATCGCTACCTGGCCGCACCGGGGCTGCCCAAGTTGACCACCAGCCAAGTCCCCGAGGTCACACTGCAGCGCGCTAAAGCGCTGCTTGCCGTACTTCGCGGAGACGATCCCAATGGAACGTCGAAGCGGAACACGGTCGCTCGCTGGAAGGCGGGGGAAACCATCATGTCGGGTCAAATCATGCACCTCGAGTGGAATTCCACCGACGGTGTTGATGAGTGGGTGAAAGGCTGGAATCCGTCAACGCAACCGTTGGCGATCCCGCACTTCAGCCGCTACGACTATACCGACTCGTTGGTCACCTCGTCCGGCCTGTTGTCGGGGATCTCATGCCTCGACGATTACGAACTTCAGACTGCTTACTTCACCGCAAGCGACGATTACCTCCACGGCTCCTACCTCATCTCCGATACCAGCACTGCCGGTAACGTGAAGATCGCGGCCGGAACCAACGGGGCCGGCGCAGTCGGTGCCGCAGTCATCGCGCGGGTCTCAAAGGGCAATGGTCCGATCGACGTCCGGCCGTTCAACAGCGGGGTCACTCCCGATGGCGACGGCAAGGTGTTGGTCCTCCAAGTCCAGACCTGCTTCCAACGCAACGCAGTTCCCGCTTAATCCACACCCATCATGAAACCTACCATCACTGACGGTGACGTTGAAACGATGGCGCCCGAGTTGCTCGACCAGAGCTTCATCAAGGCGCTCGTGGATGCGGAAAACGGCGAACACGTGAAGAACGCCTCCACGATCGGCAATGGCCTGATCAAGCGCCGGATCCGTGAAAGCGGTGTCCAGCGCCGGATCCAGCCCTTCGTCGATCTCAAGGTTCAGGACCTGCCCTACCAGGGGTCGGAAATCCTGAAGATGATCGAGGAAATGGAGCCCGACCAGGCCGAGGCTGTCTGCTTGAATTACAACGATTCGGCGGACATCGCGTTCTATCGTGGCGACTTCTTCGAAACCACGTTCTTCCGCATCTCCACGCGTAAGTTCAGCAAAAACGTCTGGCAGCTCGCGGCGTACAAAAACAACCTTCGGGAGATCGTCCTGGGCAACATGCTCAAGGACATCCACACCGCGGAGGACGTTCAGTACTTCAAGGGCATCGACCAGATCGTGGGCGACTACGACGACGTTGGCGCTTCCGGCGAACAGCAGAGCTTCGAAATCTTCGGGCGGATCAGCCGCGCGAACTATGCCGAAAACCTGCTCCACTTGCTGGAGAAGGACTTGAATAACGCTATTTTCGTGACCAATCGATCTACTGGAATACTTGGCATTGATCTCCTCGTATCGGACAGCTTGATTTCCCCGGAAGATCTCAGCGCCATGAATATTCATCGTGCGGCAACCCATGAGGATGAAGCGAGGGTTGCGGCATAAACACGATGGTGGGCTTCCTGGCGCATTTGCGGGGTTTATATGAAGGCGCGCTGCTTTGGGTGAAAGTAGTGCTTCGTTAAGCAGCTTCGGGCGAGTGGTTGCTCCGATCAAATCAACTCCACCGGAAACGCGTTGTGGATTTCGCCATCGAGCGTCGGTGGAGTCAGAGCGTCGTGCTTTTCCTTTTTCGGCCCGTCGCCCTGCTCATCGAAGGAACCCCACTGTTTGAAGAAAAACGCGATGTCCTTTTGCGGCACTGATCCCGGAGATCGGTGGCCCATTGCTTTTCCATGCACCGGTGCGAATCGCTCTCGCCGCCCACGACGACCCAATCGATGCCCTCGGCGGAATCGAAACGGATAGGGCCGACCAACGGTTCGCAACTCAACCAGCGCACGGCCGCACGGGTCTTGCGCAGCCACCCGATCCGCTCGTCGAACGCCTCCTGATTTTCCGTCGAAGTTCCCAGCCAGATATTCGGCGGTGGCGTCTCTTTCGTAAAATACTTCGTCGTGAATTCCGTCATGCGCTTCGGGCGCTTTGTTAGCACCTGGAAATGATGCCAGTGCGCCTTCTTCATCACCTCAAAAACGGCCTTGATGAAGTCATCGGGCACTTGGTTGTGAAACAAATCCGACATGCTGTTGACGAAAAAGCGTTTGGGCACGCGGTCCTGCAGCGGCTGGCCCAGATCCTTCGGCAGGAGCACGATTTTGTTGGCGAAGAAATAGGATTTCGTTCCGTCCTTCGCTGTTTTCACTTTGGCCAGCCCCGGATACATGTCGGCCATGCGGGTCGCGATCAGCTTGGCTGCGTAGCAACGGTCACAGCCCGTGGACACCCGGGCGCAGCCTTGCAGCGGATTCCACGTCGCCTCCGTCCAGCGGATGCCCGTGCTGCTGCGGGGACCGGCCAGTACGGCGGACTTCTTTTTGATCCGGTCAAAAAGCTTTCGAATTTCCTTCGCCGTTCCGGCTGGCAGATCCCTTTCAACTTCGTCGACGATTTCCGAGAATCGACCGACGAGCTGCTTTCTCTCGTCGTCGGGCTCACCCGGCCCTTCGGGCGGATGGAGAAAAACTTTGGCGGAACGGAGCAGCGCCGGCTCGACCGTGGGCTCCGGGTGCCAGGTTCTCCACGTCGCGGCGAGGTCGATCACCTCCTGGCGTTCATCCACATTGAGCGAGGCCAGCGGGCGAAAATGCGCTTCCGTCGTCATGACCTCCAAAATGTCCCCTCGAGGGGACAAATCGTGGATCATCCCGCCGGCGTCGGCGATGCGGTTCGCGTGACTGCGCCCGTAGGCTAGGCGCTCGCGGAAATACGCAGCGAAGGAGCGGCTCGTCTCGCGGTAGAGGCGGTGCTCCCGGATTTCATAGAACGCCTCGGCCATTTCCCTGAACCCGCTCGTGACCTTCGCGACGGCTGCGTCGATAATCTGCTCGCAGCGGGCGAGAGCCTTGCGCTCTTGTGCGGAGAGGGGTTCGGGCAGGGCGTCAACAGCGATGATGCGGATGTCATTTTGACGTGCCACTGATTTCTTTGGGAGTTTGCTCATGGGCAGCTCAGGTGAGGATAGCAAAGGCCAGCGCGGTGGCGAGCCTCGCATGCTCGCCCTGATCGAAAGTTTCCCACTGTGGGAAACTTTTCAGGCCGTGTTCACCGGCCACCGCGGCGGGCGAGACCGGATGCGCGCGGCTGCTCGAAACGCATCCGCTGTGATGCAAGACCTCGATGAAACTCACGGTGGCGAATTTCTTCCACGGCGTGCTCCAGAAAATGCACATTGCCGTGGTGTATTTCGCGGCGGGCCATCACGGGAGCGTGCCGCTGGAAGTGACGGCACCGGACGCCATGCCCGACACCATCCGCCGCGTGCTGCAGTTCGCCGCCGACAATCACGACAAGCTGATCGCGGGCGAGACGGTGAAACGCGCGCACGATTGCTGGCCGGGCATGGGTAGCGCCTTCGAGGCCGTGGCCGACGAATGGAAGCGGCAGAGCGACGCGGAATATGCGGCGCGCGACGGATGGAATATCCGGCTCACGGCAAAGAGCACGCTTTCGGCCTACGTCACTCCTTTCCAGACGATCGCGTCGTCACCGGCCAGGAGATCCTTCTGCGCATCCGTGACGACGCCGGCGAGTGGCACGCCTTCACGCAATACGATCTCGGCCGCGACCAGCAGGCGGAGCGGCCGGAGCAGCATTTCCATCGGCTCGCGGAACTCGTGGAGTGCTTCCACATCCCCAACGTGCCCGACATCGCGCAGGTTCACCCGGAGGAATTCGCGGAGTATCAGCGGCAGCTCCGCGCGCCGGAGTGGGTCTGAAGGTGAGTTTCACATTCTGGAACAAGAAACTTACGGCATGACTCGTGTCCCTTGGCTACTATCCTCACGCCGCCCCCACGTCTAACGCCGAGGCTGCTGTGGTGCTGCAAGTGTTAGCTGGAGAGTAGGACGGGGTCAGACGTCGCCTGCCTCTCGTAGCAAATAGTGGTTCTTCTTCGCACGCCTGCAATGACCGCTGCACCTATGATAGCGAGCACGGACGCGGATGGCTCCGGCGTTGGGGTGTAAATTACAATTAGCGTAGGATTATGGTCCGTCTGGCCACTATCCGAACTGGAAAAGTTTATGTAGGCAGGTGAGTTCGGATTTTCTATTGCTGTTCGCAAAAGAAATCCCTCATTCGCCCCTAAAAGAAAGCTATCAATTATGGTTGTGGCGATAGTCGGATCAGTGATAGCTAGATCAAACTGCCCTAGGGAAGTAGAGGAAAATTCCTGCGTCGCCAATGCAGGGCCGTAACCTGATCCCGCTTCGCCAAGCCCTCTTCCACCAGTCCAATCAGAGTTTGGTGAGTTCTTACCCATCCAGACGCTTGTGCCGTTCTGCTGCGTTGCGAAGGCAGAGCCCTCAACCCAATCACCATTCGCTTCGCTAACCGCATGTAGTTGTGCCGTTCCCGAACCAACAACGCCCGTTGCATAGAGTCGAAGAGTAATACTGTCGATTTGCGTGTATGCGCCAGACAACGCTCCAACATCGAAGCGAATTAGATCACGCATGATCTCAGGATTTCGGGCGGCTCCTAGCCACAAAGCAAGAAAGCCTCCATAGTTAGTCGCTGGCTCATAGCTATCCAACACTGTATCTTCCGTGCCATCATACCCGTTGACGCCATTCTGCAATATCAATGTGGCCGCGCGAATTGGAAGCGCGGAAGCGACTGCGAGCATTGCAACGCAAGTTACGACTCTGCGGGCGGCAAACATAGGGTATTCAATGAAGTGGTAATTTCCGGCTGGTTTTCGATCTCATGGAGCTTGAAGCACTTAGCCCGATGATTCGCAGAATAGGTTTCCGTTACGCATCATGCAATTATCTTCTGGAAAACGGGTCGGCTTCACCAAACCAACAATCAACCCATTCCATCACCATGCTGAAGGTCCCCGACTTCCAACTCGAAGACCTTCCCCGGCTCGCAATTCTCGATGGCGCGATTTGCGGCTGGGAGCAGGGGCTGGGAAAATCCATCGCGGGCATCGCGCTCGCGCTGATCAAACGTGCGCGGCGCATCCTGCTCGTCGCGCCGGACGATCTGCACCAGCAGCACAAGGAAAGCGCGGCGGAGTTTTTCCACGTTCATCTGACCACGCTGGAGCGCATTGAGCAGCTTGGGCCGATGGGACTTTACCGCCCGCACCCGGACGTCGCGCCGCCGCGCTTCTTCATCACCAGCTTCCACAATCTCGGCTACAACAACGCCGACGAGTGGCCGGCGGAAATGCAGGAGGACGGGCTGGCCCGGAGCCGTGATGCGCGGATGCGGGCGCGGCTCTACGACATCGAGCAGCTTGTGCCCGCGCATGTGGCGGCGCGGCTGCGCGGGGAGAAGCATCTGGACGCGAATGAATGGTTCAAAGGCATCGGCGCGGAACGCAATGGCATCCGCTGCGTGTGGAAACCGACGCTGGCCCGGATGCTGGCGCAGGCTGACACCTTCGACATGGTGCTCGTGGACGAGGGGACGATCATGCAGGCCGACGACTCGCATCTCGGCAACGGCGTGCGGATGCTCAATCCGCGCTACCGCTACGTCTTCACCGGCACGCCGATCAAGAACCGCGTGGACAGCGCCTTCTGGCTGATGAAATGGGTGTGCGGCAACCAGCCCGGCCCGACCGCGCGCTTCCCCTACGAGGGCAACGCGGAGGCCCGCGAGCAGTTTGCCAATCACTATCTCCAGCACGACGAATTTCTCACGCGGGAGGAAGAGGCCGAGCGGGCGCACTACTTCAAGCATGGCAAAGCGCGGCGCATCAAGATCGAGAAGCGCACGGCGCGGCTCTGCAACGTGCATCGGTTCTGGAAGATCACGGCGCCGGTCATCCTGCGGCGGCGCAAGGACGATTGCGGGCTGCCGATCGTGAAGAAGATCGTGAAGCCCATCCACATTCCGCCCGGCCGCACGCAGCAGGAGGTCTATCGCTTCCACCTGGAAAATCCGCCGCTTGCCGCGCGGGCCACGCCGACGAAGCCGGTGGAGCGGCGCGTGCAGATCGGGATGCAGCTCACCACGCTGCGCATGGCCGCGCTCTGCCCGCACGCCCCGACGCTGGCGCAGACCGTGACGAGCAATTCGCGCTTTGCGCCGTCCGCGGGCCTGCCGAAGAAATCGTGGACGGACTTCAACCCGAAGATGGCGGCGATCTGCGCGCAGGTGGCGGAGGTCATCGCGGGCGGCGAGCAGGTGATTATCGGCTCGCCGTTCGAGCCGTTCAACAGCGCACTGCACGCGCGACTGGCGGACGCCGGCGTTTCCAGCGTGCTGCTCGATGGCAGCGTGAGCGCGAAGCGGCGCGGCGTGCTGGCCGCGCATTACAAGGGCGGCGCATACTCGGTAATCGTGGCCGGGCTGAAGGCGATGGGCAAGGGGCACAGCTTCGAGTGCGCGAAGCATCTCTTTTTGCCCTCGAAAAGCTGGGCGCTGGACGAAAACGAGCAATTCATCCACCGCGTTTGGCGGCTCAATTCCCGCGAGGACGTGACCATTTACACCTTCACCACGCAGAACACGATCGACGAGCTGATGGACGCCGACTTCGGCGCAAAGCTGGACAGCGCGCAACTCGGCCTCGACGGCCAGCTAATCGAGCAGGAAGTGGAGGAAGTGGATCTCGCCAAGCTGCTGGCCAAGGCCGTGCGGAATTTCGACCCGTCCGCACCCACGATCGACGAGCGCGACATGGAACGGGAGTGGGAGGAGTCCCTGCGGGACCGTTTAACCGCCGCCGAAGCCGCCTTCCGCCTGCGCCGCCGGCAACGCGACCGCGCGGCCGACGCGCCACCCCTGGCCCTGCTGGAGCCGCCCGGCGAACTGGCCCGCGCCTGGGCCGCGCGCAAGCGGCAAATCAGGGACGCGGCATGATTGAGCCTGCCAGCGCTAGGCGTTTGCCTGTTTCACGGTTATTCGATACTCTCCGCGCATGAGCACCATCACCGCCATTCTCGAACCCGACAGCGAGGGTTGCCTGCATCTGCCGGTGCCGGAGGAAATGCGGGGTGGCAAAGTGAAGGTGGTCGCCTCACTGGAAACCATTGGGCCGGGCGACGCGGCCGGTCATGCCAATTTGATTCGTGGCGAGTTCGGACGCGCCGTGCTGGTCGCCCCGCCGGGTGCGCCGCCCATGACCGCCGAGCGGATCAAGGCCATCCTCGACGAAGAGGAATGAGCCATCTGCTGGATGTGAACCTGCTGGCCGCCTGCGCGTGGCAATCGCACGCCCGCCACCGCGAGGCGAACCGCTGGCTGCAAAGTCTCGCCCGCTTCGCCACCTGCCCGGCCGGCCAGATGGGCTTTCTGCGCGTCAGCATGAGCCCGGCCTACGGGGCCAGCTTCGCGGACGCCCGGCAGGCGCTGGCGGATATTCTCGCCCTGCCCGCCCATCAGTTTCTCGCCGACGACACCACGGCCGCGGCGCTGCCCGCGCTCGCCGGCCGTCACCACGTCACCGATGCGCATTTTGTGACCCTCGCCGCGCGCCACGGCCTGAAGCTGGCGACGCTCGACGAACCGCTCTGCCGCGCAACCTGGGCCGCCGGCGTGGCCGTCCATCCGCTCGGGCAGCAGACGTAAGTTTGGCTCAGGGCTGCCGCGCTGCCCTGGCCTGGCGCGTGAAAGCGCCAACGGCGCAACGCGGAATAAAACCCCGTCCGTAGCCGGCATTAAAACGGCAGCATTGCCTCCCCACGAACCGTCCCTACAATGCGGTTGATGGTCGATGTCGATATTGATGAACTGCTCCTCAAACTGAAGGCAATCCGCCGCGAGCTGCGCGCCGAATACCTCCAGCCGCACGACTCACCGTGGATTGTGGGCTTTTCCGGTGGCAAGGACTCCACGCTTCTCCTCCACCTCGTCGTCGAGTGCCTGCTCACCGTTGCACCAGACGAGCGCAGCCGCCGCGTCTTCATCGTGAGCAACGACACCCTCGTCGAGTCCCCCGTTTTCCAGACTTTTGTGGACAAAATGCTCACCCAACTGCGCGACAACATCGACGCCCTGCGCATCCCGGTCGAGGTCGTGCGGACACACCCGCTCCCCGAGGAATCGTTTTGGGTGAACCTGCTGGGCAAAGGCTACCCGGCACCCAACCGGAGTTTCCGCTGGTGCACAGATCGCATGAAAATTCGCCCAACCTCCCGCTTTATTCGCGAGCAGGTGAGCAAAAGCGGCGAAGCCATCTTGCTCCTTGGAGTGCGCAGCAGCGAATCCTCCACGCGCTCCGCCAGCATCGCCCGGCATAGCGACGCCGCCGGTGGCCGGCTCTCGCCCCATTCCGATCACAAAGGAGTCTGGATTTTCTCGCCCATCAAAAACCTCACGACCGGCGAGGTCTGGTGCGCGCTCACGAACAACCGCCCGCCGTGGGGCGGCACCTACCGCGACGTCAGAACCCTCTACAAAAACGCGTTGGGCGGCGAGTGTCCCTTCGTCGTGAGCAACGATGACGCGCCCTCCTGCGGCAGCAATTCCGCCCGCTTCGGCTGCTGGACCTGCACCGTCGTGGAAAAGGACAGCTCCATCGAGTCGCTCATCGCCGCCGGGCACGAAGACCTCCTGCCGCTTGCGGACTTCCGCAATCGCCTCAAAGCCGTCTCCGAAGACCCCGAGTGCCGCAGCAAAGTCCGCCGGAACGGGCTACCCGGCCTCGGCCCGCTGACTTTTGATGCGCGCCGCACGCTGCTCGAAGAACTGCTCGCCATCCAAAACGAAACCGGCATGGAACTCATCTCCCCGCTCGAAGTGCGTTTGGTCCGCGAGCAGTGGGCCGTGGATCAGGCAGAAAACTCGTATCGCGAGCTTGCAAAGATTGCGGCAATCCAAGAGCGGGTTCTTAGTTCATCCGCAGCGTAAATTGGTTCTCGCATGATCTCTTGTCCTATTTGGCACTGGGGTGAAAGGGATGGCTGCATCTGACGAGCGCGCTTTTTGGCTGGGTAAGATCGCCAAGCTCGCGGTGGACAAAGCGAGCGGTGATCCGGCTCCGCATAAGCCGCTCCTGCTCCTCGTCATCTGTGAGCTCGCCGAGTTAGGCGCGCTCGGAAACGCGATCCTACCGCTCACCGGAGAACTCGCATTTCGCTTCGCGGGTTACTGGACGGTCGTCGCCGCCCGCCGATCACAGCGACCAGAAGTAAGAATGCCCCTCTACCATCTCAAAAGAGAAGGTTTCTGGCAGCCGCTCGATAAGTCCGGTGAACCCGCCGTGGACAAGAAACTCACGACACAAGTTCGGTTCGATGCCGGCTTTCTCACGTGCTTGCAGGAACCGCAGTTTCGTCGCCAAGCGCGTCTGCTACTTGTCACGACTTACTTTCGGCCGCAGGAGCAAATGGCACTTGGCAGCCTGCTCGATCTCGACATACCTCCGCAGAACATGGTGCGTGAGCAGTTGCCCGACTTCAACACCGACGAGGCTGTCCAGCAGGGCCGCGAAGCCCGTTTCCGCCTGACGGTCGTTCCCGCTTACGACTATACCTGCGCACTTACTCGTTACCGGCTAATCACTGTTGGCTCGGGTTCCATAGTCGATGCGGCTCACATCCATAAGTTCGCCGACAGCCGGAACAACGACCCGGCAAACGGCATCGCCCTATGTAAGAACGCCCACTGGCTTTTCGACCAAGGTCTATGGTCTATCGATGATGATTATCGCGTGCTGGTCTCGCATGAACGGTTTGAGGAAGCCGGACCAGCGAGCTACCTGCTGCGTGAGCTCGAACACGCGCCAATCATGCCGCCGGTGAATGCAACCTATCTTCCTTCACGGAGATGCCTCGCATGGCATCGGGCGCATCACGGTTTCGAGCGGACCAACGCCGCAAAATAGACTTCGGAAGGACAGCGTGTCTGGACGGAGCTGGGATCGACGCTGCGAAGGTTCAGGCTGAATACCTCGATGCGGAAAGGAAGCAGACGGACGCGGAGAAAGCCCTAACAGGTGCCGTCCGATCTTTAGGCATTTCGCTTGCGATGAGCCGGGTGGCACCGCTGATCGCGAACCGGCTCAAGTCGGAAGCGGCGCTGGAATCGTGGGAAGGATTGAAGCGCGGAACCGTCGATAACAAGGACAAGGTGATCGCCGTCGCTATGCCGGAGCCACCGGAGTCCGATCCGTTGCTGGGGAATTTGGCGGAACACGTCCGGCGGAAGGTGCGGGAGCGGTTTCTCGATGCTCTCGAACGTATCTATAATCCCCAGCTGACCGACTGCGCAAAGGAGTATCTGCTCGGCCATGTGAAGGGCGACGCACGTACGAAAACGCTGCTCCACCTTTCACGTGTGCAGGCAGTTGGTTCTGCCGAAGCCAAGGACGCCGCACGCCGCCTCCGTGAGGCGCGCGAGGCGCTGGATGACGCCAAGGCCAAGACCGAGCGGCTCAACAATGTTCCGCAGGCTACGAAAGACATTCGCGAACGGCTGGATGCGCTGAACACGTTGAACCAGGAAATCAGCCGAAAGCTAGGAGGACTTGAAAACGAGATCAAAAAGCTAAAGTCCGACCTGCACACTCTAAATGAGGAAATCGGTCGCATCCAGGAAGAGCTGGCGCGGCTCGGGCCGGAGCAAAAGCGCATCGCCGTAGCCGAGCGGGTCAGCCGGGCCCTGGAGGAACTTCAGGAGCGCCTCAAGCCGACCACGACGATGCGGCTGGAGGAATACGTCACCAAGCATTTCGTCGCGATTGCCGACCGCCGCTTTCGCAATGGAAAAATCCGCCTCCCCGCTGGCGGTGCCCCGGAGATCGAGATGGACGGCGGCGATCACGCCTTGCTGGAAATGCTGAGCGGGTTTGAGAAACGCTCCTTCGGCATTGCGTTTTCGCTCGCGCTCGCGGAGATCACGAGGCGGCGCATCCCGCTGGTCATCGACACACCGCTGGGTAATGCCGATTCAGAATACCGACCGCGCACGCTCCAGGCGTTGAAGAACGTGGACCTCGATCAGGTCATCATCCTGACGCACGACGAGGAGGTGACGCCCGTGCTGGCGGAGACGATCAAAAGCGCCACTTCTCAGACCTTCCTCGTCGAATTCCAAGGCCGCGCCACCGGCTCGGTGGTGCAGCCGGACTCCTACTTTGGGCGCTGATTTATGAATCTCGAATTCAAGGAACAGGTCTGGAAAGCGCAGTTCAAAGCCACGGAGGAATCCGCCGCCTTCGAGGACAAGCTGCGCACGGCGTACGGCCTCGCCTACCGATACGAAGCCGCGCGCCTCCTTATCGGCCGATCCCTTGCCGAGCCTTCGCGCCCGGACCCGCTGCCTCGCGACACGAAGTTTCACTCCCGGGCCATTCCCGGCGAAAATCTCTTTGGTGCTGATGATGACCTGTGGCTGTGCGCGCTGATTCTCGATGGCCAGTTCGGAGTTGATGCGACTGTCGATGACCTGCGCGCGCTCACCGAAGCACACTGGGCGCGCGGCTACGGACTCGTCCGCGAAGAGCTGGACCGCTGCGGTGCCAATGAGATCAAGCTCGTGCAACGCCTGGCCGAGTGGCTCCCGGAAACAGGTGCAACCGTGGAAGTGGGCGGGATGCCAGCGAGTGGCGTCACCGGCGAGATCCGGCTGAAGGTCGGCTCGGTTAGCCGCACCCATCCCGGCGACAAGCCGGTGGACTTTGTCCTGAACGCGCCGGGCATCCCGCCGCACATCGCGCTCATGGGTGCGATCGGCAAAGGCAAGACCACGACCGGCGTGCAAATCGCGCTGGAGCTGGCGAGCCAGGCGGGCATCCCGTTTCTCTTCATTGACCCGAAAGGTGAGTTCGTCGCCGACGGTCGTCCCATCGGCCCTTTCGCGGGACTCTCAAACGTCGGCGCGATGGAAGCGGGCACCGATCCGGTACCGCTCGATTTTCTCCCCCGCGCCGACGCCGCACCGATGAAAATCGCCCGCGCCGCAATGCGCCTGCGCGACACGCTCGTGCTTTGCTGTAAGTCTCCCGGCGACCTGCAAAAAGATCTGCTCCGCACCGCCATCGAGCGCGTTATCACCGACGGCGACGACCGCAATCTCGAAACAGTCCGCGAAACCTACGAGCACGAACTTCGCGCCGCCGGAAAGGAAAACGACAGCATCGTCAGCCGCCTCAACGAACTGACCCACCTGCGTTGCTTCGACGCCAAGCTCCAGCCCGCGCAGTTCTTCAGCCAGTCCTGGGTCGTGAGCCTCAAGGGCCTGCCCGAGGAATTGAAGCGCCTCGTCACCCTCGTCCTGCTCGATGCTGTCAGCGCCTTCCTCCTTGACCAGCCCGACTCGCCGGTGGCCGGTGGCTTTCGCAGCTTCCGCCACCTCCTAGTCCTCGACGAAGCCCGCAAGGTGCTCAAGGAACGCCGCTCGGAATCCCTCGTCGACCTCGTCCGCCAAGGCCGCTCCAAAGGTTCCGTCGTCATGCTCCTCTCCCAAGACCCGAGCGACTTCGAGGGGCAGACCGACGACTTCACCACCCAGCTCGGAGCCGTCATCGCCTTCGCCTGTGCGCAGAGCCAAAAGGGTCTCGGCTCTCTCCAAGGCGTCTTCGGCCGCAAACTCCAAGCCAGCGAATTCACTGACACCTACCTCACCCCCGGCATCGCCTTCGTAAAACTCCCCGGCCGCGAGCCCGAACGCATCCGCTGCTGGCAACCAGGAAGCTGACCAACTATGCCCGCCCCAGAATCGACTATCCCGTGGAGTGAGGAGCGCGTGATCTTTGAAAATTGGGAAGCGGATGGCTGTCATGTCTTCGTTAGCGGTAAGCACATCCTGACGTTAAACACCCCGGAGAGTTCCAAATGCGATGATCCGTATCGCGCATATATCGAAGACTGGATTTCACCCGACGAGTTCTGCGCCCACCTCACCGCCATCCTCCGCGCCCTCGGCGCGTCGCCTGCCGTGGTGGCGCAAGTGAAACAGGAGCGGCAGAACTACCGCGAGCGCCCCGTGGAACCGCCGAAACGAACTCACGAGGATTTGCTGCGAGAGGTTAGCGCGATTTGAGGATGAATTGGCTGTTTCGCCAAACCCAATTTTATGAGCCAAGACCTAACCGCATCAATTGATTTGCTATTCCGGGACACCCGGCGGCGTTTATGTGCCCCCGTCAGGTCGGTCACGTTTTACGCTCATCTTCTCCTCGCTGTTTTAGTTTGTGGTGGGCTCGGGATCTGGAACGCGCTTTACCAATGCAAGCTGATGGAGCAATGGGATATGTTCAATATCGCTGCTTCACTCTATACCTACTTTCCTGCGGTCGCCGCTGCCGCTTTGATTGAATTGACGCACGAGCGGCAACCATACTTGCGATCTTTCGGTTTGCTTTCCGGGGCGCTGTTCGTCGGAATCTTTTTCCTCGCTACCACGACACAACCCCTGACACGTCTGATTTTTGCTGGGATTGGTGCTGTGTTAAGCGTGTTCTTTTGGTGGATAGCCAACGGAGAGAAGGACTGTTTCAAAGACATTGATCCAAACGCTCCCACACCAGATCCGAACACGGAACTAGAAGGCGATACCACTGGCTGGCAACAGTAAGACGATGTATCCACTCAATGCTCCCGGAATACTGGTCCGGCAACCGTTCGGGGAATTCGTTGTAGTTTCATTGCCGGCGCGCGTGTTGCTTGATGCCGCATACAGCGATCGCTTAACGGCCACTCCAAAGCCTGATGGAACCTATGAGCTGACCGGTTCGCAACGCGAACTCGCAAAGCCGCGGCTAAAGGAAATTGGGCGCTTTATTGACACCGGCTCGGCTTCATTTCCGAACACGATCATTCTTGCTGCCAATTACCGAGCCGAAGATGGCCTGGTGGAGGATGATGACAAAATCCGTTGGGAATTCGTTACGGCCAATGGCACCGGGACCGGGCACTTGATCATACCCACGCCGCAAAAACTGGCCGCAATCATCGACGGACAACATCGGTTGTTTGGGTTTAATTTCATCTTGAATATGGCGCGTCTCGACATGCCGCTCGTGTGCGCCGTCTACTTCGATCTTCCTAAGCCATACCAAGCGCGCCTCTTTGCCACGATCAACGCGAATCAACGGCCGGTCAGCAAGAGCCAAACTTACGAGTTGTTTGGCTACAATGTGGAGGAAGAGGAGCCGAAGAAATGGACGCCGGAGAAATTTGCCGTCTTTCTAACCCGCAAACTCAATGCCGAAGAGGACTCTCCATTCCACGACCACATTGTAGTCCCTGCAGAAAATGACTTTTCCACGTCGCTGGCTGAGGCTCGACGCGCAGGAGATTGGGCAGTGTCGATGGCAACGGTCGTCGAAGGAACTGTGCGTCTCATTTCGAGCAATCCCAAAACGGATGCTTACGAGATGGCGGGCGAACTCCGCTACGAAGGCCACAGCCGGTCAGTGCTCAAGCCCGCCCGTGAAGCGAGTCGAACACCGCTGCGTGAACTCTTCCGCGAGTGCAACGATGAGATCATCCACGCATTGATCAAAAACTACTTCACAGCGGTGGCACGCACGCTTTGGCGTGACGCATCGCCCCAGGGCTTTATCCGAAAAACCGTCGGCGTTCAGGCTCTCTTTGACATTTCTCGTCAGCTTTTACGCGACGCGGCTCAACATCGAGATCTGCGGGCCGCGAGCTTTGAAGGGCGTCTGTCACCCGCTCGCCGCATTGATTTCAGTGACCCACTTTTCGAAGCTTCTGGCACTGGCCGGACGCATATACGCAAGGTGCTCCTACTCGCGTTGCACCTCGAAGGCAGTCAGAAATTGAGTGAGGATCCGCACATCGCAGAATATCGGCGACTTATCGCCGGTTAGAGCCCCCGTTTGCCTCCGTGCGCCCATACCGGACTGATTCTCAGCTATGTGTCACGGCGGCGGCGTGCTCGAAGAGCGGGCCGACTTCGCGCGGGGCGCTGAGCAGCCCCCGGGCGCTGGCGCAGACGATTTGCTCCAACTCGCAGGAGTAGTAGTGATCGGGACGGCCCTGGGGGCACCACCATTCCGTCTGCCGCGCGCCGCGCGCATCGGTGAATTCGCGGCGGTCCCAGGCGGTGACCTGTTTGCGGTAGTCCTGATCGGCGGCGGGGAGGATGCGCCAGTCGGTTTCGCCGTAGCCGTGCATGAAGAAGTTCAGCTTGTCCTGCACGCTCGGCTTGCACCAGCGGATGACGTTGATCGGGCGGATGAAGCCCTGCGCCTTGCGCCCGAGGTAGGGATCGGTAGGCGCGACCGTCCACAGGTGGCGCTCGCCGCCGATGAGGAAGAAAGGGCGGTCGTCGCCCCACAGCGCCTTCATGGCGTAGTCGCCATTGGGCAGCGAGCCGCCCTCCATGATCTGCGTGAACAGTTCGCTTTGGAAGGTGCCGACATCGAAGGCGATGTTGTGTTTTGGCACGCGCCACGTCTCGCAGAGGGCGAGCAGGTTGGCGTAGCTCTCGGTGCCGGGGCCGATTTTCTCGTGGTAGGGTGACAAATGCCCCGTCCCTTTATCCTTATCCTTCTTTTATCCTTTTGGTCTCACGCAAAGATCTCCCGCACCACCCGCCCGCTCACATCGGTGAGCCGGAAGTCGCGCCCGGCGTGCCGATAGGTGAGGCGTTCGTGGTCGAGGCCGAGGAGCGCGAGGATCGTGGCGTGGAGGTCGTGGATGTGGACTTTCTCGTCCACGCAGTAGCAGCCGTAGTCGTCGGTCACGCCGTAGCTGCTCCCCTCCTTCACCCCGCCGCCGGCCATCCACATGGTGAACGCGTGCGGATGATGATCGCGCCCGTCCTTGCCTTGCAGCGTGGGCGTGCGGCCAAACTCGCCGCCCCAGATGACAAGCGTTTCGTCGAGCAGGCCGCGGCCTTGCAAATCGGCGAGCAGGCCGGCGATCGGGCGGTCCACCTCGGCGGCGTGGCGCGCGTGGTCTTTGGTCAGGTTTTCGTGCTGGTCCCAGTAGGGATGGGTGACCTGCACGAAGCGCACGCCGCGTTCGCTGAAACGGCGGGCGAGCAGGCACTGCCGCGCGAACGATGCGGTGTGCGCCTCATCGAGGCCGTAGAGTTTTTTCGTGGCGGCGGATTCGCTGTTCACGTCCATCGCCTCCGGCGCTTCCGTCTGCATGCGAAAGGCCAGTTCGAACGATTCGATGCGCGCTTCCAGCGCGGGATCGGGGCCGGCTCCGGCGAGATGCTCGCGGTTCATCGCGCCGAGCAGATCGAGCTGGGCGCGCTGTTGGGCGGTGTTCTCGTTGGGGTCGTGCAGGTAATTGATGGCCGCCTTTTCCACCGGCACGTCCCCGCCGCCGATGGGCGTACCCTGATGCACCGCCGGCAGGAACGCGCTGGACCAATTGCCCACGCCGCCGTGACCGAACGTGGGGTTGATCGTCAGAAAGCTGGGCAGGTTTTGGTTTTCGCTGCCGAGTCCGTAGGAAATCCACGAGCCCATGCTCGGGCGCACAAGCGAATCGGAGCCGGTGTGCAGTTTGAGCAGCGCGCCACCGTGGGCCTCATTAGTGCCGTGGATGGACTTGATGATGCACAGGTCGTCTGCGCGCGCGCCGACGAGCGGGAAGAGATCGCTGACCATCGCGCCGCACTGTCCGCGCGGACGGAATTCCCACGGCGACTTCCGCAGGTTCGAGGTTTTGGCAAACTGGATGCGCGGCTTTTCAAAAGGCAGCGGCTTTCCGTGGTCGCGGATCAGCGCGGGTTTGTAGTCGAAGGTGTCCACGTGGGACGGGCCGCCGTGCATGAAGAGAAAAATCACACGCTTCGCCCGCGGGCGGAACATCGGCGGATGCGCGGCGAGAGGGTGCGCGGGTGACGCGGCGGCGGCGCGGTCGAGCGACGACAGCAGCCCGAGCAGCGCGAGATTGCCGAAGCCCACGCAGCATTGGCGCAGCATCTGGCGGCGGGAGAAAGGCGGAGGCAGGGCGTGCGGCATGGTGTTACTCCCGATACACAAATTCATTCGCGGCGAACAGCACCTGGCACCACGCGCCCCACGCGGCCACGTCCGCATCCTTCCCGTCCCGACGCGGCAGGGCGGCGACAAATTCCAACGCGCGCCGGGTTTCCTCGTCCGTCGGCAGCCGGCCGAAAGCACGCTCGTAGGCCCGGCCGACACGACCCGCCGCATCGTCGGGCGAAGCGACCAGCAGGCTTTGCGCAAAGGCGCGGGCGGCGTCCTTGACCAGCGGGCTGTTGAGGAAAAACAACGCCTGATGCGTCACGACCGTCGGCGTCCGCTGCGCGGTGACGACGCTGGGATTCGCAGCGTCGAAGATGGTGAACAGATCGAACACCCGCCCGCGCACGACGGGCAGGTACACGGAGCGCCGGCGCGAGCCCGCGGACACGGTGTCTTTCGGCACGTACTCATCGTTTTTCCACGCGACCAGCGATCCGCCCACCGTGACATCGAGCCGTCCGGACACCGCCAGCAGAGCATCGCGGATCATCTCCGCATCCAGCCGCTGCCGAGGAAAATGCCAGAGCAGCCGGTTTTCCGGGTCCGAGTGCGCGGCGTGGTCGAGGCTCGCGGCATTTGCCTGGCCACTCCGGCCCGCCTGCCGCCACGCCGCGCTCGTCAAAATGAGCCGGTGCATCCTTTTCACATCCCAACCCGAGCGCATGAATTCACGCGCCAGCCAGTCGAGCAGTTCGGGATGCGACGGCGCCTCCCCGCGGACGCCGAAGTTGTCCGGCGTGCGCACGAGCCCCTCGCCGAAATGCGCCTGCCAGATGCGGTTCATGATGACTCGCGCCGTGAGCGGCTGCTCCGGGCCGGTCAGCCACCGGGCCAGCTCCAGACGCCCGCTGCGATCCGCGGGCACCGGCGCGACCCCGCTCCGACTCGCGATCTGGATGAACCCGCGCGGCACCGCGTGCTTTTCCAAATTCAAATGGCTCCCGCGAATATGCACCGGAAGATTCACCGGCTTGGCCTCTTCCACCGCGAGCGCGAAGTCGGCCGGCGGACGGTTCCGCTTCAGCTCGTCGCGCGTCTTTTCCAGCCCGATGATGACCGCGCGCGTCTCCGCCGGATACAGCGGGTGCCGCGCCTGGAGCAACCGCAGCGCGCCGACCGGCGCAAAGGGATCGTCGCTCACCTCGGGGATCTCAGGCACCGGGGCCTGCGGGTCGGTGAACCATGCCGTGTTCGCCCGCACGATCGCCGCGTCCACGGCTGCGCTGCGTGCCGCGAGCTCCTTTTCGTACGCCTGGAGCGCCGCGCGCTGCTTTTTACCACCGATCTGGCGCTCGTGAAACTTCGAGACGAACTCGAGATTCGCCATCGTCTTCGTGCTGCGGAAAATCCCGGCGAGCGCGTAGTAATCGCGCGTCGGGATCGGGTCGAACTTGTGATCGTGACAGCGCGCGCAGCTCACCGTCAGGCCGAGAAATGCGCGGCTCACCACGTCGATCTGCTCGTCGATGAGGTCCATGACGAGCTTCGGTTTGTCCTGCTCGGCGAGGATTTTCGGACCGAGCACGAGAAAGCCCGTGGCCGTCCAGCGCTCGAAAAGCTCCGGATCGCTCACGCCTGCCGCGGGCAGAAGATCGCCGGCCAGTTGCTCGGTGATGAATTCGTCGAAGCGCCGGTTCGCGTTGAACGCGCGGACCACCCAGTCGCGATAACGCCACGCGTTGGCCATGACCTTGTTTTCATCCTGCCCGTTGGTGTCCGCGTAGCGCGCGACATCCAGCCACCAGCGGCCCCAGCGCTCGCCGTAGCGCGGCGACGCGAGGAACCGCTCGATCATTTTCTCGAAGGCGTCCGGCGCGCTGTCATTGAGGAAAGCGCCGATCTCCTCCGGCGTCGGCGGCAGTCCCGTGAGGTCGTAGGCCGCGCGGCGGATGAGCGTCCGGCGATCCGCCGCCGGAGCCTGCGTCAGGCCGCGCTCGGCCAGCTTCGCGGTGATGAAACCATCCATCGGATTCTCGCCGCCGGGCGGCGTGATTTCACGGATGGGTTGAAACGCCCAGTGCGTCATGGCGCTGTCGTTCGCGCCGGGCGCTTTGCTGACCGCCGGGCCGTCACGCGGATCGAAGGCCCCGTCGTTCACCCACTGCGTGAGGTCGGCAACGACGGCGTCCGGCAGGCGCTTCTTTGGCGGCATCTGCAAATCGCGGTCCGCGTAGCCCACCGCCTCGATCAGCAGACTCTTTTTCGCATCCCCCGGCACCACCGCCGCGTCAGTCTCGCCACCGCGCAGAAGCCCGGCCCGCGAATCGAGCCGCAGCCCGCCCTTGAGCTTCTTGCTCTCGGCGCTGTGACATTCGTAGCAATACTCCACCAGCACCGGACGCACGCGCTGCTCGAAGAAAGCCAGCCGCGCCGCGTCCTCCGCGCCCCGCAGCGGCCCGCATCCGAGCATCCAGACCCCCAGCCCCACGCGCCCAAGTGTGGACACGAGCAGCGAACGGATCACGCGGACAACGCCGATTCGGCAGCATTCATTTTGTGCCGACTATGGGTCGGTTTCACCGACATCTCCAGCCTCATTCCGTCTTTCGGAAAGAACGAGACGCGCGGAGCCGGACGACGGCAGCAAGGTCCCAGGCGCGGATGACGAGGTAGCAGTGGCCGCCGCCGCTGGCCTGGGCGTCGATGGTGGCGAAGCGGTTGCGTTCGAGGGGCCACGGGGCGGGCGGGTCATTATCGAGTTCGCGGTCGCGGAGATATTTGTCGTGCTTCATGTAACGCAGACGATCCGTCCAGGGACGGCCCTGGGTTTCGTTGGTGAAGCTTTTGAGCGGCGCGGCGAAGGGCGCTGAGGTATTCCACGACCTGCGCGCCCCAATCGGTCCACCACGGGAGGAGCGCGCCCCAAGAGAGCGAGGCGCAGTTGCTCGGGGCGGTGGGGTTGCGGCGCACCCAGCGGCCGTGGAAGGCGATGTGCTTGCGGTGGATGAGCAGGCCGGGGGTGACGGCACTCGGCGCACTCGTAGCGCACGGTGCGGCGGATGGTGGCCGCTGATACGTAAAAAAAGAACCGCCCGCAGGCGACGGGTCTTTTTCTTCACCACGGGGCATCGACCGGATTTCCCTACTGCCGCCGCCGATCATGCCGACACGCGACGCGCTCCCGATCCGCCATGATGCAGGCCCGCCACGCCGGAATCCTCATCGAATCCGCGATGGCCTGGGTGCCCATGAATGCCAGCAGGTCTTCGGCGAGCTGCGCCTTGAGCTGATAGACGCGGGAAAATCCCTCGCCGCATCCAATGACGGATTCACCGAAGTTTTTTCCCTCCAGCAGCCCGGCAACAATCACCCCGTAGCGATAGTCGTGCGTCGCCAGGAACAAGTCCCAGTCGATGTCACGGGCGGCCATCATGGCGGGATCTTCGTGCTCGCTGGCCAGCAGTTCGCCGAGGGTGATCGGCTCATTCA
This sequence comes from Chthoniobacter sp., assembly GCA_021414005.1. GTDB lineage: Bacteria > Verrucomicrobiota > Verrucomicrobiia > Chthoniobacterales > Chthoniobacteraceae > Chthoniobacter. Next base: position 474,054 of record JAIOPH010000019.1, on the reverse strand, counting down.
TCTCCGGGTCCCACCCGACCTCCTCCTCCATCGACAGCACCGAGCTGCAGCCGTCGAGTTGCGTGGTTGGTGCCAAGGCGTCGGTCCGCCCACAACTGTTCCCGCGCCGTCCCGATTTGATATGGAGTATGGCGTAATAGGCGATATTGCCCGCCGTCACCGTCCTCCCCTTCCGTTCAACGCTATCGAGCATCCGGGCCGCCGTGTAGATGGCGTCCTGGACCAGTTCCTCACTATCCTCGGCTCCGACCGGTCTGACCACCTTCGGCACGACGGCGCGAAGGCGTGGAGCGATGTGTTCAACGAGCAGGTCTCCTGCGGATGGACTCATGGCGGTGGTTCCTTTCTTTTGAAAAGGTGGCCAGAGCCGGACATGCCGGCACGGCCACCAGGGTTTGACTGATGGCCGCTGACGGCGGCGTGATGCGCGGTTCGAAGGAAATCCGAGCCGCGCTTAGCTGAGTGAGCGAATGACTGCGCTTCTCAATTTCATATAACGCGGAATGCGCGGTTATTTCACCACGCGGAAATACAATCGCGCCAAGAGGTCACGCCGAAGCTGCGGCGAATACCATTTCGCTCGGGGCATGGTTGGTATTGAGGGTTGGTCGCGGCGATGTGCCATGACGATCAGCGCGTTCGCTCTGTTCGGAAAAGATCCGCAAAACGAAGGGCGCTTCTCAAAGTCATATAACGCGAAAAGCAGCGTTGTTTCAGGGCGGCTTCTCGCGCAGTCAAAGCGTGGAGGCGAAGATTGAACGCTGGCTCGCCGAACGGGACGGCGACCCGCGCACAATCCGCAAGGGCCGCATCCCTTTTCTCCCCGTGCGGATTGAGTAGTTTCCTTCCAAAGAACGCCGAATTGAAGGCTATCGCTATTCTCAAAATGAAGACTGGCCGGCGCGGATGCGGACGGAGAAATCGGGTGCGTCGTTGGCGGCCTGCGCACCAGGGTTGATGAGGGCGCGCTTTTTCAGTTCAGGGAAAAGGAGTTCGCCGGTGACGAGCTGGCCGCGCTCGAAAAGCATTTCGTCGCCTTTGCCATTGAGGAGGATGCGCCAGTCCCACGGCGCGCGCCGGGAGGGGTCGTGCTGGGTGCGGATGGTGGTGGTGCAATTCGTGGTGACAGCGTTGTACCAGCGCGGGTGGTCGCGGAGGGTGTTCATGGAGGCGAGGTATTCGAGGAAGCGGGCGCGGGCCTGCCCGGGCGTGGCGGTGGTGCGGTAAAGGAAGACGTCTTCGCCGTGGCGGTAGTTGGTGCGGACGCGGATCACGTCGCGCTCATCGGCGCAGACGTAGATGAGTTCGTACTGCCGGTAGAGGCCGCCGATGGCGGAGTAGCTCTCACCGGTTTCCTTGCGCGTCTCGATGGAAAAGCAGACCGGCGGCGCGTCGGCAAACTGGAAGCTGGCGATGGGATGCGCCATCCACGGTGAGCCCCAGTAGTTGATTGCGAGATCGATGCCGGTGAGCTGTGCGAGCCGCACGGTGCGCGTCTCCCAGCGCGCGGTGTAGTCGGTCTCGGTGCGGTAGTCGCAGTTGCGGACATTGTGCAAAGTGACGGTGTCGCCCGCGATTTCCGCCCACGCGGTTTGCGCCACATCGGGCTGCCAGGGCCGGTCGTTGCTGGGCTTGAGCGTGAGCCACCAGGCGAGCACGAGAGCGAAACTCGCGAAGACCGCGCCGAGTTTTCGTCCCACGCCGCGGATGAAAACAACCGCCGCCAGCACAGCGAGCGCGAAACCCCACGCGACCGTGCCCCGCAGCACCGGGAAGTCGTAGGACAGCGCGCCAAAAGCCCACGCCGCGCCGCCGAGCGCGAGCAACCACGCCAGCGCCAAAGCCAGGCCTCGCAGCGCCCGTTTCATCGCCGCGCGTGCAGGGCGAGGATGCGCTTCAGTTCCGCGATGGTCTCCGGCTTTTCATAGGAGCCGTGCGGGCCGGGAACGATGATTTCGGACTGCGCGCCGTCGAGGTGCGAACTCCAGTACGGCACTACGCCGTCGGAGCTGACCGGCGGCGTATGGTCCTTGTTCCCGCCTTTCCCGCGATCACCGATGATCGAGTGATGCGGGACCTGGATCGGCACGTTTTCGAGCGCGCCGTAGAGCGGGTTGGCCGGCGAGAGCCCGCTGACGCTGTTCAGCCGACGCCCTGTCAGGACGGATGCGGGCAGTGCGGTCAGGGAGCTGGTGATTTTGCCAGGCAGTTTCACGAAGCTCCCCAGCCAGCCAGCGAGCGACATGTCGGCCAGTCCGCTGCCGCGGTGCGGCACGCAGATGTAAATCTCACGGCCAATCTCCGGGTTGGCCGAAAAAAGCAGCGAGCGCCGGAGCAGGCTGTCGGCGGCCTCCGATGCGTAGAGGCTTTGGGCGCTGCTGTTCAACTGCGCGTCCCAGATGGCGCGGCCCGGTGAGATGACCTGCATCCGTGAAACCAGCCCACCCATGCTGTGTCCGATGAGCACCATACGCCGCTGCGGGCCGATGACTTTGTCGAGCGCGGCGAGTTCATCGCGCAGGCGCAGCGCGGAGTATGCGATGGGCGCGCCGGTGGGATAGTAGAATGTCCAGAACTGATAGCGCCCGCGGAGTGCGGGGTCGGCGCGGAGATCGTTGACCACGTTGCGCCACATGCGCGGGTGCGAATTGAGGCCGTGGACGAGGATGACGGGAATGCGGTTGCGATCGTAGGGTTCGATCAGGCCTAGCTGGGCCTCCCGCGCGTCGGGGTGAAAGAAGCCGCTGAGGGCGAGCCGGAATTCATTGATGTCGAGCGTGCGGTCCACGATGGGCGCGGTGAAATCCGCGGCGAGCGGATACTCCGCAGGCCCGACGCGCACGCGCGAAATGGCGGTGGGATCGTAGCCGGTGAGCGTGGCGGTGCGCACCGCGCCGGGCTTGGCCGGGCCGGCGAAATCGAGCAGGGCGGTGATCGGTTCGATATAGCTGCGCAGCCCCACGAAGCGCTGCATTTTCGGATCGGTGGGACGCTTCCATGTCGGCGCGAGCGGGGCGCCTGCCCCGGCTTCCGCGTGCCAGTTGACGGTGAGTTTGTGCGGCACCTCGCTGGCCGGCTTGACCGCGGCGAGGCGCGCGGGCGGATAGACACCGGGCTTGTCCGCGCGCGAGGCGTTGACGTGATAACGATGGCCGGCATACGCGAAGTCGCGCGTGGGCACCGCCCCGGCACCGACGAAAAGCGGTGCGAGTTTCTCGGCGCTGGTGGCGAGGATGCGGAGCGCGTGCCGCTGCGGCTCGGGCAGCGCGGCGATGTCTTTCACCGCGCCGGCGCGGGTGCTGAGCGCGCCCCACGCAATCTCCGCCGCGCGCAGGCGATAGACGGCGGCGACCTCCTCCTGCGCGACCAGCCGGCCGCTGTGTGTGAGCAGCTCATCCGCCTGTGCGAGAGTGGTGCCTTGCAATTCGGCGGTGGCCGATTTTTCAGAAAGCGGCAACGTGCTGCATCCCGCGAGCGTGAGCGTGGCGGCGATGCAGTAACTCAGGATGCGGAGACTTTTCATAGGAACGTTTTCACGGCCGGCCTTACCAGCGCTGGAAGCGCGCATCGGCCCGGGCGTCGGCGCGTTCGCTGCGCAGTTCACGCCGGTCCATCCGTTCCTTGTGACGCGCATCGATGTGATCCTGACGCTTCTCCAGTGCATCATAGCGTTCAGCCGCGCAGCCCGAGAACGCGGCGGCGGTCACGAAGAGTGCGAGGGTGATGTGGATGGTCTTCATGGCTGGAGCGTCAGGAATGCTTTTGTTTTGCGGCCGCGAGAGCGTCGCGCGACTGGTTCACGGCGGAGAGTTCCTGGAGGTAGGCGGAGTAACGGGCGAAGAGCGTGGTGAAGTCCTTGCGCAGTTCACCGATGGCAATCTGCAGCGCCTTGTCGAGGTCGAGCGCTTCCTTCCGCCCGATTTCGCGCGTGGGTGTGGCGGCGGGCGAAAGCGCGACAGAAAGCTGCCGACGGCGCTCGGCGATCAGCGCATCGTTTTTCGCGATCTCCTCGGCGGGCGCGTTCGCCGTCTTGAGCGCGCGGTTTTGCTGCTCGATCCGGGCGATGCTGCGGCGCAGGCCCTCCTCGATCTCCTTGCGCTGCGAGTTCGTGTAAGCCGTCACGCGCTGGTTCTGGCGGTGGTCTTCGTTGACCGCGTAGGTCGTGCCGTTCCAATCGCTGCCCGTGGCCCGGTAGCGCTCGTAATCCTTGTGGGCGGGCAGCGACTTCTGCACGGTGAGGATCTCCCCGACGCGCTTCTCGATGCGCTCGTCAAAGATCGCGATGCCCTTGCGTTTCTGCTCCTCGGTGAGGCGCAACGTGGGCCGGCGCATCTCTTCCTGCAGCGTGGCGCGCTTGGTCTGGAAGTAGCCGATGTTTTTCTTCAGCGCCTCGATGGACTGCTCCTTCATCCGTGCCACTTTCGTGCGGGAATCCTTGGAGTCGCCGATGGACTGCAGCGCGCCGACGATCGTTCCGATACGGCCCTCGATGCGGGTGTCGAGCGCCTTGAGTTCATCGCGGAGCAAAGCGGTGCGCTGCTCGCGGGCGGCGAGCGCGGCCTCCCATTGCGCGGCGGTCGGCGGCTGGGAAGCCGCATGGATGCAGGGTTGCGCGGTGGCGAGGAGGGTGGCGGCGAGGATGTGGATGGGGCAGATTTTCATGGGATGAATGAGGCTGGCGTTAGCGGGCGGCAGCGTCGAGTGCGCGGGCGTGCGTGGCGATGTGGCGCTGCTGGAGTTCGGCGGCAAGGCGTTCGGAAATTTGTCCGTCGGTCCAGAACGCGAGACCTTTGATCTCTCCGCCCCCCTTGGCGAGCGCGGCGAATTCCTCCGCGCGGCGCGCGGTGCGCTCGGCCCAGATGGCGTAGTCGAGCGAGACCGGAACGACGAGTGTGCCGCTCTTGTCGAGCGCGGTGATGATGCCGCCCTCAAAGCGGATCGCCCGCAGCGGCGCGGCCTCCGCGTGATAGCGCGCGAGGATTTGCGCCACGCGCTGGAAAAAGGACGCGTCCTCCGGCGTGAGCGCCTTCACCGCATCGGTGAGGAAGGCGGTGGGATTCACGCCGATGCGGGCCAGCGCGTCGGTGGTGATCGTCTCATGCCAAGGCGAAAACCACGGGTGCATGAGAAATTCATCCGCCAGCGCGCGGTTCACGCCGAGCGCGAGGAGCTTCTTGCGGTTGTTGAGCCGCAGGTCCTCGGGCGTGGAATTCACGAGCGCGTTTTGCAGTGTCTCGTTCACGCCGACGACCGAGAGCGCGGTGCCTGCGCCGCCGCTCACCGCCGCCGTCGCCGCACTGACCACCAGACCACCCCCAGCCATAGCGCGCGCGGTCGCCGTGAGTTCCCTTTGCAGTTCCTCGTTCGTCGTGTACGGGCTCACGCCGAGCTGCGCCGCGAGCTGCGCCTTCGCCTTGTTCACGCCGGCGATGTTCGCGAGCACGCTTCCGTTACCTTCGCTTTTCCCGACGCTCTTCATGCCCTCGCCGATGCGTCCGAAAAAGCGCGACGCACCTTTCGGCACGTTTTTAACCGTGCCGATGGGATCACGCACGATGCCGACGACGCTCTCGGCTTTCTGCTCCACGGTCTTGCCGATGGCCTTGCCAAATTCCTCCGTCTTGCTCAACCCGCGCAGGTAATCGAGCGCATAGATTTCGCGGATGCGGGTTTTGAGCGCGGGTGTGCCGGTGGCTTCCAGCAAACCGTCCGGCGTATCCACGAAATAGGTGTTGAGTAGACCGTCATTGTCGGCCAGCGGTCGCACGGCGTGCAGGCGGCCATTCAGCAGTTCAGCCGTGACGAAGTCCTTCGCCTGGACAGCGCCGCCCGGCTCGAAGGTCTTCTCGAATTGCGTGAGAAAGGCCGCGTCGTCCGTCTGCGCGCGCAGCGGCGCGGCGAGGGTGAGAATGGCGATGGGCACGATGATGCGGATGGTTTTCATAAAGTCGGCACTTCCCGCGGGTCAGTCCGCGAGGATGGTGAAATCGCGGCTCGCTTTGCGCACAGCGGGTTGGTCGGTGACGATGATCGTCGCACCCGGCGCGAGCGTGTCGTGGAGTTTCCCGGCGAATTCCGGCGAGAAGCGGATGCGCGGCGCGAGATCCTGCGGCACTGTGTTGCCGCCGCTCACGCTCATCCATTTCCGCGCGGGCCGGCCCGGTGCCCAGGGACTCGCGGAGCCGCTCACGCCTTCCAGCATCGTGAAGACGTGATCGCCGAGCCGTCCGCGCACTTCGATCGCTGCGCGACCGATCGGCTGGCCGTTGCGATAAACGTAGAGCGCGCGATCTGCCGCGCTCACGAGGATGGTGATCGGCCCTTCGGTGCTGCGCTCCGGGTTCCACTGGTATTCGCCATTCGCGAGCGGCTTGAGCATCTCGGGGGTGAAATCCTTCGGCGCGAGCATCACGCCTGGGTTGGCCGCGAAGTGCGGCTGCGTTTTCACGTCCTCGCCGATGACCACCGTGCCGCCGTGCGGCGTGATCGAGAAAAGCAGCTTCGAGAAATCATAGGGCATCCGGATGCAGCCGTGGCTCGCGGGATAGCCGGGGAGATTCCCCGAGTGCATGCAGATGCCGCTCCATGTGAGCCGCTGCATGTTCGGCATCGGCGCATTCTTGTAGATGTTCGACGCGTGCTTTTCCTTTTTCTCCAGGATCGTGAAAACGCCCGTCGGCGTCTTGTGGCCCTTTGTCCCCGTGCTCACCGACGAACGTCCCACGAGGATGCCGTTGCGATACACGCTCGCTGTCTGAAGCGGCAGACTCACGAGCAAGACCACCGGTCCCTCTGGCGAGACGCGCGGGTTCCACCAATACTCTCCGGGCTTGAGCGGGCCGGTCGGTTTGCCGGTCGGCGTTCCCTTCGTGTGGGACGCCGGTTGTTGTGCGTGAACGGCAACCGCGAGAGCGAGCGCCGCAGCGAGAACGTGAATAAGGCGCCGCACTTAGAAAGTGATCCCGAGCGTGACTTCCGCGCCCTGGCTGCGGACATCGTAGGTGAAGCCATTCTGCTGGTAATCCACGGCGAGAAAGCGGTAGCCGGCCTCGGCAAACATATTGCGCGAGAGTTGGCAGCCGATCGCGGCGGAAGCCTGCCAGGTGAGATCGGAGCCCACGCCGAAGCCACCGATATCGGCCTTCGCGAGGAAGTAGAATTTCTCACAAAAATTGTAGCGTGCGCGGAGGCCCACATAGGGATCGAACCAGTCGTCGGTGCGGGAGTAGCGCGCGTCGAGTTTGTCGGCCAGCACCTTTGCGATCTCCTTCGTAAGCTTCGCTTTGGCCGCGTCGATGCGCGGCTGGAGATTCGAGGCGATGGCGGCGGCCAGTTCCGCCTTCCGCGCGTCGATGCGGGCTTCGATGAGCGTGCGCACCGCCTCCGGCACGCGGCCTCCGAGCGGCCCCTCGGGCAGAGTCGGAGCCCGCCCCGCGAGGGCCGCCAGTTTCGCATCGACCAGTTGCCCGACGGCGTTGCGCAACGCACGCCCTGCGAGCGTGGCGGCGGCGTCCACAAGCCGCCCGCTGGCGTCCTCAATGGCGTCTTCATCCGGGTGCAACGTCAGGCGCTGGAAGATATTCGTGTAGCGGAAGCCTCCCCGGACATCCACCCAGCCGCGCGGCCCCTCGATCAGGCGATAACTCACGCCAAAATCCGTGGCGGTTTGATCCATCCGAAAGTCGAGCTTCGAGACCAGTCCGTCCGTGCCGATGCCATCCGAGAGGCTCATGTAGAGGAAATCCGCCTGCGCACCCCAGCGTCCCTTTTGGACTTCACCACGGAAAGACGCGGTCATGTCGATGCGGTGGATGATCTTGTCCACATTCACATTGACCCAAGAAACCTGATTGCCAATGCCCACATCGCCCTTGATTCCGGCGAGCCAGCCGGGCATGGCGAGCTTGTATTCCCACGAGTCCGGAGCCGGCGCGGGCGGGGTGACGACTTTTTTGTCCGACTCGCCAGCGAAAGCTGAGAGGGGCGCGAAGGCCAGCGTGAGGAGGTGGGTGGGTTTCATGGATGGTTGGGGTTGGGTGGATATTTCAGCGCACGACCACATAGACCGTCTCGCCTTCGTAGAAGACGGCGCGGTAATAGACGTTGCCAACGTAGTAGCAGTTGTAGCCGCCGTAATAGACGGTCCGATAGCCTGCCGGGACGACCCGAATGTAGCCAGATGGGAGCGGTCGCACGACGGCCGTCCGGTTCACGACGGCCACATTGCCATTGCCACCCGCCACCACGGTAGTGCGGCGCGCGGCGCCATAGCTACCGCCGCCCGCCACGGTCGTCCTGCTGGCGACGGCCACGTTGCCATTCGGCCCTTTGGCCACGGCGGTGGTCCGGCTCACACCGTAAGCGCGTGCGTGCAGGGGGCCGCTGCCGGCGAGCAGGGCGATGCCCGTCATCAAAGTAAGTCGATAAGTCAGCAGGTTCATAAGATAGGCAGTTAAGTGTTGGGAGTTACTTGGTCTTGCCGACTTTGGCGCTGGGTACCATTTCGATTTTATGCGCGCCTTTGGGCGGGGTGAAGGCGAAGTCAGCCGGGGTCACCGGCGCAGCCAGATTCCACTTTGAGAATTCCACCTTGAGCTGCGGCTTGCCGTCGAGGTGCTTGAAGGTGGCCACCAGCTTGCGCGGCAGTCCGTCGCTCACGGCCACCCACAGTTCGGCGTCCGCCTCGTCGCCCGTGAGCACGAGCCGGTCACATTCGATGGGACGGAAAAAACCCGCAAACCAAGTGCCTCGCCCGCCGTAGGAGACGGTGTGCGCCTCGCGGCGGAAGCCCAGGCGGTAGGGATCGCTGAGGATGAATTCCGCGAGCGGCGGTGTGAAGCCAAACACGGCGTCAAGCCGCTCCACGAGCCCGTCAATCGTCGTCCGCATCGGCAGGGTCGCATACACATTCACCTTCTCATCGACCATCGTGAACCTCCGACCGTCGGCGATGAATCGGCGCACGCCCTTTTCGCTCACCGACCGGGCTGCGATCTTGTTCGGGCGCTGCACCGAGACGCCGATGCATGCGTCCTCCGCAACGATCCTCCCGGGGAGCAGCGCCGCATCCATCTCGCGATGCGCCTGGAAGCTGAATTTTTGCGCGCCGCCGAGCTTGGCCGACACCTGCCGGAGGATTCGATCACCTTTCGACGGCTGCGCCGCAGCGGGTTTGTCCGCAGCGAGCACCTGCGGTGTGAAGACCGTGGTGAACGCGAGGCTGACGGCGGCGAGGGTGAGGTTTGGTTTCATGGGTTGTGCTGGTTTGGTGTTTGGCTTGGCGTTGGGCCTTTCGGCAAGGGGAATCATTGGAAAGGCACCCATCGTAGAAAGCCGCACGAAGCGTCGGCGATTGCCCCATGGGGAATGTCGAAAGTTTTTCGTCGATGCACGGGCTGGAGCGAAAGCATTTATTTCACGTCGGTCTTGCCGTCCGGCGTCGGCGCGTCTTTCCGCCGGTGGGAAAGACCGGGGTGATGACGAAGCGCAGACCCCACTTCGGTGCGACGCTCGGGCCATCGGCAGGTCACCGGCATCTGCCGAGCTTGGAGCTAATGCTGGGCGGGGGCGGTTTCGGTTTCGCCGATGCCGTCGTCGGTGATCGAGTGGCCGTCACCGTCGGCCTTGACGGGGTTTTTGCCATTCTCGGAAGCCATGTTCGGTTTGCCGTGGGCGAGGCCGACGCCGGCGACATAGACGAGGGCCTGCGCCTTGGCGGATTCCTTGCCCAACGCATTGATGCGCTCCTGAAGGGCGGCGACTTTGTCGGCGTGCGCGGCGGCGACGTTGTTTTTCTCGTAGGGGTCTTCGGCGAGGTTGAAGAGGTCCACGCTCGTGGGGATGAGGGAGCGCCAGATGAGCTTCCAATCGCCCTGGCGTACGGCACCGCGGAAGGGCTCGACGTTATAGATGACTTCGCTGCGCGGCGAGGGTTTGCCCTCAGCGATTGTGTCCCAGACGTTGAGGCCGTCGAGCGGCTTGCACTTTTTCGTGTCCGCGCTGGCGAGCGCGGCGAGCGTGGGATAGATGTCCACAGCGTGCATGATGCCGTCCACGGTCTGCGGCTTGATTTTACCCGGCCAGTTTGCACAAGCGACCACGCGGCAGCCGCCCTCGAAGAGCGAACCTTTGCCATCGCGCCAAGGGCCGTTGTCGCAGGGGATTTTGGTTTTGGATAGGTCGGCCATCTGGCCGGCAAACATGGCGTTCTTCGTGCCGCCGTTGTCGCTGTGGAAAATAATGAGCGTGTTTTCGCGCAGACCTTTCTTGTCGAGCGCGGCGACAACTTTGCCGATCTCGTCGTCGAGACAGGCGACCATGCCGGCGTAGGTGCGGCGGGTCGGATCTTCGATGGATTTGTAGCGATCCACGTAGTCCTGCGGCGCTTGATACGGCGTGTGCGGCGCGTTGAAGGTGAGATACAGATAGAACGGTTTCTTAGCGTCCTGTCCGTTGATGTATTTCACCGCGTCGGCACCGATGAGCTGGGTCGTGTAGCCCTTTTCCTTCACCGGCTTGTTGTTGCGGAACCAGTCGAGCACTCCGGCGTCGCTGTGCGTGTAATAGTCCAGCTCGCCGATCATCGCGCCGTATTGGTAGTCGAAGCCGCGCTGCTTGGGCCAAAACTTGGTGTCGGCGTGGCCGAGGTGCCATTTACCGATGATGGCCGTGGCGTAGCCCGCGTCCTTGAGGCATTGCGGCAAAAGGAACTCGGTCGTGTCGAGACCATAACCGGCGGGTCCAGGGATGACGATGGTTTGCAAGCCGTAGCGGAAGGGATAGCGCCCCGTCATCAGTGCGGCGCGCGTGGGCGTACACATCGGCTGTACGTAGAACTGGCTGAATTTCGCGCCGCCTTTCGCGAGCGCGTCGAGGTTCGGCGTCTGGATGTCTGTCGCGCCGTTGAAGCCCACATCCTTGAAGCCGAGATCGTCGGCGACGATGTGAACGATGTTCGGTTTGCTGTCCGCCGCGTGCAAGACGGGCGCGAACAGTGCGAGCGTGGCGAGGAGGAGCGTGGATCGGTTCGATTTCATGGTTGGTTTTCGACGGTTACCAAATTCTCCCGGTCTATTGCCAGCACACTTTGCGTCCCCACGCCCCCCCTTCTAGAGCGCCGCACCGATGTCGGTGAGGCGCTTCATTTTAAGGTGGTCCTATTTCGCGAGACTCTTTCCATCCGGCGCGGACGCGGATTTGCCGCCCGTCGGAAAGAGCGGCGTGATGACGAAGCGCAGTCCCCACTCGGGCGCGCCGCTCGGACCTTCGGCGTAGTAGCGTCCGCCGACCGTGAATTGCACCGGTAGCTTCCCGATCTTCACGAGCTGACTCACCGTGGCATTCACCGGCACGGTCCACTGGCTGTTATTCCAGTCATAGGTGGACTCGGCATTAAGACCAAAGGTCGTCTTGGTCTTTGTCGCATAGCTAATGAACGGCTGCACGAAGGTCGCGTTCACGCTGCGACGGTCTTCGTTGCCGGCGTAGCTCCAGAGATGATTTCCGAGCACGCCGTAGGTCCAGCCGCCGTTCTGCTTGAGCGCGAGCGCGGTCGGGCCGGCGGCCCATTTCTCCGTGCCGAGTTTGTCATCCGTCGCCGTGGGATAAAGCAGCACTGGGCCGAAGCCGAGGATCCATCCGCAGACCGGTTCCTTCGGCGAAAAGAAGAAGCTCTGCACGATGTCGCTCAGGCCGTCCTGGTGCGCGTCGTTCGGGAAGCGTTTCCTCACCGCTTTGTTGAACGCCTTCTCCGCCGCGCGCTCCAGCGAGTCGGGCACTCCGCCGGGCAGGCCGGGGAATTGCGGCAGCGGTGCCTTGAACACATCCTCCTGCGACACGTAAGGCACGATGGTGCGGATGATCAGGTTCCAGTCCCTGTTCAGCGAGAACGGGATGACCGGCTGGAAGTTCAGCTTGTATTGCGTGCCCTTGTCCAGCGGCCCCATGCGGAAGTCGAAGTTACTTTGGAAAGGCACGCTGATGAGCGAGGCCACGGGGTTCGCGAGCTGCTTGACGAGTTCCTCGTCGCTCTGCTGCGCGAAGGCCGTCGCGGCCATGGTGAATGTGACGGCGATGAGTGTTTGGGTGCGGGTGGTTTTCATTCGGTATATGTTTGGATGGTCAGCGACGACGATTCAGCGACCGGCGGTCTTGAGGTGCAGGTGCAGGAGGCGCTTGAGTTCTTCGATAGTCTCCGGCAGTTCGCACGAGCCGTGCGGGCCAGGGACGATCCTCTGTGAGAGCGCGGAATCGAGATGCGAACTGCCGTAGGCGACGATGCCATCGGAGCTGTTCGGTGAATCGCCTTTGCCGCGGTCCCCGAGGATCGTGTGGTGCGGGGCGCGCATCGGCACGCTGTCCACCACCTTCAGGGTCGGATTCTTCGGTGAGAGGCTCGTGATGCTGTTCGGCAGGCGCTTGGTGCTGCCCGTGAAAGCCGCGAGGGAGTTGGTGACGGAACTCGTCAGCGCACCCGTCAGATTGGCGGGCAGGGCGATTAGTCGCATGGCGATTTCGCCGATGCTGCTGACGGCCATATTGGCACCGCGATGCGGCGTGCAGATGAAGACCACGCGCCGGAGCTTCGGGTTGGCGTTGAAGATGAGCGAACGTTGGATCAGACCACCGGCGGGTGCCTGCATGAAGAGCTTCTCCGCCTGAGTGCCGACCTCACGATCCCACGCGGCGCGGTCGAGCGTGACGGCCTGCATCCGCGAGACGATCCCTCCCATGCTGTGCCCCACGAGGACGAAGCCATGCGGGAACCCGTGGAGCTTCTCCTCTTTCGCCAGATCTTCGCGGAAACGCAGCGCGGAGTAGGCCACGGGGTTCCCGGTCGGATAGTTAAAGACCCAGCACTGGAACTTACCGCGCAAGGTCGGATCGGCCTCGATCTCGTTGACCACATTGCGCCACATCCGTGCCGTGGAGATCAGCCCGTGGACAAAGATCAGCGGGATGCGGTCGGGGTCGTAGGGCTGGAGCATATACAGCCCCGTCGTGTCCATGAACTTGTCCGCCCGCAGCGCGCCCATCAGGCCGGTGATGGTTTCGTTGGCCGATGGATAGTAGGCGAGCGGCGCGGAGAAATCAGCCGCGAGCGGCCGCACGGCGCCAGCCACGCGGGCCTTCGGCTGTTTGCCCGGATCGCGCAGCGCGAGCGTGGCATTGTTCCCTTGAAAATCGAGCGTGGCCGTGACCGGCGCCGTGACGCCGACCAGCGGGGCAAAAGGTTCGCGCGGCGTTTTCTTCCGCACGCCGACGAGCGCGCCGCCGATTCCCTTCTGGTGGTTGGGATGCTTGATCGTCTTCCCGGGAACGGTGCGCGCGAGCACAAGTGAGCTGAAGAAGTCGGGCGCCCACACGCCCTGCTTGTTGCCTGGTTGGAAACGCAGGCGATAAGTGCTGCCGTCGGCGGTCACCGTCAGCGGATGGTTCCAGAGGCGGCCATTGTCGGCGGTGCGCAGGAGCACAGCGAGTTCCGCCGCAGAGGCATTGTAGGTCTCACGGGCCGGCGTGGGCTGCGTTCCCGACCCCACGCCCGGCGCGGCCGTCGCCGCGGCTTGCAGGTAAAGCGCGGCCTGCGCCTCCGGTGTGGCTGCCTTGCCGCGGGCTTCGCGCATGCTTCGCGCGACGGCGGGGTTTTCGGGAGGCGTGGAAACTTGCGCACATCCGGCGAGGATGAGCGCGGCGAGGAGGGGGTAAGTTTTCATAGTCAAAGTCAGGCCACAGGCAGCAGGCACATGCGCATCGCAGCGTAGAGGAAGAGGGCGATGGCAAAGGCGAGCGAGGACTGGCGCACATGTCGCTGGTCAAACTTGCCCGCCGTGCCGGCGAAGAAGAGAACCGAGGCGAAGAGCACGGTATTACTGAGGTAGCTGGCAGCGGTTTGCCCCTCGGCGTTGGATTGTGCTTGGGCTCGAGCCGCTTCGGCCTGCGCGTCCCGGATCTCCTGCTGGAAACGCGGCACATACAGGTCGGGCGTGAACGGATGCGGCGGCGCCGCCGGGTTTTCGAATGGCTTGAGCGCGATCCACTTTTCGTAGGCGGGTTTGAGCTCTGCCCCGAAGCGATCTGCGTAGAACCTCTCGCGCTTTTCGTCGCCGCTAAAATGCGCATCGACCGTTTCCATGAACGCCTGCACCTGAACGCTCTCGATCTGCTGGGCTTCGACATACTGCGCGATGGCCTGGCGCTCAAGTTTGTCCGCGTGCGTTCCGAGGTCGCTGCTTTGCCCGCTCCAGCGCGAGTTTTGGTACGAACACCACGCCGTCGAGAGTGAAGCAACGCCCATGAGGATGGCGCAGGCTGGCTCGAGCCAACCATTTTTTGGCTCGGGTGCGGCGGGAGCGGTGGGGGCTTCGTTCATCGGCAGGGTTGGCGTTGAAGGCCTTGGGCGCTTCCTTTGGTGCGGGCGTGCTCCGAGTGGCTAGAAGGTGATGCCCGCCGTGATCTCGACGCCGGACTGCGTGACCTCATAGACAAAGTTGTCTTTGTTGTAGTCGGTGTAGAGGTAGCGATAGCCGGCTTCGACAAAGAGGGACCGCGTGACCTGGACACCCAGCGCGCCGGAAAGCTGCCAGGTGAGATCGGAGCCGACCCCGAAACCGCCGATGTCGCCCTTGGCCGTCAGGTACCAAGCCTTGTTGATATTGTAGCGCCCGCGCAGGCCCACATAAGGATCCCACCAGTCTTCGGCGAGGGAAAAGGAGTTGTCCAGCTCCCGCTTGAGGGTGCTGGCGATTTCCTTCGAGATCCTGTTTTTCACCGCGTTGACACGCTGCTGGGCGGCCGTGCGGAGCTGGGCGGTCGCCGCCGCCGCTTCGGCGCGGAGCGCCGCGGCGAAGCTTTCCGCCCTCCGGTCGATGATGGCCCGAATCAGTTCATCCACCCGGCCTGGGCGCCCCCCTCCAATCGGAGCGATCGGCAGCGCCGGACGTTCTCCACGCAGACCCTCAAGCTTGTCCGTCACACGTTGTTTCAAGGCGCCACGCAGACGGCCTGCGAGGTCGAGCGCGCTCAATCTTTGCCGCACCAGCCGGCCGGCTTCTTCAACGAGACTGGCGCTGGCCCGGTCAATCGCCTCATCGTTCGGGGAGATCGTGAGCTTGTTGTAAAGATTAGTGTAGCGGACGCCGGCGCGCAGATCGAGGAAGCCGCTGGGCCCTTCGAGGACGCGATAGTTCAGCTCCATGTCGATGAGGTATTGATCGAGGCGGAAATCGACTTTCTCGATCAGGCCGTTGGTCCCGATGCCATCCGACGCGCTCACATAAAGGAGATCCCCGTAGATGCCGAAGCGGCCCTTGCGCGCCTCGGCGCTGAACGACGCGATCATGTCGAGATGCCGGATGAGAGTATCGGCCCCCAGATAAACATGGGAATTGATCCCATCCACCCCGATCGTGCCGGAAGTGGCCGCCAGCCATCCGGGCATGGCCAGCATGAACTGCCAGTGATCCACCGGTTCGGGCGGGATGACAGCCTTTTTCGAATCCACTGGGGAACGCTCTCCGGCGCAAACCGCAGGCGCGGTGATTTGGACGAAGGTGAGAGTCAGCGCAGTCGCGGCGGCCAGGACGTGTTTGTTAGTCATAGATGGTTGGTGATGTGTTTGATGGGTGAAGGGGCCGGGCTGGCTACGGATTCACCACGACATAAACTGTACTGCCTTGATACATCACCGGGCGGTAATAGACGCCGCCCACGAACATGCAGTTGTATCCGCCATACACGACCGTCGTGTAGCCCGCTGGGACGGTGCGGATGTAACCGGCAGGGAGCGGCGCGGCCACTGGACGGGTGGCAACGATGGTTGTCGGGACGGCCACGGGACGCGTGGCCACCACGGCTCCGCTGGTGCTCACGGCGGCAGCGCCGCCATATCGACCCACTGCGGCGGCACCGTTCGGACCGGCGACTGCAGCCCCACCGTAGCGGCCTGCAGCCGCCGCACCGTTGGGGCCGGACACAGCGACTCCACGAGGGCCGGCGGCATACGAGCGACCGCCGGCGGTGGTGCCGTAGGCCCGTGCGTGGCTTTGTTCAGCGGTGAAAAGAAACGCCGCGCAAGCAGCGAGAGCGAGATGAGAAGGAAGCAATGGTTTCATATTCGTTTTCAGGATGGTGGTTAGTGTTTGCGGGCGGCCTGCATTTTTGCGGTGGTCCACATTTCGATTTTCTGCGCGCCTTGCGGCGGGTTGAAGGTGAAGTCGGCGGCGTTCACGGGCGCGGCGAGATTCCAAGTGGAGAAGGCGACGCGCAATTGCGGCTGGCCGGCGCGGTGGAAGGTGGCGACGAGCTTGCGCGGGAGTTGATCACCCACCCCGATCCACAATTCCGCGTCGGCAACTTTGCCTTTCAGCGCGAGGCGATGGCATTCGACGCCAGCCAGGCCGAGGAAGCCCTCCGTCGTTTTTCCGCGCCCAAGGTAACTGATGGTGTGTGCCTGCCGCTTGAATTCCGCGTAAGGATTGCTGAGCGCGAATTCCGCGAGCGGCGGGACGAAGCCATACTTTTGCTCAAGCTGATCCGCGAGGCCGTCGATCGTCGTATGCATTGGCACCGTGGCATAGTGGTTCGTCTTTTCATCGAGCAGCGAGAGGGTACGCCCGTCGGCCACGAAGCGGCGCGCGCCGGCTTTGCTCTCGGATCGTGCGGAGAGCTTGTTCGGGCGTTGCACAGTAACGGCGATGCGCGCCTTCTCCGGCAAGCTGTGGTCTTCGAGCAAGGCCGAATCTATTTCGCGCGTCGCCTGAAAGGTGAAGCTTTTCGATGCGACGAGTTTTGCCGACATCTGGCGGAGCAGTTGATCGGCGTTGGGTTCCGCCGCGGCGGCCGGCAGCAGTGACGCGGCCAGCAGCCCGAGGGTCAGGATGGATTTTGGATGAGTTAGTTTCATGGGTTGGGTTGGTTATTTTTTGTAGGACAACGGCTCCGGGGATTCATGTTTTCCCTGTGGAAAGAGGAAGGTGAAGACGAGTCACGCGCCCCACTCCGGCGCGCCGCTCGGACCTTCCGCGTAGTAGCGTCCACCGACGGTGATGCTCACCGGCTGCGAGCCGATCTTGAGGATCTGGCCAACCGTCAGATTCAGCGGCACGGTCCACTGGCTGTTGTTCCAGTCGTAGGTCGCTTCGGTGTTCAGCCCGAAGGTCGTGTGCGTCTTCGTAGTGTAAGACACGAATGGCTGGAGGAACGTGGCGCTGATGTTATTGCGGTCGTCGTCACCGGCGAAACTCCAGAGGTGATTCGCCAGCAGGCCTGTGGTCCAGCCGCCACTCTGCTTGAGCGCGACCAGCGTCGGCCCCGCGCCCCACTTCTCGCCGCCGAGGAAGGGATGCGTCGCGGTCGGGAAAAGGAACACCGGTCCCAGCCCCCAGATGATGCCACCGGAAGTCGGCGCTTTCGGCGAGAGGAAGTAACTCATCACCGTGTCGCCGAAGCCGCTCTGGTAGCGGTTCTGCGGGTTTTTCTTCACCGCTTCGTTGTAGAGCCGGCGACCGAGCTTTTCCGCCTCGCCGCGCAACGCGGGCGGCACACGATTCAGCACATCGTCCGGCAGTCCGGGAAATTCCGGCACTTCGCGATAGAAGAGATCCTTCTGCGCGATAATCGGCACGATGGTGCGGACGATCACGTTCCAGTCCTTGCCGATCGAGATCGGCACGACCGGCTGGACGTTAAGCGTGAACTTCCACCCGTCATTCGTCGGCCCCGCGCCCGCGTCGTAGTTCGCCTGAAAGGGAACGCTGATCAGCGAGGCGACGGGATTTGAGAGTTGTTTCGCGAGGTCCGCAGCCTGGTCCGCCTCCTGCGCGCGCGCTGGCATGGGGAACAGCGCGGCGGTGGAAAGCAAAACGCCGGGAAGCACACCGCGGAGGATGTTTGGTTTCATGAGTGTTGGAGGAAGGGCGTGTCGCTGTTCGATTGGTTGGTTCGCCGGTGAAGTCGCGGGCCGCCCCTTGCGAAGCGGCCCGCGCGTTTCACAGGCGTTAGTTGGACAGCGCCTTCTTCACCTCGGACTCCTTCTTCGCCGCATCGGCCTCCGCCTTGACGGCGGCTCCGACGGGTTTCACGTCCAGGGAGACCTTCAGGATCTTGCCGGTGAAGGCGTTGTCGCGCTCCTTGTAGTCCTTGGTGACGGGCGTGGCGTCGTCCATGCCAACGCCTGCCGTCTCGTCCGCAGAGAAGATGGCCATCTGCGTGCGTTCGATGCGGCCGCTGGCGACCTTTTCGCCGTTGACGACGATGTTGGCCATGCCGCCCTTCCCTGCCCCGCCGCCGTCGTAGTCGAAGTTCATGCGGATAGTCGCCTTGCCTGCGGCCAGTGCCGTGGGGGCGGCGACTTTGTATTCCTGGAGTCCGAGGAAATTATAACAATAGGTCGGCTTGCCGTCCTTGAGGTAGAGGCTCCAGCCGCCGAAGCGTCCGGCCTGGGCGATGACCACGCCATTCGCGCCTTCGGCGGGAATCTCCACGTCCGCGGTGATGGAGTGTGAACGGTTCTTCAGGTTGAGGAAGACGTTTTCGCTCATGCCGCCCATGCCCTCGGAGAGGGTGAGTGAGGTGCGGTCCCCCATGAGGTCGGGCCGGCCTGCCGACTTCGCGACGATGCGTTCGAGCAGGCGGTCATCGATGGGGAGCACGCGATACTTGCTCGCGTCCTTCATGAAGATGTCCTGCAGTTCCTTGAGCTTCGCCGGATTGGCTGCGGCCAAGTCGTTCGAGAGGCTGAAGTCGGAGTTCGTATTGTAGAGTTCCCACTTATCCTCCTGCAGCTTCTGCCGGGGCACTTTCTCCCACGGTGCGCGGTGGACGGTGCCGGCAAACCAACCTTCGTGATAGATGGCACGATTGCCGAAGATTTCGAAATACTGGGTCTTGTGCGTGCTCTTTGCGTCGGGCTTGTCGAAGGAGTAGAGCATGCTCACGCCTTCGATGGGTGACTGGACGGTGCCGTTGACGCTCTTGGGCTCGGGAAGGCTGGCGGCTTCGAGGACGGTAGGAGCGACGTCGATGACGTGATGCCACTGCGAGCGCACCTGATTGGTGGCTTTGATTCCCTTGGGCCAGGAGACGATCATGCCATTGCGCGTGCCGCCATAGTTCGAGGGCATCTGCTTGGTCCACATGAAGGGCGTATCGCCCGCGACGGCCCAGCCTGCAGCCATGTGCGGGTAAGTCGTCGGTCCGCCCCACTCATCGTAGTGCTTGAGCATTTCCTGCACAGTCTCCTGCACATTGTTGAAATAGGTCATCTCGCTGAACATGCCGCTCATGCCGCCCTCGGCACTGGTGCCGTTGTCGCCGAGGATGTAAAAGATGAGGGTGTTCTCAAGCTCGCCGGTCGCGCCGACGGCATCGAAAAGGCGGCCGATCTCGTTGTCCGCGTATTCCCCGAAGGCGGAATAGACCTCCATTTGCCTAGCGAAGAGCTTCTTCTCGTCGTCGGAGAGTTTATCCCAGTCCTTGATGCCTTCGGGCTTATCGGCCAGCTTCGTGCCCTTTGGCACCACGCCCAACTCGATCTGCCGCGCCAGCGTTTCCTCACGCTGCTTGTCCCATCCCTTGTCAAAGCGACCCTTATTTTTCGCGATCCAATCCGCAGGCACATGATGCGGCGCATGGGTCGCACCCGGTGCGAAATAAATGAAGAACGGCTTGTCCGGCGTGAGCGCCTTCTGGAACTTCATCCAGGAAATGGCCTGGTCGGTCATGTCCGTCATGAAGTTATAGCCGGGGTGGTGCGGCGTGGGGATGCGGGCCATGCCGTCATAGAGTGTGGGATTCCACTGATCGGTTTCGCCGCCGAAAAAGCCGTAGAACTTGTCGAAGCCCGAGCGCGTCGGCCAGCGGTCGGTCGGCCCGGAGACGCTGACTTCCCAAGGTGCCGTCTCGTGGTTCTTGCCGAAGAAGGCGGTGCTGTATCCATTCAGGCGCAGCATCTCCGCGAGCGGCGCGACGGCGGCTGGCCGCTGCCCGGTATTGCCCGGAAAGCCCGTGGCCGTCTCGGTGATACTGCCCATGTTGTTCATGTGGTGATTGCGGCCCGAGAGCAGGGCCGTCCGTGTGGGCGAGCACAGCGCCGTGGTGTGAAACTGGTTGTAGCGCAGCCCCTGGCTGGCGAGCCGATCGGCCGCCGGCATCCGCACCGGTCCGCCAAAGGCGCTCGGCATGCCGAAGCCCATGTCATCCACGAGCACGATGAGCACATTCGGCGCAGTGGCTGGCGCCTTGATCTCGAATCGCGGCGGAGCCTTGGCATCACGAGCGTCGAGCACCGTGCTGCGTGGGTAGTCCGGTTCGGCGATCGGCAGCGAGGTGCGGTCGAGTTTCGGGGCAGACTGGCCCTCTTGGGTCCATGCAAACGAGGTCGCGAAAGTCAGCACAAGGCTGAACGCGGCGAGAAAGAGATGTGGTTTGGTTTTCACGGGCGGTTGGATTTTTTGCTTTGGGACTTAGATTACTTCGCTGGGTTGAACCAAATCGGTGACGTGTAAGCGCGCTCGACGATGGTCATGCGGGTGCCAGGAAGCGGCTTCACGCCGAAGCGCTTCGCGTCGTAGGCGGTCCAGCGCGGCGTGGGAATCTCCATGACGCGGACGTAGTAGAAGGCTTTGAGCTTGGCGTCGAAGTCGGGGTCTTTCCAGACGGTGATGAGTTCGGGTGCGCCGATGGTGTTCGTCCACGTCGCGTTCTCGAGATCGACGGTGCTGCCGACGCTCGGCACTTTGCCTTTCGCATCGGGCTTGCGGTCGCCGCTCCACACCACGTCATAGACTTTCTCCTGCAACTCGCCCTTCGCATCGAGCCAGCCTTTGATGACTTGGATGCGGTCGAGGTTCCCGCTGAGCGGGTCTTTCATCGCGGCGACGAGGAAGCTCGGCGATTTGCCCGCGGGGGCGTTGCTGAGGTCGCCGCCCATGGGCACGCCTTTAGTGTAGCCGGTGACGGCAGGGCTGCGCGTGTCGGCGTCCGCTTTCTCAAAGTCCCAGCCGCCGAAGAAGCGCACGACCAGGCGCGAGCCGGTGGTGGCGTAGGTTTCCTTGCGCTGCATGGCGTCCCAGAGCGAGGCGCGGGTGTTGTCCTCCGCCCACACGGCGGCGTAACCGGCCGAGCAGACTTCCCAGTCCATGATCTTCACGCCGGACTTCGGGTTGTTCATGAACATAGCGGTCATGCGCTCAGGGCTGGGTTCCTGCGGCGTGGTTTTGCCGAAGAAATTGTCCTCCTCAATGCTCACGATGCCGGTATGCGCGTCGGTGCTGCCGATCATGCCGAATTTGTAGGGGTTCGTGCCGAACTTGGTTTCCAGCTTGAGGCCGAGTTTCAAGGCCGAGCGCGCATACTCGCCTTCGAGCATGTCGTTCTTCTTCGCCTGGCTGGCGTCGAGGTTGCCTTTGTCCCAGAGTTCGTAGTCGGCGAACTCGTCATTCGGAGAGAGGAAGGGATGCGCTTCGCCATCGCCCTTGGTCTGCGTCACCTCATAAAGCCGCTCCCACTTTGCGCGCGTCTCGGCATATTCACGGTCAATCGCTTTGCCGAAGGCTTCAACGATGGGGAACATGGTGCCGTTGCTGAGATTTCCGTTGTGTGCGATGGCGAGCACGCTGCCACCGGTTTTCTTTTCGTAGGCGTCCATCCATTTCCAAAGATCAATGGGATTGGTGCTGCCCATCGGCGGGACGCAGGTGAATGGCTCGACCTGACTGGCCTTGTCGGCGTTGTCACGGAAGATGACATTGCGATGGAGGTTGTTGCCCTTGTCGAGCGAGGTCCACTCGTAGCCGATGAACGCAGTGAAGCGGCCCGGCTCGTTGTAAGCCTCCGCCGCTGCGATGGTCTCCTGCCACGCGCCGCGATAGGCGCGCGAGCCCGGAAGATACATGAGCGCTTTCGGAAACGTGCCTTGGGAGAACTGACCGATGATTTCCAGCGCCGCCGCGCCCCCCTTGCCGGACTGGATCATGTCATACCACTTGCGACCCGTCGGGTCGGCGAGAATCTCCGGCTTGCCTGCAAAGAGATCCGTGAAGAAGCCCATGTTGTCCGAGTGATCGGCTACGACGAGGAAATCGAGCGGGCGCGAGAGCTTCGCGGGCTGGCCGCTCGAGGCCATGATCTGTTCGCCTCGTGCAAAGCGGAGCGCATCGCGCGGCGTGAGCCGGCAACCAAACGCGCCGGCATCCATTGAGAAGCCTGTGTGCAGGTGCGTGTCGCCGAAGAACGGGCGCGTGGGAAATTTGCGATCCGCGTACGGCGAGTAAGGCCGCTTCTTGTGCGCCGCGTCGGCGGCTTCTTTGCTGAGCGTGCCAGCGTCGCTGGCGGGAGCCGCTTCCTGCGCGGTGAGTGATGCCAGCGTCAGGCCGAGAAAGGCCAGCGCAGAAGTGGTGATGCGATGGTGTGTTTGCATGATTTGGATTTGGGTGAATGGAGGCGAGTTGAAATTCGAGTTGAAATTCAAAGAGCACCGACGCGCTGGATGACCCAGAACATGGCGACGCTGCCGATGGCATATGGCGGGACGGTTTCTGTCCAGCCCGGAAGGGGTAATTTAACGCGACGGATGATCGCGATGATCGAGAGCACCGCGGCGACGAACGCGAGCTGGCCGGCTTCGACGCCGAGATTGAAGACGAGCAGGGCGAGCGGGATGTCGTTCTGCGGCAGCCCGACCTCCGCGAGCGCGCCCGCGAAGCCAAACCCGTGGAGCAATCCAAACGTGCCCGCCACGAGCCACGGCGCGCGTTCCGTGATCCCGTGCGCGCCGCGCTGGCTGCGCACGATTTCCGCCGCGACGAAAACGATGCTCAGCGCGATGACCGCCTCGACCGGGGCTGAGGGCACATGCACGAAGCCGAGCGTCGCGAGCGCGAGCGTGATGCTGTGCGCGATGGTGAACGCGGTGATCGTCTTCACCAGCAAGCCGACGCCGCGCACGATGAGGAGCAGCGCGAGGACGAAGAGCAGGTGATCGACCCCGAAAAGGATGTGCTCGACGCCGAGCACGAAGTAGCCGCCCACCGCCGGCCCCGCCGTCTCGGCCGTGAAAACAAACGACGGCGCATCTGGCCGCAGCATCCGCGAGACGACGCGCCCATCGGCCAGCGCGATCCGCACGAGCACATCCACCATCGTCGCCGAAAGCCCGTGAACAGTGACTTCCCAGCCATCGAGCCCGCGCGGCCCCGTAGAGATCGTCCAGCGTTTGATCTCCGCGCCGAAGATCCGCTCGGTGCGTGGCAGCGCCACGATCACGGCGTCCTTCGGCAGCGACGGATGAATCGGCAGCACCCCGCGCGAAAGCTGTGCCGCCGTCGGAGCCGGGCAACCGCAC
Organism: Chthoniobacter sp.; assembly: GCA_021414005.1. Taxonomy (GTDB): domain Bacteria; phylum Verrucomicrobiota; class Verrucomicrobiia; order Chthoniobacterales; family Chthoniobacteraceae; genus Chthoniobacter. The sequence continues at coordinate 450,716 of JAIOPH010000019.1, read as the reverse complement.
GGCATCGTCTTCGGCGCGTTCGGTTCGTCCGCCAGCGCCGGTTGCGGATGCGGCAGCTCCTCGCCCGCGAGCGGAGTGCCGCCCATCGCTGGCACTTTCCACAGCACATCGAACTCGCCCGGCGCACGCTCCGTCAGTTCGAGAAACGCGGGCCGCACCTCGTGCGCTCCGGCGCGCGACGCAATGAGCAGCAACAGCAGGAAGATGGCGAGGCTGCGGTTCATCGTTGCGCCGTCTTTTTGGGCACCGCCGCCGCCTTGGTCAGCGCCGCTTCATCCACCGCAACTTGATAACGCTCGCGCAGCCGCGCGAAGACTTCGCGGTTCGCCGTCTGCCGCCGTGCCTCGTTGAAATCGCGCACCACGGCCGCGCGCACGGCATCGAAAGCCACCGGCTTCGACTCCGCGCGCGCCTCGACACGCACGAGATGCAGCCCGTAGCTCGACGCCACCGGCCCGCTCCATGCACCCTCGGGCAGCGTCGCGACTTGCGCGGCGAATTCCCGGCCAAACAGCGCCGTGATGTCCTCCGGCTCCCGCTCCGCGAATTCAAACCCATGCAGAAACGCATCGCCCATCGTCTCGTCGCTCACGCCCTTGCCCAATGCCGCGAGCGCCTCCTTCGCCGCCGCGTCCGCATTCGCGCCACGCTTCTCCTTGCTCAAATAGACGTGCCGGAAACTCACCCGCGCCGGCTTCGCATAGCGCGCCGCATTTTCCGCGAAGAACTTTTGCAGCGCCGCCTCGTCCGGCTCCACCGCGCCCGCGATGTCATCGGTCAGAAACTCCATCTTCTGCGCCAGCCGCCGTCGCACGATCGTATCGTCGCGATCCAGCCCGAGCGCCAGCGCCTCGCGGCACAGCACCTCCTCGCGGATGTGCGCCGTGACCAGCCCCTGCAATTCCTCCTCATCCGGCCCGCGATTGAACTGCCGCGCGTAACCCGCGCACAGCCGCTCGATCACCGCCGCCGTCACTTCGATTCGAGCCGTCGCGACTTCCGCCGCACGCCGCGGCGCGCGCCAGGCATTCACGGCGAAGATGAGCGCCCCGAGCAGGACGAAGTGCAGCAGTGGTTCCTTGAAGAGTTTCATCCAGTGCGGTGAGTAGATTCGAAATGGCGTCTGTCGGCTAACCGCTTCTTGCCACGTCCACCCCATTTCTTGCCGCGACGCCGCGGGCCACCTCGTGGGAGACAGCCCGCGTGTTTCGCAAGCCAACCTTAGTGTTGCTCGGATGGTTTGCCGGCCATCAGCGGATAGACCACACCGGCGAGCGACACACCGACACGGCCGATCCCGAGGTTGAGCGGCGTGGCCCCTGCGGTGGTGGTGAACTTTGCGGCGAGGACGGCACTTCCGCACCCCCCGAATGTTAGCCAGAAGGTGCCGAAGAATTCAGCAATGAGTTTGTTTTTCATCTGTCTGTTAGTTGGTTATTTAGTTGGTTGGTTCGTTAAGACTGATGGGGCAGCTCCCACGCGGTAGATGCTTCGCCCTTCCTTGAGCGTCTCCAGGACGCGGATGTCCTTGATGGCCATCGCCTCGACCTTCAGCGGGTCTTTGTCGAGGATGACAAGGTCGGCGATTTTGCCGGGTTCGAGGGTTCCTTTGGCGGCCTTTTCATCGTATTGCTCGGCGGCCCATTCGGTCATGCACTTCAGCCCCTCGTAGGGCGTGACGCGCTGGTCGGTGCCGATGGCGGCGCCCTCGCGGGAGGTGCGGTTCACGGCCGTCCAGAGCATAGTCATCTGATCAAGCGGCGCGACGACGAAGTCGGTGTGATTCGTCGGGCGCAGGCCGGCGTCGATCGCGTCGCGCATGGGGCTGATGTAGGCGGCCTGTTCCTTGCCGCGATTCGCGAGGTGGGCGTCGGCAAAGTAGAACGTGTGCAGCGTGTAAAAGGACGGGCGCACCTTGTATTGGACGAATTTCGGGATTTGGTCCCGGCGCATGAACTGCGTGTGGATGGTGGTCACGTTCCAGGGCCGGGTGTAGTCGCCGCCGCGGGCGTATTCGTAGGCGGTGAGGAACGCGTCGATCGCCGCGTCACCGTTGCAGTGCAGAAGCAGCGGGACGTTCAGCTCATAGACCCGCTTCACCATGCTGTTCACGATCCGCTGCGGGAAGGTCGGCTCGCCTTTCCAGTCCTTTTCTCCGCCGGGGCCGCCGGTGAGGTAGGGCGTGGTGAAAAAGGCCGTCCGTCCCTGCGGTGAACCATCCACGGTGATCTTCACGCCGCCGACCTTGAGCCGCTGGTCATACTTGCCCCAACCGGAGACGGGGTAGGCGTCGAGCACCTTGTCGAGATCGGTGATGAAGGGAAAGGCGACGACGTCGATGATGTTCGCCCCGGCGGCGCTGGCGCGCTTCATTGTTTCGAGCTGCGGCAGGTGCGTGGCGCCATCGTGTGCCGTGGTGATGCCCACCTCGGCGTAGAGCATCTGGCCGGCCTTCGTGTATTCGATCTCCTGTGCCGGGGTCATCTTGTCGGACTTTTCAAAGATGGGCAGGAACGCCGTCTCCATGATGAGCCCCCACGGCTCCTCCGTGCCGGGCTTGCGGACGATAACGCCGCCGGGCGGCGTCTTGGTCGCGGCGCTGAGGCCGAATTTTTTCATCGCGAGGCTGTTCAGCACGCAACCGTGCATGGAGACGTGGTCGATGCGCACCGGGTTGTCGGGAAAGGCCGCGTCGAGGTCGTCGCGATTCAACAGGCGGCCATCTGGCATCACAGTGTCGTCATAGCCGTAGCCCAGGATCATCTCGCCCTTCGGGATGTTGCGGTCGGTGGCGAATCTCTTCAGCTCGGCGATGATGCCTGGCACGTCCTTGCCCGGCCCGGAAGGCGGCGCGTAGAGCTTGCACTGGTTGGCGACGAGTAGCGAGTTGATGTAATGCCCGTGGCCGTCGATGAAGCCCGGCAGCAGCGCCTTCCCGCCGAGGTCCACGACCTTCGTCGCATCACCCTTCAATTTGAGTGCAGCATCCTTGTTGCCCACGAGTGCAATCTTCCCGTCCTTCACCGCGAGCGCCTCGACGTAGGCGGGCGACTTTCCCGACATGGTGAGGATGGAGCCGTTGGTGTAGATCGTGTCCGCTGTTTGGCAGAATGCGGAACTGAAAGTGAGACTGCAGAGAGCTGTGAGTATGAGTTTCGTTTTCATTTGTTGAGGTTCTTGAAAATCTTCCCGTCCTTCATGATGACCGTGAAGTTCTTCGCCGGGTCTTCGACGAGCTTGATGTCGGCAATTGGATCGCCGTCCACGAGCAGCAGGTCGGCGAGCGCGCCTTCCTCCACCACGCCGAGTTTGCCGGGATACGGATTGCGCGGGCCGGAAAGGGCGAGCAGCTCTGCGTTGTCGTGCGTCGCCATCTTGAGAATCTCTGCGTTGCTGAACCACTTCTTGAGCTTCAAAAGGTCGGCGTTTTGATTCTTGTTCTGCTCCGGGAGAAAAAGGAAATCTGTCCCCCAAGCGAGCTTCACTTTGTGCTTCTTCGCCCATTGATAGGCGTTGTCGGTTCCATCGACGACCTTCTGTTTTTTCTCTCTCACAGCGGCGGCCGCGGTTGGCGGCGCGGGGTCGAGAACTTGCAGGCTGAGCCATATGCCCTTTTCGGCGAGCAGTTGGACTGTCGGCTCATCCAGCATCTGGCCGTGCTCGATGCATTTCACACCCGCTTCGACTGCGCGGCGCACTGCACGAGGCGTGTAAGCGTGGACGGTCACGTAGGTCCCCCAGTCTTCGGAGGCCTCCACGGCGGCCTTCATTTCGTCGAGCGTGTATTGTGTCACGTCGAGCGGATCGTAATCCGAAGCCGCACCGCCGCCGGCCATCACTTTGATCTGCGCGGCACCAAACCGCAGGTTCTCGCGAGTGGCCGTCAGCACCTCGTCGCGTCCGTCCGCAATGAAGTTGACGCCGAGCAACTCGCCTTTGGATGGCTTGCCGAAAAACCGACGTGATTTTTCATCCGGTGTGCGCGAGTCGCCGTGACCGGAGGTCTGCGAAACCATTGCTCCGCTCGGGTAGATGCGCGGGCCGACAGCATTGCCTTGATCGATATTCTTTTTCAAACCGAACACCGGTCCGCCCATGTCCCGCGCTGCGGTGAACCCGCGCAGCAACATCAGTTCCGCTTCCTTGGTCGCTCTCGCCTCAAGCCTTTCAAAGGTCGCATTGGGATTGAGCATCTCCATCTGGCTGCTAGCGCCCATGAAGATGTGCACATGATTGTCAATCAACCCCGGCATGAGTGTCTTGCCCGCACCGTTGACGATCAACGTGTAGCCCCGATTGTCGGTCGGGATCGGCTGCGCGGAGATCTTTTCAATGACGTTGCCGCGCACGAGCACGTTGGACGGCTCGGAGAGTGCGGCGCTCTTGCCGTCGAAGATACGGACATTTTGGAAAAGCACCGTCGGCGGCGGTGGAGTCTGTGCCCTGAGTGAAACGGCCAGCGCGCCGCCGAGCACCAGAGAGATGATGGTTTGTTTGAGTGTCGGTTTCATTTTGTCTTTTCGCTGGTGAAGTCGCGGGCCGGCCCCGTGAGGAGACGGCCCGCGTGTTTCACAATCGAAACGCCTGCTTTACTTGCCGCCTGTCTGCGCGTTCTGGAGTTTCTCCAGCACCGCATCGAGCGAGAAGCTGCCGACCTTCTGGCTCGGCGGGTATTCTTTGAACGTGGACAGGAATTGCCCGACGTATTGCTGCGCGGGCACGAGCAGGAATACGCGGTCGATCCGCCAGTGGCCATAGTCCGTGGCGATGTGGTCAGCCTCTTCGAACGGGTCGGAGCGAAGGTTGAATAGCTTAGGGACACGCAAGGTCACAAACGGCTCCTGCCAGACATCAAATCCGTGCGCACGCTGCTCTTGGAACACGATCTTCCAATTGTCGAAACGCAGACCGACGAGCGAGCCGTCGTCGTTGAAGTAGAAGAACTCGTGACGCGGGCTGGGGGCTTTGCCGGCCAGCGAGTCGGTGATGTTGTAGCCGTCGAGATGCACCTTGAAGGTCTTGTCGCCGACTTTCATGCCTTTGAGCAGTTGTTCCTTTACATCCGGGACGCCAGCGGCGGCCATGAGCGTGGGGATCATGTCCATGTGCGAGAAGATGCCGTTGTTCACAGTGCCGGGCTCGATAACGCCGGGCCAGCGGATGGCGCAGGGCACCCGGTAGCCACCTTCCCAGTTCTCGTTCTTTTCACCGCGGAAGGGCGAGCAACCGCCATCGGGCCAGGAGAATTTTTCCGCGCCGTTGTCGGTGGAATACATCACGATTGTATTGTCTTCCATGCCGAGTTCTTTGAGTTTGTCGAGGAGCTGGCCGACCATCGCGTCATGCTCCAACATGCCATCAATATAGGGAGTGAGGCCGGACTTGCCCTGGCTTTCCTTTTTCAGGTGCGTCCAGATATGGCAGCGTGTGGAATTCCACCAAAGGAAGAACGGTTTGCCGTCCGCTTTACGCTTTTCCAGATAGTCGAGCGAGAGCTTGGTGACTTCCTCGTCAATCGTCTTCATGCGCTCGATGTTTAGCGGGCCGGTGCTCTCGATTTTCTGCGTGCCATCCGGGTTCGCCCAGGTGTGGATCACACCGCGAGTGCCGAATTTTTTCTTCAGTGCCGGGTCTTTGAAGTAGTCGGAGTTTTCCGGCTCCTGCTCGGCGTTGAGGTGGTAGAGCGAGCCCATGAACTCGTCGAAACCGTGAGCTGTGGGAAGTGTTTCGTCGGCATCACCGAGGTGGTTCTTGCCGAATTGCGCGGTCGCATAACCCTGTGCCTTGAGCAACTGCGCGAGGGTGACATCGCGAGCCTGCAAGCCTTCTTTCGCGCCGGGCAGGCCGACCTTGAGGTTGCCGGTGCGGAACCCGCTCTGCCCCGTGATGAATGCCGAGCGTCCGGCGGTGCAGCTCTGTTCGCCATACCAGTCAGTGAAGTTCACGCCTTGTTTGGCGATGCGGTCAATGTTGGGCGTCCTGTAGCCCATCATGCCCTGGTTGTTCATGCTGACGTTCCAGTAGCCGATATCGTCACCCCAGAGGATGAGGAAGTTGGGTTTCTTGTCCGCCGCTTGCGCAGCAGACCCGATGAACGCCAGCCCGAGGGCCAGCGTGAGGATTTTGAATCCTGATGTTAGTTTCATGGTTTAGTTTTTGGTTTTGTCCTGTGGTTTGCTGACGCTGGCCTCGGACAAGGCGCAGCGAAATCCGATATGGCTCATGCCGGTGTCCGGCGGGGTGCCGCGCCGGGCGGCAGGGCGATAGCTCTCGCAATAGTTGACGTGGCAAAGGAAGGAGCCGCCCTTGGTCACGCGCTCCTCGGTCTGCTCGGGGTGATTGATACTGTAGCTGGCCTTCGGTCCCTGCGGATTGTGGCAGGAAGGTTCGAGCTTGTTCCGCGCATGGGTATCGGGCCGATACCAGTCGCTGCACCAGTTCCAGACATTGCCACCCATGTCGTAAAGTCCGTAACTATTCGGCGGATAGGTCTTCACCGGCGAAGTGCGCTCGAAGCCGTCCTCCTTGGTGTTCTTATACGGGAAGTTACCCGTCCAAGTATTAGCCATGAACTTGCCGCCGGGCTGGAACTCGTCGCCCCACGCAAAGCGTTTGCCATCGAGCCCGCCGCGCGCGGCGATTTCCCATTCGGCCTCGGTCGGCAGCCGCTTGCCCGCCCATTTGGCGTAAGCCACGGCGTCGTCCCACGAGACCTGCACGACCGGATGCTGCTCGCGTCCGTCGAGATTGCTCTTCGGCCCTTCGGGATGCTGCCAGTTCGCGCCGATCGTCCATTGCCACCAACCGCTCATCTCGCGCAGATCGACCGGGCCGTCGGTGGGGACGAAGACCATCGAGCCTGGCTGGAGCATTTCGTCCGCCGGCTTCGGCGTGCCGGGTGCGACCTGCTTTTTGATTTGCTCCCAATCAATGGGCCGCTCCGCTGTGGTCTTGTATCCAGTCGCCACGACGAACTTTCGGAACTCCGCATTCGTCACGTCATGTTCATCAATCCAAAAAGCGTCCACGCTCACTTTGATGACCGGTCGCTCGTTGAGCTTGCTGCCGGGCAACTCGCAGCCCATGGAAAATTTTCCAGCGGGGATCAAAACCATGCCGGGTGGCTTCGCAGGCTCCGCGAAGACAGTCTGCGCGAGACAACAGACGATGGCGATCAGGCCGATTCGCTTGGAGTTTTCCGCTTTCAAGGAGCGCACAGTAGATGGGCGGCTGGTCCGCTGTCCCGCTTTTTTCACCGTCTTCTGACTGCGGCGACGTGTGATTCCGCGGCCTCGGCGTGCAACTGCGCGGCCTTGGCGTGGGAAGCGGCGGATTCTGCGTGCAGCGCCGCCGCTTTCGAATGGGAAGAGTCGCCGTCTCCGGGTGCCGCGCACGCCCGCGCATTGAAGCTGGCCGCTTCGGCGGTAAAGCTCGCGGCCTCCGCGTGGAAGGTCGCCGTTTGCGCTGCGGAATCAGCGCCAGCGCCAGAAGCCACCGCTTCCCCGTGCCGAAGTAAAAATGCACAAGCCCCAGGCTGCCCGCAACGCCGACGGCATAGACCGCATGCGTCCACCGGATCGCCCGCCCAAACACCTCGGTGGAGTCTGTGCTCATCGTGATCATCTCGCACACCGCGAGTCCGATGGCCCCGAGCACCAAGGCGAAAAAACACAGGTTCGCCCACGAACGCCGGTCCCGGCACCAGACGAGCAGGTGCATCAGCGCCAGCATCAGGCACGCGCCCGATGCCGCTGACCAGATGATGTTGATCCAACTCATGTGGTCGTAATGGAAGGAGTTGTAAGCAGCCCGGACATCGGCCTCATACCATAGAGACACCTTCAGACGGAAGTCAGCAACAAGCCGATGACCAAAGCACACGCAAGACCCTGCGAAGGGCGCAGGTCGCGCACCGTGACAATCTCATGGATCATCCTCTTGAAGCCTTCCCGCTTCATTCATTACGATGTGGTTCTTTGCAGAGTGTTCGATGAGCTTGACGGCTGTCTTTTTCTACATGGCGTTGTGCTAGTATTAGCGGGTGATGTTCCCCCGCTATCCGCGCTTTCGACGCGCAGAAAATTTCGTCCCAATGGCTTTGACGGCGCGGGACGCGGAGATTCTTGGCGTGGTCAATCGGCACCGCTTTTTGCGTTCGCACCACATCGCCGAACTCATCGGCGGCAGCCGTCAGCAAATACTCGGCCGTCTGCAAAGGCTCTACCACCACGGTTATTTGGAGCGACCCGCCTGCCAGATCGATTACTACCATGAAGGCGGTTCCCGCAGCATCGCCTACGGTCTCGCCAGTCGCGGAGCCGCGCACCTCCGCCGCGTGGACGACACGCCCTTTGCCCGGCTCGATTGGACTTCACGCAACCGCTCCGTCAAGCGCCTCTTCCTGGAGCACGCACTGATGGTTGCTGACATCATGGTGGCGTTGGAAATCGCGTGTCGGCAGCGCGGTGACGTGCACCTGCTCATTGAGCACGAAATCCCACTCCCCGCGGCGACGCGCAATCAGCGTGCGCCCTTTCAATGGACAGTGACGGGTTCGGGAAAGGAAAAGCTCGGCGTCATTCCCGACCGTGTCTTCGCCCTGGAGTCTGGTGACAAAGGCGAGCGTATCCTCTGCTTCCTGGAGGCCGACCGCGGGACGATGCCGGTAGAGCGAGCGAAGCACGACGCAAGTTCCATCGCGCGCAAACGTCACGCTTACGCCCTGACCTGGAAAGCCGGCATCTACCGCTCCCGTTTCGGTACCTCGCGCGTCCGCGTCGTCACCGGCCCCGCCGATCTCGTTGACTTTCCCGTGCGCGACCGCTGGGGCGCCGGTCCGGCCCACGAAGCCTTCCTCACCGCCCACAGCATCGCCACGGCCGCTCAGCTCGCCGCCGCCGATCGCGTCTGGATTCGCCGGCGCCTCGGCGTCGTCGGAGAGCGCATCGTCTGGGAACTCAACGGCACCACTTGCCTCAGCTTGGAAGAGATCGCCCCGCGAAAAAAACTTCTGCTGCGCCAAAGGCTTTGGCAAGCCGCTCACCGAGCTGCCCGACATCCAAGCCGCGCTCGCGGCCTATGTCGCGCGCGTCGGCGAGACGATGCGCCGCCAGCGTCTCGCCTGTGGCGCACTCAGCGTCTTCCTCCTCACCAATCCCTTCCGCACCGACGAGCCGCAGTACCATCCCCAGCTCGCCAGCGAATTCGCCGAGCCGAAATCATTCACGCCCGATCTCCAGCACGAAGCCTAGCGCCTCCTTGCCCGCATCTACCGCCCAGGCCACCGCTTTCGTAAAGTGGGCATCATACTCCTTGATCTCGCCTCGCACGTCCCCGCCCAACGCAGCCTCTTCCTCCCCGAAATCCGCTTCGCCGAAAAGGCCCGGCTGCAAGCCGCCATCGACCACCTCAATCTCCAGTTCGGCCGCGACACCGTTCGCACCCGTCAGGGCTTCGCCAACAGGCACCATCTCCGCGCCGAGAAGCGTTCTCGCTGCTTCACCACGCGCTGGGAGGAATTATTGCAAATCTGATCGGGGCTCACGGTCGGCGGCGCGAAGCGATCCATCGCCCTACCAAGTCCCGGCTCCGGTCAAAGCCGCGAGCCTACCGAAGCGAGGTCAGATCGATCTTCCAACGCGTCATCCGGCCCGCCGCTGATGAAATTGCTCGACGAACATATAAGGATTCTCGCCGATTTCACCCGGCGGTCGTTCGACCAAGCCGGCAATCCGTGTGCTACAGTTTGTGCTACAAACGTGGATTTCTACCCGTCGTCGGGAAAATGGAGGGAATCAGCCAAAAAGCACCGTGAATACTTGATTCGCAAGCGATGCACGCAACGCGACGAAACGCCGGGAAACCGCCAAATATTCAATTTTGAGTCTAGCGCGTCTGCCAATTTCGCCACGCCGGCTTTTCTAACTACCGCACTTCAGCGTTTTACTGACTTCGCTTTACTGGCAAAGCAGGAATTCACCGGGGCCGAGCTTCCAAGCTGTCCCAAACACCCGCAAGCGAAAACTGCAAACGGCCGAGTACGGCGGAAGATTGTCCGTTGCGCGCGCCTTGTTAGGTTCGCCCAATGCTCTTCGAAAAACTTTCCGAGGTGCTCGACCCCGAGCCGCATCACGCCTCACTAAACATGGCGGTGGACGAAGTGTTGTTTGCGACCGCCACGGAGCCGACCCTGCGCGTCTATCGCTGGGCGCGACCTGCCGTTTCGTTTGGTTATTTTGGCAAAGTGGCAGACGTGGAAGCCGCCTGGCCCGGTCGCGAAATGGTGCGCCGCTGGACTGGCGGCGGCACTGTGGCGCACGGCGGGGATGTGACCTACACGCTCGTCATCCCTCGCGTCTGCGCTTTCTTCCGGCTCCGCGCAGAAGAATCGTATCGCGCCATCCACGAGCACCTCGCAGCGCTTCTTACGCCGCTCGACACGAAGGTGCGGGTCGCCCCATTCGCCACAACAAAAGTCTCCGATGCCTGTTTCGAAAACCCCGCCCGCCACGACCTGCTGGGCACTGCGGGAAAAATTGCCGGGGCTGCGCAACGCCGCACCCGCGTCGGCTTGCTGCATCAGGGCAGCGTGCAAAACACCGCGCTCCCCGCCGATTTCGCCGCTCGCCTCGGCGCTGCGTTCGCTCCTCATCTCACCCGCCGTGCGCTCACCCAAGGTGAACTCGACACCGCTCACAAACTCTCCGCCGCCAAATACGCCACCACCGCATGGCATCGGCGGCGCTAGTCCGGGTCCCTCAGGGCACGGCCATCTCTACGGATTTGACCTGCAGCTTCGTTCTGCCCTCCGTCCAGATTGCCAGCGGGGCGTCGATTTTTGAAAAGTCTGCATTCACCGCCTGGCGGGTCTTCCCGTCCACATACAGGAACATCTGGCTCGGCAACACCACCAGTTCAATTCCCACCCACTCATTCAGCGGCACGCGTCGCGGTGCCCTTCGCGGAGTCCAGGACATTGGTGCCACGCGAGCGCGTGTGCCACCCCTGCTGAATTTTCGGCAGCTTCACAGCCGCAGGAATTCCCGGAGCAGCCGGGCGGCTTTGGGTTTTGGCCTGCGCAGCCCGACCTATACCAGAACTCGCTGGCGGCACGAGCTTTCCCGCCGGGCCAATCAGCCACAGCAAAATCGCCGCAGCCACGAGAACGCCGCCGATCAGCACCGGCGAGTTGCCCGTGGCACGCCCTCCCGTCTGGTTCTTGAAATCCGGCAGCGGTGAAACGGTCGGCCGCGTCGAGACCAGACAACCCGCCATGATGTCGTGCAGACACTGTTTTCTCTTCGTCCACAGACACATGAGGAACCCCACGTAGAGGATCATCGCCGACAAAATTGATCCACGCGTTTTGTGAGGTTCAAGCACGTTTCGGTGCGCCCATCTCCGCGCTGGTCTCCCGTCGCCCGCTTCGCGCATCCTCGCGGAACTGATGAACCTCGCTCTTTACGGCGGCACCTTCGATCCCATTCACCACGGGCACCTCATCCTCGCGCGCGAAGCGCTGGAGCAGCTCGCGCTCGACCGCGTGATCTTCATTCCCGCCGGCCTCTCACCGCACAAACTCGCGCGCACGCCCGCGCCCGCCGCACTCCGCCGCGCCATGCTCGTCGCCGCGCTCGCCGATGAACCGCACTTTGTCCTCGACGACGCCGAACTGCATCTGCCCGGCCCCAATTTCGCCATCGACACCGCCGAGCGCCTCGCCGCGCAGTTCCCCGGCGCGCGGCTCCACTACTTCATCGGCGCGGACAATCTCCGCGAGCTGCACACCTGGCGGCGCATCGACGAACTTCGCCAGCGCGTGCAGTTCGTCGTCTTTGGCCGCGGCGCGGATTCCCTCGACGCCACGCACGGTTTTCCCTCCGTGCCGAGGCGCATCGACATCTCGGCCACGGATATCCGCGCGCGGGTTGCGCGCGGCACTTCCATTCGCTATCTCGTTCCCGAGCCCGTCTGCGCCCTTATCACCGAACACCACCTTTACCAGGAACCATCCCATTAAATCCGACCAACTCGCCCGCCTCTGCACGCAATTCGCCGCCGACAAAAAAGCCGAAGACATCATCGCCCTTGATCTCCGCGGCATTTCCACTTTCACGGACTTCTTCGTCATCTGCACCGGCACCTCCGAGCCGCATTTGAAAGCAATCGCCGGTGAGCTGCACGACCGCCTCAAGCTGGACCACGGCGTCACCCCCATGGCCATCGACGGCTACCCCACCAGCCAGTGGGTCGTCGCCGATTACTCCGACGTCATCGTCCACATCTTTCACAAAGATAAACGCGCCCTCTACAGCCTCGAAGACCTCTGGAGCGATGCCCCGCGCCTCAAGCTGAAGCTTTAGAAAAAGCGCAATCCGCAAAGAGAGCGACGCAGCGCACCGGGTCTTCCGGTTTGCCAAGTTTCTCTTCCTTCGGATTTCGGAATTTTCCTCCATGACTTTCCTCATCGAAACCGAGATCCCCTGTCCCTGGTGCGGCGAGTATTTCCCCACCACCGTGGACACCTCGCAGGGCGACTACACCACCATCGAGGACTGCGCCGTATGCTGCCGCCCCATCGCGCTCACCATCGCCTGCGAACCCGGCGACTTGCAGGACGTGCAAGCCGAGCGCGGCTGAGGGAGGGATATGACGAATGCAGAATGCAGAATGACGCGGGCATTCTTCATTCGTCATTCTTCATTTCCTCCCAGCCACGCTACTCTCCCGCCATGCGCGTCGAACTCATCAACACCGGCACCGAGCTGCTCCTCGGCCACGTTCTCAATACCCACCTGCGTTTTCTCGCCGAGGCGCTCTTTCCCCTCGGCCTCCACATCGCCCGGCAAGTCACCGTCCCGGACGGCCCAGTGATCCGCGACGCCCTGGCCGACGCCGCGACGCGCGCGGAAATCGTCCTCATCACCGGCGGACTCGGGCCCACCACCGATGACATCACGCGCGAAAGCGTCGCCGACTGGCTCGGCCTCACGCTTCGGCACGACGCGGAAATCATGCGCGCCATCGAGGAGCGGTTCGCCCGTCGCGCGATCGCGATGAGCCCGCGCAACGCGCGCCAGGCCCAGCGCCCGCCCGAGGCCACGGTGCTCTGGAACCATCACGGCACGGCGCCCGGCCTCTACTTTCCGCCGATGGAACGCGGCGGCCCCGCGCCCTCACCGCACCTCTTTCTCCTGCCCGGACCGCCGCGCGAATTGCAGCCGATGTTCACCGACAGCGTGCGCCCGATTTTGGAGAAAGTGCTGCCGCCGCGCCCGGACTCCACCATGCGCTCCTACCGCACCGCCGGCCTGGGCGAATCCGCCGTCGAGGAATTGGTCGGCGCACCGCTGCTCGCGCTCGGTCTGGAGGTCGGCTACTGCGCGCGACCCGGCGAGGTTGATCTGCGCTTGATCGGACCGGACGCGGCCCTGGCACGGGCTGAGGCGGTGGTGGTGGAAAAACTCGGCCCGCACATTGTTTCCCGCGATAGCCGGGAGCTGGAGAATATCGTCGTCGATCTGCTCACCGAGCGCGGCGAGACCCTCGCCGTGGCCGAGTCCTGCACCGGTGGGCTCCTCGCGCATCGCGTCACGAATGTGCCCGGCGCGTCCGCCGTCTTCCTGCAAGGCTTCGTCACCTACGCCAACGCCGCCAAGACCCGCACCCTCGGAGTCCCCGCCGAACTCCTCCACGCGCACGGTGCCGTCAGTGCCGAAGTCGCCACCGCCATGGCCGAAGGCGCGCGCGCTGCCGCCGGCACCGACCACGCGCTCGCCACCACCGGCATCGCCGGCCCCGGCGGCGGCAGCGAGGCCAAGCCCGTCGGCACCGCCTTCATCGCGCTCGCCACGAAACTCGGCCCCACCATCGTCCAGCACCACCGCCTTTCCCGCGACCGCGCGACCTTCAAAGACCTCGCCACCCAAACCGCCCTCGACCTCCTCCGCCGTCAACTCCTCTAGCTAGGCGCAGTTGTAAGTCGGCCTCGTTTCCCGCTCGTGTCGAATTACGGATGATCCGGAATCTCCGGTTCGACGAGTTGGGCGAGGAGCGTGAGCGATTCCTGCCAGCCCATGTAGCAGGCGTGTACCGGGATGACGGCGGGGATGCCTCCCTGCGTGATGTGGATTTCGGTGCCGCAGAAAACTTCCTTCAGTTCGACGGTGACCTGCATTTCGCCAGGCAGATTTGGGTCGTCGAAACGGTCGGTGTAGCGGATGCGCTCGTGCGGGGTGAGTTCGGTGTAAGTGCCACCGAAGCTGTGGGTCGAGCCGGTGGTGAAATTGGTGAACGACATGTGATAGGTGCCGCCGACCTTGGCTTCGAGGTGATCGACCTTGGCGGTGAAACCGTGAGGCGGCAGCCATTTTACCTTGGCCTGGGGATCGAGGAAGGCTCGGTAAACCCGCTCGGGCGTGGCGCGGAGGACGCGGTGAAGTCGGATCGTGTTGGTAGTTGGGTTAGTCATGGCAATGAATGGCGGTTCAGATCTTCGATGAATGGCGCGGAACTTCAGGACATTTCTCGCCTCTTTGCGAGAAACTCCACCGCTGGTGCGGCCAACCTTCGGCATCAGGATCGACGCCTTTTTCGCTTTGCTCTCGCGTAGCGTTGCGGCTGACTCGGCGGCATGAGCAAAACCGCACAATTCTGGTTGGTGAAGCAGGAGCCGACGGCCTATTCGTGGGCGGATTTCGTGAAGGACGGGCGGACGGCGTGGACGGGGGTTCGGAACTTTCAGGCGCGGCTGAATCTGCGCGCGATGCGGAAGGGCGACGTGGTGCTTTTCTACCACAGCGTGGAGGGCAAGGAAGTCGTGGGCTGCGCAAAGGTGGCGGCGACGGCGTATCCCGACCCGACGGCGACCGAAGGCGACTGGTCGTGTGTGGATCTGGTGCCAGTGCGCGCACTGAAGCGGCCGGTGACGCTCGAGGAAATCAAAGCCAGCGCGAAGCTGCGAGAGATCAAGCTGGTGAAACAATCACGTCTCTCGGTGCTCCCGCTCACGGCGGCGGAGTATTCGGAGATCGTGCGGCTCTCGGAAGATTGACTGTAGAGCGCGCGGCGCAAACCTTCCCGCACCTCGCATGAAAGAACTCACCGCGTTTGTCCTCCTCCTCGTGCTGATCGGCATGGGCTGGAATCAATCTTACAGAACCCAGTACGATCGGCTGGTGGGGAATCCACCTCCGCCTACTCCGCCGCCCGTAAAAGCGACGCCCGCGCCGCCAACGCTGGCCGCGGACAAGGCCGCAACGGGCCCCGGGGCTGCGGTCGTGGCACCACCAGCCACGCCGCGGGATACCTCCTGGATGTGGGACAAAAAGCCGGGCACGCCACCACTGCCAGCGCCCGGAAATCTCGGAGGAGCGAAGCATGCACGCTAACGCCGGCGGCTGGGTGCTGTATGTGGTGGCGCTCGCGGCGGTCATCTTTCTCGGCTGGCGGGAGCCGCTGAAGTACCGGTTCATGTCGCGCGCGGAGATCGAGAAGATTGAGCATCCGGCACCACCACCCACACCGCCGCCGGTGACTCCGCCGCCCACGCCGGTGCCGGGAGCGTGGATGAAGAACGCCGTGCCGAGGACTTCGCTGGATCGTTAGCCGCCGGGTCCGGCTTTCCGGCAGCGCCCTCAGTCATCCGCAGGCTTGCGGGCGGCGCGATTTTGCCGGATGACCTCCGCCCTTCATGTATCTGCCCAAACCACGACCACCGGCCTTTACCGTCGCGCGCTGGGTTTTCGCGCGCGCACTGGCGGCGGTTTTTTTCTGCGCGTTTGCGTCGCTGCTGGTGCAGGTGCGGGGGCTGATCGGCCGGGATGGCGTGGCTCCGGTGTGGGCGCTGCTCGATGCGGCATGGAATCAACTCGGCGCGTGGGCGCTGTGGAAAGTGCCGTCCCTCTGCTGGCTCAGCGCGAGCGACGGAATGCTGGTGGGCCTGTGTGTGGCGGGGATGGTGGTGGCGCTCGTCATGGGCGCGGGTGCGGCACCGGGCGCGTGTTCGCTGGTGCTCTGGGCGCTTTATCTTTCGCTGGTCTCGGTGAGCAGTCCTTTCCTCGATTTCCAATGGGATGGCCTGCTGCTGGAGACGGCGCTGCTGGCCGCCCTGGCGCTGCCTTGGCGGTGGCATCCGGTGTGGGAAACGGACGCGCCCTGGCCGCGCTTCGGGCGCTGGCTGCTGTGGTGGCTGCTCTTCCGGCTAATGTTTGAAAGTGGCGTGGTGAAGCTGTCGAGCGGAGACGCCACCTGGCGCGGGCTCACGGCGCTGGACTTCCATTTCGCCACGCAGCCGCTGCCGCTGTGGACAGCGTGGTACGCGCATCACGCACCGCGCTGGCTGCTCCAGACAGCGACGGTGGTCATGTTCGCAATCGAACTCGTCGCGCCCTTTCTCATCGCCGCGCCGCGCCGCTGGCGGCATGGCGCGGCGTGGGCGCTCATCGCGTTGCAGGTGGTGATCCTGCTCACCGGCAACTACGCCTTTTTCAACATTCTCACGCTCGCCCTGTGCGCGCTCCTTTTCGACGACCTGGCGTGGCCCCGATGGCTGCGCGAGCGGCTAGTGCCGGCGGTGCACTGGCCAGCGCCGTCGCCGCAGCACCCCGCCTGGATCGGCGCGGTGTGCGCAGCGCTCGTGGCGGCGCTCTCGCTCCCGCCGCTGTGGACGCCGGTGTTGGCACTGTGCGGGATCGTGCCGGGCAAGAACTCCTTCATGGCGCAGCTTCAGGAAGGGTGGAGCTGGCACGCGCCGCTGCGCAGTTTCAATGGCTACGGGCTGTTCCGGGTGATGACCACGCAGCGCCCGGAGATTGTCGTGGAGGGCAGCAACGACGGCTCGTTCTGGCAGGAATACGAATTCCCGTGGAAGCCCGGCGATGTGCGCGCGCGACCCCGGCTCGTGGCTCCGTATCAGCCGCGGCTGGACTGGCAGATGTGGTTCGCCGCGCTCGGCGGCGCGGAGCGCAACCCGTGGTTCGGCGTTTTCATCACTCGCCTGCTCCAAGGGCAGCCAACGGTGCTCAACCTGCTGGAGACCAATCCCTTTCCCAAGCAGCCGCCCCGCTACGTCCGCGCGGTGCTTTACGAATACCGCTTCACCCGCTCCGACGAAGGTGCCGCGTGGTGGCACCGCGAGGCGAAAAGCCTCTACTGGCCCGCCGTCGCGCTCGGTCCTCCGCCGGGAAAATGAGCGCTCGTCGCCTGCGGCGGCGCGGATGTTTTCTTGAACAACCGCGCGACCTTCCGCGTCTCATTTGTAGTATTTTTACTGCCATGAAACACCTCACCTCATTTCCTGCCATCGCTATCGCCGGTCTGCTGCTCGCCGCACCCGCGACCGGTTTTTCAAAGGACAAACACCACGATCACGGGCACCACGATGTGCATTCCTATCGCTCGCCGGGGTTCATTTACCACGGCTCGCCGCACTACTATCACTCCCGGCCTTCGGTCAGTCTCGGCTTTTACAGCACGCCTTTCTACTACGGCTCGGGCTACTACTACGATTCCTATCCACGCACCTATACGCGCACCTACTATCGCAGCGTTCCGTCCTCATCTTACCGTGAAAGCTACAGCGACGATCTGGCCGTGGATGTGCAGCGGCGGCTCGCGCGGCGTGGCTATTATCGCGGCGAAATCGACGGCGATGTCGGCCCCGGCACCCGCGCCGCGATTCGCTCCTTTCAATACAGCCGCGGCATGACCGTGACCGGCCGCATCGACAGCGCACTGCTCCGCGAGCTGGGCCTGAGCTAAAGACCACGCGCCCTCCCTCGCCGCCCGTCTCCATTGACACACCGCCGGGCGGCTCGAATAGTCGCCCCGTGTTGCGCTTTTTGACTGTCCTGGCGGCCCTGCTTTTCCTGCCGGTGCTGCACGCTGCAGAGCAGCAAGTGCCGGTGCCGGTGCCAGCCGCTTCCGTAATCTTCTCGGCGTACGATCCGCTGGCGCTCGATCAGTTTGAGGAAAATACCGTGGTCACCCGCCGGATGGTGGACCAGCTCGTCCTGGCGGCCACGCGGCAAACGGAAATCGGCAAGGCGTGGCGCAGCCTCGTCGCGCCCGGCGATGTGGTGGGCATCAAGGTTTGCGCAGCGGGCGGGCGCTACTGCGGCTCGCATCTCGGCATCGTGGAAGCCATCGTGGCCGGGCTTCAGGAAGCGGGCGTGCCGCCGGCGCGCGTCATCGTCTGGGATCGCGAGGCGGCGGATTTGCGGGCGGCGGGTTTCGTGGCAAAACGCGGCGGCTATCAGGTTCGCGCGATCGCGCCGGTCACCGGCTACGACCGGGCCGCGCCCTTCGCCGCCACCACGCTCGGCAAGCTCATCTGGGGCGACCTGCTTTTTCAAGACCCCGGCACCCGCGATGGCAAACGCGTGGCCGCCGCCGATCAGGTCAGCTCGACGAGCCACATCGCGCGTGTGGTTAGCCGCGAAATCACGAAGATCATCAACGTCCCCGTGCTCTCCGACGAAAGCGGCTGCGGCGTGGCCGGCGCGCTCTACAACATGACCGTGCCAAACGTGGACAACTGGCGGCGCTTCACCCAGCCGGACGGCGGCGCGGACTCCATCCCGGACCTCTACGCCGACGAGCATCTCGGCCCCAAAGTCGTGCTCACGATCATGGACGCCCTGCGCCCGCAATTCGCCAGCGGTCCGCGCTTTAACCCGAATTACTCCTTCGGCTGCCGCACCATCTACGCCAGCACGGATCCCGTGGCGCTCGATGCCCACGCGCTGCGGCTGATCGAAGGCTGGCGCAAGGAAGCCAGGCTGCCGCCGATCGGGAAACGCGCCGAGTGGCTGGAAAGCGCCGCGCAAGCCGGGCTTGGCCATTTTGCGGAGGGAAAGATCGAGGTGCGCACGGTGGAGGCGAAGTAGGAGCGGTGCGCCGGCTCGCGAAAAATTCTCCCGCCGCCCCGCATTGATTTTCCCGCACGCATCGCGAAACTGCGCGCCTCATGGAATCCGCGCGGATCAACACCACCGACCTCGGCGGGCCGCTGCTCGCCAGCGTCTCGCGTTCGTTTTACCTCAGCATCCGGCTGCTGCCGTCGGTGCTGCGGCGGCCCATCGGCCTGGCCTACTTGCTCGCCCGCGCGAGCGATACCATCGCCGACAGCACGACCGTACCAGTGGAGGCGCGACTCCGGCATCTGGCGGCATTTTGGCAAATGGTGCGCACCGGCGAACCCGTGGGACTCGATGAGCTGCGGCAGGAAATCACCTCGCCGCACGACGGCGAATGCACGCTCATCGCGTGCCTCGGCGACTGCCTGACGTGGCTCGGCACACTCGGGCAAAAGGAGCGCGGGGAAATCGTCGGCGTGCTCGAACGCATCATCCGCGGCCAGACGCTCGACCTCACGCGCTTTGGCGACGGGACGCACGTCGTCGCCCTGCAAAGCGCCGCCGAACTCGACGACTACACCTACCTCGTCGCCGGCTGCGTCGGCGAATTCTGGACGCGCCTCTGCCTGCATCACATGCCGGACTGCGCGCACCTCGGCCTCGCCGATCTCCGCCGCCTCGGCACGAATTTCGGCAAGGGGCTCCAGCTCGTGAACATCCTCCGCGATCTCCCCGCCGACCTCCGCGCCGGACGCTGCTACCTGCCCGAGCCCGAACTCCGCGCCGCCGGCACCTCCCCCACCCCGCTCGCGCACGACCCCACCAAGGCGCAACCCGTCTTCGACCGGTGGCACCAGCGCGCCGGCGAGTATCTCGAAGACGGCTACCGCTACATCGCCGCGCTCCGCTCCCCGCGCCTCCGCGCCGGCTGCTTCCTGCCGTGGTATCTCGGCGTGCAGACGCTCGACCTCATGCTGAAGACCCCGCCGCTCGCGAGCGCCGAAAAAATCAAGGTTCCGCGCTCCACCGTCCGCCGCGCCCTCGCCCTCGCCGCGCCGGTCGCCTTCTCCGACTCCGCCCTCCGCTCGCTCCATCCCGGCGGAACCGCCCGCCCCACCGCGGTGCCGGCGTAGCGGCGCGCGCTTTCATCGCTCGCCCGGCCAGCCCGTCCGGCGCATCGCGCGCGCACATCGGTTACCGCGCGGGCGGCGCGTAGAGCCAGATCTCGTCACGCTGGGACTTTTCCCAGATCTTCGGATCGACCACCCCGCCGTCGTCCTTGCGGTTTTTTCCCCAACCGTAGAGGTGAATCGTCCCACCCTCCTTGCGGCGATAGCTCATCGGCTGCCGCGAATAAGTCTCCAGCGGCACCTCCGCCATGAACTCCGCCACCAGCTCCGCGAGCGTCTCCGGGTAAGCCCCGCGCGCCAACCGGAACCGCTCCAGCGCGATGGCAATGCGCGTTTGGTCGAGCTGCGTTTGCAGACGGACAAAGTTCTCTTCAACCGCCGAATAGACCGGTGAAGCCATCCGGAAAAGAAAGAAGTAATAAGGCTCAACCACACCCTTGAAATTTTCCGGACTTGAGGGAGCGGGGGTGTCTGGAAAAAACCGCACGCCTTCCGGATCAACGCGCGACATCAGCTCGTCGAAAAATTGATTGTGGCGGAGTTGATTGTCTCGGAACACCCGTTTTGGAACGAGTCCGCAAGCCACCTCGAAGGCGGACGGGCTGCCTCCAAACCCGACCGGGATGCCCGCCATCAGACGCCGACGCCCGATTGGTGAGGAGTCGGCCAGCGTATCATACATCCAGTTTCCGAAACCCCGTTCACTTGCGAACGCCCGCCGGTAATCCTGCCACAATCTCACGGCGGCAAGATCGGCGTCGATTTTCTGCAATTCGGCGTCCGACCACGCGTGATCCTGCAATCCGCTTCCAACAGCATCCTTCAGCGTGGCCAATGCAGAAATCTGCACCAAGCCAGCGATGAATGTCGGTTCGTCAGAGAGCGCGCGATAGCTTTGCAGTCCCTCGCGAAAATCCGCGTAGGCCGCGCCTGGATCGCCGAGGGCAAGATGGGAACGCAGGCGCAAGGAGAACAGCTTGGCCGCATTCGAAAACATGCCGAGATGCGGAAGCGACATGGCAAATCCTGCGTTGAAATCGAGCGGAAAGCGGCAGCGCGGGCGGGTTCGCCACTCGCTCCATTCCTTGAATTGCGGCGCATAATGTTCGAGCGCCCGGAGCACGTCGCGGGGCGGCGAGTCCGTGGTTTCCGCGATGAAGCCAGCGTCTTTGAAATAGGTTTGCCACTTCAGCCAGTCGAAGCTTTCGCCTTTGTGTCGCGCACCGAAGGTGGGTTTGGCACCAGAAGCATCGGGGAGTCGCATGGGATCCTTTGCTCCCGGCTGGAAGATCGCCTTGAACATCGGCAGCGCGGCGAAGTTTTCCGCGTCGGGGATTTCCGGCGGGACGAATTCGGCGAGGGTGAGCTTCACGCCGCGCGCGCGGGCCTCGGTGCAGTAGCGCTGCCAGCGGACCTCGGCGCGCCAGTTGGCAAAAAGGTGCGCGCCGACGGCGAAGACGACGAGCGCCAGAAAACCCGAGGTCAGCGGATGCGAACGAAACCAGTCGGCGAGACTGCGCAGGGCGCGGGGTGCGCGGAGCTGGCCATTCACGGCACGAGCAGGATCGTCAGCTTCTTTGGCCCGTGTGCGCCGAGGACGAGGATGCGCTCGATGTCGCCGGTGCGGCTCGGACCGCTGATGAAGGAGATGAAGCTCGGGTAGCTCGCGCCGTATTTCGCCGCGAGGTACTCGTAGGCGGCGGCGAGGTCGGGGACGAGCTGACTGCGGCTGGCGATGACGACGTGATGCGGCGGCAGCACGCTGAGCGCGCGTCCGCCGGAGCTGCGCGCGGTTACGCAGACGGAGCCGGTTTGCGCGACGAGCGATTCACATTCGGTGAGCCCGGCGTCGCAGGCTTCGAGCGCATTTTTTTCGTAGCCGCCGTCGATGCAGAGCAGCTCCAACGAGCCGGGGAGGCTGGCGGCCACGGCGTCGGCGAGCCGTCCGCTGTGCAGGGCGAGACGCTTCCAGCCGTTTTCCTGCGCCAGTTTGGCGAGGTGCTGCACGGCGGCTTCGGGCGAGGGACACTCGAGAAATTCCGTGCGCAAAACCTCGGACTGTTTCGCAAACAGCGCGACCTGCTCCGCCGCGCCCGCACCCACCGGCGGCAGCCATTCGCGGAACGGCGCGGTGACGCTGTGCGTCGCCGGCTTCGTCGGCTTCTCGTGATGCAACGGCGCCGGCACGCGCAGCGCCTCGGTCACGCGCGCCAGCAGGGCTTCGCGGTCACCGTTCATTTCCGCGCCTCCTTTCGCTCCTGCCAGTAATCGTGAAAGGACTGCGGGGCCGCCTGCGGAAACTCGCGCGTCTTCGTCCACGCGCCGACCGGATCGAGCGGGGTGCCCAGCACGAGCGCGTGCATTTTTTGCCCGAGCGGCGCGAGGCGCATGGCGATCTTGAAGGCCCACGGTCGTTTCATCAGCTCCACGTAGCCGAACCAGATGAGCCGCTCCCACCACACCTTCTGCTCCTGCACGGCGTTGCGGCGGTTGTGGAGCAGGTGGTGGTGGATGTCGATTTTCACCGGGCACGCCTCCGTGCACGCGCCGCAGAGCGACGACGCGCCGCTGAGATGTTTCCAGTCCTGCAAGCCGCGAAAATGCGGCGTGATGACCGAGCCGATCGGCCCCTGATACGTGGTGCCGTAGGCGTGGCCGCCGATGTTTTTGAAAATGGGGCACACGTTCAGACACGCGCCGCAGCGGATGCAGTGGAGCGCGTCGCGCTGCTCGGGATCGGCGAGCAGGCGGGTGCGGTGGTTGTCGAGCAGGACGACATGAAATTCCTCCGGGCCGTCGAGTTCGCCGGGCTGGCGCGGGCCGCCGTACATCGAGTTGTAACAGGTGAGGTGCTGGCCGGTGCCGGCGGTCGCGAGCATCGGCAGGAGCAGCGCGAGATCGGCGAGTTTCGGGACCATTTTTTCGATGCCGATGAGCGCGACGTGGATCTTCGGCAGCGCCGTGGTGAGCCGAGCGTTGCCCTCGTTTTCCGTGATCGAAATCATCCCCGTCTCCGCGACGATGAAGTTTCCTCCAGAAATGCCCATGTCCGCGTCGATGTAGTGCCGCCGCATGAAGCGGCGCGCGATCATCGTCAGCTCCTCGGGCGAATCCGTCTTTGCCGAACCGAGTTCGCGCTCGAAAAGCGCGCTGATTTCCTCGCGCTTCAGGTGCATGCACGGGAAGACGAAATGATACGGCGGCTCGTGCATGAGCTGCTGGATGAACTCGCCGAGATCGCTCTCCACGACCGCGTAACCTTCCTTTTCCAGCGCGGCGTTCAGGTGGATTTCCTCGCTCGTCATTGCCTTCGATTTGACGATGGATTTCACCCCACGCTCCCGCGCCAGCCCGAGGATGTACTCCCGCGCCTGCGCGCTGTTGCTCGCCCAGAAAACCTTCCCGCCCCGCGCCGTAAACTTCTCCTCAAACTCCCGCAGATACCGGTCGAGATGATTGACGCCCTCATACTTGATCGCCGCCGCCGCATCCCGCGCGTGCGGCCAGCTCGTGAACGCGTTCTCCGTCTTCCCCCGAGCCACTTTGTAATTGCCCAGCGCCTTCCGCACCGCCGCCCGCCGCGGATCATCCGCCGTCGTGCGGTCGGCGTCGGTGTGAAACTGCTGGCTGGGTTCGGGCGTGGAAATCATCGGCGCGCAGCCTACCTGCCGCCCCCGCAGCTGGCAATCACGGCGCTGGGTCATCGGTCGGCCCGGCACGGTTTTTCTGTCCAAAGCGCACGGTCCGCCGTAGAAAGCGCGCCCTATGTTTGCCGGCACTTTCACCGCTTTAGTCACTCCGTTCAAAAACGATCTGGTCGATGAGGACGCCTTTGCGGCGCTCATCGAGAAGCAGATCGAAGCCGGCATCACCGGCATCATTCCCGTGGGCACGACGGGCGAATCGCCGACGCTGAGCGATGCTGAGCACCGGCGGGTGATCGAGCTGGGCGTGAAATTTGCGCGCGGGCGCTGCCAGGTCATCGGTGGCACCGGCTCGAATTCCACCAGCGAGGCGGTGTCGATGACGATGGAGGCGGAGAAACTGGGCTGCGACGGGGCGCTGCTCATCGCGCCGTATTACAACAAGCCGTCGCAGGAGGGGCTGTATCACCACTTCGCCAAGATCGCGCGGGCCACGAAGCTGCCGCTCATCCTTTACTCGATCCCCGGACGCTGCGGAATCGAGATCGGCGTGGAAGTGACGGCGCGGCTGGCCAAGGAGTTTCCGAATATCGTGGCGATGAAAGAGGCCGGCGGAACGGTGGAGCGCGTGAGCGCGCTGCGCGCCGTGGTGCCGGAGGCATTCACGGTTTTGTCGGGCGACGATTCGCTGACGCTGCCCTTCATGGCGGCGGGCGCGGTCGGCGTGATCAGCGTGGCGACGAACATCGTGCCGGCGGAAGTCGTGGCGCTGGTCAAGGCTGCGCTCAAGGGCGACTACGCGAAGGCGCGCGAACTGCATTTCAAACTCTACCCGCTCTTTAAGGACCTCTTCATCGAGCCCAACCCGGTGCCGATCAAATTCGCGCTTGCCGCGCAAGGGCGCATGCTCGCCGACGTGCGCCTGCCGCTTTGCGAAATGGCCCCGTCCCGCGCGGCGAAACTCACCACCACCCTCCGCCAGCTCAAGCTCATCTAATCGTATGTCCGCGCTCCGACTCCTCATCAATGGTGCCCGCGGCCGCATGGGCCAGATGCTCATCGCGTGCGCGCAAGGCGATGCCACGCTCAACGTGACTGGCCAGATCGATGTGGGCGATGACTTCGCCGCCGCGCTGGCGCAGTGCGATGCGGTTATCGACTTCTCGCATCACAACACCGTGGAGCCCGTGCTCGCGCGCTGTGTGGAGGCGGGAAAGACGCTGGTCATCGGCACGACCGGTCACACCGATGCGCAGGCCGCGGCGATCCGGCACTCGTCCGCGCAGATCCCACTGGTCTTTGCGCCGAACTACAGCATCGGTGTGAACACGCTTTTCTGGCTGACGCGGAAAGCGACGGAAATCCTCGGCTCCGGCTTCGATCTCGAGGTGGTGGAAATGCACCACCGGCTGAAAAAGGACGCGCCGAGCGGCACGGCCAAAAGGCTGGCGGAGATATTGGCGGAAGTGCGGAAGCTGCAATACAACGACGACGTGCGGCACGGGCGGCACGGCATCGTGGGCGAGCGCACGGACACGGAGATCGGCATGCACGCGGTGCGCGGAGGCGATGTGGTGGGCGATCACACTGTGATCTACGCTGCGAAAGGCGAGCGCGTGGAGCTGACGCACAAGGCCTCCAGCCGCGAGACCTTTGCCCGCGGCGCCCTCCGCGCCGCGCTTTGGGCCCACGCGCAACCCGCCGGGCTCTACGACATGCAGGACGTGCTGGGGCTGAAATGAAGGCGAAAATGGCCGCGTATTTCGCCGCCTCGGGGTGCCGCGACGGCATCTGCACTTTCGCCTTTCGCCCTTCGCCTTTCGCCTTTTAGCCATGCGCGCCGGCCTCGCTTTCGGCTCGAATCTCGGCGACCGCCTTGCGCAACTCCGCCTCGCCCGCGAGCGCGTCGTGGCGATGCCCGGCGTGACTGCTCCGGTGCTCGGCTCGCACGTTTATGAAACCGAGCCCGTCGGCTCCGGGCCGAATGCGGGTGCGTATCTCAACGCTGTCCTCGAAGTCGAATTCGACGGCCAGGTCATCACGCTACTGGACGGCATGCAGCGCATCGAGGCGGAGTTTGGCCGCCCCTCGAAACGCCCGCGCAACGCTCCGCGCACCCTCGACCTCGACATTCTCTACGCGGGAAATCTCGTGCTCAGCAACGACGAGGTCGTGATCCCGCATCCGCGCCTGCACCTCCGCCGTTTCGTTCTCGTGCCCCTCGCGGACATTCGCCCCGATCTCGTGCTCCCCGGCCAGCATCACACCATCGTCGAACTGCTCGCGCGGCTCGACGATCCCGCGCGGGTGGAGTTCTTCGCCGAAACTTTCTAGCCGTATTTGCCGCGAAAACTTTTCCCGTCGTTCAATGACCCTCATCGAAATTACCGCCGCCAAACGCCGGAGGGAAAAGCTCGCCGTCCTCACGGCCTACGACTACCCGACGGCTCGGCTGCTCGATGAAAGCGGGATCGACATCCTGCTCGTCGGCGACTCGCTCGGCATGGTCGTCCTCGGCTTTCCCGACACCACGCTCGTGACCATGGAGCACATGCTCCACCACACCGCCGCCGTCGCCCGCGGCGTGCAGCGCGCGCTCATCGTCGCCGATCTGCCTTTCGCCAGCTACGAGACGCCGGAGCAGGCCGTCGCCAACGCGCGCCGGCTCATCGCCGCCGGGGCGCACGCGGTGAAACTCGAAGGCGGCGCGACCCACGCCGCGCGCATCGCGGCCATCGTCGCAGACGGCATCCCGGTGATGGCCCACCTCGGGATGCTGCCGCAGAGCGTCCGCGAGGAAGGCGGGTACAAGATCAAGGGCCGGACGCCCGCCGCCGCCGAAGCGCTCCTTGCCGACGCCCACGCCGTGGAAAATGCGGGCGCTTTCGCCGTGGTGCTCGAACTGGTGCAGGCGGACACCGCCGCGCGTCTCACCGCCGCGCTGGCCATCCCGACCATCGGCATCGGCTCCGGCACCGCGTGCGATGGCCAGGTGCTCGTCACGCACGATCTCATCGGCCTCTTCCCGTGGTTCACGCCAAAGTTCGCACGCCAGCACGCGCAGATCGCCGGCTCGATTCGCGGCGCCGCCGCCGCCTTTATCGAAGAGACGAAACGCGCGGACGGCTGAGCGATCGCATCGCTTTCACACCCCGAACACCCCCCCGAGCCGCGCGATGAACGCTCGGTGGACGGGCGGAGCCGCCGCCTGCCAGTCGGCGAATTTCGCGGCGAGCAGCTTCGCTTTCACGCGCGGACCGTGATTGAGAAAGGTGACCGCCTCCCAGTTTTCCGGCGCTGCTTCAAAGAGCGGAAGGAACTGCCGCGCCACGATCACATTCTTCTCGCGCAGGGCGGCATTGGTGCGCAGGGCGTTTTCGTTTTGCACGAACCACTCGCGAAAGCTCTGCCCGGCGGGAAGCTGATGCTGCGGCTCGGCGAGCCGTTCGGCGGCATAGCTGGCGTGCGCGGGTGCGAAGCTGCGCCAATTCCGGTACGGCGGTCGCGCGCGCCAGGTCTCCGCGAGACAGCGCAGGGCAAAGAGCGAGGCCGTTTCGCAGAGACATTCCTCCAGCCAGAGGTTGGCGTGGCGGGGCTCGTGCCAGCCGCGCATGCCCGTCTCGCTGTGCTGCGCCAGCGCGTGGCAAAACTCGTGCGCAAATTGAAACGCAAACTGCGACCAGCGCGGGTTCTCCGCCGCGAGACCGATGGCGATCCGCCCATCCGGCCCGCGCCCGAAATCCGTCTGCGGCCAGTCTTTGCGGTGGTAGATGCGAATGCCATCCATCCGCGTATGCGGACACCAGCGCCACAGTTCCGCCGCCGTCCCTGCGGCGACCTTGGCAATGTCCACCGGCGGCGCGCTGCCCCACGCCCCGCGCTCCACCACGACCCGCACGTCCGACGAGGGTTCCGCGCGCAGCGCGCCTAGCGGCGAAGCGACGGCGGCGGCGAGAGTGCGAAGAAAGTGGCGTCGGGGAAGCATGGGCGGAGAGGATGCAGACCGAGGGCGAAAGGAAGAAGAAAAACTGCCAGGGAACCGCCGCTTCGACCTTTCCCCCTTGCCTCCGGCCCGCTCACCCCATTTCCTCACCCGCCATGCTCGCTGTCACGCTCCTCGAACTGCTCACGAAACCGGATTTCTGGATCAGCCTCTGCACGCTCACGGTGCTGGAGATCGTCCTCGGCATCGACAACATCATCTTCATCTCGATCCTCTCCGGGAAGCTCCCCGCCGAGCAGCAAGGTCGCGCCCGCTCGCTCGGGCTGATGATCGCCCTCGTCACGCGCATCCTGCTGCTGTGCTCCATTTTCTGGCTCACGAAACTGACCGGCGAACTTTTCAGCGTCTTTGGGCACCCCGTTTCCGGCAAAGATCTCGTCATGCTCGGCGGCGGCCTTTTCCTTCTATGGAAAAGCGTCCACGAAATCCACGGCAGCCTCGAGGGCGAGGATCACGCCGCGGGCGGCAAAGCAGGCGCGACCCTCGCCAGCGTCATCGCGCAAATCGTGATCATCGACATCGTCTTTTCGCTCGATTCGGTGATCACCGCCGTCGGCCTCGCGCAGCACATCGAGGTGATGATTGCCGCCGTCGTGCTCGCCATGGGGGTCATGCTCGCGGCCAGCGGTGCGATCAGTGCCTTCGTGCACCGCCATCCCACGATCAAGATGCTCGCGCTCTCTTTCCTCCTGCTCGTCGGCGTGGTGCTGGTGGCAGACGGCTGCGGGCAGCATGTGGAAAAGGGCTACATCTACTTCGCCATGGCGTTCTCCTTCGCCGTGGAAATGCTGAACATCAAGATGCGCGGCAGGCGGGCCAAGCCGGTGGACCTGCGCTCGCAGTACTAGGCTTTACCGGTTTTCTCCGCCCGGGGGAAAACGGAGCTGCGGAGTGCCGCAGAGACGTTTGCTGAGGTCGATGGGATCCCCGAGGCGAACTTCCGCCGGGTCGATCTGATAAGCCCACACGCGAAACCACGCGAGCCGCGCCGCACCGAAGAGCGTGGAGAAAGCGCCATCCACGGCATCGAGGCCGCAGGCGATATCGATGCGGCCGAGGCGGGACACGTTGAAGCGCGCATCGAAGGTCTGCCAGCGGTGGCCGACATAGACTTGGAAATAGGCGTGGAAATCCATGGGGGAGCCATTGTCCCGAAAGGCCACGTCGGGCAGGTAGCCGGTGGCGTAGCGCGTGGGAATATTGAAGCAGCGCGAGAGCGCGACGGCGGTGTGCGCGAAGTCGCGGCAGACGCCGAAGCCCTGCGCGATGACTTCGCTTGCGGAAGTAAACGGGCTGCCAGCTCCATAGCGATATTCGATGTGGTGATGCAACCAGTCGCAGATGGCTTGGACGCGCTGGAGGCCCTGCGGCACCTGGCCGAATTTTTCAAAGGCGAAGTCCATCAACCTGTCCGAGTCGCAGTATCGGCTCGGGAGAATGTAGCGCAGCAATTCCGGAGGCAGTTCCGCGAGCGGCACCGGCTCGTCCACTGCACCGAAATTCTCCGGCTGCACCGAAACGGCGACCAGCGCATCATGACGCACGGTCGTGCTGCCGGCGGGCAGTGCGAAGCGGCGGACGATGTTGCCATGCACGTCCTTATATTCTCCGATGGTGAGCGTTGGGGAGACGCCGAACTCTTCGCCCAGGAGCTTCTGTGACGAGTCGAGGCGCGGCTCGACAACAAGGATCATGGGCGTTTGCTCAACGGCCTCGTAGGTGAACTCGAAACCGCAGCGAATGGTGATCTCGGGCGTGGTTTGGGACATGTAAAATGGGCCGCGTCAGGTTTTGAGCTGTGCGAAAAAATCCGTGAACAGCGGCGCGTAGAGCATATCGCGCTCCGGGTGAAACTGGACGCCCACACCCCATCCATAATTACGGAGCCGCACTTGCTCGATGATCCCGTCGCCCGCATGCCAGGCCTCGATCTCGAGGGCGTCGGCGACTCGATCGAGGGCCTGATGGTGCGAGCTGTTCACATGTTCAAAACGGTGCCGGACCCCGGCGGCGAAGCGCAGCGGTTGAACGTTTGCGGTTTTCATTTCCGGCAAATCGTGACCTCGGATGTCGAGGTGCAGCGTGCCACCGAGCGCAAGGTTGAGGACTTGCACGCCTTTGCAGATGGCGAGGATCGGCAGCCCGCGCCCATACGCCGCGCGGACGGCGGCAAATTCCCAGGCATCGCGCACCGGGTCCGGTTCGCGAATGAGCGCGGGATTGACCGGCGTTTGGCCGTGAAACTCCGCCGCGATGTCCGGTCCGCCGGTGAGCAACAGGCCAGCCATCGCGTCGAGATCCACCGGCGTGCGGCGGGCATCGCACACGCGGAGATTGGGCTGGAGCGCGAAAAAGCGGGCGAAGTGGGCGTCGTCACATTCCCGAATCCATGAAGCGAGCTGCGGCATACGCCCTTCTCCACCCGCCACCCGCGCTGCGGCAAGGGGGATCGCTTCCCGCCGTCAAACATTCCGCGGTTTTCCGCAGGGCAGGCTTGCCATTTACGGAGCAGCCGATAGGGATGTCCGCCTATATGAAAAAAATCGAAGCGATTATTAAGCCTTTCAAAATGGAGGACGTGAAGGAGGCGTTGGCCGAGGTGGGAATCGAGGGCATGACGGTTTGTGAGGTGAAAGGCTTTGGCCGGCAAAAGGGGCACACGGAGATTTATCGCGGCAGCGAATACACGGTGGATTTCCTCCCGAAGTTGAAATTCGAGATCGTGGTCGCGGATGATCGGGTCGCTAAAGTGGTCGCCGCCATCGTGGCCTCGGCGAAAACAGGGAAGATCGGGGACGGCAAGGTTTTCGTCATGCCCGTCGAGGACGCGATCCGCATCCGCACCGAAGAGCGCGGCGACTCCGCGATCTAAGCGGACGAACGTCAGGTATCGTGTGCGGCCGCTCTCTGCGGCAGCATTCTAGCTCTACCCGTTGGCCTATCTTATGACGCACTGGCTCATCGCAGTAATCCTCGGACTCATTGAAGGCATCACGGAATTCATCCCCATTTCCTCCACGGGACACCTGCTCTTGGCGGAGCAGTTTTTGACCATCGACGGCCAGCCCATCGACCGCACGTTTTTCGGCTCGGAGGTTTTCAACGCCGTCATCCAATGCGGTGCGATGCTCGCCGCGCTTCCGCTTTTCTCCGCGCGACTCGCGACGCTCAAGCGCTGGCAGGAGCCGGCCTGCCGCGACTACTTTCTCAAGCTGCTGCTGGCGTTCGGCATCACGGGCGTCGGTGCATTCACGATGAAAAAGCTGGGCCTCGCGCTGCCTCACACCGTCACGCCCATCGCGCTGGCGCTGCTCATCGGCGGCGTGCTTTTTGTGGTCGCGGAGTTTTGGGTGAAAGGGCGTGCCGAGGCCACCGAGATCACTTGGACGCTGGCGGTGGCCTTTGGCCTGGCGCAGCTTGTGGCCGTGGCTTTTCCGGGGGCGTCGCGCTCGGGTAGCACCATCCTTTTCGCCCTGCTCCTCGGGCTGGGACGCGGCCCGGCCACGGAGTTTTCCTTTCTCCTCGGCGTGCCCACGCTCTGCGCGGCGGGCGCGAAGACGATGTTTGATGCGCTCAAGCACCACGAGGTCATCCTGTGGCAGCCGCTCCTCGTGGCCACGGTGGTCGCCGCCGTGGCTTCGGTGCTCGCGGTGAAATGGCTGCTCGGTTATTTGCAGAGTCACACCTTCACCGGGTTTGGCATTTATCGCATCGCCTTCGGAGTCGGCCTTCTCCTCTTCGTCCACCAAAGCGGGGCGCATTGAGGGTTTGCCATCCACAAAAACTCGCCCGTAGAGTTCCCCTCCCATGCGTTGGCTCCCTTCCCTCGCCCTCCTCATTGTCGCATCCAGTCAGGTCTGGGGCGAAGACACCGCTCCCGTGAAGCTCGCGGACGGTTTCCAGTGCCCGGTCGGATCCGACGGCCAGAGCTACTACCGCGCGCGCGGCATGCAGCCCAACGGACATCTCGGCGACGATTGGAATGGATCTGCCGGTGGCGATACCGACCTCGGGGCGCCGGTCACCGCGACCGCTCACGGCGTAGTGGTCTTCGCCCGCGACTTCCGCCTCGGCTGGGGAAATGTGGTCATCGTCCGCCACGCCTACCTGGAGGCTGGGCAGGTCGCCTACGTGGATTCCCTTTACGGCCACCTCAACGAAATCCTCGTCACGACGGGCGACCAAGTCGTGCGCGGGCAGAAAATCGGCACCATCGGGAATAACCACGGCATGTACGCCGCGCACTTGCATTTTGAGATGCGCAAAAACCTCCGCATCGGCATGGCTCGGAGCGCTTTTGCGCGGGATTTTTCGAATTACTGGGATCCGGTGCTTTTCATCCAGCAGCATCCGCGACTGGAAGGCGGCGGGCGGCTCGCGACGGTGCCGATCAACACCTTTGTCGCCTACAATGGCCCGGCCGACCTCGCCTCGGCGATGGAGCAGGCGGGCGGTGCGCCCGCACGCGCCGGGAGTGCCGCACCGGCGTCTGCCGGCCCCACGGTATTCATCCCACGCGTTCCGCTGACCCCGCTTCCACCCACCCAGTCCGCGCCGAACCCGAACGCCCGCCCATCGGCGACTTCGCGTATTAAACCGCGCAGCGTTTACAAGGTCGATCCCTTCGAGGACATGCGGAACTTCGGCGGCTACTGAAAAGCGGGCAGGAAGCGAAATTTTGTTTCGGAGGGATGCGGGAAGAGAAGCGGGATCGTCTGGCCATTTTTTCCGCCCGGGAGCCGCACTGGCCCGGCGGGGATGATAGTTCTGTGCAAAATGCGTGATGCTCACCTAACGGGCAAAAGCCTGCAGACGCACGCGCTCACCCTTTCCACACCGGTCCGATGGTGCCGCCGGGACGATGCGGCGGATCAGTGGTTCGACACGCCAAGTGATGTGCGCGACCGGCGGCTGGGACCACTGGAAACAGGGGTCGCGGTCGGTGGCGATGATCGAGACCTGCTCGGGCACGCGCAGTCTGCGGTCCGCGAGAAACTGCTGCCCCGCGAGGACGATGGGCGTTTCGTCGAGGATGAGGGCGGTGGGCGGCGTGGTCTGAAAGAGCGACGTGAAGAGCGCGCGCAGGCCCTCGGGGGTCTCCTCCCACTCCGGGAGGTTGAAGTCGCCATTTCCTCTGCAGCCATGCGCGGCCAGCTCCGTGAGAAAGGCGCTCAATATGGGCGCCGGCCCGGGCTGCCGCGGCCGACGGCAGACCAGGACGATGCGCCGGTGGCCAAGGGCGATGAGCTGGCGTGTGGCGGCGAGCAGGGCGGGCGTTTTGTTTGGCCCCACGCCAGCGATGGGCAATCCGGCGCGGCGTCCGAACAGGGCCAGCGTCGGAAACGGCTGCGCGGCGAACCACTCCAGCAGGTCGCGCAGTGCGGCGCTCACCACCCAGGCGTCGGCCCGCGCTTTCCGCACATGGGAGGCGATGCGCCGCACCTCGTGCCGCAGCTCGAACTGTGATTTTTCCGCGAAAAAAACGGTGAATCCCGCCGCTTCCAACGCGTGGTGGAGTCCGAGGAAGAGTTCCATACTGACGCCGGATTCATTGGCCAGTGAGTCGAAAAGCAGGATGCCGATCCGCAGCGGACGCTTCCGGCGGGCGACCCGCGCGGGCACATGCCGGCTGCGGCCATTCGCGCCCATTTTCACCAGGCCCTCGGCCTCGACGGTGAGGAGCGCCGCGCGCAGCGTTTTGGTGGCGACACCGAGTTCCTGCGCCAGCAGCACCACCCCGGGAAGCTGGCCCTTCCAGCGCCCGGCACGCAGGCCCTCGCGCAGGAGCGCGGCGGATTGTTCGACGACGGAAAGGCGGCGGAGCAGGGACATGGTGCGGCTGGTTGCCGGATGGGGGATATTCTACCCCACACGATTTGAAAGCAAAATTTGCCCTGGCCGCGAAACGACGGAAAACAGCGACGTGCATCAATCCTGACCCTTTTCCGAATCACCGGCCGAGCCCGAACCCCAACCAGACCAAACCGTGATGACCCATTTCCCAAACATCCAGCCCGCGACCCGCACCGTAACGAAAAGAGGCACTCCCGCGCGGGATTGCCAGTTTCGATAAACTCAACCGACAGCTGATTGCTGTGAACCTCAGTTGCCGTGCTTTCACCAAGGGTGTGAGCCTTTCCGGAGCCAAGTGAAGTGAATAGCACCACCATCTCGCCCGCAGTTGGCCGCGCCGGGGCCGCGTTGATCCTGACCCTGGCGATGTTGGTTTTGCTATCGGGCTTGGTCCTGGCGTTTCTGCTGACGGTACGAACCGAATACGGCGCAGCGAAGTCCTATGGAAGCGGGACCGATGCGCGGTTGCTGGCCGATTCAACTTTGAATCTGGTGATGGGGCAAATCAGGGAAGCGACCACGCAACCGGGCAAGGCGTGGATTTCGCAGCCCGGCTTGATTCGCACTTTCGACGCGGGCGGTGCCGCGGCCGGCAGCTACAAGCTGTATTCGGCAGATAGTCTGGTTGAGCCGGGCAGCTTCGATCCAGCCACCGCCAGCGATTTGCCGGCGGATGCGAGTTGGAAAAAGCAGCCCGCTTTGTGGACTGATCTGAACGCGCCGGTGGCCGATCTGACGCGAAAAAGCCCGTTCGATGCCTCGCGGCCCATGATGAATTACCCGATTTTCGACGGGAACCACATCAGCTTGTCAGCCGACGCCACGGCGGCCGGCAATACTTTGCAAATGTCGCTCCTCAAGGATGGCAACGCCGACATCGAAGGGTTCAAAGTGGTGGATAAGTATTCAGACGGCGGCGTGAGCATGCCGGTGAAATGGCTGTATATGCTCAAGGATGGCACGCTGGTGCCGGCCAAGGCCTCCGGCACCAAGGGCGATGTGGAGGTGGTCGTGCCGGCCAATAAGATCAAGACCGCCCAGGGCGAGCCGAACACCATCATCGCGCGGGTGGCGTTCTGGACTGATGATGAGACCGCGAAGGTGAACATCAACACCGCCTCCGAGGGGACCTATTGGGACACGCCCGTGGGCAACGGGGCTAAATCCCAAGACCCTGTGGAAAATGCCAATTATAAGGGGCGGGACGATGTCACCTTCGAATGGGAGTTGGCCGCCCGCCAAGGCGCACAGAAGGAATATCAGCGCTATCCGGGCCACCCGGCGACCACCTGCCTGTCGCCGATATTTGGGCGGCAATTGCTGCGGAGAAGCTCGGTCGGCAATGATCGCGCCAAGATGGCAGAGGAGATTTTCAAGCTCATTCCCCGGGTGAGTGGCGCGGAATACACCGATCCCACCTATCTGACCGCGTCACTGGACAATTCGTCGAGAGCCGGGAGCGTGCGTGCCGTCGATCCGGTCAAGCCGGACGGCGAACGTCTGTATGCGACGGTGGACGAACTTCTTTACAATCCGAATTTCGCCGCCAACCCGGCAAATCCAGCCAATCGGATGCCATGGCAACTGGCGGAACCGGCGGCAGGCCGCGACACCACCCGCGAGATACTGGAGATGTCGAAATTCTTTCTGACGGCCAACAGCAAGGCACCGGAACAGAATCTGTTTAATCTGCCGCGGATCTCGATTTGGCCGGAACAAGTGGATGAAAGCCGGCGGACGGCCTTTGACAAAACCATCGCGTTTTGCGCGACCATCGGTGACCAAACGGCTAACCGGCAGCAGTTCTTCTTTACGCGCCAGAACGGGGCCAGCGCCACGGCGGATCTATCGCCGCGGAATTTGGAGTTGATGAATTACCTCAAGAGCGTGACGGCCCGCGCGGTGCCTGGGTGGAACACCAGCGGCGCGGCGGCGACGAACTTCTCCGACAAGTATGGAACGGACCGGAACTGGATTCTGACGGAAATATTCGACTACATCCGCTGCACCAATCTCGCCGACGTCTCCGCCGCACCGGCGGTGGATTCGGCCTACACCCAGGTCAAGGGGAGCGGTAACGACTTTTTGCCAGACAAGTTGCATCCGGCGACGTTTGGGCAGGTGGTGCCCATCGAGATGCCGGACAACACCCGCGGCATGGGGCGAATTGCCACCATCTCGGAACTGGCCTTGGTGGTCACCCGCCAGCCGGATACCGACGCGCCGCTTTCCCACACTTATTTGCCACCCGTCATTCCGCCGCTGCAGGTTTCTGGAACCCCGCCTTCCCCGAAGGCCCTGCTGCAGTTCGCCTTGATTCCCAAGTTCTTTTGTCCCATGGCCGGGTATCCAGCCTTGGCGTATGATATGCGGGTTTCTTTCTCGAATATTAAATTCCAGGTGAACGTGGTGGATAGCCGGACCAGTACCGTGGTCGCCAGTAAAGCGGATCTGTTTCCGCAAAAACAGCCCACGCTCTACCATAATGGGCAGATGTATGACCTTTGGTCGCGCGCGTCCGCCTTTGGTGGCACGAGTGGCTGGAGTGTGTTTAGCGGCGGCGCAACCTGTCCCGCGGATTCCGTTCCGCCCAGCGCACAGATGATTGTGCCGCTGGGCACATTGGATTCCACCACGCTGCGCACCCCGGCCGTTTTCGCCGGCAACGTCGAACAAATTCGGCCGGTGTACAACTCCAATAATGTCCTCGAGATCAGCGGCAGTGTCACGGTGACGATAACGAGTCCCGCAACCTCGAATCCCACCAACACCACCAGTGAGCCGGTGGTGCAACAGTTCCAATTCGAGTTCCCGAAATTTCAGTCAACGATGCCGGACCTCACCAGGGTGGCGAGCGAGGGTTTGCCTGGGGATCCCGACAAAGGGAAACCCTATCTTTATATTGTCAAGGGGCCTGCCGGCTCCAATATTCCCGGCAACCGCCCGCGCATTTTAAATACCCGCGATAATGAGTTCAGCCAGCGCGATGTGGTGCGGACTCTTGTGGCGACAGGAAATGCCGCCGGTGCCAAGAATGCCCAGGGCGAACCCCTGGGGCTGCAGGGCGATCTGCGGCTCATTGCCCCTCTCAAGAATGTTCCCAAGTCGTATTTCACACCATCCGATCCTTTAGGCTATTCTGACAAATCGGTTCATCTAACCAAACACAACCTGCGGCAGGGGACACAGGCGTTCGCGAATAATGTTTCTACTAATGAACGCTGTGAGATGAACGGGCAGTTCGGTTTTCTGGTGCAGAATCAGACCGACCTCGATCCAGGCAGCGGCGGCTCGGATGTGCCTTACAGTCAGTTGAAGGATCCCTTTGCCCCCTACAGTCCCGGCGGCAATCCGGCCGCGCCCATCAACGGAGTCGTCAACAGCCTCGGGCAGCCGGGTGATTGGGACAACGGCCCGGGCTGGCTTTTTGACGGTCCGTATTGCAACAAGGTCGATGAAGGCGTCACGCCCAGTGCGAACAATACACCGTATATTTTCGACTGGGACGTGTACCAGACCTTTGCGCTGCAGCAGCCGACGTTCTTTTCACCGAATCGGATGCTGCCGTCGGCGGTGATGTTCGGCTCTTTGCCCACCGGCGTGGGCCGGAACAAGCCCTGGCAGACCCTGCTCTTCCGGCCGGCGAAGTATTACCTGCCGGGCGGCACGGGGCTGGCGACGGATCTCGTCCAACATCCCGGCAGCGCCAAGTATGGGCCGCCAGACCATCTCCTGCTGGATCTGTTCTGGATGCCTGTGGTCGAGCCTTACGCGATCAGCGAGCCGTTTGCCACGGCGGGCAAAGTGAACCTCAATCAGCAAATCGTGCCGTTTACGAATATCCGCCGGGATACCGCGCTGCGGTCGGTTCTGAAGTCGGTGAAAATCACCGCGATGAATCCCGCCCAACGCGCCCTGGATGGCCGCACCTACATTCAAGGCTACAAGCGCATCTATAACGCGTGGCCTAATGGGGTGTTCACGCGCCGCAGCGTCGATCTCGACAATACCCTCAAGCAAATTGCCGATCGTTTGGACAGGAATCGGCCTTTCATTTCCGCTTCGGAGATCTGCGATGTCCCGTTGGTCCCCAAGGATCTGCCGTCGATTTCAGGTTTGACGCCGCCCTATCCGGTGGTGAATGCCGGGTTTGATGCGGCGTTCACCAAGTTGCCGTACAATGCCTCAGCCTTCGACGCGAAATTGGCGGCCTTCTGGGCGGCGAACAAATTGACGGGCGATAACGCCTTGGAAAAGCCCTATGCGCTGATTTATCCGCGGCTGACCACGCGATCCAACAGCTTCACGGTGCATCTGCGGGTGCAGACCCTGGCAAGAAACGGCCAGAACGGTTCCTATATCCTCAAAGCCAACCAGAGCCAGCCGACCGGTGAGTTCCGCGGCTCGTTCCTGATCGAGCGCTATCTCGATGCCAATACGGCCGACATCTATGATGCCGCGGGCAACAAAGGGGCGACCGGTCTTAACCCCGGCGACGTGCTCGGCCCCTACCGCTTTCGGGTCGTGAGCAGCCGACAATTTTCGCCGTGAAACACCGGGACGCGGACGGGCACTCCGGTTGGTCGCTCAAAAAAGTCCCGTTTTATGGGCAGAATTCCCGGTGGAGACATGATCCGGGCGCTTGCTGGGTAGGGGACATTCTACCCTACATGATTTGAAATACAAATTTGCACCCGCCACGAAATGGCGGAAAAACCGTTGCCTATCAATCCTGATTGTTTCCCGAAACACCCACGCCAACCGAACCCCAACCAGACCAAACCGCGATGAAAATTTTGCCAGACACCCAACCCACAACACGCACCCAGACCATGAAAAACGCACTCTCCCGCAAACCCGCAATCCTCACGCGCAGCATCGCCGCGCTCCTCGCCATCTCGGCCTTCGCCCCGCAGTCTGCGAGGGCGGTCATTTATTACTGGGATGAAAATGGAACCACCGCCGGTTTCGGCACGGCCGGTAGCACGTGGGGCACTAGTCAGTTTTGGAACACAGATTCGACAGGTGGTGGCAGCGGGACGATCACGGATCCTCCCACCACAATCATCGACGCCGTCAATTTTGGCATCGGCGCTTCCGGCCTCGCCGCTGGCACCGTCACGGTCAGCGGGACCCAGAACGCCCAAGCCATCAACTTCGCGTCCTCCTCAGGAGCCATCGTCCTCTCCGGTGGCACCGCCATCAACCTGGCCTCCGCAGCCCTCATCACGGTCAACAACGCTTCCGACACCATCAGCACTCCGATCACCGGTGCGGCCACCAGCCTGTCGAAAGGCGGCATCGGCACGCTGATCCTCAACGGTGCCAACACCTACACCGGCACCACCATCATTAACGCTGGCACAGTCCAGGTCGGCGACGGCTCGAACGGCAGCCTCAATGGCACGACCGGCACTGCACTGACCTTCAATGGCACCAGCACCTTTAACGTGCAGGAAGCGGCATCCAGCACCCAGGGCATGGGCGCGCTTGCCTTCAGTGGTGGCCAAGGCACCGTCCTTTCGACCGCCGCCTCGGGCGCTGCCACCGCCACGTTGACGTTTGCGTCCATGGCCGCCCGGGCGACCGGGGCCACGGGCAATTTCAACATCCTGACGAACACCACGGCGAGCCAAAACAAGATCGTCCTGACCAGCACGACCAACGCGCCCTTGAGCAGCGCCGGCAGCAATAACCCAGGCATCTTTTTCGGCCTGAATACCGCATTCAACACGGCCGGGAGTACCGGGACTACCTCGACCAGTTTCGCCCGCTACGACACCGTCAACGGTTATTTCCGGGCCGTCAATTACAGCGGAGATACGAATGCCACAACCACAGTCGCCGCCAGCACTTCTGCGACTGACCTTGCGTTGACAGCCACCGCTGCTTTCGGTGCCAGCAAAACTTACAACACGATAAGGTTGCAGACCACGAGCAACAACCAGCGTATCAACGTGGGCAACGGTAACACCCTCAGTGTGAACGGGATTTTAACGGTCGTTCCAGGAAGCGGGGTCGCATCTCAGGTCGGGACCGGCACAGTAGGCCAAGGCTTCCTCCAGCCGACGAGCGACGGCGGCGAAATTGTTCTGGCCATGAGTCCTACCAGCGGGATCAGTAACAGCTCGTTGCAAATAGGATCTGTGGTTCAGGACTTTGCCGGCGGATCGCAACCCACCAAAGTGACTTTTACCGGCGGCGGCATTAACGTAGTGCAAGCTTCAAATACCTATACGGGTGCCACTACAATCAACTCCGGTCTCGTGCGGGCGCTTGTTTGGGGAGACGCGGGATCGGTTAGCGGCCTCGGCAAGGGTTCGAATGGCACGACGCCAATGGCGGCTGACATCGTGATCAACGGCGGCATCCTGAACTACGGCAATACTTTGGCAAACCTCAGGACGAACCGGCTCTTCACCATCGGCCAGGCCGGGGCCACGCTCGATAACTCGGGGAACTCTGTCGGGGCGGGCAATTGGACGATTGGCCAGAATTCTGATGGAACCAGCAGTGGCAGCATCGGTTTCAGCAGCAGCAACGCCCCAGTCACGCTCACCTTGGCCAACGCGGTGCCAACCGCCTCTTTTTTTGGAACCGGAACCCTGGCCGCCGTGCTTGGCGATCCCGGCACCGGCGCGAATGTCACCAACGTGACCAAGACCGGCAATGGCACATGGATTCTGGCCGCAGCGAACACCTACAGCGGCGTGACCAGGATCATCACCGGCGGCACCCTTCAGTTAGGGAATAACCTGGCAATTCAGAACAGTATCTTTGATCCATCAGGCGGAGGCACTCTCGCGTTTAATACCGCCATCGTCACCGGCCTGCAAGTAGTCAACACACCGACTTTCGGTGGCCTGACCAGTGGCACGAATCTGAACTTGGCCTCCAATGTCACCGGGCTGACGCTCAAGCCCGGGACCGGCGTGACCACCACCTATTCCGGCGTTCTCAGCAGCGCCACCGCCGGCATGACGCTCACCAAGACCGGCGCGGGCACGCAAGTGCTCTCCGGCGTCAATACTTACACGGGCGCAACCAACGTCAATGCCGGCAAGCTGACTATCGGTTCCACGGGCACGATCAATACCACCAGCGCTGTTTCGATCGGCGCGGGTAACTTCAATTACAACTCCACCACCGCGCTCTCGCCGGCGGTGTCCTTCAGCGGCACCGGTGGCACGCTCAGTGGCAGCGGGACCATCACCCCGGCGGTTACGGTGAGCTCCGGCAACACCTTGTCTCCTGGCAACGGCGTGGGCACCCTCGGTTTAAGTGGCGGGCTGACCATCGCCGACGGCGGCATCTTTAGCTGGCAGAACAGCACCACCAACACGCTGGGCACGGCAGGTGCCGACTGGAGCGTGGCCAACGTAACCGGCAGCACCACGATCAGCCCCACAGCGAGCATCGGCTCGAAGCTCCAGCTGCAGTTCACCAGCATCGGCACGAACTTCTCCGACAGCTTCTGGGGCTCCAACCAAACATGGGATTTGATCACCGGCGGCGTGACCGCGGGCAACCTGTTTGACGCATCGAACATCAGCATCTTCATCAACGGCGTTGTGCAGGGGGGCGGGACCAACACCATCACGGGCCTGGGCACATTCACGACGGTTGTGAGCGGGAGCAACGAACAACTGGTGTGGACCGCCAGCGGCGGGTCCGTTGCCAACCAGACCTTTGTGCGCGTGTCGCCGGCCAGTTCGATCAACGCTCGACCCAGCAGCACGGTGGGCCTGAGCGGCACCCTGACCAACACCGGTGCCGGCAATCTGGTGGTTGCCCTGACCAGCACCGGAACCCTCAGTGTGACGAGCCTGGCCTCGGACAGCAGCCCGGTGGTCAGTGGAACGCCTGCCACGGTCACCGGCACAATCAACACCGGCACGACCGCGGGTGCCCAAGGCTGGCAGGTCACCAACACCGATGCCGCAGCCGCGACCCCCTCGGCCAGCATCAGCGGGACGGTCACTGTGTATGACCTGGCCAACGCAACATACACCGGCACGGCACTGGCCTTTGGCAATATCCACCAGGGGGCCAGCAGCGTGAGCCAATCGCTGGGCATCGGCAACCAGACGGTGACCAACGCCATCTTCCAGGACTTGCTGGATGTGTCGGCCACGACAGACAATGCCAGCGTGACATCGCCGGGCTTTAACAGCCTGCTGCCGAGCGGCGGTGGTCTCACGATGAGCAACCTGACCTTCGTCGCCAATACGGCGACGGCGGGCAGCCTGGCGAGCACGGCGAGCCTGACGCTGACGAGCAATGCCAACGGGGTGCCGGGCCTGAGCAACGGCACGGCCACGGTCGTGGGCTCGCCGGGTTCGATCACGACCACCGGTCTTGTTTATTCAGGCCTGAGCACGTGGACGGGTGCCAGCGGGGGCAGTTGGGGCACGCTGGCCAGCGGCTTCGGTGTAAACTGGGGAACGGATCAGGGATCGCCGGGCTTGGATGCGGGATTCACGAGCGTGGATACCGCGACCTTCGGCAGCACCGCGGGCAGTGTGACTGTCAATCTCGATGGCGCGAATCCGAGCCTGAACGCCATCACCTTTAACACCACGGGCAGCTACACGGTAGCCCAAGGGACCGGCGGCGGGCTGCTGACCCTGGCCGGCGGCGGCGCGAGCATCACCGCGGCCGGCACGCAGGTCATCAGCGCGCCCGTGACCCTAGCCGCCGATGTGGCGGTGTCCGTCACCGGTGCGTCGGATACGCTGTCGCTCTCCGGGGCGATTGGCGAAACCGGGGGAGCCAGGAACCTGACCAAGAGCGGCTCTGGCACCCTTACCCTCTCCACCACGAACACCTACACCGGAGCGACCACCATCGGCGCGGGCACCTTAAACGCCAATTCGACCGCCGCCCTTGGTAACAGCAGCGCCACCAATACCTTGATCTTCACTGGCGGCACCCTGCAAGCCGGCGGCACCATCACTTCTGCCGCCACGCGGCCGGTGACCCTGACCAGCACCGGGTTGATTGATTCCAACGGCAACGCCGTTAGCATCGCCGGCATCGTGAGCGGTGCGGGCGGCTTGACCAAGAGCGGCGCGGGCACCCTGACCCTCTCCGGCGCGAACACCTACACGGGTCTGACGGATGTTCAGGCGGGAACGCTGGCGCTCAGCGGCGGGGCTGCCATCGCCAACACCGGGGCGGTGAACGTGGCAGCGGTGGCTGGGGCGGAGTTGCTGGTCAGTGCCAGCGAAACCATCGGGTCGCTCAGCGGTGGCAGCGTAGCCGGCGGCGCCGTCACGCTGGGTGCGAACACGTTGACCGTGGGCGACGCCTCGACGACGACCTTTGGCGGAACCATCACCGGCACGGCGACGACCGGCACCTTGGTCAAGCAAGGAACCGGCGTGCTCAACCTTGCGCCGCTCGCCGTCCTGAGCTTTGACACGCTGGCGGCGAACGACGGGACGCTGAACGTGAACAGCGCGCTCGGGACGGGTACCGGCACCGGGGTGGTGGCGGTGAACAACGCCGGGACCAAGCTGCGCTTTGGCAGCGTGAGCCAGACGCTGAGTTCGCTGACCATCGGAGCGGGCTCGACGGTGATCTTTACCAGCGGGGCGGCCAGCGGTGCCTTCAGCGGTGGCGGCAAGGTCGCGAGCCTCGGCGGCAGCGCCGTGGTGCCCGAACCCGGCACGCTCGGTCTGCTGCTCGTCGGGGCCGTCGGCATCCTGAACCGGAGGCGGCGTCAGGGGTGAGTGCGGAAAGTAGCTTGGACTTTAGTCCAAACGTCCTGTGTTCCTTTGGACTGAAGTCCAAGCCAAATTTTTCAGGGCTGCTTGGCGGCGGTCCTGGGAAGCGGGTGTCCGGAGTTTCGTAGTGGTGACTCCGGCGCTCGTTCATGGGTGGTTCAGAGTCTCGTAGTGGTGGCTCTGGACCTTCTTAGTGGTCGAAAGCCGGGCGGTGCGCACCGCCCGGCTTTCATCGCCCACGAGCGAAGTCAAATTTCATGATCCTGAACGAACACAACGGCGAACCGTCCAGCGCGCCTCCGGCGAGCGCCGACGGACTATGCCAGCATGATCCCGTCTGGTGGACGCCCTGTGTCCGCAGCAGCCAACCGGCCGGTGCGCCCATTGCTGCGCGGCTGGTGAGGGTGTGCGACTCCATGGCGTGGATTACCATTTTGCGGCCCGAGGGCGGCTTGAAACGTGTCCCTGCGGGCCTTTCCCGTCTGGCCCCGCGTGTGGAGTTTCTGCGAGTGGACCTCGTCTGGGCAGACTCTCT
This sequence comes from Chthoniobacter sp., assembly GCA_021414005.1. GTDB lineage: Bacteria > Verrucomicrobiota > Verrucomicrobiia > Chthoniobacterales > Chthoniobacteraceae > Chthoniobacter. The sequence goes on along the minus strand of JAIOPH010000019.1, from coordinate 406,966 downwards.
GGGCATGGACGGCGAGGCTTTCACCAACGGCGCACTGGAAGCGCAGAGCGGTGCGTTGAACGGCGACCCGGCCCGCGCGCAACCCTTGTGCACCAGTCCGCCCATGACAGCGGAAGCCAGCCCGGCTACGGCGGGTGCCACCGTGGGCACCCTGCTCCAGTGTCCGCACTGCGGAGCCACCGGCGGACGGCGCGGAAAAAAATTTCGTAACGTCCACGATCTGCGCCAGCACCAGACCATAGCCCACCCTGAGCACTACCCTTCCATCCCGCCCCGGGCTCCCCTTCTCAAAAAATACCAACCCCGCACCGCACCCGCCTACCCACCTTCGGACGCCGCCAATGGTGCCACACTCCGCTGCCCGGATTGCGGGGCCACCGCCGGGCGGCGCGGGCAAAAATTTCACCGCACCCGCGATCTGCTCCGGCACCGCGCCGTCGCCCATGGCCACCACGCCCAGCACTCCCGCACCGCCGCGCAACCTCCGCACACCCGGGTCGTCCGATTTTGCGGGGGCTGCGGGGTGAATCTGGAAGCCATCCCCATGCCCGTCCGGTTCTGCCCCGCCTGCGGCCTGGACACCGCGACCATCAACGACGCCCTGGGCACCCATCCACGGTAAGCGGACTATGGATCGGCTGGAACGTCAGTTTGTATGGATCAATACCGCCCGAAGCCCGGTCTTGTCCCAGCATCATTACGGGGAACCGGCGGCAGGTCGGGGTTGTCCGATCTGCCACAAAAATTGTCCCCGATTTCCCGTGGCTGATTTCTCGCCACTTCAACTCCACCGCACTGGCGGGAATTACCCTCTTTAACCCAACACATGAGCAAGAAAATCAACATCGCCGTCGTCGGACTCGGATTCGGAGCCGAGTTCATCCCCATCTGGCAAAAGCACCCGCACACGGACTGCTACGCCATCTGCCAGCGCAACCCTCAGAAACTCAAGGAATGCGGTGACCACTGGGGCGTCAGCGTGCGCTACGAAAACTTCGAGGACGTGCTCAAAGACCCCAAGGTCGATGCCGTTCACATCAACTCACCGATCCCCGATCATGGCTGGATGAGCATCGCCGCATTGAAGGCCGGCAAGCACGTCGCCTGCACGGTGCCGATGGCCACGTCCGTGGACGAATGTCTGGAAATCATCAAGCTCACCCAGGAGACCGGGTTGAAATACATGATGATGGAAACCGTCGTCTATGCCCGCGAGTATCTCTTCCTGAAAGAGCTGCGCGATGCCGGCGAGCTGGGCAAGCTCCAGTTCATCCAGGCCAGCCACCAGCAGGACATGGACGGTTGGCCAAACTACTGGCCCGGCCTTCCGCCCATGCATTACGCCACGCACTGCGTCGGCCCGGCGCTCGGCCTTGCGGGAGGCGAAGCCGAATACGTCAGTTGCTTCGGTTCGGGCACCATCCGTGAGGAACTCATCAAGTGCTACCACAGCCCCTTCGCCGTCGAGACCGCCCACGTGAAAGTTCACCAGAGCGACCTCAGCATCCGGGTCATCCGTTCGCTCTTCGACACCGCGCGGCAGTATCGCGAAAGCATCGATGTCTATGGCGACAAAAAGTCCGTCGAATGGCCGCTCATCGAGCACGAGCCGCTCGTCATGCACACCGCCAAGAAACCCGAGCCCGAGATCCCGTCGCTCGTCAAGGCCCCCGACTACGCCAGCCGCCTGCCCGAAGGCATCCAGCGCTACACGACAAGGGGCGTCTATGACACCGACGAGAACACCCATCTCAGCTTCACCCAGGGTGCCGGTCACGGCGGCAGCCATCCGCACCTGGCCCACGAGTTCGCCATGGCTTTGATCGAAAATCGCGATCCCTTCCCCAATGCCCGGCAGTCGGCGAACTGGACCTGCACCGGCATCCTCGCCCACGAGTCCGCGCTCGCAGGCGGTGCCATCAGGCATCTGCCAAAGGAGACACTGAGCTGAACAGCCGTGGCCTAGCCAGCCACGCGGGGCGGCACTTCGCTTTCTCGCCCGCCGCTCCGTGGACGGTCAGAACGCGGAGCGGTGGCCGCGCTTCGGGTGAGGGAATTTTTGCCCTACATGATTGGGAAACTAAATTTGCACCGGGCGCGAAGCAGTAGATAAACTGGGGCATGCGTTCTGCCCATTCTGAATTCCTCCACTCCGTTGCCATCCGCGTTTCCCGGATTGCCTTCATCGTTTGCGCCGTCGTCTCCAATGTCTGCGCCCAAGGCCAGACAGCGACGGGTTCGACGCAGGCGGCTGCCGCACTTTTCCAAGGATGGAAACATTCGGGCGTCATGACCATCCTGACGACACCGGAGGGCGCGGACCTTCCGGCGACAGCGGTGGAGGAGGGTTTCCCGCTGCTGGTGCGGCTGGACAAGGACTGGTTTGATTTCAGCCAGGCGAAAGACGGTGGAGAGGATATCCGTTTTGCCAATCCCGCTGGCACACCGCTGGCCTTTCAAATCGAGGAGTGGGACGCGGCTGCAGGAAGAGCCAGCATCTGGGTGCGCATACCGGTCATCAAGGGCAATGCACACCAGGAATTCAAAATGTTCTGGGGCAAGGCGGATGCGGTCAGCGAATCCAAGGGAAATGCCGTGTTCAACGAATCCAACGGCTACCTCTGCGTCTTTCATCTGGCCGATCCGGTGAAGGATGAGGTTGGCGCACTCGAAGCCAAGGATACCGGCACCACGGTTTCCACCGGTGTGATCGGCAAGAGTCGGCGGTTTGAGCCAGGCAAGGGAATCAACTGCGGGGAGAAGATCACAACCTTTCCCACCGGATCCAGTTCCCACTCCTCCGAGGTCTGGTTCAAGGCGGAGAAAACCAATACCCACCCTTTCGCCTGGGGAAATGAACAGGCCCAGGGTAAAGTGACGATGTTATTTGAAAGTCCGCCGCATATCCGAATGGATTGTTATAATTCATCCGGCAACGTTGCCAGCAAGACGCCGCTGGCCATGTCCGAGTGGATTCATGTGGTCCACACTTTCAAGGAAGGCGAATCAAGATTGTTCGTGAACGGCGTTCTTGATGGTGTGAATAAGGGCGGTCTGCCCCTGAATGTGCAAACCCCGGCAAGGATGTATATCGGCGGCTGGTATGGCAATTACCAGTTTACCGGCGATATCGACGAGGTGCGGGTTTCCAAAGTGGCGCGCTCTCCCGACTGGGTCCGGATGACGTATGAGAATCAGAAACCCATGCAGAGGCTGGTGGGCCCTTTGGTGCAGCTTGGAGCGGAATTCTCAGTTTCTGAGCAGAAGATAACCGTATCGGAAGGCAAGAGCGCCACGGTGACGGCCAAGGTGGGGGGGGCGCAGAAGATTTACTGGATCCTGAAAAAAGGCGGAATTGAAACTATTGCGGCGGTGGACAAGCGCAGTTTCACGATTGATGCCGGGCGTGTGACCGGAGACCAGGCGCTTACCCTTCGCATTAAGGCGGTCTATGCCGCTGCCGTGAAGAACCTTGAGATTCAGGTAACCGTAAAGGAAGAAATCCCGGATCCGATTTTCACCTTGAAAGCGCCGGCAACATGGGATGGACGCGCGACCATTGAAATCGTGCCGCAGATTTCAAATTTGAAAGACCTGCAGGCGAAAAATGCCAGTGAGTTGAAATATGAATGGAATGTTTCCGGTTTGGCCGTGATCAAAGAAGTTGCACCGGGCAAACTGCTCCTCAAGCGTGCCCAAAACAGTGGGGATATGATCGTGACGGCGAGGATCGGCAATGGAGGCGATATGGTCACGCAAACGGCCAGGGTCCAGGTCAAAGAACCTAAGAAAGATGCCTGGGTTCAGAGGACGCCCGACAAGGATGAAAAGCCGGTTGACAATCAGTTTTTTGCCCGGGATGACCGGAACGAAGGAACACTATTTTATAATGGAACACTGGGCAGCAACGCTGACTCTGTCTTCTTGAAGTTGTATGCTGATGACAAGCTCATCAAAACGGAAACGCAGAAACCCGCCGCCGACAAATCCTACGCGCTTTCGATCAAGCTCAAGCCGGGATTGATCAAATACAAAGTGGAGTTCGGTACAAAGACGGGCGGGGCCGAGACCGTGGTGCAGACCGTGAGCAACCTAGTGTGCGGAGACGCCTACCTTATTGACGGGCAGTCCAACGCGCTGGCGACCGATACCGGAGAAAAGTCTCCCGCGGAAACCAACGAGTGGATCCGAAGCTATGGTGGACCCGCCGGGAAAAAGGATCCACAGAACTTATGGTGCAATCCTGTTTGGAGAATTGAGAAAGGGGAGAAAGCGCAGCTTGGCTGGTGGGGCATGGAACTGGCCAAACGGCTGGTGGAAAGCCAGAAAATTCCGATCTTCATGATCAACGGCGCGGTCGGCGGAACACGAATCGACCAACACCAACGCAACGAGGCCGACCCCACCGACCGAAACACGATTTACGGCCGGATGTTAGCTCGCGTGGAACAGGCCAGGCTGACCCATGGCATCCGGGGGGTGCTCTGGCATCAGGGCGAGAACAACCAGGGTTCCGCTTCGCCCACCGGCGACTTCGATTGGAAATCCTATCAGGATTACTTCCTGGAAATGTCTGCGGCGTGGAAGCAGGACTTTCCCAACATCCAGCACTACTACATTTTTCAAATCTGGCCGAACTCGTGCAGCATGGCCGGGAACACCGGAGGCGGCGACATGATCCGAGAGAAGCAGAGAACCCTTCCGGACTTATACTCGAACATGGATTGTATGTCCACGCTGGGGATCAGACCGGCCGGACCTTGCCATTTTCCACTGGTCGGTTGGGCGGAATTCGCACGTTTGATCCAGCCTCTGATCGAGCGGGACAACTATGGCAAGACGCCGACGGTTTCCATAACTGCACCGAATCTGCGCAAAGCCAGCTACGCAACGAAAGACACGATCGCGTTGGAATTCGACCAGTCTGTGGTCTGGGCGGATAGCCTCGTGAGCCAGTTCTACCTCGACGGGGAAAAGGACAAGGTCGCCTCCGGCAGCGTCTCCGGAAACGTGCTGACCCTGAAACTCAAGGAACCATCCACCGCTACGAAGATAACTTACCTCAAAGAAGTCGCGTGGAATCAAGATAAGCTGCTCAACGGTGCCAACGGCATCGCCGCCCTGACCTTCTGCAACGTGCCGCTTCGGTCCGGAAACTCGCCATCCGCAAGGGCCACTCATCCATGAACTGCGCTGAACGCGACTGCCTGCCACAGGAAGACCGTGCGAGCCGGGGAAGGCGCACCCGGACAAGCCATGAAGATCGCCCTTAGTTATGAGGAGCTTCCGGTTGGACACACCCAAGACTATTGGGGGATGTCATTTCCGAAACATATCGAATTCTTCTGCAAATTTCTTGCAGTCGGTAAATGAGCCGATACCGGAATATGGCACTATCCAAAGACAAAACGCCACGGGAGGCAGCATGAGAATGGTATTGATGTCGGCGATCATGTCGTTAGCAACGATGTCGGTGCATGCTGATGTCGTCCTGAACGGGATTTTCACCGACCACATGATACTCCAGCGGGACATTCCCACGTCGGTTTATGGTGTGGCAGACTTTGGCGAAAAGGTGACGGTCACATTCTCCGGTCAGGAAAAGACGGCAACGGCAGGCAGGGATGGCAAGTGGAGCGTCAAGCTCGACCCGATGAAGGTTTCGGCAACCCCTGCGGCCATGACTGTCTCGGGCCGGAACAAACTCACCCTGAATGATATTTTGGTCGGTGATGTCTGGGTTTGCAGTGGTCAGTCAAACATGGAATGGGTGCTGGGGGCATGCAACAGGCCGGACGATCTCAAGCAGGCGAATTTTCCGCTGATACGGCTGTTCCAGATGCGCGGCGTGGTGGCCTCTCATCCACGCACGGAGGTCAGTTGTATTCCTTGGACCCCCTGCACGTCCCAGTCGGTCGTAAACTTCCCGGCGGTCGGTTTCTATTTTGGGCGCAAAGTGCATCAGGAGACGGGGGTTCCGTTAGGCTTGATCAGGAGCGCCTTGGGAGCGACCGCCATTGAGCCGTGGACGCCCTACGAAGGGCTGGCTTCCGCACCGGAACTGGCGAGGGAGAAGGAAATACTCGATAACCAAATCAAAACATACGTTGATACGCTGGCTACCTTGCAATCCAAGATTGGTGCCTACGTGACCGAGGCGCGGAAAACCCTCGAAAGCAACGCAGAATTGCCCGCCACCCTCGCGTTTCCATCCTACCCCATCTCGAACAATGCGCCGCAAGGCTGGAGTTGCCTCTACAACGGCTACATCCATCCGCTCACCCGTTTCGCCATCAAGGGTGTCCTCTGGTATCAGGGCGAATCGAACTGCAGCAACGCCGATACCTACTTCCCAAAGCAGCGTTCGCTTATTGGCAGTTGGCGCAAGGCATGGAATCAGGGCGACTTTCCATTTTATTTCGTGCAACTCGCCAATTACGGCAATCCGGCCAACGATGCGGGAGCGGACGATGGCGGTTGGGCCAAACTGCGCATGGCACAGTTGAAATCGCTTGCCGTCCCCAATACCGGCATGGCGGTGGCCATTGAGTTGGCCGACATCGGCAATCCTGGGGATGTGCATGCCAAGAACAAGAAGGATGTCGGCGAGCGGCTGGCGCTCTGGGCGCTGGTCAAGGACTACGGCAAGAAGAATCTCGTCTATAGCGGCCCGCTTTATAAGCAAATGAAAATCGAGGGCTCCAAGATCCGGATCATTTTCGACTCTGTCGGTTCAGGTCTTATGGTAGGAACGAAAAGGGGCTATGACCCCGTGGTTAAGGAACCCAAAGGTAGACTGCAGAAATTCGCCATCGCGGGCGAGGATAAAAAGTGGATTTGGGCGGATGCGGTCATTGATGGCACGACGGTGGTGGTGTCTTCGCCCGATGTGCCGAAGCCCGTGGCAGTCCGTTACGCGTTCGCGTCCAATCCCGACGGCTGCAACCTATATAACAACGAAGGTCTACCCGCTTCACCATTCCGCACCGATGAGTGGTAGAGGTAGCCAAGCCTTACTTCAACAATGAAACACACGCTAACACACATTTTTTCCTTCTTTCTGATACCGCTGGTTGCGCTTCATGCTGCTGACGCGCCCGCTGAGAACGCCGCCGCAGGTTTGAAATTGCGCGTCCAACAATTGCGATTGGACAACAATGAAGGCTGCGCCATCGCGGACTTTAACAACGATGGCAAGCTCGACATCAGTGCCGGCGAGTTCTGGTATCCGGGCCCCGAGTTTAAAACACAAAAGCCGCTGCGCAAACTGAGCCCTCAGCCGCCGGATTACCTCACGAATAACGGTGAACACGCCTGGGATGTGAATGGCGACGGATGGTCCGACATTATCAGCAGCTCGTTTATGGACACCGAAATCTGCTGGTATGAAAACCCGAAAGCCGACGGACTGGCCAAGGGCGAGCTGTGGAAGAAACACGTGTTGATCGATACCAAACTCAAAGAAAATGAATGGACGGGGTTTCGAGACCTCGATGGTGACGGCGTGCCGGAGCTTATTGTGAACTCATGGAACGAGTCCCATCCGGCCATGGCCTACAAGCTCGCGAAGAACGACCAGGGCGAACCGATCCTCAAGCCGTGGGTCATCCATGAAAGTGGCGGCCGTGTCAATGGTCATGGAATTGGTTTCGGCGATATCAATGGTGATGGGTTGGAAGACATCATCTTCGGCAACGGTTGGTATGAGCGCCCAAAGCAGGACGCGGCAACGAAACCGTGGACCTTGCACAACGACTGGAATTTTTCCAACGCGAGCTGTCCAATGATCGTGGTCGATCTCAATGGTGACGGACGCAACGACATCATTTGGGGCAACGGCCACAATTTCGGCCTCTACTGGGAGGAGCAGCTCGAAGACAAAAAGGACGGCGGTACCCACTGGAAGCGGCACCTCATTGACGACCGCTTTTCGCAACCGCACGTCCTCGCATGGGAAGACCTCGACAACGATGGCCAGCCTGAACTAATTACGGGACGTCGCTTCAAGGCGCATAGCGGCAACGATCCCGGCGATGCGGACCCCGGTGCCATCTACTACTTCAAGTGGGACAAGGGGCAAAAGAAGTTCCAGAGATTCCCCATTGCTGAAAATGGCCCCGGCATCGGTCTGCAAATGCGTGTTGTGGATCTCGATGGCAACGGCTGGAAAGACATCGTGTGTGCGGGGAAGAGTGGGACGCACATTCTTTGGAACGTCGGAAAGTGAAGGATACAACCGCCTCTACCCACAATTCCAAACGGATCCCATTCCATCAATCGATGCAAATAGAGCAATCTAACCTTCGTTTTTTCGTGAGAACATTGCTCATCCTGGTGTTTGGCATCGCCATTTCCACATCATGCCGACTCGCAGCGGAGGATGCGCCGTCCGTTAAGGAGAGCAAGGCGCCCGATCTCACGAAAACGGATCTAGCCAAGATCAACCGTGCCTGGACTTGGAACCTCGGGCCAACGGGGATGCGCGGATGGATTTACCACGCCTGGCCCGAGACCATGAATCATGATGATGTTACGGCTTTTGCGCCCTATCAGATTCTGGTGACTGCCGTGGCCGACGGAACGCCGGCCGCCGGAGTCCTGGCTGTTGACGATGTGATTTTAGGCGTGAGCACGGGGGGCGCAGGTGCCGTGCCTCTCTTCACCAGCGATGCGCGCAAGAGCCTGGGCGGGGCGATTGGCGATGCCGAGGCCCGCAACGGCGTGCTCAAGCTCAAGCGCTGGCGGAAGGGGGCCATCCTCGATGTCTCCATCACGCTGCCCGTCATGGGTGCCTACTCGGACACCGCGCCCTACAATTGTCCCAAGTCCGCCAAGATCATGGCCAACGCCGCCAAGAGTCTCGCGCAAAGCATGAACGCTACCAATTGGGGCGCGGATGACGGGCGAGGCGCCATCAGTGCGTTGGCCCTGATGGCAACCGGCGATCCCGCGTATCTGCCGATGGTGCAGGCTTATGCCCGGCATCTGGTGCCTGAGGGTTATGTTGCCGGCGGGGACGCCTGGCATTTCTACAACGGCATCTTTCTTGCCGAGTATTATATGCTGACCAAAGACGCCCAAGTGTTTCCCGGACTCAGCGAGTATGTCAAATGTGCGGCCAAAAACTCGGATCTGTGCGGCACGGCTGGCCACGGTTTGGCAACACTCCCGCCGCCTGGCGGCTGGGGGAATGGGCGACATGGGTCAATCGCTCCTTATGGCGCGATCAATTCGGCCGGACTAGCCGTTCAGCTTACCATTGTGCTGGGCAAGAAGGCGGGCGTCGTGGATCCGGAGATTGATCCGGCCATCAAGCGGACCGCTGGTTTCTTCGGCTATTTTGTCAACGGTGGGTCCATTCCCTACGGCGAACACCAACCGTTTTGGGGCGAGCACCAAATCGAGGGGAAGGGACGGCAGTATTTTGATCATCGCAGCAATGGCAAAGACGCCATGTGTGCGGTCTTGTTCAGTTGCATGGACGACAAGCCTGAGCAGGCGGAGTATTTCTCGCGGATGTGCGTAGCGGGAATCAGAGGCGAGGCCTACGGGCACACGGGTCAGGGATTTGCCTACCTGTGGACGCAGTTGGGCGCCAATATGGGCGGCCCGACCGCAGGCGCGGAATTCGCGAAAAGAGTGCGCTGGGACCGGGACATGAAGCGCCGCTGTGACGGCTCGTTTGTCTATGAAGGTGGCGAGCAGTGGGGGGCCGGGCAGGGTCATGACCGCACCGTCAAAGATCAGACCATCAACGCCTACTGGGACAATACTTATTCGTATTGGGGTAATCCAACCGCCTATTATCTCCTGCACGCCGCCATGCCCTTGAAAAAGCTCTATATCACGGGCAAAGGATTAAACCCGGCCAAAGCCCTGAGCCCCCAAAAGGTAACCAATGCCCTCTGGGCCGGAGAATTCGCCTCGGTTTGCAGCGGCTATACCAAGCAGCAACTCATCGCCGCACTCGGCGAATATGATCCGATTGTCAGGTTGAATGCCGCCACCGAATTGGCCACCCGCTCGGTATCCTCCACCGAGGTGAACGCACTCATCACCATGGCGGAAAATCCCGCCGATATCTATCAGCGCAATGGGGCCTGCACGGCCCTGGGTTGCCTGAAAACCGCCAGCGCGATCCCCGCCCTGACCCGCCGGCTCAAGGACTCCGACATGTGGGTGCGCGCCAGAGCCGCCCTCGCGCTGGGGCAATTGGATGAGGCGGCGCTGGCATCGTCCGTGCCCGACATGGCGGATGCGTTTATCTCCAATGTGACGCCCCCCCTTCCCTGGGATCCGGGCTTTAATGAAAACGACTTCTTACAGATGGCGAACGGCTTTCTGGCAGGGACACTGTTCGGTAAGTGTGCAGATACCATGCTCAAAGCCGACAAGAACCTGCTCTATCCGGCGGTGCGCGTCGGGCTCCAACAACCGACCGGCAATTGCCGTGGCCAACTCAACAACTTCGTGGAGAATTTGTTGGGCCAATCCGACGTGCAAGCGTTGTTTCCGGAATTGGTCGAATGTGCCAAAGTCCAGACACCGATGGACACTTTCATGGGCGGTTATCCGCCGATCGCAGCCATGAGGGCTATGTCGCGGACCAAGGTGCAGGATGGAATCCCGGTCATCAACGATAACGTATCCTTCTATAAGTCATATGCCCTGACCGAATTACCGAAATATGGCGAAGCGGCCCGCTGGACGCTGCCGGATTTGCGTGCTGCTGTCGCGAATTGGGAGCCGTCCGGTAAAAACTACGACGCACTCGTAAAAGCCGTGACCTCTCTGGAATCCGCCACGACCCACCCTGCGCCCGTCTATGCCCTGCCGGTGGCCACCCCGAACATCCTAGCCACCCCGGTCAACACGGCCAAAGCCGTTGCCCTGGCTGGCTATTCATGCCGCACAACTCCGGTGGCCTGCGCGGTCGCGACCCAACCAGAACATGGCGTTCTAACAGGTTCACCTCCCAACCTGATCTATACCCCAGCCACTGGCTATCAGGGCATGGACCGGTTCACGTTCACGGCCACCGACAGCCTGACTACTTCGTCTCCGGCCACAGTGCATGTGGTCGTGGGCGCTGGCGGCACCGGACTGACCGGGAGTTATTTTGACAACCTGGATTTCACTGCGCCGAAGACGAGACGTATCGATTCCTCTGTCAACTTTGACTGGAGTTCCTCCCCGCCCGTCGCGCTTGCTGCGGGCACCTACAGCGTGCGCTGGACCGGGCAGGTGCTCGCGCCCGAGACCGGGACCTACCGGTTTTCCACCCGCGCCAGCGACGGGGTTCGCTTGTGGATCAACGGCGTGCAGTTGATCGACGACTGGAAAGACCAAGCGGCCAACCTCTGGAATGACAGCGCCTCCATCACCCTGACTGCCGGGCAGAAATACAACCTGAAAATGTAATACTATGACAATGCCAGTCCGGCCACGGTGCAACTCTATTGGTATATCCCGTCCCGCCAAGCCGCGATGATCATTCCGCAGGAGTTGTTGTTTCCAGTGACTGCCGTGAGCCTGACGTCGCCGCGGGACGGCGCACGATTTGGTCTGCGGGCAGGTCAGCCGACGACGGTGACGCTAACGGCCGATACCTCGGATGTGTTAGGCAAGGCGACCAAGGTGTCCTTTTTCAACGGCGACACATTGATCGGGTCCACCGCGACCGCGCCCTATTCGTTCGCATGGACGAATGTGGCGGCGGGCGATTACCGTATAACGGCCAGAGCCGCTTACAGCACAGGGCAGGTCAGCACGTCACCCGTTGCGGCGATTTCGGTGGACAGCTACACGGTTCCGATCACGGAGGGGCTCGCTTGCCACTTTGACGCGTCTGTCGGCATCACGACCGATGCCAACGGAGCGGTCAAAACCTGGCAAGACCGCTCCGGAAATGGGCATCACGCGACCTTGGACACCAGCGTCTGGAACAGTGGCACCGCGACCGTGGCCACCAATCAAATGATGTCACTGCCGGCGGTCCAAATCCGAGGGGGATGGTTCGACCTAGCCGGCGCGTTCTTCCCTAAAGAGCAGTATGTCGTAGTGCGTTCGCCCAACGCCACCTGGAACAAACCCGGTGCGTTCATCGGCCGCAAATCCTACGATTCTCTATCTGTGCGAGCCTCCAGCTACACCGTAAAGCGTGAAGGCACCGGGTTCTGGGACATGCCGGCGGCGTGCTCCAAGAATGGCGTATCCACAATGGAACTCAAGCCCATCACCGACTACATGATCGTCAAGATTACCGTCGATGACAGGGCGAGCGCGGCGAATCTGGCAAAGTATCCGTATTGCCAGATCGGGCGGACCGAAAAGGAAGCCGGCATGGACTGGGACGTTGCCGAAATCATCGGCTACAGCAAATCACTGTCGCCAGGTGACGAGGCGTTGGTCGGCGGTTATCTAGCAGCCAAATACGGGATCACCACGAGCTACCCAGCCGCCGGCAGCCTCGCCAACAAGGCCACCACCGCCACCACCACCACCTCGGCGACACTCAACGCCACTCTGATGTGCAATGGCAACAACTATGACGTGGTCGCTTTCTGGGGGCCCGTCAACGGCGGCATGAACCCCGCCAGCTGGGCCAACACGGCCAGGATCAGCGCGCCGAGCAAGGCGGCTTCGATCGACCTCGAACGCAAGCTCACCAATCTGACTCCCGGCTCGACCTATTACTCCACCTTCCGCGCCACCAACGCTACGCAAACCATCTGGGCGGCGGCGCCGCAGAGTTTCGCCACAACCTCCACGGCCAAGGATTTCCTGACCTTCGGTGCAAATGTCTCCGGCAGCAGTGCGATCATTGACACTGCGACCGGCAAGGTGGCTTGGACCGTGCCGTATGGCACGGACCTAACAAGCCTGGCCGCGGCCTACACGGTTTCGGCGCAAGCAGCAGGCTCTCCGGCATCCGGAACGAAGAGAAATTTCTCCACTGCGCAAACCTACACCCTCACCGCACAGGACGGCTCCACCAAAGTCTATACCGTCACGGCCAGCAGGGATCCTATTACGCCGTCTTCAATAAATGCCGCGCTGACAACTTTGGAGGACAAGGCAACGGCGCTGACGGCAAGCAATTTCGGCTACGCGGATCCGAAATCGGTCGCGCTTGCCGAGGTGCAGATCACCTCGCTCCCTGCGAAGGGCACACTGAAGTTGAAAGGATCCCCCGTTTCGACTGTGCCGCTCACGGTGGCGGCGGCCGAAATTGGCAATCTCACTTACCAGTCGGCGTTGAATGGGAACGGCACTCCATACACGATAATGGGAATCAAGGTTAAGAATGCAAACAACCTATGGAGCCGCGCCAACGCGGTAATGACAGTGAATGTCACGCATGTGAACCATGCACCCACATCCGCCGCCGCTTCGTTGGTCTTGAAAAGCGACGCCGTCAAGACGTTTGCTGCCGTGGATTTCCCGTTTGCAGATGTTGATTCTGGCGACAGGTTGGGTGCAATCAAGGTGACCTTGCTCCCGGCCCATGGCATACTCAAGCTGGGTGGGACCACCCTGACTCCAGGCGCGGCAATTCAAGTGGCCAACATCGAGACGCTTACCTATACGCCAATCGGGAACTACGCAGGAGCCGACTCGTTTAAGTTTCAGGTGGGCGATGGGACGGCCTTCAGCACGGATGCCACCCTGACTATCACCGTCAAGTCGGCATCCATAATCGAGGTGGCAAACGGAAGTTTTGAAACGCCGGGTAACGGGCTTGGTGGTCCTTGGGCCAGGTTTGGAAGCCCGTGGCCCTCCACAGGCTTGCCTGGGAATTACCAGCAAATTCAAGCCGTGACCGGTGGTTCCTTCACCAGCGTGCCTGACGGCAATTGGATCGCGCTCATCAGCACGGATGACGTGCCGTCCACCGCTCCGATCGCTCAGAACTTGGGGGAAAGTGTGGCCGTCGGTGACACGGTTTCTGTGACTTTTTCGCTCGGGAGGTCAAAAGGCGCGACGGGGGGCAAAGGGGTGGCCTATTTCAAGGTCGATACGGCCCTTTATCCCATGGAGTTCGACACCACATCGTTGTCCGAAAATAGCTGGAAGAGCTATACGATGACCAAAACCCTCACCAATGCGGGCGATTTGAGCATCGGGTTTTTCGGCACCACCAAGGCGAACTCTTGGTTGGATAAGATTAGCAATGTCACAGTGACGCCAGGTGTCGCAGGCAAGGGGCGCAAACCCTAATACTTTTACCCCGAATACTCTATGCTGACTAACGACACCTTACTTGAAAGCTCTCAACCGCTCGCTCCCGCAGGAAAATGACCATGAAACGAAAATCTTTGCAAAACACGTTGGATCACAGAATTTCGTGCGGAAAACATGAGGCTCCTCGGAATGTGGGTGGGTTCACAAGCCAAAGGAGACCGCCCACGCATGGAATCGTGAAAACTTTACTTTCCCTGCTGCTGAGCCTTTTCATAGGCGCACCCACTCAAGGTGCTGAGAAGGATGCGCCCCCCATCAAGGATGGAAAGGCGGTGAAACTCGCGTGCGTTGGCGACAGCATCACGGGAGGGTTTGGCGTCACCAAGGGCATGTCGTGGCCGGACCAGATCGCCAAAATGTTGGGCAGCACCTATGAGGTGGGCAATTTCGGTCTGGGCGGCACGTATCTCCTTGCCTACCAGAGAACAGACTACTACCAGAACGCCATAAGATTCAATCCCGATGTGGTCGTCATCATGCTGGGAACCAATGACGTCAGGCCGCTTGCCTGGAAAAACAGCAAGCCTAACTTCGTAGCCAACTACTTGGCCATGATCAAGCAGTTGTCTGAACTTCCCTCCAAACCCCGCGTCTTCATCTGCTACCCACCCACCATCACCGAGCCCGATGGCAGCGAGGACAACATCCTGGAACTGATCCCCCTGATGGATGAGGTCGCCAAACGCACGAAGGTCGGCATCATCGATATCCACGGTGCCTTCAAAGGCAAAGGCGAACTCATCCCTGACAAAATCCACCCCAACGATGTAGGTCAGACGCTCATTGCCGCGACTGTCTATAAAGCGTTGACCGGCAATGCTCCTACCGCCCCTTGAAGATATCAGCAACAAAACCACAATTTCCAAATGCACAAATGTTATCCGGCTATAAAAACGAACCGTAAATCAACCTTTGCCCTCCTGGCGTTATGCCTTGGAGCGGCGGCCATGGCTCCAGCCGCAACTCTCACGCTGCTTCAAGACGAGGCCACGCATACAATTTCCGTCTATCGTGAGAATGTTGCCGAGCCGATCGTAACGCAGAATGCCAAGCCGGACATGCGGCCTTACCTGCATCCGATGGTGTCTCCGGATGGCAAGAGCGTTCTAACAGAATACAGCCCCGGACATCATCCGCATCAGACGGGTCTTTATTGGGGCTTTACCAAAGTCAATGGCCGGGACTATTTCCACAATCCCAGCAACGGGTATTGGCGCCGGGTCTCCAGTAAGCCGATCGTCGCTAAAGGCGAGTCAGTAAAGTGGAGCACGGTCTATCATCTTTTGGATGCCGCAGGTCAGCCGATCATGGCTGAGACCCAGGTATGGACCATGCGCGACAGCGGCGACCGATACTTGCTGGACCTTGAGTGGACGGGCGAAGGCCTCGCGGACATCACCGTCGGAAGATACGACTACGGCGGTCTTTTTCTCCGCATGCCATGGCGCAACGGGATGGAGGGCGCTGCGGTCAACAGCAACGGAAAGCGCAATAGCGATGCCACTGGGCAGACCGCATCATGGTTGGATGTCGGCATGAAACTTGAGGGTCGCAGTGACCAGGCTCACATTGCCATTTTTGACCACCCCAAGAACTCCGGCTACCCACTGCCATGGCGTGTGGACGGACAATTGGGTATCGGTCCTTGTCGCGCCATCGCCGGCGATTGGACCATCGCCAAAGGCAAGTCCGAAACGATACGCCACCAGTTCGTGGTTTACACGGGCGACTTCAAGGAAGAGACGATCAACGAGGCATGGCAGAAATACAGCGGCAAAATGATCGTGCCTGTTTCCGCCTCTCCGGTTCAGGAAACTGGCAAAGCGGCCACCAAACCCGTCGTCGCACCCGCCCAAGCCGGGCCGCTCACACTACGTCAGGACGAAGCCACGAACACGGTTTCCGTTTATCGCAAGAATGTCACGCAACCGATCCTAACGCAGAATGCGCGTCCGAATTTCCGCCCCTACATTCACCCGATCGTCGCTCCCGACGGCAGGGGTGTTCTGACGTCGGATGGCCCGGACTATCAAAAGTTTCAGACCGGAATTTTCTGGGGTTTGCAGCAAGTCAATGATCGCGACTATTTCCAGAATCCCGGCGAAGGCTACTGGCGCAAGGTTTCCAGTGCGCCGCTTGTCGCCAAGGGTGATGCCGTGAAGTGGAGCACGGTTTATCATCTGCTCGATGCAGCGGGCAATCCGATCATGGCCGAGACGCAGGTGTGGACGATGCGCGATAGCGGTGACCGTTATCTGCTCGATTTGGAATGGAAGGGCGAGGGCCTCGTCGATCTCACCATGAAACAAACCGCTTACGGCGGGCTTTTTCTGCGCATGCCATGGCGGCAAGGCATCGAAGGGGCGGCCATCAGCAGCAATGGCGAGCGCAACACGGACGCATCGGGGAAGAGCGCATCGTGGGTTGATCTCGGTTTGAGGATCGATGGTCGTGAAGATCAGGGGCACATCGCAATCTTCGATCATCCTCAGAACGCTGGTTATCCGCAGCCGTGGCGCGTGGACGCACAAATGGGCATCGGTCCGTGCCGTTCCGTGACTGGCGATTGGATCATCGCCAAAGGCAAGACTGAGACGGTTCTCCACCAGTTCGTCGTTTACACGGGGAACATCAGTCAAACGGCGCTCAATGAATCCTGGGAAAAATACAGCGGCAAGAAGATCCCCCAGGGAGCGGCACGGCCTGCGGCGCAGGTCGCCAAAGCAGCGCCTGCCAAAGCCGCGCTCCTCAGCGGTGACGAAGCTGTCGCCAAGATGACCGTGCCGGCCGGGTTCGAAGTGAAACTCGCCGCAGTCGAGCCGATGATCACGCAGCCCAACGCATTTTGCTGGGATGACCGCGGCCGTCTCTGGGTGGCGGAAAACCTCGACTATGAAACACGTAGCAAGGGTTTCTCCGCCGATGGCAACAGCCGCATCCTCATCCTTGAAGACACCAATGGTGACTCTAAGTTTGATAAGCGCACCGTCTTCCTCGAAAACATCCCATTTCCGTGCGCCGTCGCGGTCGGCTTTGGCGGCCTCTGGCTTGGCGCGCCGCCGAATCTTCTCTTCGTGCCCGACAAGAATCGTGACGACAAACCCGACGGGCCGCCCGAAATACGCCTGAGCGGCTGGGGCATTCAGGATCGTCATGAGGTTTTCAACAGCTTCAATTGGGGACCGGATGGTTGGCTCTACGGCTGCCAGGGTTTCGCGACGACTTCGATCGTGGGCAAGCCTTTGGACGGCGGTAAAATCCTGGGCAAGGGTGATCCGTTCCCCGCCAAGGTTCCGGTCAAAGACGGCGTATTTATCGACGGTGGTGTTTGGCGTTATCACCCGACGAAGGATCGCTTCGAAGTCGTCGCGCATGGCTTCAGCAATCCGTGGGGCTTCGACTTCGACGACCACGGCCAGATCTTTATGACCGCATGTGTCATCCCGCACCTCTGGTATGTGATCCCCGGCGGCTTCTATCATCGCCAGGGAGGCACGCACATCACTCCTTACGTTTACGATGACATCAAGACCATCACCGACCACGCGCACAAGTCCGCACACGGCGGCGCACGCATTTACCTGGCCGATGCGTTTCCGAAGGAATACCGCGACCGCATCGTGATGTCCAACATCCACGAGCACGCGGTCCTCACCGACATCCTGGAGCCAAAGGGATCCGGTTTCGTTGGCCACCACGGCGATGCAACATTGCTCGCGAACGACAACGCGTGGGTCGGCTTCAGCGTTGAAATCGGACCCGATGGCGCTGTCTATGTGCTCGACTGGCATGATTCCGACATATGCGGCACTGCCATTCACAACAAGGATACCGGCCGCATCTACCGCCTTGCACCCAAGGGGCTTCCGGGAAAATCCGGATTCGACCTTGTTGCGAAGTCCGATCTCCAACTCGTGGGACTGCTCACCGATCGCAACGATTGGTATAGCCGACGCGCCCGTGTGCTTCTGCAGCAACGCGCCGACGGAGGGAATCTCAATCCTGCCGTCCCTGCGAAACTGTGGGATCTTTTCAAACAGTCGAAAACTTCCGCGCATCAACTTCGTGCCCTTTGGGCGTTACACGTGACAAAAAATCTTCCCGTTGCCCGCCTGATGCCGCTTCTCGATCATCCCGAGCCTTACGTCCGTGGCTGGGCCATCCAGTTGTTAGGCGAGGATAAATCGTATGATCCTGCGGCTTTGAAGAAACTCGCCAGCATGGCGGAAAAGGATCCCTCTCCCGTGGTGCGTCTTTACCTGGCCTCAGCGCTCCAACGGATGCCTTTGGACCAACGCTGGGCCGTTGCGCAAAATCTCGTCGGCCATGCTGAAGACGCGAATGATCACAATTTACCCAAGATCATTTGGTATGGAGTCGAACCACTCGCGGCATCAGATGCTCCGAGCGCTCTCAAGCTTGCTGCCCATAGCAAGATTCCGTTAGTCACATCGTTCATCGCCCGTCGGGCTATCGCCGCCAAACAATTCGAGGCTGTCGCCGCCGCGCTCGTGGAAAACACGGATCTGGCGCTCCGCTTCACCCTGCTCGAAGCCATGCGCGATGGACTCAAATCGTTCGGTCGCAATAACGTGAGACCACCCAATAACTGGAGTGCCGCGGTCGCTGCTCTCACCGCGACTAACAACGAAAACCTCCGCAATCTGATTACGCAAATCAGCCAGATCTTTGGCGATTCCGATGCAATGGCTGCGCAACTCGCCATGCTCCAGGACCGCGCCGCGCCGGTTGAGCGCCGCCGCGAAATCCTCCTCGCCTTTAACCGCGACTCGGTTTCCGCCGCTTTGCCGGTGATGCTGTCATTGCTCGATGAAGCCCCCCTGCGCCGCGATGCGATCCGAGCCCTGGCTGCATTTGATGATCCGAAAATTGGGCCCAAGCTGCTTGAAATCTACTCCACGCTTTCCGCCCTGGAAAAATCCGAGGCCATTCTCACCCTCTCTTCACGGCGCAACACGGCGCAGGCCCTGGTTGCCGAAATGAAGAAGAACACCATTCCCAAAAGCGACGTAAGCGCCTTCGCCGCACGCCAGCTCTATCGCGTCATCGGTCCGTCATTCGTCGAGTTTTGGGGACCGATCACACAACTCGCGGCTGACAAGAAGACAGAGATGGAAAACTTTAGACGCCTGCTCACCAACGATACGCTGGCCAAAGCCGACGTTGGTCATGGCCGAGCGATCTTTGAGCGTACCTGCTTTGCCTGCCACACCCTTTATGGTGCCGGCGGCAATGTCGGCCCCGACCTCACCGGCTCCAACCGCGCGAACCTCGACTATATCCTCACTGAGATCATCAACCCGAGCGAGGTCATGCAGGAGAGCTATCAACTAGTGATCGTCACCACCCGAGACGGTCGCACCCTCTCAGGCGTCGTCGCCGCCGAAGACGCGCAGCAACTCACGCTCCGCCTCGTCGGCCAAGACACCGTCATCGCCAAATCCGAAATCCAATCTCGCGAGAAGTCACCCGTTTCGATGATGCCCGAAGGTTTGCTCAAAACTCTCACCAACGACGAAGTCCGTGATCTCATCGCTTATCTGCGCAGCACCAAACAGGTGCCGCTGCAGAAGGAGTGAAGTTGGATCCATGGACGCAATGAACCGCTGCACACTCATTTTGGCCCTGCTGCTCGCGCCTCTGGCCGCGCTGCACGCCGCTGACGCTCCGAGGCCCGCTGCGGCCCGGCCCAACCTGGTATTTGTGTTCAGCGACCAGCAGTCGTTCGATATGCTTGGCTGCGCGGGCAATAAGGACATCGTCACGCCAAATCTCGACAAATTTGCCGCCGAGGGAGTGCGTTTCAATCACTGCATCTCCAACTCGCCGGTATGCACGCCGTTTCGCGGGATGCTCCTGACCGGCCAGCACCCGCTGCGCAGCGGCGCCTTCTGCAATGATATTCAAATCGTTCCCGGCGAAGGCCGTTATTTCGCCGAGGTTCTGCGTGATGCCGGCTATGCGTGCGGATATTTTGGCAAGTGGCATCTCTACGGCGGCGACCGCAACCGGCCGATTCCTGCTGGTCCGTATCGCTATGGCTTCGACCAGACGTTTCTAACAAATAACTGCACTGAACTCTTTGATGACAAGCGCGCCTATTACTGGGACGAAAACGGACGGAAGCAGCTCTACGGCGAATGGGAGCCGTACGCACAGATGCGGCAGGCCGGAAAATTCATCGAAGATCGCAAGAGCAAACCGTTCGCGCTCTTTCTGTCGTGGCATACGCCGCATAACTGGGACGGGGAATTTGGCTACAATGCGCCAGCGGATCTCCTCGCTCTCTACAATCGTGAAAAACTGACTCTCCGCCCCAATGTGCAGGATACGCCGCTGGTCCGCGCCATGTACCAGGGTCACATGGCCCTATGCACGAGCGTGGATCGCGCGTTTGGAGAACTGATGGCCAAGTTGCGCGAGCTCAAGCTCGATCAGAACACGATTGTTGTTTTCACGTCCGACCACGGCGATCTCCTCCTGTCACATGGTTACCGCGGGAACAAGGGACGGCCGGAGCGCGAGTCGATCCGCGTGCCGTTTCTCATCCGTTGGCCGCATGCTCTCAAGCCGCGGACCAGCGAGCTGCTCGTGGGTTCGCTGGACATCATGCCGACCCTGCTCGGCATGATGAAACTCAACATCCCGGCAACCTGTCAGGGCCGGAATCTGTCCGAGGAGATTTTCAAGGCGAAGGACGATGCCGTGGAATCCGTGCCGCTCTTCTTGTTTCCCTGGCAGTGGCGGGGTGTTTATACGCGGCGCTACACCTATACTTTCGACCTGCCAGGCGGCGTCAATATCTACGGCCAGAAAGCGCGTTTTGCCTGCTTGTATGACCATCAGAACGATCCGCATGAAATGAAGAACCTGATAGATGCGCAGGAGCAGAAGGCGGTCCGTGAGAAACTTCACGCGCAGACGCTCGCCTGGATGGGGAAGTTCGGGGATACGGGAATGAATTTCAGGGAATTGATGGAGCAAGTCATGGTCAAGGAGGATATCCGGCGCGGCATGAATGGCTCCATGACGAGCAACACCTCGGGGCAGGGCCGACTTATGGGCCGGCCGGAGGACATTTTGTCGGGGAAAAGCAAATGACTATAAGCAGCAGATTTAACTAATTCCCCAATTCCACATTCTTAACAAGCTAGGGCAATACATGCATTTTCTAAGCACATTCAACAACCACACATCCGAATTAAAGAATATCGGGAATGTGCAGAAGGTCTTTTGTCTGGCGGCGGCAGTGTTCCGCTTTGGTATTGCGCCCATTTTGGCGGAAAGCAAACTCGAGGCGACTAGCACGCACGGCACTGGTCTTGTGTTGGTTAAGAATCCTGTTAGCTACGCGGATGGTCGTCCATATCCATCTTATCGCATGGATGCCGTGGATCAGGGCAAGTTTCTGGAATACGGCAAGGGCCCCAATCAGTGCGATACCATGAATGCCCGCGAGGCCATGATCAATTGCGTCGATGGAACGTATTATTTGTATTACGACGGCGCTGGAGCCAAAGGGTGGGTGTCGTGCCTGGCGGTGAGCAAGGATCTGAAAAACTGGGAGCGCAAGGGGCCTCTACTTGATTTCGGACCCGGAGCGTCGGATTCGGCGGCTGCGTGTTCGCCTTGGATCATCAAGGACGAGAAGAATCTTTGGCACATGTATTATCTCGGCACCCCCAACACCACGGGAGGAACCGACAAGATTCCCATCGCCCCCTATTTGGCGTTGCACGCAACGAGTGATTCTCCGGCGGGTCCATGGACGAAACGTTACGATCCGGTCCCCTTCAGCACGAAGGAAGGCACCTATTATTCCATGTCCGCCTATCCCGGTCATGTCATCAAGCAGGGCAGTGAATACATGATGTTCTTTGGTGCGGCGGATGCGAAGATACGTCGGACGATCTCCATTGCACGCACCAAGGATCTCAATGGCGTGTGGACACTTGACCCCACGCCGGCCCTGCCCGTTACGGAAAATCTCGAGAACTGCTCGGTGTATTTCGAACCGACCAGCAATACCTGGTTTCTGTTTGTCAATCATATTGGCAATGTGTGCCCGGACGCCGTCTGGGTCTATTGGACCAACGACATCAATCACTGGAATCCCGCCTGCAAGGCCATTGTGCTGGACGGTTCCAATTGCACATGGAGCCACAAGTGCATCGGCATGCCCACAGTGGTGCGGGTTGGAGACAAGCTGTATGTATTCTATGATGGTGCCGGAGGTGACGGCACCAACGAGATGTATCGAAGCATCGGCAAGGCGACCCTTCAACTGCCGCTGAAAGTCCTGGACCCTGGCATGCTGCAGGTGCCGGTGATGAACGGCAGCTTCGAGACACCTGGAGCCCCACCCAGCGGCGCTTCGGCCAAGGTCGGCAGCCCGTGGAGCACCATCGAAGCACCGGCGAGTTTCCAGCAACAGAAGGTCGCAACCACTGGTGTATTCACCCGCAGCGTGGACGGCGGCGGAGAATGGGCTGTGCCGATCAGCGTGGATGTCACGCCGGACGCGCGCCCGCTGTCGCAGTATCTGCCGCGCAACGTTTCCGCTGGTGATACGCTTGCGGTGACCTTCTGGCTCGGCAGGGCCAAGAACTCGCCCGGAGGACTAGGGGAGGTTTATTTCGATGTCGGCGGGACGAAATACACCATGGCGTTCGACACCACCTCGCTGGCCGCCGATAGCTGGAAGAGCTACACGCTGACCAAAACCATCACCCATTCGGGGAGTTTGAGTCTCGGGTTTTACGGCACCAGCAAGGCCAATTCATGGTTGGACAAGATCAGTGATGTCACCGTGACACCAGCGGTCGTTGACGCCAAGTCACCGAAATCCTCCAGCACCTCTCTAACGACTTTGGAGGACACGCCCAAGCCCCTGACCGCAGGCGATTTTGGCTATTCGGATCCGCATGCAAGCCCGCTGGCCGCCGTGCGGATCACTACGCTCGCGCCGCTGGGCACCCTGAAGTTGAACGGAACCCCGGTCGAGCTTGACCAGATTGTTCCGGCGGCGGATATCAGCAAACTAACATACCAGCCGGATTTGAACGGGAACGGCGTGCCTTACGCCGCGATCGGGTTCAAGGTCAGAAACGCGAACAACCTTTGGAGCCGCACTGCCTCGGTGATGGTGAATGTAACGCCAGCAAACGACCCACCCGCCCCCACCGCAGCTTCGGTGCTCACGAGAAAAGGCACCGTCAAGACGTTTGCCGCAACGGACTTCCCGTTCTCGGATGTGGACACCGGCGACACGCTGGGTGCGATCAAGGTAACCTCGCTGCCTGCGCATGGCGCCCTGATGCTGGGGGGCAAGCCCATCACCTCCGTCCCGAGTGCGGCAATCCCGGTGGCAAATCTTGGAGAACTAACCTATGCGCCGACAGCGAACTACACCGGGACCGACTTGTTCCGTTTCCAGGTGCGCGATGCGGAACTCTTCAGCGCGGATGCCACCCTGACGCTTACCGTAACCTCGGATATCTTCGTGCTCAACGGGAGCTTCGAAACGCCAAATCCGCCTACAACCAGCCCGGGAGGTGCTTGGGGAAATCTCGATTCCGCTTGGACGAACAACCTGGGCAACTACGCGCGGCGACATGACATTGCCGCCCCACCCGAAGGTGGACTCTGGATACTCAACCTCAGTGATCAAGGTTCTTGGATTGAACAGGATTTGGGCGTGGCCGTCGATGCAGGATCAACCTTGTTTCTCACTTTCTCAACACTCAGAGAAGACATCTTCAAAAGCCCCAACGGGGGGCAGGGGGCACTCGAGGCCTCATTTCTGGTCGGCTCTACAAAATACACCGAGCGTTTTGACCTGAGTGGCGACGCCAAGGACACATGGATCACAAAAACCCTTGCCAAGAAGATTGCCAATGCCGGCAATCTATCTCTCAGATTCTCCCACGTTGATACAGCGAGCACGGGCGATAGGGTCACGACATCGAATGCTAACCTTCGTCCGGGTGAAATCGGTAGAGTCGCGATCGACAAGGTCAGCAATGTCAGTGTGAAAGCGGAGGCACCTTGAAGCACCTGTTGACAATCGGCGTCGCCTTGCTGCTGTCTTTACCGACCACGCTGCACGCCGCCGACGTGCAAAAACAAAAGCCCAACTTTCTGATTATCCTCGCCGACGATCTGGGTTTCTCGGACCTCGGCTGTTACGGCTCGGACATCGCCACTCCAAATCTCGACCGGTTGGCAGCAAAGGGACTGCGGTTCACGCAATTCTATAACACCGCGCGCTGCTGGCCGACGCGCAGCGCCTTGCTGACCGGCCACTATCCGCAACAGTTGCACATGGATCCGCCGCAGGGCCGGTTGCCGGCGTGGACGCGCACCCTGCCACAGTTGCTCAAGCCCGCCGGCTATCGCAGCTATCATTCCGGCAAATGGCATGTGTTTGGCGCTCCCAAACCGGTCGCAGATGCCGGGTTCGATCATTCCTATGAACTCGCCGATCACGACCGGAATTTCAATCCGCAGAAGACTCTGGAAGACGACCGCCCGTTGCCGCCGGTGGCGAGAGACAGCGGCTACTACACGACGACTGCGTTTGCCGACCACGCTATCCGATGTTTGAAGGAGCACGCCGAACAATTCGGGGCGCAACCGTTCTTCTCGTATCTCGCGTTCACCGTACCGCACTTCCCATTGCAAGTTCCGGCGGACGACATCGCACGCTATCGCGATCATTATCTCAAAGGCTGGGACAAGGTGCGCGATGAACGCTGGCAGAACTTACGTAAGATGGGGATTGTCAATTGTGGGCTGGCACCGCTTGAACCGGCCTTCACGCCGCGTTACTTCATGCCGGGCGTGCTGACCAAACTTGGCCCCGGCGAGATCGAGTATGCTGTTCCCTGGTTACAACTGACCGACGAACAAAAGCAGTATCAAGCTACAAAGATGGCGATCCACGCCGCGATGATCGACCGCATGGATCGGGAAATCGGCCGGGTTTTAGACCAGGTGCGCGCCATGGGCGCGTGGGAGAACACGGTGATTCTGTTTCTTTCCGACAACGGCACCGATGCCACCATCATGGTGCGCGGCGACGGCCATGACCGAGCCGCTGCAGCTGGCTCTGCGGCTTCCTTTCTCTGCCTTGGCCCCGGTTGGTCGAGCGCGGGCAACGCCCCGTTCCGCCGTCACAAAGTTTGGACACACGAAGGCGGCATCTCCACGCCGCTGATCGTGCATTGGCCCCAGGGCATCGCTGCGCGGGGCGAGCTTCGCCAGGATGTCGGCCATGTCATTGATTTCGTCCCCACGCTGCTTGAACTTGCCGGCGTCAAACCGGCGCTTGCGGCAGGTTCGCCTTCGCTACCCGGCTCCAGCTTGGTGCCGGCGTTTTCCACAGATGGCAGCATTAGGCGCGATTACGTCTTTTTCCACCACGAAGGAAACCGCGCCCTCCGTGTGGGCGACTACAAGCTGGTTTCAGCCACTGAAGACCAGAATGTTTGGGAACTATTTGATCTGGCAACCGACCGTTGCGAACAACACAACCTTGCCACTGAACAACCGGATCGCGTGCGTGAGATGGCTGCCCGCTGGAGACAGTTGCAGGATGGCTTTGTCCGCGATGCAGGTTCCGTTCTGCCAATAGACCAAAGCGCCAAATGAACGGACGATTGAATTCATTCCTCGTTCCCTTCGTGCTGTTAGTGTCGTTAGCCGCGTTGAACGGGGCCGATGCACTCAAAACACCAGCCAAGAAGCCCAATATCGTGGTTTTTCTGGCGGATGACATGCCCTGGCATTACCCCGGGTTCAATGGCGGGTCGTGCGAGACTTCAAACCTTGATCGGCTTGCCAAGGAAGGCACGCGTCTTACGCAGTTCTATGTCCATTCGGTCTGTTCGCCAACACGAGCGGCATTTCTAACTGGCAGGTATCCGTTTCGCAATGGCATGGAGGAGCGCTCCCACGGCAATGATGTTGCGGGAATGCTGCCCGACGAGCGCACGCTCGCCCAGGCGCTGAAGCAAGCCGGCTACGACACCGCCCTCATCGGCAAATGGCACCTTGGGAATTGGTATCAACGGCAGTTGCCGCTCCAGCGGGGTTTTGATCATCACTACGGTCTCTACGGCGCGCTGATATCCTATAACGGCAAGACCCGCGGCCTTTGGTATGACTGGCACCGCGACGGGGAAACCATCCGCGAGGACGGCTACACCACGGACCTTTTTGCCCGCGAGTTCGAGCGCATGATGGCCGCCCGCAGCAATGACAAGCCGTTTTTCTACTACGTGGGATTCAATGCCATGCACTCGCCCTACGATGCTCCGCCTGCACTGGTGGAAAAATATCGCAAACGGGCTGGAGCAAAAGCACCTCCCCAGGAGTTGGCGACACTGGAGTCCATGGATACGGCCATCGGTAAAATGATCGCGACCATGAAGACCAAAGGCGTGTTGGAGAACACATTGATCGTCTTTTTCAGCGACAATGGCGGAGCCAATGCAAATCCACCCTTCCGCAACGGCAAAGGTTCCACCTACGAAGGCGGCGTGCGGGTGCCCTGCGTCATCCATTGGCCGGGGCACGTGCCTGCGGACAAGCAAGTCGATAGCATGGTGCATGTCACGGATCTCTATCCCACGCTGCTGAAACTGGCCGGTGCTTCGCTGGAGCAGCCGCTAGCCCTCGATGGAATGGACATGTGGGACGTGCTCACCGGCACGAAGCCATCGCCGCGCGCGGAAGTGGTGCACAATCTGCCCAACGGGGGCACAGGGGAGATGGGCGAAATGTCCATCTGCCAGGGCACATGGAAGCTCGTCGGCAAGGAGCTTTTTGACCTCTCTAGCGATCCCGG
This sequence comes from Chthoniobacter sp., assembly GCA_021414005.1. Taxonomy (GTDB): domain Bacteria; phylum Verrucomicrobiota; class Verrucomicrobiia; order Chthoniobacterales; family Chthoniobacteraceae; genus Chthoniobacter. Next base: position 379,851 of record JAIOPH010000019.1, on the reverse strand, counting down.
CGAGAGGATCGATCTGGCCGCCAAACACCCGGAGATTTGCAAGAAGCTGAACGCAAGAATCCAACAGCTCGTCGGCGAGCGCCGCCAGCCAGAAAAGCACCTGAACATTCCAGACAAACCGCTGCTCGTCTTTGGCGAGAAAGAAAATGCCAATCCACCGGCGTGGTTGCAGCCGTATCTCGACTCCCTTCCAGCGATGAAAAGGAAGAATGTCCCCGCTGACACCTCATCCAGCACGACGAGCGCACAAGAGCGCAAGGTCGACGAACCCAACAGCGCGAACAACGCCAAGGACACACTCCTGCTGGAGAATGGGGTTGCGAAGGTCGGCATCAGTCGGGGCATGGGTGCAGCCATCACCTGGCTCTCATCGAAGGACTACCCGAAAAACATGGTCAACTCCAGCGACCCGGGACGCCTCATCCAGCAATCCTATTACGCCGGTAACAAGCTCGACCGCAAGACAGATGGGCAGAGCAAGAGTTGGAGTCCCTGGACGTGGAATCCCATTCAGGGCGGTGGCGTCTCCTCGTGGGCGCGGGTCAGCGAATTCAAACGCCCGGACGCGGCTACCCTGTATTCCGAAACCGTGCCGAAACTCTGGGACATGCCCGACGAGGAAGCCGCCGCGCTCATGCGCCAATGGACCGGATTCGAGCCGGGAATGCCGAATGTCATCGCCGTGCGCTGCGAATTGGTCGTCCAGCGCGAAGTAAATGATCGCTGGGGCCCGGCAAGGCCTGCGCATCAGGAAGTTCCCGCCTGTTACTTCACCCGCAATTTCGACCGAGTGAAAGCTTACCTTGGAAACGGGCAATGGCGTAACGAATCGCAGCCACCCGGCCCGCCTTGGGGGAAGATTGACCCGCCGCGCAAGGCCGTGGCGCTCTTCAATGCCAACGGACAGGGAGTCGCGGTATTCAGCCCCGCCGCGAGCGAGAAATGGAACTTCGGCCCGCATGGCGGCGGTCTGAGCGATGACCCCAAGGCCGGCCCGTGCATGCACGTCGCCCCGATCGCCATGGTCAGTCTTGGTCCGAAATCCATCTACCGCTATCGCTACTGGCTGGTAGTCGGCACGGAGAGCGAACTCGCCGCCAGACTCGACGGGCTTTTGGGGAAATACGCCGATGAGATCGCTGAGTTGAGCAATCCGGTTCAGCCGGCGCTTTCTAAACCTCAGTCAGCCAAGAACTGACATGCAGGCGATGAACCCGAAGCAACACCGCAATCGATGCGAGTCCGTTCCAGGCAACCTTTTGTTCGGTATCGGAGAAAATATCCAATGAAACACCTATTTCTATTTCGCGGCTTGTTCACGTCCATCTCGCTGGCCCTGCTGCTGGCCATGCCATCTATGCTCAGGGCCCAGGCACCGGATCTCACGACCACGGATCTTACCACGATTAACCGTGCCTGGACTTGGAACCTGGGGGCCACCGGGATGCGCGGCTGGATTTATCATGCCTGGCCGGCGACCATGAACAATGACGATTGCACGCTGTTTGCTCCCTATCAGATCCTGGTAACCACCGTGGCCGCCGGCACGCCGGCCGCCGGGGTGCTGGCCGTTGACGACGTGATTCTGGGCGCGAGTGCGGGTACGGGGCCCGTGCCGATCTTCACCACCGACGCACGCAAGAGCCTCGGCTGGGCGATCGGCGACGCCGAGGCCCGCAACGACGGCATGCTGAGCTTCAAGCGCTGGCGGGCCGGGGTCACCACCGATGTGTCCATCACTCTGCCCGTCATGGGCGCCTACTCGGACACGGTGCCTTACAATTGTCCCAAGTCCGCGCTGATCATGGCCAACGCCGCCCAGAGTCTCGCACAAAGGATCAACACGCAAGGATGGGGCCAGACCGGGGGAAGTTCGGCCATCAGTGCGCTGGCCCTGATGGCAACCGGTGATCCCCAGTACATGCCGATGATTCAGGCTCACGCCCGGTCGCTGGTGCCTGCGGGTTATGTCGCGGGTGGGGACGCCTGGCATTACTACAACGGCGTCTTTCTGGCCGAGTATTACATGCTAACGAACGATGCCCAGGTGTTACCCGGGCTCCGCGAGTATGTCATTTACGCGGCCAAAAACTCGGATCTGTGCGGCACGACCGGCCATGGGTTTGCGACCATTCCGCCGCCCGGCGGCTGGGGGAACGGACGCCGTGGTTCGATCGCTCCCTATGGCGCGATCAACTCGGCCGGATTGCCCGTTCAGCTTACCATTGTGCTGGGCAAAAAGGCGGGCATCGTGGATCCGGAGATTGATCCGGCGATTGCGCGGGCCGCCGGTTTCTTCGGCTACTATGTCAATGGTGGGTCCATTCCCTACGGCGAACACCAGCCGTGGTGGGGCGAGCACCAAATCACGGGTCAGGGACGGGAGTATTATGATCACCGCAGCAATGGCAAGGACGGGATGTGTGCGGTCTTGTTCGGGTGCATGGACAACAAGCAGGCGCAGGCGGATTATTTCTCGCGGATGTGTGTGTCGGGAATCCGGGGCGAGGCCTACGGGCATACCGGGCAGGGGTTTGCCTACCTGTGGACCCAATTGGGCGCCAATATGGGCGGCCAGAAAGCGGGCACGGAATTCGCAAAAGGCAAGCGCTGGGACCGGGACTTGAAGCGCCGCTGTGACGGCTCGTTTGTGTATGAAGGTGGCGAGCAGTGGGGTGCCGGGCAGGCCTATAACGGTTACTGGGACAATACGTATGAATATTGGGCCATTCCGACCGCCACGTATCTCCTGCACGCAGCCATGCCCTTGAAAAAACTCTATATCACGGGCAAAGGTTTGGACCCAGTTAAGGCCCTGAGCACCCAGACGGTGACCAACGCCCTCTGGGCCGGGGAATTCGCCTCGGTTTGCGGCAGCTATACCAAAGAGCAACTCATCGCCGCCTTGGGCGAATATGATCCTATTGTCAGGTTGAATGCCGCCACCGAACTGAGCACCCGCTGGGTGAGCGGCGCTGAGTTGAACACCCTCATCACCATGGCGGAAAATCCCGCCGATATCTATCAGCGCAATGGAGCCTGCACGGCTCTCGGCTGCCTGAAAGCCCCCAGCGCGATCCCCGCCCTGACCCGTCGGCTCAAGGACTCCGACAAGTGGGTGCGCGCCAGAGCCGCCCTCGCGCTGGGGCAGATGGACCCGGCGGCACTAGCTCCGTCCGTGCCCGACATGGCGCAGGCGTTTACCGAAAATGTGACGGCTCCCCTGCCTTGGGATGCGGGTTTCAATGCGGACGATTTCCTGCAAATGGCCAACGGCTTTCTGGCAGGGACCCTGTTCGGCACTTGTTCTGATACCATGCTCAATGCCGACAAGAACCTGCTCTATCCGGCGGTGCGCGTCGGACTCAAACAGCCGACCGGCAATTGCCGGGGCCAGCTCAACGGCTTCGTGGAGTTCGGGTTGAGCCCGGCCGACGTACAGGCGTTGTTCCCGGAATTGGTCGAATGCGCCAAAGTCCAGACACCAATGGACACGTTCATGGGCGGCTATCCGCCGATCGCAGCCATGAGGGCGATGTCGCGGACCAAGGTGCAGGAAGGAATCCAGGTCATCAACGACAACGTGCCATTCTACAAGTCATACGCTCTGACTGAATTGCCGAAATTTGGCGAGGCGGCACGCTGGACGCTGCCGGCTTTGTATACCAACCTCGCGAATTGGCAGCCGTCCGGGGGCAATTACACTGCGCTGACCGACAGCGTGACCTTGTTGGAAGCCGCCACGACCTCGTCGGTGGTCTACGCCCTGCCGCGTGCCAACCCGCAAATCCTAGCCACCCCGGCCAACACTGGCAAGGCGATCACCCTCACCGGCTCTTCCTGGCGGTCGCCCCAGGTGGTCTGTACCCTCGCGACCCAACCGGCACATGGCACCCTCACGGGCTTCCCGCCCAATCTGACCTATATCCCCGCAGCCGGCTACCAGGGCATGGACAGTTTCACCTACTATGCCACCGACAGTCAGACCACTTCCTCGCCAGCCACGGTGCATATTGTCGTTGGCGCCGGCGGCAGCGGCTTGACCGGGAGTTATTACAACAACATGGATTTCACCGCGTTCCTGGCGTCACGGGTCGATTCCTCGGTCAACTTTAACTGGGGCACCACGCCGCCTAACGGGTTGAGCGCGGGCACCTACAGCGTGCGCTGGACCGGACTGGTGCTGGCACCCGAGACCGGGACCTACCGGTTTTCCACCCGCACCAGCGACGGGGTCCGCCTGTGGATCAACGGCGTGCAGGTGATCAACGACTGGCAAGACCAGTCAGCCAACATTTGGAACGACAGCGCGGCCATCACCCTGACCGCCGGGCATAAATACCAAGTGAAGATGGAATACTATAACAATGCCAATCCCGCCACCACGCGGCTGTATTGGTATATGCCGTCCCTCCAAGCCCAAGCCGCCACGATCATTCCGCAGGAGTTGTTGTTCCCGGAGGCTGGCGTGTGCCTGGCCTCGCCGCAGGACGGCGCGCGCTTCGGTGTGCAGGGCGGCAAGGCGACGGTGACGCTGACGGCCGACACCTCTGGCATTACCGGCACGATAGCCAGCGTTTCGTTCTATAACGGCAGCACACTGATCGGGACGACGACCTCTGCGCCGTATTCGTTCACATGGACGAATGTACCGGTAGGTCAGTATGATATCACGGTCAAGGTCACGGATAGCTTGGGTCAGGTCACCACCTCGCCCGCGGCGTCGATCACGGTGGACAACTACACGGTTCCCGTCACGGCGGGTCTGGCCTGTTACTTTGATGCGGCTGTGGGCATCACTATGGATGCCAACGGTGTGGTTCAGGGCTGGCAAGACCGGTCCGGCAACGGGCATCACGCGACCCTGGACAGCAGTGCCTGGAACAGCGGCACCGCGAGCATGGCCCAAAATCAAATCATGTCGCTGCCGGCGGTCCAAATCCGGGGGGGATGGTTCGACATCGCCGGAAAGTTCTTCGCCAAAGAACAGTATGTCGTGGTGCGTTCTCCCACCGCGACCTGGAGCGGCACTGGCGCGTTCATCGGCCGCAAGTCCTATGATTTTCTATCAGTCCGGGCTTCCAGCTACACCATCACTCGTGGAGGCACCGGGTTCTGGGATCAACCGCTGGCGTGTTCCAGAAATGGCGTGTCCACCTTCAATCTCGCGCCCCTCACCAACTACATGGTGCTCAAGATTACCGTCGATAACAATGCGAGTCCGGAGAATCTGGCGGCCTATCCGTATTGCCAGATCGGGCGGACCGAAAACGAAGCTAGCATGGACGTTGACGTTGCCGAGATCCTCGGTTACAGCAGTGCGCTTTCGCCAACTGAAAGCGCCTTGGTCGGCGGTTACCTGGCGGCCAAATACGGGATCGCCACGACCTATCCAGCCACCGGCAGCCTTGCCAATCAGGCCGCCTCCGCAATCACCACCACCTCGGCGACGATCAACGCCACGCTGCTCTCTAACAGCAATTCTTATGACGTGGTCGCCTATTGGGGGCCGAACAACGGTGGCATCAACCCAGCCAACTGGGCCAACTCGGTCTCCCTCGGCTCGGGGCTCAACGCGGCTTCGATCAATCTGAGTCAAACGCTCACCAATCTGGTCCCCGGCACGACCTACTACTTCAACTGCCGCGCCACCAACGGGACGCAAACGATCTGGGCCGCCGCGCCGCAGAGTTTCACCACGACTTCCACGTCCAAGGATTTCCTGACCTTCGGTGCCAACGTCTCCGGCAGCAATGCCACCATTGACACGGTGGCCAACACGGTGCTCTGGACCGTGCCCTATGGCACGCCACTGACCAGTTTGGCACCGGCCTATACCGTTTCGGCGCAGGCAACAGGCTCTCCGGCATCCGGCGCCACGCTGAACTTCTCCACCCCGCAAACCTACACCCTGACCGGCCAAGACGGATCCACCAAGGTCTATACCGTGACGGTCGCCATTGATAATATCTATCCGGCCTCAAGCGGCGCCACGCTGACGGCGGCGCAGGACGTGGCAACGGCGCTGACGGCGGCCAATTTCGGCTACGCGGATCCGAATTCCTTGGCGCTCGCCGCCGTGCAGATCACTGCGCTTCCGCTGCAGGGCACCTTGAGGTTGAGCGGCACTGCCGTTGCGAGTGGCGATATTGTGACCGCAGCCAACATCCCCAATCTGACGTACCAACCGGTGTTGTATGCCTACGGGACGCCTTACACGACCATTGGCATCAAGGTGATGAACTCCAACAACGTCTGGAGCATCGCTGACTCCGTGATGACGGTGAATGTTGCGTACGCCAGCCATCCGCCGACTTCCACTGGCGCTGCGTTGACGATGAAAGGCGGTAGCTACTACACGTTTTGGAAAACCGACTTCCCGTTCACCGATGTGGATGCCGGCGATTGGTTGATATCGGTCAAGGTGACTTCGCTGCCGGCCCATGGCACATTGACGCTGGGCGGCACGCCCATCACCACCGTGCCGAGCGCGGCCATTCCAGCGACCAGTACCAACACTCTCCTCTACACGCCGAACCCGGGTTACATCGGAGCTGACTCGTTCAACTACCAGGTGAGCGATGGCAAGGCCTTCAGCACGAATTCCGCCATGGCAATCACCGTGGTGGATCCAAACCTCCTTTTTGTGGCGAATGGGAGTTTCGAGACGCCAGACCCGGTGTTGCAGGCGGATGGCTCATACATTCCTTGGACGGATGGGACTTGGACCTATATCCCATCCCCTTGGGCTTCCTCGGGCTCGAATTACGGCCGACTTAAAGCTAAACCCGGTGGCACCTTCACCACTGCTCCTGACGGCAAGTGGGTCGCGCTGATCAATACTGGCCAGACGCCTGCAGTGCCGCTTAGTCAGGATCTGGGTGTGAGCGTTGCTGCCGGGGACAAGGTTTCGGTGACGTTCTCGATCGGCAATGGCATAGGCGCTACTGGCGGGCAAATGGTGGCCTATTTCAAGAGCTACTTGACGTCATACCCGATGGCGATCAACACCACCACGTTGGCCCCCGGAACATGGCAGACCTATACGTTGACCCAAACGATCATCGAGCCGGGCAATCTAAGTCTCGGATTTTACTGGACCGGTGGAGGGGCTTCCTGGGTGGACAAGGTCAGCAATGTCACCATCACGCCGGCGGCGGTGGTGGCCGCCAACGCCCCAACCACCAGTGGTGGCGTGCTGACGGCGGTGCAAGACACGGCCACGGCGCTGAGCACCGCCAATTTCGGCTACTCTGATCCAAGTAGCCTGGCCCTCGGCTCCGTGCAGATTATATCGCTGCCGGATCTTGGCACACTGAAGTATAACGGAGTCGCCGTGGTGAGTAGCGCCCTGCCCCTGACGGTGACAGCGGCCAACCTCGCCAGTCTGACCTACCAAGGGGCCTTGAATGGGTACGGGTCGCCTTACACGAAGATTGGGATCAAGGTCGCGAACACGAACAACGTTTGGAGTTCTACGGCGTGGTTGACGGTCAATGTCATGCGCATCAACCATGCGCCAACTTCCATCGGCGGTTCGGTGATTCTCAAGCCCAACACCGTCAAGACATTTGCGGCGGGTGACTTCCCGTTCGCGGATGTCGATACGGGTGACACGCTAGGTGCGATCAAGGTGGTGACCACGCTCCCGGCCCACGGCACACTGAGCCTGAATGGCACACCCGTCACCTCCGTTCCGAGCGCGGTCATTCCCGTGGCCAACATCGGGACTCTAACCTACACGCCGGCCGCAAACTACCTTGGTGCCGACTCGTTCAACTACCAGGTGCGCGATGCGGCGCTCTTTAGCGCGGATGCCACTATGGCGATCACCGTCACGCCAGACATCACCGTGCAGAACGGAAGCTTCGAGACAACCGGGGCCGTTACGGATGCCAATTGGGCGCATATCGCCCCCCTCTGGAATCCGTCCCCCGATTCCGCAAACGGGCAGAGCCATGCGGGAGTGTATTTCGCCAACGCCGCGGACGGCACTTGGTATGCCAGTTTCATGACTGCTGGTTTTTCAATCACTCAGAACCTGCAGTCCACCGTCAATGCGGGAGATGTCCTTTCAGTGACGTTCTACGCTGGGAAAGATAACACGACCTCGGGGGTCATCACTGCCACATTCATGGTCGGCTCCACTCCCTACAGCCAAAACTTTGATACCACCTCCCAAGGTGCGGGCACCTGGGCACCCTACACGTTGACCAAAACCCTTGCCAACGCGGGCAATCTCAGCCTCAGATTCAGCTCGGTGAGCGGCAGGGCATGGCTCGACAAGATCAGCAAGATCACCGTGACTCCAACGAACGCGCCAGCCTCAACCAATGCCACTCTAACGATCTTGGAGGACACACCAACGGCGCTGGCCGCAGGCAATTTCGGTTACGTGGATCCGAATTTGGCAGCACTGGCCGCCGTGCGGATCACCGCGCTCCCGGCGCTGGGCACCCTGAAGTTGAGCGGAACCGCCGTGTCGAGTGGCGCTCTGCCGCTTACGGTTGCGGCGGCCGACATCGGCAATCTAACGTACCATCCGGCGGCGAACGGGAACGGCATTCCCTACACGACGATCGGGATCATGGTCGGGAACGCGAACGGCCTTTGGAGCATCGCCGACGCCGTGATGACGGTGAACGTAACCCCCGTCAACGATGCGCCCTCCTCCACCGGCGCTTTGGCGATCCTGGCATCAGGCAGCGTCAAGACGTTCGCTGCTGGGGACTTCCCGTTCTCGGATGTCGATACCGGCGACGTGCTGACTGCGATCAAGATCACCTCACTGCCGGCCAATGGCACACTGAACCTGAACGGCGCGCCTATCACTTCAGTCCCGAGCGCAGCCATTCCGATGGCCAGTATCCCGACACTCACCTACACGCCGACCGGGAGCTATAGCGGAGCCGATTCGTTCAATTACCAGGTGAGAGATGCGACGGTCTTCAGCGCGGATGCCACTATGGCGATCACCGTCAATTATGCGAGATACATCGCCGTGCAGAACGGCAGCTTCGAGATCACCAACCCTGGCGATCAGACATGGTCAGATGGTAATTGGGCGTTTATCCCATCTCCGTGGACTACCAGCATGAACAATTACGGTCGGCTTAAATATAGTTCCGCTCCGGTTGGCCTCCCTGCCCTTACCAGCGGTGGCACTTGGATGGCCAACATGATGAATTCAGCCAACTGGATCAATCAGAGTCTGGGGTCGCAATCCTTCAACGCGGGAGAAACCATTTCGGTGACGTTCTATCTTTGTAGGGATAGCTCTGGCTCAGGGATATTGCAGGCCTCATTCATCGTCGGCGCCACCACCTACAGCCAAACTTTTGATACGACCACCCAGACTGTGAACATCTGGCAGAGCTACACGTTGACCCAGACCATTCCGACCGCAGTCACGGCCAACCTCACCCTTCGATTCAGCAACGTGAGCGGCAGGGCGGGGTGGCTCGACACTATCAGCAATGTCAGCGTGATATCCGCCAAAGCGACGCCGACGCTCTCGGTGACCAATTCGCCGGTGGCCTACACCGGATCGCCGCAGGCGGCGACCGTCGTCGGCTCGGTTGCGGGAACCGTGAGCAATGTAAAATACACTGGCTCGGCGCCCGTTCCAACGGCCGTCGGCAGCTACACAATTGCCGCCGACTTCGTGCCGACCGACGCGGCCAACTATAACACGCTCACCCAGGCTTCCGCGGGTAACTTCATCATCGCGCCAGTGTCGGGATCCTACGCCGCTTGGGCGACTGCCAACGGTGCCGGCAGCCAGACAATCGCACAGGACCACGATCACGACGGGGTGGCTAACGGAATCGAATGGTTTCTTGGCGGTAACGCCAACACGACCGGCTTTACCCGACTGCCCGGCGTGGTCAATGCCGCGGGTACCCTCAGTGTCACTTGGACCAAGGCTCCTGTTTACGCGGGAGTGTATGGAACCGATTATGTGGTGCAAACCTCCAGCACGCTCGCGCCTGGTGATTGGACCAACGAACCGACTCCAGGCAACGTGACCATCTCCGGCAACAATGTGACCTACACGTTCCCGTTGCCCCTCGCCGGCAAGAAAGTCTGCCGACTCATGGTCATGGGTACGCCCTGAGACAAACCCTCCGCAACAATTCACCGAACAGCAATACACTTAGTCCACACCCACAATTAATGAGAACATCAAATATGAACCAAGTCATGACAGGAATCATCCTCGGAATCTTCTGCAGCACTATGATGCTGATAGCCGACGATGCTGAGAAGGCAGAAAGGGAGGGGCCGGGCAAGGTGCTGGGCGAACCGCTGTGGCGCTATCAGGCGAGTGACCATGAGCCGGTGCTTTTCATCCAGGAGGAAGGCAAGCAATTGGCCACTGGCAAGCTCCTGTTCATCCCCAGCGAAAAATTCGTGATCACCCATCCAGATCACAAAATGAAGTATGAGGAGGGCAAGGACTACACCTGGCAGCCGGGGACGAACGTCATAGAGTTGACGTTTACGTCGCGGATTCCGTTCAAGACGGCTGCGCAGATGGTTCCACCGAAAGGCAGTCCGAATATGTTTGCCACGGTGCTTCATTCTGAAGGGCGCTTCTTTCATGATCTCCAGGTGCAGGTTTCCTATTGGCACAAAACCGACCCCTGGCCGGAGCCGTATAAGCAAGAGGGGGAGCCTCTGCCCCGGGTACTGGCGAAGCTCCGGGCGAAACAACCGATCAAGCTGGTGGCGCTGGGCGACAGCATTACGCAGGGACTCAACGCCTCGGGGTCCAAGGAGTCCCAGGCGGAACCCTATCAGCCCGCATATCCCCAGTTGGTCGCCAACACGCTCCAGAAGCGATTCGGATCGAAGGTGACGCTGGTCAATTTCGGAGCCGCCGGAACGGAGGCTGGCTGGGGAGTGGAGATGGTTCCCAAGGTGACGGCGGAAAAGCCTGATCTCGTCTTTCTCGCCTTCGGAATGAATGACGGCGGCGGCTACGACAAGAAGATGACCAAAATGCGCGATGAGGTCATGGCCCAGAATCCCGACGCTGATATCGTGCTGGTCTCGCCCATGACCATGAACCCGCGCTTCGCCGGTGCTGATGGCTTCCTGTGGAAAGCCAAGTTTCTGGGTGGACTGGTGACCGAGAATGTGGCCTTGGCGAATGTGACCAAGCCCTGGATCGAAATCCTCAAGAAGAAGAACTTTTCCGATATCAGCGGAAACAATGTGAATCATCCGAATGACTTCGGGTACCGTCTCTATGCGCAGGTCATCCTCGATCTCTTCCCGGTGAAACCGATCACGGCGAAGTAAGAAAAATATACCTATTCAATTATGAAATACGTAACACTCGCCCTTTTGGCACCCCTTATCGCCTTTGCTCAGGCCAATGCTACAACCGAGGAGCAGGAATCAGTCGGAGTCTGGAAATCAGAATCGCCAGACGGAACCTATTTCGGCGCTATGCGCCGCAAGCCCGATGTCGATAATCCAAAGATAACGGGTGAAACCGATGGCTTCCGACTGGTGATATTCCCAATTCAAGAAAATAAAATATCCAAATCGTTGGGCGAGCTGTATTTTGCCTTTGACGTAGGAGGGCGTCTTCCTGCGGAGGTTAAATGGACTGCAGACTCCAAATTTCTCGTATTTACGACGGTCAGCTCAGGGGGACATTCGCCATGGCATTTCACTACCTATGCATTCAGTGTGTCCGCCAAAAAGATCGTGTGCCTTGACGATGTGATTGGACCGGTTGTTGACAGCGATTTCAAGCTGGAAGGTCCCACACGGGAACGTTTAAAATAGACAAGCAATTTCCGCGTGGGGAACACCCCGAACCACTTAAGTTGGACATCTCGCTACTGTTCTCAGAAGATCCAAAAGAGAAAATCGAACAAGCGAGCGCTGACCAACCGGCTACCCAGCCCGCAGACAAGCCTTCCGTGAGAGATCAACCATCAACCCCCACGCCGAAGGAGGTTCCGCGGTAGCCGTTGGCAGGCCCTTGGCGATGAAAGGCAATGACCATGAAAGGTGAGCGGATACTTACTACGGTATTGATGGGACTGCTCACGGCGAACGTGACGCAAGCCGCGTATTCGTTGGGGGATTCCGGCCTGCTCGGCCCGGTGCGACTGATGAGCGCACAATGAGTTGATGGATGCCGCTTGACACAAAACAGAAACCTAATGAAACGCAACAGTAACACCATGATCCAGCAAACTATGAGAAAATTTACATGGGCCCTGCTCATCGCAGGTGCCGCCATTGTCCAGGCAGAACCGGCGGCCGATGATCCCACGGGAATTATCAAGAAACCCATCCCAGACAAGACAGTGGTCGTCACGTTTGACGACGGCTGTCTCAGCGGTGCGACGATTGCCGGCCCCATCCTCAAGAAGCATGGTTATAGCGGCACCTTCTTTGTTTCGGACGCCTATGGCTTCCGCGAACGCAAGGATTGGTACATGACTTGGCGGCAGGCAAAGGGCCTGTCTGATGAGGGCTTCGAAATCGCCAATCACACCCGGGGACATGGAATGTTGTCGTTAACCGATGAAGGCGGTCTCCAGGCCTATGTATGGACCTTGGAAGATGAAGCGATTGCCAACCGAATCCCCAAAACAACGACACTCGCCTGGCCGTTCTATGTTTTTAACACCAAATTTTACTCGACTTTGCAGAGTTGGGGATACCTTTTCGCCCGCGGTGGCCATTATCGCACCTACAGACCTACGGTGGACAATCCGTTTGACGTCCCCTCGTTTGCCGTGGGCGGCGTGGGAATGACTATGGAGGGCTTCATCAGTGCCGTCCAGCAGGCCGTCGCCGGCAGGGTCGTCGTGCTCACTTTTCATGGCGTGCCGGATATGGAACATCCCGCCGTCGGAACCGATCCGGACCTGTTCGAAGACATGATCGATTATTTGCGGGACAACAATTACCATGTCATCGCCATGCGCGATCTGGCCCAGTACATCGACACGGATAAGGCGGCGAAGCTGCCGCCAACCAGGGATAAGCTCGCCAGTCCCGGTCCTGAGCTGCGGGTCACCGACGACAAGCCGTTTGTCCCCAGAAAGCGCGAACGCAGGGGCTATTCGTTTCCGGCCGAACTGACAGCCCCATGGGCGGTGAAAGAGATCTACCGGTTGCGCCTGCCGGATTCGGTCTATGGCGCGGTCAATGGCTCGAAAATCACCCTTTATGTTCCGCCCTCCACCAATGTGCAGGCGCTCGCGCCCACGTTCGATCTCGCGCGCTTCGCCACGGCGAGTCCGGCCTCCGGTACGGTGAGGGACTTCACCAAACCGCAGACCTATACCATCACCGCGCAGGATAAGACGACCAGGGACTATACCGTGCAGGTGGTGCCAACCGCGGAGCCGATGCACTTTACCTGGGGAGGAAAAGAGGGTGGCAACTTCGATGACGCCGCGCAGTGGAAGACCAATCTGGCGACGGCGGCAGCACCGGCTGCCGGCGGGAGTGCCGACAGCATCCTCAACTTTTATACGCCCGGCAAATTCGAGGTAATGAGGGAAGCCGCAGGCGATTTCGTGCTCAACCAGCTCAATTTCGGCACCTCTTCCCTCACGCTGGATTCCAAAGGGATGCTCGTCTTTGCCAAAAGCAAGACCCATGGCTCCCTGCCCTACATGAACAGTCAAAACCGCGCGAACGTGACCATCAAAGCGCCGATCAGACTCGACTCCAATCTCACCGTGGACGGGCTCGAACTCGATGACACCCGCGTCTTTCTGCCGGGGGTCATCTCCGGCACCGGGGCCTTGATCAAGGACGGGCCGCACTCACTCTACGCCAGCAATCCGGCCAATACCTACAGCGGTGGAACGGTCGTCAATGACGGCTCCCTCTCGGTGCAAAAGCAGGGATTGGGAACTGGGCCGGTGGCGATTAACAATGACGGGGCAATCGGGATCGGCGGCGATCCGGTGATGAATCCGCTGACCGCAAACGGCGGGCACATCTTTTCCGGCGGCCATGGTCGCTGGAGCGGACCGGTGATCTTGAAAGGAAACATGCTGGTGAGTTCTCCCGACTTTGTGGAGTTCGATAACAAGGAGGGCGGCATCAGCGGACCCGGCGGCCTCACGCAGACCGGGCATCGTGTGGACCATGGCACCAAGATCGGCGCGCTCAAACTCTTCGGGCGCAATACCTACACCGGAGCCACCAAAGTGGAAATGGGACTCCTTGAAGTAAAGTCCTCGCTTTACAACAATGACCCCGCGCGCTGGACACCCGCGAATATCACGGTCAATGGTGCGGCGGGGGAGTTGCGGCTGCATGTGGGCACGCCGGGCTCATTCACCGCCGAGCAGGCCGGAACCATGCTCCGAAGCCTCGCCACGGGCGTCAATCAGAACGGCCTCCTAGCCGGTGCCACCTTCGGTCTGGATACGACCGGCGCCACGAGTGTGCAGGAACTATCCACCACCATCGCGGATTCCAAGGGTCCGGGGGGCGGAAGCATCCACCTGAAGAAATGCGGTGCGGGCACCCTCAAACTCTCCGGTGCCAATACCTATAGCGGCCAAACCATCGTGACCGGCGGAACACTCAGCGTAACGTCGCTCAACCGGGTGGCGAAAGGCGCACCCAGCAGCAGCCTCGGCGCGCCCAAGACCGATGCCGACGGCGAGATCATGATCAGTGGCGGCAGTACCCTGGCCTATACCGGCAAGGGTGAGACCACCGACCGGACCCTCAACCTGCCCGGCGGTGGCGACACCATCACGTTGGATCAATCCGGCACGGGCCTGCTGAAGCTGACCAGTCCTTTTGTGATGTCCGGCTATGCGGAAAACAAAACCATCATCCTTGCCGGCTCCAGCGCGGGCACCGGCGAACTCGCCTTTAACATTGACAACGTCTATGACCGCAAGGGCAAGGCCGTCACCGCCATCACCAAAACCGGCACCGGCACCTGGACACTCTCCGGCGCCAACACCTACACCGGCCCCACGACGGTGAAACAAGGCACGCTGGTGCTTCCGAATATCCACAGCTTAGGAGACAAGACGGAAGTCTCGCTGATGGAAGGTGGCATGTTGGATTTGACCTTTCAGGGAGAGATGCGCATCGGCAAACTCTCCATCGATGGCAAGGTGCAGGCACCAGGAACCTACAATGCGGAGAACTTACCCAAATTTTTCCGGGGCAAGGGGACTTTAAAGGTTCAATAAGGACGCAATCAGTGACTTTTCTCCGATGCCTGCTCGCCACGCTCGTCTTCCTCTGCGCGTTGCTGCGTGCGGACGAACCGCCGCTGCGTGTCGCCGTGACGCCGGATTCGCTGCGCTTCACGTGGCCGGCACGTGTGGGCGCAGTGGAGGTGCGCGAGCGGCCGCTGCACACGTCGGCAGCGGAGGGTGAAGGCTGCGTGCTGTGGAGCGGTGAAGGCCCGGGTGCGACGGTGCCGCGCTTCAATGGCGCGCGCGACCGGCTGTTCGCGAAGTTTGAGCTGCGCGCGGATGGGAAGGCACTCGGCGCGCCGCAGTGCGTCACGGATTTCTCCGCGCTCCCGCGGCGGACGAACTCCCTCGGCTCGCTCGCGAACAAGAAAGGGATTGCCTGCCTGCTCGACGTGGAAGATGGCAAGGCGCTCGGCTTCGGGCAGTCGAACCAGAACATCGACATCGGCCGGTTGATCGATTGGCAGAGCGCGGAGCCGAAACTGAGCTTCGAGTTTGAGGGGAGAAAGATCGGGCTTCGTCCGGCTGCGGTCGCGGCGCTTGATCGCGACTTGCAGGCGCTCCACGCGGCGAAGATGCGCGTGACGGGCATCCTCCTGAACTATGTGCAGACGACCACGCCGCGCACGTCGCCGCTCGTGCACCCGCTCACGGATCCGAAGACGATCACGTCCGGCCCCGCGGCGTTCAACACGGCGACGGCGGAGGGCGTGTTCTTCTACCGCGCGATCGTGCACTGGCTCGTGGAGCGCTACACGCGTGCGGATGCGAAGTTCGGCCAGCTCGGCGGACTCGTGATCGGCAATGAAGTGCAGAGCCATTGGTCGTGGTATTACCTCGGCGCGGTGGAGCCGGAGGTGCTGCTGCGCGAATACACCGCCGCGCTGCGCATCGCCGACCTCGCCACGCGGAGGGTGCATGCGGACTTCCCGATCTACGTCTCGCTCGAGCATCACTGGACGATGCCCGCTTCCGAGGATCGCACGCGCGGCTTCAGTGCGGTGGAGGTGCTGGAGGGGGTAAACGCACGCGCGAAACGCGAGGGCGATTTCCCGTGGAACCTGGCCTTTCATCCCTATCCGGAAAACCTCCGCAACCCGCGCTTCTGGAAGGACAGGTCGGCGCCGCTGCGGTTCGACGCGCCGCGGATCACTTTTCACAATCTCGAGGTGCTGCCCGCCTTCCTGCGCCAGCCGCGCTTCCTCTTCGGGGGGCAGCCGCGCCGCATCGCGCTGACCGAGCAGGGCTTCGACTGCCCGCCCGGTCCCGACGGCGAACTCGCGCAAGCCGCCGCCTTTGCCCTCGCGTGGAAGAAGGTGCAAGCGCTGCCGGACATCGAATCGTTCCTCTACCACCGCCACGTGGATCACCCGCACGAGAACGGTCTCCTCTTCGGCATCCGCGAGCACGATGGCAGTGCGAACGTCAACGCCATCGGCCGCGCGCGGAAGATCTGGGGCGTCGTGCAAAAGGCCGGCACGCCGGAGGAGGATGCCGCGTTCGCCTTTGCGCTGCCCATCGTCGGGCGGAAGGACTGGAGCGATGTCGTGGCGACCAAGTTCGACCCGCCGCGTGCGGTGAAGCGCGAGACGGGGCACGTGGTCTTCGACTTCGTCGCACAGCGCGCAAAGGCGCAGCAGGAGAATGTGCAGTCAGTCGGGCTGCGGCGCATTGGCCCGCCGGACGAAGTGCCGGAGGATGCGCTACAGCAACATCCGAAGCCGAAAGGCCGCGCCCTGCTGACCTACCGCGTCGCCATTCCCGCTACGGATGCGAAGCGCTGCGTGCTCACCTTTGACGCGCTGCTGAACAACGCGAAGAGCAACGGCGCCGCCTTCGCCGTGGAGATCGACGGACGCGAAGTCTTCGCGCGCCAGCTCAAGGGCGCGGAGCGCGTGCCGGCGGAGATCGCTCTCGCCGATTTCCGCGGCCGCGAAGTGAGCATCGCCTTCATCGTCGATCCCCTCGCCGATCCCGCAGGCGACTGGGCGACGTGGGTCGCCCCGCGCGTCGTGCTGCGCTAAGATCGACGCCGCGCGTTCAGCCCCCATTCAATTTGATTCAACCATGAAATCCTCCTTTCGACACCTCTTCGCCCTGCTGCTTTCGATCCTCGGCGTTCAGACTTCATCACTCGCTGCCGAGCAGCGCCCCAACGTCGTCTTCATCGTCGTTGACGATCTCGGTTACGGCGAACTCGGCTGCTATGGCGGGAAAGACATCCCAACACCGCACATCGATGCACTCGCGGCGAGTGGGGCGCGATTCACGAGCGGGTATGTCACCGCGCCGTTTTGCGCGGCCTCGCGCGCGGCGTTGCTGACGGGGCGTTTTCAGACTCGCTTCGGTTTTGAGTTCAATCCCATCGGCGCGAAGAACGCTTCGCCGGGCATTGGCTTGCCCGTCGCGGAGAAGACCTTGGCGGATCGTCTGCGTAATGCGGGTTACGCGACGGGCTTGGTGGGCAAGTGGCATCTCGGTGGCACGGCGGAGTTTCATCCGCAGCGGCGTGGCTTTGATGAGTTCTTCGGCTTTCTGCACGAGGGTCATTACTATGTGCCGCCGCCGTGGCCAGGCGTCACGACCTGGTTGCGCCGAAAGACACTGCCCGATGGCGGCCAGGGCCGCTGGACCTCACTCGATGGTCGCATCGTCTTGAGCACCCATCTCGGTCACAACGAACCCGAATACGACACCGACAATCCGCTGTTGCGTAGCAGCCAGCCGGTCGATGAGAAATTGAACCTCACCGACGCCTTCACGCGCGAAGCCTGCGACTTCATCGGGCGGCATCGCGCGCAGCCGTTCTTTCTTTATCTCGCCTACAACGCCGTCCACAGCCCCATGCAAGCCACGGACGATTACATGAAGAAGTTCGCGCACATCGAAGACATCCAGCGCCGCATCTTCGCCGCCATGCTCGCGCATCTCGATGACAGCATGGGCAAGGTGCTCGCTCAACTCCGTGACAGCGGCGTCGAGGAAAACACTCTCGTGGTGTTCCTCAGCGACAACGGCGGCCCCACCAAAGAACTCACCTCCAGCAATGCTCCGTTGCGCGGCGGGAAGGGCGAACTCTGGGAAGGCGGCATCCGCGTGCCATTCATTGTCTCGTGGAAAAATCACGTCCCGGCCGGTCGAGTCATTGATGCTCCAGTTACTTCCATGGACGCGACCGCGACAGCATTGGAATTCGCCGACGCCGGATCAGTTCAGACGACGCTCGATGGTGTCAGCCTCATGCCTTTGCTGACCGGCAATATGACGGAGATGCCTGAACGCACCCTGTTCTGGCGTGTGGGCGCGAAGAACGCCCTGCGTAGCGGCGACTGGAAAGTCATTCGCGATGGTAAGCAGTGGCAACTCTATGATCTCGCCCACGACATCAGCGAGACCACCAATCTCGCGAACAACGAACCCGCTCGTGTGCAGCAGATGTCATCTCTTTGGGACAAATGGAACGCTGAACAAATCGAACCACTGTGGCGATAGGCCGCCCACATCCGATGAACGCTCCCCTGGCCCGTGCCATCACGTGTTAAACCGATGCTTGCACCACCCCCGGCATTCCTCCGTCGCGCTCCGCAACTGCACCGGGTAAATCGAATCCGCCCGCTTCATCACCACGCCCTCGAAAAAGTCGCATCTTAATTCTCGATGTAAATGGTGACTCGGAGCGACGAATGAATTGCCGTGCGAGATAGCTCCCCCATAGTCGCCGCGAACCATGCCCCGTCTGCCTTTTGCCGCTTTGCTCCTGCTGTGGGGCCTCTTTCCCCACATCACCGGCCTGGATGTAGAGATCCAAATGCTCGGAGAGGTTCTCGACTTCGAGCTGACCGACGTCGCCGGTCTCGTGGACGGTAACGCATTTTTGCTCCAGCGCATCATCGAGCGGGATGAAGCGTTGGCCGTCGAGGGCATCGGCTCCGTGGAGCAGGAAGATGCTGAGGTTTTCGTGGGTGTAGGGGCCGGCGATGGTGAGATGGTTGATGTTCATGGGTGTATTGTACCATTGGGGATCGACAACGGTGGGCCACGGAGGAAAAAGTTTGCCCCGCGAGTAGCGGCTTCTCGCCGACCTCGTGGATCTCGTCGATGCGCCGCTTAGTGATGCTGCTACCTGATTCCGGCCACGCCGCGAGCGTGCGCTTCAACGCCGCCTTCTGAACAGCGAGGATTTTCTCCACCTCGGAGGCGGGAGAGGGGAATAGCGGGGGGTCGCGAGGACGGGCGAACAACGCGGGCGAAGCCGATGAAATAGTCAGGTGTGGACGCCATGCGAGCCGCTGCATGTCAAAGACACACAGCGGCTCGGAGTGGGCGGCGAGTCGGCGCTACCCGAGGAAGTGCTCCCAGTCGCGGATACCGTGGTGGTTGCGGATCAGCACGCTGGCGGGCACCACGCGGGGCGCGACGGGCTGCGTGCGCAGACGCAGGCCGGCTTCGTGGGGCAGACGGTTGGCTTTGCGCGAATTTACTTCGCGGTGGGCGAGGACGCAGTTGTCCCACGAGGTTTTGCCGCCGCGGGAGCGCGGGACGACGTGGTCGATGTTGCCTTCCTTGGGCGATAGTTTGCGGCCGGTGTATTGGCAAACACCACCGTCGCGCTCCCAAATGCCGCGAGGGCCGAAGTGCGGGCGGCGCAGCGGGACCTTGGCGTAGTTTGCGGCGACGATGACGGTCGGCACGCGCACGGGGCCACGCGGGGTGTTCACGGCGTTGTCGTGCTCGCGGACGGGCAGCTTGAGCCAGTCGTCCCAGCGCACGGGCGTGATGTAGTCGTCGGCCTGCACGTCGAGCGCGGTGGCCGCTCCGGTGGCGATCATGCAGAACGCTTCGGCAGGCGTCTTCACGTGGATCGCCTGCCAGTGCCGGTTCAGCACCAGCACGGTCGATTTGTTGAGGATGTCGTTCATGGACAAGTGAGTGTTGAGTAGTGCGGAGGCGAGACGAGTTGGCGTCCCGCCTCCGCGGTGGTCAGTCTTCGGCGCGGTCGCCGGCTGGGCACATCTTGACGAGCTTCGGATCGAACTGGCCGAGGACTTCGACCAGATCGGTCTGCGCGGCCATGACGGCGTGGATGTCCTTATAGACACCCGGCACCTCATCGAGGCCGGCGCTGAGCAACTCGACGCCGCGCTCGGCGAGCAGCTTCTTGGTCGCGCTCCAGGTGAAGGACTGCATCGCCTTGGTGCGGCTCATCACGCGGCCCGCGCCGTGCGACGCGCTGGTCAGCGACTCGGGCGAACCCTTGCCGCGCACGACGTAGCCAGGCGATGCCATCGAGCCGGGGATGATCCCGAGCACGCCGGCGCCCGCGGGCGTCGCGCCCTTGCGATGCACGATGACTTCGCGCGCTTCGCCATTCACGACGTGCGCTTCTTTCCACGCGAAGTTGTGATGGTTCTCGATGTCGAGGATCACGTGTGCGCCGAGTTTCTTGGCGATGTGCTTGTGGATGAGCGCGTGGTTCGCGGCGGCGTAACGGCCCATCAAGTTCATCGCGGCCCAGTATTCCTGGCCGTCGGCGTCGTCGAGCGAGAGCCACGCGAGGTGCTTGAGTTCCTTCGGCAATGCGGCGTGTCGGGCCATCGCGCGCTTGCTGTAGTAGTCGCACACCTGCGCGCCCGTGCCGCGTGAACCCGAGTGCGTGAGCAGCGCGAGGTATTCGCCAGGCTCAAGGCCAAGCGCACGCGCCTGCTCCGCATCCGCAGTGAACGCGCCGAACTCGACGAAATGGTTGCCGCTTCCGCTCGTGCCGAGCTGCTTCCACGCTTTGTCGTGAAGGCGCTGCGTCACGGGCGAGACGGTCCAGTCTTCGTCCATCACCTCGTGCTCGCGGCGATCCTTGAACTCGCAACCCATGCCGAAGCGCGTCTCGCTTTCGATAAGGTTTGCAAGACGATCGCGCTGACCGGCGAGGGTGTTCGCCTTGCGGTCATAGACGGTGAGCTTCATGCGGCACGCGATGTCCACGCCCACGGCGTAAGGAATCACCGCGTTATCCGTCGCGAGCACGCCGCCGATCGGCAGGCCGTAGCCCACGTGCGCATCCGGCATGAGCGCGCCCGCCACCGCGACCGGCAGCGCACACGCATTGGCCATCTGCTTCACCGCCTCGGCTTCGAGCCCCTCGCCCCACTGACGCCACGGCGCGAGTTCCGCGCGCGGCGTGAACGCCGGGCGATAGATCGCACGGGCCAGCGGCGCACGCAGCTCGTCGGCGAAGAACGCCGGCGGATTGGCGACGATGTTGAAAATATCCGCCTCGACCTGTTCGCGATCGAGTCCCTGAGCAAACATGCGGCGCATGTGTTCGTAAGACAGCTTCAAGGCGTCGCCTTGCGGCACGCCGAGGCGGATGAGGTCTTGGTTGTTCATAGTTGTGATGGTTGAAAATGGTCGGGTGCGGCGTGCAGACACACTCCGAGTGCGCAGCGGTGTTTGTTCTTTTTTGTCGTGAGGATACAGCCGGGGAAGGTTGGTCGCCCTCCCCGGCTGCGATGCTTCATTCCTCAGTCGAGGAATGCGACGTTCGCCATCTGGCGCGTCGTGTTCTCGGTGTTCATCCAGACGCGGTGCCACTCATGGAGTGTGATCATCGCGTGGTCGCGATGACGCACCGTGCCGCGCGCATACACCTCCGCATTGCGGAAGCGGACCTGCCAGCCCCAGCGCGCCGCCTTCGGGTCGCGCGCGATGAGTGCCTGATATTCCCGCTCGATGATGCCGTTCGGGAAACGCGCGCACACGCGCACCCGGTCACCGCCGGTGCGGAACACTTCGGCGACCATGTGCGGCTTGCCACCTCCGCGGCGGATTGGCTCGTTGCGGAGGATGCGCTTTTTATCCACGCACAGGTTCGGCGCGGGCACGAAGAACCATTCACCCTGGCGGATGAAGGCTCGGTTGTGCCGGCGCGTGCGCTGCCCCTGGTTCAGGCGCGCGTGATCCGCGGCCTCGCGGACCTCTGTTGGCAGCAAGGCGAGTTTCGCCTGCGTGACCGACGAAGCGCCACCGGGCACGGCCGCCACGAACCACTCCCGTTCATCGTGTCCGCACAGAAAGCGATCATTCGCTGTCGGTGTTTTCACGAGCAGTAGGAGGTGGCGGTCATGCCGGTCGCACTGGAGCACGTTCATCGTGAACTGAGCTTCACGTTCCGCGCTGAGCTGCATCTCGAAGAGTTGGCCCCATTTGTCGGAGACAATATCGAGCGCGTAGTCTGTGCGCCGCCGATGCCACGGCAGGTTTTCTGGACGAACGATCCGGAACCGCGCGCCCATGCGGACGAACTGATTCGCGATCGTTTTAGAGTTCATAATTTCAAGTTGGGCCGCGCGCATTGGCGCGACCGATTGAGTTGTGATTTGGAGCCTCTGTGGCTCCGGGTGATTGGATGTAGGGCTGTGATTGCATTGGAGTTGATGGGTTGAGGTTTGGATTCGTGGAAAATGAGGACGCCGCCCGAAGCGAGTGGCTCCGGACGGCGTCAGTGTGTGTCTCAAGCCGCGAGTGCGTAGCGGCGGAAGAAGCCGTTCAGCTCTTCCACTTCGCCCGCGGCATCGTCGGGCTCGTTGAGCGCTTCGAGCCTTGGCAGTTCGGCCTCGATGAAACGCATGAGCGCTTCGACCGGCGGCGCGACAGCCAGCTCCTCGCCGGCCTGCTTGGCGCGACGAGTTCAGCGAGCGCAGCGCGCACCTCGGCTTCGTCGAGCACGCTCTCCACGAGCTGCGCGAAGAGCATCGGCACCTGGCCGAGCTGACGCTCGATCCAGCGGCACGCAAGGAGCGGACGAAAGACGTAGAGATACTTCTTCAGACTCACTTCCTCGCGACCGCGCAGGTAGTCGCGCCAGTTGCCGAAGGCCATGTGCAGGTAGTGTGCAAAGCAGCGCCGCGGCGAATAGAACTTCGCCGCAAGCGCGGCCGAACTCGGCGGCGAAGACCGGATCGTGACGATACACAACCGGCGACTTCAGCCATTCGAGCAGCGGCGGGTTGCTCTTGCGGAGCAGTCGCAGCGCCTTGCGCAGCTCCCAGCCGCTCACGTCGAGGTCATCGGCGATTGGCTGTTCGATGACGTCGCGCCGGTCCTCGACCGAGAGATACCAGTCGCGCCGGTGGACGTAGAGAAAGCGCACGTCGTAGTCGCTATCGCGCGAGGCGAAACCCCACGCCCGGCTGCCGCTCTCGCACGCGAAAAGCACGCGCACGTTCCGCTCGGCCTCGACCTGAGCGAGCGCGTGACGGACGCGCTGGAAGACTTCGTTCCCGTGCATGAGAACCTCCTTTCTATGTTGGTGGTGAAACAGAAAGGCGCGCCGCCCGATGTGGACGGCGCGCCTTGGATGGTGCGAGTTGCTATTACAACTCGATGGACTCGATCTGCCGCAGGAACGCTGCCTGGTCGGAGTCGAGGTGCTTTAGCGTTTCGAGCGTCTTGTCGGAGAAGCCCGCGAGGCAGAAGACGTCGCGCTGCGGGAATTGCAGCGTGCCGTAGCCCGCGAGATCGAACGAGAACACGCGCGGTGTGGCGCTGCACTTTTTCGCCCACGCATCGAAGCTCGTGACGGGCGCGTGGCCACCGATCCAGCCCTGCATGTCGGACAGGATGATGATGCGGTCGTAGGCACGCTTCGCGCGCTGGAAGATGGCGTGGAAGTTCGTGCCGGCAGACGCGCAATGGCTCTCCAGCCAGGCGGCGATGCTGAGCGTCGAGTCGCGCGGCGTGATGGACACGTAGCGCGCATCGTCGCTGAACAGCATCACGTCGGCGTCATTCGCCTTCGCGAGCGTGGCGGCAAAGAGCGCGCCGATCTTAATCGGACGACCCATCATCGAACCGCTCCCATCGAGCGCGACCAGCGTCTTGCCGTCGAAACGAGGGACGTTCGCGAGCGAGATGTCCACCGCGGTGCTGAGCGCATCGAGCACCTTGGCCGCGTTTGGCAGGCCCGAGCTGCGCAGTGCTTCGAGCGCCGTGGTGAAGCGGAACGGCATCACGAGCGACTTGGCGATGAGCCGTTCGTCCGTGAGCATCGCGATGGCCGCTTCGGTGATTTCCGGCGCGGTGGCAAGCACGTTGCGGAGGTTCCGCAGCAGCGCGAAGTAGCCGATCTTACGAGAGGTGATGAGCTTGGCCCACACGTCGTGCTTCAGCTCGGCGAGTTCCGCATCGCTCTCGGCGGCGGCGCCGGCCTGAGTGAGCTTCGTCTCCCAGGTCTCGGCGGGCGCGAGCGTGCCGTTGATGAGCTTACGCAGCGCCTCGGTGTGCGGCGGGTGAACGAGGTTCACCGCGTCCACCAGTGAGATCTCCGCGCGCGTCTTGCGATACTTCGCGAGTTGATACTCATCGAAGCGCGCGAGCGCAGCGCCGAGACCCTTCTTCAGCGCATTCGGAATCGGGCGATCGTAAGTCGCGAGGTAGCACGCAAGGATTTCGAGCGCGTCGTCCGGCCGGTGAACGACCCGGTCGAAGAACTTCGCCGTCCACGACTCGCCCTTCACCGAGTGCGCGAGTTCGCTCGCGACGAGATGCGACACCGAGCGCATACCGGCTTCCTTGCGAGCGTAGAGCGCAGCCTTCGCGGAGAACTTCTTGTCGGCGATCTGCGCGACGAGCTGCTTCACGCGCGCCGCGGCGGCGTCGCCGGGACGGTAGAACTGGTCGCCAAGCGTGCTGGTGAGCATGAGCGCGGCGAGTTCGAGCTTCGGCGTTTCGACGAACGCCTCTCCACCCGCGAGGTTGATCGTCGAGCCGCGCGGGCGCTTCTTGAGCAGATTGAATTTAATGGTTGCTTGTTTGGTTGAGCGAGGAGACGCGCACCGGTATTGGACTGGCACGCGGGTCACTGCCTCGCAGGTTTTGCTTTGCACGACAAGGCATGCGCCAATGTCGCGGTTTGAACTGGGGGGAATTCGCGGAGAAAACAGACAGGCTCCGCCGGGTGTTGTCAGGAATCGAACCTGAATTCCGCTTACGCGAAACCCCAACTCATGGGCGACCGCTAGTCCCGGCGATTGGTTTGGTGCGAAGAAATCCCGTCTTCACTGCCGCGAAAAGGATTGGGGAGAAAAACGCGCGAGGCATTTTGGGTTTCGTTTTTCAGCGAAGTATCCCCGCGCTCACTGCCCCAAAGATTTTTCCCGGAGAAAGGCAGGCCAAGTTACCGCCCCCGTAAAGTGGAGGCGGCTGGAGTCGAACCAGTGTTTCCGAAGTATCTCGACCATCACTGCCGGGAAAGTTTGTCCGCGCTCTCGCGAGCGCGGCTGCAAAAAGGATTCGAGGAGAAAACTGACCGAAGAACCGGCGGAAGCACGTTGCCGCACCGCCGCCGAACCGCTCTACCGCTGAGCTACCGCCCAAAAATGGGCGGGCCGGAGTCGAACCGGCGACCTGTCGTTTATGAGACGAAGTAACTCCAGTCTCACTGCCTCGAAATTGGTGAACCCGTTGGGACTTGCACCCACCTCAGCCGCTTAAAAGACGGCTGCTTCGCTCTCAAAGCTTCGGGTTCTGAATTGGTAGTCGCGGCTGGATTTGAACCAGCACTCGCGGCGTTCTCGACGCCGTGCCTCTTCCAGTTGGGCTACGCGACCCTTGATGTGAAATGGCACCCGTGGCCGGACTCACACCGGCTAGGACTCGCTTGAAAGGCGAGGCGCTCGGCTCTTTGCATTCACGGGCGTTTGCTGAAATGGCGGAACGCGGAGGGCATGCTCCCCAACCCGCAGTGCGGATCGATTTCCTTAGCACGGAATCCCGGCTCGCTAGTCCGGTTCACGTTCCATTGGTGCCCACGGCGAGAGTTGCACTCGCACTGTCCGAGGTTTGAAGTCGGCGCCTCAGCTATTGGGCTACGCGGGCATTGAGATGAGGTGCTCCCGGTCGGATTCGCACCGACACTGAGCGGAGTTTAAGTCCGCTGCCTCTTCATTGGGCTACGGGAGCGAGAATGGTCCCGGCGGCAGGATTTGCACCCGCACTGGACGAGGTCTGAGCTCGTTGCCTCTGCATTGGGCTACGCCGGGAAAAAATGAGTGGTGCTCCCGGCAGGAATTTCGCCTGCAACCTCCGCGTTCGAAGCGCGGTGCTCTATACATTGAGCTACGGGAGCGTTGTGGAAATGGTGCGCCGAGGCGGTTCTGCCCCGCCTGCCTCCGCAATGTCGGTGCGGCGATCTGCTAGTGATCTACCGGCGCGTGATGCCGCGTGATGCGGCGATGAAATGGCGGCCCCGGATGGATTCGCACCATCAACCTCCCGATTCAAAGTCGGGCGCTCTGCTGGTTGAGCTACAGGGCTACGATCCGCCAACCGGAGTTGCACCGGTCTCTCGCCGATACCAGCGGCGTGCGTCGCTACCAACGCTTTGGCGGAATTTGAAATGGTCGGGCACCTCGGTGCTGCCCCGAGTGTCTCGCCGATCCGAACGGCGCGGATTGCTGTCTTCCTCGTGCCCGATGAAATGGTGGAGCCACGGGGAATCGCACCCCGATCTACGCAATGCCATTGCGTCGTCCTGCTGTTGGACGATGGCCCCGAAATGGAGCGCGCGCCCGGACTCGCACCGGGTAAGAGCGGGTTTGCAAGCCGCCGCCTCGACGATTTCGGCATCGCGCGCGTTTTGAGAAATGGGGAGGCCGACGGGTGCTGCCCCCGCTCGGCGATCTTCACAGGATCGAATGCTGGCTGTTACATCACGGCCTCCATCTGAAAGTGATCCGGCTACGGGTGCCGCCCCCGTCTAGTCTCGCTTACAAGGCGAGTGCATGAGCTGCTCTGCCAAGCCGGAATCAAAAGTGGCGGAAGTCGGAGGTCATGCTCCCCATCCCACGAGGTGGAACGATCTGTTTTCGAAACAGTCCCGGCGCGCTTGTCCGGTTCAGCTTCCGTTTTTGAAATTGGTGAGTCGCCACGGTGCTGCCCCGTGCTCCGCGGTTTAAGAGACCGCTGCATCGCTGCAATGCTTGCGACCCGAAGCGGAAGTCAGTGGTCATGCTCCACAAGCTGCGGTTGCAGCTCCGTCCGGCTTCCAACCGGCGGCAGCACGCTCGTCCGCTTTGACTTCCTTGAAATTGGCGGCCCTGGATGGACTCGCACCATCAACCTCCCGAGTCAGAATCGGGCGCTCTTCTATTTGAGCTACAGGGCTACACGAAATGGTTCCGGGGGTCGGAATCGAACCAACTTCCTCCAGCTTATGAGGCTGACGAGCGACCGGTGCTCTTCCCCGGGATTGAAAACGATCCTCCGACCGGCGCTGCCCCGGCATGGTCTCCTTTACGAGAGGAGTGCATTGCTGACCTCTGCCACGGAGGAATGCTGGGCGCGGAAGCGCTTTACGAAATGTCGCGGAGCGGACTCCGCATAGCCGCCGGAGCGGCAATTGAAATGGTGCTCCCGCGAGGACTCGCACCTCGAACCTCCGCCTTCGCAGAGCGGCGTGCAGGACTCTTACACTTCGGGAGCTATGATTGAATGAGTCGAAGACTCTGCGCCATGCCGGTGCTGCCCCGGCGCCTGCGGTTTGGAAGACCGCCGTGCTTGCTGTTACACCAATGACGCGAATAAAAATGGTGGCTGCGTCCGGTATCGCGCCGGACTCTCCTCGTCTTCAGCGAGGCGCTGATCTATCTCAGCTACACAGCCAGTGGTCCCTCCGCGCGGTATTGCGCCGCGGTCTCTCGCTTATCGGGCGAGGGCTCTGCTTTTGAGCTACGGAGGAATGAAAAAGTGGTCGCCCGACGAGGTAACGCTCCTCGGTCTGCCGGATGTGAGCCGGTCGCTCTCCTTTTGAGCTATCGGGCGAATGAAGGTGGCACCCGCACCCGGTAATGCTCCGGGGTTTCCTGGTTGAGAACCAAGCGTGCTGCTATTGCACCATGCGGGCGGATGAAGTGGCGGAGCGCCAAGGACTCGAACCTTGGACACCGTTGCCGGTGTGGCTGTTTTCAAATCAGCGTCCTCGACCGGCCGAACGCGCTCCGTTTGTGAAATGGCTCCTCCCCTTGGCATCGCACCAAGCTCACACCGCTTAACAGGCGGGCTGCACACTCTGTGCATTGAGAGGAATCACTGCTCCCGGCAGGAATTGCACCTGCGTCGTTCCGTTTAGAAGACGGATGCCTGTGGACTGCTCGGCCACGGGAGCTTCAATGAAATGGTCGCGCGCCTCGGTGCTGCCCCGAGTATCTCCTCGTCCCAAGCGAGGCGGATTGCTGTCTTCCTCGCGCGCGTCATGATCGTGTCGTGTTGAAATTGGCGGCCTGTGCGGGCATTGCTCCCGCGACCTTCCGCTCGACAGGCGGCTGCTCTTCGTAGCTGAGCTAACAGGCCAAGATGGTGGGTTGTGTCGGTAACGCTCCGACGCTGGTCCGATTGGACATCCGCTTTACAGGCGGCTCGCGATCTTTACGCGGCTACCTACCCGAGAATGGTTGCGGGACGTGAAATGCGTGGCGCGCCAGCGCCAACCCCGATTGGTCGCGGAGCGCTCGCTGCATGGACGCCGGAGCGTCAATCGCACCACGATGAGGAAGCTTATGAGACTTCCCGGGTTCTCAACCTTCCCGCGATTTGAAAAAAGTGGACTGCCACGGCTTTGCACCGTGCTCTCCCGCTTGCAAGGCGGGTGACCTCCTGAATGATCGAGCAGCCCATGAAATTGGTGGCGGGGGCGGGAATCGAACCCGCTCGTAGGCGGCTTATGAGGCCGCTGCCTTCCCACCTGGCTCCCCCGCGCTTTGAAAAGTGGCACGGCGTCCCGGTGCTGCCCCGAGCCCGCTGAGTTTTGGAGACTCTGCTGCGCAAGCTGGCGCACGCCGCACACATTGTGTGTTTTGATTGTGGGTTTCTAAAAATTGGTGCGGCCAGCCGGAATTGCACCGGCATCCCCTGATTGGCACTCAGGAGTCCTACTCTTGAACGATGACCGCAAATACGAGCGGCGCTGGCTGCATTACGAGCACACCCGCGCCGCTCAGTTTTTGACAAAAAAGAACAAACACCGCTGCCAACTCGGATTTGAGTTCGCACCCGCAGGATGATTTCACGGCGGTTGTTTCGGTGTTTCAGGCACACCTCCCGTTGCATGATAGATGGTCATGCGAAGCCTCTGGACTGTAAAAGTCAGGGCGAGGAATCAGGCAATACAGACCGGTTAGCTAGTCATCGTAAGATGACTAGCTTGACAGTTGCTCCGCGAGCTGCCACCGTTTGCGCGGTTGCTAACTCACAGGCGTCTCCGCTAGGGACTTATCTGGATTGGTGACCGATTCCACCCCGTCGTCAGTTACAGCTGGCGGCGGGGTTTTTATCGCCCACGTTGTGGTTCAAATGTGTTGGTCGATCAGTATGGTTACTTTGGATTGAGCGGCCACCGGGCCGCGGTTTGAAAAACGGTGAATCACCTGGAAACGAAGAACCCTGCTTGCTGTGAGGCGAGCAGGGTTCTCGAAAAATCGGTGATCTGTTGGATCGTGAACTACCTGCCTGCCTCCTTGGTATGGTCTTCGTTTATGAAACTCGGCTGCGTGACTCCGAGCCCGGTACCGGGTTTTCCAATACGCAGGGACATACCCTCGCAACGCAACCATGCGGTTGCTTGCGAATGCGTTGAATATGTTCTTAACGAGTTCATTGGTGATGAAGGTATGGCTTAGTAAGTCGTAGGTCTTTGCGAGTCAATAGAAAAGTTTGAATAGTTGAAACATTCTTTGATGAACAGAGACTTACTCAGCCGCTAACACCCGAATGGCTTGCAAGTTTCACGCGCCTGTTTGCGAGGGTTCCCGCCCGAGACGAGGCTGCCGGCGGTGGCCCTCCCAGTTTTCACCGAGCGTAGGTGCCCGCGCGCAGAGATGATGGCAGATGACGGTCGGCAGATGGCACCGGTGCTCGGTGGCCCATTACCCAGCGAACATCACTCCGCCGTGTCGGACGTAAACCATGAACGTCTCGGCAAAGTCCTCGGCGGGCGCCGGGCGGCATATTCGCTGACGTGGTGTGGGTGCGCTGACGGTGCAGGTGAAGGTGCGCTCCAGCGATTTCACGACGCTCACCCGGCAGCTTCACGTTGAAGATCCCACCACGGGGGCCGACGAGATCTATCGGCCGGCCATCTAGCGCTGCCGGTTCAAAACCACGCCTATTTCCCGAGGAGTGAATCCTTCACGGCTTTCGCCACGCGGAATTTCACCACCGTCTTGGCCGCGATCTTGATGGATTCGCCGGTCTTCGGATTGCGGCCGATGCGCGCCTTGCGCTTCTGCTTCACGAGTTTGCCGATGCCGGGGAAGGTAAACTCGCCATTTTTCTTCACTTCGCGGAGAGCGATCTCGGTAACGACGTCGAGGAAAAAGGCGGCGGTCTTGCGATCGGTTTCGGTTTCCTGGGCGATGAGTTGAAGGAGGGCGGATTTGGTGAGTTTGGGCATGAGGAATATTGTGCGGCAGGAGGACGCGGGGGATCAAGAACGCAGTGGCGTCATCAGCATCGATTTGCCGAAGCGATACACTTTACAGCCTCGTGCTGCCTGCGGCGCTGTCCCAACCTTTGAAGCGTTTCCAAGGGCATTCTTGGCGTATTACGAGGCCGTGCCTCATGACCTGTCTCCCGTCTCGGGCAGTCCGGACTTGGGAATTTGTTTCCCGAAGGGATGGTCAAGATGCTGACGGCCATCGAGGAAATTGCCGGCGGCTCCTTTGGTTGTCCGGTACATCCAAGTGCCTCCCTTTGTCGCCGGCATGAAATTCCGGCGCGCCTTGAGATCCATCGTTTTGAGAACAGTAGGCTCGACGTCACGGGCATCGGCGAAATGGACGACGTTGATCAGATTTTTTTTGCCATGGGATTGATCGGGCGACCAGCATCCCCACTGTTTGAACAGGAATTTCACGATTGCCGCCCGGCATTGATCGCGGAGGTCTCGCACCCACTGCGGATGCATGGGACGGGCACCGCCGCCTGATTCGCCGCCGGCAATAATCCAGTCCAGTTCCTTCAGCCATGCGGACTTCAGTTTCACCGGACCAAGTAGCGGCTCCATGGACAGTGCCCGGTATCTTGCCGGCGTGGTAATGAGGTGCTCGATGCGGCCGGCACGGAGTTGATCCTCGACGCTCGTCATGAGGCAGACATTCGGCCAGCCATCTCTCCAATCGTTGGGAAGCATTTTCCGGAAATTCTCAGGACGCTTCGTCAAAAGCAGCCAGTCGAGGTGTGGTGTTTTGCGGATCAATGCCCACAATTCTTCGCGCCATTCGTTTTGCACTTCGACATCGAAGACGTCGGCGAGACTCGCGCAGAAGATCCGGCTGCGCTTTCCTGCCTGGGCCGCCTGCGCGTTCCATTTAATGGGCTGCTGCCATAGTTGTTTTCCGGTGTGTTGCCGCGGCTTGCCCTTTCCCCATTGCGCCCAACCGCGCAATTTGGAATTCATTTCCGCGTAGCAGTGCTGACATCCGGGTGATACCTTCGTGCAGCCGATCCACGGATTGAAAGTGCTGTCGGTCCATTCGATTTTTGAAGTTTCGGCCATGGTCAAGGTGTAGTTATATAAAAATTCGCTTAGTGGGCATATCGTTGGCCTGCGAAA
Source organism: Chthoniobacter sp. (assembly GCA_021414005.1). Taxonomy (GTDB): domain Bacteria; phylum Verrucomicrobiota; class Verrucomicrobiia; order Chthoniobacterales; family Chthoniobacteraceae; genus Chthoniobacter. The sequence continues at coordinate 348,033 of JAIOPH010000019.1, read as the reverse complement.
ATGAGTGAAATAATCATTCGGCGATCGGCTCCGTCACCGGCACGTGCAGTTTCCAAAAAAGCGGGACGAAATTGCTGCTCGGGGTGGCTTTCATGGCGAACAGGTTGACCGTGTCATCGGCGCACCGGATGGGACTTTTCTGACAAAAGAGTACGAACCGGTTTGCTTTCCGGTGATTATGACTCCGGCAGGGATAAAATATCTGTGTCTGTGGTTATTTCGCATATCGAACTCGCCAGCTTCTTCCGTATTTCCGTGCATGCACTCATCGTCTCCGCCACGGCATGAGCAAGCTGTTCCCGATACTCGGGGATCATCGCATCGACCGAAATGGCATGGAGGCTCTGTATGAATTCGCGCCAAGTATTCAGTCCAGCCAATGCGCTCGCCAGCGGAGTAAGCGGTGCGACCGACGGATTGGGCGATGGCTTCACATCGTCCCGGCTTTCCGACATCAAGCCAATGGCTATGTACGCCTGCCGCAATGTCTGAACAGGCCCGTCGCTTATCACATGTGAGAACTTCCTAGCGAGGCTCATGTATCGGTAGGCGGTCGCCTGCGACAATTCCGGACAATGCTCCTCCCGCCATTTGCCCCATGTTCCCTTTTCACATTTCCGTCTTGATGCCTCCAGATATTGGCCCGTCTTGATCGCCACACTAAGCGCGAGGCCCGCATGTTTTTTGGCAATGGAGATGGAGGAATTGATAGCGCAAAGGGATGCGTTGATTTTTTTCGCAAGCTCTTTGAGGGGCATGGTGTCCAGGTCGGATGGCGGCTTGAAATGCCTGTTTGGGACGATTTCCCAATTTGCGACCAATGGTTTTCCGCCAGTGCCATCAGCATTCATGCAACCTCCTTTCGCGCGGTTTCTGCAGTCGCTTCGCGCTTCCCATTTTTCCGGCCTGCATCATTCCTGCCGCCGTCTTTCTTCGGTTTGGGTTTCGTAAGCCCCGATTTATTTGCCTCACGGAGAGTGGCAACCGTCTCGATCGGTTCCCCACACATTGCTGCAATTTCGAAGTTGGCTTTCTCGGGAAAGGATTCGCACGCCAACACGACAGCGTGGTCCCGATCCGCTCGCGCGAGCGGAACCCCGTGCAACGAATGCAGTCGAAACATCAACGCCAAAGCGTCCTGTTTTGTGCCTCCAAAACATAGGGCTGGGAAACGCTGGTATCCATTCTTGCGGGCCGCAAGCAATCGATGCCAGCCGTCAGCGATCAGGTACTGTTCGCCATCGTTCATCAGGATTACGAATGGGAACTTCTCACCTTCGCGCATCTTCGTCGCGAACGCGTCGATAACCTCGGGATCCAAATGAATACGGAACCGCGGTGATTCCTTGAAGTTGATCTTCATCAGCGGGACTCGAGAATCTTTAACGGTGGCAGCATCCTCTTGCCGTAACGCGCTTTCATTTGTCACGGGCGGCTGTACCAATCCCGATGCCTCATCGGAGGCTGCATTCGGCGGTCCCTTTTCGGGTCCTGCTTTGCGGGGACTTTTCCTGGTCGATTTGTTTTTTTGTATTATGGTTTTATTTGGTCGGTGGTGTTGTGAAAGTGGGCCGCCGGGAACGAGTCCCGACGGCGGTGTGGTTAAAGTCGAGCCATGCATCGCTGCATGGCCCGCTCTGCCAAACCGGACGTGCAACTTTCGCTGCATCCGGCTTTACGCTCCCTTGCGTCCGCGAGTTCGGATCATTGCCAGAGATCGGGAGCCGGCTCGTCACGGATATTTGCCTCGGCAGGAGTGATGAGGCATTTCGCCGGCACGCCTGACAGAGTTCCGCTAGGCCGATCCCGTCCGCGTGACTTCCAGTATTCCCGATCGCGATCATAGACGTGCGAGTTGCCGCGCACCTTGACGTGACGTTTGATATGGATGTCCGCGAACTTAATCAGAGTTCTTCCTGAGTCCGGGTCCCGGAATTTCCAGGGATGCCCGTTGTTCCAGTACCGCTCGACGATCCACCTCTTGCCTTTGCGCGTATGCCGGCGATGGCACCAACGCTGCAATTTGCGGTAGAGGAGATGGTCGAGCTTGCTGAATGTCTGCGCTGAGCTGCCGAACCTGAAATAGTTCGCCCAACCCCGGATGACGGGGTTCAGGCGGACAATGAGTTCCGACTGAGCTGCAGCGCGACTCTGATCGATGATATCACACAGGCGCCTGTAGATCTTTTTGATGGAGTCGTTGCTCGGGGCGACCAGCGTCTTGAAATTGGTGCGACCTTTCGGCTTCTGGTGTATCGACACCCGGAAGCTACGGAATCGGAACCCGAGAAAATCGAATCCCGGCTTTCCATCCGCATCGTGCAGCGTGTGCCGCACCGATGTCTTGGTCTCATTCAATTCAAGGCCAATTCCCCGAAGGAACTCCTCCGCGGCCATCCGGCACCGATCGATAACTGTGCGATCCTTGTGAGTGATCACAAAGTCGTCGGCGTAACGAATCAGGATCGGCTTCGGGCTGTTTCCCGTGAGCGCAATCTTTTCGGTGATATGGGTCTCCAGGCCGTGCAAAGCGATGTTCGCAAGCAACGGACTGATGACTCCGCCTTGAGGGGGGCCGCTCGTGGCGTATTGCAGATTGAATCCATCCAATATCCCCGCCTTCAGCCATCGCTTGATGAGCTGTTGGATCGGGCGAATGGAATCCAATTTCTGCAGAAGCGCCCCGTGACTGATATTGTCGAAGCAGCCCCGGATATCCGCGTCGAGGACGTATTTGCCTTCCGCGCATTTGTTGATCGCATTCCAAGTAGCGACAATGGCATCTGCGCAGTTGCGTCCCGGTCGGAATCCGTAGCTGTTCTTTTCGAAGCGTGTTTCCCACTCCGGTTCGAGCGCGAGCTTGACCAGCATCTGCTGGGCGCGATCACGCATCGTTGGAATACCCAGTGGGCGGTTTTCCAATTTCCCCGGCTTGGGTATCCAGACCCGCCGAACCGGCGCTTTTGTGGGCGTCAGGTCGAGCGACTCGGCGAGCTTCATACATTGCGCCGTGGAGAGAGATCGAATGTGATCCACCCCGCCCGTGCGTCTGCCACGGTTTTCTCTCGCGACTCTTTTGACCGCGACGAATTTCGCGGCATTCGAGTTGAGCAAGAGACGTTGGAGCCTGTGTGTATTCTGGCGATCTCCTTTCATTGCGGCTTGAGCGATTCGTTCCTGAAGCCGGACAACATCGTCCCGGAATTTCTTCCAAGGCAGTGCCGTCCAAGCATCCTGTGGGGTTATGCTTGTGGTGTTCATAAATTGACTCGCTCGATGGGATGCGTCCGCCCCGTGGGCGTATCCGCGCCATTACAGCGCGGCCTTGGCTTTTGGGCTGATCCTTCGCCCTCATTTTCCCGTTGAATCGGGAGACTTGCGGATTCACGTCCGCCTCACCTGCCGCCAGTTGAGCGGCAGGGAGAACGCTGAGGGATTTCCCCTTTCTTCATGATTAGCTTAAGTACGTTTAGCGCGGACCCTTCGACCGGGGCCTATCGAATGGAACCGCCGGAGCTCCAGCCGGCAGTTGATGTATGGCCCGTGCCAATTTTGGCGGTGGCGTTTCACTACAATTTCGCCACACCTTCTTCTCGATCGTGAAGTCCTTCGTAGTCACTGAAGACCTTCTGCGCTTGCGCACACGGCTCAGCAGAGCGTCCGTCTTGTATTGAGCGGCGGCTGCCTTTTCTTCCCTGCTTTCACGAACGGCGATCGTGAATTGCCGACGTGGGAAGATGCGTCACGCGTCCATTGCGCAGGCGGGTGTTGCACCCGCTCACATCATGAATTCCGCAGCCGGATCGGGTCTTAAGCCCGATGGCGGCGGGGCGATCCCCGGCACAGCCGAAGCGGTGACGTTTCACGCCGTGGGTCGCACGGAGATTTGTTGTTTCAAAGAACCATCGCGCCGTTTGGGCGCGTCCGCGTCAATCGCGGTGAAAGGGTACGTGGCGAGTGTGCGAAACAGCGTGGTCTCCCCGGGAGGCGACCGGTCCGCAACGCACGGAAATCTCGAATCGGGGGCCGCGCCGGTAGCCGCCTGCTGCGCGGCCGAATCGGAATTGCAAAATTGAGTTATCCATGATTCATTCCGGTCAGCTTTTCGACGATGCGCACGTCATGGTCAGAGAAGCGGTGCCCAGCCTGTTTGGCGTTCCCGAACTTCGCGCCTGAAAAGCCGTGGCGTTTCATGATCCGCAGCACCGATGTGGGATGCATGTTCCATCGCGTCGCAAGGTCCGCTGCAGTCCAACTTGTGTTTCGCGTATTGCTCATCTTTAAGAGATGATGCCCCTCGCAACCTTGAGCCCGAAAATGAATCGTCTCCGATCCGGTTCTCAGTTTCAATCCCGGGGCCAGCAGTATGCCCAACTTGGATCTCAATTCGGAGCAGCGAGAACGGCTGCGCTACCTCGCACACGTGGCACTCTGGGATCTTTCCGCATTCGGGACGACGCAGGGCCGTCAGGTAATCATGCTCGGCGCTCTGGTCGAAGGCATCGAAGGAAAATGGATCGCCTCGCAATTTGGGGTTGGCCCCAGTATGGTGAGCAACTTCAAGAAGAAAATCGCGAAGGAAGGGGTGGAGTCCTTACTCCAAGAGTGGGAGTTAACCGTAAAGCGGCACAAAGAGGATATGGACGACTTTTCGGGAAAGTCTGAAGGAATAGAATCGATCGATGCATGGCTCGAAAGCCAGAGCGCTGAACGCGAGCCGGCTATTGAGATCGCGACCCTTGTGGTCGGTCCGGGCGCAAATATCGCCATCTTCGCCGTCCGTGATCGAAAGCGGGAATTATTGGAAACCATGAAACCTTTCAGGTCGTTTCCGGCGACAGTAAGGGCGATTTTTGCGGGACCGATAATCGAGAACCCTCCTTGGACAAGGATATCGGTTTTTGATGCCCATTGTTCGGCGCTCTTGAAGCATTTGACTGCGAAATATCCGACCCTTGAAAGGCCCCCTTGGAGAGCGGAGATTGCCGATCCTCTTCCGCAACTTCACCACGACTATGGCCCCGACTACGAGTTCTTCATCATTGCTCAGGGTGATGTGGCAGAGCGGAACGTCGAGCGCTGGCGCCAACTGGCGAAAGCCCGCGGGGAGGCACTCCCCGACGGCAACATACTCCGCCCGGCCAACGGGGCCGATTTTTTTTGCGCGCTTCGCAACGACCCTCTACCGTCTTAGAGAGCGGTGGAGCTGCGCCGGACTGCTTCCATTGCATTTATATCTGTATATTGCGGTGAAGAAGTGGGCGGAAACCGCCGGAACAGAACCCCTCTTCTATCAAGGCGACGCCAGGCTATTTGTAAGGAGTCTTGAGCATGGCGCTTTGCTTTGGCGCTACACCGCTTTTTTTGGCGGGCTGTTTCATATGAACCGCTCGATGTGGTCGCGTTTGCCGTGGAGCGGAGAGTTCCCACTCTATGTTTCCAGCCTGCGGCCGCGCATTGTGATCAGGCCTTCACCCGTGGGAGGATCGGGAATAATTGTGAATGTGGCCCTGCTTCCCGAAATCGCCTATGAATTCAACTTGATTCCTAACCCTCCCAGTTCAATGGACCTGAGGAGGATGCGACGGCAGCTTCGGACGCGCCTGCGTGGCGGGAACGTGACCGCGAGGTTCGTCTATTCTACCACGCCAATGAGTTTTGGAGGATGGGAACAGGTCATCCGCCCGGACTTTGATGCGCAAATTCCGGAGAGCGTTGGGCGCATGCCCTCTGTGCTTGTCCCGCGCCACTTTGTGTCCTCCGACGATATGTCCGCCACTGCGCTCCGCGCGTTTGTCCTTCTAAGCAAACGAACGCAAGAGGGAGTCTCGCGGGGGACGAGCATGGTTGATGGCGAGCCCGAACCCTGCCTGATTTTTCACGTTCCGTGTCTCCTCGCCGGCATTCGCAATGCCTGCGAGAAAAACTCCTATGGCGATCGGATTTACGAACTGGAGCAGCGTCTGGTCTTCCATGCCAACGGATTGAAAGATGGTGGCAAGGATTACCCACTCAAGCCAATGACGGTTGCGCAGCTTCACAATTTTCATCCCTCTTACTGGTGCCTAGATCCGGCAACGAACGACGCCGAGGCCCCTGATGACTGGCGCCGGAAAGTGTTGGCCGCCAATCAACGAAATGCGGAAACAAAAAACCGATGGCAGGACTTAACGCGACCGACAGCTTCATTACCAGACGGTTCCTCGGAACGGACATTCCGCGACGTCCTGCGCGATCTCGATGCGGATTTTCTATATTGCCATTTGCTGCCGGAAGATCGAGCGGCCGTGGAACGGCTCGCCGAGCTCTGGGCCGAGCAAGTGCAGGCGCTAATCGGCCCGCTTTACGATGTTAATATTTCCGAGGGCAAAGGACGCGTCATCGCCGCTGTGGAGGCTGACCTCCGAGAGCAGGCGGCGGCACGAAAATCCGAGTTAATGGGCTGGGTTTATGACGCGCTGGTAGTGTTTGCCTATAAAAGTAGGCGGATAATCCGAAAGACGATCGAAACGATGCAGAGATGCTCACTGGTCGGCGTGGAACCCGTCGCGCTAGTGGTTGAGAGCGAGTCAAGCCTGCTGAAGCGGTGGAACATCTTTCTGCGGGAGAGCCTTAAGTCGCAGTTGATTCCGCGCAAACAGCCCCCGCGCATGAAGAAGCCCCCTAATTCTGGGAAAAATGCCAAGATTGGGTTTGAAGATACGGAAGACCAGCTTGCTGCGGCGGATCAAGACGAGAGCACCTACTATGAGGCCGGATTTCACGGTTTCGATGAACCCGTCGCGCAAAACCCCATCGCCGTGAAGATCGTCGCACTGATAGAGACGCTCCTGAAGTGCCCTCAAGATTTAAACGCGGCCCAGAATTTTGCGATCGCCGCTGTAGATATTGATGGCCAGACTTGGCGAGCGGTCCTTGCTTGCTTGGCTAAACGCGAGGATGGAGCTAAAGTCAAAGCGGCCGTCATGTATGGACTTGATATTTGTCGTAACCCCGAACCCTCGGAAGACTCCGATAATGCGAAAATTTCCGCACTCATGAAGCGATTTTCCAAACTTACTGGTAGGAAAAATTGACCCTCACACCGCGGTGGCAATTGAATGAGGGTGAATGAATCCCGCGTAATACTCCTCGACCACGGCGGCGCTGTTTCCCATCTCCTTGGCGATACGAAAGAGCGGCCAGCCTTCCGCAGCCCGCCGGGTGGCGTAGGTGTGGCGGTAATGCAGGCAGGTCCATTTCTGGCCGGCGAGCGCATTGATGGCCCGGAGTCTTTTGCCAAAGGCATCGCCATGCCACCGGCTGCCGGTGGATGAGGGGATCAACCAGCGGCCGCGAAGGCCGGTGAGATATTCTTTGAGCAGGGGCCTGAGAGAAGGCAGGATCGTCACCGTGCGCTCGCCGGTTTTGAGGGAACTTTCGAGGTCCGTTTCATGATCGACCCGGTTGACGACGGACAGAAACGAAAGGTCCGGTGAAAGGGCGTCGCGCGTCAGCCACAATGTTTCGGCACGCCGCAGTCCCGCATGGATCATAATCGCCACCGCGATGCGCAGGGCGGGATGGGGTTCCAACACGCGGAGTTCCGCATCAATCTGATCCTGATCCAGAAAAACAATCCGCCGGTTGCGGCTCAAATAGGTTGGCAGAGCGGCAGTGGGATTCGGGCAATGGTAGTTCTCCGGTCTGAGGAGCCCGAAATTGATGCAATGCTCGAAAAAGTGGTGGAAGAATTCCCGGTAATGCCGCTTGGTCTTTACGGAGACCTCTAGCTGCGTAAAGAAATCCTGCAGGAGCGAAGGGGTGAGTTCGTCGACGAAGGTTCCGGCAAAAAAGCCTTCGACGGCATTTTTGAGCCGGCGGGTCCGGGCCGCCGCGTCATCGTTCTGCACGAACTGCTCGGTGCGGTTGGTCCCCAGAAACCGCCGGAGCATCGAAAGCTTGTTCTCGACGTGGCGGGCCGCGTTATCAGTCCGAATGAAATCGAAATAGCCCCGAAGAGCCTCGTCCAGCATGACCCGCTTTGGCGGGACGACCGAGGCCATGGGAATGGCGGGCGCGGGCGGTACCGCAGTAGCCACCACAGCGGTTTCATTGGCGTCCTCCAAGCTGGCCGCGATCGGAGCTCCGCCCAAGGCCACGCGGAGATTTTCGGGTATGGCGGCGGCCTGGAAGCGCGGATCGAGGAGGGCCGCCTCCAGCTCCACGCGCTGGCGGAGCAGTTCCGCCCGGGCCTCGTCGGAGGTGCCGAGGCTCTCGCGGATCAGGCCCCGGGTGCGGGGATGGTAGAAGCGCAGCCACCAAGTCTGATTGCGAAGATATTTTGCCGCCATGTGCGTTTGTGGGAACAACGCCGGGCGCAATTTCCGGTGGAAATGTGAATCCCGGCGGGTGGTTTTAGGCACACCGGCACGGGTTTTTTTAGGCACACCCCGGTTTTCGGGGCGGCATCACAAAACCTTGCATGAGCTGCAGGTTGCTGGGAGAGAGGCACTTTCAAGAGTCTGAAAGTGGTTGCGGGGGTAGGATTTGAACCTACGACCTTCAGGTTATGAGCCTGACGAGCTACCAGGCTGCTCCACCCCGCGATTCGTGAGGCCGCGAAAGTAGCCGCCGAACTTGGCGGCGCAAGGCTTATTTCAGTCTTTGTCGATGGAGAAACGCCCGGGTCCGACAAAGGCGAGGCCGAAGAAGACGACGGCCAGTTTCAGCGGGTTGGAGTATTCCTTGAAGTCGCGGTTTTTCGACGACGCCAGGGTCAGTGTGGCGATGCACATGGTGAAGGTGAGCAGTAGACACACGGGGCGGTAAAACGCGCCAAGGACGAGCAGGACGCCGCCGATGCCTTCGCTGAAGGCGGCCATGAAGCCCCAGAACGCCGGGAGAAAATCGATCCCGATCAGGCTCATGCTTTTGCCCAGCCCGGTCCAGAGTTTCGGTCCGCCGGTGAGTTTCGGGAGGCCATGGATGATGAAGGCTGCGCCGAGACCGATCCGCAGGATGAGCAGGCCGGCGTCGCGGTATTTGCCGAGGAATTTCAAAAGCATGCCGGGGCTGATACCGTAGCGGGAGCAGCGTCGCGAGTCTTAAAAGAACCCGATCAGCCGCAGCGCGGCGGCGGCGGCGAAAACGAGCAGTAACGCGTCGAAGGTCCGCTGGGGGATGCGGTCGACGAGCCAGCGCCCGGCGAAAAGTCCAGCGACGATGGCCGGAAGGAGCGCGGCGTTGAGCAGCAGCGTGTCGCGGTGGATGAGCCCGAGTCCGACGCTGAATGGCACCTTGAAGCAATTGATGATGAGGAAAAGCCAAGCGCTGGTGCCGGCGAATTCGAGTTTCGGCAGCGCGACGGCAACGAGGTAAAGCGCGGCGATGGGGCCGGCGGCGTTGGCCAGCATCGTCGTCACGCCCACGAGTAGTCCCATCGCCCACGCGAATCCGCGCGCATGCGGTGCATGCTCGAAAAGTGAGGGTCGCGCGAGCCGCAGCAGTTGCAGCGTGGTCAGCGCGAGAATGATCGCGCCGATGAGCGGCTTGTATTGCATCTCGCCCAGCCAACGCACCAGTAGCGCCCCCGCGATCACTCCCAATGTGGCCGGCGGGAGCAGCCGCCGGATGTAATCCCAGCGCGCGTGCTGCCGGAAACTGTGTACGGCCAGCAGATCGCCCACGATGAGCATCGGCAGCACCACGCCGGTGGATTCGCGTGCCCCGAAGAGGTTCGCAAAGATCAGTACGTGCAGCATGCTCACGCCGGAGAATCCGCTCTTCGCCACGCCGATCCCCAGTGCGCCGATGATGGCGAGCAGCCAGTCGAGAGGAGTCATGCCATTCTAGAGTTGGATAGGTCCGATATCGGCGATTGAAACTTCTTGTCATCCATTTCCTCTACCGCGCCGAGTTCACTTTCCAAACGGGTGCGGAACTTCAAAACCAGCTTGGGAGCCCGGTAGGCGGGCGGGTTCGAGGTATCTGGAATGGATTCAAAATTGCGCGTCATCTGAACTGAGATACTGCGGTGCAGCGCCGCTGCTGCGAAGTTGTTTCCGCCGGGTTGAGAGATATGGTGCGTCGATCATGACGGGGGACTTACGCATTCTTCAGCCTGAACTCCTCGACAGTCTCCCTCCGGATCATCCGGACGCTCTCCACAACCGGCGCGACCTTCGGCTGACCAACTTTGCCATGGGCAACTTTCGCTGGTTCGCCCGTGTCCTCCCGCCCCTGGCCCGCCCGGGCGAACGCGTACTCGAACTTGGTGCCGGAACAGGCGAACTCGGGTTCCGCCTTCACCGCCGCGGGCTCGCCGTCGATGGTCTCGACCGTTGGACGCGCCCCGCCTCGTGGGCCGCCGCTCACGCGTGGCACCGAGCTGATGTGGAGCTTTTTCCCGCTTACGCTGACTACCCGGTCGTCATCGGCAATCTCATCTTTCACCAATTCTCCGACGATACCCTCGCTGCTCTCGGAGCCAAGCTGCGCCCGACCGCCCGCGTCATTGTGGCGTGCGAACCGGTCCGCCGTCGCCTTTCCCAAATTCTCTTTGCCACCGTCGCCCCGCTGCTCGGTGCCAACGACATCAGTCGGCATGACGCCCGCGTAAGCATCGCCGCCGGATTTCGCGGCGACGAATTGCCGCTCGTCCTCGGACTCGACGTCGCCACCTGGAATTGCCGGGTCACCACGACCTTCCGCGGTGCCTACCGGCTCATCGCCGTGCGCCGCTCATGATCGCGCCGCAGCCGATCGAGATCATCGGCGGTGGACTGGCGGGCCTTTCCCTCGGTCTCGCGCTCCGGCGTGCTGGCGTGCCAGTCAGCATCATTGAGGCTGGAAAATATCCGCGCCACCGCGTGTGCGGAGAATTCATCACCGGGCTCTCCGCCACGACCATTGCCCGCCTCGGACTTACCCCTTTTTTGTCCGACGCGATCCGGCATCACGAGGTGGCTTGGTTTCAAAATGAAACTCTCCTCCACATCCAAACGCTGCCGTCACCCGCTCTCGGCCTCAGCCGTCATGCGATCGATGCCCGTCTGGCCGCCGCCTTCGTCGCCGCGGGCGGCGAGCTTCGCACCGGGATTCGTGTCAGCGACTTCGCACCGCGGCCGGGGCGCGTGCTGGCCACCGGTCGCGCGCGTGGCGATTCGTCTTGGATCGGCCTGAAAGTCCATGTGCGCGGCCTTGTCCTCAGCCGCGGTCTCGAACTCCATCTCGGCGACGATGCCTACGTCGGCCTCGCGGCCATCGAGACCGGCGAGGTCAACGTTTGTGGGCTATTCCGCCGCCGCGCGCTCGCGGCAACCGGACCCGCGTTGCTGACCGCATACATCGCCGCGGCCGGACTGCCGGTACTCGCCGGCCGGCTGTCATCGGCGCAGCCCGATCCCGACTCCTCGTGCGCCGTCGCCGCTCTCAATTTCGCTGTGCCAACTGAGATGCCCGGCACCATCCGGCTCGGCGATGCCCACGCGCTTATCCCGCCTTTCACCGGCAACGGGATGGCCCTCGCTATCCAAAGTGCTGAAACTTCCCTCGATCCGCTAATCGCCTATGCGCGCAGCGAGACCGTCTGGCCCGATACCTGTCAAACCGTAACCACCGCGCTCCGGCACCGCTTCCGCATCCGCTTGAAGGCCGCGCGCCTCCTCCATCCTTTTCTGCTCCGCACGCCTCATCAGCGCTGGCTCGCCGCGCTCAGCCGCGCCCAACTGCTCCCGTTTCGCCCGCTATACGCCTTGCTCCACTGAACATGTTTCTCCAAGCCATCGCCACCGCCGTGCCTCCGGCCGCTTTTACGCAGCGGGAGTGCTGGGACATCGTGGAAAAATCCGCCGTCCTCTCCCGTCTGCACCGGCGCACCCGGCTCATTCTGCACAACATTCTGCGCGGTGACCATGGCATCGCGAAGCGCCACTTCGCCGCGCCTGACATTGGGGGTATTTTCGACCGCGCCCCCGATGAGTTGAATGCCATCTACCGCGCCGAGGCGCCCGCCCTCGCCGCCCGCGCCCTCGTTGGCGCACTTGCCTTGGCTGGCCTTCCCGCCTCCAGCCTGGACGCCCTCATCATTTGCACCTGCACCGGCTACCTTTGCCCCGGTCTCACGAGCTACGTCGCGGAAACTCTCGGCCTGCGCACCGATGCCTTTCTGCAGGACCTCGTGGGTCTCGGTTGCGGCGCCGCCATCCCGACTCTGCGCGCCGCGAGCCATGTGCTCGCGGCTCATCCGGAGGCGACGGTTGCCTGCATCGCCGTCGAGGTCTGTTCCGCCGCGTTTTATCTCGACGACGATCTCGGCGTGATCATCAGTGCCTGCCTTTTCAGCGACGGTGCCGCCGCCACGATCTGGCGCGCCACGCCCGGCCCGACCGGCTTGCGCGCGTTTGCTTTTCAAACCCATCACCAGCCCGCCGATCGAGATAAACTGCGTTTCGAGCAGCGCGACGGAAAACTCCGCAACCTCCTCGACCGCTCCGTGCCCGAACTCGCCGCCTCCGCCGTTGCCCGGCTCTGGGCTGCCCGCGGCCCCAGTCCCGTCGCCCGCGTCATCGCCCACCCTGGCGGGCGGGATGTCCTCGACGCTCTCGCGCCGGTTGTCGCGCCACACTCGATCGAGCGCAGCGCCCGCATCCTCGCCGCGTATGGCAACATGAGCAGCCCCTCGGTCCTATTTGCGCTTGAGGAAACGCTCCGCGAAACACCCCCGGTTTCGGCAATCGGCGACTACTGGCTGGTCAGTTTCGGCGCCGGCTTCAGCGCCCATGCCTGCCGCCTCGGCTTGTGATCATCCCGAAAGGGATCTCTGGAGCATTTCCAAAGATATCTGGAAGGGAGCGGGTGAAGGGAATCGAACCCTCGTATGCAGCTTGGGAAGCTGCCGTTCTACCATTGAACTACACCCGCGTATTGAAGACCTGAATTACTGCCACGAAATGATGTCGTCGGAATTGGTGCTGCCGTCTTTGAATTTTCCGCCGACCCCGAGTTTGCCATCCTTGCCCAGCGAGTAAACTCCGACGCCGGTTTGAGGATAGGTGGTCGTAGTCTTAAAGTCGGTGTAGGGGAGAGTGGTCAGTTGATTGTCGTAATCGAGATCGATCGCGACGCAGTATTGTGCACCCCACGGATCGAAGAAGGCACCGGCGCTGCTGCCGGTCGTGACAAAACCTCCTTTTGGGGCGGTGGCACTTGTCGCGTCTTTGCCCTCGAAAAACGAAATCCGACGTGGGTTCAAAACATGGTTGGCATTCGTGCCAGCAGACTTGGCTCGGAGGGTATTAAAGAGGTTTTCGTTGCCGCCGGCGGCACCGCCGACGGTCGTATCACCAGCAATGACGTCGGCGGCGGTAGCGGGCGCGGTTCCGGTAAGCGGATAAGGGTACTTGTTGTATTCCGTATTGTAAGCCTTCACAGCGGCCAGAATGCCCATACAGGCCGACCTTGCCTCCGTCTTCCGGGCTTGATCCTTCGCATTATTGAGCGCAGGGAAAAGAAGGCCCATGAGGATGGCGATGATTGCGATCACGGTAAGAAGCTCGACGAGCGTGAAGGCGTTTGAACGACGGTGGGGGTGTGAGTTCATTGGTAGAATTCTTTCGCCGCAAACTACCGGAGTAGTCTTTTATGACAACCGAAAATCTCGCGGCGAAGCAGTGTGCGGACTTTGGCGGGCCAAAGAGGAACGATCTCCTCCCGCAGATCAACTGTTGGAGAATTGAATGGGCCGTTCCCGGCCCAAAATTTCCCCTTTTCAAGCTGAACTCCGCCCGTATAGTGCGCGCCCCTTTCCAAAACCAGCCACATCATTTATGTCCCAACATCGCTCTCTCAAAGGTCAAAGCACGATCACCGCCAAGCGCAACGTTCTGAAACGTTTCGAGCGCGTCGAAATCCTCAAATCGCGTGGTCAGTTCAAGGTCGGTGACAAGGTCATCGGCCTGCGGAAGACCAAGCCGAACGACTAGCCTGTAACGGAATTCGGCGTCGCGCCTTGGCGCGAATTTTCAAAACAAAAAACCGCCGGACGCGCTTTGCGTCCGGCGGTTTTCGTTTGGCCGATTGCGGCTTAAAGGAACTGGTTGATCAAGTTTTCCAGAAACTCCTGGCGCCCGCTTTGGCAGGCGGCGGCTTCGCCCTGCTCAAGCATGAGTTTTTCGAGGGAGCGGAAGTTTTCCTTGCCGGCTTCAATGCTCGCGCCGACGCCGCTGTCCCACGACGCGTAGCGGTTTTTGACGAACTCGGCGAGGCGGCCGTCGGCACGGATGGCGGCGGCGATTTTCAGGCCGCGGGCGAAGGCATCCATGCCGCCGATGTGCGCGTGGAAGAGATCCTCGGGGTCGATGCTCTCGCGGCGGACTTTTGAGTCGAAGTTCACTCCGCCGGTGGTGAAACCGCCGTATTTCAGCGCCACGAGCATGCACTGCGTGGTGAGGTAAATGTCGGTCGGGAACTGGTCTGTGTCCCAGCCGAGGAGCAGGTCGCCGGTGTTAGCGTCCATCGAACCGAGCGCGCCGGCGGCCCCGGCGACTTCCATTTCGTGCTGCATCGAGTGGCCGGCGAGGGTGGCGTGATTGGTTTCGAGGTTGAGTTTGAAATGCGGGAGCAGGTCGTATTCGCGGAGGAAATTGAGGCACGCGGCGGCGTCGCTGTCGTATTGGTGCTTGGTCGGCTCCTTGGGCTTCGGCTCGATGTAAAACTGGCCCTTGAAGCCGATTTCCTTCGCGTAATTCACCGCCATGTGCAGGAACCGCCCGAGGTGATCGAGTTCGCGCTTCATATCGGTGTTCCAGAGCGTGGAGTAGCCCTCGCGTCCGCCCCAGAAGGTGTACCCTTCGCCACCAAGTTCGTGCGTCACTTCGAGCGCCTTTTTCACCTGCGCCGCGGCGAAGGCGAAAGTCTCCGCATTGCAGCTCGTGGCCGCGCCGTGCATGTAGCGCGGGTGGACGAAAAGCTGCGCTGTGCCCCACAGCAGCTTGATGCCCGTACGCTGCTGCTGCTCTTTCAGGAGCGCCGTGATCGTGTCGAGCCACGCGTTTGACTCGCGCAGCGTCTGGCCGTGCGGAGCCACGTCGCGATCATGAAACGCGTAGTAGGGCATACCGAGTTTCTGCGCGATCTCGAAGAACGCCGGCACGCGCGCCTTGGCCAGATCGAGGCCGGTTTTTCCCGCATCCCAAGGGCGAATCGCCGTCGGCCCGCCAAACATGTCCGCGCCCTGGCCACACATAGTGTGCCAATAGACGATGGAGAAGCGCAGGTGTTCGGCCATGCTCTTGCCCTCGACGAGTTCGCCGGCGTTGTAGTGTTTGAAAGCGAGCGGATTCTTCGACTTCGGGCCTTCGTAGGCGATGCGGGTGATATTGGGCAGATGTTCGGACATGATTTTGATGAGTGAGATGGTGATGCACCGCGGAGGCGGCGGGGAGCGGGAGGTTAAAAAAAACGCGCGGCTTGTCATCACGGAATTTCCCGGACGAGGAAATGCCGGGCGGCGCAGCGATTGCAGCGTCGCGCGATTCGGCGGTTGCGCGGATGGAGAGCGCCGGGTAAAAAGCGCGCTGCTTATGAGATTTCCGCTCGCTCTTACTGCCAAAATCGCCGCTTACATCGTTGGAAAAAAACTGCGCGGCGTGGAGAAGTTCGCCACGGTTCTCCAACTCGAACCACTCCACACCTGCAACCTGACCTGCACGGGTTGCGGGCGGATTCGCGAATACTCGACTTCGCTGAAAAACGTCATGCCGCTCGAAGACTGCCTCGGCGCGGCGGCGGAATGCGATGCGCCAATGGTTTCCATCTGCGGCGGCGAACCGCTCATTTACCCGCAGATCGAGGCGCTCGTCGGCGGGCTGCTCGGGCAGGGGCGCATCGTTTATGTCTGCACGAACGCGATGTTCATGCGGAAAAAGATGCGCGAATATCTCGCGATGGAAACGCTCCGTGCACCGGCGGCGGTGGACGACCACCTGCAGGTTTTGCTGAGCGAGGAATTGATCTCGCAAAAGGACGCGGAGGAGATCCGCAAGGGTCCCAAGGACGAGACGAAGCCCGTGATCGCGCCGTCCGACTGGATGTATTGGAACGTGCATCTCGACGGCCTCGAACGGACGCACGACCTCATCGTCGAACGCGAGGGTGTTTTCAAAGAAGCCGTGCTGGCGATGCGGATGGCGAAGATCCTCGGCTACCAGGTCGCGACGAACACGACGGTCTATAAGGAGACGGAAGTGAAGGAGATCGAGGACATGTTCGCCTTCCTCAGTTCACTCGCGCTCGACGGCCACACCATCGCGCCGGGCTACGAGTACGACGCGGCGAAGGTGGACATGGTGAAGCGTCTCGGCATTGAGCCGGAGACGTTCTTCCTGACGCGCAAACTGACTATTGAGAAGTTCGCCAAGGTCGAGGAATGGGGCGCGAAATATCCCATCTTCGGCACGCCGGTTTACCTCGAATTCCTCGCCGGCAAGCGCGACCTAACCTGCTCGGCCTGGGCCATCCCCACGCGCAACATCCGCGGCTGGAAAGGCCCGTGCTACCTGATGACCGACGGCCATTACTCCAGCTACCGCGAGCTTTTGGAAAAGACGAACTGGGACGCGATCGGCGTCGTGGATGGCGTCGCTCGCGACCCGCGTTGCGAAAACTGCATGATGAATTGCGGCTACGAGCCCACCGCCGCGCTCGGCCTGCATGCCCAGCCCGGCGATACGTGGAAGAACATCAAGTTCAACTTCGGCGCGCGGCCCAAAGGCGCGCCCGACGCCGAGATCAAAGCTTTCAACGGCGTGAGCGCCGGCAAAGGACATCTCACCGGCGGCAAAGGCGCGCCTGCGGAAACCGCGCTGGCGGGGAAGTAGCGCGGACCGCGCCTGCCGTTGGGCTAGATCCCAAGTTACATTTCAAAACCGATGACGCTCACCAGCCCGACGAAAACCGATCGCGACCCGCTCGCGCACGCGATTTGTAAAGCGCAGGAAAACCTCCTCCGCCTCCAGCACGGCGACGGCTACTGGGTCGGCGAACTCTTCGTCGATAGCACGCTCTGCTCGGACTACGTACTCTTCATGCACTGGGCGGACGAGGTCGATCCCGTGCTCCAGGAAAAATGTGTCGCGCACATCCGTCGGCGACAGCTTCCCGACGGCGGCTGGAACATCTACGAGGGCGGACCGAGCGAGGTGAACGCGTGCGTGAAAGCCTATTTCGCGCTCAAGCTCGCGGGCCACGCGCCCACGCAGCCGTGGATGCAGGAGGCGCGCGCCTGCGTGCTGCGGCTCGGTGGCATCCCGCAGATGAACACCTACTCGAAGCTCTACCTCGCGCTGCTCGGGCAGTTCCCGTGGAAGTATCTGCCCACCGTGCCGGTCGAGATGATCTTCATGCCGGAGTGGTTCTTTTTCTCGATCTACAAAATGTCGTCATGGAGCCGCGCCATGCTCATGCCGCTGGCGATCCTCAATCACCACAAACCCACCCGCGCGCTGCCCGCGGACAAGCAGCTCCACGAGCTGTATCCCGTCGGTTCCGAGCAGAGTTTTCTCGGTTTGAGCCGCAAAGGTCGGCGCTTGTCGTGGCCGAATTTTTTCCTCGCCTGCGACGCCGTCCTCAAGCTCCTCCACAAGCTCCCGTGGAAACCCGGACGCCAGACCGCGCTCGCCAGCGCCGAGGCATGGATGACCGAGCGCATGGGCGCAGGAAGCGACGGACTCGGCGCAATTTTTCCCGCGATGCTGAACTCGCTCATCGCGCTGAAAACGCTCGGCTACAAAAGCGATCACCCGCTTTACGCCAAGGCCCGGCGCGACTTCGAGGGGCTCTTTGTGGATGATCCGCGCGACTTCCGCATCCAGCCGTGCCTCTCGCCCGTCTGGGATACCGCCATCAATCTCATCGCCCTCCGCGAAAGCGGCGTGCCCCTGGAAGCCGAGCCTATCCAGCGTGCCGCACGCTGGCTCGCGGCAAAGGAAGTCCGCATCTGCGGCGACTGGTTTGCCATGAACCGCCACCGCGAACCCAGCGGCTGGGCCTTCGAGTTCAACAACGTCTATTACCCCGACACCGACGACACCATGATGGTCCTCATGGCGCTCCGCCTCACCGGGCAGGCGGGCGACGCCGACGCGAAACAGCGCTTCGAGCGCGCGCTCCGCTGGCTGCTCAGCTTCCAGTGCAAGGACGGCGGCTGGGCGGCCTTCGACAAAGACGTGACCCAGCGCTGGCTTGAAGACGTGCCCTTTGCCGACCACAACGCCATTCTCGACCCGACGTGCAGCGACCTCACCGGCCGCGTCCTCGAACTCCTCGGCTACATCGGTTACGACCCCGAGAGCGCCGTCGTCTATCGCGCCGTCGAGTTCATCCGCGCCACCCAGGAGGACGACGGCTCGTGGTACGGCCGCTGGGGCGTGAACTACATCTACGGCACCTGGCAGGTCCTCCGCGGCCTGCGCGCCATCGGCGAAGACATGCGCCAGCCGTGGATCGTCCGCGCCCGCGACTGGCTGGAGTCCTGTCAAAACGAGGACGGCGGCTGGGGCGAAACGTGCGCGAGTTACGACAACCCGCACCTCAAAGGCAAAGGCACAAGCACGCCCTCGCAAACCGCGTGGGCGCTCATGGGCCTCATCGCCGCCACCGATCCCTCCGGCCACGCCGCGCTCGACACCCGCGCCATCCGCCGCGGCATTGCCTTTCTCCTCGAACGCCAGTCCCCCGACGGCTCCTGGCCCGAGCCCGAAGTCACCGGCACCGGCTTCCCCCGCGTCTTCTACCTGCGCTACGACATGTATCGCCACAACTGGCCGCTCCTCGCCCTCGCCACCTACCGCGCCTACCGCGCCGGTCGCGGACACGAGCCTATTTTTTTTCGCGCCTGAAGGTTGTCCCCGCATGAAGCTCGTCATTTCCCTCCTGTTCGGCATCTCGGCCACGCTCGCTTTGGCGGCACCGCCGGCGACTCCTGCCCCGAAAAAGAAACCGCTCCCGCCCCTCGGCACCGCGATGGACCGCCCCGGAGCCAAAAGCACCCCGAAGCCTCAAGCCAAGAGCGCGCTCACCCCCCCGGCCAAGCCCCCGGCGACCCCGCCGCCGGCTCCCAATCTGGCGGCGGCCGCGGCGAGCCGCGGGCTGAGCTTCGATGTGCGGACGCTCGCCCACGGCGGTGGCCAGGGCGAAAAAGGCGTGGCCGTCGGCAGCGAAGGGCAGGTTTCTGAAGTGCGCCTCCGCGGCAGTCAGATCACCATTGAGATTCTGGTGCGCAATCTGGCCCGCGAGGCCGACACTGCTCGCTTCGAGTGTCTGTTTGTCGGCAAGGGCGTGAGTTCGGAAGTTCTTTTTGTTTGGGACCGGGTGGAGCGCCAAATCACGGTCCCCGGAGGCGACCACAAAAGGGAGACGGTCCAATCCGAGGAAGTTCTGTCCGCGGAAACGCGCACCAGATACTCCAGTTCCAGTTCCAGTTCCTCCAGCGGCAGCCAGAAGAAGGAGTCCGGCTCCCGCGCGCATGGCTGGATCGTTCGCGCATTCGTCGGCGAGCACCTCGTGAAAGTGCAGGCTTCCAATACCACTCTCGACCGGATCGGGAACGACCCCGCGCAGCTCGCCAGCCTGCTCAAACAGAAACCTCCCCTCGCACCGGGTGAGTCGGAAAAATCCAAACCATGAAACTCCACTCCCTCCTCGTCCTCCTCTCGGTCGCAGCCGCGCCGCCTGTCCACTCCGCGCCACCCGGTCTGTCCACGGGCGCCCTCGGAAGTTCCCTGCGGGGTTCCGGGCCGATCACTTCCGCCTCGGGCACGATGACCAGCCTGCCCGGAGCGGCGACGACGGGCGGCTTGTCTTTTGATGTGCGCAGCACCACCGGCGGGGGCGTTGGGAGCAACGCCGGAACCACCACCCAAACGGGTAACAACGGCAAGGGCAACGCGGTTGGGGATTTTTCCACAACCCGCACCCACAAGAGCAAAATGTCGATTGAGATCCAGATCCGCAATGTCTCGGCGCAGCCCGCCACCGGGCGATTCGACTGGTTTTTCTTCGCGCAGAATTCTGACGGCGGCGTTCCGTTCGTTTGTAACAATGGCGAACGCGAGATGACCGTCGCCGCTCTGGGTCAGGCACGGGAAGCCGCCGCGTCCGCTGAAATCACCTCCTCCGTCACTCGCACCATCCATCGCACTCAAACCGGTACCGGACCGACCGCCCAAGTCCATTCCACATCGAGCGAGACGAAAACCGGGTCGCGTCCCTACGGCTGGGTCGTCCGCATGTTTGTCGGCGGTCAGCTCGCGCGGGTTCAGGCTTCCACGTCGGCTCTGGACCAGCTTGCACGCAGTCCGCAGCTCGATCAGATGGCGAAGCAAAAGCCGAAATAGTCGCGCGTCACACCCCGCGCCAGATCAGCCACGCCCAGTTCACAGCCAGCGCGATGCCCGCGGCCAGACGCCCCGCTTTCCCCGCCCACGGGGGCAGCGTGTCGGCGCACAAACGCGGGAGCCGCAGCGCGAGCACCGTGGCGGCGTAGATGTCGTAGAGCACGATCGCCACTAGGATGGTGAAAAAGAGCGGGTTGATCGCCAGCGCCGCGCCGAAATCTCCGCCGAGCGCGAAGCGCACGCAGCGCGTTGCCCCGCACGTCGGGCACGGGCAACCGGTCACGGTGTGAAAGACGCAGCTTGGCTGGAAAAAACCCATCCACAGCCAGCATTTCGCCAAAACAAGACTGGTTACCGACACGCCAAGCCAGACCGCCTCGTGATCGGTTTCGCCAGATCGCAACTTCCGCCAAACCATACGGCAACTACTTGAACCCACCTGACATTCCAGCGACTCCCGCAATGATAACACCAACCAGAAGCATATACAGCGTGCAGCAGACTAGGCATCCGACCACCACAGAGATCAGCACTGCACCAACTGAGCGCCCAGTCTCGATCCCTTGGGTTTTCGCCAGTCCAATGCACAGGCCTACAAGCCCCCATATCAGTCCGATTAGCACTCCGCACATCGGGATTACCGAAAGTGAGAGTCCCGCACCCATTGTGTAACAAAACGTGCGGTAGCTGGTTTCAAATTTTTGCCGAGCGCCACTGAGCATCATCAAGACGAGGTGCAGGATCCCGGAGCCGATGAAACTAATGACAACCAGCAAAACGGCTAGAAATACGCTTCGAATTAGGTGAAAAAACGCTCCGGCTCCCGCCATGACGGCCATCTGCTGACGGGTTTCCGCCGGTGCAATCGACAAAATGACGCCTTGGAAGAGAACGCCGTAGAGTGCTGAAAAAACGACGCACACTACCACCGCGACAAAAAAGAACCCCAGCGGCGTGCCGATTCCGCCCGCCCGCTTCATCGTTTCAAATGTCCGACTCGGATCCATCAGCACGGCCTTGATCGTCTCCCAGATTGCCTTGGAAAAACCGAGCTGCGCGCGCTGCTCCCACGCCGGGCCGGTGCGCAGGGATTCATCATTGTCGGGCAACTCCCCGCCCTGTATCACGCCCTGCACGATGCCTGCCTTCGCTTCGGCGGAATACGCTTTTCCGTCCAGATACACGATCTGCGACGGCGGGAAGTAGCGGCCCGTCGCGGTGCAGCGCACCCAGCCTTCCGGCACCGCCGCGGGCGTGGTCGCCGGAGCGGCACTGCCGGTCGGACGCGCCTCGCGGAGCGGTGTCCAGTTGGCCATGCCTTCGCTCCAGACCAGCGTGTTCACGTTGATCGTGCCCGCGGCCAGCAGGCGGTCCAGTTCGGCTTCGGGCACTGGGCCCTGGCGTTGTCCACCGAGATCGTAATACCAGTTCATGTTGTTTCTTGTTCTGCGGATTGAGGGCTTCTAGTTTGCGCCGCGCTATGCGACGAACCGCAGTGAAGATGAACCCCAACCGCGAGTAAAACGGAAACCGCATGACCGTGTCCGCCGCATCCGCTCCGACCTCTTTCGCCTGTCCCGTGTGCGGGCGCGCCCTCGCCCCGGAGTCGCTCGGGCGCGAAACCGAAACCGCCTGCCCCGGCTGCCGCGCGCTCCTCAGCGGCAGTTTTCTTCCGGCATTTTGGTCGCCGGAAAAAGCCAGTTCGACAATGGCGGATCACGCCTTTGACGGCGATGCCGTGTGCTTTTTCCACCCCGAAAACCGCGCCACGCTGAGCTGCGACCGCTGCGGGCGTTTCGTCTGCACGGTCTGCGACATGCCGCTCGGCACGCGCCACCTTTGCCCCACCTGCCTGAGCAGCGGACTCGGCGCGGAAAAGCTCCCCGAACTCGTGGTGCGCCGCTTCCACTGGGCGAATGCCACCTTCCTCGCCGGACTCGTCCCGCTGCTCATCGGTCTGGTGTGCTGGCCGTTCTTCATCGTCACCGGCCCGCTCACGATTTTCTGTGGATTCTTTGGCTGGAAAAGGCCCGGCAGCCTCCCGCGCGGACGCCGCCGCTGGTTGGCGGTAGTCGGGCTCCTGCTCGGCTTTATCCAGTTCGCCATCTGGGTCGCCGCGCTTCTCGCCGTCACCTACTCGGCGTCGTGGAGGAACGCCTTCCGATGAACGCCCCGACCATCACCTACCGCCGCCTCGCCGGTCGTGGCCTGAGTTTGACCGGCTTCGCGCGGCTCTGGCTCGCGGAGGATCACCTGCTGGAGGTCAATTCGCTGCTCATCAGCGAGCGCTATCGCCGGTTCTTTTTCAAGGACGTCACCGCCCTCGTCATTCAGCGCACGAAAGTGCGCTTCGCCTGGAACATCGTGCATGGCATCCTCGGTGGCGGCGGCGCGCTGCTGGCGGGCGGGCTGTGGTGGGGCGGAGCCAGCGCCAGCGAGCAGGAACTCCGCGTGACATTGTGGGTGCTCGCCGGGATCGTCGGCGCCGGCGCCGCCGTCTTCCTCATCCTGCTTTTCCTCAATATCCTGCTCGGCCCCACCTGCATGTGCCACATCCAGACCAGCACCGCTGGCTGGCACGCCCTCGCCGCGCCCACGCGACTCCGCCCTGCCCAACTCTTCCTCGCCCGCCTCATTCCGCTCATCGAAGCCGTGCAAGCAGACAGCCAGCCCGCCGCCGACACCGCGCCCGCCCCGCTGCCATCATGAATGCCGAATGCGGAATGACGAATGACGAACCGGCCGCCCCACGCCCGCGCCTTTCCTCCCGTCATTCGCCACTCGCCATTCGGCATTCCCCATGACCCCACTCGCCCAACAGCGCTGCCTCCACCACGCCACCCGCGAAGCCGTCGCGCGGTGCCCGGAGTGCGCGCAGTTTTTCTGCCGCGAGTGCATCACGGAGCACGACGAGCGCATCATCTGCGCGTCGTGTTTGAAAAAGATCGCGCAAGCCGCGGCCAAGCCGGCCCGGCGGCGGGTCAATCTCTGGCCGGTCGTGCAAGTGGCGGCGGGGCTCGTCGTCGCGCTGCTCGTTTTTCACACTATCGGGCGCGTGCTCCTCACGATGCCGGATTCCTTTCACGACGGCACCATGTGGACCCACCTGGTGGGCGGCTCCGACGAATGAAGCGCCGCGATCTCCAGCGCCAGGGCCGGCCCGCGAGTGATCTCGTGGAGGAAGCCGTGCGGCTGCTCCGCGGCGCGCCGGCCTCGGCATGGCTCGGCTACTTCCTTGGCACGGTGCCGTGCCTGCTCGCGGCGCTCTATTTTCTCGCCGATATGGGCCGCAGTACGGATGCCCACGAGCGGCTTTTCGGCTCCTCCGCCGCGCTCGCCGCCGCGTGGCTGTGGATGAAATGCTGGCAGGCCGTTTTCTGTTGCCGCCTCCGCGCGGAGCTGCTCCTGCTCGATCCGCCGCAGTGGACCGCCGGTCGTGTGGCGCGCCTCGCCGCGGCCCAGATCGCCCTCCAACCGCTCGGCCTCGTGCTGCGCCCGCTGGCGCTCCTCATCACGCTGCCCTACGTCTGGACCGCCACCTTTTTTCACAACGTAACCGTGCTCGGCGACGGCGAGCCCGGCGGCCTCTGGAAGCTGGTCCGCCGCGCCTGGGCGCAGTGTCTCCTCTGGCCGCTTCAGGCCCACCTGACCGCCTCGCTGCTCGCGATCTTCGGCTTTTTTGTCTGGCTGAATGTCTTCATCGCCATCTTCGCCGTGCCGCAGCTCGGCAAGACACTGCTCGGCGTGGAGAGCAGCTTCACGCAGAACCCGCGCGGCATGCTCAACGCCACCACCATCGCAGTCTCCCTCGCCGTGCTTTACCTGTGCCTCGATCCGCTGCGCAAGGCGGTCAATGTCCTGCGCTGCTTTTACGGCAGCTCGCAGCGCACCGGCGCGGACCTCGAGGTGCAGCTGAAAGCCGCGCGCCGCCCCACTCCGCGCGCCGCCGCGCTCGCGCTGGGCCTGCTCCTTTTCCTCGGTCTGCCCGGCCCGCTGCCCGCGCCCGCCGCGCTGAAGCAGGAGCCGAAAGTCAGCTCCACGGAACTCGACCGCTCGCTCGACGATGTGCTCGCGCGCCGCGAGTACTCGTGGCGCGCGCCGCGGGCGCGTCCGGCGGAGCCGGAAAAACTTTCGTGGTTTGGCAAATGGATGCGCGATCTCGGGAAGTGGATCGAAGCCGTGGGAAAAAAAATCGACGACTGGCTGACGCCGAAGGAACGGCCCGAAACCTTCGACGGTTTCCATCTGCCCGATTTCCTGAGCTGGTTCGGCAACGTCCGCGGCATCTTCATCGCGCTCCTCATGCTCGTCGCCATTGTCCTCGTCGTGCTCCTCGTGCGCCGCCGCCGACCCGTCGCGTCAACGCCGGTCCAGGCCGTGGCGCTGCGCCCGGACCTGAACGCGGAGCACGTCACCGCCGACCAGCTTCCCGAGGACGGCTGGCTCCAGCTCGCGCGGGAGTTGCGGGAAAGCGGGGAGCTCCGCCTCGCGCTGCGCGCCTCCTACCTCGCCTGCCTCGCGCACCTCGGCCACCGCGAACTCCTCCGGCTCGCCCGTCACAAATCGAACCTCGACTACGACCGCGAGCTGCAGCGCCGTGCCCGCGCCAACTCCGAGCTGCTCGGCGCTTTCGACCGCAACCTCGACGCCTTTGAGCGCGCCTGGTACGGCGAGCATGAAGTCACGCCCGACACGCTTGGCGACTTCGCGGCCAATCTCGAACGCATCCGCGCATGCTGAAGAAACCCGCCTTCCAGCTCGCCTGCGCGCTCGTCCTCGCGGCGATCTTCGTCGCCGGGGTGCGGCAACTTTTCGCCCTGCACGCCGCGAAGGGCGACATCTATCCGCCCTACTCTTCGCTGCGCGCCGACCCGCTCGGCGTGAAGGGCATTTACGACGCGCTCGACAGTTTGCGCGGCGTCAATACCACTCGCAACTTCCGCTCGCTCCCCCGGCTTCAGACCGATGGTCCGATCACGCTCGTCTATGCCGGCGTGGATGGCCGCGCCGCGTGGGAAGACCGCGAACTGCGCGTCTTTAACGGGCTCGTGAACGGCGGCACGCGCGCTGTCTTCGCCTTTCTCCCGGTGCAAAATCTGAACGGTTTTGATGAAGTTCGCACCCACACAAAACTCAAGCGCGGCAAAAAACTCGGCGCGAAAGGCCGGAAGGAGGACGAGAAAAAGGCGGCCAAAAAAAAGGACGACGAGGACGAAGACGACCCGGTAAAAAATCCGCCGATAAGCTTCACCGAGGCGGCCAAACGCTGGGGCTTCGCCTTCGACACGCTGCCGGTGGCGGACGAGAAGGACGGGCCGCGTTACGCCGATTCCGCCGATGAAAAAGCCCGGCTCGAATCCGAGATGACCTGGCACACGCGGCTCTGTTTCAAAGACCTGATGCCGGGGTGGGAGGTGCTCTACGAATGTGAAGGCAAGCCTGTGCTCATCGAGCGCCGCCTCGGGCAGGGCAGCCTCGTCTTCGCGGCGGATTCCTTTTTCCTGAGCAACGAGGCGCTGCGCAAAGAGCGCCAGCCGCTGCTCCTCGCGCGTCTTTTCAACGGTCCGTCCAGGGTTGTCTTCGACGAAGATCATCTCGGTGTGAACGAGAATCCCGGCCTCGCCTCGCTCGCGCGGAAATACCGGCTGCACGGCGTCTTCGCCGGCATCCTGCTGCTCGCGCTGCTCTTCGTCTGGAAAAACACCGCGCGCTTCATTCCTGTAACCCGCGACGAAGCGCGCGACGGCGATGTGGTCCTCGGCAAGGAGTCCGCCGCCGGGTTCATCAATCTGCTCCGCCGCACCATTCTGCCCGCCGAAATCCTCCCGCTCTGCCTCGCCGAATGGCGCAAGGCCGGGCTGCACCGACCTGGCGAACAGGCCCGCGTGGAGGAGATCCTCGCCGCCGACCAGTCCCGCCCCGCCCGCCAGCGCAACCCCGTCGCCGCCTACCAAACCATTGCCCAAGCGCTCACCCGCACCCACCATCGTTAATTCGTCATTCCACACTCGTCATTTTCCCATGCCCACCGACACCACCCACATCCAAGACGTCCTCACCCGCGCGCGCGCGGAGGTCCGCAAAGTCATCATCGGCCAGGAGGATGTGGTCGATAAGGCGCTCATTGCCATTTTCACCGGCCACCACGCGCTCATCGAGGGGGTGCCGGGCGTGGCCAAAACGCTGCTCGTTCGCACGCTCGCGCGGGTGCTCGGGTGCGAGTTCAATCGCATTCAATTCACTCCCGACCTCATGCCGGCGGACATCACCGGCACGAGCGTTTTCAACATGCAGAAGAATGAGTTCACGCTCATCAAAGGCCCAGTCTTCACCGCGTTCCTGCTCGCCGATGAAATCAACCGCGCGCCCGCGAAAACGCAGTCGGCTTTGCTCCAGGCGATGCAGGAGCGCAGGGTGACCATCGACCGCGACACCCACGATCTTTCGCCAAACTTCACCGTTTTCGCCACGCAAAATCCGGTCGAATACGAGGGCACTTATCCGCTGCCCGAGGCGCAGAAAGACCGCTTCATGCTCAAGGTCTCGATGAACACGCCCGACCGCGCCAGCGAACTGGAACTCGCGCATCGCATGCTCGGCACACACTCGCCGGAGCAAGCGCTCGCCGCCGGTGAAGTCCAGGCCGTGATCTCCGCCGCCGATCTCGCCCAGCTCCGCCACGCCCTCGAGGGCGTAACCGTCCGTGAAGAACTCACCGGCTACGTCGTAGACGTGGTCCGCGCCACCCGTGAAAACGACACCGTCCTCGTGGGTGCCGGCCCGCGCGCCACCCAGGCGCTGCTCCTCGCGAGCCGCGCCAACGCCGCCCTCGGTGGTCGCGATTTCGTCACACCGGACGATGTGCGTGCCATGACCGAACCCGTACTCGGCCACCGCATCGTGCTGCGGCCCGAGTATGAAATCGAGGGCGTGACGATCGCGGAAGTGATCGGAAAGATTTTGGAACAAGTGGCTGTGCCGCGCTGAAAAGTCCGAAATCCGAATATCGAAATCCGAAGGAAATTCGAAATGCCTGAAAGCGGGGAAAACAAACCTTTCGACTTCGAAGAACGCACGTTTGCGTTCGCTCGGGAGGTGCGCGCTTTCATCAAGCTGCTGGAGCGCACGATTGGGAATATGGAGGACGCCAGGCAGGTCGTGCGGTCCTCCGGTTCCGGGGCGGCGAACTACATAGAGGCGAATGAGGCGTTAAGCAAAAAAGACTTTCGGATGCGGATCAAGATCGGGCGGAAAGAAGCCAAGGAGAGTCGGCTCTGGCTGCGTCTGCTCGACACCGAGGGCCGCCCGGAAGCTCGGGCCAGGCAGGAGCGACTCTGTCAGGAAGTCCAGGAATTGATGAACATTCTCGGAGCCATTTTCCGCCAAAGTGAGGCATCCGAACGAAGTCGGTTTCTCCCTTCCACCTTCTTCGGATTTCGATATTCGGATTTCGGATTTTCCCCATGATCGTCCCCCGCACCCGGCTCCTCGTCTGGATCGCCCTCATCGTGCTCCCGTGCGCGACGGTGGCCGCGACGCTGCCGCCGGTGGCGGCGGTGGCGGGGCTGTTCATCGGCGGGCTGGCGCTGGTGGTGATTTACGATGCCCTCGCCGCACGCGGGCGGCTCGCCGGCGTGACGGTGGTTTTGCCGGAGATCGTGCGGTTGCAGAAGGATCGACCTGGAACCATCGAGGTGCGCATCCGCAATGAGGCGGAGGACGCGCGTCTGCTGCGCCTCGGCTTCGCCTTTCCCAATGAAATCGCCGCGGCGAGCGACGAGCGCGAGACGCTGCTGCCCGCTGGCGCGCTCGTCTCCAGCCTCGCTTGGGCCGCGACCCCGGCCCGGCGCGGGCAGTATTTTCTCGAGCGCGCGTATCTGGAGGCGTCGTCGCCCTTCGGCTTTTGGAGCGTGCGAGAAAGCCAGGCCGTGCGTTCCGAGCTGCGCGTGTATCCCAATCTTTTCGACGAGCGGAAAAATGTGGCCGCCATCTTCCTCAAACGCGGCCAGCTCGGCACGCAAACTCAGCGTGCGGTGGGGCAGGGGCGCGATTTTGAAAAGCTGCGCATGTATGTCCCCGGCGACAGCTACGACGAAATTCACTGGAAAGCCTCGGCCAAACGCGGCCATCCGGTGACGAAGGTTTTTCAAGTTGAGCGCACCCAGGAAGTTTATGTGATCGTGGACGCCTCGCGGCTCAGCGGGCGCCCGGTGGCTGGTGCTCCGGCCAGCGCCGCCACGCACGACACCGTGCTCGAACGCTACGTCACCGCCGCGCTCATCCTCGGCCTCGCGGCGGAGCAGCAGGGCGATCAGTTCGGGCTGCTGACCTTCAGCGACCGCGTGCTCAGTTTCGTCCGCGCGAAAAGCGGTCAGGCACACTACGACGCCTGCCGCGATCGGCTCTACGCGTTGCAGCCGCAGAGCGTTGCGCCGGACTTCGAGGAGTTGTGCTCGTTCATCCGATTGCGGCTGCGCAAACGCGCGCTGCTCATTTTCCTCACAGCGCTCGATGACCCGATGCTCGCGGAGAGCTTCGCCAAGGCCAGCGAACTGATCAGCCGTCAGCATTTGCTCATCGTGGACATGCTCCAGCCGCCCGGCGCACAGCCTGTCTTCAGCGATGCGGCGGTGACGGGCCTCGACGATCTCTACCGCCACCTCGGCGGCCACCTGCAATGGCACAGCCTGCGCGAACTCGAAAAAGTGCTCAAACGGCGCGGCGTGCGCTTCGCTCTGCTCAATCCGGAAAAGGTGGTCGCGCAAGTAATCGGGCAGCACGCGGAGGTGAAGCGGAGGCAGCTTCTGTAATAACGGATGACGGTTGTCGAAGTCTGAAACCCGAATGAATCATTCCGCACCCGCGCCCGCACTCACACCTTCGTCCTTCGTCATTTTCCCATGATCATCGACCTCCCGCGCTTCATAACCGCCGAGCGGCCGTCGTGGACGGAGCTGGAAAAAGTCCTCGACCGGCTCCAGGCCGAGCCGGGCCGCGCGCTCACGCTCGATGAGGCGAAGCGCTTCCACTTTCTCTACCAGAAAATCTCCGCCGACCTCGCCCGCATCGCCACCTTCGCGTCCGAGCCCGAGCTGCGGCACTACCTCGAAGCGCTCACCGCGCGCGCCTACGCCGAGATCCACGAGACCCGCGAACGCGGACGCCGTTTCCGGCCCGCGCAATGGTTCTTCGCGGAGTTTCCGCGCGTGTTTCGCCGGCATCTTGGCGCGTTCCACGTCTCGTGGATCATCACGATCGTCGGTGTACTCTTTGGCGGCTTCGCGGTGCTGCTCGATGACGAGGCCAAGGAGGCCATCATGCCCGAGATGTTTGCCAACCATCTTGGCGATCCTGCGCAACGCGTGGCGGAGGAGGAATCAGGCAAAAAAAATCGCGTCTCGGAGGTCCACGCGAGCTTCGCCAGCCATCTCATGGCCAACAACATCGGCGTCTCCATCAAGGCGGTCGCGCTCGGCCTGACCTACGGCATCGGAACGATCATCCTGCTTTTCTACAACGGCGTGATCGTCGGCCTCATCGGGCTCGACTACATTCGCGCGGGCCAGGGCGTCTTCCTCGCCGGCTGGCTGCTGCCGCACGGCGTCATCGAGATTCCCGCCATTCTCATCGCCGGCCAGGGCGGGTTGCTGCTCGGCAAAGCCCTCGTCGGCCACGGTGACCGCGCGCCGCTGACCGCGCGGCTGCGTGCGCTCGGCCCCGATCTCGCCACGCTCATCGGCGGTGTCGCGGTGATGCTGGTGTGGGCGGGATTTGTGGAATCCTTCCTCTCGCAATATCACCAGCCAGTCATCCCGTACGCTGTGAAAATCGCTTTTGGCTGCGTGGAATTGGCAGTGCTGGTCTGGTTCCTCAGCTCAGGTCGGAAGAATGCGGACGCGGCCGGCGCGGCGGAGGTGCGGGCGTGAAATCCGAACTGCGCATCCGCACGCCGGAAGGCATCGCTTTCTCCTACCCGCTCGCCGGCCCTGTCGCGCGCTGCATGGCGTGGAGCGTGGATCTCGCGGTGATCCTCGCGTTGGTGCTGGCGATGGGCAGGGTCTTCGCCGTGCTCAGCATCGTCAGCCGCGACATCGCGGGCGCGCTTTCCACGATCTCCTATTTCATCGTTTCCATCGGCTACGGCGTGGTCACGGAGTGGGCCTGGCGCGGGCAGACCGTGGGCAAAAGGATCATGCGCCTGCGGGTGATGGATGCGCAGGGGCTGCGGCTGCAGCCTCACCAAATTCTGATGCGCAATCTGCTGCGTGCTGCGGATATGCTGCCATTTTTCTACCTTGTGGGCGGCCTCGCCACTGTGCTGAGCCAGCGCGCGCAGCGGCTCGGCGATCTCGCGGCGAATACCGTGGTCGTCCACATTCCGAAACACGCCGAGCCGGATCTCGATCAGCTCCTCGCGGGAAAATTCAATTCGTTCCGACAGTTTCCGCACCTCGAAGCCCGGCTCCGCCAGCGCGCCACGCCCGAGGAAGCCCGCCTCGCCCTCCAGGCGCTCGTCCGCCGTGATGATCTCGAACCCGACGCTCGCGTCCGCCTTTTCGCCGATCTCGCCGAGCATTTTAAAACGCTCACCAATTTCCCGCCCGAAGCCACCGACGCCATGCCCGACGAGCAATACATCCGCAACGTTGTGGATATCCTCTTTCGCCAGCGCGCCAGCGCGCCGGGGCGCAGCGTGGAAAAGGTCGCGCGCTAATTCACCCAGATGCCGCGATAGACGCGCTGCGTGGGAGGCGAGGCGGGCTCGCGGGTGAAATTGCGGGAAGGGAGGAGACGGAGAGAGGAGAGGGTTTCGAGGTCGAGGCGGCCCGTGAGCGGAAGACGGCGGGCGCGCTGATAGGAGAGCAGCGCTTCCTCCGTGGCCGGGCCGGGGTAGCCATCCACGATGTCGCGATAGAAGCCACGGCTGGCGAGGGTGGCCTGGGCGTCGCGGAGGGTGCGTTGCTGCACTTGCCGCGGGGCGCTGGCGTAGGGCGTGTGGGCAAAAAGCACGGGAAAATCGTCGCCGGGAGGATCGCTGGGCGCGGGCGGACGGATCACGCCGGGATCGCGCGACTGGGGCGGGGGAAGATACGACGGCGGCGGCGCAGTGCGGCGCTGGGCTTGTTCGCGTTCGAGAAATTCGCGGTCGCTCTCCTCGACGGGCGGCGGTTTCGGGGCACGCGGTTCGGGTTTCGGAGCGGGTGGTGGTGTGGCTTGCGGGGGACGCGGCGCGGCGGCGGGCGGGGCGGTGCGGACGGCGGGGCCGAGGCCGAGCGAGCCGAGGGTTTCCTTGTTCACGGTGCCGGTGACTTCTAGGCCGTGACGGATTTGGTAGCGGCGGAGCGCGGCGGCGGTTTCAGGCGAGGTCTGGCCCGTGGCGTCGCCGTAGTAAAAGCCCTGACTTTTCAACTCCGCCTGCACGCTGCGCAGCGACTCGTCGGCAAAAAGCGGGGCAGCGAGCAGCAGTGTGAGAAGTAGGGTGAGGGTTTTTTTCATCGCGGTGGATTCCGACGCGGCAAGGCGCGCAATCATTCAATGCGCGGCGATCTTTGGCGGAGGCGCGACGGGCGGCGGGCGGTTTTTCTGATAGGTGATCACGCCTTCGACAATGGCTTGGGCGAGTCGGTCGAGGTATTCGCCGTTGGCGATCAACCGGGCGTCGAGCACGTTGTTCAGGAAGCCGCCCTCGACGAGGACCGCCGGGCAGCGGGTGTGGCGTACGACGTAAAGTTCGCGCTGTTTGATGCCGCGGTTCGCGGCGTTGGTGCGAGTGACCAGCGCGGTCTGGATATAGCCCGCGAGGTCGGCACCGATGTCGGTGGAGACGGGCTCCGGTTTGGATACGAAACCGACCCACGCCCAACTGCTCTCCGGTGGGACTTTCTCGGTGGCGTAAAATGTTTCCACCCCCGTGGCGCTGCTGTCTCGCGAGTGGTTGAAATGAAGGCTGACGAAAATGGCGTTTTCAATCCGGTTGGCGACGGCGGTGCGCTCGGGCAGCGTCATGAAAGTGTCCTCGCGGCGGGTCAGGACGGCGGGAAAACTGTAGGAGCGCAGAAGTTTTTCCACGCGCAGGGCGAGGTCCAGACTGAGGTCTTTTTCCCGCAGGCCGTGGCTGCGAGCGCCGTCGTCGTTGCCACCGTGGCCGGGATCGATGACCACCGTGGGCAGCGAGCCGAGCGTGCTGGCGAGGCGGCTTTCGGCGGAGGGCTCGTCGTCGGGGGCCACGATGAATGTCAGGCAACCCGCCAGAACCACCAGTCCCACGCAGGGCAGGGCATTTTGCACGCGCCAAGGTCGCGCCAGTTTCCCGAGAAAACGGTGGCGGCGGAGCTTCGCGGTGGAGTGGTTCTTCATTTCCGGGGCGGACGGAGTAGCAGGCTCGGCGCTGCGCGTAAAGAGATCGAGTTGTTCAGGGCCGTCCATAGTGGCCTCCGGTAACGGCTGGCCCGCCCGCGTTTTCCTGCTCCCGTCCAGGCGGACGGTGCGGCGCTGGTGTCCTGTGAGACATGCCGCAACGATACGGGCCGGGTCGCGAAAGGCAAGAACGTGGACAGTTGTGGGTTTTTTCCCCCGCTGATGCCTTGCCAGTTTCGGACGAAGGTGAGAGTTGTTTCACATGAATCGTCGTCATCTCGCCTTATGTTTCGCCACTGCGCTGGGCACCGTGTTGGTTCCCGCGAACGCGGTCGATTCGGGTCTCACGCAGGAGGTTCACGAATTGCGCCGCGACCTCCAGATGCAGACTAAAAAGATTGATGCGCTCAGCCAGCAACTCACGGAGCTGGGAAAGGTCATGAGAGAGCGCGCCGACGCCCGTCCCGCGCCGGAACCTGCGTCGCCGACGCCCGCCGTGGCCCCCCCGAAAACGGTCGCCGCTCCCCGCGAAACCAAGCCTGCCGCGCCAGCTCCCGAACCGGAAGCCCCCAAGGCCGTGCCGGTTCCGCCGCCGATTTCGCATGTGGTGGCCAAAGGGGAGACACTGACCGGGATCGCCAAGCAGTATAATGTTCCGCTCGCCGATCTGCTGAAGCTGAACAAGAACACCAACGACCGCAAACTTCAGATCGGGCAGACGCTGAAAGTCCCGGCCCCCGCGGCTTCTTCGACTCCCACTGCTCCACCCGCAGAAACTACCGCAGAAAAACCCCCGACCCCCTAATATGGAAAATTCTAATCACTGGTTCTTGATGAAAAACGACGACGGCACCGTCTTTGGACCAATCTCGTTCGATCAACTCCGCGAATGGGCCATGGACGCCCAAGTTTCGCCGCTGGACAAGGTTTCCACAGACGAAAAGACGTGGCTGAAAGCGCCGATGCTGCCCGAGTTGCAGATGGATTACCTGGTCGAAGTCAGCCCGGATCAATTTTACGGTCCGACCACCATCGGTGCCGTGCGCGAGTTTTTGCTCATGGGCGAAATCAATGGCGACACGACGATCACGAACTGCCGTGACGGATCGAGTGACGCGGTCAAGGATATCCCCGGACTCGCGCCGGAACCCGAGGAGGAAGTGTCGCTGGCACCTGTGCGCACGAGCATCCGGGTGAACCTGCAGCAGCGCATCCGCGACCTCGAGGAAATCCTTATGGAAGAGCGCCGGGCGCGCGAGCAGGCGGAACACTTGGTCGAGAAACTCGAGGCCAAGCTCGACGAGATCACCCGCGCGGCGTCCCTTTAGCCAGCGGCGGCTGACCGCTCCTACACATGCTGGAGCGAGTAGTAGAGGGCGTAGGAAAGGCCGATCAGCGCCAAGAGCAGCAGGAAAAATAGCAGTCGCCCCTGGCGACGCTCCGCGCGCGTGGGTAACGCAGCTTTGGGCAGTTCCACATGGTAGGTCCGGGAGTCCGGCAGCGTGGTGACGCGACCGGGTTTTCCGCGAGCCGCGGCTTTTTTTTCGCCGCTGCCTTCGAGCGGCAGATCCAAATTTTGGGAGAGGTGATTAGAGCGTTTAGCCATGATCGTCAGACGAGAAAAAGGGGGAGCAAACCGAAGGAGAAGCGCGCGTGGGAAGACATGTGCGCAGCGTAGGAATCCCGCGCTCAGATTTCCAGATTTTTCACGCGCCGCATCGCGGTGAGCAGCGGAAAAAGCAAAACTCCGAGGCTGAGCACGACCGCGACGGACAGAGTCGCACCATCCGAAAGCGCCACGCTCTGCGGGGCTACGCGGCGAATGTCCGGCACCGCCGTGAGGGCGACGAAGGCGGCGATGTAACTAAAGCTCACCACGAGGCAGAGCGTGCCGCCAAAGCCGCTCACAATTTTGCTGGGGTTGTCCTCCTTGAAATTCGGAAAGAGCGCGCCGAGTCCGACGGCCAACCCGCTCAGCGACGCGCTCATCAGTCCGATCGCCGCCGCGAAAAACGCCACCTGCGACCACGGGAGATGCAGCATCACGCTGGAGACAATCATCAGACTCACGGTGATCGCCATCGAGCCGAGACAGCTCATCCAAAATTTTTGCAGCAGCACCTTGCGCAGACCGAAAGGCGCGAGCCCGAGGATCCAGAGGCGGCGGCCCTCCAGCGAAAACTGCGGGAAGACGAAGCGCGTGGTCAGCGTGGAAAGGGTGAGCGCGGACGCCGCCAGATTGAGGTGCGAAATCATTGTCTCCCAAAACGGATTTTGAAAATTGAAGGTCACGTTGCGGAGGTTCAGCACGTAGATGCAGAGCAGCCCGAAGAAGATCATGAACTGAATCCACTGCGCCGGATCGCGCCAGAAAAGCCGCGCGTCTTTCAGCACCAACGCCGCCGCCGGCGGCGACAGCGGGCGCAGCCAATCGGTGGCCCATTCGAGCAGTGAGCGCCGTCGTTCGAGCGTCCGTTTGGCCTCCGCCTCGCGCTGGAAACGCTCGGCCCGCGAGCTGAGCGCCATGCTCCAGCTCCCGTAGAAAAGTCGGCCCACCCACTCGAACCCGACGAGCAGTCCCATGAGTGCGTGACTGAGCAGCAGCAGGAAAAAGAACGCGCCCTGCCGACCGATGCCTTCGCTCCAAGAGAGCACGGCCTGCGCGAGCCACGCGCTCGGGAGAAATGGGTTCAGGCTGACCCGCGTGTGCCGCAGAAGTTGATCGAACGACAAAACATCCTGCTGCGCTGCGGCATCGGCGGCCGTCACCGGCTTGATCCCGAAAACCAGCAGCAGCACCAGCGCGACCGCGAGCAGCAGCACCGTCCTTTTCACCCAGCGCCGCGCGAGGACTCGCACGAGCAGTACGATGATCCACGAACCCGCCAGCGCCGGCAGCACCACAAAAGGCAGATAGGCCGCCGCGATCTGCGCGTAGAATGCCGCGGGCACTTCATGCACGCGACCGTAGGCCAGCATCAGCGGCGTGCTTAAAAAAACCAGCGCCCAGCTCGACACCACGAGCGCCTCCAGAAATTTCCACCGGTAAATGTTCCGGTGCGCCACCGGGAGCGAGAGCAGCCACGTTGTCTCGCGGCTCTTGAAGAGCGTGGAGTAGCCGATGATGAGGTTGGAAAAAACCAGCATCACAAAAAAGAAACCGAAGATCAGGTAGAGGATGCGCTGTGAAAGTAGCGAGCCGACGAGCGGAAAATGATGCAGGTAATTCAGCCCCGAGTGGAACAGCCAGTAACCCACCGCGAGATAGCACAGCACGAACACCCCGAGCACCACCGGTAGCAGCGGTGCCTCCCGCCGCAGTCCGCGCATCCGTGCGAGAAAGCTCCGCCAATGCACCCAGACGAGCAGGCGAAAGAAGCGCGGAGAAGTCATGGGGAAAACTCGATATTCGGATTTCGAGTTTCTCCTTTCACCTCCCCGGCATCAGCTCAAACAGCCAGCCTTTCAAATACTCCGTCTCCGGAAGCGTCGTGACGATCGGATGATCCGCACCTTGCGAAAACGTCGCGATTTGCCGCAGCGATTTCTTCGCATCCACCACCGCCTCGTTGATGACTTCGAGAAAAATCTCCCGGCTCACATGATGCGAGCAGCAGAAGGTTGCCAGCAGTCCATCGGGATTCAGCAGCTTCAGCGCGCGGAGGTGGATTTCCTTATATCCGCGCATGGCGTCGCCCAGCTTGCCTTTCGATTTCGTGAACGACGGAGGATCGAGGATGATCAAATCAAACCGCGCATTCTGCCGCTCCAGGTCGTGGAGAAAGTCGAAGACGTTCGCCGCGTGGGCCTCCACCGCGAGGCCGTTGCGGGCGGCGTTCTTTTTCACCAGATCCACGCATTCGCCGCTCACCTCCACGGCCTGCACGCTCGCGGCTCCGGCCTGCGCGCAGGCCAGCGCAAAGGCGCCCTGATTCGCGAAGCAGTCCAGCACCGTGCGTCCCTTCGCATGCGCTGCGACCCCGGCGTAGTTCGGCACTTGGTCGAGGTAGAAACCGGTCTTCTGCCCGTGACTCAAATCGAGTTCAAACTCCAGTCCCGCGATGCTCACCACGAACGGCCCGGGTGCTTCGCCAAAAAGCACGCCGGTTACCAACTCCAGTCCCTCCGCCTTGCGCACCGGCGCGTCGTTGCGCTCGATGATCGAGCGCGGCTCCAGCACCGCCCGCAGCGCGTCCACGATGAGCGCCTTCCGCTGGTCCATCGCCAGCGTCAGCGTCTGCAGCACGAGATGGTCGCCGTAGCGATCCACGATCAAGCCCGGGAGCCCGTCGCTTTCGCTCCACACCATTCGCGCCAGCCGCGGATCGAGTCCGCGCCGCGCGCGATACTCCACCGCCAGCCGAATGCGCCGCGTGAAAAACTCCATGTCGAGATCCTGCCGCTGCCGCGAAAACCGGCGCGCGACGATCTGCGACTTGCTGTTGAAAATCGCCGATCCCAGCAGCCGGTCCTGCCCATCCTTCAGCGACACCACATCGCCATCCTGCGGCGAGCCAAACGCCTTCAGCACCTCGCTCGAATATAGCCAATCGTGGCCATGCAAAATGCGTGAGCGGGGTTTGATAACGAGTCCGGCCATAAGGGCGCAGACCGTAAAAGCCGCCCGGGCGAAGTCAACGACCTGAGTCTCACTCGCGCGGTGCGTGCCGCCCTCTGGATCCGTGCTTGTAGGCGGCACTGGCCACTCCTAGCCTCGGTGTCGTTACGAATCACCCAACCGGAATATGGCCACGCAAGATTTCACCGAAATTTCCTACACCATCGACCCACAGGATCATTTGCTGACGGTCAGTTCGGAATGGGTGGACTTCGCGCTGAAGAATCATGGCGATGGTCTAACGCCGGAGTATGTGAAGGGACGCTCGCTGTGGGATTTCATCACCGATGAGCCGACGCGGGAGCTTTACGAGGCCGTGCTGGCGCACGTGCGTTCCGGGCCGACGACGGATCTCGTGCTGCGTTGCGACGCGCCGGAACGCCGCCGGTTGATCGAGATGACCGTAACGCTGTTGGCGGATGGGAACGTCGAATTCAAGACGGTGCTGCTGGCCTCAAAGCCGCGAATCGCCCAGCGGCTGTTTGACCGAGACACTCCGCGGACGGCGCGGCACCTGATGGTCTGCAGTTGGTGCGACAAAGTGAGCGTGGGCGTGGACAAGTGGTTCGAAGTGGAGGCGGCGATGGAATACCTCCACCTGACCGGCGAAGCAGAGCTGCCGATAATCGAGCCGGTGGTTTGCCCGGAGTGCTATGCGAGAGTGATGGAGATCATTAGCGACTCGGTCCCGCTCGGAAGCTGAGGGGCAAGTGTTTCCCGGCTTGCGGACGGGGCTCGCCCGAAGAATGGCGTCAGCGATTTGAGGAGTGGAAAAAGCAACGGAAGCGGCCAGATTCCGAATTATGAACTCACCCGTGCCGCCGCTCATCGCCCGCCGCCATTTCCTGCACGACTGCGGCGTGGGGCTCGGGAAGATGGCGCTCGCGGCCTTGCTCACCGAGGCGTTTTCGCCGGCGGCGCGGGCGAACGGCTTGCTCGCGCCGAGGCAGCCGCATTTTCCGGCGAAGGCGAAGCGCGTCATTCACCTGTTCATGGGCGGTGCGCCGAGCCAGCTCGATCTTTTCGACTACAAGCCGGAGCTGACGAGACTCGAAGGCCAGCCGCTGCCGCCTTCGGTCATCGGCGGGCAGCGTTACGCGTTCATCCGCCCGGATGCAGCGGTGATGGGGCCGCGGTTCAAGTTTTCCCGGCACGGGCAGAGCGGCGCGGAGCTGTCGGAGATGCTGCCGCATCTGGCGAAAATCGTGGATGACGTCTGCCTCATTAAATCGGTCCGTACCGACCAGTTCAACCACGCTCCGGCGCAGTTGCTTTTCAACACGGGCTTTCAACAGCCGGGGCGGCCGAGCATCGGTTCGTGGGCGCTTTACGGGCTCGGCGCGGAGACGCAGGAGTTGCCGGCCTTTGCGGTGATGAGCACAGGTTCGGGCCTGAGTGGTGGCTCGGCGTTGTGGTCGAGCGGCTTTTTGCCGACGATCTACAACGGCGTTCGGCTGCGCGCGCAGGGCGACCCGATCCTCAATGTTTCCAGCCCCGCCGGGGTGGACCCGCATCTCCAGCGCGACACGCTCGATCTCGTCGGAAAGCTCAATCAGCAGCGTCTGGCGCGCGACGGCGACCCGGAGATCGCCACGCGCCTCGCGAATTACGAAATGGCTTTCAAGCTCCAGACCTCCGCGCCGGAGTTGATGGACCTGAAAAGCGAGAGCAAGGAAACCATCGCCCTTTACGGCTGCGATCCCGACAAGCCGTCCTTTGCCCGCGCCTGCCTGCTGGCGCGGCGGATGATCGAGCGCGGCGTGCGCTTTGTGAACATTTACCACGAAGGCTGGGACGCGCACAGCGATGTGATCGGGAACAGCCGCAAGAACTGCGGTGCCACCGACCAGGCCAGCGCGGCGCTCGTCACGGATTTGAAACAGCGCGGACTGCTCGATGACACGCTCGTCATCTGGGGCGGAGAATTCGGTCGCACCCCGATGGTCGAAAACAACGCCGCGCTCGGCCGCTCCGGTGGGCGCGATCATCATCCGCAGGCCTTCACCATGTGGATGGCCGGTGGCGGGGTGAAAGCGGGCCTGACCTATGGCGCGACCGACGATCTCGGCTTCCACATCGTCGAGAACCCGCTCCATGTTTACGACATTCAGGCGACCATCCTGCATCTCCTCGGCTTCGACCACGAGCACCTCACCTACCGTTCCCAGGGCCGCGACTTTCGCCTCACGGATGTGCATGGGAAAGTGACGCGGGCGCTGCTGGCGTGAGAGCCGGAGTTGGACGAAGCGGTTTCGCTGTGGCACCAATGAACGCTGGGAATTAGCGGCTGTCTGTTAGCTCCCACTTCCATCAACACATGAAAGCTCGCCTCCTCATCCTGTTCACCGCTACGCTCGCCGCGCTTGCACTGGTCGGCCAGTCCGGCGACAAACTGAAATCCATGCCATCTGAGAAACCTGCTCCCGGTCTTGAACGCGCCGTCTTTGGCGGCGGCTGCTTCTGGTGTGTAGAAGCCGTCTTTGAGCGGCTCGACGGGGTGAAGGACGTGACCTCGGGTTACGCAGGGGGGCGCACGGAGAACCCGACTTATGAGGAAGTCTGCTCGCATTCCACGGGCCACGCCGAGGTGGTGCAGATTGATTTTGACCCGAAGAAAATCACTTACGAAAAGCTGCTCGACGTCCTCTGGCACGCGCATGATCCCACGACGCTGAACCGGCAGGGCCATGACGTGGGCGACAGCTATCGCTCAATCATTTTTTACGCCAACCCGGCGCAACAGGCTGCGGCGGAGAAGTCGAAGGCCGAGGAGCAGAAGAACTGGAAAGATCCGATTGTGACGCAGATCGAGCCGTTGAAGGTTTTCTACAAGGCCGAGGTGAGCCATCAGGACTACTACCGGCTGAACGGGAACAAGAACCCATATTGCCAAGCGGTCGTGCGGCCTAAAGTCGAGAAGCTGGAGAGCAAGGGAATCATCCCGAAGCAGTAGGCTTCCGCCTACTCGACCAGATGCGCGCGCCGGCCTTCGGCAAAGGCGAGGAGGTTTTCCACGGTCACCTGCTGAAGACGCTCCACGGCCTCGATGCTGTTGAAGGCGACGTGCGGGGTGCAGACCACATTCGGCCGCGCCAGCACGGCGTCGCCGAGCATCAGGTCTTCGAGTTCGCGGACGCGGTCGGCATCGTGCGCGTCGCTCGCGAAATCCTCCGAGCGAAGATGCGCGACGATGTCCGCCGCGATGATCTTCGACGCCGGGGCGCGCATTAGCCGTTCGTCCTCCAGCACATCGAGCCCCGCGCCGCCGACCTGCCCGGAGTCGAGCGCCTCGCGCAGCGCCTGCGTGTCGAGGAGCGAGCCGCGCGCGGTGTTGATGATGAGCACGCCATGCTGGCATTGCGCGAGCGTCTCGCGGTTTAAGAGGTGGTAAGTGGCTGGCGTGAGTGGCGCGTGGAGCGTGATGATCTCCGCATGCGCGAACAGCTCGACGAGCGGGACAAACGTGAAGCCGAGCGCCGCGGCGACCTCCGCTGGTTGGGCCACGTCGTGAGCCAGCACATGCATTTCAAAAGCCTGCGCCAGCCGCGCCACGCGCTGGCCGACATGGCCCATACCGATGATCCCAAGCGTCTTCCCCGCCAGTTCGAAGCCTCGCGTGGATTCGTAGGAAAAGCGCCCGCCTTTCGGAGCCAGCATGACCTCGCGCAGCCGCCGCGAAAGCGCCAGAAGAAGCGCGAAGGTATGCTCGGCCACGGTCTTTTCCGCGTGAAAAGGGACGTGCGCCACCGTCATGCCGCGTGCCCGGCAGGCGGGCATGTCGAGATGATCCGTGGCCGTGGAGCGCGTGGCGATGAAGCGCAGCCGCGGATGCGTGGCGAGAAACTCGGCGGTGACTTTCGCGTTGATGAACGGCGCGAGCATCTCCGCATCTTCGCCGACCTCTGCGAGCGTGGGCACGAAGCGGACATCGTGTGCGCCCAAGCCGTGTGCGTAGATTTCCTGCTCCCCCGGTTCCGTTTCGACGAAGTAGATGATCACGACGAACGCATACTCGAACGCCGCGCGAACCGCCACTACACGCTGCTTGCGGAAGACGACGCGTCGCTTGCCGCTGCCCACTTCGCAGGCTGACAAACCGCCGGCGCGATGCGAAACAATGCGCCGCCCCTCATGCACCAACACCGCGAATCCGCCGACCACGATCACCCGCCGCGCCGCAGCTGGTGGCCGCGCATGGCCCCGCGCGGCGTGGAATTGCACGAGCCGGGGCACGATCATGACCACGAGGGCGAGTGGAAAGTACAGCTCGTCGCCAGCGTGTTGTGCCTGTTCTTCGGCCTCGCGGGCTGGTGGTTCACGCGATCACACGCCGGGTTGTCGCTGGGCTTTTTCGTCGGCGCGTATGTGGCGGGCGGGTGGTTCACAGTCGGCGAGGTTTGGGAGAAACTGCGGGAGCGGGAAGTGGACGTGCATTTTCTGATGCTCGCGGTGGCGGCGGGCGCGGCGGCGATCGGCGAATGGGCGGAAGGCTCGGGGCTGCTCTTCCTGTTTTCGCTCTCCGGCGCGCTGGAGCATTTCGCCATGGAGCGCACCCAGCGGGAGATTCGCTCGCTTTTCGACTCCGCCCCGAAATCCGCCACCGTGCTCGATCCGGCGGGCACCGAGCGCGTCGTGCCGGTGGCGGAGTTGCAGGCCGGCATGCGGTTGCGGATCAAGCCGGGCGAGCAGTTTCCCGTGGATGCCGAAGTCGCCAAGGGAGAGACCGCCGCGGACGAGTCGAACCTCACTGGCGAGGCGGTGCCGGTGGAGAAGCGCGTGGGCGACGCCCTGCTCGCGGGCACCTTGAATTTGTGGGGCGTAGTCGAGGCTGTGGTCACGCGTCCGGCGCAGGAGAGCGCGCTGCAAAAGATCATCCACCTCATCCAGAACGCGCAGCGCAACAAGGCGCCGGCGCAGCGTTTCACGGACAAATTCGGCACGCGCTACACCTACGCCATCCTCGCGCTGACCTTCGTGATGTTCTTCGTCTGGTGGCTCGGCTTTGGGCATCGCCCGTTTCTCTCGGTGGAGGGAAATGTGAGCGCGTTTTACCACGCGATGACGCTGCTCGTGGTGGCGTCGCCGTGCGCGCTGGTGCTTTCGATTCCCTCGGCCATCCTCGCCGCCATCGCGTGGGGCGCGCGGCGCGGCGTGCTTTTTCGCGGTGGCGCGGCGGTGGAGCAGCTCGCCGAGGTGAAGGTGGTGGCGATGGACAAAACGGGCACGCTCACCACCGGCGACTTGCGCGTGGAGAAAGTCGAGAGCTTCCCGCCCGGCCACGAACGTGAGGTCGCGCAACTCGCCTACGCGCTCGATCTCCACTCAAACCATCCGCTCGCCCGCGCTGTCACGCGCCACGGCAAACGCGAGCAGCTCGCGGTGCTGGAGGTCACGGACTTCGAGGCCGTGACCGGCATGGGCAGCCGCGCGCGATTGGAGGGCGCACCGGTTCTGATCGGTCGGCGCAAGTGGGTTATCGCGCAATACGAGGACGCCGCGCTCGCGGCCGTGCCGGAGACGGCCTTCGGCGTGTCCGAGGTGTGGGTGGCGAACGGCGCGACCATCGGCCGCCTGCTGCTGCGCGACGATCTCCGGCCCGAGTCCCGCGGCCTCATCGAGCAGCTCCACCGGCGCGGCCTCCGCTGCCTCGTGCTCACTGGAGACAAACAGAGCGCCGCGGATTTTCTCAAAACCCAACTCGGCCTCGACGACGTGCGCGCCGAACTCAAGCCCGACCAGAAACTCGCGATCATCGAGGGCCTCGCGAAGGACGGCCAGCTCACCGCCATGATCGGCGACGGCGTGAACGACGCCCCCAGCCTCGCCGCCGCCCACGTCGGTGTGGCCATGGGCGCACGCGGCAGCGACGCCGCGCTCGAGCAGGCCGCCGTCGTCCTCATGCACGACCGGCTGGAAAACTTCGTCGCTGCCTACGAGCTGAGCCGCCGCGCCCGCGCCATCATCCGCCAGAACCTCACCATCTCCCTCGGCGTCATCGTCATCCTCGTCACCCTCGCCCTTTTCCAAAAAATCCCGCTCACCCTCGGCGTCCTCGGCCACGAAGGCAGCACCCTCATCGTCGTCTTAAACAGCCTGCGCCTGATCTTCTTCGGCGAGGCTCCCGGCACCGTTGCCATCCCGGCCAAACCGTGAATCAACTCCGTTTCCAACGAGAAAAGAGCCAGCCGAAGACACCCCGCCGTGGGGAATGGGATGCCGCTCCCTCGGGCGTGCCGAACGCCGGACCGCAGGCGCTGAGCTGAGTGGGGAGCTGCTCTTCCGCGACACGTCCGCCCCGGCAAGGTTACGGTAGAGTCGGGCGGACATGGGCGAGCACGATGCGCTCTTGCTCGGTGAGGCGATTCGCTTCTTCGTTGACCTGAGATTTCGTCTGCCGGAGCAAATCTCCGATTCCGCCATTGCCCCGGAGGCCGTCCGTCGCTAATTTGCGCGGCCTTTTTCCAACTAAAACTGCACACCCTATGAGCACTGCCACCACCGCCGCCCAACTGAGCCAGCTCGATCAACTCAAG
Source organism: Chthoniobacter sp. (assembly GCA_021414005.1). GTDB lineage: Bacteria > Verrucomicrobiota > Verrucomicrobiia > Chthoniobacterales > Chthoniobacteraceae > Chthoniobacter. The sequence continues at coordinate 304,150 of JAIOPH010000019.1, read as the reverse complement.
AAATTCACCACGGTCGTTGCCGATACGGGCGATTTCGAGTCGATGCGGGAATTTCAGCCGCAGGATGCGACGACGAATCCCTCGCTGATCCTGCAGGCAGCGACGAAACCGGCTTACGCCTATATTTTGGAAAAGGTGTTGTCGGATCGAAAGAGTTCGGCGCTCGCGAAGTCGGCGCAGATCGAGGACGTGATGGATCATGTGCTCGTCGCGTTCGGCGCGCAGATTTTGCAGATTGTGCCCGGTCGCGTTTCCACGGAGACCGATGCGCGCCTTTCGTTCGACACGGAGGGCTCGATCGCAAAAGGCCGGCGTTTGATCGGGCTTTACGAGCAGATCGGCATTTCGCGCGACCGCGTGCTGATCAAGATCGCGTCCACCTGGGAGGGCATCCGCGCCGCCGAGGTGCTGGAAAAGGAAGGCATTCACTGCAATCTGACGCTGCTCTTTTCGCTCTGTCAGGCGGTGGCCTGTGCCGAGGCGGGCGCGCAACTGATCTCGCCGTTCGTGGGGCGCATCTATGACTGGTACAAGGCGGCGATGAAGCGCGACTACACGGGCGCGGAGGATCCCGGCGTGCAGTCGGTGACGACGATTTTCAACTACTACAAAAAGTTCGGCCACAAGACCGAGGTCATGGGCGCGAGCTTCCGCAACACCTCGCAGATCGTGGAGCTGGCCGGGTGCGATCTCCTCACGATCAGCCCGGACCTGCTCGCCAAACTGGCCGCCAGCACCGAGTCGCTGACCCGCAAGCTCGACGCTGCGGCGGCGCACAGTGCGAGCATCGAGCGGCTGAAGCTGGACGAGAAGACCTTCCGCTACCTACTGAATGACGACGCCATGGCGACGGAGAAGACGGCCGAGGGCATTCGCAAGTTTGCCGCGGACATCGTGAAGCTGGAGCAACTCATCGCCGGGAAACTTTAGCCGCTCGCGCGGCCATGTATCGTGCGCGGGCCTCTGGTGATGCTGGGCAATGGGCCACGCGGAGCGGCGCTGCTGCTGGCGCTTGCGCTGGCGGGTTGTGAAAAGGCGCCGCCGGTGGCGAGTGCGCCGCCGGTGCCTACGGCACCGACGCTGGAGGCGGGGAGTTTCGCGCTGGAGCTGAATGCGCGGCAGGCGGAGGAGGCGTTCATCGTCCCGGCGTGGGATCGGCTGAACGCGGCGGAGCAGCCGCTCGCGGTGCTGGCGGAGATTCCGTTGGAGACGTTCCAGATGGGCGTGGCGCAGGGGGAGCGGGCGGCGGACTACGGGATCACGTTGCAGGATTTTCGGGAAGGTGGGGAGCTGGCTTCGCCGGCGCGGATTCGGGAGTTGCTGGAGGGGTTCGTCCGCGAGGGCTACGCGATCCGGCACACGGACTGGCATCAGGAGGCGTTCGAGGAGCCGCAGCCGGGCGTGTATCGTTCGCTGATCGGCTTTCGCCTGCACGCGGAACGGGCCGGACAGCAGGAGCGGGTGCGGCTGCTCGGGCAGGTCGCGGTGAACTGGCTGCCGGGTGAAACGTGGCGCGCGGGGCGCATCGCGCTGCGCAAGCTGGAGGTCGCACGGCGGGGCGGGGCGCGGGCGTTTGAGCAGAGATTTTCCATCAACGGTCCGGCGTCCGACGGGGCGGGGCGGACTGCAATCGGTGCGCTCGCGGTGGTGGATCTGGATGGCGATGGCCTTCCGGAGATCCTCGTGGGTGACGCGAACACGCTTTACCGCAACCGGGGCGGCTGGAAGTTCGAGCCCGAGCCGCTGCTGCCGGAAGGGCAGTCCGCGGGCGTGCTGCTGGCCGGGGACTTCGATGGCGATGCGGTCACGGACGTGCTGGCGGTGGCGGGGGGAAAGCTGTGGTTCTTTCACGGCGAGACCGATGGGCATTTTCCCGGACCAGGCGAAGTCGTGCCGCTGCCGGTGCCGCTCGTGGCGGCCACCTGTCTCACGGCGGGCGACGTGGATGGAGACGGCGATCTCGATGTTTTCCTCGGCCAGTGGCGGCAACCGATGGGCGACCAGATGCCCGCGCCTTTTTGGGACGCGAACGACGGCCACGGCAACATGCTCCTGGTGAACGACGGCCACGCGCATTTCGCGGACGCCACCACCGCCGCCGGGCTCGCCGCCAAGGCGCATCGTCGCACCTACAGCGCGTCGTTTGTCGATCTGGATGGCGACCATGCGCTCGACCTCATGGTGGTCAGCGACTTCGCCGGCACGGACCTTTTTCGCAACGACGGCCACGGCCATTTCACCGACGCGACGGCGCGCCTCGACGAGCCACACACCTTCGGCATGTCGCACGCTCTGGCGGACTTTGACGGCGACGGACGCCTCGACCTTTTCGTCGCCGGTATGGGCTCGACCACCGCGCGCCGACTTCAGCGCATGGGAGCAGATCCGCGGGATTTTCCCGAGCACAACCGCATGCGCGAAGTCATGGGCTACGGCAACCGCATGTATCTCGCGAGCGAGGGCGGTTTTCGCCAGCCGGCGTTCAAGGACGAGGTTGCGCGCACCGGCTGGTCGTGGGGCTGCGCGAGCTTCGATTTTGAAAACGACGGTGATCGCGATCTTTACGTGGCCAACGGCCACATCAGCGGCCGCACGACGCGCGATTACTGCACGCATTTTTGGACGAAGGACATTTACCTCGCCGGCCAGATGCCGGGCCGTGATTTCACGAAGGCGGTCATCAAAAATCTCCCCGGCATCGACGACATGTCGTGGGACGGCTTCCAGGCCAACCGCCTGCTGCTGAACCGCGACGGGAAGGGCTTCGACGAACTTGGCTACCTGCTCGATGTCGGCTTCACCGCCGACTGCCGTCAGGTGGTCGCCGCCGACTTCGACCGCGACGGCCGCTGCGACCTGCTCATCAGCCGCATCGGCGGGACCAACGGCATGCTGCACCACCCCGGCGCGCGCAACGCTCCGCCCGGCCTCATCGGCCTGCGCAACGTCTGGGAACCCGCGCGCGCGAACCACTGGATCGGCGTGGACCTGCAAGGCACCAACATTTTCGGCGCGCGGCTGACCGTCGAAACCGACGATCGCACCTTCATCGCCTGCCACGTCAGCGGCGACTCCCCCGCGACTCAGCATCCCGCCACGCTCCACCTCGGCCTCGGCCTGCGGGAGAAAGTGCGCCGCCTCACCGTGACGTGGCCCGGCGGACGCATCACCGCCATCGAAAACCCCGCCGTGGATCGCTATCACGGCGCTCGGTGATCAATCGTTCATAATGGGGTGGGGGACTTGAGGGAAACGTCGTCGCAAAGATTGCCGTGATTTCCTCCGGCGCGCTTGACGCGGGGGCAATGCTCCCCCATCTAACACGCGCACTTTTTCCAAGACGACACACCACACAATGACCAACCAAGGTTTTCCCGAAAAGCAGGGACTTTACGATCCGCAGTTTGAACATGACGCGTGCGGCGTCGGGTTTGTTTGCCAGATGAAAGGAAAGCGTTCGCACGAGATCGTGGAGCAGGCACTGACGATCCTGGTGAATCTCGATCATCGCGGGGCGTGCGGGTGCGAGGTGAACACGGGTGACGGCGCGGGCATTTTGATTCAGGTGCCGCACAAGTTTTTGCGAAAGGTCGCGGGGGCCAATGGCATCGCGCTGCCGGAGGCGGGGCAGTATGGCGTGGGGATGTTTTTCTCGTCGCCGGATGCGGCGGAGCGGGCGGAAAGCGCGCGGCTTTTTGAAAAAATCGTGGCCGAGCAGGGGCAGAGGGTGCTGGGCTGGCGGGATCTGCCGACGGACAATTCCTCGCTCGGGGCAACCGCACTGCGGGCCGAGCCGTTCATGCGGCAGGTGTTCGTCGCCCGCGGCGCGAACTGCGCGGACGAGCAGGCATTCGAGCGCCAGCTCTACATCATCCGCAAACGTGCCCACGTGGAAATCCGCACGGCGAAGGTGGACGACTTTTGGTACGCGGCGAGCCTCTCGTGCCGCACGGTCATTTACAAAGGGATGCTGAATACGATGCAGCTCGGGCCTTATTTCAAAGATCTGGCCGATCCCGATCTCGACACGGCGCTGGCACTGGTTCACTCGCGGTTTTCGACAAATACCTTCCCGAGCTGGGAGCGGTCGCACCCGTACCGCTACATCGCGCATAACGGCGAGATCAACACGCTGCGGGGCAATGTGAACTGGATGAAGGCGCGGCAGGGGCTGCTGGCGAGCGAGCTTTTCGGCTCCGATCTGCCGAAGATTCTGCCGATCGTGAACACGAACGGGTCGGACTCGGCGATGTTCGACAATGTGTTTGAGCTGCTCGTCATGGGCGGGCGCTCGCTGCCGCACGCGATGATGATGATGATCCCGGAGCCGTGGGCGGGACACGAGTCGATGAGCGACGAGAAGAAGGCGTTCTACGAATACCACTCCTGCCTGATGGAACCGTGGGACGGCCCGGCGTCGGTTGCTTTCACCGACGGCACGATGATCGGCGCGACGCTCGACCGCAACGGCCTGCGCCCTTCGCGCTACTACGTGACGAAGGACGATCTCGTGATCATGGGCTCGGAAGCGGGCGTGCTGCCGATCGCGCCGGAGCGGATCGCGATCAAAGGGCGCCTGCAGCCGGGCCGCATGTTCCTCGTGGACATGGTCGCGGGGCGGATCGTCGCGGACGACGAGATCAAAAACCGCATCGCCGGCGAACAGCCGTATCGCCAGTGGATCAACGAGCAGATGGTCGATCTCGCGAAGATCAAGGACGCGCCGGAAATTCCGCTGCCCGACCACGCGAACGTGCTCCAGCGCCAGCAGGCGTTTGGCTACACTTTTGAAGACCAACGCATGCTGCTCCTGCCGATGGCGAAGGACGGCGTGGAGGCGACCGGTTCAATGGGCACGGACATCCCGCTCGCGGTGCTCTCAAACAAGTCGAAGCTGCTTTACGACTACTTCAAGCAGCTCTTCGCGCAGGTCACGAATCCGCCCATCGATTGCATCCGCGAGGAGATCGTGACCTCCGCCGAGACGACCATCGGCAGCGAGCGCAATCTGCTGAACCCCACGCCTGAGAGCTGCCACCTCATCGAGCTGAAATCCCCGATCCTCACGAACGAGGAACTGGCGAAGCTGAAGCACGTGGCCGAGGGCGCGTTCAAGGCCGTGACCATCCCGACGCTTTTCGACCCGAAGCTCGGCGCGGCCGGTCTGGAAAAGGCGATGGCGGAGATCTGCGCGCAGGCCGACCGCTCGATCGCCGCGGGGGTGAACATCCTCATCCTCAGTGACCGCGGCGTGAACAAGGAGAGCGCCGCCATTCCTCCGCTGCTCGCGGTGGCCGGGCTGCATCACCATCTGATCCGCGAGGGCAAACGCACCTGCGTCGGCCTCGTGCTGGAATCCGGCGAGCCGCGCGAGGTGCACCACTTTTCCACGCTCATCGGTTACGGCTGCGGGGCGATCAATCCGTATCTCGCCTTTGAGACGCTCGATGACATGATCCGCCAGGGGCTGCTCGTGGGCGTGGATCACAAGGCCGCGTGCAAAAATTTCGTGAAGGCGGCGACCAAAGGCATCGTGAAGGTCGCGTCGAAGATCGGCATCTCGACGATTCAGAGCTATCGCGGCGCGCAGATTTTCGAGTGCGTGGGACTAAACCAGGCGGTCGTGGACCGCTACTTCACCGGCACGGCCACCCGCATCGAAGGCGCGGACCTTGCCGGCATCGTGAGCGAAGTGCTGATGCGGCACAGCCACGCGTTCCCAGATCGGCAAGTGAACGGCCAGACGCTCGAAGCGGGCGGCGACTACCAGTGGCGCAAGGAAGGCGAGGGGCATCTGTTCAGCCCGCAGGTCATCCACACGCTGCAAAAAGCGGTGCGCACCGGGAATTTCGACACCTTCAAGCAATACTCCGCGCTGGTGAACGAGCAGGGGAAAACGCATTTCACTCTGCGCGGTCTGCTCGATTTCAAAAAGCGCACGCCCGTGCCGATCGAGGAAGTCGATTCGGTGGACGCGATTCTCGGGCGCTTCAAAACCGGCGCGATGAGCTACGGCTCGATCTCCAGCGAAGCCCACGAGGCGCTGGCCATCGCCATGAACCGCATTGGCGGAAAATCGAACACCGGTGAAGGAGGCGAAGACCCCGCGCGCTACACTTGGACGAACGACCGCGGCGACTCGAAGAACAGTGCCATCAAGCAGGTCGCGTCCGGGCGGTTCGGTGTGACCAGCCTCTACCTCACGCAGGCCCGCGAGCTGCAAATCAAGATGGCGCAAGGCGCGAAGCCCGGCGAGGGAGGTCAGCTTCCCGGCGCGAAGGTGTATCCGTGGATCGCCAAGGTGCGGCACTCGACACCCGGCGTCGGTCTCATTTCGCCGCCGCCGCACCACGACATCTACTCGATCGAGGATCTCTCCGAGCTGATCCACGATTTGAAAAACGCGAACCGCGCCGCGCGCATCAGCGTGAAGCTGGTCAGCGAGGTTGGCGTCGGCACGATTGCCGCCGGCGTGGCCAAAGCGCACGCCGACGTGGTGCTGATCGCGGGCTTCGACGGCGGCACCGGCGCCTCGCCGCAGACTTCGATCAAACACGCTGGCCTGCCGTGGGAACTCGGCCTCGCCGAGACGCACCAGACACTCGTGCTGAACAACCTCCGCTCCCGCATCGCGGTCGAGACGGACGGCCAGCTCAAGACCGGTCGCGATGTGGTCATCGCCGCGTTGCTGGGTGCCGAGGAATTCGGTTTCGCCACCGCGCCGCTAGTCACGCTCGGCTGCATCATGATGCGCGTCTGCCATCTCAACACCTGCCCGGTCGGCGTCGCCACGCAGGATCCGGTGCTGCGCAAAAACTTCACCGGCGACCCCGAGCACACCGTGAACTTCATGAAGTTCATCGCGCAGGAAGTCCGCGAGATCATGGCCCAGCTTGGTTTCCGCACGATCAATGAAATGGTCGGACGCACCGACGCCCTCGAGCCGAAGCACGCCGTCGAGCATTGGAAAGCGAAAGGCATCGACCTCTCGAAGCTCCTCTACTCGCCGATTACCGGCCCCGAAGTCGGCCGCTACTGCACCGACATCCAGGACCACGGCCTCGACAAGGCGCTCGACATCACGGACCTGCTCGGCCTTTGCCAGCCCGCCATCGAGCGGGGCGAAAAAGTCAGCGTGAACCTGCCGATCAAAAACACCAACCGCGTCGTCGGCACCATTCTCGGCAATGAAATCACAAAGCGCCATCCGCAGGGCCTGCCCAACGGGACCGTGCATCTGCGGTTTGAAGGCAGTGCTGGCCAGAGCCTCGGCGCTTTCGTCCCGAAGGGCGTGACCATCGAACTCGAAGGCGACGCCAACGACTACGTCGGCAAGGGCCTCAGCGGCGGACGGATCATCATCTACCCGCCCGCGGCATCCACGTTTGTCGCGGAGGACAACATCATCATCGGCAACGTTGCGCTCTATGGCGCGACGATGGGCGAAGTCTTCATTCGCGGCATGGCGGGCGAGCGTTTCGCGGTCCGGAACTCCGGCGTGGACACCGTCGTCGAAGGCGTCGGCGATCATGGTTGCGAATACATGACCGGCGGCCGAGTCGTTGTGCTCGGGGCGACCGGACGGAATTTCGCCGCCGGCATGAGCGGGGGCGTGGCCTACGTCCTCGACGAAGCGGGCGACTTCGCCACGCGCTGCAACCAGCAGATGGTCGGGCTCGAAAAAGTCGAAGCCGCCGAGGCCGAGGAATTGCGCCAGCTCATCAAACGCCACGCCGATCTCACCAAGAGCCAGAAGGCTTTCAAGGTCCTCGCGCTCTGGGACGAAATGGTGCCGAAGTTCGTGAAGGTCATGCCCAAGGACTACAAGCGCGTGCTCCAAGCGCTCGCCAAAGCCCAGGCCGACGGCCTCAGCGGCGACGCCGCCCTCAACGCCGCCTTCGAGGCCAACGCCCGCGACGTCGCGCGCATCGGGGGAGGCTAGGGGGAATGACGAGCGCCGAATCTCGAATGACGAGTTTAGGCGGATCGCCGCGTGAACTTCGCGTGCTTCGTCATTTTGCTTTCGTCATTCCTTCGTCATTCGTCATCCTTCATTAGTCATTTTCAAAAATGGGAAAACCAACCGGCTTCATCGAATATCTTCGCGAAATCCCCGCTGACCGCGCACCGCTGGAACGCGCGCGCGACTGGCAGGAGTTTCACTTGCACCTCCCGGAGGACAAACTCCGCACGCAAGGCGCGCGCTGCATGGATTGCGGCATCCCGTTTTGCCACACCGGCACGCTGATCAGCGGCATGGCGAGCGGCTGCCCGATCAACAACCTCATCCCGGAATGGAACGACCTCGTCTATCGCGGCCTGTGGAAGGAAGCGCTGGAGCGGCTGCACAAGACGAACAATTTCCCCGAGTTCACGGGCCGCGTCTGCCCCGCGCCGTGCGAGGGATCCTGCGTGCTCGGCATCAGCGCGCCGCCAGTCACGATCAAGAACATCGAGGTTTCAATCATCGATAAAGGCTGGGACGAGGGCTGGGTCACGCCGCAGCCGCCGAAGATTCGCACCGACAAGAAGGTTGCCGTCATCGGCTCCGGCCCCGCTGGCCTGAGCGCCGCCGCGCAGCTCAACAAAGCCGGCCACACCGTCACGGTTTTTGAACGCGCTGATCGTCCGGGCGGACTGCTCATGTATGGCATCCCGAACATGAAGCTCGATAAGAACGAGGTCGTCCTCCGCCGCATCAAGCTGCTCGAAGACGAGGGCGTGACCTTTCTCTGCAACACCGAGGTCGGGAAGAACTATCCCGCCGAGAAACTCGCCGCCGAGTTTGACGCCACCGTCATCTGCACCGGTGCGACCAAGCCGCGCGATCTCCCGATCGAAGGCCGCGCGCTCAAAGGCATCCACTTCGCGATGGACTTCCTCACCGCCAATACGCGCGCCGTTTTGGATCAGCACAAGAACGGCAACTTCATCACTGCCGAAGGCAAGGACGTCGTCATCATCGGCGGCGGCGACACCGGCACGGACTGCGTCGGCACCTCCATCCGGCACGGCTGCAAATCGCTCGTGCAGGTCGAAATTTTGCCCAAGCCCCCGATGGATCGCGCGAAGGACAACCCGTGGCCCGAGTGGCCGAAGGTTTACAAAATGGACTACGGCCAGGAGGAAGCCGCGGCGAAGTTCGGCGACGACCCCCGCGTTTACGTCACCACCGCCACGAAATTCGAGGGTGACGAAAATGGCCACGTCAAAGCTGTCCACACCGTGCAAGTCGAGTGGTCCAAAAACGACAAGGGCCAGTTCGTTCCCAAAAACGTCCCCGGCACCGAGAAGGTTCTGCCCGCGCAACTCGTCCTCCTCGCCATGGGCTTCCTCGGCCCCGAGCAACCGCTCCTCGAAGCCCTCGGCGTCGAGCGCGACGCCCGCAGCAACGTCAAAGCCGAGCACGAAAAATACACCACGAGCCTCCCCGGCGTCTTCGCCGCCGGCGACTGTCGCCGCGGCCAGAGCCTCGTCGTCTGGGCCTTCAATGAAGGCCGCGGCGCCGCCCGCGAGTGCGACCGCTACCTCATGGGCGCGACGGATTTGCCATAAGAGCAGACACCGCCACCGCAGCACCGAGAAATCTTCTAAGATTTTCGCTTGCGCGTTTTCGTGCGGTCCGACACCTTTCTACTAGTTCACCCCAGACGAGAAAGCGCCTCTCCGGCCAAAACTGGAGAGGCGTTTTCATTTTCCTGCGGTTCTGCGCTTGAGGTCGCGCGGGGTGCTCGACAAGTTGCGCCATGAAGTTTTGCCGCCTCCTCCCGCTGCTCGCCGCACTCATTTTCGCCAGTTGTGCGACCTGGGATTTCAGCGGGCACCACGGGGATTATACCAAACTCCGCGTTACCAATCATCGCGGCGGCGTCATGTCCGAGTGGGTCGCCCGAGGTAAAATCAAACGCACTGAAGCCGGCTATCGCATCACCGCCGTCGAGCGACGCAGCGCCGCTCCATACGCGCAGCTTTCCAAATATCCCGAAGGCTGGCGCACCACGGTCACGGGTCCGCACATTGAGCGCTGGCGCTGCGGACAGCCTTACTGGCTCTACGAGTGGGAAAGCGAGTGACAGTCCCCGGTATGCATCCGCGATCTACGAGGTGAGCGCGAAGCGCACCGGCACCTCGACTGAAGCCGCCACCGCGCGGCCGCCGAGTTGTGCGGGCTGGAAGCTCCATCCGCGGACGACTTGTAGTGCGGCCTCGTCGAGCGCCGCCGAGCCGGAACTGCGGCGCAGGCTGACGTTCTCGACCGCGCCGCTTTCCGAAACCGCCACGCGCAGCAGCACCACGCCGGCGATTTTTTTTGCGCGCGCCGCTGCCGGATAGGCTGGTGCCGGGCATCGATGGTAGAGCGGCGGGCGAAAGGCCTCGCTCTTGCCGATCAGCCGGCCGCTCCCTCCTCCACCGGCTCCGCGAGTGGTCTGGCGGGCGCCGCTGGCGCGGGCGGTTTCTTTCGCTACCAGCCGAGGAGCCACCGGCGCCGGAGCCGAGGGAGTTGGCGGTGCCGTGATTTGTGTCGTGGCAATGACCGGAGGATCGGGGGCCGGCGGCACAAACTCGGGCACGTCCAACGTCGGTGTCGGCGGCGCAGCGTCGGGTGTTCTGTTTCGCGGCACGAAGCTGAACGCCGCCACCGGCTCGCCCGCGCCCGCTGCCGGAGGCGGCGGGCGCGTCGATTGCCACTGGATCGCCGCCGCGAGCGCCAAGCCGTGCAACACCAGTGAGACCGGGATCGCGCCGCTTGTTTTCATTGGAGGTCGCGGTCTGCCAGCGCTGCGGCTCGGCTCAATTGCGCTGGCCGCTGATCGGCGTGTAGCCGTGCTTCTCGGATTTGCCCGAGCCAAAATCGTAGCCGATCACGAGGTAGCCGATCTGCCGTTCGGAATCGCGGTTTGTCCCAAACAGGCAGGTCAAGTCCACATGAAGATTCGGGGTCACGCGCCATTGGATGCTCGGACCGAAGGCGAAAATATCCACCGCGTCGCCGCGCGCACCTTTCACCGAATCGCGATCGTAAAACGTCTCCACGCCGACCCCGAGCTTGCCGTCGATCAGGGTGTAGCTCAGTCCGCCCGTGATTTGGAATTCCTGTTCGCGTTCGCCGCCGGTCTCCGCTTCCCAGACAAAGTTCACGCCCCAGTGCCAGCGCGGCGCGAGCTGGTCGCCGAGCAGCAGCTTGAACTCATACACGTCCGGCCCCCAATCCGGGTCGGCAAATTTGTATTCCGCGTAGAGCGTGGGGTTGCCCGGGATTTTGCCCCAGTCCGCGAGTGCCCAACGCACTTCGACATTGAAGCTCTGGTAATGAAAGCGTCCCTGCTCGTTGCCCTCGATGTCGGTGTAAAGGTCGAGCTGCACCCGGCCCGGAAGGCCGATCTCGACTTCCTCGAGCAGGCGGTGGGCGATGGAGCCGTCGCGCTTGTGCTTCAGTCGCCACCACGACTCGACGCCGACTTCCCACGGGGCTTTTTGGATATAGACGCGCGTACCCGGAAAACGCCGGGCTCCGGTCCATTCGGGGCGGCCGGTATCATCGGCGGGGCGGTCTTCCGCGAGGCCGAGTGACGTGGAGGAGGAGGTTACGGTGGGTAGCCTCGTGATCGCCGGGTCGGCCGCCGAGGCGGTGGCGAAAGCGGCGAGCGTGAGCGCAAGGCAGGGGAGTTTGGAACGAATCATGTGAATGGTGGTTGGTGTTGAGGTTAAACTGACGCGCGCCCCTTTAGCAGCGGATATGCCGCTGCTGCCACGACCGGCTATTTTTGTTGGGAGAAAAGTGCGCGGTTGCTCCTGAATCATCTGTTCATCAGCATCCGCCAGCCTCTGGCTTTTTTTGCGGAGCGGCGAACTCAGCCCGGTCGGTGGCACCGCCTCGTTTTCAGCCGGACAAAACTTAACCTCGTCAACCAGCCGCGCGGACAGATTGTATCCGCCGCCTCGCATGTCTCGACCTCGATCATCCTCGCTCTGGCGTCGCCTCGCCGTTCCGCTGTTTCTGTTCGTTGTGGCGGGCTCCACCGGCATCGCGTTTTGGCTGCACGCCACGGCCCGGCGCGAGTCGCAGACTGTCTTCGCCACGCTCGCGCGGACAAACGCCGACTTCATCCGCAGCGCCAAGCTCCCGGCCAATGAGCGCGTGGCCGAATCCGTCGGTCGCGTCCTGAGCATGGACGTTTTCTTTCGCCGGGCAGCCGCTGGGGCTGGCGGCGCCGCGCCGACTGCGGACGGCGGCTTCGTGCCAGTGCCCGGCGGCGAACTCGCCGCGCACGCCGCGCGGCTCGGCGATCTCACGGCGGAGCAGGGGATCGTGCAGGCCGGCGCAGACTTCGAGGCCATCGCTGTGGAGTTGGAGAAAGGGCTGAGCTTGATTTTTGTCCGCCGTGTCGAGCCGACGCTCGGCTTCTTCCTCAAGCCGGAGACGCTGCTCGTGCTCGCCATTTTCTGGCTTTTCTCCATCGGCCTCGCGTGGGCGTTGGCGCGCGGGCTGGTCCGTCCGCTGCGCCTGCTCGCGCAGCGCCTGCCGCACATCCAGGACGATGCCGAAGCCTCGCTGCCGGGTGCGGAACGCAACGACGAGATCGGCCAGGTCGCGCGGGCCTATCTTGAAACGCGCGCCCAGCTCGGCGCGGAGCGCACCCGCCGCGAACGCTCCGAGCGGCTCGCTCTCCTCGGACGCATGGCCACCGGGCTCGCACACGAAATCCACAACCCGCTTTCCGCCATCCGCATTCACGCGCAGCTCATTGATTCCGCCGACGCCCGCGAGCAGACCGCCGTGCTCCGCGACTCGCTGCCCGTGTTGCTCGGTGAGACCGCCAAGATCGAGGGCCTCGTCAACCAGTGGATGTTTCTCGCGCGCCCCGCTCCGCCCCAGACTGCGCCCGCCGACCTTGCCGAGATCGTTGCGGGTGTCGTCCGCGCTCTCGCTCCGCAAGCCGCGCACGCGCGCGTGAAGATCGAGAGCGAGCTTCCGCCCGGCCTGCGCGCCAGCGTGGATGCCCGCCGCATCGCGCAGGCCGTCGGCAACATCGCCATCAACGCCATCCAGGCCATGCCTTCCGGCGGCACGCTCACCATTACCGGCTGGCGCGGCGACAGCGTGCGCCTGATTTTTCGCGACACCGGCGCGGGTTTTTCCGCGCCCGCGCTCGCGCAGCACACCGAGCTTTTCTATTCCGAAAAGGAAGGCGGCATGGGCATCGGCCTCAGCGTCACCGCCGAAATCCTCAAAGCCCACAGCGGTGCGCTGGTCGTCGCCAATGCCCCGGACGGCGGAGCCGTCGTCACGCTGCAGTTGCCGCTCTTGGTGGAAAAATCCGAAACTCGAACATCGCAATCCGAAACAAATTCCCAAAGTGGGTAATGCAGAAAACCGTCGGAGCACGCGGCGTCCGACCTGCATCATTTCACACCTTTCAGATTTCTTTCGGAGTTCGATATTCGGATTTCGAATTTTCCCATGAAGCCAATCCTCATCATCGAAGACGAACACGCGCTCGCGGCCGCCCTCGCCGCCATTTGCCGCCGGCTCGGTTGCGAAGTCCAGCTCTGCTCCTCTGGCCAGCGCGCACTCGATGAACTGGCCCGCGGCGATTTCGCCCTCGCCGTCCTCGACATCGGGCTGCCCGACATGAGTGGCCTCATTGTCCTCGAACACATCCGCGCCCACGCGCCGCAACTTCCCGCGCTCATCGTCACGGCGCACGCCAATCTCGACAACGCCGTCGCCGCCAAAAAACTCGGCGCGGCCGCCTACCTCGTGAAGCCGCTCGATTTGCACGAAGTGCAGGAAACCATCCGCCAGCTCCTCAGCGCCGCGCCGTCCGTGCCCGCGCCGCCGCGCGACTCTCTCGCCCAGCTCGTCGGCGCGGCTCCCGCCATGCAGCGCAGCTTTGTGGAAATCGCCCACGCCTGCGCCACGGACGCACCCGTGCTCATCACCGGCCCCACCGGCACCGGCAAGACGCTCACCGCCCGCGTCATCCACGCCAACAGCACGCGGCGCGATGCGCCTTTTGTCACGCTGCATTGCAGCGCGTTGCCCGAGACGCTGCTGGAGAGCGAACTTTTCGGACACGAGAAAAACTCCTTCACAGGTGCCGGCACGGCTCGCGCCGGGCACATCGAGCGCGCTCAGGGAGGCACACTTTTCCTCGATGAAATTGCCGACATCTCGCCCGCGATTCAGGCGAAACTTCTGCGCTTCGTGGAAGAGCGCACCTTCACCCGCATCGGCGGACGCGAGGATCTCCGCGTCGATTTGCGTCTCATCACCGCCACCAACAAAAACCTCCGCGATGAAGTCCGCGCCGGACGTTTCCGCGAGGATCTCTACTACCGGCTGCACGTTCTCGAAATCGCGTTGCCTTCGCTCCACGAGCGAGCGGACGACCTCCCGGCACTCGCCGCCTCTTTCCTCGCCACGCTCGCGCCCGACCGCCATGCGCAGCTTTCCCCCACCGCCGCCGCCCTGCTGCAGCGCCACGACTGGCCCGGCAACGTGCGCGAACTCCGCAACGTCCTCGAACACGCCATCGCCGTCTCGAACGGCGGCGTCATCCTGCCCCAGCACCTCCCCCGCAATCTTCGCGACCTCGCCGAAAGCGTCCCGTCATCCGCCGCCCAGCCGCTCGAAACCGCGCTCGCGGCCTGGCTCCAGCAAAAGCTTCGCGAAGGAGCCTGCTACCGCGAAATGCACGACGCTCTCGAAGCCATGGCCCTTCGCCACCTTCTGGCGCACTTTGATGGCAAGCCCACGATTCTCGCCCGCGAAACGAAAATGAACCGCGTCACCCTCCGCCGGAAAACGCGTCTCCTCGGCGAAGCGCCACCCGAAGCGTGAGCACCCCCCGCCCATCGTGCTGAGCGCAACGCCGCACCGGGCTTAGTTCACGGGCAGGAGCGCGAAGTCGTGCAGATCGTAGCTGTCGAGAAGCACCTCGCGAACGCCGCGCCCACTACTTCAGCCGCTCGGGATTCAAGGCCTGGAGAGGCTTCGGGACAAAACGACCGTTTTCGCGGATGAGCTTTCCGTCGAAGTGCATGGTGCCGCCGCCGTAGTCTTCGCGCTGGATGCTCACGAGGTCCCAGTGGACTTGCGAGCGGTTGCCGTTTTCCGTCTGCTCGTAGCACTGGCCGGGTGTGAAGTGGAAGGAGCCGTTGATCTTTTCGTCGAAAAGGATGTCGCGCATCGGGTGCATGATGTGCGGATTGAAGGCGATGGCGAACTCGCCGATGTAGCGCGCGCCGGGGTCGCTATCGAGGATCGCGTTGAGTTTCTCGGTGTTGTTCGCGGTGGCCTTGATGATCTTCCCGTCCTTGAACTCCAGTCGCACGTTGTCGAAGGCCACGCCCTGATAGACGGTGGGCGCGTTGTAGGTGATGTGGCCCTGCACGGAATTCCGCACGGGCGCGGTGAAAACCTCGCCGTCCGGGACGTTGTAGCAGCCGCCGCTGCCGAGGGCGGGGATGTCCTTGATGGAAAAGCGCAGGTCGGTGCCAGGGCCTTTGATCTCCACGAGGTCGGTGGTCTTCATCGCGGCGACCAGCGCCGCCATGCCGGGGGCCATCTTCGCGTAGTCGAGGGTGCAGACTTTGAAATAGAACTCCTCAAACGCCTCGGTGCTCATGCCGGCGCTCTGCGCCATGGAGGGCGACGGCCAGCGCAGCACACACCAGCGGGTCTTTTTCACGCGCCAGTCGAGCACGGCTTTCATGCGTTTCGAGACGAGCTTCATCCGCTCGGGCGGCACGTCGCTCAGTTCGGTGATGTTGTCGCCGCCGCGCATGGCGATGTAGGCGTCCATTTTCTTGATGAGCGCGAACTGGAGTCCGGCGTGGATTTCGAGCTGCTCGTCCTGCGCGCCGCGCGCCATCTCCCGCGAGACCCGCGCCTGATGTGTCTGGACCAGCGGCACCGCGCCCACGGCCCGCGCCGCGCGGATCAGCGCGATGGTCATCTCCGGCGGGATGTCGTGCGCGTCGATCAGGACGGTCTCGCCCTTTTTCAGTGCGGTGGAAAAGGTGATGATGCCGTGGGCCAGTTTGTCAAAGCGGGGATCGTGCATAAGGCGCGGACGCTAGCCGGGTGCGCGCGTCTGCCAAGCGCGGAAAAAAACCGCGCCCGTCCGGGAGGGACGGGCGCGAGTGAAAAGCGCATGGCAGACCGGGCTTATTTGACTGGATCTTTTGTGCCAGATGGAATGTTGGTTCGACAACGGTCTATTCGTTCAAATGTGAGTTTTAATCCTTTGAGCATTCCATATTTTCGCACGGCGCTTTGGGAGTAGTGGGAGCAACTTGGCGAAAAACGGCAGCACCCGTCGATACCCAACCGCGGTTTAGTCCATTGGTAGACGGAAACCGCGCCTGTGTAAATTCTTGGCGTAACCTGTCGATTTGGCGATCTACAGATGTCCAGCAATTCAAGTGCGATGAGTAATCCAAAGCCCGCGAGCCAAGCATGCGGGCGACTCAAGCATGCTGGCAATGTGGGCATGTTGCGCTGACTTTGAGACGCTTACCCTTACAGTGGGCGCACTGAATCAACTCGCCTTGTGGACGAGCAAAAATGTAGATGACGAGGCCGATGAAACTAGTGAACATAACTAGGAACATCCAAAGAATGGAGCTGTCCATTCCACGACTCTTGGCGTCGCGAGCAACCCATACAAGCAGCGCAATGTTGAGCGCTAAGAGCACGACACCGACCACGAGGATCGTAACAATGCTGCCTCCGCAGACGGCGCAGGCTGCGCCCGCGGCTTTTTCCGCTTCCGCTTGTTGACGGGCAATTTCTTCGGGAGTCAATTGACGTTGCTCGCTGGGCTCTCGATTGGGTCGATCGGTTTGAGCGTAGCTCGCGACTGGAATCGTGATGAGTGTGAAGACAACGAGAAGCAGTGTGCGAATGCTTCTCACGATGCCGCAGAAGGCGCGAGCGGTGGGGGACAGCTTTTTAAATTGTTGATTGGGTTCCATACAGTTCTGGGTATTGAGGTTGGAGTTTAGGTGCCCGGAGGGCGGCGCATATTGCGAAATTCCTCTCGGATGGCAAGGTGGAAGCGGGGTCTCCCTTGCACATCGTAAACCCGACCGCGTAGGCTCCGGGATCATGAGCCGGGAAAAAATCCAGTCCGTCGCCGACCTTGTCCATTTCCGCGATCAGCTCGCGGCGCGGGGCCGGCGGCTGGTCTTCACGAATGGCTGCTTCGACCTGCTGCACGTCGGTCACGTGCGCTATCTCGAAGCCGCGCGCGGGCTGGGCGACGCGCTGCTCGTGGCGGTGAACGGCGATGCCAGCGTGCGTGCGCTGAAGGGACTGTCGCGCCCGGTCAATGCCGAGCAGGATCGCGCCGAGGTGCTGGCGGCGCTCGGGTGCGTGGAAGCGGTGACGATCTTTCACACCGAGCGGGTGACGGACCTCGTCCGCGCCATTCGCCCGCATCTTTACGCCAAAGGCGGGGACTACACCGTGGACAGCCTGAATCCGGAAGAGCGCGCGGCGCTGGAGGAGGTCGGCACGGAAATTCGCATCCTGCCGCTGGTGCCGGGGAAATCGACGACGGGAACTTTGGTGCGGATGAAGGAGGAAGGATGAAGCGGATGCGGCTGGGCGTGCTGGGGTCGGGAAAGGGATCGAATTTTCGCGCCATCGCGGACGCCATCGGGCGCGGGGAAATCGCGGCGGACGTGCGCGTGGTGATTTCAGATGTGGCCACGGCGGGGATTCTGGAACTCGCGCGGAGCCGCGGGTTGCGCGCGGAGTTTGTGGAGCCGGGACGGTTCAAAACGAAGCTCGAACCCGAGGCCGAGCGGCGCGTGGTGGAACTGCTGCAAGGCGCCGGCGTGGAGTGGGTGGTGCTGGCCGGCTACATGCGAATGATCAAGCCGCCGCTGCTCGCGGCGTTTCCGCGGCGCATCATCAATATCCATCCTTCGCTGCTCCCGGCGTTTCCCGGCCTGGAAGCGTGGCGGCAGGCGCTGGCCGCCGGCGCGCCGGAGACGGGCTGCACGGTGCATTACGTGGACGAGGGCATGGACACCGGCGAGATCATCGCCCAGCGCGCCGTGCCGGTGCTGGCTGGCGACACGCCCGAGACGCTGCACGCGCGCATCCAGGTTGCCGAGCATGCCCTTTACCCCGAGGTGCTCGCCGGGCTGGCGCGACAACAGGTGTAGCGCCCGGCACCCGTTGCCCGAGGCGGCCTACCTGCCTTTCTTGTCGAGATTCGCCGCGAGGTCGGCCTCGCTCACCTTGCTCGGCACGCCATCCGTCGGGACTTCGCCCTTGGCCGTCCAGACGATCGCGTTGAGCACGAGCTTGCGCTGATCGTCGCTGCCCCAGCCTTTGTGAAAGTGTCCGCCGGTGAAGCCAAATCCGCGCCCGCCGTCGGTGCGCACAAACGCCCACGCCGTGGTCTGCGGTTTTTTTGCGGCCACTTCCTCGCGCACGGCCGGGTTGCCCTCGTGCGGACCGTCCTTGCGCGCCATCGTGCTGTCCGGTGCGATGGCCGTGAGCACGTGGGTGAGCTGGCCCTTGTCCGCGCCGGCAAAGCGCATGTGGAAATACCATTCGTCATTGGTCGAGAACGGCTTCACGCCATTGCTGATCGCGTGCTTCGGCAGCTCCTTGAAGTCCGCGACCCAGTGCGGGTTCACGCTCCAGTTCGCCTCGAAAAATCCGCCCATCCAGTCCAGCGCCTGCGGCCCGCCCTTTTCCTTCGGAAACTCCACGCCGTAGTGCAGGCACACGAAGCCCGCGCCGCGCTTCATCTCCTTCTCCACCTGCGCGAGCAGATCGCCCTTGAGCAGCGGATGTCCGCCGCCGCCGTCGGCGTAAAAAAGAATGGTGTCCGCCTGCGCCAGCTCCTCCGCGCTCGGTGGCTCCGCATTGAGATGTGCGGTGGTCTCGACCGGGAGGCCGCTTTCATCGAGGCACTTTTTCAGCAGCAGCACGCCGGCATTGTGCTCGTGTTCGCCCGGGCCGTGGGAAGGTCGTCCCGCGAGCAGCAGGATGTGCTTTTTCGCCGCATCGGCGGCAAAGGCGGGAGCGACGGAGACGGCGAGTGCGGTGAGAAGAGCGAGGAGTTTCATGGGATGAAGGTGGGTATCTCGCGCGTGTGGCCGGATGGCGTCAAGCGCAGATGCGCGGGCGCGTCGGTCTAAGAAACGCGCGGTTCGCAGGTCATGCTTGGGCGAACACATCATGCATTCCTGGCAATTCTTCATTCAGATCTACGCGGCAGTCGGCCTCCTTTATTTGGGCGTCGTCGCCGGATACGTGGGCTGGCGCTTTTGGCCGCGGAAGTGAGCCGCCAAATCCTGCTTGGCGCGCCACCGCCCGCCTAGCGCCCGCCCGCCGCCCATTGCTGCCACAGCAGCCGCGCGGCGAGCGCCAGCACCACGAGCAAAAAAACCGGTCGCACCAGCTTCGCCCCGCGGCGGATGACCAGCCCCGATCCGAGTCGCGCGCCGATGAGTTGACCGGCGATCATCACAGCCGCCATCTCGAAATGCACCTGCCCGCAGGCCAGAAAGACCACCAGCGAACCGGCGTTGCTCGCGAGGTTCATCACCTTCGTGTGGCCCACGGCCGAGCGCAGGTCGAGCCCGCCGAGGAGCACGCACGCCACCATCCAGAACGAGCCGGCGCCGGGACCGAAAAAGCCGTCGTAAAATCCGAGGCCGACGCCGAAGACCCACGCGAACCGTGCCGCCGACATTCGCGGTGCACGCGCGGCGGCACCGAGCTCCGGCTTCCACCAAAAGTACGCCGCGATCCCGACCAGCAGCACCGGGATGAACCGCTCCAGCTCCTTCGCCGGAACAAACAGCACCACCGCCGCGCCCGCCGCCGCCGCCAACGCCGCGATGGCGATCCCGCCCGCCAGTTTACGCCAGGAAAAAAGCCCCGCCCGCCCGTAGCTCACCGCCGCCAGCGCCGTGCCGCACACGGACTGCAGCTTGTTCGTGCCCAGCGCCACCTGCGGCGGCAGCCCCGCCCAGAGCAGCGCCGGCACCGTGAGCAGCCCGCCGCCGCCCGCGATCGCATCCACAAACCCCGCCGCCAGCCCCGCGGCAGCGAGCAGCATGGCGGAGCGAGGTTCGAGCATTCGCAGATTCGTGCCGCAGGAACGCCGCGCTGGCGAGGATTTCAGCATCGCGATCACCCGCCCGCACTTTTAGATGCGGCCAATGGCCCCGTCGTGCCGTAAAGCCTCCCGCATGAGCACACCGATCCGCGCCTTCGCCACCTCCGCCAAAGGTCAGCCTCTCCAGCCTTTCGAGTTCGACCCCGGCCCGCTCGGCCCGGAGCAGGTCGAAATCGCCGTCAGCCATTGCGGCATCTGCCACTCCGACCTTTCCATGATCGACAATGAGTGGGGCATGACCGCCTTTCCGCTCGTGCCGGGTCATGAGGTCGTCGGCACCATCACCGCCGTCGGGCCGCAGGTGAAAGGCGTGCGCGTGGGTCAGCGAGTCGGGCTCGGCTGGCAGTCCGGGAGCTGCATGGCCTGCCACGACTGCCTTTCCGGCGACCACAATCTCTGCGCCACCGGCGAGGCCACCATCGTGCAGCGCCACGGCGGGTTCGCCGACCGTGTGCGCTGTCATTGGGCCTGGGCCGTGCCCGTGCCGGAAGCCGTCACCGCCGAAGCCGCCGGGCCGCTCTTTTGTGGCGGCGTCACTGTCTTCAATCCCATCGTGCAATGTGGTGTGCGGCCCACCGATCGCGTTGGCGTCATCGGCATTGGCGGCCTCGGGCACATGGCGCTGCAGTTTCTCAATAAATGGGGCTGCGAAGTCCACGCCTTCACCTCCAGCGAGGCGAAGCGCGACGAGGCGCTGGCCTTTGGCGCGCACCACGTCGTGAACTCCCGCGACTCCGCCGCCATGAAAAAAATCGCGGGATCGCTCGACTTCGTGCTCTCGACCGTCGCCGTCCCGCTCGACTGGTCAGCCGTCATCGAAACCCTCGCTGCGCGCGGGCGGCTGCATCTCGTAGGTGCCGTCCTCGCGCCCATCCCCGTCGGCGCGTTTTCGCTCATCATGCGCCAGCGTTCCATCTCCGGCTCGCCCATCGGCAGCCCGGCCACCACCGCGACCATGCTCGACTTTTGCGCCCGCCACGCCATCGCCCCGGTCATCGAGAAATTTCCCATGTCCCGTGTGAACGACGCCATCGAGCGCCTGCGCAGCGGCCAGGCCCGCTACCGCGTGGTGCTGGAAAACGACTTCGCGTAGCCTGCGGAAGTTGCGCCTTGGCGCGGAGGCGGTGCATCCGCTTTCCTCGCCGGATGCAATTGCTTCCCGGTTTCCGCGACTTTTTTCCCGACGACTGCGCACGCCGGAATTACATCCTCGAAACGTGGCGCACCGTCGCGCGGCGTTACGGATTTGTGGAATACGATGGGCCGGTGCTGGAGCCGATGGCGCTCTACGAAAAGAAAAGCGGCGGCGAACTCGTCGGCCAGCTCTTTGATTTCACCGACAAAGGCGACCGACATGTGGCCATGCGCCCCGAGATGACGCCCACGCTCGCCCGCATGGTCGCGGCGCGGGAACGCGATTTCAAAAAGCCGCTCAAGTGGTTCTGCGTGCCGCAGTTTTTCCGTTATGAAAAGCAGCAGCGCGGCCGGCTGCGCGAGTTTTACCAGCTCAACTGCGACATCATCGGCGAAGCCTCGCCCGCCGCGGACGCGGAACTCATCGCCGTGCTCATCGACCTGCTGCGCGCCTGTGCCCTTGGTGAAAGGGATTTCGTCGTCCGCCTCAGCAGCCGCACCGCCTGGCAGGAGTTCTTCGCCCAAGTGGGTGGACGTCCCGAGGATGAATACGAATTTTTCCAAATCGTGGACAAAGCCGAGCGACTCCCCCCCGAGAAGACCGACGCCGCCCTCGCCAAATTCGGCCTCACCGCCCAGCAGGTCCTGGCCTTCATGCACAGCAAGGCGGCCACTGCGGAACTCGCCCCCATCCTTGCCGACCTCACCGCGCGCGGCCTCGGCGGCTTTGTGGAAATTGACTACGCCATCGTCCGCGGCCTCGCCTACTACACCGGCGTGGTTTTTGAAGTCTTCGACCGCGGCAAAAATGAGCGCGCCCTCGCCGGCGGCGGCCGCTACGACAAGCTGCTCAGCCTCATGAGCGACGGCCAGACGGATCTTCCCGCCCTCGGCTTTGGCATGGGCGACGTGGTCCTCGCGAATCTCATCCACGACGTTCCCGCCGCCCAGGCGCAGCTCCACGCCTGGCTCGCTCGTGAGCGCGCCGTCGATGTCTATGTCGTCATCGCCCACGAAACCCGCCGCCCCGAGGCCCTCGCCCTCGTCCAGCGCCTGCGCGACGCCGGCCTGCGCGCCGACTTTCCCCTCGCCACCGCCAAGCTCGGCAAGCAATTCCAAACCGCCGAACACCTCGGTGCCCGCCACGCCGTCCTCGTGGGTGACGAATGGCCGCAAGTAAAAGTCAAAACCCTCGCTACCCGCGCCGAGCGCCTTGCCTCCCCAGACGAACTCCTCTCCCTGCTCACGCCTCCCAAAATACCCGTCATCCTGAGCGGAGCGTAGGCTTTGCGGAGCGCAGTCGAGCCGAGTCCGCGAGACAGCCGAGTGGGCGGAGGCGGGAAGGCAACGACCTCCATCTTTCCGTCGGCGGAGGCGGTGCGGAGCACCTCCCACTCGCCGTTCGCGAACGAACCCCCGACGCGCAGTGACCCCACGATCGTAGCCCGGCATTTCAATGCCGGGCCACGGACGAGCGAAAAAACCGTCATGTAGCGACGTCCGAACGCATTCCAAGCGGTCAAACCCATCTGTCGTCCCCGACGCGACAGAAACCTTTTCCTTCGTATCGACCCCGAAGTGCCCGGCTACGATCGCGGCGACACGACAAATACGCCATTCGCCATTCGCCATTCGCCGTTCGGCCCGCATCCCGAAAACCTCCCGATCAAGCTTCCTCCGTGCCCGATCCCCGCCAATTTTTCCATTTACCATACCCGAATTTTTCACCCTCAAATTGCTGCGTAACCAAAACTCCCAGCCGCCCGCAAACCCTTACTCCACCTTGATCCCCGCCCCATCGGCTGTTTCCCGCACTCCGCCTTCCGCACTCCGCCTTCCGCATTTTCCCCGCCCGCTGTGAAAAAACTACTTGCACCTCACCCGGCGCTTGCCACCTTATTAGGCATTCCGAACCTCCCGCCCATGCGTCTCCTCCCTCAATGTCTCCGGCTCTCTCTCTCCACGCTGGCCTCGGACACCCCAAAAATCACCCCTCGCAACGGGGCTGTGAAAAAAAGTTGATAAAAAGCAAAAAAATCCCTTTACCTCATTCCGTTCCCGCTTAATCTCCTGCCACATTCCTCCGCAATCCCACTCAGAATCCAATCACATCCTACCTTGGAAACCATCAACCCAATGAAAAACTCACTCTCTCTTCGAATTGTTAAAAGTGCTGGGCTCGCAGCCTTAGCGGTCGCAATGGTGCCATCTGCTGACGCGGCTTACCACAAATACAGCTCGTTTACCATCGTTCCAACCGGAACTTATCTTGTCGGTGACGTTGGTCAGAGTGTGGCTAGCACTGCCTTACAGGGTGTGATCGTGCAGGCGCCGGATGGGGTAACACAGGCGACTAATGTTACAAACATCGCTGGCTATATCGCTACTGGTTATAATGGTGGAGATTGGCTTGGTACGGGTATTACTAGTCCGGCTGTTCAAGTGGACGCTGGAATCAACGGCGTTCTTTCGGTGATGCTTTACGACAATACTCTACTTAACTATGCCAAATGGGCGGGAGCGCTCGATCTGGATACGATCCCTGATACCAACTTCAATCAGGTGCTATCGCGCGTAAGTTATTCTGGCGACCTGACCGGTGATGGGCAGGTGACGTCCGATGATTACGGTCTCATGGATTTCTATCTAAGTGCTGGCTATAATGCCCAAGGTGATTTGAACGGCGATGGGTTCATTACGCCGGATGACTACGGCTTGTTGGACTACGTTCTGAGCTTTCAGCCTTACGGCTTGCTGACAGACTTGTCCGCATTTTCCGGCGGCGGCAAAATTTCTGGGGCGAGCGTGGTTCCCGAGCCGACCGGGCTAGCCTTGCTGCTATCAGGAGCGACCTGCCTTCTGGGTATGCGGAAACGGAAGCGCACCATTTGAAATGCACAAGCCAATTTGATCAACTAATCCGAACTTTCAAAATCAAAACCTCCAACCCTCCAACCTCAATAATATGACGATTAAATCCTCTGCCACCAAAAATCTCGCGATCGGCCTTTCCGCTCTAGCCGTGGCTGCAACCACAGCCTCCGCCACGCTTACCATGGATCTCAGGGCTTCTGGAGTCACTGGTACCGGGGTTCTCACGAATAGTAAGAACGTGACTATGGAAGCTGCGGGCGGCACCATCACTTTTCAGGTTTGGGCACAGGTTACCGGGGCCGCAGGCATGACAGGCATTCAGAGCGTAAGTGGTTCCATCATGTCCTCCTCGCTGGCTCCCGCAGCCAGCGCCACGGGTGCGATGTCCACTTCTACGGCGACAAGTCCTTTTAACAACGGAAACGTGGCGGGTGTTACTGCAGAATTAACTGCCGACACTGTGGGTGATGTCGGCTCGACATCGACAAGCTTACTCACTAACTACATTAAATACCGCAAAGATCCCAACGGCGGTGGAGAGCAGATTGGCGGAGCAGGCACCTTCTACTCCACGGGAACGGCTCCGGGCGGTGCGACGATCAATACCATCGCCGGTGGCTTTGAATTCCTGATGGGTACTGCCACCTTGACGCTCTCGGCGTTCAATGCGACGGCGCTCAATATGAATTGGGTAAAGCCGGTGGTTACTTCTGTTGCAAATAGAGGTACTATGGCGGTGTGGGTCGATGGCGGTGTCGCCAAAAATGGCAACACCAATTTTGCGGAGTATCTCGTAAATTCCACTGCCGTCACCATCACCGCCGCCGTCCCTGAACCTTCGGCCTTCGGCATGGTGCTCGTCGGTGCGCTCGGTCTGGTCGGTTTCCGTCGGATGGGCTTCCGCCGCATTGCCTAAAGCCCCAGCGGGTCACCGCCCGCAAAGCTAGAAAATTCACCGGCCCTGAGAAGCAATTCTCAGGGCCGCTTGCTTTTCACGAAAATCTCGTCGCTCCACCCTTCTTCAAGCATCTAACCACCACTTTTGACCAAGTGTGAACGGCTAACCTAACCGACGATGCCCGCATGATTGCAGAAACGATTCCTGAGCTAAAAAGCCTTTCATTGGGAGAGAAATTGATCCTTGTCGGCGAACTTTGGGACGAGCTCGCCGCCCAACCCAGTGCCTTTCCGTCACGGGAGGACCATATCAAGCTCCTGCAAGAGCGCTTGGAGCATTACCGGCGGCAGCCGGATGACGTCCATGCCTGGGAGGACGTGAAGGCGCGCATTCTCGCCTCCCGATGAGTCTGTGCATCGAGTTCCTTTCCGGAGCCGATGCCGATTTGCAGGAAGCCTTCAAACGCTTTGAAGATTACCGGGACGGATTCGGCGCTTTCCGCACGTGTCTTTGTCTTACTCAATTTGACAACCGGGTAAGGGGTGTCTAACCTGCCGACCATGCAAATTACCCTGACCACCAAACGCCAGGCCACTTTCCCCGCGGAAGTCTGCGAGGCGATGCGTCTGAAGCCGGGCGCACGCCTGGAAATCCTGCCGGGCAGCGGGCCGGATGAGTGGCTCATCCGTCCATTTCGGATTCGCGGGGACCGTCTGGCTCCGCTCCAAGGTAGGCTGCGGCGGGGGGAAGGATCATTCGATATACGAACCTTCCGCGATGCCCCCAAGGATTATGCCGCGCTACGGGATTGATACCTCCATATTCGTGCGCTTGCTGACCGGCGATCCGGCGAAGGATTATGAGCAGACCCGGACGGCGTTGGAGAAAATCCTGCACGACGATGCGGCCGCCGAGATCGAGGTCTCCAATCTCGTCATCGCGGAAGGCTATTTCGCCGTCCAGCACCATTATGGGGTGCCCAAGGACGAGGCGCGCGCTGCGCTCGTCTCCGTGCTGACCAGCGGTCTCGTCAAACCCCAATACGGCCAGACGGTGCTGGACGCTTTGGAAGAAGCCCCGGAGCCGGGAGTCATTGATCGTCTGATTGCTATTGATTACGGGCCAATGGTCTGATCACCGTCACCAACGACCGGATAATGAGCCGCCTGCCGCGTTCCCGTCTGCTCTAAGCCCCGTTGTCATCATTTCTTCCTTCACCGTCCCCGAGCCCACCGGGTCCCGCCCAGTGCGCCCGGCTTGCCCATATCCGCCGCCTCGGCCTCCGCCGGACCGCCTAGAGCCACCGTCGGTCACGCCCGCGCGATGCAAACACTCACCCGCCTTGGGAAGCGACTCCCAAGACCTCTGCCTTTTCTCTTGCGCGTATCTCACTTCATTTGCCGGCGGAGTAAGTCAATGAATTGGCCCATGCACCCACTTTTCCACGTTCCTTCGACTGTCTTCCTCGGGTTCGGATCGGCCTCACAGCGATTGAAGAAACGCGACCAAGTCCCTGATTTGCTTTTTGTTCAAAAGCGCCTTCACCTCGGGCATGGCTCCGATGGGTTTGGTTTTGGATTGGATGGTGGAGGGAGCATAGTTTTCGATGGTGCCGTCGGTCAGTTTCACGCTTAGACCTTTGTCGGTTTCTGCCATCAAAGTGCCCGTCACTTTTCGTCCATCCTTCAACTCGACAGTCACCAGGCCGTAGCCAGGGACGATTTTCGCCTGTGGGTCAATGATGGACTCCAAAAGGTAGGCCGCCGTTTGGCGCTTGCCGATGCCTTCCAGCGACGGTCCGACCTGTTGGTCCGCCTTCTTTAGGGCATGACATTTTGAGCAGGCCAGCGCGGCATTGTTTGTGAACAGGTTTCTGCCGCCCCGCTCATTGCCGCCTTCCAGCGCGACATTATATTCCGCTAGCGGTCCCTGCTTGCTGATGGCCGCCCTGTATTCATCCAGTAGCACGCGCAGATCGTCGTCGCGCTTGGCCATGCCGCTGGCGGCTTCGAGGATGTCGAGTTGGACCGGGCGCGCGACTTTCCCGGCGATCAGCTCTTTCACCAAGCCGCGCATCACCGGCTCGGGCGAAGGGATGCCGGAGAGCAGCTTCATCGCATTCTGAAATTCGCCCGGACTGGGAAACTCCTTGAGCGTCCGCAGTAGGTAGTCCTTCACCTCCTGTGCGCCTTGCTTGAGTTCCAGCAAATGCGCCGCTGCCGACTCGCGGAGCAGGGCGGATTTTGCGGACAGGCATTGCACGGCGACGGTGGCGAACTTCTCTGCATCCTGTTTACGCAGGTAATCGAGCCACTCCTCGCGCACCGTTTCGTCGAGCTTTTCGTCGAGCACGAGACCCACCGCCTGCGTCCAATTTTTCTCGGACGGAGGCATTTTGGAAAAGATCACGATGGCCCGTCTCGCGACGGTGATGTCGGCGTCGTGCGTCAATGTGCTGACGACTTTTTCGCTGAGCCCGGCGGCCAGCGTGTTCGCATCGAATGCCGGCACCGGAAAATGGCGACCGTCCACCGGGTCTAGCGTGAGTGGCTTCGACCATGAGGACAGCATGTCGAGTCCCGCGACTCGCAGGGCGGAATCCTGCTCCGGGTTTGCGACAAAGGCGGCCATGCGCTTCGCCGCGACTGCCGTTCCGAGGCGGCGATTGGCCGCTAGGGCGCGAATGTGGATTGCGGCAGGTTGTGGGGAGTCGAGTTTCGCAGCGATGCCTTCGAGAGCATTTGGATGCTTGGCGAAACGGGCCGCGTCCCCATCGTCATAAATCCCGCGCACGGCATCACTCTGGACTTGCGCGGAGGCGTCGTGGAGAAACGCCATCATCCCGCCTGTGGCCCCGAGTCTGCGCAGCGCCACGAGTGCGGCGATGCGCATCGCTTCAGACGGATGGGTGGCAAACGCCCGCAGTTCATCTTCCGAGGCCACACCCACCAGACCCGAGACGCCGGCGTGACGCAGAACCGGCACCTTGTTATCCGCGGAAATAAGCAGCGCCGTGAGCGCCCCGAGCGTGCCGGGGCTCTTGAGTTTCCCGCAACTCATGGCCGCAAAGAGTTGCACCCGGGGTGATGTGTCGGCGAGCAGTCGGGGGACGATGTTATCGGGATCAAAGCCGAGATCGCCCGCCCATCGCGCCGTCTGCGCGCGCACCTCCGCGTCACGGCTGACGCAAAGTTTTGCCAGCAATCCGGCGTCCTTGTGCTTCAACTGCCCGAGCGCCCACAAGCTGTGCAGACGCGGCAGCAGATGGGCTTTTTCGTCGAGCGCAAGAGCTTGCAGCGCCCCCGTGTCCTTACGCGCAACCAACTCGAACTGCGCCGCCATTCTCACCCGCCGATCCTCGTGATCCAACAGCGCGAGGCACTCCGCGACGCCCTGCGTTTTAAGCCCATTTGCCAGAAGGGTTTTGGTCTGCGCTGCGCTGGTGCTGGCGGGCGCGGCGGCCTTCAGCCTCCACAGGCTGCTCAATCCTCCACGAGGATCCCAGAGCGTGAAATACATCGCGCCATCGGGAGCCACGGTGGAGGAGAGTACTTGCTGGTTGAGCCCCTGCACCACGAGATCCTCACCTTCGCGTTTGAATGTGGCACCATCGGGAGCCATCTTGAACGCCCGGATCGAGCCCAGCCCGCCGAGGAGAAAATGGTCCCGATACTTTCCGCCAAGCGCCGTCCCTGGCTGAAAGGAAAACGCGGCTGGCGCATTCCAACTGTTTTCGATGGGCGGCAGGATGTGGGATGGCTGGCCCTTGTAAAACGGCACCCACATTTTTTCATCGAGCCACGGACTGTAAAGTCCCTGCGGAGCGGATCGGTAATAGCCGGTGAGCCGACGGTATTGGTAATAACAACGCCAGCCTGAGTCCGAGCCTTCCGGGATATAGACAAGTCGCTCCTTTTCGCCTTGAAAATCTGCATCGTGATCAATGGCGATAAGGTTTCCGAAATTGTCGAAATCGAACGCCTGACAGTTGCGCAGTCCACTCGCGAAGACCTCGAACTCGCTGCCATCCGGATTGCACCGCACAATCGTCCCGGTATGCGGATAGGCAAAGTGGTGGCCTTCCTTCGACACCACGTCCGTACCACGGTCGCCCATGCTCCAGTAAATCTTTCCATCAAGTCCCTGTACGAGGCAGTGGAGGTCGTGGTTGCCATAGCCGATGTGGTTGGCGAACCCATGCACGAGAATCTCCTTCTTGTCCGCGCGCCCGTCCCCGTCCGTGTCGGTCAGCTTCCAGACATCGGGGATGATCGTGGTGTAAACCGAACCGCCGATTGGCGTCACGCTATGTGCCAATCCCGTCACAGTGTCACTGAAGCCATCGGCAAAGGTTGTCGAGGCATCGAAGCGCCCATCGCCATCCGTGTCCTTGAGTGTGAGAATTTTCTCCGTCCGCACCTTTAAGTCCGCGGCGTCAATCTTCCCGTCGCCATTAAAATCCGCCATCTTCTGGGACTTGGCGATCTGCGGCGAGTAGTTCTCCTCAATCCACTTTTTCTTCTGCGCCACCGACGTGAATCCCATGTCCGCTTCATGCAGGAAAGGGGACTGGAGGATGCTGATTTCCTCATGGCCATAACGTCCGGTTTCGGTGACGAAAACCATGCCGTCCGGCGCTACTCCGACACCCATAATGCGGTTGGGGAGAAAGTTGGGAGCCATCAAAGGTTCCGCCACCAATCCTTCCATCCCCTTCAAAGTGTCGTCCTTGATCGCAGGCGGCACGGCGTGCAGAGCGGCAACCATCACGATGATGGATGCAAAGATGATGGCGGGCTTTGGCAACATGGGATGGGCAGTTCGATGCTGGATGAGGTGAAAATCCCTTACTGCGGCGCAAAAAGAACCTTTTCGCCGATCTTGGTTTCAATCGTGAATCGAGGGCCGCTCGCGGTTTCGGTTTTGCCGTCTCCCCGGATAACAGTCACTTTGTGATCGGGCCACGGGTTTTGGATTGTGCATGACCGGCCTTGTTCGCTGGTGATCGCGACGGATTGGATCTCTCCGCTTCTGAGTTCGGCGGAGACCAGAAATGCACCCCAGGCGCGGAGGTTGGCGAAGCGGGCGTCCTTGTTTTTCGGCCAGACGGGGAAGAGGCGCAGCACGCCCTTGTGACTCATGCAGAGCATTTCATTGATGGTGTTCGGGACGATGCTGCAATTCTCGCAGCCGTGCGGGTTGCCGCGGATGAAGCCGTTCGGCGCAGCTTTCGTTTCTATCATTTCGCGCAGCTTGGCGATAATCACCACCGGGTCGTAGCCCACTCGCACGGCGGCCGGGTAGAAGCTGTTCATCCCGTTCCCGTCAAACCAGCCGTTCCGCACGTCAATCGTGTTGCGTGAGACCTCAAGCTCTTCCTTGGAGCTATCGAGTCCGATGGCTCCGGCGGGATAGATGTGTTGGATACCGAGTGTATTGTTGCGCCACCAGGGAGTCCCTTTTTCGGTGTAGCGGAAAACTTTCACTTTGGGCTTTTCGATGTTGCGGTCCTCGTTCTTTTCACGCGGCAGAGACATTTCCTGATACGTCCAGGTGCTGAGATGGGCGAGGATGTGTTGCCATTTTTCATGGCGGTTTGTGTCGGTGCCCAGCGCGTGGCTCATGTCGAGGGCCAGTTCGAGGGCATTGCGGACGAGGGCGAGGGATACGATGGAGTTGAAGTCGTTGCCGTTGCCGGAGCGTTCGTGGATGGAATCCCGGTGGATGACGTAGCGGCCCTCTTCAAACTTGAGGTAATCCTCCCAGAACTCCGCGATGTCGCGCACCAGCGGATAGAGTTTCTTGGCGTAATCCTTGTCATAGGTGGCATACCAGCGCATCGCTACGTTCACGAGGCAGTAGGCTCCATTGCTTCGCTGGAAATAGAAGAGCCCTTCCTTTTCAAAATGCGGCGGACGGGCGTAACCGTCGTCCGGGTAGTTCCGCGTGATTTCAATGCCCTTCGGCCCGATCCCCACCGGGTAGTAGGCGCCACGCACGTTCTGGGCGTTCTTCGCATACCACTGGGCACGCGGCAGGAAATCCAGAATCGGAGCGTGGTAAGGGTCGGCCTGCTCGATGTGGTTGGACGAGTAGAGTCCGTAGAAGGGGGCCATGTGGTTGTAATTGAGATGATAGTCGCCTTCCCAACCCGGTGTGTCCGTCGTAGTCCATGTGCCGAACAGAGGCGGGGGAAACTCCGGGTCGCGACTCGCGCAGGCCATCACGTAGTTTGACAGGTAGTAGCGCTGCTCCAGCACGGGGTCGCCAATTTCCACGTAGGATTTGGCCCAATAATCCCGCCACCACGCTGCGTGCCTGGCTCGCAAATCAGCCAAATCCGCCGGGCCTATTCCGGTCATCCGCTTCCGGACATCGTCCAGCGGCGTCCGGCTTTTGAAGGCGCTTTGCATCGCCGTGAGAATTGTCACCGACTGTCCGACCTTGAGCTTGAAAGTCGCGGCCCCGGCCCCGAGTGGTTTCATCGCGCAGGCCACCTCGGTGGAAATATCCACATCCCTGGAAAATTTTCGCGTGACCCACTGGACTGCTCCTTGGCCGCCTTGGGGTGTCTCGGAGTTGTTGCCCTCCTGCACCCACAGCTTCACCTCCGCATCCACATCCCTTCCGGAAGCGGTCAATTCCACGACGAGCATGTTTTCGGTCGCCGACACCCACGAGCGCACTTCCACACCGGCTCCGCTCTTATCCCCGGCCCAGTTCGAGGTAGTCACCGCGTCGTAGAAATGTTGCTCCGTTTTGGCACCGCCCGGAAGGCCGGGAAACGTCACGTCCAGCCCGCCGAAAACCCGCGGCCCTGCCGGCCCTGTCTTGTAATCGTGGGCGAGTTTCCAGAAATCGTTTTTGCAAAGCCAGAACCGCTGTCCGGCCTCAATGCCCGCAATGCAGACGCCCATGTCGCCATTGCCCAGCAGCGGGCCGTCCGCCACCGTTTTGCTTGGCTTGCCTTTTGGGAGCGAGCCAAAGACGGCCTTTTGCGCTGACACCACGCGCCTTGAACCGGCGACCAAGGACTCATCCGCACTGAACAGCCGCGGGTGCGCCGACAACCAAAAGACCCATAGCAACGCGAGGACGCGATTGGTTTGCATGCTTACTGTTTCGGAAGGGCTCCCATGACCCTCGCAAGGGTTTCGGATTGCGCGATTTCCTTGCCATCGGCAAAGACGCGCAGTCCCTTGCCCTTGCTGTATTTCGCACCGGTCTTGTCCCAGAGGATGGTGAGGACACGACCGTGGTAGGAAACCTTGTCGAGGCAGAACCAGTCCCACTTGCCCGCCGGCACCAGCGGATAGACCTCCACCACGTCGTCGGCCCGCGGCCGCAAGCCGACCAGTCCGGTGATGACGAGGTCACAGTAAGTCGAATGGTTGTAATCCCGGCCTCGTTCCTTGAGCACCTTCTCGGGCTGACCCTTTGCAACCAACTCCGCGTTGTGCTCCTCGCAGCGCTTGCGGGCAATCCATTCTCCGGTGAATGGGTCGATGTCCTCGTCAATCCACGACAGAAACAGGCCGTCGTCGAGCTTCCGGCGATGGGTCAAGGCATAAGTCTTCAGAGATTGCAGGTAGTCATCCTTGCTGATGGCGTCCTGCGGGTAGTTGTGCAGGACGTTCGCCATGGCGGTCAGCGTCACGGCGGTCGCAAAAGGCCAGCTCGGGCCGTTCCACTGGCAGCCATGTCCTTCGTAGGAAACCTTAAATCCCGCATGACGCTGCTCGGCAGTGGTTGGGCCGAAGGGTGCGAGGAAGCCTTTGGGGTCCATCATCTGTTTCCAAGCGACCTCGTAACCTTTGCCGGACTCCGGCAGATTGAAATACCACGGAGTGAACCCATGCAGTTCGCGGACATCCACGAGGCCGGCCGTGTCGGAAGCACCATCGCCGTCGTTGATGGCCTTCACGCTGTTGTTGCGGCCCATTTTGATGTCGAACGATTTGGTGATTCTGGCTGAGCCGGCCTGGTTCTTTCCGGCGGCGAGGGCGCGCCACTCGATGATGCCGCCCGACTTGCCCTTCGCCGACTGCACTTCCAGGCGTAGCGCGTCCGTCTCGACCGGCTCAAAGGCCACCTTGTTGAAAGTGTCCAGCGCGACGCCATAAATGCCGTGCTGCTTCACCGGAATCCACTCCTCACCCTTGTGCGCCAGCACGCGCCACGAGGCCGGCTCCTGCAGCGAGTTCTTGTCCACGACCCAATAGACTTCCGCCGCATCGAAAGTGCGCGCCTTGTCGAAAGTGTATTGCACCCACTCCAGCGTCCCGCGGTGTTCGTTGTCCATCCAGTGCAAGCGCGGCACGGAGCCGTCACGCGAGTTTTTTGGAGTTACCACTTCCGCCGGGCTTTGTTGCAGCGTCTTGAAAAACTTGGCATCTGCATCCCAGAGTTTGGTCTGGACGAGTTGGCGGAGCTGGTTCGCCTTGGTCTGGAATTTTGCGGCGAGGTCCTTGCGCCCCGCCTGTTCCGCGATGCGGGCAATGGCCGTGGCGTCGCCAAACATGTAACTGTTGATGGTCGCCCGCTTGCCGCTTTTTCCGATGGAAACCTCCATCCCGTCGCGGTCGTCAATCTGCCAGAACAAGCCGTCGGAAGTCAGGCGGGTCTGCTCCCATTCCTCGTAGTTGGCGACCAGATCGTCGAGCAGTTCCACGGGCAGCCTCCTGTTACCTTTGACCAGGGAATAGCCATAGATCGCATCCGCCGCCCAGAAACTGTAATAACGCGGGGCACCTCCTTTGCGGAACCAGAAGAGCGCGTAGTTATCGAGGAACTGTGGATCGGCTAGCCAGCGTCCTTCGTAAAAATGATGCCCGGCGGGACAGGCGATGGTGTTGTGCTTCGACGCCCACGGAACCTTCGGCATGTATTCGGTGACGACCCATCCGTCCGGCGTATTGGCGAGGTGTTTGCGGTAGGTCCACCAGCGGAAATAGTAAGTGCGTTCGATGTCTTCATCGGGGCACTGGAACAGCGGGATGTTTGCTGAGAGAAACTCCCAAGCCCTGGCATTCGGGAAGGCGTTGGCGTAAAGCTCGGTGTCCTCCGCGTTGAACTTCTCGATGTAGGGCTTGAAGGCGTCCGGTGTCAGGACCGGCGCGGAAATCGCCGCAGTGGTGAGGAATGAGCCGACCAGAAGAAAGGCGGGTCTATTCATGCACATGGTGTTGAGTGGTGATCCCATTTCGTTGTGATGGGCGTGGACGACAGCATCCTCCCGGCTGAAGTTTTGCGCCGCGACCTAGTTTTCCGGGACGACTTCCGGGCTCGTGTCGGGTTCGCCTTTGGCTTTCCTGCCTTTCCTGGCTTTGCCCTTTTTGCCTGTGGTGTCGGTGTTGTCGGAGGGATCCTCCGGTTGCTCGGCGCTTTTCGTGTTCTTGGGTGCGGCAAAGGTCTTCTTCGCCGGGGGTTCGATGGGAAAGCCCAGGGTGTTGAGTGGGCGGGTGTCGTCGGGTGCGGCTTCGAGCCTTTTGACCATCGCGGCCACGTTATCGGCGTGGGTGGCCATGCTCTTTTCCCTTTTGGTGCGGAGTTCCTTTTCCAGTTCGCGGAGTTGCGGGATGACGGCCTTGGCGGCGGCTCCGTATTTATCGAGGATTTTGAGGGCCGCCGGGATGCGGGCGTTCTTGCCCCACTTATCAATGTCCATCACCTCGATGCACAGCGGCATGCCTTCCTTGATCCGATACTCGGCGAGTAACTCCAGCCCGCGCAGTCGGACGCCGCTGGCGAACATTTCGCCGCTGGGTGCTTGATGGGCGATGGACTGATAGATCGCCGGCAGGAGCGGCTTCACTTCTTCGTAATTGAGATGCTTGTAGATGGAGGTCACGGTGCCGCGGGCGCGACCATCGTCGTTCTTGAGGATGCGCTCGACGGCGGCGTAGAGCTGCTTCTTGTCGAGATCCTTGATGGATTTGGCAAACAGCCCCGCCTTGCCCATCGCGCCGCCGGGATAGAAGAGGGAGTAACCAATGTAGCGCTGGGTGAACTCACGGGGATCGTTGGTGTCGGACGCCACGGCGAGGTCGAGCAATTTCGGGGCGGACGGGCGCGCGGGATCGCCGATGGCGGACAGGGCATACATGGCCTGGATGCGCAGCCAGACGTCGGTGGACTTGAGCACCTCGGTGAGCGCGGGGACGGCGGGGGCGGCCTTCATCGCGCCGAGGGCGACGCAGGCACCGTAACGGGTGTTGGCTTCCCTGGCCGAGAGCATCTGGATGACGGTCTGCACGGTGGCGTCATCGGACTTTTTGGCGAGGGCTTCGCTGGCACGGTCGCGCACGGCGGGCGACCAACTGGTCAGGTCTTTGAGCAAGGCTTCCTTCGACTTGGCGAGATACGGTGTGATGCCCCCCTCTGGCACGACAAAGCCGCGTCCAGCCTCGATGGTGTCGGCCAGCGCCGCGCTGGTGAGTTCCGCTTCCTTGTGCCGGCCTTTGCCAGTAATGAAAAGTTTCTCGCCGGGCAGCAGGTAGGCGAGCAGGTAGGCACCTGTGCAGTCCCAGCCGTAGTATTTGTCGCTGTTATCCACTCCTTGATAAGAGAAGGTGCCGTCCCAGTGGCGGGCCAGCTCGTAATACCACCGCATTTCATTGAGAAAAGCCGAGGTGGCTGCGGGACCGACACGCGCCGCACCGAGCGCGCCCCAGAGGTAGCTGAAGTAGTTGCCCGTGTGACCCATCTCGCGCTCGCCGTAGGAGGCCACGACCATGCGTCCGAAAAAGGAAGCGCCGTCGGTGCGGTTCTGCACGTCGAACATCACAGCGGCGCTGCCGTTCTTGCCGTTGCCGGCGTGGTTGGAGCCGGGGTTGTGGTCGCCGTAGGGCACGGTGCCCTTGTTGATATAGAACTCGAAGAACCGATTGCCCACGGCAAGAGCCTTGGTGACTTCGTCATCCTTCACGCCGCACTTTACCGCGAGTGCCATGGACAACTGGCAAATTAGTCCGGCTTGGTTCAGCGCGCCGTAACCGCCGAGCGGGCCGTGGTATTTGCCGCCGTTTTCCTCGGGCCAGGCCATGCCGTGGCCCCAGGTGCCGACGCCACTCTGGCCGCGCGCGATGGCATGGGAGAAAGTGCGGATCGCCGGGATAACTTCGGTATCGCCTGTGGCGAGAAAGTACTCTGTCAGGAAAAGGTTATGGTAGCCCCAATGCCACGCGACCATGCCGCGGTCGTCGTCGAGTTGCAGATCCTTCGGGCCGACCTTGTGCGCCAGTTCGCCAAGGAGTGGCAGGTATTTCGTTTCGCCGGTGGCGAGCAGGGCCAGCGCGTTCACTTCGTCCGGGATGCTGGTGCCGACCTTCTTCACGAGATTCGGCAGCCCCATCTCGATGATCTTTTTGGACTTCTCGCAGTTGCCAAAAGGCCACTGCGCGCTGTAACTGCCCATGACTTTCAATGGCACGGTGACGGCCATTTCCTTACCCTTGCGCCAAAGCAGCAGCGGAAGCTTTCCGCCGGAGGCCTTGGTCTCGGCAACGGTGATGGCGTTGCCAAAGGCCACGCGGGCATCGCTGGTGAATTTGGTCGTGCCCGTGCCGAGGATGACGTCGCCCTCCTGGACAATCCCATCGGCGGGCGAACCTTTGTCCACTTTCGTGATGACAATCTGGCGGGCGTCGGTGGTCACCATTTTCCACGCCCACATCGCGCCGCGCAGGCCGGTGGGGCCGAGGTTCCAGTCGTGGTCGTCCGGCTTACCGCCTTGGGTTAGATCGGAAACAGGTGGTTTTTCCTTGGCGGCAAAGGTTGAGGGGACGGGAGCAATTCCAAGTATGGTAACGGCCAGCAATATGAGCGGACGGCGCGAGTTTGGATCGAGTTTCATGGATGGGTAAGTGGTTGCTGAGTCTTAGGTGTGAGTTATTGAGCCGGCTGGATCGGCGCATCCGTCTTTTTCCCGGGCTTTTGTTTTTGCGGCTTCTTTTCGCTCTTGGGGCTCTTTTCCTGCGCGTCCGCATCCTCCAGGACTTTCTTCGCGGCTGCGGTCTTGCGCTGCCGGGCTTGGGCGGCGGCGGTTTCGCGGGTGGGGACTTCCGGGTTGGCTTCGATGGGGCCGTTGCGTTCGAGCGGCGCGTCGTTCCATGCGGGCCAGTCGTCGGTGCGGAAAGGTGGCGCCGGCGCGGAACGATTGCCGAAATTTCCAACCGGATGCACGCCCCACGCGTAACGCGCAGCGGCCGGCTCCGGCACGAAATCGCTGGAAACGGCGAAGGTGTCGGCGGCGACGTTTTCCAGACGCGCCGGGTAAAAATGACGGTCCTTGCCAGCAATAACAAAACCCTTGGGCGGCACCCGCATGCCGTAGGGCGAACTCGGATGCGTCCCTTTGGCAAAGGTCAGGAGAATGCGGCTGCCGTCCACTTTCCATGACTCCATGATGGGCAACTCGTAGGTGATGCCATGGACGTGATAGACCGTGTCGAGCGCCCAGCGGGCGGCGCGTTCGGCGATGGGTCGCTTGAGCGGCGAGTGCATCTGGACATGGCCGAGGTCATAGGTCGGGACAAGGCCGGTGTTCTTGGTCTTGAGATGCGCCTTGAGCTGCGCCTCGCGGACGCCGGAAGCCATTGAGAGCATGTTTTCCTCCGGCTCGTTTTCGTCGCACGGTTCGCCGAAAGAACACAACTGGATGATGCCGAACGGCAACTCCGGGTCGTTGAAAGCCTGGCGCCAGTCCGGGATCAGCGCCGCATAAGTCTTCACGTAAAGATTGGGCCGCGCCGTCCCGCCGACACAGTTGTTTTCGCCCTGGTAAAATAACACGCCTTTAATCTGGAACTTCTGGATGGGCGCGATCAGGCCGTTGAAACATCCGCCGGGAAAACCCTGCCGGTAGGTATAGGTCTGCGGAACCTCGGGCTTCTCCGGCTCGGGCTTCCCGTCGGCCTTGGCCTTTTCCGCCGCGCGTCTCCAGCCGCCCATCTTTCTTTCGAGTTCAGCGGCGGGATTGTAGGCCGCAGCCTCCTTGTCGTCGTGTTCGAGATGAATCTTCATCTCCGGGATGCTTTCCAGCGTCGCCCGCGACACCCACGTCTCCACCACACTGCCGCCCCACGAGTTATCAATGATCCCAATCGGCACCCCGGTGATCGCCGAAACAATGCGCGCAAAGTGATACCCCACCGCCGTGAAGCTCTTCGTCGCCTCCGGGGAGCTTACCTTCCACACGCCCTTCAGCTCCACATAAAACGGGTTGCGCTCCTCGATGGGAAAATTGTCCAGCGGCTTCGGGCTCGAACGCAGCGGCAGCGTGAGGCAGCGGATATTTGGCAACCCGGCCTGCGGCAGATCGAGATCAGAATCAATAATCCCTCCCGCATCGGACTCCATATTGCTCTGGCCGCTGCACACCCAGACATCGCCGATCAGCACGTTTTTGAAAACCAAAGCGGTGCCCGCGCTTTCGACCTTGAACTCCATCGGCTTTGCCGAAAAAGGCATCGCGGGCAGTTGCAGGGTCCACCTGCCGTCGGCGGCTACCGTCGCCTGGCCGCTTTGCCCATTGAAGCTTACCGCCACGGCATCGCCACTCTTGCCCCAGCCCCAGACGTTGATCGGCTTGTCGCGCTGCACCACCATGTTGTCGCCAAAGACGCGCGGCAGTTCCAGCGCCGCGGCCTGGACGACGGTGGCGATGACGCCGAAGATCGCGGCGAGAGCCAGGATGCGGAGTGGGGCCGTGGTGGGGATGGAGTTCATGGTTTGGATCGGTGGCGATTGGAGTCTGCGGCTACAAGGTGGAGGGCCAGAGTTTCCCGGCGATCGGGTCTGGAATCAGGGTAACAGCGGGAGCGCCGGAAACTTGGACGGATTTTTCGGAGGAAGAAAGCGGGCGCGTCCGACGGGGGAGGAAAAGAATCGGGCGGCGGAAAATTTCTAAGAGAATCTGAAAAAGAGGCTTTCAACCGAACTGACCAAGCCTGTAACTCCCGCCTCCCATTTTATGAAATCAACCCGCACCCTCCCCTCCATCTGTCTCGCCGCGCTGACCGCGCTGACGCTCGGCACCGCGACCAGCCGCGCGCAGCTCCCGCTTCAGGAGCACGACGTGATTTGCGAAATCGGCAACGGGCTCGGCGATCGCATGCAGCACGACGGCTGGGTGGAGACGCTCATCCAGAGCAAGCTGGCCGACAAGAAGCTCGTCTTCCGTAATCTGGCCATCGTCGGCGACACCGTCACCAATCGCCCGCGGGAGCAGGGTTTTCCGAAGCCTGAGGAGTATCTCACGCTATGCAAAGCGGACGTGATCTTCGTCTATTTCGGCTACAACGAATCCTTCGCCGGCGAGGGCGGCGTGGCAAAGTTCAAGGCTGATCTCGGCGCGATGATCGACAAGTACCGCGGCCAGCAGTTCAACGGCAAATCCGCCCCGCGGTTCGTCCTTTTCTCCCCGATCGCCCACGAAAACCGCAAGACCCCGAACCTCCCGAACGGCGTCGCGAACAACGTGAACCTGGCGCTTTACACCGGTGCCATCAAACAGGTCGCCGAGGAAAAACAGGTCGCGTTCGTGGACCTTTTCTCCACCTCGCAGGCGCGCTACTCGGCCGCGAAGACGCCGCTGACGCTCAATGGCGTGCATCTTTTGCCCGACGGCAACCGCCAGATCGGCGAAATCATCGCCACGGCGATCACCGGCAAACCCGTCACCTCCAGCCCGTCCCTCGAACCGCTACGCCAGGCCGTCCTCGACAAAAACTGGCACTGGCACAACCGCTACCGCGCCGTGGACAGCAACGACATCTGGGGCGGGCGCTCGGGGTTGAAATTCGTGGGCGGCCAGACGAACGCCGTGGTGCTCCAGCACGAGATGACGATGCTCGACGTGATGACCGCGAACCGCGACCCGAAGATCTGGGCTGTGGCGAGCGGCGGCAGCCACACCGTTTCGGATGCCAACGTCGCGCCGCCCCTCGAGGTGGCGTCGAATATCGGCGCGCCAAAAGAATACATCAGCGGTGAGGAGGGCGTGGCGAAACTGAAAGTCCCCGAAGGCTATGTGGTGAATCTTTTCGCCGACGAAAAGCGCTTTCCCCAGATGGCCAACCCCGTGCAGATGCAGGTGGATACCAAAGGCCGCCTGTGGGCCGCGTGCTGGAACACCTATCCGAAATGGGAGCCGCTCAAGCCCATGACCGACAGCCTGCTCATTTTCACCGACAGCAATGGCGACGGCGTTGCGGACAAGGTCACCGAGTTTGCCAAAGTGCATAACCCCCTCGGCTTCGAGTTCTGGAACGGCGGCGTCATCGTCACCTCGCAGCCCGACATTATCTTCCTCAAGGACACCGATGGCGACGATAAAGCCGATGTGCGGATCGTCCTCTTTCAGGGCATCGGCTCGGCGGACACGCACCACTCCGCGAACAACCTCATCTATGGCCCGGATGGCGGGATCTATTGGCAGAGCGGCATCTTTCTCCAGAACGCCTACGAGCACCCGTGGGGCCCGGCGATTTATCCCAAGAACTCCGGCATGTATCGCTTCGACCCGCGCCGCTACACCATCGCCTTTCACGCCCAAAACGACCCCAACCCGCACGGCATCAGCTTCGACCGCTGGGGCTACCACTACGCCAATGACGGCACCGGTGGGAATTCCTTCCAGGTCCGCCCGGACGGCAACGGCTTCAAAATGCACCAGCTCGTGAACAAGGAAGTTCGCCCCGTGCCCGCCGACGCCATCATTTCCAGCGCCAACTTCCCCGACGACATCCAGCAGGATTTTCTCGTCTGCAACGCCATCGGTTACCTTGGTGTGAAACGCTACCAGATGCACCGCGAAGGCTTTGAGAATCCGAAGCGTGGCTTTGGCGAAGTCTGGGGCACGCCTACTCCTGACTTTATCAAGAGCGAAGACAAAAACTTCCGCCCCACCGACGCCGTGTTCGGCGAAGACGGCGCGCTTTACCTCTCCGACTGGCAGAACGCCATCATCGGTCACATGCAGCACAACATCCGCGACCCCAACCGTGACCACATCCACGGACGCATCTACCGGATCATTTACAAAGACCGCCCGCTGCAAAAGAAAGTCGCCATCGACGGCCAGCCCATCCCTGCACTGCTCGAAAACCTCAAGCACCCCATCGACGGTGTGCGCCACCGCACCCGCGTGGAACTCAGCGAGCGCGACTCGAAAGAGGTCATCGCCGCGACCGACAAATGGGTCAAACAATTCGACCCGAAGAAAGCCGAGGACGGCCTCCCGCTCCTCGAAGCCCTCTGGCTTCACCAGGCCCACAACATCCGCGACCTCCCGCTCCTCGAAGCCCTCCTCGCTTCCCCGGACAAACACGTCGCCCTCAACGCTGCCACTGTGAAGCACCATTGGGGTCCGGCTGATCCCACCAAAGGCCAGGGCCAGCCCCTCCCCGACGCGAACCCTGAAGTGCCCAAGATCGCCGTCACCGTCCCCGCCCACCTCACCGGCGACGCCGCCAAATCCTACACCCTCGGAGCCGCCGTCTTCGTCCGCGATGGCCACTGCGCCACCTGCCACCAGCCCAACGGCGCCGGTCTCGCGCCCACCTATCCGCCCATCGACGCCAGCCCTTGGGCCACCGGCAGCGAAGAGCGCCTCATCAAACTCGTCCTCCACGGCCTCTGGGGCCCGATCGAGGTCAAAGGCGTCACCTACGACTCCTCTAAAGGCGTCCCGCCCATGACCCCCTTCGGCGCACTTCTGAGCGACGAGGAAGTCGCCGGCGTCCTCACCTACGTCCGCAACTCCTGGAGCAACAAAGCCGCCCCTGTACTGCCCGCGACCGTCAAAAAAGTCCGCGAAGCCACCAAGGACCGCGGCGTCTTCTGGGCCCCCGCCGAACTCCTCAAAGCCCACCCGCTGGAGTAAACCGGCGCGGGCTTACAGGCAGGCGTGGACCGCGGCGGCGAGACAGAGTTTCGCCAGCTATTGCGTCACCACACTGGAGTTTGGTAACGAGCGAAAAAGTAAAGAAACCCACACCCTTACTCGGTACCTTTCATATGGGTTAGGCGTTGCGAGTTTCATGCGACTGACTCCCTGAGAGCTCCGCACGAAGCTCGTTCGCCGTTACTCGTCCTGGCAATAGAAGTGAGAGTCGTCGAATGTCCTTTGAGGCTTGGCCCGGATTCGAGAACTTGAGGCGTAAGAGAGTGGCGCATTCGCTCAGAAATACTCGAAACAATCGAGGAAACCCGTCCAATGCGATGCGACGCTGTGTGTGGTCGCGCAAGAAGAGCTGCTTAAAGAGCCAAAGTGGACGACTATAAAAGAGAACTTCGCTTAGCTTGACGGCCAGGGCGCCTGCTGGAATGGCGACATCTGGCTTGATTGAATCACTGGTTTTCGGAAGTCCCAGAGACTCTGATCCATTTGGATGATCTGATCGAAGTGGACGCTTCGTCCATCCTTGGTCCAGCTCAGCGGAGTCAGATGCAGGGCATTGTGAAAGTCCGGCCCGGCTCGACGCAGGTCCAGGGGCGTCTTCAGGATGGTTTGCCAAGATTCATCCCTCAATCCATGGATGCCGTTGATCACGCTCAGAATGCCGTTTCTGCGTAATAGAGAAATGGCCTCGCGGGTAATGCCTCCCGGATTTGCTTTGTTCACCTTTTTGAGCACGTCGTCGTCGAAGGATTCAATACCCATCATCAGGCAAGCGATGCCCGCGCGCTGGTACAAGGGCAGAATCTCTTTGTCGCGAACGACGTCCTTCGGCGTACATCGCACAAAAGATCCGCAGCTTGAGCCCGCGTTCTGCAATCGCCGTCATCCGCGATGAAATACCACTCTTCGTCGTGAGGCGCGATTGCCGGGGTGATCAAGAGTACGATGTGGCGGCGCGGCAATCCCGCAAACTGCGCCACCGGAGCGCTGCTCAACAACCACGAACATGGCATCTACAAATGCGCGGCGTGTGACCTCGAATTTTTCAACTCGGACGCGAAGTTCGAGTCCGGCACCGGCTGGACGAGTTACTTCCGGCCGATCGCCCCGGGCAAAGTGACCGTCGCGATTGACAGTAGTCACGGCATGCAACGCGATGAGGCGGTGTGCAGTCGGTGTGGAGGACATCTCGGCCATGTCTTCGGCGACGGCCCGCCGCCGACTGGCCTGCGCTACTGCATGAACTCGGTGGCGATGAAGTTTGAGAAGGCGAAGTGACGGTAATCTCAACGCATTCTTAAGGTCGCTCTGCGCGTAGTCTTCGCCGCGATCCTGCTCGCGTGCGCCTCACCGCTCCTCGCGAAGGTGGTCGCGTAAATCTGCGTCTCCCGTGCCGCGCAGGGAGATCCGTGTGCACTTCGACTAGCGCGCGCTTCGTGGGCCGTTTGAATGAGCGCCGTATAAAAACCGGTTGCCCTCTTCCCTCATTATTTAGTCATCGTCTTCCACGATGGAGATGGCCCAGTGGGGAAAGGGCGCGTCGGGACCTTTCATGGCGTGCCAGAGGATGCGGTTGAGGGCTCCTTCTTCGATGGCGTCCGGCACGTCGAGCGCGAGTTTTTCGCTCTCCTCCGCGAGTTCCCGCATGAGCGCGTTCGCGATCTTTTTCGGGTCGGGATTCTTGTCGTCGAGCGGGACTTGGTTCGGAACGCTTTTGAAGGGCGTGAGGTCGGGTTGGTCATTGAAGGCATCGAACATCGGCGTGGCAGCGGCGGTCATCTGGTTCATCGTCGGGAGCCCGAGGATCAGTTCGATGGTGCGGAGCAGACTGCTGTGATTGTAGTGGGTAGAAACCGTCTGATGACGCTTCGTGTAGGCGCTGGCGACGTAGCAGGTCGTGCGGTAGCCACTGACGTGGTCCCAGCCCGCCTGCGGGTCATCCTCAACCGCAAGGAGCACGGTGTCGGCCCAAAATTTTGAGTGGCTGAGAGCTTCGACGATACGGCCGAAAGCCAGGTCGTTATCGGCGATCTGCGCGCCCGGAGTGGGTGCGTTGCCGCGGGTGCCGCCGGTGTGGTCATTCGGGAGAAAGAGATAAACCATGTCAGGCATCTTGCCGTCAGTCTCCCAGCCTTTGAGTTTCTCGATGAACTTATCGGCGCGGAACTGGTCGGGCACATTAAGATCCCAGCCCACGGTGTCGGTGTCGGAAAGTTTCGCGAGCGCGGGGATGAC
Organism: Chthoniobacter sp.; assembly: GCA_021414005.1. Taxonomy (GTDB): domain Bacteria; phylum Verrucomicrobiota; class Verrucomicrobiia; order Chthoniobacterales; family Chthoniobacteraceae; genus Chthoniobacter. The sequence goes on along the minus strand of JAIOPH010000019.1, from coordinate 259,950 downwards.
GCAGCGCGATTTGTAAGTGATGAGGCCAGTCTTCCCGCGCAGGTCGGCAGTGATGTCCTGGTAGCTCGGTTTGTCCTTCTTCGTTGGGTCATTCCATTTCACTTCCGTTACCATCCATTCGCCGAAGTTGCGGAACGTTTTGCCCGCTTTGGTCACATGATCCCAAATGAAACCGCTGGAGGCCCAGGTTAGCGCGTCGGAACCGTCCTCGGCTTTGCCGCCGCCGTAGCTTCGCGGAAACCCGGAGACCACCTGTCGCTCGGTGTATTCGTTCGCGATCCCGGAGTCGGTCCACTGGTGGCCGTCGGCGCTCTGCACGGAATTGCAGTAGGTGTTGTCGAGGAGCACAAATTCACGGGCGAGCGCGTGTTGGTTGGGCGTGAATTTTTCGCCGAACGTGCACAGGTCTTTGGCTCCGTTGCCCTCCTTCATGTCGCCTAGAACCTGATCGTAGCTGCGATTTTCTTTGATCACGTAAATAACATGTTTGAAGACGCTGGGCTCTCCCGCACGCTCGGGCACCGGGCGCGGAGCGGTCTCGGGCCGCGGGAGCAGCGCGGCGGCGGCGAGGCGGGCGTGGCGGATGCCTTCGAGGGCGGTGCGCGTGAGCGCGGCGAGGGTGATGGAATCCGGAACGGGAACGAAGCTCAGCGTGCCCCAGAAGTCCTTGCTGGAGAGACCAGGCTTGTCGGTCGCTTTGAAAATCTTTGCGGATCCAACGCCGCGGAGATTCGCGACGAGCAGCGCTTTGTGCAGCGGATCAAAGGCGAGCCCAGCGGGAAACCATGCGGTCGGAATTAGGCCGAGTACGCGGGATTCCTTGTCCGAGGGATCAAACTTGATAACGGCAACGGCGTTTTGCGTGCCGTTGGCGACGTAGAGCGTTTTTCCGCTGGGATCAAAAGCAAGCGCGCTGGGCTGGGCCCCGAATGGGTCGGCGGGAGTGGCGCGCGCCCAGATTTTTTCGACGATCGTGCCGCTTGTGGTGGCGATGACGGAGAGTGTGTCGCTGCCCGCATTGGCCGCGACGACGTATTCGCCATTCGGCGAAACGGCGAGCGCCCCGCAGTGCAGGCCGGTTTCTATTTCGCTGAGCACTTTGCCGGCGGCGAGGTCGATGATGACGACAGATCCGACGCTGGTAATCGAGTGGTCGTCAACGATCGCGAGAACGCCGCGGCCGACATTGGCGGCCAGGTCGCCCGGCTTCGGACGCGGGCCGGCAAGGCAGGACACGTAGGCTTTGCTTCCAGCAAGCACGACATTTAGTGGCGCGATGCCGGTGTTCCATTGGCGCAATAGCTTGCCGGTGGTGGCGTCGAGTTCCTGCAGGCGGTTGCCGAGGCTGGCGCACGCGTAAATTTTGTGGCCATCCGCGGAAAGCGCGAGGCCTGTGGCGATGTCCTCGCGGCGCTGCGGCGCGTTGGCATTGGGCAGCGCGAAACTTCCCGCGGGTTTGAGTTTTCCCGCGGCATCCACGGTAAAATGGCGGACCTGTCCGCTGCGGCTGGAGACGAAAAGACGCCCTCCATCGGGCGAAAATGCGAGGCCCGCGAAGGACATTTTGCCCGCCGCGTCGGGCTTCGGTTCGTCAACATCGGCCACCGTCGAATCACCTGCTTTTTTCGGGGCAGTGGTGTTTGCAGGTGCGGGAGTACTGCTCAGCGCGGGTGCGCCGGCCGTCGGCGGCGCGGCGGGTTTTACATCGCCGGGCATGGTGGCGCGCGACAGTTCCTCGCCGGTGGCGGCGTCAAAAATGAATACGTCTTTCGAACTGCCCGCCACGGCGAGAAACCTGCCATTCGGGCTGAGCGTAAGTGCCTGCGGGCGGATGGTCGGCATATCGATTTGCTTGCCGGCGGGCGCGATCATCTGGCCGGTCGGCAGCAGCCAGCGATTCTCGCCGGACTTGCCAACTCTTTCCACCTTGGCAGCAGTCGGCGTGGCGGCGGGTGGACGATTCGGTGAGACCGTGGTCTGCGCGATCGCGGTGCCAAATAAAGCGACGGCAACAATGAGGCACGGGACGATGGCGGGCGGGGAAAAAGTCGGGAGCATTTATGAACCATGTCACGATCCCACACCCTCATACCAGTATTCGGTGGATGCGGGCTGCCGCCAAACCCGCTCGATCCATCGGTGCGTTCGCGAGAGCTGCCGGCACCTCGGTTTCTCGTTCGACAACGTGACTAACATGAAAAAGCGATTTATCTCTCCCGAGTCATTCCAACCATGAGCAACACTCGCGTTTCCGTTATTGAAGCCGATCTTTCCCGTTCCGATCATCAGTCGGCTACGATCGATCTCCTCGATGGCTACTCGATGGACCCAATGGCCGACGCCGCGCCGCTCTCGGACATCGCACGCCGCGAGCTGATCGCCGGATTGCGCGCGCACCCGACCACGCTGGTCTTTCTCGCGTATCGTGGTCCCGAGCCTGTCGGACTCGCGATCTGCTTCCGCGGGTTCTCGACCTTTGCCGCCCGCCCACTCGTGAATATCCACGACTTCTTTGTCGTACCCGCTCACCGCGGCACCGGGATCAGCCAGATGCTGTTCGCCGCGATCGAGCAGCGTGCGCGTGAGCTGGGCTGCTGCAAGCTGACCCTCGAAGTGCTGGAAAACAATCACCGCGCCCGGCGGGTCTATGCCGCCGCCGGCTTTGCTCCACCTCAGTATGCGCCCGGCAACGGCGGCTCTCTCTTTCTCGCCAAGCTCCTGTGAAATCTTTCGGACCTCGATGTCCCAAAGTGCGGAGGGCGATGGCGGAGTTTCCGCGGCACTCGTCTTCATCGCGGGAAACTCATTCGTTCGTTCATGGAGACGAGGCTCGTTTTTCCCGCGCCTTGGATCTGAACACGGAATTTCTGTGGTTGCCGAACCTACATTGGACAATTCTGATCGACCAAAAGACCACGATATGAACATCACCCTTCCTCGGACGATTTTGAAATATGGGTTCTGCGCTTTCGCTGCAAGCTGCCCCGCCCTCGCTCAAGACACGGCCAAAAACAACACCCGTCCGTGGGACAATAACCCCAAGGGTGTGCAGGTCTTCATCCTTGCGGGACAGTCGAACATGGTAGGCCACGGCAAGGCCGATGACGGCCACGGCGATGTGAAGGGAGCAATTGGCAGCCTGCGTTATCAAGTCGAGCACGATCCAAAAAACTTCGGTCATCTTGTGAATGCCGACGGTTCGTGGAAAACCCGCGACGACGTGAAAGTCTGGTGGCGGGATAGCGACATCACCGCTCCACGCGGCGTCATTAAGGGTAATTTGAAGATCGGTTACTCCCAGAGCCGGAATCCCGGTTGGATCGGGCCGGAATTTGGCTTCGGCTGGGTGGTCGGCGAACACTTCAAGCAGCCGGTGTTAATCATTAAAACCGCGTGGGGCGGCAAGAGCCTTAATGTCGATTTCCGACCGCCAAGTGCCGCAGCAGCCCGCGGCGGGGTGGTCGGTCCTTATTTTAACGGGCTTATCGAGTACGTGCATGACGTTCTGGACAATCTCGACACGGAGTTTCCCGAGTGGAAGGGTATGGGTTATCGCATCGCAGGCGTTGGCTGGCACCAGGGTTGGAATGATCGCGTCGATAAGGTCGCGTCAGCCAATTACGAAGCCAACCTTGTCGATTTAATCAAGGATCTGCGGACCACGTTCGGTAACCCGAATCTGCCAATATCCATTACCACCACCAGCATGGCACCGCCGCCGAATCCCACTGACGTGGAGTTGGCCCAACTCGCCGTCGCCGATTACGCCAAATATCCCGCGTTCAAAGGGAATGTAAAAACCACGAACGCGCGCCCGTTTTGGCGGGATGCTTCGATTTCACCCAGCAATTTTGGCTATCACTGGAATCACAACGGCGAGAGCGAATACCTAAACGGCAAGGCTATGGGCGAGCAAATGGTCGAAATGCTCACGACCGCAAATCAGCGGTAACCGGCGACGACTGCACGGCTTTTCGCTGCGGCATGACCATTGGGTGGCGGCCTCCGGCCTGTGTCCGGTGCGGCGTCGGAATAATCCAATCTGGGATTTAGGAGGACGGGATTGGTTTCTTCTGGCGCGCTTCCGCGTCGTTGGATCCTATCGGTCTCATGAAGTTTAACTACCTCCACCTCCGCTTCGCCTTGGTCGTCACTCTGCTATCAGTGACACCATGCCTCTTCGCTCAAACCGCCGCACCGCAGAAAGGCGGTCAACGAAAGGAAGATCCTTCACTTGCGGGCGTTGAAGATGTCGCTGGCCTGCCGCGGGTGTTACTGATCGGCGATTCCATTTCCATGGGCTACACGATCCCGACGCGCGCGGCGCTGGCGGGTGTGGCCAATATCCACCGCATCCCCGCCAATGGCGGCTCAACCGATGTGGGTCTGAAAAACATCGACGTCTGGCTCGCCACGGGCGGTGCCGACAGGAAGTGGGACGTGATTCATTTCAACTGGGGCCTCCATGACCTGAAGCATTGGAAAGACGGCAAGCTCGACCTCACCGGCCCTCAAGTGAATCCGCTCGAACAATACGAAAAGAATCTGCGCGAAATCGTGGCGCGGTTGAAGAAGACCGGAGCGAAGCTCGTCTTCGCCACCACAACGCCGGTTCCTGGAGGCAGCGGCGGGCGCGTGGAAAAAGATGAACTCGCCTACAACGAATCGGCTTTACGCATAATGAAAGCCGAAGGTGTCGCCATCGACGATCTGCACGCCATCGTCCGGGCAAAGCCCGATACACAGCTTCCCGCCAATGTTCACTTCACGGCCGATGGCTATAAGGTGCTCGCGGCGCAGGTGGTGTCGTCGATCAAAGACGTGTTAAAGAAATAGCTGTAGCGAAACCGTCTCCGGTAATGGGTGTTGCCGCACGGGCCGCCTCCAGCGCTGTGCAGGCGCACTTGTTATGGATAGGTCTTTTCCGCCTCCTCGGGCGAAAAGGTGGTTTCGCGCTCCGCCAGTTCTGCACGAATTTTGGCGATGGTGTCCGGTTTGACGGCGTCCTTGCCGTTGTTCCAGGCGAAGCGAACGAAGGTGGCGATGTCCGCCACGTTGGCGTCCGTAAGGGCGGGATTCTGTTTGAGGCCGGGCATGGCGGCGGCGGGCGTGTAGGCTTTTCCACCGACCCGGATGGGACCCATCATTCCCTGGAGGAGAACCGCCGTCAGGCGCCCGTGCGAACCGGTGACCCACTCGGAACCCACCAGCGGTGGCCCGAGTTGATCCATGCCTTTGCCATCAGGACCGTGACACGCGACGCAGTTCGCCACGAACAGTTCCTCGCCGCGCGTGAACGAGGCGAGATGCCCCTTGTCTTTCGGCAGGCTAAAGGCGGCGGCGGTGGTCTTGATCCGCAGGCACTCGGCGAGATATTCGGCGAGCTTGGCGTCCGCCGGATCGCCGGCGAGGATCTCCGCGAACCTTTTTTCCCGGCCGTTCAATCCGTGGATCGCGGCCTCCCGGAAGAAAGGCTGATCGATATTCCTCATCAGCACGTCTTTCAGAAGGTGGAGGGCGTCGTCTCCCGGCAGGCGTCCAAGGCTGGCGACCAGCTGGCGGCGGACTACGAGTTCGGGGCGGACCGCCAGCTCCCGCAGGCGTGGCAGCAGTCCGGCGGCGTCTTTCGCGGTGAGCCGTTCGGTCAGGCGGACCGCCATTTCCAAAACGTGAGGATCTTCGGAGCGCAACGCCGCCGTCACAGCGGTGGCGTTCAGTGCGCCGAGGCCTTCGAGCGACCAAAGGGCATGGATCTGTCCGAGCGGAGAGCCGGTGTTTCCGGCCATGTTATTCAGCGCGGCGACGGCGTTCCGATCTCCGCTGTCGATGATGAGTTGCTGGGCCGTGTCCCTCCACCAGCCGTTGGCATGGGCGAGAAAAGGCACCAGTTCCGCGGCCACCTTGCCGAGCATGTGCGGGGCAGGGCCAGGCGGTCGGTTTCGGTACTTGATGCGGTAGATTCGTCCGAGACGCGGGTTTTCCTCAAGGTGGCGAGATGCGATCTGCTCCTTCAGGTAGGGTGTCAGGTAAGCCTTGTGTTGGAGCACGCCGTGGTAGAGATCGACGAGGAAGAGGGTGCCGTCCGGGGAGTTGAAAAGGTTGACCGGGCGGAATCGCTCGTCGGTGGAGGCGAGGAACTCGCGGTTGGCCAGTGGGGCTTCGCCGGCGAGGACGCCATCCGTCTCGGTCACCTTGAGCATGCGCACCAGATTCGCGGAAGGTTCGCAGAAAAACGCGGTGCTCCGGTACTCGGCCGGAAACTGGTCCCCGCGGTAGCAGACCGGTCCGCAGGCCGCAGTGGCAGCCTTGAGGTAGCCCTTCTCGTCGATGTCTCCCTCGCCGCCGCGATTTACACCCGGCGTGATGCGGGCGGGGAAAAGCTTGTCGCGGAATGAGAGCGGGACGGCGTCGCCGGTGGGCTTGGGAAAGTTCGGATTCCGCTGGAGGGTGTTGGGCATGAGAAGGTCGGCCTTCATGCCGAACCAGTTTTCGTTGTAGAAAAGGCGGCCGTAGTTGTTCTCGGAAATTCCCCATTGGCCGCGGAACGCCGTGGACTCTTTAACCCACTTGCCGTCGATCTCGCGGTAGCGGGCGTCGGATTTGACGTTGTAAATCCAGTTGTCGAGCCCTCGCAGCAAGCCATTCGCGCGGTGTTCGACGTTCCCGGTTCCGGTGTAGTGCTCGTCGATGACCGTCACCTTGCCGGCCCGGTCGTTTACGTTCTCGACGAAGCAGAGCTTCTCATGGCCGCCGTAAAGAATCCCGTTCTTATAAAGGGCGATCGACCGCGGCAGCACCAGACCGTCCATGAAGACCTTGTAGTCGTCGAAGGTTCCGTCGTTGTCGGTGTCCGTGAGAATCGAGATGCGTCCGATCGGCTCGTCCTCGCCGTCTGCTGCGACGTTGGGCATGTAGGCCCGCATCTCGACGACCCACATGCGGCCGTTGCCGTCGAACTGCAGGGCGACGGGGTTTTGGATCGTGGGATCACTGGCGGCCAGGGTGATCTCGAAATCCTCATGCAGTTTGAAGGATCGCAGGGCTTGTTCGGGCGTCAGGGCCGGGGCCGGTGGGATCTGATCGAGAGGAACGGCGTAGGTGTAACCCTTCTTTTTCTCCGGCTTTTGTTCGGCCTTTGGTGCGAGTGCGGGTGCGGGTGTGTCGAGCGTGAGTGGTTGGATCCACACATTGCGGAAACGCACAGGATTGTGGTGTCCCTGGAGCATGACGGGGCGTGGGTCGGGTCCTTCCTGCTGGCCGGCCCCGGTCTTGTTGGGGATCGGGTAGTCGTCGTGGATGATCTGCCCGTTTTGATAGACGGTGATGCGGGCATTCTCGGTCTTCTTTTCGCCCTCGAAACGCGCGGCTCGAAAGGCGATGTCGTAACTCTGCCATTCCCCTGCCGGCTTGCAGACGAGACGATCGGGCTTTTTCCGCTGATAGATGCTTCCGCAGTAGCTGGCCTTGTAGTCCACCGCTGATACGCCGAACGAATTGAGGATCTGGATCTCGTAGCGCTGCTGGATGTAAACGCCGGAGTTGCCGTTTTTTTCCGGATCGGCGGTATCCTTGGCCTCGTTGACATTGAATTCCACATGCATGCGGAAATCGCGATAGGAATCCTTGGTGATGACGTTGTCCCAAACTGGGGAGGCCGTCAGAATTCCGTCTTGGAAGTCCCACTTTGTAGGGCCTGCGCCTTCGGGGACGAGGGTGTAGTCCTTTTCCCCGACAAGCTGAACCGCATCGACCGGCCTTTCCGGTTTGCTGATGTCGATGATTCCCCGCGTTGTTCCGGAATCAATCGCCTGGGCGATGTTACATGCAGCGAGCAGGAAAAGGGCGAGGGGAATGGGGTTGAGTAACTTCATGATTTGGGCAGGGATTTGATTGTTCAGGCCGCGCTGAAAAGCGGGCCGGGCATGGGTTGTCGCGTGTCTGTTACAGGATCAGTTTCACCCGGCACCTGCCTATTTGCTCTTGCCCCCAGAGATAGGATAGCCCTGCCACACATATTCCAGGGCTTCGGGCAGCAATTGCTGTTTCATGCTGCCGTCACAGTGGCCGGCGTTGACGACAAAGGAGAACTGATAGTGATAACCCTTCGCCGCCAGCGCTTTGGCGGTGTATTCGTTGGCGAGCACCCAGTCGTGCGCGTCGTCGCGCATTAAGTTGGGATTCAGCAGATCCCTGTCTCCCACTTCCATCCAGATGCGCAGCGGCTTGGCCGGGCTTTCGGGAATCAGATGCTGATGCATTTCCCAGCAACCTCGGGGCGTGGCGGGATTGTAGGGCCACTGCTGGTTGACGAACGTGCCGGAAAAGCTCAGCACGCGATGGTAAAGATCGGAGCGATACCACGCCATGATGAGTGCGCAGGAAGCACCGGAACTACAACCCATCGTGGCCCGACCATCGGGATCTTTGGTCAGCTTCACGCCGCATTCCTTTTCCACGAGCGGCAAAACTTCCTTTTCCACAAACTCAGCGTAAAGGCCGGACATGGTGTCATATTCGAGGCCGCGTTGACTGCCCTGGGCGTCGCCGCTGCCGTTGCCGATGGAGATCGCGATCATCACCGGCACGCGACGCGCGGCGATAAGGTTGTCCAATGCGGTGAACAGGCTCTTATCGATACCGTCCGCGCCAACGATGAACGGAGCGGCGGTGCCGGGCACGTATTGCTTTGGCACATAGACACCAACGCGGCGCGTATAAGGCGCGGGATGGCTCGTCGTCACGTTCAGTTTATTGGGATTGGTGGGGTCGGGAGTGCCAAAGGTTTGGGGCTCTCGGGCGATGCCGGGATAGATCTTACTGTCCTCGGATTTCATCGTAAGCGTGAACACCGCTCCCTGCGGCACGCCCTCCTGCACGGTCATTTCTGGTGCCTTCGTGCGCGTGGGTCCGATAATGAAGCTCCCATCCGCATCCGCCGGAGGAACGGCACCGTCGGGCAGTTCCTTGGCGGTGACATACCCTGGTGTGTGTGGATCGCGTGCGGTCGGTTTGGGTCGTGGTGCATCTGCTGCCGGTGCCGGAAGGGCGGCGGCCAGAAGGCAGACGGTGAATGCGATACTGAGGGGCTTTATGCTCATGGTTTCCCTTTATCGGCAGGAAGACGCGAGGGCAAACGCCAACACGCTGCGTCGCCGTGCGATAGCGCCGAGAACGGCGACGCGCCTACGGGCCTCCAGGTCGTTTCACTGCGTTGCGCGCGGAGCATCGGGAGCCGCGTGCCACTCCCGCGTCGCCATCCCCGCGCCTCGATGGCTAGGCTGCTTTAGTCCCGGTTCGGATTGACGGCTTCGGGCGGGGGCAGGATGGAATCGGTTCGCCAGTTGAAATAGATGGACAGCATGCGGGCCGCGAAGGTTACCGCGATGGCGATCCAAGCGGATACTTGCAACGGCAGGTGCAGCGCGGCGGTCAGCACGACATACGTGCAGGTGCCAGTGAGGGCGGCGACGACGTAGAACTGGCCCGGCTTGAAAATATGTGGCTCGGCGCTGACCAGCACATCGCGAATCAGACTGCCGCCGACGGCATTGACCACCCCGATCACGATCACAGCCGGCAGGGCGAGGCCGCCGCCGTATGCCTTGGTCGCGCCCACGACGCTGTATGCGCCGAGGCCGAGGGCATCGACGTAGAGAAAGACCTGGTCGAATTTTCCAACGAGTTGATGAAACAATCCCGCCGCCAGGCATCCGCCGAGCACCGCCCAAAGATAACCGGCATGACGCATCGCCGCCGGCGCTCCATCCTGGATGAAAAGCCCGTCGCGCAGCAACCCGCCGCCCAGCCCGGAACAAAGCGCCAGCGCAAAAAGACCGACCCAGTCGTAGTGCCGCCGGATCGCGAACATCGCGCCGGTGATACTGAACATGAACGTCGCGCCGAAATCCATGTAGAGCGGTAGGGCGATAACGTCGGAAGGCATGCCGCATCGCAGCAAACCGGGGTGCGCTTGCCGAGGGCATTCTGAGTCCTGATCCATGCCTTCACGATCCCGTAGATTCCCCGCGCGGCCCTACGTCCACCGGGGCGACTGGTATCTCTCGGTCGAGGATTGGCGCGACGCCATTGAACAGCCTATCGCCGATGATCTCGACGTGCGTGGCTGGGAGCTGCGCAAGGCGCTGCGGCTGCTCCGCAACAGCAACCCGCCGCTGCTCGAATGGCTGAAGTCGCCGGTCGTGTATCGCCACGATCCGGTCTTTGCCTCCGAGTTCGGCGCACTCGCGACGGAGTTCTATTGCTGCTCCGGCAGCCATGCAGTCAGCGCTCCGCGACCCGCTGCTAACGGCGCTTTCGTGCCACGCGTTCGCCGCGGCGCTGCTTCGCGCACTACCTGCACATGGCGTTCGGCAACTGGCGCGATTACCTCCGTGGTCGCGAGGAAGTGAGTCTGAAGAAGTATCTCTACGTCTTCCGTCCGCTGCTCGCGTGCCGCTGGATCGAGCGCCAACTCGGCCAGGCGCCGATGCTCTTCGCGCAACTCGTGGAGAGCGTGCTCGACGAGGCCGACGTGCGCGCCGCACTCGCTGAACTCGTCGCGCGCAAGCAGGCCGGCGAAGAACTCGCCGTCGCGCCGCCGGTCGAAGCACTCACGCGATTCATCGAGGCCGAACTGCCAAGGCTCGAAGCGCTCAACGAGCCGGACGATGCCGCCGGTGAAGTGGAGGAACTGAACGGCTTCTTCCGCCGCTACGCGCTCGCAGCTTGAGAGGAGGAAAAGCAAAGCCCCGACAGAGATGAATCTCCGTCGGGGTCATGCCGCACTTCGCTTAGCGCCAGAGCTTGTTTGTATCGAATGCCTCACTGAAGTAGCCATCGCTCCCACCGAAGACATGAATGTGTGAGTCTGGAATGCCGCAATCGCGATGTAAGACGTCGTGGGCACGTTGAGGGGAAGGATCAACAATGGTAATTCTTGGAAGCGTGTTTCGCCCACAGAAGGCAGTCTTAAATAGATTCAAGCTGTGACTGTCTGTCGGCGGGAAGGAATACCCAACCAGAGCGATTTCATCGGCCGCTGTTAATGCTCGTCCAGCTTGTTGCCAAAGTCGGTCGAACAAGCTTCCAAAGAGTCCGTAAGCCTTCCGTTTCACGGGAGGAATGATGAGTGGACTCGACACCAGTCCTTCTTCCGACGATTTTGCCGGCGGCATCCACGGAAACTTGTATCTGGCTCGAAAAAATTGATGGCCGGGTGAAGCTGGATTCCCTGAATCATCGGGTAGGTTCGGCGGATAATAGCCGAACGAGTAACGCTCGTAGCCTGACATCCAGCGACCTCCGTAAGTCGCGTAGGGATCAAGCGTGCATTCGAACACGCTCACTCTGTCAGCAGGAGCTGTTTGCATCAGTCCCAATGCACACGTCTCATAATCGATTACTGGATAGCCAGTCAGCCAGTTCGATGAGCCGTGCAGTTTGAGTATGCGCACTGCGGAGTCGTTTGCCGTGCCGTCCGGCTCTTCCCAACCATTGCGATATATCCGGTGTGGAGCGAAGCCATAACCGAAGTCAGGTCGCCAGTCAGTTGATTCCGCCAAGGCACGATCCATGAGTGTATCCCAGTTGAATGTGATGACCACGTCGTCCGGTTGTAGGTGCGCCGCCAAGTGTCGGTGAGGAACTGAGACGGGACCATTTTGGATAAGGTTAATCGTCGCAGCGAAGACGAATACCAACTGAACGTAGGAAGCGCGCAGCGTTAAAGCCTTTAAACGTTCATCCTTGTCCAGGCGGAGTCTATCAAGCGCTGCCAAAAGCTTCGCTTCGATGTCGCTGTGAAAAGCCTCGATATCGAGATCGCTCGTAAACAGATCCTCCACCGCGATGCCGAAATGATCCCGAGCGTAGGTCAGAATGTTGCCCGTCAATACCCACGGCTCATGAGCAAGCGAACTCTTTCCAAACGTCTCGAGGAAGTCTCGTGCGATTGGCATCCGAAGACCACTCTTTGAGGCTGGGTATGCCTTTGAAGCACCTGCACCAAGAATTAAAACTTTCACGCAGTCATTTACCGGATCGCCAAGGTGCGATCAACTTGGCGCACCCGCTTTGAATCACACCACATTTTTTCGACAAAAAGAACAAGCACCGCTGCGCACTCGGAGTGTGTCCGCACGCTGCGCCCATTATTTTCAACCAAACCACAACCATGAACACCAAAGACTTCATTCGCCTCGGCGTGCCGCTTGGCGAGCCGGTCCAGATTGCGCACGAGTTCATTCAGAACTTCGTCGCGCAGGGGAATGACGGCGCCAAGCTTGAGGCCGAGGTTTTCAACATCGTCGCCAATCCGCCGGCGTTCTTCGCTGACGAACTGCGTGCGCCGCTGGCTCGCGCGATCTATCGCGCGGCTTTCACGCCGCGCGAGGAGTTGCCGCTCCGGCGGCTACGCAGTCACCGCTCCGTGGATGGAAGGGAGGCGCTGCCGCGCAGTGCGTTCGCGCCGTGGCGTCAGTGGGGTGAGGGCCTTGAAGCCGAGGCGGTGAAGCAGATGGCCAATGCGTATGCACTGCCGTCTCGCCCGTCCACCAACCCCCACTTTTCCCCTCCGCCTCCTCGGCGGTGGCGGGTGCGCTCATGCCGGATGCGCACGTCGGCTACGGCCTGCCGATCGGCGGCGTGCTCGCGACGGACAGCGCGGGATTGCCGCTCCGGCGGCTATGCAGTTACGACTCCGCGTTTGGAGGTGTGCGCTACTGCGCGAGGCGTTCCTTACGCCGTCGGCGTGGACATCGCGTACCGCATGAAGCTCATCGTCTATGACCGCAAGGCGAACACCCTCGTCGGCCAGCGCGACCGCCTCGCGCGCATCATTGATGAGGATGATTCCGGATTTCCTTACGCTTAGGAAAGGGTGAGGCGGAATTCGGCTTCGGGGGTGAGTTCGATTTGCTCAGCGAACGTGATCAAGGCGCGATGGGCGGTCACCGTTACACTTGCGGGGATAGCTTTCTTGCCGAGTGACACTGTCGCCGTGGAGGCGCTCGCGCCTTCGGCGAGAGCCAGCGCCAGTGTCTTCACGCGGAGTTTTCCCCAGCGCAGTAGGATGCCGCATCCGGTGCGCCCGGCGTCCCGTTTTTGCCAGAACGTGCCCCAGCCTGCGGTGGAGGTGAACGGTGCACGGAAGTTTTCCGGCGTCAGGCGCGGGGCGAATCCGATGTGTCCTTTCGGACCGTGATATTCAAAGCCGCTGGCAGCGATCAACAGGCCGTAACTTGCCATTCCCCGGGAGTAATGGTCGCCACATTCCACTTCGTTCCACGGATTGCGCCGCGAGGCGTGGTAGCGGTCATGGATCATGCGCTCGGCGGCCAAACCTTCAAGAACCAACCCTTCGCTGATCATATGTCCAGCGACTTGATGCTCGTAACCGGCCATGCAGGTATTGAGATAACCCATGCCGGTCTCCATGTCTCCGCTCACCACTTTGGGGAACACCTGGTCGCCGTGTGGCCAGGTGGTCATGATGGTGCCACCTTCACCGGGCATGGCATACCAGCTGCCCGCCTTGTTGAGCTGCCGGTAGGGGCCGACATCCGGAGTGAAGTTGTATTTCCAGACCGAGCGCAGCGCGGACTGGGTATGGCTTTCAGGGAGGATGCGCCCCAGGCCGACTTGATTGGCCCAGCCTTGTCCGAACACCTGATCAATGTGACAGCCGTTGCCGATGATAAAGCTGTTGGGTTGTTTGGGGTCGGGTTTGTGGATGAAGTATTCCCCGTTCCAAAGGCGTTCCACCAGGTTCCTGCCTCCGGCATCGGCGATGGCTCGCGCTGTTGCGGCAAACTCCGTGTCTCCCATATCCCGCGCCATTTCTTCGCCGGCGCGTAAGGCCGCCAGATAAAGTGAGCTGGTCCACGACATGGCACCCCACCACAGACCGGTATCGAGGGTGGTGGATTGTTTGCCGTCGATGATGCCATCGGCGTTGCCATCTTCTTGAATGAGCCACTCGAGGATTCTCTTGATCTTGGGCCAGTTGTTCTTCAGAAAAGTCCCGTCGTTCGACATCTGGTGAGTGCGATACGAGGTGAGAACATGGCCGGCCTGTCCGTCTAAAACAAAGTCCCCGCGATATTCGCCGCGGGTCCAGACGCCGCCGGTTTTTGGGTCAAAGCCGATGCCATCGACAAAGTGCTGCGTTTCATGAATGGACTGCTCAATGCTGGGGAAAAGCCGCCCCGCTCCCTGGGTATAAAACCAGACGCTGGTGCAATTTCCCTGACAACAATAAGTGCCTTCGAAGAACCAGTAGCGGCCGCTGTCAAAGCGATTGCAGGTGGCTGTGGCCAGCGCGGAGACATTCATCAACATGCGGTCCAGCAGCCAGTGCGGCAATGTGGAGTCATACCACGTGTCGCGCCAGCGCCTGGTCTCGCCGGAGAGGCGCGCAAAGTCCTTGGCCACATAAACCGCCACTTCGTTCGAGTCGCGAAATTTTCTGGAGTAATAGCGTCTGAGATTTTCGAGGTCTCGAATCTTGCTGAACGTATCGTTCAGCAGGAGCGGGGTATAAGTCGTCTGCGCAAAATGCCAGGAGATCACGAATGCAGCCTTGCGCTGTTCGCCGGGTTTGAGCGTCCAGCGCCGCCCCAAAGCGCCGATGAGCTTCGCGGGCACGGCTGTTTCGGCCTCCGGTTTATTCGCAGCGTTCAATGCTGTGAATACCGCCTCCGCGTTTGCCTCGCCGACATCGGCGCAGGCGCGGTCTGTGGATTCGGAGGCGAGCAGGGCCAGGCTTAAGGTGCCGTAATCCGCTGCGCCCTGCAGCACCTCCGGTGGTGCCGCGAGGTCGGTGAACAAAATATAATCCACGCCGATATTACCCCAGCCCCCGGTGGACTCGTCGAAAATTTCCAGCCGTGCTTTGCGCCCGATGAACGCGCTGGTATCGAAAGAATCCGTCCGCAGCAGGTGAGCCGTGTGACCGGTGGCCGAGCGCACCATCTGGCCGTCGATCATCAAGCGCAGCCCCAAATGTTTGGCATCTTCACCGCCGCCGATAAGAAAACGGATGAAATTTCGTTCGATGGTAAACTCGGGACTGGTGAGTTTGCCGGTGGTGCGTTCCTTTGAGCCTCCGATGCTGGGAGCCGAGAGAACGCTGTTGGCCAGCGCCTGACCATGGGCGCCTAATTTCTTCGGAGGTGGATTTCCATGAAAGTCGGTCGCCTTGGCCGGGCGGGAGCCAAAGGCCGTTCCCTCCACAGTCCAGGCCCCGTAATTGTCATCCTCGAAATCAGCGAAAACAATGTCCGGGCGATCCGGGTGGTTCTTATCAACAACGCGCAGCTCCGGGTGAATGCTGGACTCCACGCGCAGCATCCCGCCGTCGCGCGCCACGCGGTTGCGCCGGACGCTGCATATCGGCTTGCTGAACTTGCAAACGGCATTTTCGAGCCAGCCGGCGAGCTCTACTTCGAGCGATTCAGCCGATGTGTTTGTGATGGAGAACTCCATCACCGTCGCGGGCAGGCCTGAGTCTTCGGGGTTCAATGGAATGAACGGCGAATACGCTTCCATTTTCACATCCACCGGACAGGCCGGGTCATGGTAGTTGATCGTGCCGATGGGATACTGCCCGCAAAAAGCCACCCCCGGAAAACCTACCTTGTCGAGCGGGCGCACCTCGGCTTTTCCGCCTTTGGAAATCTTCAGGGCGAATCCCTGTTCCAGCGGCGCAGTGGGCTTCCGCGGCTTGGCATAATTGGGTCCGCGGTACAGATTGAACTGGCTGGGTTCGGGGGCATTAAAAATGTCCCAGTGTAACAACCGTCCGTCTCCTCCAAGGTAAAGTTGGCCGGTGCAAATGCCGCCCACCGGCATGCCGATGTAGGCGAGCTCTGAGTTGCGATAAATGGTGGGTTCGCCGCGGGCAAACAGTGACTTAACCCAGCCGGGATCGAGCTTCTTATCCGACGGCACCAACTTCTCGAAGTCCTCTTTGTTGAATGGACCCGCCATGGCTTTCATGCCTGGCAAGGCTGTGCCTCCCGCCACAAGAGCCGCTAACTGGAGAAAGTCGCGCCGGGCAATGCCGGGATTGCAGTCACATTGGGTAGGGGAACATTTATTCATGGACTAACAGGTATAAGTGGCGTGGGTCTTTTACCAAGAGTGCGGGCGGTCGCCGGTGGGTTGGAGTGGGATGGGGGCGCGCTCGGGGAGCGGGGCTCCGGCTTGAATCCAAGCGCGGATTTTTTCGACATCGGCTTTGGCAATCGCGTGACCGGTGGGAGGCATGGCACCGGGTTGCTCATCGGTGAGAGTAACGACCTGAAAGAGGCGGCTGCGCTCGGGATGGCCGGGAATGATCCAGGTGCCTTTGAGGCGCGCAAGCGCAGCCGTGTCGGTGAAGGCGGGCATCTGGGCGAGGCGTGTTTTGCCGTGGCAGTGAACGCAGTTCGTTTCGAGCACCGGGCGCACACTGGCAAAGGTGCCGGCCGGGGAGGCAGGTTCGGCGGGATGCGGGCTGGTGCAGCCGGCGGCGAAAAGGGTGAGCGCGATAACAGGGAGGGGGAGGGGCGACGAATTCATTTGGGTCGAGGATGGGTGGTTAGGCGTTGGCGGTAAATCGACTGCTCCGGCGTTTTGATGGGGCTACAGGCTTTTCAAGTAAGCCGTGATGTCGGCGATGGCCTGCGGCGTGAGGCCGAGCTGGGCGGGTTCGAGCATGAGGGATTTGCCGAGTTTGGTGACGGAGGCGATGCGCTCCTGCGGCACGGTTTGCACGAGGCCGCCCGCGCTTTTGATGATGAGCGGATCGCCGCCGGCGAGGATCACACCGGTGATGCTGAGTCCGTCCTTGGTCTTCACCTCGCTGCCGTCGAAGCCGTGCGAGATGCTGGCCGAGGGCTCGGCGATGGCTTGCACGATGACTTCGGTGGTCTGCTGTTTGCCAAAGGCGGTGAGGTCGGGGCCGAAGTCAGCGCCGTTGCGTCCGATGCGGTGGCAGGCGCTGCATACGGCGGCGGCGGCTTGACCACGCGCGGCGTCACCGGGCAGGCGCGCGATCTCGGCGGAGGACGGGAGCTTGGGTGCGTCGGTCACGGCGGGTGTGAGCGGGACGGCGACGAGCTGCACGTTGGCCGGATTGTAGAGGCCGAGCGCCTTGAGGCCGGTTTCCACGTCGTAGGCTTTCCAATCGTTGCCCTTGCGGTTGAGCAGCCACCATTTCGCGAGTTCGCCGAATTCTTTCGTGGCGGCCAGCTCGAGCATGGCGCTGGCAGCTTCGCGGCTCGGGACAAAGGCAAGCGCGGTGACCATGATCTTGCGCTGGTCTGGGCTGAGACTGGTGGTGAGTGCGCGTGTTTTGCAATCGGCGACGGCTTCCGGCGGATGCAGCCGCCAGGTGAGTCCGGCAAAGGCGTCGCTCCACGCCGAGGCGGGGCCGGCAGTTTTGGCGAGCATGGCATAAACTTCGCCCTCCTTGCCCTCGGAGCCGAGGCCGAGCGCTTCGAGATAGGTGCGGTCCTTGCCATCGAACTGGCGAGCAAGTTTGACCAGCGTCTCGACGCTCTGGGCGGCGGGCGTGTCGCGCAGGGCTAGCGCGGCCTCGCGGCGCACTGCGGCGGACTCGTCTGCGGCCATTTTCGCGGCGAGCGCGGGTGTGTCGTGCGCGGTGCGGCGGAGCGCGCGGAAGGCGACGAGGCGCTGCGTGGCGTCCGACGACGAAAGCAACGGCGTGACGTGCGCGAGGCCGGCGTCGCCCATCTGCGCGAGCAGCCAGATGGCGCGCGCGACGATGAAGGGATTGCTCTCGCGGAGCAATGCGGCCACGGCGGGCACGGCCTTTTCGCCCTGTGCCTGGAGGCGGGTGAAGCCGCTGTTGCGGACGTTCACCGCGGGGCTGCGCAGGGCGGCGAGTTGGCCGGCGGTGGTGCCGAGATCGAGCTTTGGCACCACGGATTTGAAGCCCTTTGGAGCGATGCGGTAGATCGTGCCGGCGGCGGCATCGTCGCGCGTGCCGTGTCCACCCACGCCGGGATCGAACCAGTCCGCGACATAAATCGCGCCGTCGGGGCCGACGCAGACATCGCTCGGGCGGAAGAGCGTTTTGAGCTGACCGGACGGGCCGCCGATGAAGTCGGAGCCGGCCCATTTGCGCTCCTTGTTCGAGGTGAGAAACTCGGTGCGCTCCAGCTTGAAGCCCGCGCCGTCCGCCTTCGGCAGGTAGCCAAAGACCACGTTTTTCCCGGCCTCGCAGGTCAGCAGGAGGCCGCGCCATCGGTCGCCGAGCGCGCCGTTTTCATAAAAGGCCACGCCGGTCGGCGAGCCGCCGCCATAGACATCGCCGGCGGGCATGGTGCCGGGATCTTCCTGCCGCCACTCGGCGGTTGGCGTGTCCTGGCCGGGGCGCTTGTCGGCGCCCCATGCGCGCTTGCCATCAGCCGAGGCAAAGCCCGCGTTGCCGCCTTCGAGCATCGGTGTCACGCGGCAGGCAGGTGGGTCGTCGTTGTCGCTTTGAAAGATGTCGCCGAGCGACGTGACGGTCTGCTCGTAGCTGTTGCGGAAATTGTGGCCGATGATCTTTACGTTCGCGCCGTCGGGCTGCATCCGCGCCGCGAAACCGCCGATCCAGACGTGGCCGTCATCGCTCTTCTGCCCGGCGATTTCGCCCATCGCGTAGGGGCTGCCCATGCGGAAGGTCTTCCCGCTTTTGTCCGTGAACTTCGCGCCGGTATTGCCCTGGTTCCAATACCACAGACCGTCCGGCCCGGCGGTGACGCTGTGCAGGCTGTGATCGTGCTGGCGTCCGCCGAAGCCGGTGAGCAGTACCTCGCGCCGGTCCACCGCGGGGTCGAATTTCCCGTCGCGATTCGTGTCGGTATAAACGAGCATGTCCGGCGGCTGCGAGACCACGATTTTGTCGTCGAAAACGGCCACGCCCAGCGGCGAGGCGAGCGCTTTCTCCTGCACAAAGACGCTCGTCTTATCCGCGCGACCCGCGCCGGTGGTGTCTTCGAGAATCACGATGCGGTCGCCCTCGGGCTGGCGGTTCCCTTTGTGGCGGTAGTTCACGCCCTCGGCCACGTAGAGCCGGCCCTGCGCGTCGAAATCGATGTTGGTCGGATTGCGGAGCAGCGGCGAGGTGGCCCAGACCGTGATTTCGAGGCCGTCGGGCACGGTGAAAAGATCGGTCGGCACCAGCGTCGGCTTGGCCTCGGGCGGATGCATGCCGGACGGATGCTCGGTGTAGGCCGCAAAGCGTAACTTGGCCTCGCTGGGCGCGCCGTCGCGGATCATCCCGCCGTCATCAATCGCCACCTTCGCCCGGAAGCGCTCGGCTCCGGGCGGCACCGCATAGACGATGATCGAGGCCGCGTGCGTGCCAAGGCCGCGCTCAAACGTCTTTTGGCCCACGCTGAGCGGCCCGCCGTCGCTGGCCTTGCCGACGCGTGTCTCGCCGTGGCCTGCCGTGGCGGATTTCCACGAAAGAGCGGTGAGATCCTTCGCCGCGCCATTTCCCATGATGAACTGCGGCTCGATCCAATCCGCCCAATCGCAGGTCGGCGAGCCCTCGTCGGACACGACGAGATAGAGTTCCTGCACGCCCTGCAGAGGCACATCCACCTCGATCAGACGCGGCTGCGATTTGCTGTCCATGATCGGACTTTCGAAAATGGGCCTCACCGGAGCGGCGAGCGCATCGGTGAAAGTCGGGAGGATCAGGCTCAGGGCGGCGAGCAGGCGGAGCACGGGGTGGCGGGAACGGGTGGGTGGGTGAATCATGGCGAGGGTTGGGAAAGTGCAGAGGGTGGCTGGTTTCAGGTGTCGCGCAAGCCCGGTCTCGGAAGGGAAAAGACATCCCGCTTGGGACTTTTCCGACCCGGAATGGCGGGGCTGCGCCCCGGCTCGAAGGACGGGGGCCTGCGCGATCTCGATGGCACGGACTGACCAACCTGCGGGAGCGGAGTTGGATGAGGCGCGGCGGTTGCTCGAAGAGGGATTGCGCTGCCTTGGTCTGGAGCAGAAGGAACTGCCTGGTCTTAGGAAAGGTGAACCCAGCAAGGCGGCGCTGGCGGTGCGAATTCGCACACGGACGACGGCCACGAACGCGTGGATCGCCGAGCAAATCCAGCCCGGGCATGTGAGCCGGTTGAGCCAATGCGCGCGGACGGCACCGCCCGAGTTGCTGCGAAAACTGGACCAGGCCCTCGGAAAATGAGCGAGCTTCTAAAGCAGCCCCCACTTTTTCATCCGGGTCGGGTAGGACCGGATACGCTTTGCCTCCGGGCTTCGCGCTCTCCTGCGCGAAACCGCCGAGGTTGATTTTCCTGATGCCAGCCGCGGGGGCTGGGGTGGGTGCTGCCTTGGAAGCCGGCGGCGGGGCTGTTTTTGCTTTTGGCATAAAGTCAGTCGGCTTTGAATTTGAGCTGGCCGAGAGAGCACTCGGCCGCGTCCATGTCGTCGCGCTCGCCGAGATAGACGGGCTGGTAGAGCGAGCCGCCGCGATAGGCGTAGAGGTAGCGCACTTCCACCACCGCACCGGGTTCGGGCACGGCATGGTTGGGCGGGATGGTGACGTTGCCCACGGCCACGAGATTCGCCGGGGTTTCCAGCGGCCACAGACCAAGGCCCACGCTGCGTTTGCCGCGCCCGCTGCCGGTGACGATGCAGCTTGCCGACGCCACGAATTTGCATTTTCGCTGCGGGCCGTGGCTGGCCGGACGCCCTGACACGTAGGGCGCGGTGCTGTCTTTGAACACCACGCCTTCCTTGTTCTCCGCCTTGGCTGCGTCGAAGCACTCGCGCTTTTCCGCGAAGGTCTTGGCCGTCGGCGTGACGAGGATGGCGCGGCCTCCCGCGCGCTTCAACTGGAGGCAGCGGTTGTGCAGCCGGCGGAGCCGCTCGGCGTAAGGCAACCCGCGGAGATCCTCGCCCGCACATTCGAGCAGATCGAAGGCGTGGAAGAGGTCGCCGACCAGTTCGCCGTCGAGGATGCAGCACACGCCGAGCAGCTCGGCGTCGCTCTCCACGGGCTGGGGCAGCGGGCGCGGCTGGCCGCGCTTGTTGTGGCCATAGAAGCCGCTGGTATCGCAGACGATCATCACGCGCTGGCCGTCATGCTTTTCCTGCATCCACCACTCGCGACCGCGGAGCAGCGCGGGCACTTCGCTTTCCTCGATCGGATTGAGCAGTTGCGGGACAAGGCGCGGCTGCCTGAAGGGCGGCACGCTGTCGCCGCCGTGGGCCGGGGCATCGACGGCGCGATGCCCTCCATACGGCGTGCTCCTCTTTATTCCTTTGTCCCTTTATTCCCTTTGAGGGGAATTTTGGACACCGTTGAATAAAAATTGTAATTCGCAAACGGAGTTTGGGAACGAGGGGAAAACTGCTGCCAAAAACTTTCCGAAAAAAGCTTGGCCCAGCGGAGCGGACGGCCATGCTCCGAAACAACCAGATGAGCGCATCCATTTCATTGCGACGGCAGATCAAGCTGGAAATTTTCCTCCACGCCGCGCTCGGAACTCCCCATGCATCATTCCTCATTCGTATTTCTGCCTTCCTCCACCCCTCTCTCCCCCCCAGACTCCCATACTCCCTGACGCCGATCCCCGGTCTGACCGTCCTCTGTGCGGCGGGCGTGAAGAATTTTCCCAAGAATCAACAATATGAGTGACCGCTTCTCGCTTCGGGATCTTACTCTCCTTGGCTTGCTCGGCCTCGGGCTACTTGTCTTCGGGGCATTGTCCAAGATCGAAACGTCCGCCCTTGAGGCTCAAGGATTACCGATTGAGGCGCGAGTCACTGAGTCGCGGGAGAAGGTAAGCAAGGGCGTTACGAGTTATGAAGTAAGGTATGCAATCAAGCCCACTCCGGAATCGCCGGAGATAGTCCGCAGAGATTTTCTGGGAAGGACGAATACGTGGGCCAGTCTTCCCGAACCGGCCTTCCGCGCGGCTGTTGCGTCAGGAAAACTTCAGGTGCGTTACGTTCCATCGAAACCGGGCAATAGCGCCCCGGTCGAGTCCCGCTGCAGCTCTCGCTCTGCATGGCTCGTCATGGGAATTGGTGCGCTGTTGTTGGGCGCGGGCATCACTGCATTCTTGCGACAGAATGTTCCGTCACAGCCGAACGACACGGCCCATGTTGAGCCTTTTGTGCGACGATCCACCGCCGAGCTATTGAATCTTCCGGTGCTCCGTGCCAAAGCCGCGCCGAAGTGCTACGCCTTCATGGCCTGCTTTGCCATTCTGCCGCTGACCGCCGCCGTCTGGGTTCTTTTCAAGCAACCAAGTCAAATCGCCTTTTCGCTGATCTGCTTTTGCATTGTCGGCTTTTGTTTTCTGAACATTGCCTCGATTCGGTTCCTTTTTGACGGCGAGACGATCAGCTATTCGAGCATTTTGAAACGCAGCATCGTATCCATGGATCAAGTCATCGGCGCGTTGATTGGTTACGCGCGCAGCGGACAACACAAGGCACCATTTTTCTACCTCCGCACACGTGACCAGGGCGAAGTGATGCTCAACTTGGGGGTCTTCCGACGGTCGGACAGTCGGGAGTTTTGCCGGAGATTGGCGCTCGTGGGCATTACGCCGGAAGTCGCCAGCGGATTTCGGGCACGTTTGTTGAAAAAGGAGCTTTATCCGCAGACGGCGGACCGCAGCGACAGCGCCTCAGCGTCCAGTTAGCCTGATACCCGGAAAAACTAAGGGACAACGACGTGCCGTCGGGGCCGGGCGTGTAACCGTTCGCGGTTTTCTCGCGCACGAGGCGGTCGTAGATCGTGCGGGCGTCATCCATGCCCACGGGCTGCGCGGTCTTGGTGCCGGTGTTCATTGTCGAGCCGCGCCGGCCATAGGCAAAGTTCACTAGGAAGCGCCCGCCGGGTTCTTTTTCGAGGCTGGCCTGATAGACCTTGTCGGAGCTGCCTTCGCGGAAATAGAGGGTGATGGATTCGAGGTTCATAGGCATGTTGGACGTGGGTTGATGAAAGGGATTGCTCCGGGGGGGCGAACGGCTCGGACGTTCACAGCGCGCGGCCACATACGCGCAGGGCTTCAATGGTTCACAGCGCGCCGGGCCGAAGTGGCCCGCGCGTCCCGACAGAACCGTTCAGTTTCCCACACCCGTGGTGCCGGATAATCTCGGCCCCCTCGCCGCGCCTCTCATGCCTGAGAGCCTGCCTGCCACTTTCCTTCCCGATCAGGCCGCCTACTCCAACCGCACCGGCAAGACGTTGGAAAACAGCACCAAGCGCGACCTCCAGTTACGCCGAAGCCAGCGCCTCATTGTGGGGGAACGCCGAGTGCCTCTTGACGGACTTCGATTGTTTCACTCTCGTTGGTAACGGATAAGTCCGGTTAAACTCCGTTTTGATGGCCGGTCGCTATGGTTTCCTGACGAGTTGGACTGCGTCCACATGCATCGCGCCGGGCGCGGTGTTGCGGAAGGTCAGATTTTGCGGGCCGGCGGTCAGCGCCACTTCGCCCAGCGTCTGAAAGTGCTGCTCGCCCCGAGGCTCATCCTTCTGCGAAAACGTGAACGTCTTTCCGGCGATCTCGACGGCCACGGCGGCGCTGCGGTTTTCGTGGGCGCGCCAGTTCACCCGCACCTCGTAGGTGCCCGCGTCCTTCACCGCCACCGGGTAGATGGCCGACGCATCCCTCTGCGTGCTGTAAACATAGCCCGTGCCGATGAATCCCGGCAGACTGCCGCGGTCGCTCCACTCGCCGCGCAGCGTGGCCTGCGAGTCGTCAATCACGATGCCGGGGAGCTTTGCGGGATTGATCCCGACAAATTCCTCCTCGGGGAGCGTGGCCCCCGGCGGCAGCGCCAGCGGCCCGTCCACTTTTTCGCGGCGCAACACTCCCGACTGGCTCATCAGTTCCTGCAGTTCCGCCAGGTGAGAGTCATACACCCCGCGCGGCGTCGTGCGGTGCTGCACGGCGATCCACGCGGTTTTGCCGACGATTTCACCCATCATGCCGGTGGTGCGCATGACCCGCACCGCGCCCAGCGCCTCGCGGTTCACGCTGACGTTCCGCCCGGCCATGAACAGATTGCCGACATTCCGGCTGTAGAGCGTGCGGTAGGGCGCCCAGTAGGGGCCGACGTACTCGTATTCCTTGCCGCGCGTGAAGGTCGAGATGAACGCGTCTTTTCCGAGCCCCTTTTCAAACCGGTCGTCCGGCGTGTGGACGTCGATATGCCACGAGCACGGATACGCGCCGTCGGGGAAAGCGGTGCCCTTCCGAAAGTCCATGCCGGTGAGAACGATGTCGCCCAGAAGCCGCCGGGATTCGCGCTTTCCGGCAATAAATGCGGACCAGCCCAGCCGATGATTCGGCAGCAGCTTGTCCACGTTTTTCAGCGCGTCCCATGCGCCGTACATGGCGCGCATGTTCAGGTCCCGGATGTTCTCGATGTCGCGGATCGGGTCCTTGTCGAATCCGCTCTCCCAGAACCATCCGCCGAGCTGCCCGAGGCCATTGAGATCGCCCTTCCGGAGTTGCTCGCGACCGGGAAACGGCTTGTCCGTCAGGTCGATCGCCCACGGGCAGCGTGGAAAAGGGGCGGCCACATTTCCCCCGGAAACCACCGCCGTCAGCGCGTCCTTGTCTTTGCACTCGCACTTGATGACATCCTTCGGATTTGCCTGATCCATCACGTTCCAAAGGTTGCTGGAACCCATGTTTCCCTCCTGCGACACCTCATAGTCCGCGCCGGTGAGAAAGCCCAGCGCCGCATCCCCGGTGCAGTCGGCGAAGAGGCGGCCGCGCACGATTTTCCGCTCCGCGGTGCGCGTGTGCTGCACGGTCACGCTGCGCACGGTGTGGTCTGGCGCGTCGGCGGCGATCATGCGGTTCTCCAGCATCAAGGTGATGCGCGGCTCGGCGAGCACGGTCTGGATGCGGCGGTCGTCGTCATAAATCCCGCCGCTGCCGGCGTTGCGCCGCACGGTGCGGTCCTGCGGCGGACAGAGTTCCTCGACGATCTCGCCGATATGGCGGAACGGCCGCTGCCGCGTATGCCCCTCCGGCCACACCCGCACCTCGGAGCTGGCATTCCCGCCGAGCACCGGGCGGTCCTGAATGAGCGCTACGGTCAGCCCGTTCCGCGCCGCGGATACCGCAGCGGCGGTGCCTGCGATACCCCCGCCCACCACCACGAGGTCATACGTCCCGCCGTCCACAGGCTCCGCCGGAAGCCCCAGCGCCTTGCGGCGAAAAGCATCCAGCTCTTTTCCGCCATCCGGCGGCGGAGTCGCGTCCGTGGAGAAATACAGCGCATCGCACCGGCCTTCGAACCCCGTCAAGTCATGCAGCACCACGGTGGACTGCGGCGCCTGCGCCGCGCTCACCTCCACGACACCGCCGTCATGCCAGTGCCACGCCGCCCCTTTCGTGCCGAACGTCTCCGGCAGTGTCGCTCCGTTAAAAATAATCTGGAACTTCCCCGGCGCTCCCGGCGCATTCCACGTTGCAACCCAGTCTTTCGTGCGCACCCACAGCCGATATTTTCCCGCCGCAGGAAGGCGGACGGTCGTCGTCGCATCCTTCACCGGCACCCCGAGCCCGTGGGCCAGCATATACGGCGATCCCACGGTCTCCATGAACTGCTGGTCAACATCCCACCCGCCGCGGTCGGCGAAGTTTTCCGCTTCCAGCAGCAGGCCGGTTGCTCCTGCGCGCGATGCGCAGAGCAGCGAGAATAGAAGGCATCCAAGCAGTCGTTTCATGGAATGGAAGGTCGCGGAGAGTAACACGTTTATACTCAACAAAATCATTCCAGTCATTATCCGCTGCAAGGGCCAGTAGCCCCCGCCTTTCGCCGGACGTGTCCCGGAGATCGCCGGTTTCGTGTGGTTTTAGGGGATCGCAGACACCCAGTCCGATGCCTTCGCCGCGAGTTATGAGAAAAACCTCACCGGGTTCATTCAGGACATTCGTCGAGAGTTCAACGCCCCCAATCTGCCGTTTGTCGTCGCCGCCATCGCCCACGAGGTGGCGATGACGGCCAACGCCCGCAAGATCCACGATGCCCAAATGGCTTCAAGCCAGGCGCTCCCGCATATCGCTTCCATCGACACCATCCCGTTCTATTTTTCCAAGGATAAATCCCCCGACGGCGACTTCAGTTACCGCAGCAACGCCGAATCCTTTCTGCTCATCGGTGAAGCTATGGGCAATGGAATGCTTGAACTGTTGCGTGGTAAGTAACCGTGAGGGCCCTCGCCGTCTCGGGCGATTTTTCGCATCCGCGGGGCATTTGTTTGGCCGGAAACAGGATCAACCCTCGACTTTTGCGATATATCTGCGATAGGAGCCTATGAAGACAAATTACGGATTTTCCCGGCGCGGTCCTGATCTCGTTGCCGAAGAGCTGGCCACGGTGCTTTCGGCCAAAACCTCTTACGAGTTCAAGGCGCTGTTCCTGATCGTTCACGCCAACCTCCGTGCCCGCAACTCCGCCAGCGGCGGCGAGGAGATGCTGCGGCTGCGGGCTTACGAAAAGCTCCAGAATCTCGTGGGCGCGGGCGTGGTCAAAAAAACCGGCAAGAAATATCGCGGCGTCACGCCGGCGATCGCGAAGTTTTTCGAAGCGGCGGAGGAGATGAAGCAAAAGCTCGCCGCTGGTCGGCCGGCGTTGACCGCGCCGTCGAAGTCTTAAACCCAACCACCAACCGAACGAACCATTGGCCAAGCCGAATTATCAATTCGAAAAGCGGAAGCGCGATCTGGAGAAGAAAGCGAAAAAGGAAGAGAAAAAGCTCCGCAAGAAGCAGGCGAGCGAAACGCCCGAGATGCCCGAGGCTGCGCATTCCGACGCGGCCACCTGACGCCCGCCGGGCGGGTTACTGCAGAATGGGCGACGCGCCTTTGAGGATCTTGAGCGCAAAGAGCAGACCGCCGGGAACGAGTTCGTAGAGTTTGTTGCGGTCGTCGAAAAACAGCAGGTATTGGCGGAGTTCGTAGCTGCACAGGGCGAACGTGGCCAGGCTGAGGACGAGCGTTTGGCGTGAGCCAAAACGCCGGCTCAGATCCGCGAGCTGGCAGAAAGCGAGCAGGCGAAGCGGCATGTCCCAAATGGTGGTGTAGCGGAGATTCATGCCGTATTTCACGTTGCACATGAGCACGTAGCCACAGGCCATGAAGGCGGTGAGATAGAGCAGCGGACGGCTTTCGCGGGCGACCGAAAACATCGCGCCGATGGCGAGGATGAGCACGACCGGGCTGACCAGGAGGTAGTCCACGAAATAGCGATACCATGGGCCGTCGCCGGTGCGGATGGCGTAGTCGAGGACCTGCGCTTTGCTCACGAGGAGCTTGTAGATCATCAGGAAATTGTCCGTACCGCCGGCGAGGGTCACGAGTGTTGTGAGGCCGACGAGCGGCCCGGCGATCATGCACAGGAGCAGTTTTGGCGTGACCGTGCCCCAGCCAGCCCAGTGGTTTAGCGCGACGATTCCGCCCAGCGCCACGAAGACGAAAAAGGCGTTTTCCTTGGTCATTACCATGGCCGCGAGACACACCGTGAGCCCGCCCAGCCAGCCCGCGTGGTTCGGGGCGCGGAGGTTTTCCCACAGCAACCACAGGCACATGAGCGCCCAGAAGGCGAAGAAGCCGTCGATCATCCGGTGCTGCGCGAGATGGATTTGCACCGGCGCGAAACACATTAGCGCGAGCGTGCCGAGCATTGCCGTATCGCCGCGCAGCCGTCGGGCGAAAAGCGCGGACGGGATCAGCATGAGAATGGCAAAAAGGCACGACACGGCCTTGAGCGAGGCGAGCGCGGTGGCCGTGGCGGCGGGGCCGGGTTTGTCGAACCCGCCGGAACCGAACGCCTGGCTCCAAAGGCTGCCGCTCAGGATGTAGAGAAAGCGGGTGGGTGGGAGTTCTGCGATGCCGTCGCCGGATTGCTGCTGGATGAAATACTCGCAGATCGCGGGATACGCGGTGATGCCCTTCGCATTCAAAAGGACGACGTAACGCTGGTAGAGGTGCTCGTCGAAACCGACGCCCGTGAAGCCCGCGGTGGGCGCGATGCGGACGAAAGCGCCGACCGCCAGTAGCAGTAGTGCGATGATCCAGATGCGGCCCGGCGTGCGGGGTAGGGGAGTGGCGGGACGGCTCGGGGAGGTGTCGCGCACCGGCATGGGAGGCGCGGGCGCGAGGGTGAGGTTGAGGGTCATCTCAGACATGAGACAAAATTGGAAAGCAAGCGCCGCGCCGGATTGCCCGGCAGATTGGCACGGCATCTTCTTTTCCACGGCCATCCCTCGCTACCACCACCACCTGTGATCCGGTTCGTCCGTCTTCTACTTCCGAGTTCGCTGCTGGCGGGAATCGCCGTGGCACTCTTTGGGTTCGCGCCCTTTTCCGGTCCGGACCGGCTGGCCGATTCGCTACTTTTCGAGTTCGCCCTGGATGCGTCGGCGGCTGGTGCGCTGCGGTTGGAATCCGTTCGCGCTGATCCCGGGTTTCCGCCGGAGACGGCCCTGGCCGACGTGCCCGCCGGAGCACCCGCCAGCGCTCGTTTCCTGGTGCCGGCGGGTGCCTATCGCGCATTTCGACTTACCGTGGCCGGGCGTGCGGGCGGAGCCAAAGTCACGCGGGCGCGGATCGCGGACCTCACCGGAAAAGAAGTCGCCAGCTTTGCCGGTGAGCGCTTCCGCGCAGCAGATGACGGCGGCGCGTTGGAGCTGGACTGCAATCCGCCGCTGGTACTGCGTTCGTCGCTGACGGCGGACGGGTGGCAAAGCGCGGCGCTGGTCGTGGCGCTGACTCTGGTCCTCGCGCTCGCGTCGTGGCGCGGCGCGGTGCCGCTGGAAAAACTGCGCGCCGCCGCCCTGGCGCAAGCCGGCCAGTGGGTGCGACGCGCCCGCGCCCACCCGTATCGGACGCTCTTCGGAACGGCTGTCGCCGCGGTCGTTGTGAGTTGCCATCCGGTGATCTTCGGCGGCCAGAGCTTCGTCTCGCCGAACAACGGCGCGGGTTGTCTGTACGCTGGCTGGCCCACGCTTCCCGGCGCGCCTGCCGGACCGGTCGAGAATCCGAAATTCGCCGACATCGGCGCGATGCTATGGGCTCACCTGCCGTACTCCGTCATCGAGCATCGCGCGATTTTCCACGACCACGAACTCCCGCTCTGGAATCGCGCCAACTCGTGCGGCGTCCCGCTCCTCGGCCAAGGCCAGTCCATGATCGGCGACCCGCTGCATTGGATCCCGCTCGTCGCTGGTGGCGCGGCCTGGGCTTGGGATGTGAAGTTCGTCCTCGCGAAAATCCTCTTCGCTTTCGGCAGCGGGCTGCTCGGGCGCGCGGCGGTCGGGCGGCTCGGGGTCGCGGCGCTGCTCGCGGCCTCCTCGGCGTTCCTCGGTTTCTTTGCCTACCGCTTCAATCACGCCGCGATTTTCAGCCTCAGCTACGCGCCTTGGATCTTGCTGGCGTGGTTGGAAATCGCGCGCGCCGCCGGCGGGCGCGCTGCGGCTCGCTGGGCCGGGCTACTCATCGCGGCGAATTGGATGGAGCTGAACAGCGGCACCGCGAAGGAAGCCAGCATGCTCATTGCCGCGCTCAATGCCACCGGTCTCATCTCGCTCCTTCTCCGGAGGGAAAACTGGCCCAGCCTGAGCCGCAAGCTGGCCGCCGCCGCATGCGGAATGCTCATTTTCCTCCTTCTCAGCGCGCCGTGCTGGCTCGTGTTCCTGGATTCCCTCGGCCGCGCCTGGACGACCTACAACGTCCCACGCGCCTACCAAATCCAGTCCGCGCTGCTGCTCGGTCTGTTCGACGACCTCTTCTACCGCCAGACCATTGCCCGCGAGAATCACGCGAATCCTTCCGCCAATTTTCTCGTGCTGCTTGGAGTGCTTTGGGCGGTCGTCCGCTATCGGGCGCTGTGGCCGGAGGCCACCTTCCGCGCGCTTGCGTTGATGGCCGCCACGATGACCGCGCTGGTCTTCGGGGTCGTTCCGCCTGCGCTTCTCGTACGCCTGCCGTTGGTCGGCAATATCTCGCACGTTGATAACACGTTTTCGTGCGTGCTCATCGTGCTGCTCCTGCCGCTCGCCGGCTTCGGTCTGCGCGCCGGTCATGCGCGACTGGCGGCGGCGGAATGGCGGGACGACTGGGTGGCCACGCTGCTGCTCGGCGCGGTGCTGGTCGGCGCATTTCTCGGTTCCGTGCAGGCGGCGACGCGCTCGCCATTTGCGCTCCAGCCGGAGACAACCCCGGTGGTGCTGAGCGGATTTTTCCTCGGCTACGCAGCCGCGCTGCTGCTCGCGGTGGCAGTGCTACCCTTGGTTGCGCGGCGGTTGCTCCTCGCCAATACGGGCACGGTTTTTCATCTGCTGCTCGCGGTGCTCGCGCTCGGCGCGCTCCATTTCCGCCACGGCATGTACGGCCCCACGAAGTTCGACGCCTACGTGATGAACCCGCAGGCGCGCGTGGATCTCCAGGCGCGGTCGCCGATGATCGAGCATCTCCAACGGCTTACTGCCGAGCCCGCGCGGGTCGCGGGTTTCGGGGAGGTGCTCACGCCGGGTTTCAACGCCGTCCTCGGCCTCGATGGCATCGCCGGGCCGGACGCGCTGGTGAGCGCCTACTACCGCGAATTCGTGGACGCCGCGAAACTGCCCGTGGTGTGGGACTGGCGCATCACGGTGCGCCCCGACACGACGCCCGCGCTCCGCCCATTTCACGATCTGCTGAATCTCCGCTACTACCTCGCGATGCCGTCGCCCACGCCGGCGGCGGTCGCGGGCCTGCGCCGCATCGGCACGGCCGATCTCGATCTTTATGAAAGCCCGACAGCCTGGCCGCGCGCGTTTTTCACGAACTCGCTGACGCGCTACGGCACGGTGGCGGACTTCACGGAGTATGTGTGGAAAAGCGACGGGCGCCCGCTCGCCGCGCTACAGGACGGCACCGCGTGGCCCGGCGAACTGCCGACCGCCGCCGACCGGCAGTTCGCCCCGGCGCACGACTACCGCCTGACGAACAACACCACGACCTTCACCATCGACGCTCCGGCGCGCGGCATTGCCGTGCTGACGGAGAGCTTCGAGGAGGGAAATTTCCGCGTGACGGTGAACGGCGCACCCTCCGCGTACGTGCGCGTGAATCACGCCTTTTGCGGCGTGCCGATTCCGCGCGCGGGTAAGTTCGTGGTGCGCTGCGAATACTGGCCGCGCCGGCTGACGCCCGCTCTTTGGCTAGCTGCCGCCGGACTCGCGCTGCTGCTCGGCGGCGCGCTGTGGCTGCGTCTCTCCCGCGCCACATGAACCGGCTGCTGCACCTCCTCGCTTTTCCGTGCCTTCTCGCGGCGGTGGTTGCGGGCTGGCTGCGCTGGCAGCCGCTGTCGTCGCCGGACAGCGGGTTTGTCATGGAACTCGATCTCGTGTCGCCGATCAGCGGCTCGGCGTGGCTGCGCTTTCAAACCGGCGACGGCTGGAATTTTCGCGACACCCGCGTTTTTTCGCTCACCGAAAGCGCGCAGCCGAAACGCTATCGCGTCCCGCTCCCGCCCGGCGTTTACAAGTCGTTCCGCATCCTCCCGCCCGATGCCTCGACCGCGCAGGCGCTGGCCGGCGCACGCATCCGCGATGCCGCCGGAACCGTGGTCGGCGAGCTGCCTGGAGCCCGCTACTCGCCAGCGATCAATGCGATCCCTTTCGCCCTGGAACACCCGCTGCGCCTGACGGCGGCGTGGGAGAAAACGTGGACGGAGACGGCGCTGGAGTTTGCGCTCGTGGCCGTGGTGTGCGGACTCCTCCGCGCGCTGCTGGCCGGACGGGCGGCCGCTTTCGCGGAAAAGAACCGCGCCCGCTGGAGCCTGCTGAGCGCTTGGTTTCAGGCGCATCCGGCGGCCACGCTCGCCGGGGTGGCGTTGCTCGCGGTGGCCGCGAGCTGCCACCCTGTGGTCTTTTTCGGCAAGAGCTTTGTCTCGCCGAACAACGGCGTGCTCGCGCTCTACGACATTCACCCTTCGTTGCCCGGCACGCCCGCTGAGCCGGTCGAGCAGTGGAGCGGCAGCGACATCAATGCGACGCCGTGGGCGCATCTCCCGTACTCGATGGTCACGCACGAGGCGGTCTTCCGCGACGGCGAGTTGCCGCTGTGGAACCGCTACGCCATGTGCGGGCTCACGCTGCTGGGCCAGGGCCAGTCGATGCCGGGCGATCCGCTGCACTGGCTCACGGTCTGTGCGGATGGCGCGGCGTGGGCGTGGGACGTGCGCTTTCTCGTGGCGAAAACGCTCTTCGCTCTCGGCATCGGGCTGCTCATCTGGAAGACCACACGCCAACTGCCGGTTGCGGCATTGCTCGCGTTTTCGTCGGCGTTCATCGGCTATTTTTCCTACCGCTTCAACCACCCCGCTTTCTTCAGCCTGAGCTACGCGCCGTGGATTTTGCTCGGCTGGCTGCACGCCGCGGACGAGTCCACGCCGCGCCGCGCCGCGCGCTGGGCGTTTGCGGTCTGCGCGGCGAACTGGCTCGAACTCAACAGCGGCACAGCGAAGGAGGCGGCGATGTTCATTCTCGGAATGAATGGCACCGGCGCGTTGGCGTTGTGGTTCGGCGGAAAGGCGGCGCGTGGCGCACGGCTGGCCGTCATGGGCGCGGGCGGCGCTGTCTTCGTGGCGATTAGTGCGCCCATCTGGATGGTGCTGCTCGATGCGCTAAAGAACGGCTTCACGATTTACGATCATCCCGGCAGCCAGCAACTCGCGCCGGGGCTGCTCATCGGGCTATTCGACGACCTCTTCCTCCGCCAGCTCCAACCCAACGAATGGCACGTCGATCCCGCGCTGAACTTCCTCGCGCTCGTCGGCGTGCTGTGGGCGCTGGCGGATGCCCGCCGGGTTTTCACCGACCGCACGGCACTGGCGGTCGCGCTCAGCGCGGTGCCGGCGCTCGCGTTGGTCTTCGGCGTCATCCCGCCCGCTTGGATCGACTCGTGGCCGTTTTTCAAAAACATCGTGCATGTGGACGACACGTTTATTGGCGTCCTCGTCGTGCAGCTTTTCGTGCTCGCGGGATTTGGGCTGCGGAGTTGCGTGGCTTTCGGCTCGGCGGATTGGGCGGCGCGTGCGCGCACCGTGCTGGTGCTGCTCGCGGCGCTGGCGGCGCTTTATTTTGGCTCGGTGCGGTCGGTACCGCGGTCAGCGGACTTCGGCCTGCAACTGCGCCGTCCCACAGACTTCAGCTCTTTTTTCATCGGCTATGCGGCGGCACTGCTGGCGGGCGCCGCTGCGCTTCCGTGGCTGGCGCGCCGCCCGCATTGCCGGAGCGCGGGACTGCTGGGCGTGGCGCTGATTCTCGCGGCGTTCCATTTCCGCCACGGGATGTGGCTGGAGACGAAGTTCGACATCTACTCGATGAACCCACGGCAGCGTGTGAACCTGCAGGCGCACTCGCCCGCGGTGGATTTCATCCGCGCGCGGCAGGCCGATCCGGCGCGCACGATGGGTTTCGGTCAGATTCTGCGTCCTGGCTTCAACGTCGTGACGCATCTCGAAACGCCGACTGGAGCCGATGCCGTGACCATGAAGGCGCTCGCCGAGTGGAATGAGGCGATGGGACTTGAAGGTATGGCGATGTGGTGGCCCACGCTTGCCAAAAACCGCCTCCCCGAGACCCGCGCGATCTACGACGCCATGAACGTGCGCTACTACCTCGGGTCGCCCGCCTCGGCGCACGAGCCCACGCCGGGCCTGCGCCGAATCGCCAGCGCCGACCTCGAAGTTTTTGCCAGCGACACGGCCTGGCCGCGCGCGTTTTTCACGGACCGCGTGACCCGCTACCGGGAGGTCACGGCGCTGGCCGCGCTGGTCAAAGACGGTGACGGCCGGCCGTTCGCGGCGGTCTTGGAAAACGAGCCGCTGCCCGCTGCGGCGGCTTCGGAGCAGGGCACGCGCACCGTCGTGGCCGCGCACGACTACCGGCTCACCGCGAACCGCACGGCGTTCACCGTCGAGGCTCCGCGCGCCGGGATCGTCGTACTGGCGGAATCCTTCGTGCCGAAAAATTTCCGCGCCCTCGTGAACGGTGCGCCTGCCGAGATTCTCCGGGTCAATCACATCTTCAAAGGTGTGGCGCTGCCCGCGGCGGGAACCTATCGCGTGGAGTTCGAATACTGGCCGCGCGTGCTCACGCCGGCGCTTTTCCTCGCGCTGCTTGGCGTCCTCGGCGCAGTTGGTGGCGGGGTTTGGATGCTCTGGCCGACGCGCTGTCGACCCGCCGTCGCCGTGGCGCGGCCGGCCGCGAAGCGTGCTCCGGCAGAGGCGCTTTGTCCCTGATGCAGTTGGGGCGGCGCGGGAGCTGGCACATTTCCGGCTGACTCAGAAGTGAGAGCATGCCCCAACCACCAACCACCAACGACGGATCCCGCCCGCGGATCGACTGTCCGCTGTGCGCCAGTTCGCGGCTGCGTTACGCCTTTTCCCAAGAGGGCTACCGCATTGTTCGCTGCGGCGATTGCGGGCTGATGTTTTCCAATCCCCAGCCCAGCGATCCGGAACTCGCGGCGATCTACAGCGCCG
This sequence comes from Chthoniobacter sp., assembly GCA_021414005.1. GTDB lineage: Bacteria > Verrucomicrobiota > Verrucomicrobiia > Chthoniobacterales > Chthoniobacteraceae > Chthoniobacter. The sequence goes on along the minus strand of JAIOPH010000019.1, from coordinate 225,432 downwards.
ACTATTTCCTCGGCGCGGCGACGGCGGAGGGCCGCGCGGCGACGCGCGAAATGAAGCGCGCCACAGCCCGGCAATACCTCGCCGAAATCGGGCGCTACAATGGCGCGGTCACCGGGCGCCTGCTCGAAGTCGGCTGCGGCGATGGCGATTTTCTCGTCGAGGCCGAAGCCGCTGGATTTCACGTCACCGGCGTGGAGTACGCGCCCGCGGCGTGCGAACAGGCGCGCGCGCGGATTGAGCGCGGCACGATCGTTTGCGGCGAACTCGAAACCGCCGGCCTTGCCGCCTCGCAGTTCGATCTGTGCGTGCTGTCCGATGTCATCGAGCACGTCCGCGATCCGCTGGCCTTTCTGCGCGAGATCCATCGCCTGCTGAAACCTGGCGGCGCGATCTTCATTGCCACGCCGTCGCTGGCGTCATGGTCGGCGCGACTGCTGCGCGAGAACTGGATGGAGTTCAAACCCGAGCACCTCACCTATTTCGACCCGAAGACGCTGGAGACCGCGCTCTTTCGCACCGGCTTCCACCAGGTCCTCGCCCGGCCCGGCTGGAAAGTGCTGACATTCGATTACGTGGCGAAGCACTTCGAGCGCTTCCCGGTCCCGGTTTTCACACCGCTCCTGCGCTTCCTTGGCGGGCTGCTCCCGGCCAGTGTGCAAAAAAAAGAGCGCCGCGTGGTGGCGAGTGGCATGACGGTTCTCGCGCGCAAAACTGCCGTCGTGGAACGACGCAAACTCTCCGTGGTGCTGCCCGCTTTCAATGAGGCGCGGACGTTTGTCCCGCTCGTCGAGGCGGTGCTCGCGAAGGAAATCCACGGCCTCGATGTCGAGGTCGTCGTGGTCGAGAGCAACTCCACCGACGGAACCCGCGAGCTGGCGTTGAAGTACCGCGATCACCCGCGTGTCCGCCTCGTTCTCGAAGATCGTCCGCAGGGCAAGGGCCACGCCGTTCGCGCGGGTCTCGCGCAGGCCAGCGGCGACTTCATTCTCATCCAGGACGCCGACCTCGAGTACGATCTCGAGGACTACGACGCGCTGCTCGAACCGCTCCTCGCGGGGCGTGCGGCCTTTACCCTCGGCGCGCGGCACGGTGGGAGCGCGTGGAAGATGCGCCAGTTCACCGGCCAGCCGCTGCTCAGCTCCGCGCTCAATGCCGGCCATTGGTTTTTCACCACGCTGGTCAACGTGCTCTTTCTCCAGCGGCTCAAGGATCCGTTCACGATGTTCAAGGTCTTCCGCCGCGACTGCCTCTTCGGCCTGCGCTTCGAGTGCAACCGTTTCGACTTCGACTACGAGTTGCTCATCAAGCTGCTGCGCAAAGGCTACCAGCCGCTCGAACTGCCGGTGAACTATCGCTCCCGCTCGTTCAAGGAGGGAAAAAAAGTGTCGCTCATCGGCGATCCGATTTCGTGGTTGAAAGTGTGCGCCCGCCTGCGTTTCACGCGCCTCGATCCGCTGGCGGAAATCGAACGCGCTCGCGCCGCGGAGTCCGCTCCGGCGCATGCGACGCCGCCCTCCGGCCAGCGTGTTGCGACATTTGTGAAATGAAGCGGGCGTTTGTCACCGGCGGTGCGGGGTTCATCGGCAGCAGTCTCGTGGATCGTCTGCTGGCAGACGGATGCGCGGTGGTGGCGTGGGACAACTTCTCCACCGGGCAGGAACGCTTTTTGGAAGCAGCACAGACGCATCCCGCATTCACCCTCGTCCGCGGCGACAACCTCGACGCGCCCGCGCTGACCCGCGCGATGGCCGGTTGCGACATCGTTTTCCATTTCGCCGCGAACGCCGACGTGCGTTTCGGCCTCGCGCATCCCGAACGCGACCTCCAGCAAAACACCATCGCGACTTTCAACGTCCTCGAAGCTATGCGCGCCAACGGCATCCGGCGCATCGCCTTTTCCTCGACCGGCTCGGTCTATGGAGAGGCCAAGGTCATACCCACACCGGAGAGCGCGCCATTTCCCGTGCAGACTTCGCTCTACGGCGCCTCGAAGCTCGCGGGCGAGGGGATGATCTCCGCATACTGCGAAGGCTTCGGCTGCGAGGCTTACATCTTCCGTTTCGTCTCCATCCTCGGGGCGCGCTACACGCACGGCCACATTTTCGATTTCTACAAACAGCTCCGCGAACATCCGGGATACCTCGCCGTGTTGGGCGACGGTATGCAGCGGAAATCCTATCTCCACATCAGCGACTGCCTCGACGCCGTGCTCCGGGTGGTGTGCACGAGCCCCGCCGCGAAGACGCCGCCGCGCGTGCAAATCTACAATCTCGGCACCGCGGAATACTGCCAGGTGCGCGATTCCATCGCGTGGATTTGCGGGCGCCTCGGCCTCAAGCCCGAGCTGCGTTTTGGGGGCGGTCAGCGCGGCTGGGTGGGCGACAATCCGTTCATCTTTCTCGACACGGCGAAGATTCGCGCCACCGGCTGGCAGCCAAAACTCAGCATCCAACAAGGGGTGGTTCGCACCGTGGAATGGCTGATGGAAAACCAATGGGTCCTCGATGCCCGCGCCTGAAATATCTCCGCCCGTGAAACTCACCGTTCTCGGTCTCTGGCACCTTGGCAGCGTGACCGCGGCGTGCTGTGCGCGGCATTTCCAAGTCACCGGCCTCGACTTTGATCCGGCCGTAATCGCCGGCCTCACCGCTGGTCGCGCGCCGTTGCACGAGCCGGGGCTCGATGCCCTGCTCGGTGAAAACCTGGCTGCCGGCCGGCTGCGCTTTTCCACCGATCCCGCCGTGTGTCGCGACACCGACGTGCTCTGGGTGACCTTTGACACGCCGGTGAACGACGCCGACGAATCCGACGCCACGCAAGTACTGGAGCCGCTCCGCCGGGCGCTGGCCGAGCTGCCGCCGGGTGCGCTGGTGCTCGTCTCCGCGCAACTCCCGGTGGGCACCTGCGCGGATCTGGAGCGGGAATTTCCGCAGTTTCATTGGGCCTGCTCACCGGAGAATTTGCGGCTCGGTCGCGCGCTCGCGGCCTTTTCCAATGCCGAGCGGATCATCGTGGGCACGCGGTCTAATGCGCCGAGGCCGCTGCTGGAGACACTGCTCGCCCCGTTCTCGCCGAACCTTGTGTTCATGCGGACGGAGTCCGCGGAGATGGTGAAACACGCGCTCAATTCCTTCCTCGCCGCCTCGATCACCTTCATCAACGAAGTCGCCCGCGTCTGCGAACATGTCGGCGCGGATGCCGCGGAAGTTTCCACCGGTCTCCGCAGCGAGCCGCGCATCGGCGCGCGGGCTTACCTCGGTGCGGGTGGACCTTTCGCCGGCGGCACGCTGGCGCGCGATGTGGTCACGCTCAGCAAGCTCGGGGCGCGGTTCGGCGAATCGCTGTCCGTGATCCCGGCGATCAAACAGAGCAACGATCTCCATCGCGGTTGGATTCTTCGCCGCCTGCACAGCCGATTTGGGGATCTGCACGGACGGACCTTTGCGGTGCTCGGCCTGACCTACACGCCGGACACCGACACACTGCGCCGCAGCGCGGCGGTCGAGCTTTGCCAGCAACTGCTCGCGGCTGGCGCGCGAGTGCAGGCCCACGATCCCGCGGTCGGCGCACTACCGGTGGAGCTGGCGGCGGTGCGGCTTGGTGATCTGCGCGCCACGCTGGCTGCGGCGGATGCCGCTGTCATTTGCACCGAGTGGCCGCAGTTTCGCACCGCGCCGTGGACGGAGTTGCTCCCGCTGCTTGGGCAGCCGGTGATCGTGGATGCCAACCGCTTTTTGGAAAAAGCCCTGGTCGCCTGCGGACCGGTCGAACACCTCTCCGTCGGGCGCGCCGCATGAAACTTCGCGGACTCAATGCCATCGTCACCGGAGCCAGCCAGGGTCTCGGCAAGGCCATCGCCGAGCGATACCTCAGCGAGGGCGCAAACGTACTGATCTGCGCCCGGGATGCCGCGCTGCTCGCGGAGACGCGCGATGAACTTGCGCTGCTCGGAGGTCGCGTGTTCGCGCAACCGTGCGACGTATCCGACGAGGCGCAGGTCGCCGCGCTCACCGAGCGGGCGGTGCGGGAGTTTGGGTCCGTGCAGGTGCTGGTCTGCAACGCCGGCATCTACGGCCCGATGGGGCCGACCGAGGAAGTCGATCTCCGCGAGTGGATGCGCGCCATCGAAATCAATCTGCTCGGCACGCTGCTGCCGTGTCGCGCGCTCATCCCACATTTCAAAGCGGCGGGCCGCGGAAAAATCGTGGTTATTTCCGGCGGCGGAGCGACGAATCCGATGCCGAATGTCAGCGCCTACGCCGCCTCCAAGGCGGCCGTGGTGCGGCTCGTGGAAACGCTGGCTGAGGAGCTGAGGGACCACGGCATCGACGTAAACGCTGTCGCGCCCGGTGCACTGGTGACCCGGCTCATCGGACAGGTACTGGCCGCCGGGCCGGAGAAAGTGGGCGCGGCCTTTTTCGCAAAAAACCAAAGGTGGGCGGACGAAGGTGCCACGCCGATGGCGCTCGGGGCCGGCCTGTGCGCGTATCTCGCGTCGGCAGAAAGCAACGGCGTCAGCGGGCGCCTGGTCAGCGCGCAATGGGATGACTGGACGAATCTGCACAAGCATCAGGCTGAGCTGCGCGACTCGGACATTTACTGCCTGCGGCGCATCGTGCCGGAGGATCGCGGAGGGGCGTGGAAATGAGTCCGCGCTTCGCAATTGTAGGCGGCGGCGTAATCGGACAGAAACGTCTCACCACCTTGCCTCCGGGGGCATTGGCCGCCGCGTGCGACCTCGATCTCGCGCGGGCCGAGCGAATCGTGGCCGTGGCGCAGTCCGGCTACGCAACGACGGACGCGGCGCGGGTGTTCGCCGATCCGCAGATCGACGCCGTGATCATCTGCACCCTGAACTCCGCGCTCGCCCCGCTCGCGCTCGCCGCGATCCGCGCGGGCCAGCACGTCCTCGTGGAAAAGCCGGGCGCGATTTCCACGGCCGAGGTCGATGAACTCATCGCAGAGGCCCGCACCGCAGACGTGCGTGTGCGCGTCGGGTTCAATCATCGTTTTCATCCAGCGCTCCAGCAGGCGCGCAGCATCTTCGAGTCCGGCGCGCTGGGTCCGCTGATGTTCATCCGCGGACGCTACGGTCACGGCGGACGTGTGGGCTACGACCGCGAATGGCGCGCCGATCCGCGGCTTTCAGGCGGCGGTGAACTCATTGATCAGGGTGTGCATCTCATTGATCTAGCCGGCTGGTTTCTCGGCGACTTCGCGAGCATTGAGGGCCACGCCACGACGTGCTTCTGGGACATGCCGGTGGACGACAACGCCTTTCTCAATCTGCGCACGGCCGCCGGGCAGACGGCGTGGCTGCATGTGAGTTGCACGGAGTGGAAAAATCTCTTCTCGCTCGAAATTTACGGCCGCAACGGAAAGCTCCACATTGAGGGTCTCGGCGGCAGTTACGGCGTCGAGCGACTGACTTTTTACCAGATGCTTCCCGCGATGGGACCGCCCGAGACGACCGCGTGGGAGTATCCGCGAGGCGACGATTCGTGGCGGTGCGAGCTCGCGGAATTCCTCACTGACATCCGCACCGGTCGCGAGCCGCAACCCGGCCTACCCGCGGCACGCGCGGCGCTCGCCGTGGTCGAGCGCATCCACGCGTCGAGCGGCTACCACTTCACGCCATGATCATCACGCGCTCTCCACTCCGCATTTCGCTCGGCGGCGGCGGCACGGATTTGCCGTCCTATTACGAGGAGCACGGCGGTTTCCTCATCGCCGCGGCCATCGACAAATATGTGTACATCACGCTCCACAAAACCTTCGTGGAGGATCTCATCGTAAAGTATTCGAAGCTCGAACGCGTGGAGCACGCGGGACTGCTGGAGCATCCGATTGTGCGCGAAGCCTGCGCGCTGCTGCAAATGGACGGGCGCTCGCTGGAAATCACCTCGATGGCAGATATCCCCGCGGGCAGCGGCCTCGGTTCGTCGGGCAGTTTCACCACCGCGCTGCTGAAGGCGCTACACACTTACAAAAAAAACATCGTGCGCCCGGCGGAGATCGCTGCGCAGGCCTGCCAGATCGAGTTGGAGAAACTCGGCGAGCCCATCGGCAAGCAGGATCAGTACATCGCCGCGGTCGGGGGCGTGACGTCGTTTCACTTTCTGCCGGGCGGAAAAGTGGAAGTCATCCCGGTGGAGCTCGCCGAGGAGACGCTTTTCAATTTGCAGGACAACCTACTGCTTTTCTTCACTGGCTACACGCGGTCGGCGTCGAAGATTTTGCAGGAGCAGAACGACCGCACGAAGAGCGTGGACAAGGCGATGGTGGAGAATCTGCACTTTGTGAAAGAGCTGGGTGTGCAAAGCAAGGAGGCGCTGGAGACGGGCAATCTGCGCGAGCTGGCGCGGCTCATGGATGTGCATTGGCAGCGGAAAAAGGAGCGCTCCGGCGGCATGAGCAACGCGCAGATCAATGATTGGTATGACTTCGCGATGGCGAACGGCGCGCTTGGCGGGAAGCTCATCGGCGCGGGTGGTGGCGGGTTCCTGATGTTTTACTCCGAGCAGACCACGCGGCTGCGGCGGGCGATGCGTGGGCAGGGGTTGCGCGAGGTGCGGTTCCGCTTCGATTTCGAGGGGACGAAACTCGTCGCGCAGGATTGACGGCGCGATGAAAGGCTACGGGATTCTTACCGCAGCGGCGCAGGGGACGCAGAGGAGCGTGGAGGAAGGAAGCGCGCTTGTTTTCGTCAATCTCCGCGCTTCTTCGCTTTCTCCGCGTCTCTGCCGTAAAACAATAACCTTCGCTCAAGGATGAGCGTGAACCTGTTGCCGGTGGCGATTCTTGCGGGTGGGTTGGCGACGCGGTTGCGGCCGATCACCGAGAAGATTCCCAAGGCGCTGCTCACGGTCGCGGGCGAGCCATTTCTCGCGCATCAGTTGCGGCTGCTGCGGGCGGCGGGTTTGCGGCGCGCGGTGCTGTGTGTGGGATATTTGGGAGAGATAATTGAGCGGGAGTTTGGCGACGGTGCGGAGTTCGGGATGGAGCTGCGGTATTCGTTCGACGGCAAGGTGCTGCTCGGCACGGGTGGCGCGCTGAGGCAGGCCCTGCCGTTGCTGGGCGAGGAGTTTTTTACGCTCTATGGCGACTCGTATTTGCCCATCGACTACGAGGCGGTGGCGGATGCTTTCCGGGTGAGCGGGCAACCGGGGTTGATGACCGTTTTCAACAACGAGGGCGCGTGGGATGCGAGCAATGTGGAGTTCGTGGACGGGCGCATCGTGCGCTACGACAAACGCGCGCGCACTCCGGCGATGCGGCACATCGATTACGGTCTGGGCGCGTTCCGGGCGTCGGTCTTTGCGGAACGTCCGTCCGGCGTGGCGTTCGATCTCGCGGACGTGCAGTGCGGATTGGTTGCCAAGGGCGCGCTCGCGGGGCATGAAGTTTTTCAACGCTTTTATGAGAACGGCTCGCACGCCGGCCTCGCCGAACTCGAAGCCCTCCTCACCCAACCCGCCACGCCATGACCTACGCCGCCCAACACCTCGCCGAAACCCGCGACATCGTCGCCGCCCTCGAACCCGCCTTGATGGAACGCATCGTCGAGGGCCTCGCCGCGGTGCGTGAGCGCGGCGGACGGCTCTTCATCCTCGGCGTTGGCGGCAGCGCGGCGAACGCCTCGCACGCGGTGAATGACTTCCGCAAAATCTGCGGCTTCGAGTGCTACGCGCCGACCGACAACGTCTCCGAACTCACCGCGCGGACGAACGACGAAGGCTGGGCCACGGTCTTCGCTGAATGGCTGCGCGGCAGCCGGCTGAACGCGAAGGACGGGCTGCTCGTTTTTTCCGTTGGCGGCGGCAACCTTGAAAAGAACGTGAGCCCGAATTTGGTCGAAGCAGTGAAACTGGCAAAAGCCGTGGGCGCGTCCGTCTTCGGAATCTGCGGCAAGGATGGAGGCTACACCGCGCAGGTCGCGGATGCGTGCGTCATCATCCCGACGGTAAACCCCGCTAATATCACACCGCACTCCGAGGCGTTTCAGGGCGTGGTCTGGCATCTCTTCGTCTCGCACCCCAGGCTGAAAGTCGCGCAGACGAAGTGGGAGAGCGTGACGTGAATGTTCGACTCTCGATTCTTGATTTTCGATTGGCTGCACGATGAAACGTGCCGTCTTTCTCGATCGCGATGGCGTCATCAACCGGCCTGTGGTGCGCGACGGAAAGCCGTTTCCTCCTGCGACGGTCGCGGATTTTGAACTGCTGCCGGAGGTGGTGGAGGCGTGCGCGGAGCTGAAGGGGGCGGGTTTTCTCCTCGTGGTGGCGACCAACCAGCCGGACGTGGGGCGCGGGACGCAGCGGCGCACGGAGGTGGAGGCGATGCACGCGCTGATGTGCTCCGCGCTGCCGCTGGATCGCGTGGAGGTTTGCTACGATCCGGGTCAGGGACAGGCCTCCGATTTCCGTAAACCCGCGCCCGGCATGTTGCTCCGCGCCGCACGCGAACTCGACATTGACCTCGCGCAAAGCTGGATGATTGGCGACCGCTGGCGCGACATCGATTGCGGCACCGCCGCCGGCTGCCGCACTATCTTCATCGACCACGGCTACGCCGAGCCGCTTCGCACCGCCCCCGACTTTCGCGCCCGGAGCCTGCACGCGGCGGTGCCTTTAATCATCGGTTCGGGGCGGCGGACATAGCGATGCGCAGGAAGGTGCGGAGCTAAATCTCGCGGCTTTTCATCGGGGGGATTCCGCCTAACTTCGCGCGCACTCATGGAAGAAATTTACGACGTAGCAATCATCGGCGGCGGCCCGGCGGGCAGCACGGCGGCGGTGCTGCTCGCGCAAAAGGGGCGGCGCGTGGTCGTGCTGGAGCGGGAGAAATTTCCGCGGTTTCACATCGGGGAATCGCTGCTGCCGTACTCACTCACGGCGTTCGACCGACTGGGCATCCGCGCGCGCCTGGAGGCCGGAGCGATGCAGAAATTCGGCGGCGAAATCGCCACGGCCTGCGGGCAGCGGGCGGTGAAGTTCTATTTCAAGGACGGCTTCCGGCTGAAGCATCACAGCGCGTATCAGGTCGAGCGCGCCGATTTCGACAAGATGCTGCTCGACCGCGCGCGAGAGACCGGCGCGGAGGTGCGCGAGGAGACGAGCGTGGCGGAGCTGGCCTGCGACGCGGACGGCGTGACGCTGAAACTCGCGGGCGGGTCGGCGGTTCGCGCACGCTACCTCATCGATGCGAGCGGGCGAAACGCGGTGGTCGGCACGCAGTTCCAGCTCAAGACGACTTACGCGCATCTCAAGAAATTCTCCTGTTACGCCCACTACGAAGGCGCGCAGCGGGACAAGGGCATCGACGCCACGTTGACGCGACTAGTGCGCGCGGATGGTTATTGGTTTTGGCTCATCCCGCTGGACGAACGCCGCACGAGCATCGGCGTGGTCATGGATCTCGCCGACTTCAAGGCGCGCAAGCTCTCGCCCGAGGCCGCGCTCGATTGGGCGATCCGCGATTCCGCCGTGATGCGCGAACGCATGGCCGCAGCGGCACGCGTATCGCCCGTCCACTCCGCCGGCGACTACTCGTATCGCAACACGCGCCTGACCGGCGACCGCTGGATGCTCGCGGGCGACGCCGCCGGGTTCATCGACCCGATTTTTTCCACCGGCGTTTTCCTCGCCATCCACAGCGGCGAGCAGTGCGCCGATGCGCTCGACGAAATTCTCACGAACCCCGCGCGGCGGCCCCGCCTTTTCCGCCGGTACGAGCGCGGGCTGCACGGGCTCATGGACAAATATCTGCGCTTCGTGACGGCGTGGTATCGCCCGGAGTTCATCGAGGTTTTCACCACGCCGACGCAGCGGTTCCAGCTTGCGCCCGCCGTGAATTCCGTCCTCGCGGGCAACATTGGCAACAGCTTCGCGATCTGGTGGCGGATGCAGGTTTTCTACCTCGTGCTTTTCCTCCAGCGCTACATGGCGCTCTGCCCGCGTCTCGACGCGAAGACGTCCGCGCCCGCCCCGCAACTCGAACCCGCCGCATGAAGATGAAAACATGGCTCTCTCTCGCCGGCCTCGCGCTCGCCGCGGCGCTCACTGGCTGCCAGACCGCCCACCAATTCGCCACGCCGGACAAGACGTGGAAGACGCACATCGGCCAGCTCAAATACAGCGACGCGAAACGCACGGTCATTGGCGATGTCGTCGTGCAGCAGCGCGGCGAGCAGGAGTTTCAGCTCGAGTTTCAAAAGGCGGGCGGCATCCCGCTGCTAACCCTCCGCGAAGATGCGACGACCGCGCGGGCGGAGGGACTTTTCGCCCGAGGCTCGTGGCAGGGCGCACCGTCCGCCGCGCCGAAGCATCTGCGGAACTGGATTGCCATGCGGGAGGCGTTTCTTCTTCAGAAACATCCGACCAGTCCCGTCGACCAGGCTTTGGTAACGTGGAATTTAGAACCTGGGCCTGGCGGCGGTCACCTCACCTCCCTATCGTACTCATTTCGGACCGACGTAAAAAGGCTCATGCGACTGGTGGGATCGGAGCTCCCGATCCAGAGTTTCGACTTTCAGTTCAACCGCTGAGCGCCTGATGTCGTCCGCCGTCCGCGCGCAGCGCGCCAAAACCAACCACCGTCATCCTGAGCGGAGTTTCCGGTGGGCGCAGGCGGGCGGGAACGCAGTCGAAGGACCTCTAACTCTTCGTGGGCGGAGGCGGAGGACGGGATGCGCTGCGCTCCACCTCCGCCCACGGAATAGTGAGAGGTCCTTCGACTGCGCTGCGCAAAGCCTCCGCTCCGCTCAGGATGACGGTTGGGTTTCGACGCGCTCCGCGCCGCCGGTCCTCCTTCCATGATCTCCGGCCAGAAGCTCGCCCGCTTTCTCGCCCACCGTCCGGGGCGCGTCCACGCTTTCGCGCTGGGTTTGCTTTTGGTCTGCGGCTTGATCGTCGGCCTGCGCTGGCGGTTTAATTCGGACGTGCTCGACCTGTTTCCGGCGCACTTCGACTCGGTGCGCGTGTGGAAGGTCTCGAACAAGGAATTCGCCCAGGGTCGCGCGCTGACGTTTGCGCTGCACGACGAAACGGGGGAGGTTGATCTCGATGGATTTGCGCAGTACTTCGGTGAGGCGCTGCGCCGTGAGCCGTGGGTGGTGCGCGCCATGGATCAGCTCCCGCTGGGCGACGAAAACGCGATGGCCCAGGCGCAGACGCTCCTGCTCCCGCTGCTGATGAATTGTCCGCCGGAGGAGTTTGCCCAAGTCGCCGCGGCGCTGCAGCCGGACGCGATTCGCGAGCGCATCGCGAAGACGATGGCGCGGGTCAAGGCGGGCTCGTTTCGCGACGAACATTTCGGCCTCGCGGTTGATCCGCTCGGGGTGCTCGCGCCCGCCTTTCGCCAGCTCGGCTCGTCCGGGGTGGAGCAATCCTTTTCGCTGACCTCGCCGGATCACAAGGTCCAGCTCGTCCTCGTGGTCACGAACCAGGACGATCTCGGCGCGCACGCCTCGCAGGAGATGATGCGCCAGGTGGACGGCTTTCGCCGCCGCGTGCTGGCGGGCTGGGAGGGACCAAAGCCGGAGGTGCTCGTGACGGGGCGCACGGCTTACGTTGGCGAACTATCGGTCATCATGCGCACCGACATCATCACCACGCTGATCGGTTCGGCGCTGCTGGTTTCCGTGGTGTTTTGGCTCGGCTTCCGCCGCGTGCGTCCGCTGGTGGCGATCTTGCATGTGCTGCTCCTGAGCTGTGTCATGGCCGTGGGGCTGGGCGCGGCCGTTTTCCACGAGCTGAACATGATCACCATCGGGCTCTGCTCGATCCTTATCGGGTTGGGGGTGGATTTCGGGATGATGCTCTACTCGATTTACGAGATCGAACGCGGCGCAGGCTGCAGTCACGAGGAAGCGATCGGCACGGCACTGCGGACGCAGGGACGGAGCGTGATCTTTGGCGCGCTGACGAGCGCGGCGGGATTCTTCAGCCACGTCTTCAGCGGCTGTCCGGGCTTTGCCCAGCTCGGGGTGCTGATCTGTTTCGGCATCCTCATCGCCGCGGCGCTGATGATGACGGTCTTCTTCGTATCCATCGGCCGTGACGTGCGGCCGCGAGTGAGCGATCCGCTGCGGGCCGGCGGCGAGCGGTTTGTGCATTGGGTTTTCGCCGGCCCGCGACGCATCCTGATTCCTGCGACGCTGGTGCTGCTGCTCGGCTGCGCATTTGCCGCCGCGCCGCTGCGCCCATTGCTTTTCGATGCCAACCCGCGCACGCTCGAACCGCCTAACAGCTCCGCTGGTCGCGCGCTGCGGTTGATCACGGAAAGGTTTCCCGGCTTTGGCGAGCAGTTGCTGGTGCTGCTCGAAGCGCACAGCGCGGAGGAGACGCACGCGCACTGGACGAAGCTCCAGACGGAGTGGGCGAAACTGGTGGAGCGGGGCGAACTGAAGCAAACCTCCATCCTCGCGGGCGCGCTGGTGCTTTCGCCGAAAAATGTGGAGGCCAACGCGGCGGTGCTCGCGCGCGCGGTGAATGTGCCCGCTGCGCGCGACACGCTTGCCGCTGCGCTGACGGAGGCGGACGCGCAGCCTTTGCCCGGCGCGAGCGCACTGCTCGATGCGCTCTCCGCGATCAGCGCCGGCGACCGCGCGCTGCTCGACTGGCGCCAGCGGCTGCCGGCGAGTTCGACGTGGTGGTTTCTCGTCGATCAGTTTTTCGGCAGCGATCCGAATGTCACTGCGGGTTTCGTGCGACCGACGGAAAAGGTCACCACGTTTGCGCAGAAGGAGCGGCTGCGGGAACTCCTCGCGCGATCCACGGGCGACGTGCCTTACCACCTCTCGGGCTGGAACTACACGCTGCAGGATCTGGTGCGCTGGGCGAAGGGCAAGATGGTAGAACTCAGCGCGATCATGATTGCCTTCAATGTCGTCCTGCTCGGGGTGCTTTATCGCCGCGCCTACCCGATTGCCGTGCTCATGGTCAGCCTGGCGCTCTCGTTCGGGGCGATGCTGGCGTCGTTGAAGCTGCTAGGCGTGGCGCTGAATCTTTTCAACGTGCTGGCCTTCCCGCTCGTGCTCGGCATCGGTGTGGACTACGGCATTTACGTGATCGGCGCGATGGGGGCGGCGGGACGCCACGAGCGCGCGACGGCCAATGTGGTGAAGCCCGTGCTGCTCAGCGGGCTAACGACCGTGGCGGGGTTCGCGTCGCTCGGGCTGGCGCACAATCCCGCGCTGCAGGGACTCGGGATCGTGTGCGCGCTCGGCGTGGCGTGGTGTTTATTCGCGACGCTGTGCTTTGTCCTGCCGGCTTACGCGCTGCGAGGGGCGAGATAGGAAAATTCGAAATCCGAATATCGAAATCCGAAACAAATTCGAATTGGGCGAAATGTTGGAAATCACGATGCGCGCTCCGTTTCCCATTTTCGTGTTTTCTGATGTTGGGAATTTCCTTCGGATTTCAGATTTCGAATTTCGAATTTTCCTCCCGTGAGTGCGCTCTACTCGCTGGCCAGTTTCAAAGCCGCCTATGCGCTCGCGCATTTCCTCCCGCGCCCGGCGGCGCAAGCGCTGGCGGCCTTGGTCGGGCGGACGGCGTATCGGCGAAAGGCGGACACGCAGGCCGCGCTGCGCGGCAATCTCCGCCCCGTGGCCAACCTCAGCGGGGCGGCGTTGGACGCGCTCTGCATGGAAAACGTGACGAATTTCAGCCGCATGCTGGGGGACTATTTTTTGTGTGTTGGCGGGGATGCCGCGCGCCAGTGCGATACGTTGATTGAGGGTTGGCGCGGATTTGAAAATCTCGCGGCGGCTCGGGAGGCAGGCCGCGGGACCATCGTGGTCACGGGGCATCTCGGGCATTGGGAACTGGGCGGACTGGTGCTCGCGCGGCGCGATCTGCCGCTGACGATCGTCACGCTCGAAGAGCCGAGCACCGGGCTGACGCGCTGGCGCGAGGCGTGCCGCCGCCGGCTTGGCATCAAGACAATCACGGTCGGGCCGGGACACCCTTTCGCTTTTGTTGAAATGATCCAGACGCTGCGGCGTAACGAGTTGGTGGCCATGCTCGTGGATCGTCCGTATGCGGACTCGGGCGCGCGGGTGCGGCTCTTTGGGCGCGACACGGAATTTTCCACCGCGCCCGCGTTGCTTGCGCGGCACACGGGCGCGGCGGTGCTGCCCGCGTTTGTCCTCCGTCAATCGAGCGGGCGGTATGTGTCGCTGGCGGAGCCGGTCGTCCCGATGCTGGCGACGAAAGACCCGCGCAGTGATCTCACCGCGAACACGCAGCGCATCGCCACGGCGTTCGAGGGCATCATCCGGCAGTATCCCGCGCAGTGGTTCAACTACGTTCCCGTCTGGTCGAAACGCGAAGCGGCGTCAGCGTAGCGGCGCAAACGACCTCACCCGCAGACTTGCACTTGCGCTCGCGCTCGCGCTGAATCCCCGGCCTTTCACTCCACCTGTCATGCGTTTGTCCGCCGCCATTTTCCTCGCCCTTCTCACGACGGTCCGCGCCGCGGATCTGCCGCCAGCCGAGACGCAGGCGCTGATGAGAAATCTTCAGGAACACCGTGCAAAATTCCCGGCGCTGACGGCCGATTTCGTGGAGGAAAGAACCACGCATCTGCTCACAAAACCGCTGAGCAGCGAAGGGACGATTGCCTTTCAGGCACCGAATAAATTTCGCCGCGAAGTGAAAGGCAGCAGTCCGAGCATGACCGTGACGGATGGTGTGAAACTGTGGATTTACTACCCGGCTTTCAAAGAGGCGGAACTCTACACGCTCGGCCAAAAGCAGTTCTTCGACGACTCCATCGCCGCGCTCACGGCGGGGCTGAATTTTCAGAACGTCGAAAAGTTTTACACCTACACCGCCGCGCGGGAGGCGGCGGGCTATCGGCTGGCGCTCACGCCGCGCACCGGCGGGCTGCGGCGCATGGTGAAAGAACTCGCCGTCTTCGTGGATGCCGACGGAAAAATCCTGCGCACGGAAGCCACGCTGCCGAAAGGGGACCGCGTGGTGACCACTTACAAAAACCCGCGCCCGACGCCGCTCCCCGCCAGCACTTTCGAGTTCACTCCGCCGCCCGACGCGCACGTTTCCCAGCCGCTCGGAAAGTGACGCAGCGTCAAAGGCTGTCGGCGAATTTCTGCATCGCTTCCTCCTGTTTCGCGATGCTCTCGACGAGGCGAAACTGCGTGCGCGTGCGGTCGAGGTTGTGCTGCGCGCGGTGGACGCGGAAGTAGGTGTCGCCCTGCAGGTAGTCGGTGAGAAACCGCAGGCCAATGGTGTAAGTGATGAGGCGTCCACTGAACGCAATGAGCGCGCGTTCGTTCTTGGTGAGAAAGCCACCGGCGGCTTCGAGATACCCGCGGGCCAGACCTTTGAACATGGGCATGGTCATCCGCACTTTCGCGAGGTCGAGTTCGTCCTCGAGCGTGGGGCTCGTCGTCGTGCGGACCATGTCGCCGAAATCGTAGAGCGGGCTGCCGGGCATGACGGTATCAAGATCCACGACGCACATCGCCTCGCCGGAGGCAACATCGAGCATCACGTTGTTGAACTTGGTGTCGTTGTGTGTGACGCGCTCCGGGATGCGCTTTTTCGCGAGAGCGGAAAGCACCGTGTCCACCGAACATTCCTGGCGCAGTGCCCACTCGATCTCGGCTTTCGCGGATGCGGCGCGGTTGGCTTTATCCGCGCTGACGGTGGCGACGAGCGTATCGAAGCGCCGCCGGGTGTTGTGAAAATGCGGGATCGTTTCGACAAGCCGGTCGCCGGGCAAATCCACGAGCAGACTTTGAAATTCGCCGAAGGCTTTGCCGGCTTGGTAGGCTTGGGTCGGCGACTCCACCGCCTCAAAAGTGCGGACGCCTTCGATGAAGACAAAAGTCCGCCAATACTGGCCGTCTGCGGTTTTGTGAAAGGAGCGTCCGTCGTGCGTGGGCACAACGGTGAGGGCGCGTCGCGTGAGATTTTTGGTGCCCTTTCCCGCCAGCTTTCCGCGCAGGTGCGTGGTCACGCGGAGGAGATTGTCCATCACGCCGGCGGGGTCGGTGAAAACGTCGTGATTGATGCGCTGATGAATGTAGCGAACCTTGGTCCCGCCTTGATCGTAGGTCGCCGTGTAGGTTTCGTTGATGTGCCCGACCTTGCATGGTTCAGCGTGTAAAATTTCGCCGTGAATCTGGAACTGACGGGAGATTTCGAGGAGGTGGGTTTGTTTGCTGCCAATCATCGGGGAGGGGATAAAAACCGTTGGTGCGACCCGTGGCAAGCGCCTCGTAAATTGGGAATGGCAGTCCGCGCGACGGATGATAAAGTCCCTGCGCGGGACCGTGAAGGCGGGAAGATTTCGGGGTCAAAAGTCAGCCTGAAAAATTTTCGCCGAAATGCTTTGACGGTTTCGGGGCGATTTGGGACACATTGGGTCGGTTCGGGATACTTAGGGTCAACCCGGGCCAAATCCTGTCATGGACATCGTCAAACAACCGCTCTCCGCCGCTCCGGTTTTCACCGGGGAGTTTCGGCATAAAATCGAGGGGAAGAATCGGATCACGATTCCGTCGGCGTGGCGTTTTGAGCGGGAGGTGGAATTGTTCATGATTCGAAAAACTCAAGCGAAGTGCATCTCGGTCATGCCCCTTGGGGAACTTGAACGGATCAAGTCCGTGGCCAATACGAAGTCTCCCGCCGAACGCTCGGCGTTTCTTGATTTCTTCGGCAGCAATCTCCGCCAGGTCACCCTCGACAAGGCGGGCCGCATTTCGATACCCGACGACCTCTGCAAGCGGATGAAAATCTCGGGCGAGGTCATGCTCTCGGGCTCGGTGGAGACCTTTAACATCTGGAACGTGGCCGACTTTGAATCCGCAAATCCTTCCGCCGAAGATGAGGTCCGCCGGGCGAACATTCTGGGAGGACTCGGCATATGATCGCGCCTTCGCTCTTTGCCCAGGCCCGAAAGCCGCAGGTGAAATCGCGGAAAAAATTCCGATCCATGACAGACTCGCATCGCAATTACGAATATCACGAGTCGGTCCTGCTGGCGGAGGTCGTGGCGTTACTCGTTCCGGCTCCCGGGCGGATTCTCGTGGATGCCACGCTCGGGGGAGGAGGCCATAGCGCGGCATTGCTCGCGGCGGGCGCAAAGGTCATCGGCCTGGATCAGGATCCCGAGGCTCTCGCGTTTGCCGCAGCGCGGCTGGCTGATGCCGGGGAAAACTTCCGGACCGTTCGCAGTAACTTCGCCAGCGTCGGCGCGGCCCTGGACACGCTCGGGGTCGGTCAGATCGATGGTGCGCTGCTCGACCTCGGAGTTTCCTCGCACCAGCTCGATACGCCGGAGCGCGGATTCAGTTTCATGCGCGAAGGCCCGCTCGATATGCGTATGGATCCCGGCGCGCTGGTGAGCGCCGCTGATCTCGTAAACACGATGTCCGGGGATCAGCTTGAGCGTATCTTTCGCTCCTTTGGCGAGGAGCCCGCGGCGCGGAAAATCGCGGCACGTCTCGTGCGCGATCGCATGGTTCAGCCGTTCGCCACCACGAAGCAGCTCGCGGACGCCGTGGAAACAGTCGTGCCGCGACGCGGACGTAGCCATCCGGCCACGCGTATTTTTCAAGCATTGCGAATCGCCGTGAACCGCGAATTGGACGTGCTGGCGGAAGGCTTGACGGCGTTCGCGCAGCGCCTCGCGCCGGGTGGACGCTTTGCAGTCATCACGTTTCACAGCCTCGAAGACCGGATCGTGAAGCAGTTCTTCAAGGCGCGCACCGTCGAGTTTCTCGATCGGCCGGAGTGGCCGGAGCCGCGCCCGAATTCCGATTTCATGTTCAAGGCCATCACCGGCAAACCGGTGGTGGCGAGGGACTCGGAGCAGCGCGCCAACCCACGGGCGCGCAGCGCAAAACTTCGTGTGGTGGAAAGGATTTCTCATGAGCGCTAACCGCCGTCGCCACGCCAATTCTGTTCCCGTCGCAAAGTTTTTTGCCATCGCCGTGGCGGGCAGTTTAGTCTGCGTTCTCGGTCTTGGTTACGTCTGGTGCACGAACGACATGAACACCACGGGGGTGAAAATTAAGAAAGTCGAGAAGGAACTCGTACAGTTGCGCCAGCGCAATGAGGCGGCGCTGGCGGGCATCGATAGTGTCAATTCCACCGCCTACCTCAACCGGCAGTTTCACCGCGGCCTCTTTGGAAAGCTCGAACTCTTGGAAAGGTTGAAGATCGCCGGTCGGGTGAGCGTTGTCGCAGTGCCGAGCGGCACTGGAGCGATGCCGGGCGAACTGCGCCGGGTGGTCAACGAAAGGAAACCGCAATGAACCGGCGCACCAAAAGCCGTGCAATCTGCGCCTGTCTGGGACTGGTCTGCGGATTCACCGGTTTTTCCATCCGACTGCTCCACCTTCAGGTCACGCGGCATGATTATTACAGCGCGCAGGCTCGGTCCAAGCAGTGTGAGCGCGAGATTCTTGTGGCTCGGCGCGGATTGATCTTTGACCGGACAGGGCAAGTGTTGGCGAGTAATCAGCCGACGAAAAATCTGGTAGTCGATGGCACGTTGTTGACCAATTCCGAGCGATTGGCGGACCTGCTGGTCAAGCACCTCGGTCTTGATCGGACGAAGGTTTTCCAACGAATCACGCAGACGGAGCAGGGGAAGAGAAACGCCCCGAAACCGTACATTGTGGTGCAGAAAAACGTGGAGGTCAGCGTGGCAGAGGCCATTCAGGCGGAACTTCGCCCTGCGGAACTCAGCTCGGCGGAAATTAAGAAACAGGAAATTCGCGGGGTTTCGTTTGAAGATTCGGCCCGCCGGAGCTTGCCCAACGACAGTTTTCTCTCCCATGTCCTCGGTTATGTGAACAGCCAAAACAAGGGCGTGGACGGCATCGAGAGCGGTATGGAGGCGGACTTGCACGGCACCGATGGCTACCGGGAAATTGAGCGGACGCGGAAGGGGACCGAAATGGTGCGCTATCGCGGCCAGGAAGTCGCCGCACGCAATGGTAACAACGTGAGCCTGACGATCGACATGGGGCTGCAGATGATCGTCGAGCAAGAACTCGACGCGACGATCAAGAAGTATCATCCAGCGGGTGCGACGGTGATAATGATGGAGCCGAAAACCGGTCGCATCCTGGCACTGGCGAATCGACCGGACTACAACCCCAATAAGCAGAAGGGCGTGCCGGAAGAATTCCGGTTGAATCTGGCGGTCCAAGCCCAGTATGAGCCGGGCTCGACCTTCAAAATCGTGACCATAGCCGGCGTCTTGAATGAAGGCATCGTGTCGCTCGACGATCCGGTTCAGTGTGAGAACGGGTACTGGCAGTGGTGCGATCTCCGGGATCACCATGCCTACGCGACATTGAGTGTGAACGACGTGCTCGTCCATTCGAGCAATATCGGCGTCGCCAAACTGGCCTCCAATCTGGGTGACGACCGGTTTTACGAATACATACACCGGTTCGGGTTCGGCGATCAAACCGGCATCGCCCTGCCCGGCGAAATCAAAGGCAAAGTTTTTCCGCCGTATGAATGGTCGAAAATTTCGATCACCCGCATACCCATGGGCCATGAAGTCACGGCCACGCCAATTCAAATCGCGACGGCGATCTGCGTCATCGCCAATGGCGGGATGTTGATGACTCCGCAGGTCATCCAATCCGTTGCGGACGAGAACGGCAATATCGTGAAGTCGTATCCGCCCAGCCCGGTGCGCCGGGTAATCTCAACAAAAACTGCCGACCATGTGCGCGACGCATTGATCGAAGTGGCGAGCAAGAAAGGCACAGCGAAAGATGCGCAAGTTCCCGGCTTCGTGGTCGCGGGAAAAACGGGCACCGCGCAAAAACTCGTCGGCGGCCGCTACTCCAACGAAAAGAGTGTCTGCTCATTTGTCGGATTCATGCCGGCGGAGGATCCCGCATTTGTTCTTCTCGTGCTCATCGATGAGCCGAAAGCGCCGCGCGAAAAAAGTGTCGGAGGCCTGGTGGCTGGCCCGGTCTTCTCCCGCATCGGTGAACGGGCCGCAGCGTATCTCGGGCTGAAGCCGACGGAGCCCTTGGCGTCGGATGCGATCATCGCGAAACGTGGTAAAACCGGAGGGAACGTGCGCACGCCATGAAGCTGGAAGCACTCCTTGCCAGCATCGAGGCCATCAAGACAGACGGGCCGCTCGACCGTGAAATCACAGCCGTTGCTTACGATTCCCGCCGCGTGAAACCGGGTACACTCTTCGTCGCGCTGCGGGGCGAGAAGGTGGACGGCTCGCAATTCCTGGAACAGGCCATCGCCGCTGGAGCGGAAGCCGTGGTGAGTGAGACCGCGGAACTGCGCGCGCGGGCGACGAATATCACCGTTGCCGATGCGCGCCGCGCTCTCGCCGATCTCGCCGCCGCGTTTTACCAGCACCCGGCGCGGGCGTTGAAAGTCGCCGGCGTGACCGGCACGAACGGCAAGACCACAACCGCTTTCCTGCTCAAACACCTCTGCGAGGCGACCATGCACCGGTGCGGCCTCATCGGCACGGTTCGCTACGAAGTCGGAGAGCGCATCCTGCCGGCGGCGCGCACCACGCCGGAATCGCTCGAAGTGCAGGACCTACTTTGGCAGATGCGCTCCGCCGGCTGCAAGGCTGTCGCCATGGAAGTCTCGTCGCATGCCCTCATGCAGGAGCGGGTGCGCGGGGTGGAATTCGACGCGGCGATCTTTACGAATCTGACTCAGGACCATCTCGACTATCACAAGACCATGGACGCCTATTTTGAAGCAAAGGCGCGCCTCTTCACCGGTCTGGCGGAGCAGACAAAAAAGAAAGGGAAGGCTGTGATCAATGTGGACGACCGGCACGGCGCGCAGCTCGTGTCCCGCATCGGGAAGGATACGCCTGTCACCACCTACGGCGTCGGTGCCCGCGCGGATTTCCGGGCGAGCAATGTGCGCATAGATTTCAACGGCACGAGTTATCAGCTCGATGCTCTCGGCAAAAGCTACCTCGTGCGCCTGCCACAGATCGGGCAGTTCAATGTCTATAACTCGCTCGCCGCGCTCGCCGGTGCCCACGCCATGGGTGTGGACGTGCGCAGCGGCGTGCTCGCGCTGGCCAATGCGCCCGCCGTGCCCGGACGCCTGGAAGCGGTGCCAGCGCAGCGCAATTTTCGCGTCTTTGTGGACTACGCCCACACCGACGACGCGTTGCAGAACGTGATCAAGACGTGCCGCGAACTCAACCCGGCGCGCCTCATCGTGGTCTTCGGCTGCGGTGGCAGCCGCGACAAAACCAAGCGTCCGCGGATGGGCGCTGTCGTCGATCAGCACGCCGATTTTTCCATCGTGACCTCCGACAACCCACGGCAGGAAGATCCGCTCGCGATCATCGAGGACATCAAGCCCGGCATGACGCGTGGCAACTACGAGGTCATCGTGGATCGCAAGGAAGCCATCTTCAAAGCCATCGCGATGGCGGCCCCGCGCGACATCATTCTCATCGCGGGCAAGGGGCACGAGACGTATCAGGAATTCGCCGACCACACGGCACCGTTTGACGACGTAGCCGTGGCGCGGCAGGCGCTCGAAGCGAAGCGCGTGGAGATCCAGGACTGACATGGACTCAATCACTATCCAGACCATCACCACATGGAGTGGCGGACGGCTCGTCGCTGGTGCGGGCGGGGAAAAAGTCACCGTCGTTTGCACGGACACGCGCGCCTTGAAAGCGGGCGACTTCTTCATCGCGCTGCGCGGCGAAAACTTCGACGCCCATACCTTCGTCTCCGAGGCGGCGCGGCGTGGCGCGGTGGGCGCGATGGTCGAGCAGGCACCCGCCGATGTGCCTCCGGAATTTGCTGTCGTCCTCGTTCCGGACGCGCTGGCGGCTTTGCAAAAGCTGGCCGCGAACTATCGACAGTCCCTGCCTTTACAAGCTGTCGGACTAACCGGCAGCAATGGCAAAACGAGCACGAAAGATCTGACGATGTCGGTTCTCGCCGAGAATTTTCAGGTCACGGGCACGGAGGGAAACCTGAACAACCACATCGGCGTTCCGCTGACGCTCTTGCGCGCGCGCGGCGGCGATCAGGTGGGAGTTTTCGAAGTCGGCATGAACCATTCCGGCGAGATCGCCCCGCTCGCTGCGATGATCGCACCGGACGTCGCGATCATTACAAATGTCGGCACCGCTCACATCGAATTCATGGGCACCCGCGACGCCATTGCGTTGGAAAAAGGCATGCTGGCCGAGGCGCTGCCGCCGAGTGGCACTCTGATTCTTAGCGCGCACGACGAGTATTCCCCGGTCATCGCGGCACGCACCAAAGCGGACGTGGTACTTGCCGGCATCGGGCAGGGCGAAGTGTTCGCGAGCGAACTGCGCGCGCATTTTTCCGGCACGAAATTTCGCCTGCACGCGGACGGGCACACCGTCGAGGCCGAGCTTTCCGTGCCAGGCGAGCACATGGTTCGCAACGCCCTGCTCGCCGTGGCGGCGGGCCGCGTCTTCGGGCTTTCGCTGGAAGAATGCGCCACGGGGCTGAGCAAGCTGCGGCTGACGAAAGGCCGGCTCGAACAGAAAGTCATCCGCGGCATCCAGATCCTTGACGATACCTATAACGCCAACCCCGACTCCGTCGGCGCTGCGCTGCGCACGCTTGCGTCCATGCCGGCGGCAGGCCGCCGTTTTGCCGTGCTCGGGCGGATGGGCGAACTCGGCACCGAGGCCGAACGCGGGCATCGGCAGGTGGGCGAAGTCGCGGCCCGCGAGCACATCGACTGTTTGGTGAGCGTCGGCGAGGAAGCCGGGTGGATTGCCGACGAGGCGTGGCGCGGCGGCGTGGAAAAAGTCGTGCGGGTGGCCTCGACCGACGAGGCGACAAAAGCTCTACGTGAACTGGCAAAGCCCGGCGACGTGGTGCTCGTAAAGGGGAGCCGTTCGGCAAAAATGGAGCGCGTGGTGGAGGGCATGGAAGCGCCATGATGTACTACCTGCACAAACTTTCGGCGCATTTCCCCGAGCAGGATTTCCTCCGGGCGTTCAACGTCTTTCAGTACGTCACCTTCCGCGCCATCGCCGCTGCTGTGACCGCATTTCTCCTCTCGCTGGTCTTTGGCAACTGGGTCATTCGCCGGCTCATTTCGCTGAAAGTCGGCCAGCCGATTCGCACGAAAGAGGAAGTGAACAGGCTGTTCGAACTGCACGGCCAAAAGGCCGGCACGCCAACCATGGGCGGCGTGCTGATTCTCGGCACGGTCGTCCTCTCATCTGTCGTCTGGGCGCGGCCCGACAACACCGCCGTGTGGTTGCTCATCTTCACGCTGCTCTACTGCGGCGCGCTGGGTTTTTGGGACGACTACCTGAAAGTTGCGAAGAAGAATTCAGCCGGCGTGAGCGAGCGGACGAAGCTCATCGCGCAGGGCATCCTCGCCGCCATCGTCACCGGATATTTTCTGCTGAACCCACAGTTCGAAGTTCAGGCGCGCGAGCTGTTCATGCCGTTCTACAAAGATCCGGTCATCCTAAATCTCGGTGCGTTCACCTTCGTCTTCTTCGCCATCGTCATCATGGGTTCGTCGAACGCGGTGAACCTGACCGACGGCCTCGACGGGCTCGCCGCCGGCTGCACCTGCACTGCGTCCTTCACCTACGGCATTCTGGCTTATGTCGCCGGCAACTTCAAAATCGCCGCGTATCTCGACATCCCGTTTTACCCTTTCGCGGGCGAACTCGCGGTGGTCTGCATGGCGATGGTCGGCGCTTCGTTCGGCTTCCTGTGGTTTAACTGCCACCCGGCCAAAGTTTTCATGGGAGACACGGGCTCGCTGGCCATCGGCGGCATGCTCGGCGTCGTCGCGATCTGCACGAAACAGGAAATGCTGCTCGTGGTGGTCGGCGGTGTCTTCGTCATTGAAGCCGTCTCAGTGCTCATCCAGCGCTCATGGTTCAAGGTCACCAAGCGTATGTATGGCGAAGGTCGGCGCGTATTTTTGATGTCTCCGATTCACCACCATTTCGAGCTGAAAGGCTGGAAGGAAAACACCGTGATCGTCCGTTTTTGGATCCTCTCGATCATGTTTTCGCTGCTCGGTCTGGCCACCCTCAAACTTCGTTGAATGTGCGTTACGAAAACAAAAACATCGCGGTGCTCGGGGCGGGAGAAAGTGGTGAAGCCGCCGCCGTGCTGCTGCGTCAGGAGAATGCCATGATCACTATCCTCGACACCGCCGAAGAAAATAAGCTGCGCAAGAAAATCGACGCGCTTGGCACGCAGGGCATCCGCGTTATTGCCGGACTCGCGGCCGAGCATGAGAGCGAGCACGGGGCATACGATCTTGGGATTCTCAGTCCCGGCATCGACCCCACAGTGCCGCTCGTGCAGAACTTCATCCGGCGGCGCATCGAGATGATTGGCGAACTCGAACTCGCCTACGAAATGTGCGCGTGCCCGATCGTCGGTATCACCGGCACGAACGGCAAGACCACGACCACGCAGCTCGTGGAGAAAATGCTCAATGCCAGCGGGGTGAAAACGGTCGCGTGCGGCAACATCGGGCCGGCCTTTTCCGCAAAGGTCCGCGAGAGCGCGGACCTCGACATCGTAACGCTTGAGGTTAGTTCGTTTCAGCTCGAAACGATCACGCGCTTTCGTTGTGGAATCGCCGTCTGGCTGGGCTTCGCGCCCGATCATCTCGACCGCTATCCCTCGATGGACGAGTATTACCGGGCGAAGATACGCATCTTTGAAAACCAGACGGCGGAGGATTGGGCGGTGATCAATTTCCGCGACAAACTGCCGGAGCTGAAGGCGCGAAAAATCACTTTCAGCGCGTACGTGCCTGGGGCGGATTTTGAGCTGCGCGAAGGGCTGATTTTTTTCCGCGGCGAGCGCGTGCTGGCAATGGCGGATACGCAACTGCGCGGTTCGCACAACGCCGAGAATCTCATGGCCGCCCTCGGGGTGGGCTTCGTGCGCGGGCTGAGCTTTGCGCAAATGGTACCGCCGCTCTGCGAGTATCGGGCACTGCCGCACCGGTGCGAACTGATCCGCACGCTCAATGGCGTGGAATACGTGAACGACTCGAAGGGCACCAATCCCGACTCCGTCGAGAAAGCACTGCACTCGGAGACCCGCCCCGTGGTGTTGATCGCGGGCGGAAAGGACAAAGGCTTTGAGTATGACCTGCTCACCGATCTCGTGGGCCAGCGTTGCCGCGCTGCCGTGGTGCTCGGCGAAATGGCGGATCGCATCGAGGCGCTCTGGAAAGATCGTCTGCCGGTCGTCAATGTCGGCTGGTCGCTCGAACGCGCCGTCGCCCGCGCGCACGAGATCGCGCAACCCGGCGATGTCGTTTTGCTCAGCCCGGGCACCTCTTCCTTCGACATGTTCAAAAACTACGCCGATCGCGGGAATCAATTCCGCGCGTTGGTCAACGCACTACCAAGCAAATGAAAACACCAAAATTCTTCGCCAAACTCTCGGCTGTCGTCACTGCGCGATTCAAGAAGCGCAAACTCCGCGCTGCGACGACCATGCCGCGCTCCGCCATGGACAGCTACGAAGCGGACGAGCCGGTGACGAAGCTCTCGAGCGCGTTCGTCGTCGTGCTCATCTTGCATGTCGTCGCCGTTGGCGGGATCTACGCGTTTAACAGCATCAAGGCGTCGCGCCGCGGACATGAGCAATCCGTCACCACGCCCGCCGTTCCCGAGAAATCGCTGACTGTCGCTAAAACGAACGAACCCAATACCGCGATCCCCACCGCGAAGGCTGCCGTCGCAGAAACCGCCCGCGGCACCGTCAGCCCCGTCACCAGCCCCAAGCCCGCCGTGCTCAAGTCGAATCAATATCTCGTGAAAGCGAACGACAACCCGACCAAAATCGCCGCGATGTTGGGCGTAAAGACCGAAGATTTGCTCGCCGCCAACAAGCTCAAGGCGGAATCCATGTTGCACCCGGGAGACATCCTCATCATCCCTAAGCCGACCCCCAAGCCGCTTGCGGACGCTCGCAAGGCCGAGGCCAACGCCAAGCCGACGGATGTCGCTCCAACCAAGGCGGCTCCCGGTGTGCACGTCGTCAAGAAAAACGAGACCGCGATTTCCATCGCGAAGCTCTACAACCTCCCGCACACCGAGCTGCTCAAGCTCAACAAGATCTCCGATCCCACGAAGATCCGGGAGGGCCAGAGTCTCGTCATCCCCAAAAAGAAAGGGTGATCGCCCGTTTTTGAACGCCCAACGCACCAGTGTTCATCTCCTCATCGTCACCGTTCTCGGGTTGATTGTGCTCGGGCTCGTCATGATGACGAGCACCTCCGCCTTCGCGCCCGAAAGCCACGGCGACCCGATGTTTCTGTTCAACCGGCAGATCAAGTGGCTCGGTATCGGCGTGCTCCTGTGCATCGTGGCGGCACGGCTTGATTACCATCTTTTGGAAAAATCGTGGAAGGTCTGGTACGGCATCGCCGTCGTCCTGCTGCTGCTCTGCTTTGTCCCGCACATTGGGCACAGTCATTTTGGGGCCAGGCGTTGGATCAACCTCGGGATTAGCTTTCAGCCTTCCGAGTTTGCCAAGCTCGCCGGCGTGGTGGCGCTGGCTTGGTGTCTGGCCCGCGATGAAGAGCAGTCGAAAAATCCGGTGCGGGGCTTTCTCGTGCCGTTCGCATTTGGCGGCTCCTTGATGCTGCTCATCGCGCCCGAGGTGGATTTGGGCACGACGGCGCTGATCGGCGCGACCACCCTGATCCTCATGTTCATCGCGGGGACTCGCCTCCGGTTTCTCGTCCCGATGGCGGTGGCTGGGATTGGCTTACTCGCTCTCGTGATCGCGAAGATGCCCGAGCGGACCGGACGCTTTCTTGCCTTCGTTTATCCCGAAAAATATCCGGCAGATTTCTACCAGCAGTTTCAGGGTCTTATCGCCGCGGGCTCCGGCGGAGTGGAAGGCCTTGGGTTGGGAAACGGACGGCAGAAGGCCTTCTATCTCCCGTTCGCGCACACCGATTTTATCTTCCCCGTCGTCGGCGAAGAACTCGGCCTTCGCGTCACGCTCGCGGTGGTGGCGGCGTTCATTCTCTTCCTCCTGTCGGGGGCTACTGTCGCCATGCACGCACGCGACCGGTTTGGCATGTTGCTCGGTTTCGGCGTCACACTACTCGTCAGTCTGCAGGCCGCCGTGAACATTGGCGTCACCACCGCGGTGCTGCCCAACAAAGGCATGCCGATGCCGTTCGTCAGCTACGGCGGGACGAACCTGGTCTTTTGCCTGATCTGCGTAGGCATCCTGATCAATATCTACCGGCAGGGTTTGACGGAAAAAGAGGCCAAGTCCCGCGTGGCCCTGCCGACGCGCACGGGTCGGAAACGGGTGGTGCGCCTGTAACCCATGAACTTCGTCATTGCGGCCGGCGGCACCGGCGGGCACTTGTTTCCAGGCTTGGCCGTGGGCGAGGTGCTGCTGGCGCGCGGGCATCGCGTGATGCTTATTATTTCGGAAAAGGAGATTGACGCGCTCGCGACGCAGGGACGCGGCGAGTTTCGCATCGAGCGCGTGCCAGGCGTGGGCGTGCAGAGCAAGTCGCCAGTCGCGCTGATCAAGTTCGCGTTGAAGTTTCGCGCGGGGCTGAATCAGGTGAAGGCGTTGTATCGCGACTTCGCGCCGCATGCGGTGCTCGGTATGGGCGGGTTCACCTCGACCGCGCCGATCCTCGCCGGACGTGCGCGGAAAATTCCGACGTTCGTTCACGAATCAAACGCCATCCCGGGCAAAGCCAACAAATTGAACGCGCGCCTGGTCACGCGGGTGCTGATCGGCTTCGCGGAGTGCGCGCAGTTTTTCCCGGCGGGCAAATGCGAAGTCACCGGCACGCCCGTCCGCACCTCGCTCACCACGCGGATCGACAAGACGCAGGCGCTCGCCGTTTTCGGCCTCACGCCGGGCCGGTCCACGCTGCTTGTTATGGGCGGCAGCCAGGGCGCGCACGGCATTAACCAAGCGCTCATCCATGCGCTCCCGGAGCTCGCCGGGAAGTCGCTCCAGATCATCCACCTCACCGGCAAACAGGACGAAACGCTGATGCGCGAGAGCTACGCCAAAGCGGGCGTGCCGGCGTTCGTCGCGGCGTTCTGCCACCAGATGCAGGAAGCCTACAGCGCGGCGGATTTCACAATCGCGCGGAGCGGCGCGGCCAGCCTTACCGAACTCTCGCAGTTCGGCCTGCCGGGCATCCTCATCCCATATCCCTTCGCCGCCGAGGATCACCAAACTTTCAACGCGAAAATCTTTGAACGCGCGGGGGCGGCAAAGCTATTACCAGAGCGCGAAACCACCGGCGAAAATCTCGCGACAAAGCTGCTCTGGTTTCTCGACGATCCGGCACGGCTGGCCACCGCTTCAGCCTGCGCCGCGAGCCTTGCGCCCAAACAAGCCGCAGAACGGGTCGCCGACGTTTTACTCACGGCATGCGCAGATTAACCGCGGCTCTCAACTCTCATCTTTCGACTTTTAACTTTCCCAATGGACACAGGTGAAATCCTTGCAGACATCCTCGTTGGCGGTGAATTGAAGATTCACCTGATCGGCGTCGCCGGCTCGGGCATGAGCGGCATCGCCGGCCTGCTCATCGCGCTCGGGCACACCGTCAGCGGCTCGGACAAAGCACGGACGGTCGAGATTGATCGGCTGGAAAAACTCGGCCTGCGCTTTTTCACAGGTCAGGCGGCGGCCAATGTCGCGGAGGCCGACCTCATCATCTTTTCGTCGGCCATCCGTCCGGGCAACGCGGAGTATGACGAAGCACTGCGCTCGGGGCGCAACATGGTGCGCCGCGCGGACGCGCTCGCCGCGATCATGAATTGCAAGAAGGGCATCGTCATCTGCGGCATGCACGGCAAGACCACGACCTCGTCCATGACCGCGCATGTGCTGAAAGTCGGCGGGCTGCATCCGTCGCATTACGTCGGCGCGGAGATTCCGATCCTCGGCACGAATGCGAACTGGGACGCTGCGGGCGAATACTTCGTGGCCGAGGGCGATGAGAGCGACGGCACGCTCGCGTTTTACCATCCCGAGCACGCCATCGTGCTGAACATCGAGGAGGAGCATCTCGACTACTACGCCGACCTCGCGGCCATTGAGGTCGTCTTCAACCAACTCCTCAGCCAGACGCGCGGGAAGGTCATCTATTGCGCCGATGACGTGAACGCGACGCGGGTGTGCAGCTCGCATCCCGGCGCGGTTTCCTACGGCGAATCGCGGGCCGCGCGGTATCGCTTCGACGATCTGCACGCGAAGGATTTTCAGTCGCACTTCCGCGTTCTGCGCGACGGCGAGCCGCTCGGTGCGGTCACGCTGAACGTGCCAGGCCGGCACAATGTGAGCAACGCGGTGGCGGTCATCGCACTGGCCACGGAACTCGGCGTGCCCTTCGCGAAAATCGCCGAGGCGCTGGAGTCGTTCCGTGGCGCGCGGCGGCGTTTCGAAATCAAATATCGCAGCGACCGCTACATGATCGTGGACGATTACGGACACCACCCGAGCGAGGTGAAAGCGACGCTGGCCACGGCGAAAAACACGGGTCGCAAGCGCGTGCTCTGCATGTTTCAGCCACATCGGTTTTCGCGCACCGAGAAGCTCAAGGCGGAATTCGGCCGCGCGTTTCATCACGCCGATGTGGCGGTGATCGCCGACGTGTATGCCGCGAGCGAGGTGCCGATTCCCGGCGTGAGCGGGCAGACCATCGTGGACGAGATGATCCGCGAGGGGCACGAGGGCGCGACCTTCCAGCCCGACCGGAAGAAACTCGCCATCGAAATCGGCCGTCAGCTCGAACCGGGCGACTGCGTGCTGAGCCTCGGCGCGGGCAACATTCACGAGGCCGCGACGCTGCTCGCGGCGGACGTGAAGCAACTCGACGAACTCCAGACCGTGATGGGCGCGGGCGTGATCAAGCTCTACGAGCCGCTCTCGAAGCACACCACGATGCGCATCGGCGGGCCGGCGCAGTTTTGGGCGGAGCCCGAAACCGAGGAGTCGTTCGCGCGGCTGGTGCGTTTTTGCACGCTGAACGAAATCCCGCTTTTCGTCATGGGCCGCGGCTCGAATCTGCTGGTGCGCGACGGTGGCATTCGCGGCGTGGTTGTGCATCTTTCGCGCGGCGAGTTCAAAAAAATCGAAGTTCGCGAAGGGCTGATCCATGCGGGCGTCGGGGTGAAACAAAAGGAGCTGGCCTATGCCGCGCGTGATGCGGAGATCGGCGGCTTCGAGTGGTTTGAAGGCATCCCCGGTGATGTCGGCGGCGCGTTGCGCATGAACGCCGGCGCGATGGGCGGCGAGACCTTCCGGCAGGTCGTGAGCGTGCGCTTCATTGATCCCCACGGCAATTTTCACATGAAGACACCGCCCGAGATGGATGTGCGCTACCGGCACTGCGGCACGCTGGCGAAAAACTACGCGGTCTCAGCGACGTTCTTCGGCCATCCGGGTACGCCGGAGGAGATCGAGAAGCTGCTCGAAGCCTCGACGCAAAAGCGCCGCACCACCCAGCCGCGCGAGTCGAGTGCGGGTTGTTTTTTCAAAAACCCCGAGCAATGCCCGGCGGGCAAACTCGTGGACGAACTCGGGCTCAAGGGCACGCGCATCGGCGGCGCGATGGTGTCCGACGTGCATGGCAATTTCCTCGTCAATGCCGGCGGCGCGACCGCCGCGGACGTGCTCGCGCTGATCGCGAAAGTGCAGGAGACGGCGCTGCGCGACCGTGGCATCAAACTCGAAACCGAAGTGCAAATCGTCGGCGAGGAGAAAGGCATCCATGATTGATCTGAACGGAAAAAACATCGCCGTCCTGATGGGCGGACCGGGTAACGAACGCCAGGTATCGCTCGCGTCCGGCGCGGGTGTGGCACAGGCGCTGCGCAGTCTCGGGGCGGTGGTGACCGAGGTGGATGTCACCGGGCCGGACTTCGTGCTGCCGACCGGCACGGAGGTCGGGTTCAATGTTATTCACGGAACCTTTGGCGAAGACGGCCAGATGCAGCGGATCATGGAAACGCGCGGCGTGCGCTACACCGGCGAGGGCGTGGCGGGTAGCGAGGTGGCGATCGACAAAATCGCGACCAA
The DNA here is from genome assembly GCA_021414005.1 of Chthoniobacter sp. Taxonomy (GTDB): domain Bacteria; phylum Verrucomicrobiota; class Verrucomicrobiia; order Chthoniobacterales; family Chthoniobacteraceae; genus Chthoniobacter. Next base: position 194,351 of record JAIOPH010000019.1, on the reverse strand, counting down.
GCAGCGCTTCCTCGCGCGCGGCGTGCCGACAGCGGCATTCGAGATTTTGCACGACGGTGCGATGCCGACGCTCCCGCTGCCCTACGTGGTGAAAGCGCCGCGCGAAGGATCGAGCGTGGGCGTGTTCATCGTGCGCGAGGCCGACAAGGTGGCCGAGACGATGCGCGACGCGTGGGTCTTTGGGCGCGAACTGCTGGTCGAGCAATTCATCCGCGGACGCGAACTGACCGTGGGCATCGTCGGCGATCTGGCGCTGCCCGTGATCGAGATCCGCCCGAAGAAAGCGGGGGAGTTTTACGACTTCGCGAATAAGTATAACTTCCTCAACCCGCAGGCCGCCGGAGCCGACCACTTCTGCCCAGCGCCGCTCCGGGAGGAAGTCACGCGCCGCGTGCAGGAAGTGGCGCTCGCCGCCAAGGATGCGCTCGGTCTCGAAGTTTATTCGCGCGTCGATGTGCTGCTCACGGCGGAGGACGAACCGTTCGTCCTCGAGATCAACACGATTCCCGGCATGACGCCGGTGAGCCTGCTGCCCGAGGCCGCGGCCGCCGCCGGTCTCAGCTACGCGGAACTCTGCGCCCGCGTCATTGAGCTTTCCCTTGCCCGCCGTCCCTAGCCCGATCTCCGGTCCATGAAAAACAAACGCATTTCCACAAAGAGTCAGCGCGAGAAGCAGCACCTGATCGAGGTGGGGATTCGCGCGGACAAGGAACGCGAGCGTCGCATCCGTGCGGCGTTTCGGTTTTGCGGTAAGGCCATCTGCTGCGGCGCGCTGATGGCCGGACTGTGGTTTGGTGGCAGGGAAGGCTGGCGGCGGTGGGTTTGGCAGAACCCGTATTTTTTCGTCGGCGTGCCCGAGGTGACGACGGACGGCACGCTGACGCGCGAGCAAATACTCGGCACGGCGGACATCGTGAGCGGGCGGAACATCCTCACGGTCGATCTCGATAAATCCCGCGCCGCGTTGGAGAAATTGCCGCAGGTCGAGCACGCCGAAGTGTCGAAAACATTTCCGAGAAAAGTGGCGATCAGCGTCACCGAGCGGCATCCCATCGCGTGGGTCATCGCGAAAAAAGGGGACGATCCGCTGACCTCCGGCACTTCCCTTCTTATCGATGCGCAAGGCACGGTCATGCGCAGCCGCGGCTACCTGCCGCAGTACGCGAACTTGCCGGTCATCTCCGGCGTGGAGACGGAAAACTTTGTGCTGGGCAAGCGCGTGAACAGTTTCGCGATGGTTGCCGCGCTGGAACTCGTGACTTTGAACGCCGAGAACACCCGCTTCCAAATCCGCCACATCGACCTAGCCAAAAGCTGCCGGCTCGTGGTCACCGACCAGCGGCGGGCGCAAATCACTTTTGGCGTGCAAAAGCTCGACGCCCAGCTCGCGCGGCTCAACCAGTTGCTCGAAGTGAACGAACCTACCCACCAGGAGATTCACACCGTCAATCTCATCCCCGAGCGTTATGTGCCGGTGACTTTTTACCCGCCCGAGCCAGTGACGCCCACGCCGCCGAGCGATCCACCGCCAGCGGTCGTCGAGGTGAATCCCCCCAAGGTGCGCATGGATGCCAAACCACCAAAGCTCGACGGGAAAGCCAAGCCGCCGAAGAGCACGCCACCGCCCGCACGCCGGGAACCGGCGCGTCCGCCGAAACTTCCGACCACGGTGAAACCCAAGCCCGAGCCCGCGCCTGTGGTGAGCACGCCGCCGACTCCGGGAGTTGGTTTGAAAAAGAAGTTCACCCTTGATGAGTAAGGATCAGCTCATCGTGGGGCTGGAAATCGGCACGTCGAAAATCTGCGCCGTGGTCGGAGAGGCGCGGAGCGATGGCACGATTCGCATCCTCGGCGTCGGGCACGCGCCGTCGCGGGGTGTGCGCAAAGGTGAGATCGTGGATTTTGAAACCGCTGGCAAATGCATCCGCGAGGCGCTGGTGGATGCGGAGGAGAAGAGCGACGTGCTCATTGCCAGCGTGTATCTCGGCGTCACGGGCGCTCACATCGAGAGCTTTAACAACCGCGGAGCGATCAATCTTCCCGAGGAACGCGGCGAGATTTGCGCGGAGGATTTCGAGGAGGTTCAGGCGAGCGCGAGCGAAGTCAGCATCCCGAGCCAAAACTCTTTCCTTCACTCGATCCTCCAGCACTACTACGTGGACGGGCAGGCCGGGGTGCTCAATCCGGTCGGCCTGCTCGGCAACAAACTTGAGGCCGATTTTCACATCATCCACGGCGCGACGAAACGGATTCAGAACAGCGTCCGGTGCGTGAAGGAAGTGGGACCCGAGGTCCGCGAGGTCGTGTTTAATCCGGTCGCCTCCGCGCAGGTGGTGCTGGATGAAAACCAGAAAAGTCTTGGTGCGCTGGTCGTCGATATGGGTGGCGGCACCACGGATTTCGTCGTGTATGTGGATGGCGCGCTCAAGCAAAGCGGCTCGCTGCCCATCGGGGGCGATCACATGACGAACGATATTTCACTCGGGCTCCGCATCCCGATGGGCCGCGCCGAGGCGCTCAAGGTGGAGGAAGGCAGCGTGCTTCTGGGCGTCTCGCCGCCGGGCGAACGCATCGTGCTCAAGGACGAAACCGGTTTCGCGGGTAAGGAGATCGAGCGCGAGATGCTGAACGCGATCGTGCATTGCCGCGCGCGCGAGACGCTGGAACTGCTCAAGCGGCAGATTGATGAAAGCTATCTGCCCTATCTTGGCGCGGGCCTGATGCTCACGGGCGGGTGCAGCCAGCTCGACGGTATCGACCAGCTCGCGGAGGAAATTTTTGGCATGCCGGTCCACCGGACACGCGCGCGCGCCGTGGCCGGGCTGACCTCGGCTTTTGAAGACCCGATTTATTCCACAGCCATCGGCCTCATCAAATACGCGGCCGCCATTCAGCCGGAACGGCCGGCCAGCCTGCTCAAGCGCGTCCTCGGACGGCTCTCCTTTTTGTGGATGTGGATGTTTTGAAACTATTGCCGTAACCGCCGAAACCTATGATCCCTCTCGCCCGTAACCTTCCCAGCCATGCGCCGCAGGATGTCCGCCTCGCCATCGTCGGACTCGGTGGCGCGGGCTCGACCGCGCTGGACCGTGTGCTGCTCGACGGCCTCGCGGGAGCAGACTTCGTGGCGCTGAACACCGACACGCAGGCGCTCACCGGCTCCATCGCTTCGGAGAAAATCCAGCTCGGTCGCGTGGCCACGCGCGGGCTCGGCGCGGGTGGCGATCCCGACATCGGCTATGCCGCCACCGAGGAGGCGGTCGCCGAGATTCGCGCGGCGTTGGAGGGCGCGCACGTCGTCTTTCTGTGCGTGGGTCTGGGTGGCGGAACGGGCTCCGGCGGCGCGCGGCTCGTTGCTTCGCTGGCGCGGGAAATGGGCGCACAGGTGGTCGCCGTGGCCACGCTGCCGTTCACTTTCGAGGGGCACCGGCGCATGCTTCAGGCCGAGGAGGCGCTGGCCGCACTGCAACGCGAGGCGGACGTGACGATCTGTTTTGAAAACGACCGGATGGGCGACGCGGTGTCGCCGCTCGCGGGAATTCAGGAGGCGTTCGCCGTCGCGGATCAGACGATCAGCCAAAGCGTGCGTGCGCTGGCGGCCCTGACGCGCCGTCGTGGGCTGATGCACCTCGGCTTCGACGAACTGGCGACGGCGCTCCGCAGTCCGGGCACCGCCGCGCCGCGCTGTCTCTTCGGCCACGGCGAGGCCGATGGCGACAATCGCGCCAACGACGCGCTGACTCGCGCTTTGAAAAACCCGCTGATGGACCGCGGTCGCCTGCTCGACGACGTGCCGAACGTGCTCGTCAACGTCGCGGGCGGACCGGACATGACGCTCAACGAAGTGCAGATCCTGATGGAGGCGCTGAACCGGCATATTGGCGACGACTCGCGCATTCTTTTCGGCGTTGCCGTCGATCCGCAGATGGGCGAAAAAATGAGCGTCACGATTCTTGGCGCGCTGCCCGGAGACGCCGCCGTCGCGGCCACCGCGGCCGTCCGGCATGGCGCGCGCGCCGTCGAGCCGCGGCCCAGCCCGCGTCGCGTGGAACCGCAACCGGCTGCAGACGAGGAGCCGCGCTACGCCTTTGCGGCAGCACCCCGCGAAGCCGCCGCGCCGCTGGATGTGGAGCCCGTGCTCCTCCACGTCGCCGCGCATTCGCCCCCACCCGCGCCCGCGCTGAAGCGCACCGAAGCGAAGCAGGAGCAGATGGAACTCGACCCCGTGAAGCGGGGGCGTTTTGAGCGCAGCGAACCGACCATCGTGGACGGTCAGGATCTCGATGTGCCGACCTTCCTGCGGCGCAACGTGAAGGTGAAGTAGCCGCGCGTCAGAGCATTCGCTCGACGAAATCGCGGCTCTCGAAGAAGGCGAGATTTTCCAGTTTCTCCCCGGTGCCGATGAAGCGCGTGGGAATGCCGAGTTCGTGCTGGATGGCGACGACACAGCCGCCTTTACCGCTGCCGTCGAGCTTCGTCACGATGACGCCGGTCAGCCCCGTGGCGGCGTGAAACTCGCGAGTCTGCTGGAGGGCGTTGCCGCCGGTGGTGGCGTCCACGACGAGAAACGTCTCGTGGGGCGCGGCGGGGTCGGCTTTTTGCAGTACGCGTTTTACCTTGGCCAGCTCGCCCATGAGGTTCGTTTTAGTGTGCAGCCGCCCGGCGGTGTCGCAGATCAGGAACTCGATATTTTTGCGGTCAGCAGACTGGTACGCCTCGTAGCACAGCGCGGCGGGGTCGGCGTTGTATTGGCCTTTGATCACTTCGATGCCGAGCCGCTCGCCCCAGATGCCGAGCTGCTCGATGGCGGCGGCGCGAAAGGTGTCCGCCGCCGCGAGCATGACGGTGTGGCCTTTCGCTTTGAGAAAACCGGCGAGCTTGGCCGTCGAGGTCGTCTTGCCCGTGCCGTTCACGCCGACGATGAGGATGACTTTGGTCTTCGATGCAAGCGGGCGCAGCACCACGTTGTCGCGAGGCAGCACTTTCAGAATTTCCTCGCGGGCCACGGCGACCACGCTTTCGGCAGTGAGTTTTTCCGTGCGGGCCTGGCAGGCGGAAAGAATGCGCGTCATCATCGGCACGCCGAGATCGGCGCGGATGAGCGCCTCTTCCAGCTCCTCCCAATCCACCGGACGCCCGGTAAATTTCTCGATCAGCGATTTGAAGAACCCAAAGGCCATGTGGGGAAAGGATGAGGAATGAAAGATGAGGAAGACGCGCGGCGGCGGGCCTCAGTTTCCGTCACTTTTCACGCCGACCCGCGCAGGGCGGTTTAGGTCCTTCTTGATCCGGTCGAGGATGCCATTGACGAAACCGCCGGACTTTTCCGCGCCATACTTTTTCGCGATCTCGATGGCTTCGTTGATGATGATGACCGGCGCGACATCGAGGCTGTGCAGCAGTTCGTAGATGGCCACGCGCAAAATGTTGCGATCCACGGCGGCGATGCGTTGCAGGTCGTAGTTTGCGGTGCAGGTCTGGATGCGGTCGTCGATCTCCGCGCGGTGCGCGTTCACGCCCTGCACGAGCTGCTCGGTGAAGGCGCGAGTCTTGGCCGGAGGGTTCGATTTTTCCGGCCCGGCCCGCAGCTCCCAGAAATTTGCCGTGTCCCCCGCCACGGTCTCGCCGTGGAGATCGAGCTGGTAGAGGAACTGCACCGCCGCCTCGCGGCCTTCACGTCGTTTACCCATCGCGCGCGGAACGTCTCAGCGGGCGAACCGCACCTCGCTGCGCGGCCCCGTATTCTCGGTGCGCGCGGTGCGCAGATCGCCGAGCATCTGCACCATGCGCGCGGCCACGCGCGCGGCCTCGGTGCCGCGGTTGATCTCGGCCTCCAGGCAGCGCACTTTCGCCTGCGCTTCATTTTTCAAAAGCAGCACCTCGTGAATGACCGGGATGCGGTGCGCCAGCGCGAGCTGCCCCAGCGCGCGGGTGATTTCCCCGGCGATGAGCGACGCGTGCGCCGTTTCGCCCTCGATGATCACGCCCAGTGCCACGATGGCATCCACGCCGCCGCGCGTGGCGATTTCCTGAACGACGAGCGGAATCTCAAACGCGCCCGGTACCTCGTGAACGACCACGTTGAAGCCCGGCGAGATGGCGAGAAACTCGGCCCGCGCATGCTCGATCAAACCGCGGACGTATTCCGGATTGTACTGCCCGGCGACGATGGCAAAGTTGCGCCGTTGGCCGACCTGGCGCGGACGGGATGGAAGATTGGCTGACATAAGGGCCGGGAAGGTAATGGGGCTGCCGTCTGGCGCAACCACGGAATCGAAAGTGCCCCGTCCCGAGCTTGTGATGCGGCGTCGGATCGGGCACACCACTCCGCTCCATGCCGCGCACTGACTCACCCGCCGCCGATGAGACGCGTCGGCGGGTGGAGTGGTGGGGCGCGGTGACACTGCTGCTGGCGGCCCTCGTCTGGCGACTGCCCTACGCGGTGACGCGGAGTTTCAATGAATCGGATGAGTTGTGGTATTCGCTCCCCACGGTGGAGCGGATGGTGAAGGGGGAATGGCTTTTCTACATCTCGGGCACGAACTACGGCGCGCCGGTGCAGGAGTTTCTCGCGAGCCTGCTCTTCCGCGTTTTCGGCGAATCGGCAATCACGCTGCGGCTGCCGGTGGTGATCCTCGGGGCGGTCGGCGTGGTCGTGGCCTATCGGAGTCTGCGCACGGTGGTCCGGGAGCGCGCGGCCTTCGGAATGAGCCTGCTGCTGGCGTGCGCGGGCTCGGCGGTCGCGCACTACACCACGTTTGCGCACCCGTGCTACGCCGCCACTTTTCTGCTCGTGGGCGTGCTCCAACTCCTCACGTTTCGCCTCGATCGCGCGCGAACGGCGCGTGGCTGGTGGGCGCTGGCGCTGACGATGGGCGGGGCGTTTTACCTTTTCAAACTCTCGCTGCTCCAGTCCGCGGCGTCGCTGGCCTGGCTCTGGTGGCGCTCGGAAAATGCCGACCGGTTGCGCGCCCGCGCCCGCACCGTGGACGGGGCGCAGGCGCTGTGTCGGGCGGGCGTGTGGCTGGGCGCAGGCGCGCTGCTGCTCGCGCCGGTGGCCTACCGGTTTCTCACGCGGCGCAGGACGTTCGTCATGCTCTCGTGGGAGAAAGGGCTGCTCGCCGCCGCGCTCGTGGCGCTGCTGATCGGCGCGTGGCTGGCCACGCGGGCGATGGCGCGCACCTCGCGGCGTGAGGCGTGGCCGGGTCTGGTCTGCGCGCTGGCGCTCGGGCTCATCCCGCTGCCCGCCGCCCTCTGGCACGCCCGCGTGGAAGCGCCGCGCGTGCTCGCGCAGGGCCGGACGATTTACGCCGAGAAGCGATACGAGCTGAAGCACTGGCGCGAGCTGCCGCATCAGACCCGGCTCGTTCTTCAGGGCATCATCCCGGCGCTGATCATCGGGCACTTCGACTACCTGATCGGCGAACCGACCGAGACCGAGCCGCTGGACTGGCGCGCGGGCGTGAGCGTGGCGGTGCTCGCGGTGCTCGCGTGGTTCGGTGGAAAAAGGCTGCGTGCGGCCGGGTGGCGGGTGCCGCTGCGGGCGGGCGACACGGTTCTCATCGCGCCGTTTCTCATCACAGCGGCCATCATGTTTCCCTCCTGGGCGCTGCATAGCGAATGCTGCTTTCGCTATCTCGTGCCCTTCCTGGCTGGCGGTTTGCTGTTCGTCTATCGCGCACTGGAGGAGCCCATCGTGCGTTACCCGCGCGTCGTCGTGGTCGTGCTGGTGGTGCTCATTTTGCAAAATGGCGTCGATTGCTACCGCTTCATGGAAGCCCCGTGGCCGGAGACCGTGGGCGCGACGCCGGCTTTACCTTTCGCCCCCGCTCGCTAGCGTCGCCAGCGCATGCTTTCCCAACTGCTCCGAACCCTCCTCGTTCTCGCCGCTCTCACTCCGCTCGCCCGCACAGCCCACGCCGACCTCTCGCGGGCCGAGGCGCTGAAAATCGCCGAGACCTACATCGCCCATCCGTGGACCGCCGCGCCGGCCAATCTCCGCCACGGCAAAGACAAAGCCGGCATCGAGATCCACACGCCCGACCGCCCCGGCGGCCACGGCGATCCCGCCGCCGACTGCTGGACGCCCGGCGAGAAAAACACCGGCGTCGCCTACAAATGGGGCGGCTACGACACTCCGGCCAGTTACGACACCGGGCTGCGCGCCGGCAAGGCCGCGGGCGATGTCTATACCGCCGAGAAACGCCGCCTCGGCGGTGCGGCGGTCAGCGGCGAAGCGGTGGGCATCGACTGCTCGGGCTTCGTCTCGCGTTGCTGGAAACTCGCGCAAAGACAATCCACCTCCACGCTGCCTTCGGTCTGCCGGAAGCTCCCTTCCGCAGACGCGCTTCAGCCAGCGGACGCGATGAACACGGCCGGCGGCCACGTCCTGCTTTTCGTCCGCTGGCTCGATGCCGAAAAGACCCGCGCCCTTTTCTACGAGGCCGCGCCTTTCAGCAAAACCCGCGCGACCGAACGGACCGTGGCGGAGATGGTCGGCCAGGGCTACCAGCCGCTCCGCTACCGCGGCATCGTGGACTAGCCGCTCCACCATGGCCGATGCTCCCGACTGGAGACCCGCCGCCTGGCTCTACGGCGGCGGCTTTGTCCTGCTTTTCGCCGTCCGCTGGATTTTCCGCGGCATGCTCGCCACGCCCGGAGGGCGGGTGAAGCTGGCCAGCCGGCTCACCGTGACCCTCATCTACGGTGCGCTCGTTTTCGCCCTGGTTTTCGCCCTGGAGGTCACGGCGGATGTCACGCGGCATTTCGGCCCGAGTCCGCTCGGCGTTCCCGTCCGCGTTATCATTTGGTGCGTGGTGACGCTTCTCTACCTGCCCTTCTTTTTCACCGCTCGGCATCTGTTTCCCGCGATGCTGACTCTGCTGCTCATCGTTGGCGTCACCCGCGAGCCCGGGGCTGGCGGAAAGCTGGGACGGCTGCGCTTTTTCTTTCCCGACGGTGCCATTCCGGACGCGGGCCACTCCCGGCGGATTGCCGTCGCCATGGCGGCTTATGGCATCCTGCTGCTCGTCCTGCTGGGGCTTCTCGGCACGCGTTTGCACGACCACTAGCGCCGCGCCGCCGCCTCGCGCCTTTACCTTTCCCCCCGGCGCGCTAGCTTCGCCGTCCTTTTTCCACAGCCATGCTCACCAGCGCCCAAATCCGCCAGCAGTTCCTCGATTTCTTCCGCGAGAAAAAGCACACCATCGTGCCCAGCTCGTCGCTCATGCCGGACTCGCCGAACCTGCTTTTCACCAATGCCGGCATGAACCAGTTCGTGCCCATCTTCCTCGGGGAGAAAAAGGCGGACGTGAGCAAGTGGGGCGGCGCCATCCCAGGCCTCGACACCCGCGCGGCGGACACGCAGAAGTGCATCCGCGCCGGCGGCAAGCACAACGACCTCGATGACGTCGGCCTCGACACCTATCACCACACGTTCTTCGAGATGCTCGGGAACTGGAGCTTCGGCGATTACTTCAAAAAGGAAGCCATCGCGTGGTCATGGGAGCTGATCGTCGAGCGGTTCAAATTTCCGCCGAACCGCGTCTACGCCACGATCTATCAGCCGGACAAAGGCGACCCGAGCGAGCGCGATCAGGAGGCTTACGACCTGTGGGCGGAGAAATTCGCGAGCGTCGGGCTCGATCCCGCGGTGCACATCGTCAACGGCAACAAAAAGGACAACTTCTGGATGATGGGCGAGACCGGCCCGTGCGGCCCGTGCTCGGAGATTCACATCGACCTCACGCCCGCCGGCGACACCCGCGGCGCGCTGGTCAACAAAGGCACCGCCGAGTGCATCGAGATCTGGAACAACGTCTTCATCCAATACAACGCCAACCCCGACGGCACCTTCACGCCGCTCCCCGCGCAGCACGTCGATACCGGCATGGGCTTCGAGCGCCTCACCTCGATCATCCAGGGCACGAAGGAATTCACCGACTTCGCCAACGCGAAAATTTCCAACTACGAGACCGACATCTTCCGCCCGATCTTCGACGAGCTGGAGAAAATGAGCGGCCATCGCTACGGCAGCACGCTCCCGCAGCCGAACGCCGCCGGACAGGTCATCCCCACGACCGAGCAGGAGAAAGTGGACGTCGCCTTCCGCGTCATCGGCGATCACATCCGCACGCTCAGCTTCTCGATCGCCGACGGCATCCAGCCCGGCAACACCGACCGCAACTACGTCCTCCGCCGCATCCTGCGCCGCGCCGTCCGCTACGGCCGTTCGCTCGGCTTCAAGGAGCCGTTCTTCTACAAGCTCGTCGCCGTCCTCGCCCGCACGATGGGTGACGTCTTCCCCGAAATCCGCGCGCGCCAAAAGCACGTGGAGGAAGTGCTGAAGCGGGAGGAGGAGGCGTTTAACAAGACGCTGGATCGGGGGATTGGAATGTTTGAAGAAAACATCACGTATCTCCTCAATATCCGGTCGCAGAATGGAACGGGAAAGACGTTCGCCTATTCGGAAGATCAGGAGCCCGACGAGAAGGGACGGATTCGCGGATTCGAAGTTGGTTTCGCCCGAGATACGGCTTCGGGATCCGTCGAGAGAATCCTTTCAGGGCAATTCGCATTCGTCCTCTACGACACCTACGGCTTCCCGCTCGACCTCACCGAACTCATGGCCCGCGAGCGCGGCCTGACGGTGGATACGGCTGGTTTTGAAAAGCACATGGAAGAGCAGCGCGCCCGCGCTCGCGCCGCGCAGAAGAAGCAGGTCATCGAGCTTTCCGAAGTCGAGACCAAGGAGCCCACGAAGTTCGTCGGCTACGACACGCTTTCCACCGCCGCGAAGGTCCTCGAAGTCGTGAGCCTCAAGGACAAGACCGCCGTGATCCTCGACGCCTCGACCGCTTACGCCGAGATGGGCGGGCAGGTCGGCGACACCGGCGAGATCACCCGCGGCGCCGATGTCTGGCGCGTGGCCAATACGCAGAAGAGTGGCGCCACGTGGTTGCACTTCCTCGAAGGCGCCGACGACGCGCCCGCCGTCGGCAGCGAAGTGACGTTGCTCGTCGATCCCGCGCGTCGCGCCGCCATCCAGCGGCACCACACCGTCACGCACCTGCTCCACTGGGCGCTGCACGAAGTGGTGAGCCACGAAGCCACGCAGAAAGGCTCCTTCGTCGGCCCCGACAAGCTGACCTTCGACTTCAACAGCGCCGCGCTCACGCCCGCGCAAGTCCGCGACATCGAACGGCTGGTCAATGAACGCATCGTCGAAAACGCCGGCGTTTCCTGGACCGAAGTGCCCTACGCCGACGTGCGCGGCCGCGCCGACATCATGCAGTTCTTCGGCGACAAATACGGTGAGACCGTGCGCGTGGTGCAGATCGGCGGCAGCGCGGCGAAGTTCGACGGCTACTCGCAGGAACTCTGCGCCGGCACCCACACCCGCGCGACCGGCGAGATCGGACTCTTCCGCATCGCCAGCGAAGCCGCCATCGCCGCCGGAGTCCGCCGCATCGAGGCCCAGGCCGGGCTCACCGCCTACGACGCCGCGCTCGCCGACATGCAGCGTCTCCACGCGCTCGCCGCAAAGATCGGCGCACCGCTCGCCGACGTGGAGAAGAAACTCGACGCGCTGCTTTTGCACGAAAAGGAGCTGGAGAAAGCGCTCAAGTCCGCCCAGCAACGCGAAGCCGCCGGCCGCGCGAAGGATTTGCTGGCGAAAGCCGAGACGATCAACGGCACGCCCGCGATCATCGCCAACCTCGGCAGCGCCGACGGCGACACGCTGCAAACCGTGGCGGATGCGCTCAAGGGACACTTCGCCGGTGTCGTCGTCCTCGGCGGCAGCGCCAATGGCGCGGTCGCGCTCGTCGCAAGTGTGTCCCCCGATTTCACCGCGAAAGCGCAGGCCGGGAAGATCATCCAGACCATCGCCCCGCTCGTCGGGGGCAAAGGCGGCGGCAAACCCGACAACGCCCGCGGCGGCGGCAAAGACCCGTCGCAACTCGAAGCGGCCCTCGCGCAGGCGAAGGCGCTGCTCGGATAACGGATTTGCCCAATGCCGCCGGAAATTCCGTCCGCGCCTCCGCCGGTTCGCCGTCGCCGCAGACGATGGATTTTCCGTGGGCTCCTGCTGCTCCTGAGTGTGGGCCTCGTTGGTGCGGTGGTGATCCACCAACGGGTGCGAGCGACCGGACGCGAGCGGATTTATTTCGATCCTGACCTCGTGCCGCCGCGGGAGGTGGCCGTCGTCCTCGGAACCGCACCGACAATCCAAGGTCGGAGCAATCTATTCTTTGAGTCGCGCATGAACGCCTGCGCCGAGCTGTGGCGGCGCGGCAAGGTGCGCCACTTCATCGTCAGCGGCGACAACGGACGAAAAACCTACGATGAGCCGACAGCCATGCGCGACGCGCTGATCTCCCGCGCCGTGCCGGCTTCCGCCATCACCCTCGACTACGCTGGCTTCCGCACCCTGGATACCATGGCGCGGGCGGCAGCAGTTTTCGGCCAGCGAAAAATCACCGTGGTCACCGATGATTTCCATCTCCCGCGCGCGCTTTTTTTAGCCGAGGCCCACGGGCTGGACGCCATCGGCTTCGGAGGTAAACCGGTGCCAGTGAAATACTCGAGAAAGACGCGGACGCGTGAAGTCGCTTCGCGAATCGCCGCATGGATCGATGTGAATGCGCTGCATACGAAACCCCGTTTTTTCGGTCCGCCGGTCACGGTGCCAGTGACTGCGATGTCGGACAAATAGCCGCGACCGAGCGTCACTATGTGCCGTTTCGTTAAATGGGCTGCTGTGCTCGCGCTGTTCACCGGTTGCCGCGAAAAGGTCGCTCCGGCCCCGACGCTGGCGGATCTGCACTTTCCCGTCGCGGTGATTTTTCAGAAAGGGTCCGTCGCACTTTACTCCGATGCCGCCGCGCTGGGGACAATGTCGATAGGCCAGCTCAATGCCGTCACCGAACCGCCGCCGCTTATTGATTCAAGCTTTGCCATTTACCGGCTGGCGAAACTCCGCTCGACCCACAACGACCTCTGGCTCATGGCGAACCCGACCGGCATCACGCCCGTCAGCTTTACGCTCGAACGCCTGGGCCCGTCCGGGATGGATGCCGCCCGCGAACTCCTGCGGGCGCGGCTCGACGCGCAGACTTGGCGGACCGACCTCGACGAAAAGCGCCGGGCTCTTGCCGCGGAGCAGACGCTGACCGGGATGGCCGGCGTGGTCCGCTCCGAATAACCCGCCGCGCTGAGTTTTTCCCGGATTGCTACCGCGCCGGGGCAAGGGCGTCGCGGGCGGCGTCCTCCCAGTCGTCGAGGCGGTCGGCTTTGCCGACGGCTTTCAGATAGTCCGTATTCACCGTTTTGCGGTCCGGATCGCTTTGCGGATCGGTGATCGTTTTTTCGAGGAAATTGGCCGCGTGGACGACGGAGAGCGGGCTGAAGATGGGCAGACCGCTGCGCTCGGGTTCGTGGTGAAGCGCGATGGCTTCGACGATGGAGCCCGGCAGGCCCCAGAGGCCCAGCAGATACGCGCCGACTTCGCAGTGGCTGGCGCCAAAGATTTCGCGCTCGGCGGCGACCATGGTGATCTGCTTTTCAGCGGCGAGAAGCACGGCGGAGCGGTAGCGGTCGGGCAGGCTCGAGGCGAGCATCACTTTGCCGATGTCGTGGAGCACGGAGGCGACGAAAATTTCGTCGGTCATGGCGCGATCCACTTTTTCCTGACGCGCGATTCTTTGCGCCACGAGGCCGGTGGAGATGCTGTGGCTCCAGACTTTCTCGATGGAGAAGCCGTGGAGCTGCGACTCGTCAAAGCACGAGAAGACATGGAGCGAAAGGACGAGCGACCTCAGGCGGCCGACGCCGAGGAATTGCACGGCTTCGACGGGGCTGGTGATCTTGCGGGAGATACCGAAGAACGCGGAGTTCACGAGTTGGAGGAGCTTCGCGGTCATGCCGGGGTCCTGCTGGACGATTTCGGCGATGGCCTCGATGGAGGTATCCGGGCTGGCGAGCGCCTCATTGATGCGGAAGTAGAGCGAGGGCAGGCTCGGGACGGTGCGGAGTTCGGCGAAAAGTTTGCGGAGAGTTTCGTCGCCGAGCAGGTAGTCGAGCGTGCAGACGCGGCAGATCGTGGAGCGCAGCACCTGAAGGCCCACGGGTTTGGCGATGAACTGATGGGTGGCACCGATGCAGCGGGCGACCTGCTCCTGGTCGGCATAGCCGGAAAGGATGAGTCGCGAAGTTTGCGGATGGCGTTTCATCACTTCCAAAACGAGATCCGCGCCGGACATCTTCGGCATGCGCATGTCGGTCACCACCACGTCGAAGGGGGCGGTCTCCATCATCTTCAGTGCGGTGGAGGCGCTGTCGGTGAACTCAAAGTCCCACTCGTTTTCCTCCTTCTCGAAGGCGAGACGGTAGAGATCAAGCAGTGCGGTTTCGTCATCGACGAAGAGCACGCGTTTCGTGGCGCTGGGTGTGAGAGTCATTCTGACGTGTGAGAAAGCAGGCGGCGGGCCAACCCGCTCGTCGGCTCCTTCCAGATGGAGTGCATGCCCGAAGATTGCTTTTGAAACGCCGCGCCCTAACGTCGGCGGCCATGTCCTGCTCGAAAATCGATCCCGCTCTCCATCTGGCCAAGAAGCCCGATTGGATCAAAGTGCGGCTGCCATCGAACCCGGTCTTTTTTTCCACAAAGGCGCTGATCTCCGACCTGCGGCTGCACACGGTGTGCGAGGAGGCACAGTGCCCGAATCGCTGGGAGTGCTGGAGCGCGGGGACGGCTACTTTCATGATCGCGGGCGAACGCTGCACGCGGGCCTGCGGCTTTTGCGCGGTGACGACGGCGAAGCCGTTCGCGCTGGAGGTCGATGAGCCGGCGCGTGTAGCGGAGGCGGTGACGCGGATGAAACTGCGGCATGTGGTGGTGACGGCGGTGGCGCGCGATGATCTGCGCGACGGGGGGGCGGCGCATTTCGCGCAGACGATCGAGGCGATTCGCGCCGCGCAGCCGGAGATCACCATCGAGGTGCTGACCCCCGACTTTCACGCCAAGGAGGAGTGCCTGCAGATGATCGCGGCGGCGCGGCCGCACATTTTCAATCACAACGTGGAGACGGTGGAGCGGCTGACCCCGCTGGTGCGTTCGCGCGCCAAATACCGGCTCTCACTCGCGGTGCTGCGGCGGATGAAGGAAATCGCGCCCGCGCTGGCGACGAAGAGCGGCATCATGCTCGGGCTGGGCGAGACGGAGCCGGAAATTTTTCAGACGATGGACGATCTGCGGGAGGCCGGCGTGGAGGCGCTGACGATGGGCCAGTATCTGCGCCCGACTCCGCAGCATTTGCCGGTGCTCGAGTACGTTCACCCGGACACTTTCCGGCTCTACAAAGAGATCGCAGAGAAAAAGGGTTTCACGCACGTCGCGTCGGGGCCGTTGGTGCGTTCGAGTTATCACGCGGCGGATTTCCAGCCGGTGAAAGCGGGGGCTCATGCCGATTGACCGCACAAACGTCGCGGCGCTGATCCCGAGCTATTTCGAGGAGAAGCGGATTCGCGAGGTGGCGGCGCGGGTGCGGGCGCAACTCGACACGGTGCTGGTGGTGGATGACGGCTCGACAGACGGTACCGGGACAGAGGCGCGGGCGGCGGGCGTGGAGGTCATCCGGCATGCGGTCAATCAGGGTAAGGGCGCGGCGATCAAGACGGGGTTGCGTGAGCTGAGCGGGCGGGCGGGTCTCGAATACGTGCTCATCCTCGACGGCGATGGGCAGCATCTGCCGGAGGAGATCCCGCGTTTCCTCGAAGCCGCGAACCGCTCGCACGCGCCGATGCTCGTGGGCACGCGCATGACCGACACGCGCCGGATGCCCTTCGTGCGCCGGATGACGAACCGCTTTATGTCGTGGCAGATCAGTCGCGTCTGCGGACAGGAGGTGCCGGATTCGCAGTGCGGTTTCCGCATGGTTCACCGCGATCTCGCGCCCGCGATGGTGGCGATCGCGACGACGAAGTTTGATTATGAAACGGAGATGCTGGTGGTGGCCTCGCGACGCGGAGGAAGAATCGCCGCCGTGCCGATCAGCACGATCTATGGCGATGAAGTGAGCAAGATTCATCCGGTGCGGGATACGGTGCGTTTTTATGAAATGATGGCGCGTTTCAAACGCGAGGCGGCGCTCGGAACTGGCGCGAGCCAAAAGCCGTCATCCTAAGCGAGGGGAGCGGCGCTACGCGAAAAACCGCCCGCGGCTTTTTGGCGCGGCGGGCTCGCAAATGCGGGCGACGAGATCCTCCCAGCTTTCGCCGCCGCTGAGGATGCCGATCTCCACGCGTAGGTAATACACCGGCACGTCCAGCCTCTCAAACTTCGCGGGAAAGCGCACGCTGTCCTTTTCCGTCGTGACGATGCAGTCGAGATCGCGGCGTGCGCAGCGGTTGGAAAACTCGCGCAGCTCCTCGTCGGTGAACCGATGGTGATCGGCGAAGCGTTTGGTAATTTCGAGGTTCGCGCCGAGCGCCGTGAGCTTTTCCTCGAAGCTCTCGGGGCGTGCGATGCCCGAGATGGCAGCGACATATTTCCCGGCGAGAAAATCCAGCGGTCGGCGGTCGTCCGCGACGTAGAGATTTTGCAGGTAGAGCGCTTCGTGCCTGGTCTCGATGATCTCCGCCGTCCGATTAAAAAGCCGCAGTCGCTCGATGAGCGCGGCGTTGCCGGTGGCGGGCGACTTTGTGATGAAAATGTAGTTCGCGCGCCGCAGGTTCGACGGCGGCTCGCGCAGGGTGCCGCGCGGGAGCAGGAACTCGTTGCCGAACGGGGCCTGCGCGTCGATGAGGCAAACCTCGAGCCGGTGCTTGAGCGTGAGGTACTGCATGCCGTCGTCCAGAATCAGCGTGTCGCATTTCAACTCGCGGATGGCGTAGAGCGCGGCGCGCACGCGGTCCTTGTCCACGAGCACGATGATGTCGCCGAGCGACTTCGCGAGCATGTAGGGCTCGTCGCCGGCAAAGCGGCTGTCGAGCAGCAGTCGCGTGCCGTCGTGAACGATGCGCGGCTTGCGGCGCTCCAGGCCGAGCCACTTGCGCTGGAGTCGGCGGAAAAGCGGCGGCTGCTTCGCTTTGTAGCCGCGGCTGAGGATGGCCACGCGCCGTCCGCGGTCCTGCAATGTGCGCGCAAATTTTTCCACGACCGGCGTTTTGCCGGTGCCGCCGACGGTGAGATTGCCGACGGAAATCACGAGGCAGGCCGGTGCGTGCTCGCGCAGAAAGCGGTGGCGATACAGCCAGAGCCGCGTCTGCACGCCGCTGCGAAAGAGCCAGCTCAGCGTGTAGAGAAACCACCGCAGCACGGCGGCGCGCTTGCCGAAGCGACGTTCGAGAATGACGTCGGTCGCGAACTGCTCAAACATTTCCAGCCGGTGGCGCATCGGCTAGGAAAGGCGAAAGGCGAAAGGCGAAAGGCGAAAAGGGAAGGTCATGCGAGGACGGTGACACCGGTGTTGTCGGCTTGGGCGATGACAAATCGCGCACCCGCGTTTGCGGAAGCCGCCAACATGGCCCGGCCAATCTCTTCCGCCTTCCGCCCTCCGCCCTCCGCCTTTTCCTCCACCACGCAGCAAATCGTGGAGCCGCTGCCGCTGAGGAAGCCGCCGAGCGCGCCGGCCTGTTCGCCGGCGGCGATGACTTTGCTGAGGAAGGGGATGAGTTCCTTTTCCCGATACGGCTGGTGCAGGTGATCGGTGAACGCGCCGCGGAGGAGCGCGTAGTTTTGCGCGGCAAAGGCGGCGGTGATGCGGCAGGCGTTGGCGCAGCTTTGCACGGCGGCGAGGCGATCGAGCTCGGCGGGGAGGACGCGGCGCGCGGCGGGCGTGGAGACTTCGAAGTCGGGGATGAGCAGGACGAACCGCAGTTCGGGCGCGACGGCGAAGCGCGCCAGCTCCGCGCCGCCCGCGACGGTGAAGCCACCAAAGGCTGCGGGAGCGGCGTTGTCGGGATGGCCTTCGAGTTCGGCGCAGAGCGCGAAAAGTCGGTCGGCAGACAGCGGACGGGCGGCGAGTTCGTTGAGGCCGTGGAGGAGACCGAGGCGGACGGTGACGCTGCTGCCCATGCCGCGTGAGCGCGGGACATCGCCCGCGATTTTCCACGAGAAGGGGAATGCCGCGAGGCCGGCGGTGGCGAAGAACCTGTCGGCGGCCGCGGCGGCCATCGCGTCGGTCTGCGGCTCGGTGGCGCGTGTCACGGTGACGTGATTGTAGATCTGGAGCGCCACGCCGAGGCAGTCGTAGCCGGGGCCGAGGTTTGAGGTGGACGCGGGGACGCGGATGGTGACTTCGTTCATTGCGCCGGGAGTGTCGCGAGGCGCCGGGCGGACGGTCAAGCCGGGGCCGCTTGCGCGATGGACGACGGGCGGGTGGCGGGTATCTTCCGCGCCGCATGCTTCCTTGGTTCCAGGACTGTTTCCCGCTTTACCTCGCGCCGATGGCCGGGGTTACGGACACCGTGTTCCGGCGGCTCGCGAAGGAATACGGCGCGGATGTCATGGTCACGGAATTCGTCAGTGCGGAGGGCATCTTTCGGCGCAACGAACGCACGCTGGAGTATCTCGAATTCGAGGAGGCGGAGCGCCCGGTCGGCGTGCAGCTTTTCGGGGCGGACCCGGAGCATCTCGGTGAGGCGGCGCGGATGGTCGTGGACTGGAAACAACCGGATTTCATCGACCTGAATTTTGGCTGTCCGGTGAACAAGGTCGTCTCGAAAAACGGCGGCTCCTCGCTGCTGCGTGACTGCCCGCTTTTGGAAAAAATCGCCCGCGCGGTGGTGCGTGCCTCGCCGGTGCCGGTGACGGCAAAGATTCGCATTGGCTGGAGCGGGGAGACGGTGAACGCGCCGCAGACCGCGCGCATTCTGGAGGACGCGGGCATTGCCGCCGTGGCCGTGCATGGCCGGACGAAGGAGCAGGGCTACAGCGGAATGGCGGACTGGGACGTGATCGCGCAGACCGCCGCCGCCGTGCGCATCCCGGTCATCGGCAATGGCGATCTCGCCAGCGCCCGCGACGTGGCCGCCCGAATGAATTCCGGCGTCCGCGGCGTGATGCTGGGCCGCGCGGCGATGAGCGCGCCGTGGATTTTTGCCGAAATTAAACACTTCCTCGCCACCGGCGAGCTGCTCCCGCCGCCGCTGCTCGCCGCGCAATGGGCGCACATCCGCCGCCACTGCGAGCTCCACGTCGCCCGGCGCGGCGACGAAGCCGGCGCGATGCACTCCATGCGCTCCCGCCTCATGGCCTACTCCCGAGGCATGCCCGATGCGAAAGCCCTGCGCGCCCGGTTCTCCCACGTCGGCACGCTCGCGGAGCTGGACGACATCGCGGCGGAAAATCTCGCCCGCACCGCCGAGACCGCGCTCGCCACGGCCACCGCCGGCTGATTACCTGCCGGGCGCATGGCACTCCTCCTCCCCTGCGAGAACGAAATCAGCGCGCACCTCATTCGCTCCCGCCTCCTCTCCCACGGCATCCCGAGCGCCGTGGTCCAGGACAACTTCGCGACGTTGTATGGCAATTGGCTCACGCGTCCGCATCTGCTCATCGAGGAAGAAGCGCTGGAGGATGGCCTCGAACTGCTCGCCGAGCCGGAGGAATCACTCGACGAGACTTTCACCGAGCCCGCGGAAACTGCCGATGCGAGCGAAGACCTTGGAATGTGCTGCACCGTGCCCACTTTTTTTTCATTCGTTGCCTTGGGATTTTGTTTGGGCTTCCTGTTTGGTTTAGTGCTGCTCCTTATCGCCTGCATTGAGACAATATCAGGTGGGTGGCTCGGTGGTCGCGGCCTGGATATTGCCTTCGTCACCTTCCCAGTCGCCTTCGTCATCTTCACGCTTTCGTACGGTTTGTATGGTGGCCTAATTTGCATCCCAATCTGGCCGTTCATTCTTCTTGGTCGATCGTGTCGGCGACATGAAAAAGGCCAGCTTCCTTCTCTCGCTCGCGCCGTCCTGCTAGTTTTGGCCATCGCCGTCATTTTGTTTTGGCATTCGTGATGTTGTTCGGTCGCCGAAGCGTGGCATTTTGAACCCCGTGACCCAACCGCCCGAAATCAAATACAAGCTCGGCAACGAAAAGCTCTGCAAGATCACTGAGCGCGCCGGCGCTAAACTGACCTCGCTTTTGACCCGCCAAGGCCGGCCTGGAGGCGCACTCCGCGTGGCGGTGATCGGCGGCGGGTGCTCCGGGCTGCAATACAAGATGGACCTGGTGAACGGCCCGGCGAACCGCGACATCATGGTTGAAAGCGCCGGCGTGCGCGTGGTCATCGATCCGAAGAGCGCGCTTTTCGTCAGCGGCTCGGAACTGGACTACAGCGACGATTTGCAAAAGGGGGGATTCAAGGTCACCAACCCGAACGCCGTGGCCCACTGCTCCTGCGGCGAGAGTTTTTCCGCGTAGTTGGCGGGCGCTACTTTCCGCGTCCGAAGAAAAAGACGCAGCCGTTGCCGATGAGGCCAATGGCGGCGAAGGCTCCGCCGAGCGAGAGGAGGAGTTGGTGCCAGGCCTGGTCGGCGAGGCCGGTGGGCAGCGCGGTGGGCACGGAGACGACTTGCGCGCCGATGATCTCGTCCATCTTCCAGCCGAAGCCGTTGGCGGTGCTGTAGAGCTTCACCATTTCCGGCGGGGCTTTGTCGGGCGTGGTGTGGCAGGTGAGGCAGCTCACGTTTTTGATCTGAATCGGGCGGGCGAGCACGAGGGCGGGGCCGGTGGCGGTTTCGCGGGTGCCGAGGTATTCGGTGAGCGTGGGATTTCCGCGGAATTGGTTCACGATGTCGGCTTCCCAGTCGGTGGCGCGGTCGCGCGGGTTGGTGGGGTTGAGGGTGGCTTCCTTGTAGAAATAGGCGGGGTACTTCTCGCGCAGGTAGTTGAAGATTTCCGTGGCGGCAAAGGCGGGGACGGACTGCGGATGAAACTCGGTATCGAGCATCTCGGCGGGCTTGTTTTTCACGGACTCGAGGAGCTGCTGCTGGGCGGCGAGGAGTTTCTGTTGGCCCATCAGGTAGGCCTTCTTGGCGCTGTTGTAGTGGACGTCTTTCGGGATGACGGAGTCCACGTCCTTGGGCAGATCGTCGAGAGTTTTCTGGAATTCGGCGATGGCGGACTGGAGCTTGAAGTTTTTGTGCTGGAGCAGGGGCGCGACCTGTTTGGTGGTGTAGGTGCGGCTGGAGGTGGCGGTTTCCATCATGATGCGCGCGTTTTGCAGGATTTGCTCGCGGGCATTGGCGTGGAGGAGCTGACGCGCGGTGAAGCCGACCATACCGAGGCAGAGCGCGAGCAGCGGCAGAAAGATGAGGTTGAATTTGAGCTGTTTCATAGGTCAGCGGGTGCCGTCGTCGGTGGCGATGACGCAGCGGAAGCCGATGTCGTCGTGCCGAAAGCTGGGGTCCACCGGGCGGCGGAAGGAGGTGAGGATTTCGTCGGGGCGCGACGTGGACCACGCGCCGCCGCGGAGGGTGCGCCATTTGGAGGTTTTGTTGAAGGTGTCGGCGCACCATTCCCAGACGTTGCCGCCGAGGTCGGAGATTCCGAGGGCGTTGGGCACATGGCCGGGAACGGCGCAGGTGCGGGGAAAGGCGTCGCGTAAGTTGGCGGCGATGGGCCAGTTGTCGGGCGCACCAGGTTTCGCTTCGGTGCCGGCGTAGTTGCCGGCGTTTTCCGGCGGCGGCCAGGTTTTGCCCCACGGGTAAACACCCTTCGCTTTGCCGCTGCGCTCCTCGGGCGTCGCGCCGTTTTCCGACGGCAGGCCCGCGGCTTCGCTCCATTCGCGGTCGGTGGGCAGGCGGTAAAACTGCGCCGCAGTGAGTGCGCCTTCGCCGCGTTCCTTGGCGGTCAGCCAGTCGCAGAAATACTTGGCGTCGTCCCACGAGACGCCGACCACGGGGTGCTCGGGCGATTGCGGGAAACCGGGGTTCTGCCAGGTGTGGCGGTGATCTTTGAAGCCGTCGCGCTGGAGCGAATACATGCCGCCGGTGGCGTCGTAGCCGCGCGCCTGCACGAACGCGTCGAAGTCGCGCACGCGCGTCTCGGTGGTGGCGAACCAAATTTCGCCGACCGGCACGTAGCGCATGTCGAGGCTGTTCTTCCATGGCTTGCCGGGTTTCGGCGGGAGGCGCGGCGCGGCGGCGATGGGCTTCACAGCAGGCGTCGCGGGTGGTTGGGCGGCGGGCTTTTCCGCAGCGGGCTGGTGAAAGATGAGCGCGGCCCCGGCGGCGAGCAGCACGAGCAGCGCGATGCCGACGGCAACGATGGGCTTTTTGCTAACCGGCGTCGGCAGGTGTACGGCGGACGCGCCGGCCAGCGTGCGCGCGGCGGACGTGGCGGAGGGTTCGGCGAGCGTATTCGCGGCGGGATCGGGCGCGGCGGGTGGTGTCGCGAGCGGGCGGGGGACGGTGGAAAAATCGTCGTCGGCGACGCGCGGCGTCGTGAGCCCGCGGGCGCTGCTGAGCGCCACGGTTTCGAGCGCGGTGTCGGCGCTGGGCGAAGGCTTCGCGGGCAGGCTTTCGAGGCAGCGGCGCAATTCGAGGCGCAAATCGGCGGGTGTTTGCATACGCAGGTCCACGTCCTTTTCCAGCATGCGCCGCAGCACCGCGACCACGCCCGCCGGCAGCACGGCGAGCGACTCGAACTCCGGCGATTTGTCCAGGTGCTGCGCGATGACGCTGGCGACCGAGCCCCTGAAGGTGGGCTGGCCAGTGAGCATGAACCAGAGCGTGACGCCGAGCGAATAGATGTCCGAGCGGATATCCTCGCTGCGCTGATCAAGCTGTTCGGGGCTGGCGAAGTATGGCGTGCCGACAAAGCCCGTGCTGGTGAGCGCGCCGGCGGTCGAGCCGATGAGCGCCGATTTCACGAGGCCAAAGTCGATCACTTTCACGATCATCTCGCCGTCGCCCTCGCGGATGAGCATGAGGTTGGAGGGCTTGATGTCGCGATGCACGAGGCCCTGTTTGTGCGCGGCGATGAGCGCGCTGGCGACCTGAGCGGTGATCTCGAGGGCGGCGACTGGATCGAGTGGTCCTTCGCGTTTCACGAGCGCGTCCAGCGTTTCGCCCTCGATGAACTCCATCGAGTAGAAATACGAGTCGCCGTGCCGCCCGAGGTGAAAGACCGAGGCGACGTTGCGGTGCCGCAACTGTGCGGCTCCGCGCGCCTCGCGGAGAAAGCGCTCGGCGGCGGTGGGGTCGCCGAGATACGCGGCGCTGATGACCTTGAGCGCGACGGCGCAACGCAGATTGGTGTCGAACGCTTTGTAGGTCAGCCCCATCGCGCCATGCCCCAGCTCGACGAAGCTGCCATCGTCGTTTTTCAAAAGCTCGTAGTGCTCGAATTTCTCCGGCTGGGACATTGGGCCGCGAATGCTACGGGGGGCGCGGGTGGTGGGGCAATCTTTGCGTGGGGAGGGCGGCCCCGCGCAGCGGCTACGACGCCTTCACGTACACGCCCACGAGCGGACGCGGGTACGCGGTGCGCGAGACGAAATCGCTGACGAAGCCTTCCTCCGTGCGGATCTCGACGTGACCGCCATCGGCCCCGGCATAGACGACCACCGCGCCGACGGGTGCCTGGTAGGGGTCGGTGATGCGGAGGCGGGTAAAACCGTAGCGGCGGCAAAGTTCGTCGCCGGCTTGATGCGCCCAGATGCTTTGCGGGCGGGTGGGGATGACTTCGGCGGCGAGCAGCGCGTCCTTCACGTATTTCCAGCAGTGCCAGGTCATCTGCGCGTGCGCCCGTTTTTGCGCGATCTGTGCGGCGCGGATCATGCGGGCGTCGTAGGTCAGCGTGCGCGATTTGGGGCCAAACATGGACCATTGATCCTTGGCGAGCGGCTGCATGCGCGCGGGGTCGCGGAGCGAATCCGCCGCCGGGGCTCCGGCCAGCGTGGCGAGGAGGGCGGCGAGGCTGAAAAGAGGGAGGTGGTTTTTCACGGTGGCGGGAAAACGGGGAGAGCGTAGCGGCGGTGGCGGGCGCGTCAAACGACGGTTTTTCCGCATTCGCCGGTGGAGAATTTTTCGTGATGGTGCGTGTGGATGAGTCCTTGACGCTGCTGCCGGTGCCCGATTGATTGGCGCCCGCTTTTTCCAAACTGAAACAACAACACCACAAACACTTATCATGATCAAAATCGGCATCAACGGATTCGGACGCATCGGTCGCCTCGTATTTCGCGCAATCTGCGACCAGGGGCTGCTCGGCAAGGAAATCGATGTGGTGGCCGTGAATGACCTCGTGCCGGCGGACAACCTCGCTTACCTCGTGAAGTACGACTCCACGCAGGGGCGGGCGAAGGAGGAAGTTTATAGCAAGAAGTCCAGTCCCAGCGTGGAGGAGGACGACGTGCTGGTGGTGGACGGCCACGAGATCAAATGTCTCGCTGTAAAAGAGGGCCCCGCCGCACTGCCATGGAAGGCGCTGGGCGTGGACATCGTCATCGAATCGACGGGGCTTTTTACCGACGCGGAAAAAGCCAAGGGCCACCTCACGGCTGGCGCGAAGAAGGTTATCATTTCCGCTCCCGGGAAGAATGAGGATATCACCGTGGTCATGGGCGTGAACCACGAAAAATACGACGCAGCCACGCACCACATTATCTCGAACGCGAGCTGCACCACGAACTGCCTCGCCCCCGTCGTACATGTGCTGCTGAAGGAAGGCTTCGGCGTGGACGAAGGGCTGATGACGACCATCCACAGCTACACCGCCACGCAGAAAACGGTGGACGGTCCGAGCAAGAAGGACTGGAAGGGCGGACGCAGCGCCGCGATCAACATCATCCCCAGCTCCACCGGCGCGGCCAAGGCCGTGGGCCTCGCCATTCCCGAGGTTAAAGGCAAGCTCACCGGTATGTCCTTCCGCGTCCCGACGCCCACGGTTTCCGTCGTCGATTTGACGGTGAAGACGGTGAAGGAAACCAGCTACAAGGAAATCTGTGCCGCCATGAAAAAGGCCAGCGAGACCTACCTCAAGGGCATCTTGGCCTACACCGCCGACGAGGTCGTCTCCACCGACTTCATTCACGACGCGCACAGCTCCATTTTCGACGCCGGCAGCGGTATCGAGCTGAACAGCAAGTTTTTCAAACTCGTGAGCTGGTATGACAACGAGTGGGGCTACAGCAACCGCTGCGTGGACCTCGTGAAATACATCGTCGCGAAGGGGCTGTAAGAACCCGCGTAGCTTTCGCCGCCCGTCGCCTTCACCGGGACGGGCGGCTTGCGTTTTCGGAGGGTGCGGCGTACGCGTCCCGCGTGCCGACATCACTCCACGATGCCCTTACCCGGCCGCTCCGCGACCTGCGGATGTCGGTCACGGACCGGTGCAATTTTCGCTGCACCTACTGTATGCCGAAAGAGGTCTTCGGGCGCGGCTACGATTTTCTGCCGAAGTCGGAAGTGCTCTCGTTTGAGGAACTGGCCCGGCTGGCCCGCGTGTTTGTTGCGCTCGGGGTGGAAAAAATTCGCCTCACGGGTGGCGAACCGCTGCTCCGGCGGCATCTCGATCGACTCGTGGCGCAACTCGCAGGCCTCGACGGGCTGCGCGATCTGACGCTGACGACGAACGGTTCGCGCCTCGTGGAGCAGGCGGCGGCCCTGCACGCCGCAGGCTTACGGAGGCTCACGGTGAGTCTCGACGCGCTCGACGACACCACTTTTCGCGCGATGAACGACGTGGACTTTCCCGTGCAGCGCGTTCTGCGCGGAATCGACGCGGCGCTGGCGGCGGGGTTCGCGCCGATCAAGATCAACATGGTGGTGCGGCGCGGCGTCAACGACCACGAAATCGAAGCCATGGCGGAGCGGTTTAGCGGGCGCGAGTTTGTCCTGCGCTTTATCGAATACATGGATGTGGGCAACTCCAACGGCTGGCGGCTCGACGACGTGGTGCCAGCGGCGGAGATCATCGCGCGGCTCGGCGATACGATGCCGCTGGTGCCGCAGTATCCGGGTGAGGTGGCGCGCCGGTTCCGGGTCGAAGCGGGTGGTGAGGTCGGCGTGATTTCCTCGGTGACAGAACCATTTTGCGGGGACTGTACCCGCGCCCGGCTCTCGGCGGACGGCCATCTCTACCTCTGCCTTTTTGCCGGCCACGGGCACGATCTGCGCACCCCGCTCCGCGCGGGGGCGAGTGACCAGGAACTGGCGGGGATCATTAGGGCGACATGGCGCGTGCGAGCCGACCGCTATTCGGAAATCCGGGCGGCCGGGTCTGCGCGGCAACCGAAAGCCGAGATGTCTTTGCTCGGAGGCTAGAAGAAAGAGGAAAATTTCCGAAAGATTTTCCAAGAAAGCGGACGACGTTTGATTATCTAGCCCGAAACCACTACGAACCGACGATGTTTGGCAAAAAAGAAAAAGCAAAAGCCGCTTGGGTGCAGACCGCATTGGATCGCTACGAGCGCCCGTTGCTCCAGTACGCGATCAGCATCGTGCAGTCGCTCGACCGGGCGCGCGATGTGGTGCAGGAGACTTTCATGCGGCTCCATAAGCAGGAGCAGGCGGCGATCGAGGGGCATCTGTCGCAGTGGCTTTTCACGGTGTGCCGGAATTGCGCGTTGAAATCGCTGAAGAAGGAGGAGCGTTACATTTACGTCGAGACGCAGGAGTTTGAGCAGAAGCGTTGCGAAAACCTGACGCCGTCAGCGGAATTGGAGCGCAAGGAGCGCAGCGAACGGGTGATGGAACTGGTGCGGCGGCTGCCGAAGAATCAGCACGAGGTCGTGCGCCTGCGCTTTCATGGACATCACTCCTATCAGGAGATTTCGGAAATAACGGGCTTGAGCGTGGGGAATGTGGGCTTTTTGCTGAATGCAGCGATGCGCAATTTGCGCGGGATGATGGAGCGCGACGACAAAGACGAGAAGATCATCTATCTCAAGAAGGGAGCGGCATAATATGAAGAAGACGAACATTCCGGAGCAATACCTGACGGACTACGCGCTGAACGAGTTGGCACCCGAAGATCGGATTTATGTGGAGAGCCTGCTCGGTGCTTCGGAGGAAGCGCGGGAAGATGTCTATCAGATGATCGATGTGGCGATGTTGCTTGATGAGGGCTTTGCCCGCGAAGAGGAACGCGCGCCGATGGTGCTGACGGCTGAGCAGCGGGGCGAGTTGATGAGCCTGCGCGTGCCGAATCTCTTTCTGCGTCGGGCGGCGGTGACGCTCGCGGCGGCCGCCTCGGTGGCGTTGGCCGTGGTTCATCACGATGTCTGGATGCCGCGCGTGCGCCATGCATCACCGGCCATCGCGTCGGCTCCTGGCGGAGGGAACGGCATGGAGGCTTCCGGTGGTGGTGAAACGGATTACGTGACGCAGTTGGTGCAGTTCCCGGACTGGGTGCGCGACCCTTTATTGCGGAAGTGGTTTTCCACAAATCTCAGCCAAATGTTCTCCGAGCCCACGATGAGTTTCGAAGGGATGCCCGGCCTGACCAACATGCCCGGCATGCCGGTCGATTTGATGCCGTAAAATTTGGTGACGAAATTCCCCCCGGAGTGTAACAAGCCCGCCCGCGCGGGAATTCCCCATAGGAATTAGCCGCTCCACTACGCCTTCGCACAGACCACCATTTTCCAATCATACCTAACCCTCATGTCCACACCTACCACCACCGAATCCGCCAGCGCCGCTCCCGTCGTGCCGCTCGATGACAAAGCCGCCGCCGCTCTCCTCGTCGAGAGTTACAACAAAATCGCCGCCGAGATGGCCAAGTTCATTGTCGGTCAAACCGAGGTCATCGAGCAGTTGATGATCGCGGTGCTCGCCGGCGGACACTGTCTCCTCGAAGGCGTGCCCGGCTTGGCGAAAACCGCGATGATTCGCACGCTTTCCGAGACGCTCTCGATGGCCTTCCGCCGCATTCAGTTCACGCCCGATCTGATGCCGAGCGACATCACCGGCACGGACATCATTCAGGAAGACCCCGAGACCGGCCGGCGCTCCTTCATTTTCCAAAAAGGCCCCATCTTTACCCAGATGCTCCTCGCGGACGAAATCAACCGCACCCCGCCCAAGACGCAGGCGGCGCTGCTCGAGGCGATGCAGGAAAAGACGGTAACGGTGGGCGGCCACACGCTGAAGCTCGACCAACCTTTCTTCGTGCTCGCGACGCAGAATCCGATTGAGCAGGAAGGCACGTATCCGCTGCCCGAGGCGCAGCGCGACCGGTTCATTTTCCTCGTGAAAGTGGAATACCCGAACCGCGAGGAAGAGCGGGAGATCGTGGCGCGGACGACGGGAACTTTCAGCGTGAAGATCAATCCCGTGCTCAGCGGCGCACAGATTTTGGAACTCCAGAAGACCGTGCGCAAAGTGCCGGTGCCGGATCACGTTACTGATTTCGTCCTCGACCTCGTGCGCTTCACGCGCCCGAACGAAAAGGAGGCGCCGCCTTTCATCAAGGACCTCATCGCCTGGGGCGCCGGTCCGCGCGCCTGCCAAAACCTCGTGCTCGCCGGCAAGGTGCGCGCGGTGCTCAAGGGGCGCTTCCACGTCACCATTGACGACATCGAGGCGGTATCGCTGCCGATCATGCGGCACCGCGTGGTGCCGACTTTCAATGCCGAAGCTGAAGGCATCACGGTGGACGACATCATCCTTCGCATCATCAAGACGATCCCGCGCGGCGAAGCCAAGCGCTCGCTGTAAGGTCGCGGATGACGGGCGCAGGCGGGGCTGGGCGGATGCCTGGTCCGCGCGCCTTTCGTCATTCCGTCATTCGACACACCGTCATTCCTTATGGCCCACGTCAGCGACTTCCTTACACCCACCGATCTCCAGCGCATCTCGAGCCTTCAGGTTCTGGCGCGCGTGGTGGTCGAGGGTTTCACGACCGGTCTGCACCGCTCGCCGCACAAGGGTTACAGCGTCGAGTTCAAGCAGCACCGGCAATACGTGGCGGGCGATGAAATCCGCCACATTGACTGGCGCGTTTTCGGACGCAGCGACCGCTACTACATCCGCGAATACGAGGAGGAGACGAATCTCCGCTCGACGATCATTTTGGATCGCAGCGGTTCGATGAACTACTCGGGGACCAAGTCCGGCGGCGTGACCAAGTACGATTACGCGACCCGCCTCGCGGCGTGCCTTTCCTATATGATGGTGCATCAGGCCGACGGGGTCGGACTGGTCACGTTTGATGACAAAATCCGCCGCTACATCCCGCCGCGTTCCAAGGTCAGCCATCTGCGGCTGATCATTGATGAGCTGGAAAAGGGCAAGCCCGGCGGCGAGACCGATCTCGGCGACGTCTTCCACGACCTCGTGCCCAAACTGCATCGGCGTGGCCTTCTCATCATCATCTCGGACTGTTTCGGCGAGGTCGCGAACTTCCTCAAGGCCATGGCGCACTTCCGCCATGCGCGGCATGAGATCGTCGTTTTCCAAATCTGGGATCGCGACGAGCTGGAGTTTCCGTTTCGCGGATGGACACAGTTCGACTGCCTCGAACAGGACGGCGTGAAACATCTGCTCGACCCCGCGATGCTCCGCCAGGCCTACCTCGAAAATCTCGCCAAGTTCCGCGACGAGCTGGTCAAAGGCTGCCGCAAACATCACATCGACCTCGTGCCTTTCTGCACCGACGAGCCTTATTCGAAAGCACTCGCCGCCTACATGACTCGGAGGCTCGGCCGCGCATGAATTTCCTCAACGCCGCGATGCTCGCCGGGGTGGCCGCTCTGTCCATCCCGCTCATCATCCATCTCTTTCACAAGAGCCGCTTCAAGATCGTCAAGTGGGGCGCGATGCACCTCCTCGCCGCGGTCATCAGGACCAATCAGAAGCGCATCAAAATCGAGCAGTGGATCCTGCTTGCCATCCGCTGCGCTATCCCCGCGATTCTCGCTTTGATGATGGCGAAGCCGGTCTGGCAGGGTGCCAAGCAGATGCTCGGCGATCAGCCAACCTCCACCGCCGTGCTGCTCGATAACAGCTACTCGATGGAAGCCGAACGCGCCGGGACCAAGAATTTCACGATTGCTCGCGACGAAACGGAGCGGCTCATCGGCGGACTCAAGCCAAACTCCGAGGCCTACGTCTTTCTCATGGGCGAGGGCCGCGGTTTGCTCGATCAGTCCACGCGCGACCTCTCCAGTGTGACCCAGGCGCTGGGAAAAGTGGGCGCGGGTTACGGCATGGCGCGAGTCCCCGCGGCACTCGATTTCGTGGCGGGCACGCTCGACAAGATGACGGGTAACGCGCGGCAGGTCGTGCTGCTCACCGACTTCCAGCGTGTGAGCTTTCCGGCGTCGGACGAGAAGCTCCTCGGCCAGGCTTTGGAGCGGCTGAAAAAGCTGAAGTTTCCGCCCAATGTGACGCTTTGGGACGTGGGCGTGGAGTCGAAGGAAAACGTGGCCGTCGAGTCGCTCGACTTTTCCAAGCTCATGGTCGGCGTCGGCCAGAAGGTCCAGATCCGCGCGAACATCCGCAACTACGGCGACACCGCGCGACCCGACCTGAGGGTGACGTTGAAGGTGGATGGCTTTGAAAAACCGGGCACGGCGGGCTCGCAGGTCTCGCTCGCCGCGCGGTCCTCGGGACAGGTGCTTTTCACGCATGTCTTCGACAAACCCGGCTCGCACGTCGTCGAAATCGAAACCGAGGCCGATCCGGTGAAGGCCGACAACCTCTTCCTCGCCAGCATCCCGGTGCGTGACAAGCTCACGGTGCTGCTCGTGGACGGCGCGCCCGGCGCGACGCCCGACGACCTGAAAGGCGAGACCGGCTTCGCGCAGATTGCGCTTTCGCCCTTTTTCTCCGGCAAGGTCGAGCAGTCCGACTTGATCAAAGCGAGCGTGGTGCCGGCGGAGGGTGCCAACGCCAAGAACATCGCCGAGTCGAACGTGGTGGTGCTGGCCAATGTCGCCAAGCTCAACGACGAGCAAATTAAGGCGCTCGACCTTTTTGTGAAACAGGGAGGCGGCCTGCTCGTCTTCACCGGCGACCGCACCGACGCTGCGTGGTGGAACGGCCCCTTCGGCAAGTTGGCCCCGCTCCAGATCGGTGGCTTGGGCGGCGACCCGAACGCCAAGCCCGGTACCGCCGCGGCCAAGGTCGCGGCGCAGCGCTTCGGCCACCCGTCGCTGGAACTCTTCAACGATCCACGCAACGGCACCCTCGCCGATGCCGAGGTCAAGGCGTGGCACAAATTCAAAGCGCCCGAGCGCACCGGCGGCCCTGACGATCCGACGGTGCTCGCGCGCCTCGACAGCGGCGATCCTTTCCTCGTGGAAAAAACCTACGGTGAAGGCCGCGTCATCGCCTGCTCCACGACGCTCGATTCCGACTGGAACAGCCTCCCGGCGCGTCCGTCCTACCTCCCGCTCGTTCAGCGGCTTTGCGTCTATCTGGCGTCCAATGTTTACCCGCCGCGCAACTTGCAGGTCGGCGAGCAGCTTGTCAGTTTCCTCCCCTCCGCCACGGCGGGAAAAAAGGCGATCCTGACCCTGCCCGACACCAGCACCGTGGAAGTGCCCATTGTGAAAAAGGGCGAGCGCGGCGTGGTGGAGTATCCGCAGACGCAGCGCCCCGGCCTTTACAAGCTTCAGGTCGCGGGCGGCGACCTCGTGCATTACGTCGTGAACGCTGACCGCGCCGAATCGGACCTCAACAAAATGACCGACGCGGAGATCAAGGCGCTCGCCAAGACCCACGGCCTGCAGGTGGTGCATAGCGAGGCGGAATTTAAGGCACTCGACAAGGTCCAGCGCTATGGCCGGGAAATCTGGAAGCCCTTCCTGCTGATCCTGCTCGTCCTGCTCTTCGGTGAGCTGATCCTGCAACAGATGTTCGCTCGCGGACGCCGCAAAGTATGAAAAGCGAAAACGTCACCACTACACTTCGCTGGATCGGCGACTGGCCCTGGTGGGTCGGTCTGACCCTCGCTGCGGTCCTCGCCATCACCGCTTGGGTGCTCTATCGGCGCGACACCGGCGGGATGCGTCCGGCCTTTCGGATATTGCTGCCGCTGCTCCGCGCACTTGCCATTTTCCTCATTGTCGTGCTCCTCGCCGGGCCGGTGCTCCATCACCGCAAAGTCATCGGCGAACTTGCGCGACTCGTCGTGCTCGTGGATGGCTCGGAGAGCATGCAACTCGCCGATCCGGGCATGGATTCCGGGCGGAAAATCCAGATCCTCGAGCGGCTCGGGATGCTCGATGCCAGTGCCGTGAATCTCGATCTGCCGCAGGCTTCCGCCACGCTCGCCGAGGCCCGGAACCTCGCGGAAATTGCGAAAGCCGCCGACGCGACCACCGCCGACGCCGCCAAGAAAGCGCTGACGGATTTCGCCGGGCTGATTGCCAAGGCCGAAAGTCTCTTCGCCAAATCCAGCCAGCAGGCCGACCAACTTACGCGGTTCCGCGCCGAACTCGGCAAACCCGCCGCCGATCTCGGCGCGCGGGAGATCAAGACCATGGATGACGGCAAACGCGCTGCGCAGGATCTCGCCAAGCTCGGCGAATTCTCGGGCCGCTGGTCGGAGGAACTCGCCACCCTTTTCCAAAAGGTCATCAACGCCGAGGGAGCCAACCCGGCGGTGAAGAGCGCGCTGGAAAAATTCGATTCGCTGCCGCGCTGGCAGCGCGTCCAGGCGCTCCTGCTGGAGGGCAAACCCGAGCAGCGCCTGCTCGCCAAGCTCGCCAAGACTTTCGACCTGCAACTCGTCAGTCTCGAAAATAATGAGGTCAAGCGCGTCTGGCAGACCAGCGCCAAGGACGTGCCGGTGCCGACCACTTTGAACAAGCCCGCGGGCACGACCACGAACCTGACCAGTGGCTTGAATTTCAGCGTCGGCTCCGAGCAAAAGACCGGCAAAGGCGCGGTCCTGCTCATCACCGACGGCCAGCAAAACGCCGGCGAGTCCGCCGTGGAAGCCGCGAAGGTTTTGGCCGCGAAAAAGCTGCCCGTCTTCTCGCTCGGCACCGGCAGCCACGTCGCTCCGCGCGACCTCGCCGTCCTTCGCGTGGTCGCCCCGGACAGCGTCTATCACGAGGATGTCCTGCGCGGCGAAATCATCATCAAGGAAGAAGTCGCGGCCAACCTGCCTTACAAGCTCACGATCAAGGACGGCGACAAAGTGGTGAAGGAAATGCCGCTCATCAGCGAGGGCAAACCAAGCCGCACGGTGCCGTTTGATTTTCCCGTGAAAGAGCTGGCTGCCGAGCGGATGAAGGGCAACCCACAGGAGGTGAAGGCGCTGGCCGTGCCGTTGGATCTCAAGATCAGCCTCACGCCCATCGAGGGTGAGCGCGAGCTGGGCAACAACGAGGGCAGCCTGCGTTTCCGGGCGGTCACGCAGAAGCGGAAAATCCTCCTCGTGGACGGCCGGCCACGTTGGGAGACGCGCTATTTGAAAAACCTCTATCAGCGCGACGAAAAATGGGAGGTCAACGCCGCCATCGCGGGCATGCGGGGTGCGAGCGGCTTCATCCGCACGACCGATAGCGACAACAAAGAGGGCGCGACCGACGTCCAGAAAGAGCGTGCCAAAGAGGGCAAGTTCCCCGGCACCAAAGCGGAACTCGACGCCTACGAATTGATCATTTTTGGCGAGGTGCCGAAGGAGTTGCTGAATCCCGACGAGCAGCGCTGGCTGGCGGACTTCGTCGGCAAACGCGGCGGGGCGATCATCTTCCTCGACGGCGCCCGCGGCCACCTGCGCCAGTATGGCGACAGCCCGCTCGGGGCGCTGCTGCCGGTCGAGTATCTGGACAAACCGCCGACGGGATTGAAGTCGCTCGGCCTCACGTCGCTTGCGGCGGGCAAGTCGGCCTTTGCCCTGAGCAGCGAGATCGGCGCGAACGCGGAAGTCTGGTCGAAGCTGCCCGTGCCGAAGTCGGTCGTCGGTGTGAAGCCGCTGCCCGGCGCGGAGGTGCTCATCGATGCTGACGCCGCCGGTGGGCGCGTGCCGCTCGGCATCCTGCGGCCATTTGGCGCGGGCAAAGTCTATTACCACGCCTTCGACGACTCGTGGCGCTGGCGCTACGAGGTGGCGGACAAGTATCACGTCAAATTCTGGAACCAGATCGCGGGCTTCGTCGCGGAGGAGCCGTTCTCCACGCAGGACAAGCTCGTCTCCCTCGACGCCGGAAAACTCACCTACGAGCCCGGCGAGCAGGCCAATATCCGCGTCCGCATCCGCAACGGCGAAGGCAAGCCCGTGACCGATGCCGCCGTGACCGCCGTGCTGACGCGCGACGGCAAGCCTGCGGCGAAGATCGAACTGTTGCCCGACGAAGGCGGACTCTACCGCGGCAAAACCGCCGCGCTCGAGGCCGGTAGCTACGAGGTGGCCATTGAGAGCGCCGCCGTGCCACAGGGCCAGATCAAGGTCCACACCGAGTTCAAGGTTGAGGCCAGTCTGAACATCGAGAAGACGCTGCTGAGCGTGAATGAGGAATTGCTCCGCCAGATTTCGCTGACCAGCGGAGGCCAGTATTTCCGCGAGGAGCAGGTGGACCAAATCGTCAAGCTGCTGGAGCCTCTGACTGCCGGAAACATTCAGGAAAGCGAAACTCCCCTGCTGGAATCCTGGTGGTGGTTCGCCCTGCTCGTCTTGCTGCTGACCGCCGAGTGGCTCATCCGCAAACGCGTGGGTATGCTTTAAGGCAACGCGGCCTGGGGCCGGTTGCAGCGTTCAACAACCTTCCGAATTCCGCGTCTAGTATCCCGCTAACTACTTCAGACCTATGAGCGTCCACCTCGATCCCACCATACTGCAAAAGCTCCAGGCATTCGCGCGCCGGCGGCGGAGCCTGATCATTGTCCGCGGAGTCTTCGCCGCCGTGGCCATGCTCTTTGCCACGATGATCCTCGTCGCCGCAGTGGACTATTTCATCCCGCTGCTGCCCGACTGGGTGCGCTGGCTGCTCAGCGCCGTGGCCTACTCGGCGGTCCTAGTCATCGCCTGGCGGCAGTGTTTGCAACAGCTCTTGCACGCGCCTGACGAGCGGCAGATCGCGCGCCTCGTTGAGCACGCCGAACCAAAGCTCCGCGAGGATTTGCTCTCCGCCGTCGAACTCGGACGCAGCCACGGCGACGTGTTCGATTCCGATCAGTTTCGCGGACTGCTCCAGTCCGACGTTTCCTCGCGCATGCAAGGTCTGGAGGTGAGTTCGCTGCTGCCGGTCGCGCTGATCAAACGCTACATCAGCGTCGCTGCGATCATCGTCGCGGCGGTCGGTGCGCTTACGCTGGTCAGCGGCTTTCGCTTCGGCACGCTTTTCCTCCGCGCGCTTCTGCCCGGCGGAAATTTCGACAGCGTTTCGGGCACGCAGTTCGTCATCATCGAGCCTGAAAGCGGCGACCGGATGGTGGCCCACGGCGATGCCATCCGGGTGGTCGTCCAACTCAAGGGTCAGGTGACGAAGACGGCGAAAGTCGAAGCTGTGAGCAAGACCGAGGGCCGCAAGGTCAGCGACATGACCCCGCTGCCCGGCGACCGCTTTGCCACCACTGTCCAGGTGGGCCGCGAAAACGTGACCTATCGCATGCAGGCCGGCGATGGGCGCACCCGCTACTACACGCTCACGGCCGTCGCGCGGCCGCACGAGGTCGGATTTGAAAAAACCTACCACTTTCCCGCATACACGAAATTTCCCGACAAGACGGTGAAGGAGGAGGGCGGTGGTCTGGCGGCGATGGAGGGCACGGAGGTGGAGTTGAAAATCTCGGCCAACCAGCCGGTGGAAAGCGGCAAGCTGATCGTTGATCGGGGCAAGGTGCCGACCGAAATCCCGCTCACCGCGTTGCCCGACGGGCGGATGGGCGCGCGGATTCCGCTGAGCGCTTCGGGGACTTATCGCGTTTACATGAAGTCGAAAAAGACGGGGTTCGAAAACAAGTTCAGCCCGGAGTATGAGCTGCGCGCCTCGCCCGATCTGTTGCCGGGCATCGAGTTCGAAGAGCCGACCAAAGACCTCGTTTCCCCCGCCAACGAATTGGTGAAACTCGTTGCCAATGCCGGTGACGACATCGGTGTGGCGACGATCACGCAGGTTGTGAAAATCAACGACAGCGCGTGGAAAGAAGTGCCCATGAAGCACGAGGGCGGCACCAAGGTGCGCGTGCAGCGCGACTGGGATCTTTCGGCGGAAGGGGTGAAGGCCACCGACATGATCACGACGAAATTCATCGTTACCGATCTCAAGGGCAGCAAGGCCGAGACGCGCCCGCTGCAGATCATGGTGGTGGCCGAGGGATTCGACATCAAACGCCTGACCATGCTGGAAAGCCGCAAGGCGCTGCTCGAAGCGGTGAAGGGACTCGGGGCCGCCGGCACCGCGCTGGGCGAAGCTGGCAAGGCTGCGCGGTTGAAGTTTGACCAGACCGAGGACGGCGACGCCGGGCGCAAAGCGGCGCTCACTGCGGTCGCCACCGCCTACGCCGACTACGACACGAAACTGAACGCCGCCTGGACCGCGCTCAATGGTCCGCTGCGCGATGCGCCCGCCAACCACGAAGGCGCCGACCTCCTGCTGCTCGGCCGCCTGCTCAGCCGCATCCACAGCGGCGAGGCCCAGCATGTGCGCAAGATTTTCGAAATCCTCGCCGCCAATGCCGCCGCACCCGGCCAGCGCGAACTCATGCGCGAGCTGCACGACACTACTACGCGCCTGACCACGCTGACCACGCTGGCGCTCGTGGCCACGCGCATCGATGTCTCCGCCGAGCAAATCGACAGCATCGCCGAACTTGGCCTGTTCTTGCGCGACGAACTCGACCGCGTCGGCCAGATCAACGCGATCAGCACCACGCAGGAGGAATTCGCGCGCGTGGCCACGCGGCTGCGCACGGTGCTCAATCTGACAAAGAGCTTCGACGCGGTGATGCTCGCGATCAAAGCGGGCGGGGGACCGCGCGCGGAAATCGGCGACCGGGTGAGCGGCGACTTTTTCTACCGCGAGCGCGACCGCCTCGAAGCCCAGCTCGCCGAGGTGCCGGTCGTGGATGCGCCGCCAAAGATGGTGGCCGCCCGCCAATTGCTGCAGGGTGTTCGCGACGCCATTTTCGGACAGGTCTCCGGCATCACGCAGGGCAACGGCATCGACGAGCGCCAGCACCTCGCGGGAGCGGCGGCGGGGCTCGCGCCGCGGCCGTTCGACAAATTCATTCCCGCGCCCGACCTCACGGCGGGCGTCCACCGGCACCTCATGGACACCCTCGGGCCGGTGGCGGCGGGCCTCGACCGCCTACGCGAGGAGCAGACCGGGCTGGCGAAACTCGACAAGCTCTCCGCCGAAGATCGCGCCGCGTTGATCGACGCCCGCTGGGCAGCGCATGCCGATGTTTTGAAAGCGCACGCCGATTTCGAGGAAGTGCGCGCGGTGGCCGACAACGGCTTTGTCGCCGACCTCCGCCGTGCAACCGTGGCCCTGCAAAGCACGCACGCCCTTTCCCGCACCGACGGCCCGGAGAAGACCGCGGAGCGTCTCGACACGCTCGACCAATGCCTGCGCCTGCTGGAGACGGGGCACAACTTGCAGGAACTCATCGACGGCCTGACGGCTCTCACTGCCGTGGAGCGCTGGGAAGTGCGTGCGCCGCAGGGCCGCACTGCGGCGGTGCGCGACTGGGGCTGGATTTCCACGCGGATCTACATGGCACCGTCGCAGCTCAACCGGCTGCGACTCAAAGATTCTGTGGCCGACAAGGCCGTGGACGAACTGACCTCGTTCATCGGCGTCATTCCCACGAGCCCGGAATTCGTCGCGCTCTCGAAGGAAATGGTGGAGCGGAGAAATCTTCAACGTCCGCCCGAGAGCATGCGGGGCGAGGTGGAAAGGATGACCGGCAAGCTGAAAACCGGGCTCGCCTATTTGCAGAAGCCGATCGAGGAGGCGCGGAAAAATCTGGCGAAGCTCACGCCGAAGATCAGCGAACTCGCGCTGAGCATCGCGAAGGAGGAGGCCGAGCTGAAGCTCGTGTCCGCCGCGCACGCCGGGAAAGCCGAGGCGGCCAAGCCCGCCGACAACAAGACTGAGGCCCAGCCGCAACTCGCGCGGCAGCAGGCCATCAATGCGCGCATTGACTCGCTCCGCGATCTCATCCGCGCCGAGGCCAATGAGCAGAACATTTTGAAAAAGGACGGGCGCGACCGGATGCGCGATGCCGATGACATGCTCGCTGCGCTCCAAGACCCGCCGCCGAAGGCCGAGGAGGAGTTGAAGAAAACCACCGAGGACGAGACTGCCGGATTGCAAAAGACCGACCTCGATCGCGCGGTCGAACAGGAGCAGAAAATCGTGGACGCGCTCACGCTGATCGCCACGCACTACGCCGCGCTGGAGCAGGGCAAGGACGTGGCGAAGACCCGCGAGGAACTGCGTAAGCTGGAGGATCCGACGCGGAAGGAAGAGCTCGACCAGCGCGATGCGGAGGCTGCGGACATCAGCAACCTCGCGGAGAAGACCGAGGCCGAGCAGCTCAAGGAATTGGAGAAGCGCCTCAACGAAGAGGCGAATGACAAGATGCGCGAGGAGTTGGGGGACATCGCGAAGAACCAGATGGACGAGGCAAAAAACCTGATCGACAAGGCCAACACCAAGCAGGGAGAGGTCGCGCGCAAGGTCGAGGAGCAGGCCAACAAGGACAAAAACCCGAAGACCAAGATGAGCGCGCTGGAAGCGGCGCGTGTGGCTGCGGCGATGTCCCGCGAAGCCAAGGCTGCGGCGGAGGCGACCCATCAAGCGGCCGGTCCGACGGCCAATGCGCCGGTGCTGGAGAAGACGAAGCTCGCCGTCGAGCGCGCCACCGCTGCGGTGCCGCTGGCCGACCTCATCGTGGAAGCCGCGCAGCGCATGGAGAGCACGAAGAAGCTCGAGGACGTGCTCAAGGAGGCGAAGCTTGTTAGCGAAAAAGCGGGCGGCTTTATTGGCCAGGAAGACCCGGCCCGCGGCGAGGTGCATCAGGGCGCGGACCGCGCCCGGCCCGAGGCCGCCAAACCCGGCGGTCCGCAGGCTGCTTTCCAGCAAGTGCTGGCGCAGGCCATTGTCACCGAACAGAAAGCGACCCTCGCCATTGAGGCGGCGCAGCAGGCCGATGCCGCCGCGCGCGCTTTCGCCGAGCAGGCGCAGGCGCTGGCAAAACTGCCGGAAGGCGCGCCTGCGGATCGTAAGCTGGCGCTGGCCTTGAACGACCAGAAACCGATCAATCAGGATACGAAAGACGCGGCGAAAAAGGTGGACCAAGCCTCCGACCATCAGCAGCGCTTGGAGAACAAGGAGAACAGCGACTTGCTGAAAAAGCTGGCCGAGGACATCAACAAAACGGCGGAGAACGACCTGAAGAAAGCGGCGGAGGCTTTGCAAAAAGCGCCGGAAGCCATGGAGGCCAAGGCCCCCGTGGATCAGGCGAAGAAGGAACTCGCGAAGACAGCCGACGCCATGAAAGCCGCGACCACGCCGCCGAAACCTTCCGCGCCGAAAGACGGCGGCCCGCCCAAGGATAGCAAGGGTGGCCCTCCGAAGGATGCCAAAGGCGGCCCACCCAAAGACGGCAAGGGTGGCCCCCCGAAGGATGGCAAAGGTGGTCCGCCGAAGGACGGCAAAGGCGGTGGCCCGCCCAAACCCGGTGGAGGCCCGCCCAAGCCGGGCGGAGGTCCGCCGAAGCCAGGTGGTGGTCCGCCCAAACCCGGCGGAGGCCCGCCCAAACCCGGCGCGCCTGCCGCCCCGCCGCCGCCCACCGCGGCCCAACAGCAGCAGATGGCCCGTGCTCTCGACGCGCTCGCCGAGCAGCTCAAAGCGCAGGCGCTTGCCCAAAACACGCCACCGTCTCCGACATCGCCGATGCCTTCGACGCCGACGCCTCCGGGCCCGCAGTCTCCGCCCGCGCCTCCCGGCCCTCCGGCACCTCCCGGCCCTCCGGCACCTCCCGGTCCTCCCGGTCCTCCCGGTCCTCCGAGTCCGATGGCCGCGATGGCTCAAGCGGCGATGGCCCAAGCCCGCCTGGCCCGCGGACCCGCCATGCCGGGTTCGTTCAAAGGCATGCCGCCCAAGATGAGCCAGATGGCCGAGTCCAAAGGTGGAGCGGGCTCACCGACTGGCCCTCCCGCAGGGACGCCGCCCGAGATGGCCGAGTTGAAAAAAGGCGGCTGGGGCAAACTCCCGCCCAAGCTCGCCGAGGACATTAACAAAGGCCTCTCGCAGCCCGTGCCCGAAGAATACCGCGAAGCCGTCGAAACCTACTACCGCGTCATCGCCGAGAAGTCGAAGAAGCCGTGACCAACTCGGGCGCCGGGCGCGGGGTGAATTATCACTCCGCGCCGCGGCGGGCGTTGACACGTTTTTTCCCGCGCACCATAGTCGCGGCACATCGTTTCCGCGGGGCGTTTTCGACTGACGAAAAATGGCTTCCCGCGGTCATTCACCCGCGGGCGACCGCACCATCCTGCAAACCCAATCCAATCACTTCCATGGCTGAAATCTCCGGCAAAAACCTCCTCTCCGCTGACGTCGAAATCAAAGGTTCGATCAAGTTTCAAAACGAACTCACCATCGACGGCAAAGTCGAGGGCGAGATCACTTCCACCGGCACGCTGACGGTGGGGGAAAACGCTGAGATTCGTGGCGAGATCAAGACCAAGTCCGCGACGGTGCTGGGCAAAGTGCATGGTAACATCACCGTGGACGAGCGCTGTGAACTCAAGGCCCGCGCGGTGTTGCACGGCGACCTCAAGGCAAGCCGGCTCGTCATTGAGGAAGGCGCGACTTTTGTCGGACGCTCGGAAGTGACTCCGGTGAAGGGCGCGGTGCCCAGCGTGCGTCCGGCTGTTCCCGCGCGCTAAGCGCGGCCTGCCGTGGCCTCCAACACCCCGAAGAACAC
This sequence comes from Chthoniobacter sp., assembly GCA_021414005.1. Taxonomy (GTDB): domain Bacteria; phylum Verrucomicrobiota; class Verrucomicrobiia; order Chthoniobacterales; family Chthoniobacteraceae; genus Chthoniobacter. The sequence goes on along the minus strand of JAIOPH010000019.1, from coordinate 153,509 downwards.
TGAGAAGATCAGTGCTGACTGCCCGCATTGCGGGTTTAGCCAGCTTGAGTCGGCGTTTGCCAAATCGACTTTCTGCCGCAAATGCGGGCAGCATTACTCGATCGAGAAACTGCTGGCCAAGGAGGTCGCCAGCCTCAAAGGGCCGTCGCTTTTCGCCAAGCTGACGAAGATGGTCGCGGGAGAAAAAATCCGCGACATCTGCTGCTTCAGTTGCGGCCAGCGGCAGCAGGTCAGCAGTTCCGCGCAGTCGAGTCTGTGTCCGCAGTGCAGCTCGTACATTGACCTGAGCGATTTCAAAATCACGGGGCCATTCGGGCGCAGCATCCAAACACAGGGCGAGGTGGTGCTTTCCGCGAAAGCAGACGTGACCAGCGCGAAGATCGCCTGCGGCGCGGCGGTGATCGAGGGCAGGCTGCGCGGCGTGCTCGTCTGCACGGGCGAGGCGCGGTTCAAGATTCAGGGCCAGTTCGCGGGCGACATTGATGCGCACAAACTGGTCATCGACAAAAAAGCGAGCGTGGAATTTGTGCGCGTGGTGAAAGCGCGCGCGGTGGAGATTCACGGCAAGATCACTGCGCGCATCGAGTGCGAGGGCTGCGTTACGATCGCCTCGGGTGGCGCGCTCGAAGGCAGTGTCCAGGCGCGCGCGATCAGCATCGAGAAGGGCGGAATTTTCAGCGGCGACTTGGCGATCAGCCCGCCGATTGAGGAGCCGGCGGCGGAGGTTCCCGCCGAGCCGCAGCCGGAGCCGGAAGCACCCGCGCCCGCGAAGCCCGTGCCGGGAGCGCGACCGGGTGGTGGCCTTTCCAAGCGTCGCGGCAAAGGGCGATAGCCCCCGCCGAAAAACGACGCCATTTTCCGCAATCCGCGCTCGACCTGCTGCGGCTATTCGCGCGCGAGGCGGCGCTGGAGATCGAGAAGCTGGCTGTCGAGCGACGGGAAACGTTTGCCCACCAGCCATTCGTGGACGGCGGCGAGGATGGCGTGCTCGCGGAGCGCTTCGTCCGGCTCAGGCGGCGGCTCGGTGAGGAGGTTCTCGGAAACGAACGTTGCGGGTGTGGCGAGTGCCTTGAGCAGCTTGGCTTTCTCCGCCGCGGCGATGTCCGTGCGGCCGAGATAAAACTCGAGCGCATTTTTTTGCCCCGCGGCTCCCAAATCGGCCTTGGCAAAGTAATCCGCGCGCAGCATCGGTCGCTCGGCGAGGAGCACGGGGTTGGCATTGAGGTAGTTCATCACGTCGAGCGGATTGGCGGCGGCGAGCCGGTCGAGTGCCACGTCGGCGGCGTGCTGAATCTGTTCGTTCGGATCGCGCTGGGCGCTGGCGAGATCGGCGGTGAGGCTGGCGTTCTTGGTGAAAACGATGACATCGAAGGCTTCGAGCATCCCGCTCGAGGGACTTGCGCGCCAAGGTTCGTAGGCCAGCATCTCGCGGGCTTTGCTCGTGAGATAGGCGGTGGCGGCGGGCTCGTGCCACGCCACGTTGCGGAGGGCGATTGCCCACTCGTCAGCGGAGTCCTTTTTTTCCAGTGTCTCCCGCGCGAGCTTGGCCGCGCCGTCGGTGCCGTCGCGTTTGGCGATGCGCCCGAGCACGTCCATCAGCAGCACGCGCAGCGTGGGTGCGGTGAGTTCGCCACCGGGGCGCAGGGCGAAATCAAAGCCGGTCCGCGTGTCGCGTCCGGTCGCGAGAAACTCGCGGATGGCGGCCGTGGCCAGCGCGGGATCGTCGGCCAGCAGCGCGCGCTTGAGCGCATCGAGATCCGCTTCGGTCGCGGTGCCTTCCTGTAGTTTACCGAAGAGGGTTTCGATGGGATTGGCCGTCTCGGTCCCCGATGGATTTTTTGCCTTGGTGCCCGTACTGCCGGGATTTGCGCGGGCGTTCGCGGATGGCGTGGATGCAGCGCCGGAGCCCCCCGGCAAGGAAGTCGTTGCGGTGGTTTTTTGACCAGATCCACAAACCAGAAGCGTAACCGCTATCGCCAAAAACAACCCGCCGACCACCATCACCAGGCGCGTGCGATTTTCCACGCGGCGCTCCTATTTCAAATACCGCCGGATGAAATCCGCCGCGGTGCGGTCGAGGGCGCGGATGCCGGCGGACGGCGGTTCCGTTGAACCCGCGACGAGCACGCCCGCGAGATACAGCTTGCCGTCCGTGTCGCGCGCGAAAACCGGGCCGCCGCTCATGCCGCTCTCACCGTAGATCGAGAGGTTCTGCCAGAACGCACCGACCACCGGTGTGAACGGCGCGGTGGGTGTGACCGAGAGCAGATCGTCGCCGCTGTGAAACTCCCCGCCGTAGCCGAGCGTGAGCAGAGGCGCGGGACCGGCAAGCAATGCGGGATTGGCCCACCAGCCGGCATTCGAGCCGCCGGCCACGGGCGCGCGGAACACGAGTCCGCCCGTGTCGTAGGAAAACGCGCGCGGATCGCTGCTGCGGAATTGGCGCACATTCTCGCGGTAGCCGGAGAGCACGTAGATGCGGCTGGCATACTGCGACGAGAGATTGGTCCGCCCGGCGAGCCCGCGGCGGAAAAGGATGTCCGTCGAAAAACCGCCGTCGGCGTCCCACAAATTATGCGCCGCCGTGAGCACCGAGTACGGCCGCACCACCGTCCCCGAGCCGCTGAACCACCCATCGCCATTGGCGAAGAGGAGCTGGCCGATCATCGAAAACGGGAACGTCCGCGCCACGGTCGCGCCCGCCTCTTGCGGATATGCCACACTGGCGACCGGCGGGTTCGGAGCGTCCGCCGCGATCGCCAAAGGCGCCGATCCAACGAGGAGAGCGGCAAGGAGGGAGCGAAGAGTTTTCATGCGCGTCGAAAGTGTAGGGATGTTTTTTTCGGAAGCAATCGCGGTACCTTGGACTGCAATGTGCCCATTAGAAAACCGAGACCGGCGAAAAGTTGTCCGGGGTTTGTCGCGCCGACTCGCCCTCACTTCCACAGTTTGTTCCACCACTTCGTCCCGTCGCCGGAGCCCGTGCGCGTCGTTCGTATCCTCGCCGGTTCCTAGATCGAAACTATTTCCAATTCAGACGTTACCTACTCGGCAAGCGTGGATTTTTGCACCTGCTTACCTGTCGCGCCAATTCCGCGAGAGTTTCTTAGCGTGTCACTGGCACGCAAGGCTCCATCCAAAATCGGCTTAGTCCACTCGTGGGTCATTCCGTTTGCGCAAATCGCAACGAACTTCCCAGCCTCGCTGTGAGTCGCGTACATCACGACAATACTCTGGCTCCCCTCCGTCTGGTAGTTGGCGTATTCGGATGGCAGGTTCTTGCCGAGGTAGATGTAACGGCTGGCGGTATCTGATGAGGTCACCTGTTCCAGCGTGTCGGGGAATGTGCCGCTATTTTGCGCATACTGGACGACGGCTCGAAAGGGAGCGCGAATGTCCTCCGCGCGAGCGCGGAGGTTTGCCTCACGGCTAGCAGAGACCCACGCGACGCCCCCGATGACACCCCATACCCCGACTAGGGAAATGACGCTGATAATGACTGCTGCCCGCGCCTGCCTATGCCCGCTTAGTTCATCCGGCCGCTTGCGAATCTGCCGCAGGGCCACACAACCCAGGATGATAGCGAGGGCAGCGGAGATTGACCCGCCGATCACTGCCACATGCGCCCAGAACACAAAACCGATGAGCTGGACCAAACCATCCCACCCAGACTCGAACTCACCGAAGACTAGATACAGGATGATCCCGACGGCCCCGTAGGCGAGCAGTGGCGCAAGAAGGATCGCAGCGCCCGCCAGCTTGCTGAACCGCGGTCGCTGGCCGTTCGGCGGGTTGTCGGGAAGTGGAGCCATCAGCTCACTTCCACAGCTTGTCCCACCACTTCGTCCCGTCGCCGGACTTTTCCTTCCCGGCCGGGAGCTTCATCCGGGCGCGGATTTTCTCAATGTCCCAGCCCGTCAGGCGCGCGAGCGTCTGCGCCTCCTTGTCCTGACGCTCGGGAAGGTCTTCGAGATATTTCCGCGCGGCGTCGCACTTCGGTTCGCCCTGCCACGGATGCCGCAGCACGTAGCGGCCCTGGAAATTTTCCCGGTCGCCCGTTTCCTGAAAGACGAGGTCCTCGGGGAAATGCTTCCGGTCGTAGCGCAGGTGCAGCCGCGTGATGAAGACGTTGTTGTTCTGCGGCCGCGCGCGGTCGCTGCGTCCCTCGCCCTCCAGCCAGAAGACGCCGAGCTTTTTCAGTTCCGCGTTCGACAGCGGCTCGGCGGCGCACGGGTCGCACCAGCCCATGTCCCAAGCGTATTCGGTGAAAACGCAGTGCATGTCCTCCTTCTTCACCTGCTGGTCGAACATCGCCTTGTAGAAGTCCGCGAAGTCCTTCTTCACGAAAACGGGGAGGTCCATTCCGGTCGGCAGCTTTACCGTGCGGTAGTTCGTCGTCTCCACGCGGCCCTTGCGCGTGAGCGCAAAGACGAACAGCTCCTGTGGCCCGTCCGCGTTCACCGTGCCGAGCCGGATCGGCAGCATGAATTTTCGGCTCTCATACGCCACCTGCAGCGGGCGCAGATAATGGAAGCCCGCCTTCGCCTTCTCCTCCAGATTCACCTTCGCCACGAAGAACCGCATCTTCTGTTTGGTGTAGCTCTCCAGCACCGGCCCAGCGCCGTCGGGAATCCGGTAGCCGCTTTCCTTCAGCCAAGTCTCCAGCCCGCCGCTTTGCTCGGCGGAGAGGATGAGGATGTCGTATTCGCCGACCGTGTATTCCGCCTCGATCTTCACGCCGAGCGCGGCGGCGTGTTCGGCTTTGGTCTTCGCATCGCGGCCGGCGAATGCACTCGCGGACAGCCTCAACTCAGAGATCCGCGGATTGCACGGATCCTCATCGAAATACTCCACCAACCGCGGCGCGGAGTAGGCGTCGAGATGCTCGATGAGCGCGTTGTCCGCCACATGGATCTGCCCCTTCTCGATGAACGTCGGCAGGGGAATCACCACCGCGAAATCTTTTGCGTCGCCTTCGTAATCGTTGGCCATCGTCATCACCGTCCGGTCCTCGTCGCGCACGAGCACGACCTTCGAGGCCTTGTTGAAAAGTTTCGTGTCCGCCTTCGCGACGTAAAAGCCGCAGAAGGAATGGGCCGCGAGCGGGACGAAGATCGCGGCGAGGAGGAGGTGGAGTTGTTTGTTCATGGCAGTGCGGGTTGCGGGTTGGTGTTGGAAAAAGCGGGTGCGGGTTTCGGTTTCAGGCGCGACTCCCAGCGGTAGCGCACGCCCGGCAGCAGCCAGTCGATGAGCGGCACGGCGCAGGAAAACCCGGCCAGCGACCAGAGCAGGCCGTTCGTGCGGAAGAGTCGGAACTGCACATACCAAGCGCCCCAGGCCACCAGCGCCGCAAAGAGGATGCGCCCCGCGCGCGAGTCCGGCGTGGTTTTCGGATCGCTGATCATGAAGAAGGCGAAGAGCAGCAGCGCGCCGCTTTGCAGCCGGTGCAGCGGAATCGTCAGCGGCTCGCCGAGCCAGAGCGTGCGCCCGATGACCAGCCCGAGATAGCACGCGAGAAAGGCCAGCGTGACATCGCTGCGCGCCGCGCGCATGACCACGAGCCCGCCGAGGCAGACCATGAGAAACGCGAAGAACGCCACATTGCCCCACTGGCCTGGCGACACCCACACGCGGCTGTCGGTCGCCAGCATCATCACCACGAGGCCGAGGTTGGTTGGATTGAAAAGATGTTTCCCGCGCCAGCGCAGGACGAACTTGCTCGCGATGGTCACGACCGCCGCGGCCAGCGCCAGCCCGAGGTGATTCGTCCGCAGCAGCAGGCAGAGCGACAGCCCCGAGATGAGCGCGCTCCGCGGATCGAAACGGTCCACTTTCCACAGCCGCGAACACGCCCACTGCGTGCCGAGCACCCCCGCCAGCGTGACCGCCGCCTGCACCGCGCCGATTTCAAAGTCCAGCCACCCCAGCCCATAGATCAGCAACCCGGCGAGCGCCGCGATCTGGTAAAGCCGGGGGTCCATGCGGGCAGCATGGGCCGTTCACGGCAGGGGAACAATGGGATATTTGTCAGCGGGTGGCGGCATCTACGGGCATGACGGACGACGGGGCAGTAATCTTAGTGCCGTCGCTTCACGCCACTGTCTTTGGGCCAAACGAAGACCGGACATCGAAGGGAGGTTGTCTCCTGATTCGATGCCCGGTCGTGAAACTTTCTCCGCCGGCCCGGCCCCGGGAGGCTCCCCCGGTCACTTACCGGAGGAGCCCGTTCAGTTGGTGCGGCTAGTTTTGCAACAGACGCAGGGCGGCCTGAGAGCTGGTGTTGGCCTGGGCAAGCATGGCGGAGCCGGCCTGCACGAGGATGTTGTTGCGTGCGAGTCGGGTGGACTCGGCGGCCACATCCACGTCCACGATGCGGCTGTTGGCGGCTTCGAGGTTGGTCCTATTGATCGCGAGCATCTCGGCGGAAAAGCCGAGTCGGCTGGAGTCCGCGCCATTCTGGGCACGGGAGGTCGCCACGTTGGTTATCGCCGTGGAAACCTGGGCGGTGCTGACGGCGGCAAGGTTGGCCGCGCCGGTGATGGTGGCCACGTCCGTGGTCAGGTTCGACTGGGTGATGGCGAGGGTTTGCGCGCCATCCTCCGAGGTCTGGACCGAAAGGGTGCCGCCGCCGAAGAGGCTGACGCCGTTGAAGGTGTTGGTCGCCTGATTGGTCAGCTCGGCCTGGAGCGCTGCAAACTCCGTGTTGTAGTTGGCGACGTCGGACACGCTCTTGGTCACGTCCGTGGAGAGTGTCTTCAGTTCGGCGATCCGTTGCAGGATGCTGCCCGAGGTCTTCAGCGAGCCGTCCTGCGTTTGGAGAAACGAGATGGCGTTGGCGACGTTGTTGCTCGCGGCGTCGGTCCGGCGGAGGGCCGCCTCCATTTTCATCGAAACCGCCAGACCGCCGGCGTCGTCCGCAGGGGCGGTGATTTTCGATCCGCTGGAGAGGCGGGCGAGGCTCTTTTGGAGCATCGAGTTGCTGATGTTGAGGTTATGCGCGGCTGCGGAGGCTGCGATGTTGGTATTGATGACTAGGCTCATATAACGATTCCTTTCTTGGATTTGTTAACTACTGCGACATCCGTGTCGCGTCGGGCCATTTTGAAATCGGTGGCTGGCCTCACCGGTCGTCACACATGTCACGACAAGGAGGAATTCGGCAGGATGAGCGAAGACTTTAGCGGTTTTTTTTGGATGCGCCGAAAGGACCGGGCAGCGGGGGGAGAATTTCGCTCACTGGCGACTCTCCGGACCGCTGTCCGGCCATGATCTTTCGGGACCGCCCCTCCCGGAAAGGCTCCCCCGCTTACTCAGCGGGGGAGCCCGTTACCTTGGTTCCGTTGATTGCCTATTGCAGGAGGCGCAGCGCGGACTGGGAACTCGCGTTGGCCTGGGCGAGCATGGCGGAGCCAGCCTGCACGAGGATGTTGTTACGCGCCAGCTTGGTGGACTCGGAAGCCACGTCCACGTCCACGATGCGGCTGTTGGCGGCTTCCAGGTTGGTCTTGTTGATGGCGAGCATGTCGGCGGAGAAGCCGAGTCGGCTGGAGTCCGCGCCATTCTGCGCACGGGAGGTCGCCACGTTCGTGATCGCGGTGGAGATATTCGCCGTGGTAATCGCCGCGAGGTTGGCTGCGCCGGTGATGGCGGTCACATTCGTGGCGAGGTCGGCTTTGGTGATGTTCAGCGACTGTGTGCCGTCTTCGGAGGTTTGGACCGCCAAAGTCCCGCCGCCAAACAGTGCGACACCGTTGAAGGTGTTCGTCGCCTGGTTGGTCAACTCAGACTGCAACGCCGTGAACTCCGTGTCATAGTTGGCCTTGTCCGAGGCGCTCTTGGTGACGTCCGTGGAGAGCGTCTTGAGTTCGGCGATGCGCTCCAGGATTTTCCCGGAGGTTTTCAGCGAGCCGTCCTGAGTCTGGAGAAACGAGACGGCGTTGGCGACGTTGGTGGATGCAGCGTCAGTGCGACGGATGGCCGCCTCCATTTTCATCGAGACTGCCAGACCACCGGCGTCGTCCGAGGGCTGGGTGATTTTCGACCCACTGGAGAGCCGAGCGAGGCTCTTTTGGAGCATCGAGTTGCTGACGTTGAGGTTCTGCGCGGCCGCTGAGGCCGCGATGTTGGTATTAATGACTAAGCTCATGTTGTTTGATCCTTTCTTGGATTGTTAATTATTGGTTCGTTTTACTGATTTGTTGCTGATTATTGCAGGAGGCGCAGCGCGGACTGGGAACTCGCGTTGGCTTGGGCGAGCATGGCGGAGCCGGCCTGCACGAGGATGTTGTTGCGCGCCAGCTTGGTGGACTCCGAGGCCACGTCCACGTCCACGATACGGCTGTTGGCGGCTTCGAGGTTGGTCTTGTTGACGGCGAGCATGTCGGCAGAGAAACCGAGCCGGCTGGAGTCAGCGCCATTCTGCGCGCGGGAGGTCGCCACGTTCGTGATCGCGGTGGAGATCTGCGCAGTGGTGAGTGCCCCGAGGTTCGCTGCGGCCGTGATTGTGGCCACGTTGCTCGTGAGGTTGGCTTGAGTGATATTTAGCGACTGCGTGCCATCCTCGGAGGTCTGGACGGCCAAGGTGGTGCCACCAAACAAGGCCACGCCGTTAAAGGTGTTGGTCGTTTGGTTGGTCAGTTCCGCCTTCAGTGCGGTGAACTCCGTATTGTAGTTGGCCACGTCTGAAGCACTCTTGGTGACGTCCGTGGAGAGTGTCTTGAGTTCGGAAATACGCTCCAGGATTTTTCCGGAGGTTTTCAACGAGCCGTCCTGAGTCTGGAGAAACGAGACGGCGTTGGCGACGTTGGTGGATGCAGCGTCAGTGCGACGGATGGCCGCCTCCATTTTCATCGAAACCGCCAAGCCGCCGGCGTCGTCCGAGGGCTGGGTGATTTTCGACCCGCTGGAGAGGCGGGCGAGGCTCTTTTGGAGCATCGAGTTGCTGACGTTGAGGTTCTGCGCGGCCGCCGAGGCCGCGATGTTGGTATTAATAACTAAGCTCATGTTATTGCCTTTCTTGGTATTGTTTTTAACTAACTGCGACGTCCGTGTCGCTCCGGGCCACTTTAAATTCGATGTCTGACCTCATCGATCACGACACATGTCGCGACATTGAGGACTTCGGCGGAGTGGCGATGGCCTTTAGCGGATTTGTGAAGTTTTTGCGGACCCTGGCGCGGTCCGCTCGGAAACGGCCCGTGGCGTGCTAACTACACTGAGCGTGAACTCCTATTGTCGCTTTTTGCTCTTCGCCGCTGCGGGTGCGCTGGCGGTGCTCGCCGTCCGCCCTGTGCCGGCACGAGCCGATGGAGAAATCGCGCCGCCTTTCAACCTGAAGTGGGGCGAACCGGCGCTGCGCCTGGAGGAAGCGCTGCTCGGCACCAGCGCCCGCATTGCTGAGCGGAGTAAGACAAGGGGCGGCGGGGAAGTCTGGAAGGTGGACGGGCTTCCTGGCATTGCGCTGCAGCGCGTGAGCTTTCATCTGCGTGCGGGGAAACTCGTGGAGGTGGAATTGCAGTATTCCAAGGAAGACTGGTCCGCCGCGACCTACGAAGAATTCATGCAAAACGTCCGCCGCCGGATTGAGGAAAGGCATGGCCCGGGCAAGCCCATCACGCGTCAGCGCGAGACCGAGCGTGGAATTATGAAAACGTTGGTTGGATTCCGCTGGGATTCCGGCGGTGGCGCATTGGAACTGTATTTTTTCGCGGCGGAAAATGCGGAAAACGTCTTTCGCAGCGTCAGCCTGCACTATCAGAGCCCGACATCGGCCCCAGCGGTCAGTGACAGCGAGCCCGAGCAGGATTCCCGCTGACGGCGTTCTTTTCGGATGGGCTCACTGGTGCCGGGACAGCCTTGGCGACGAAGGGATAAGTGAGAGGACTCCGCCGGTGTGTCACACAATATCAACTCGACGGTGCATTTCTCTGGAGAAATGGTGGAGGCGAGGGGAGTTGAACCCCTGTCCTGATGGCTCTCGCCACAAGCATCTACATGTTTAGCTTCGTCCTCAGTTTAAGGGGTGTGCGATAGACGGGCATATTGCCCACCCCCGATCGTCCACGAATCGATCTCACCCTCGGGCGCGGTCGCTCCGCCCTCGGGCCAGCCTGCTGGTCGTCGTCCCCGCCGCTAGCAGGCGTCGCGTCGGGTACGTCGCGGTTATTTAGGCCGCGAGAGCGAGATCTTCGTGATCTGCATTTATTTGTTTTGCCCGGGATTTTAACGAGGCCAACCAGGCTTCCTCGACATGCCGCCTGTGCCTCGAACTAACAGTCGAAACCAGTACGCCCCCTTTTTTAGGAGGAGAGAAAATAACGCACATGGACGCGTTTGCAACGGCGCGAATCTCCCGGGCCGATCTCACTGCTTTTCTCTCGTCACGTTAACCGCGACGCGGGCGGCGCGGCCGGCGTCGTCGAGGGCTTCGATTTGCCAGCGGCCCGGCTCGGGCGTCCAGAGCAGCGGTTGCGAGGGTTTGCTCATGCCGAGGTAGCGCGGGCCGGCGAACCAGTGCAACTCGCGCACGTCGGCGCCGGCTTCGGCTTCGAGGGGGATGGCGTTCTTGTGGCCAGCGCCGGGGCGGAGCACGTAGGTGAGCGCAGGCTGCGGGGAGACGATGCGCGGTGGCGGGCCGGCTGAGGCGGCGGCGGTTTCGAGGCGCGGGGGTGCAGTGCGGGCGAGGCCGGCGCGGCGGAATTGCTCCAGCCGATGCGCGGGCCAGAATTCGCGTACCTCGCGACGCAGGCCGGGGCGACCATCGTCGCGCACCACGCGCAGTCCGGTGGCGGAGTCCACGAGGATTTCGCGATGCACGGCGCATTGCGTGATCGGTGACACGCCACCGATGAACGGCGCGGAGGTGCCGTGAGGGCAGTGAGGGCCGGCGAGGCCGCCGCTGATCGGGCAGACTTTCACGTCGGCGATTTCCGGGGGCCGACGCGCCGCGCTGCCGCGGAGGCCGAGGCGCGTGGCGCTCTGGATCAGCAGCGGCACGGCGGTGTCGCGTGCGAACATGCCGGGCATCGGAGTGCTGTCGAAATTTCCCAGCCACACGCAGAGCACCCAATCGCCCGCGACCCCGCACGCCCAGTTGTCGCGGAAGCCGTGCGACGTGCCCGTTTTCCACACGAGTCCCGGCACCGGCGACTCGGCGCGCAGGGCGTCGAGCGTGAGCCAGCGCGCGGCGGCGGAAAGACGCGGCGTTTCATCGGAAAAATGGGACGCGGCGGGGCGGGCGTGCAGCACGAGCGGGCGGGGAACGCCGTCGGTGGCGAGCATGGCGTAGAGCATGGCGAGTTCTTCGAGTGAGACCTCCGCCCCGCCGAGCGCGAGGGCGAGTCCGTAGTAGCCGGGCGCGCGGTCGAGGCGCACGCCGCTGTCGCGCAGGAAGCGGTCGAGCCCGCCGCCGGGCAGCCGCGCGAGCAGTTCGACGGCGGGGACGTTGCGGCTGCGACGCAGCGCTTCGGCGGCGGGAATCGGGCCGAGGAAACCGCGGTCGCTGTTCTCGGGATTGTAGCCGGCGAAGCGGCGCGGCGCGTCGTCGAGCAGCGTGCGCGGATGGATGAGGCCGGCATCGAGCGCGAGCGCGTAGGTGAAGGGCTTGAGCGCGGAGCCGGGCGAGCGGCGGGCGGTCACGCCGTCCACCTGGCCGGCGATCCGCGCGTCGAGAAATCCCGCCGAGCCCACATACGCGCGCACCTCGCGGGTCGGCGCGTGGACGAGAATCGCCGCCGCATTGCGCAGCCCCTGCGCCCGCCAGCGCGCGAGAAAATCCGTAATGCTTGTTTCGAGAATGCGCTGCTGTTCGCGATTCAACGTGGTGGCGGCGCGCTCGCCGGCGATGAGCCGTCGCGCGAGATGCGGAGCCTCGCGCGGCACCGCCGCGGGACGCAGCGCGAACTCGCCATCGAGCGCGTCCGCAGGCTCGCCGCGGGCGGCGCGCAGGCGCGTCATCAGGCGCAACTGCGCGGCGGTGTGCGAGGCGCGGCGTTCCTTCGCGCGCGGCCAGCGCGCGGCGGGGCTCTGCGGAATCACGCTGAGCGCCACCGCTTCGCGAAGCGTCAGCTCGCGCGCGGGTTTGCCACACCAGAGCAGGCTTGCGGCGGCGGCGCCCTCCACGTTTCCGCCGTAGGGCGCAAAGGTGAAATACGCCTCGGCGATCGCGCGTTTTCCGTAGTGCCGTTCGAGCTGCACGGCGCGAAAGACCTGCACCATTTTTCCGCCAAGCGTGCGTGTGTGCAGGTGCCAGCGGAGCCGCGCGAATTGCATGGTGAGCGTGGAGCCGCCGCCGAGTCGCTGGCCGGTCATCGAGCCCCAGGCGGCGCGCAGCAGCGAGCGGGGATCAGTGCCGGCGTGGGCAAAAAAACGCCGGTCCTCGAGTTCCATCGTCGCTGCGAGCAGCTCGGGCGAAAGCTCGTCGAGCCGAGCTGGCAGCCGGTATTTTCCATCGGCGCTCAGCGTGAGATGGAGCACGCGCCCGTGCGCGTCGAGCAGCACGCGCGAGAACGTGGCGCCCTCCGGCAACAGCTCCGGTTTGGGCAGCAGCAGCCACGCGAGCCAGAGCAGCGTGAACACCGCCGCACCCGCGATGGCGATGCGCCCCGACCAGCGACGGAGACGGTTCATTCGCGCGCGAGCACGGTGAATTTCGCCGCCAAGCCGCGCCCGCGCACCGTGCGGTCATACATGCTTTCCGCGAAGGGCGGCGGCACCGTGAACGCGCCCGCGCAGGTGGGCCGCACGCCATACTCGAAGGTGCGCGTTTCGTTTTCCTCCAGCCCGCAAAAGAGGAGCGCGCGGTCCTCGCGCACGTCCACGTAATCCGCACCCTTGAGCGTGTTGAGTCCGGGCTTCAGCGCGAGCGGCTCGCCTTGCGGCGCGAAATCGAATGCGCCCGGCAGAAGTTCGTTCACCGCGAGGTTCGCCTGTTTTGTTTTGCTGAGGTTGCGGACGGTCACGCGGATGCGGAGCGTCTCGCCGACTTTTGCGGTCGCGGTGGGCTGGCCTTGTTCGTCGAGAAATTCGCGGACGACCTCGATGCCGCTGGCCTCCGCCACGGCGGGCAGCGCGCGGTCAAAGCCGGTTTCGATGGTTTGATACCACGCGCCGAGCGGCGGTGCGTCGGCCTCGCGGGCGAGGAAGAAACGCACATGACTCGCGCCCACTCCGAATTTCGCCGAGAGCATGCCAGCGCGCGGCGCGGCGAGCAGTCTGGGTTCGCCGTTCACCAGTTCGGCGAGGCCCGCGCGCACGCCGGTGCTCTTCGTCAGACCCGCGTAGGATTTCAGCGCGATCACCGTCCACGCGGCGGAGAGCGTGTGAAAATCGCCGCGCTCGACCGCTTCGGTGATGGGTCGCAGCTCGTCGTAGCCGAGCGTGCCGGCGATCTCCGGGAAATGCCGGCAGAGCACCGTGAAGGTCATCGCCTCGCGCGTCAGGGCCGACTCGTAGTAGTAGCCGCAGTCGTCACGCGATGGCGCGGCAGCGCGCGCGGTGCGGTGGAGCGCGATCAGCTTTTTCGCCTCGTCGTCTTTTTTCAAAAGACGCCATGTCGCCGCGAGCCACGCTGCGGACGGATCGCGATGCCACATGCCGGCGGGGAGCTGGCCATCGAGCGCGTCGCGCATTTTCAGCGCGTAGTTGGTCGTCACCTCCTCGTTGCGCGTGAGTAGGTAAATCGCGGCGGCCTGAATGTTCGCCTCGCTGCGCAAATAGCGCCGGGCGTCTTCGATGTGGTCGTAGTGCCGCAGTTCGAGCTTCGCATCCGCCATCAGCCGCAGCCGCCGCAGCGCCGCGTCGAACATCGGCCCCGGCACGTTGAAGCCGCTGGCCTTCGCTTCGGTGAGGAAGTGCGCCACATACACGCTCACGTAATCAAAGCTGTCGGTGCCGCGCCACGAGGTCCAGTAGCCGAAGCCGCCGTCCTCGCCCTGCCGGCGGCGCAGTTGCGCGATGGTGTCGGCGATCGTCTTGTCGGCGTCCTTTTTCTCCAGGCCGAATTCCGCATCGTCGCGCAGCACGAGCCAGGGGAAGGCGCGGCTGGTGATCTGCTCGCTGCAGCCGTGTGGATACTCGCGGAGATACGCGGCCAGGCCGCGCGCGAGCCCGAGCGGCGTGGTCGAGACGACGGCCTCGCGGCCCACAAACTCCGCGTGGAAATCGCGCCCGACTTTTACGTCGAGTTCATCTTTGCGGAACCATCCGCTCTGCACCACCGCCGCACGCGGCGTGGCGGGACGCACGCTCATCGTCGCGCGCTGCGTGACCGTTTCGTTGCCCGCGGTCGCGGAAAATCTCAGCTCCGCGTTGCCGAGCGCGTCCTTCGCGCGGACGCGGAAACGCACGGTGGCTTCCTGGCCCGGCGCGATGACCACCGGCCCGCTCGGCGCCTCGATGATTTCGAGTCCGCCCTGGGCCTCGGCGGCGACGTTCACCTGATCCGTCGGCGCCGCGCCTTCGAGCTGGTTGGCGACGGTGAGCGACGCGGTGAACTCGTCGCCCGGCGCGACGAAGAACGGCGTGTTCGGCGTGAGCACGAGCGGGCCTTTGACGACGGTCTGTTTCTCCGCGACGCCGACGGCATCGGGCGCGACGGCGGCGACAAAAACGTTCAGCCGCCCGGCGAAATAATCCGGCACGTCGTAGGTGACTTCGCGGCGCTCCGGGCCGCTCTCGATGATGCCGCTCCAGAACACGACCGGCGCGTTGCGCTTCCGCTTGAACGGATTCAGGCCGAGCTTCAGCTCCGGCGGTTCGTCGCCGTCGCCGCCGAAAGCACGCGAGTTTTTGAGCAGCGAAAACTCCGGCAGCAGCAGGTCGAGCAACTGCCAGGTGCCGACCTCGAGCGACGGCTTGCGCAGCAGTTTCGCGAGCGGCTGCGGCGTGCGGTAGCTGGTCACGCGATGGATGCCTTCGTCCACCGCCCACACCACCACGCGCGCCGGACGCGCTGTGCTGAAGCCGATCTTCACGCGTTCGCCCGGCCGCACGCGCTCCGGGGCATCGAGCGTCACGGCGAGCGCGCGGCGATCCGGCGCGACGCGGAATGGCGCGACGCCCGTGCTGAGCGGACTGGTGAAAATTTCCGCCGAATCCAGCGCGCGGACGCACGCGACATTCAGGTAGGCACCGCCCTCGATGCCCTCCGGCACGGTGATGCGCTGCACGCTCGACGCGCTGTCGCTCGTGAACCACTGCGCGGCGAGCACCTTCTCGCGCTCAATGGTGATGAGCCCCGCGCCGGCGAACGGCGCGCGCAGCGAGACTTCGATCTGCTCGCCGGGCCGCCACAGTTTGTCGGGCAGCGTCATTTCGAGTTCGGTGTCGCGCTCCATATTGCGCGCCTGTTCGCCGGCCCCGACGACGTTGAAGGCGATCGTGCAGAGCACCACGCCGTCCTCGTCTCGCCATTCGTAGCGGAAGCGGCCCGTGCGGTCCGTCTGCAGCGGGACTTTGACGATTTCCGCCGGGAGCGCCGCGGCGACGGATTCCACTTCCTTGTCCTGCTCGCGCGAGACGTAGGCGAAGGAGCCGTTTTCCTGCTTCGTAAGCACCGAGGCGTGGCGCGATTCCACGAGCACGCGCTTGAGGCCGGGTGCCGCGGTGGGCTTGCCGTCGGGCCCGATGGCCAGGAGCTGCACGCTGCGCGCCACGTCGCGGGCGACGAAACCGAGATCGCCGTCGGCTTTCCACCCGAGCAGCCGCGGCTGGGCCGAAACCAGAGCGCTGAGCGAGCCGCGCACGCCGCGTCCGCCGTCGGGCTCGAAACCTTCGAGGTCCACGGTGACACGCAGCAGCGGGGCGGCGTAGGCGGCGAGTTCCAGCGGGATTTCCGCGCGGCCTTCGTCGTCGGTTTTTACTTCACCGAGGTCCACCTCGCGCGGCTCGAAACTCTCGAACTTCGGCAGGCCGAACGTCCAGCCCGGCCACTGCTCGAAGCGCGGAGCGCCCGGTGCAACGTGCAGTTTCGCGGTCACGCGGCGGTCGGTGGCGGCGATGCCGAAGAGCGTTTGCAACTCGACGTTGGCCGCGAGGTTTTCCGGCGACAGCCACGCGCCGGTCGCGGCCGGATCGAGCTTCGTGATCATTTTCATCCGGTCGGGTTGAAACTCCTCGACGCGCACCATCGTGCTGCCGAGATGCCGCGCGTCGCTTTCCTCGTCGGTTTCGTCCGCGGGCTTCTTCTTTTTCCCGTTGTCGGACCGGCGCAGCTCGATCCGCCACACGCCCGTCGGCGCGGTCTCCGCAGTGGGCAGCGTGAGTTCGATGAAGCCGTCCGCCGGCAGCGTCGCGGGAAAGCGTCCGGCCTCCTCCTCCTTGGCATTCATCAGCACCACCTCGACGGGCAGGCCCGCGAGCGCGCCGCCCCAGTTCCGCTGACGCACGATGGCTGCGAGCCGGATCGTATCGCCGGGGCGGTAGATGCCGCGCTCGGTGAAAAGGAACGCGTCGAGCGCGGTGCCGACGCTGGCCGGCACACCGTCCACGTCGAAGCGCGTGTATTCCAAATGGCGGTCGTCGCGCGCCCACGGAATGAACGCGAGATCCGCGCCTTTCCGCGCGGTGAGCGCGACGGGTTTTTTCTCGCGCTGCAAGCCGTCGAGCGCGAGCAGCGAGGCGCGGCCCTGCGCGTCGGTGTCGGCCTCAGCGAGGGTGTCGCCATTTTTCGCGAGCGCCGTGATATGCACGCCGGCGACCGGCGCGCGAGCCTGGAAGGATTGCACGAAAACCTCGCGCGTGCCGTCGGCGTTGCGTTTCACGATGAGGCCGAGGTCGGTGATGAGGACGAAGCGCGATTCGCCGCTCGTGTTATTCCCGTTGAGGGCGATCCAGCCGGGATCGGGATCGCCTTTTTCCGGCTCACCATCCTCCGGCGTGCGCGCGCGGATGCCTTCGATTTCGAGCGCGAAAAGCCCGTGCTGCCCGCCGCCGTCGGCCTTGGCCAGCGCGGGGGCGAAATCGAACGCCGAATAGTTTAGCTCGTGGTCGTTCTTTTTCGCGATGGGCTGCACGGTCTGGTGGAAATGCGCCATGTCCTCCCAGCCGAACGCGCCCTGAAATTCCGGCGCCTCGAAGCGGCCTTCGGTCTGGCTGACGAGGTGATTGATCTGCGCCGCCGGGACACGTGCGAGCGTGTAGCGCAGATGGCCGAAGCCGCGCGACTGCACGCTCAGCTTGCGCTCGCCGTTCAGCGCGAGGATGCCGCCTTTGCCGAGCACCCGCGCCTCTTTCGGAAAGGCGGGTACGGCCACGACCGCAGCGAAATCCTCCCGCGTGGCGAAGCCGCCGGGCGCGGGCGTTTCCTTCGGCACGCGCACGTACAGCGTCGCCGTGGCCTGGGGCGCGAGCTTGAAGGAAAACAAGCTCGCCGTCGCGGGCGCGCCTTCCTCGGCGTGGAGTTCGAGCGGCACGGGCTTGGATTTTGCGAGCACGTCGGGCTTCACATTGTCGGTCGTCCACGGCTGCACCTGGCCGTCCTTGTCCACGAGCGGCGGCGGAAGCTCCCACCCCTGCGCCGCTTTGGCCACGACGCGGGCCGTGGCGGCGATGCTGCTTTCCAAAAAGACGAACTGCCGCGGCTCGTCGTTGTTGTTCGTGACGATCTGCGCGCGCGCCTGTTTGAAAAAGAAGCCCGAGTAGCGCGAGGGGACGTTGATCTTGCTTTCGGCGGCTTTTTCCAGCGGTTTGCCGCCGGCCACTGCGCGAAGCCCCGGCGCGATGGTGACCACGACGAGGTCCTCCTTGTCCATCGGCTTGAGCAGCGGCGAGCGGATGAAAAAGCGCAGCGGGTTCCGGTCATCGGCGAGCACCTGGGGCTTCGCGCCGGGGGCGAAAAGTGCGAGTCCGCTGCGGTTGGCGACGGTCAGGTGGCGCACCAGTTCCTCGCGGGCGACGGGCTGGCTGAAGGTCACCGTGACCACCGTCTGCTGCAGAGTCGGCGTGGCTGGATCGGTGTAGTAGGTGGGGTCGTCGAACACGGCCATGAGCGGCTGCGCATGGAAAGTCGTGTGCGGAAACTTCAGCGTGCAATCCGGCGCGAGCGCGGCGGGATCGAGCCGGACGCTGTAGTGCTGCGGCGCGAGCCAGCCGCCCTGCGCCTCGAAGACGAGTTCCTGCGACGACTGCCACTTCCAGACCCCGGGAAAATCCGGCGTCATTTTCACCGTCCCGTCCGGTGCCGCTTTGCCCACCAGCGCCAGCGGAGCCGCGGCCGCGTTGAAGCGAATCACCGCCGCCGCACCGCTCGCCTTCTTTCGCGCCCGGTCCCACTCCACCTCGCCCGCATCCACCGAGGCGGCGATTTCCCGCACACGCTTCGAGGTTTCGCGCACGTCCGGGTCCGGGCGTGGGACCGGAGTGGCCGGCGCGGCCAGCGCGGCCAGCGCGGACCCGGTAGCGAAAACGAGCAGCGCCAGCGCGTGGAGCAAGGGAGCGGTGGTGACAGTGAACGGACGGAACAGCGAAGAGAGGTGCATGGAGCCAGAACGGGAGTTGGCGGGGAGTTCTTGCAAAAAAGTCGAAACATTTTTGCGGGCCAGGGTGGACCTTGATAGGGTTGGGGACGACGAAGGGATCACCGGAAATGACGAGGTGTGGGTGAGACTGGATAATGATATGTTTTGGGGCAGCCATAGATCTGACGCGACTCAGGCTTTTCCCTACTAATTTCGGCAATCAGAAGGTGAAAAAATCAGAAGGTAAAAATTACTTGTCGCCCTTCGTATTTGGGATTTGGTATCACCCCAATTTTCCGCCGATTTCCACCATTTCGCCGAACCCGCCCGCCAACAAACGCCCTACACCCACTCGCAACCGAACCTCATGAAAACCACTACTACCTTCACCCGCCAAAATAAACGCCGCATCCTCGCTGGCAGTATCGCTGCCGCCTGCGCCGTCGCCCTCCTCGGCAACCCCGCAGCCCGCGCCGCTGCCGTGGCTTGGGACATCACTCCCGGCACCGTCGGAGTCGGCGACGGAGCCATTACCGATGGCGCTGGTACGTGGAATACGACGAATGGCAACTGGACCACCGATGCCGGGGCGAACAACATCGCTTTCACTGCGGCGGACACCGTCACCTTCGGCGGGGGAGCCAGCGGGACGGCAGGCACCATTTCCCTCGGGACGAACATTACGGCCACCGGGTTGACCTTCAGCACGGCGTTCCTTGGCACCTACACGATCGCGCCCACCGGGGCGGAGACGCTCACCATCGGCACGGCCGGTATCGCGGCGAATGATTCGGCGGCCATCACCGCGAATGTGATCATGGGCGGTGCAGAAAGCTGGACTGCGGCGACGACCAAGACGCTGACCGTCAGCGGCACGGTGACCAACGGCGGAAACCTGCTCACGGTCAACGGCGCGGGCACGGTCACGGTCTCCGGCAACGTCTCCGGCGCGGGCGGCATCACGATGAACAACGCCTCGGGTCAACTAAATCTCTCTGGGTCCAACACTTACTCCGGTGCGACCACCGTGACGGCCGGAACCCTGAGCCTGAGCGGCCTTTTGGGCGGTGCCGGCAACATCACGGTGGCCAGTGGGGCCACTTTGACGGAGAGCGCGACGGGCACGATCGGCATCAATACGGGCAACACCCTTTCCGTCACCGGGACAGCCACATTGAGCGGTTCCAATACCTACACGGGCGCGACCACGGTGAACACCGGCGGCGTGCTGAATATCCGCAACGCCATCGCGCTGGGAACCACCGGCGCCGGCACGACCGTGAGCAGCGGAGGCGCGCTGCAGATCCAAGGCAATATCTCGACGTTGGCGGAGGCGCTGACTCTCAACGGGACGGGTATTTCGAGCGACGGAGCCTTGCGGAATATGTCCGGGGTCAATGTTTGGAACGGCGCGGTGACCCTCGCGTCGGCGTCGCGCATTAACTCGGATGCCGGTCGGCTCATTCTGAATGGTGGGGCCGGGACCAATTCGACCTTCCTACTGACCGTTGGCGGTACCGGCGATGTCGCGATCAATTCCAGCATTGGCACTGGGGCCGGCGGCTTGACCAAGGACGGCTCAGGGACGCTCGCGCTCTTTGCCGCGAACGCCTACACCGGCAATTCGACGCTCGCCGCGGGAACGGTACTGCTGGGCACCGCGGAAACAGCCGGCACGTCTGGTCCGCTGGGCAAACAGACCGCCGCCGCAGCCGGCACCATCCTTTTCACCGGCGGCACGCTCCAATACTCGCCGCAGAACGCCAATGACTACTCTGGCCGGTTCAGCGCCGGAGGCAGCCAGACAATCAAGATCGACACCAATAGTCGCGATGTGACGTTTGCCACAGCGCTCGCGGGTGCCGGGACGAGTCTGACGAAATCGGGTTTCGGCAAGCTGACGCTTTCCGCCGCTCCGACTTACACCGGCGGCACCACGGTCAATAACGGCACCCTGCTCCTGTCCGGGGCGTTTAACATGCCGGGAACTGGTGCGCTGGCCGTCAATGGCGGCGGCACCTTTAGCCTCGCCGATGGCACCGCCCGCAACACCACGGCGGCCAGCCTGACTCTCGGAACTGGTGCGACTTTGGTCTTCGATTGGAATGCCGGGGCGCTGGACAACTTGACCTCGACCACCGCGACGGCGGCCGGAATCATCGGCATCCAACTGAATAACACCAGCCCCACCGGTGCGGGAGCCGCGCTGCTCAATTCGGGGGGCGGGTTGACCAGTGGAGGAGCCCTCTATTTCCTCGCCAATAACACGAACTACACGGCGACGCTGGCCCCGAGTGATATCGCCGTGAGCATCGGAGCCCAAACTCCCGGGACCGCCTTGGTCAACAATGCCTTCTGGTATGGCAACACCCTCGCCGGCGCGAACACGGCGGGCGTGGACAATGCCATGGCGCTTTCCAATGGCACGGTGAGCAACTGGTCCACGACCTCCGGCAGCTATACGGCCACGGGCTTGGTGCCCGGATCCGCGGCCAATGTGGTCTTCTCCGGCACCGGCGCGACGCAGCAGAGCAACATTGTGCTCGGGGCGGACATGACCGTGAACAGCGTGACTTTCGGCGATGCCACGCCTGTGACCCTGGGTGCGGGCAACGCCGTCACGCTTCTCAGTACCGGCACGGGAGCTTCGAGCGCGATCAGCACCAATGAAAATGCCACTATCAATGCCGGCGTGATCTTGGGAGCGAGCCAAACTTGGACCACCGCAGCCACCAAAACCCTGACCATTGGCGGCACCATCGGCAATGTGACCGGCGGCGCGGGCCTAACCATTGCGGGGACCGGCACGGTGCAGATCAACGGCACCGCCGCCTATCAAGGCACGACCACGGTGAACAACGGTGCCACGCTCACTTTTGCCGCAGGCAGCAAAAAAACCTACATGGGAGCCAACAGCCTATTGCCGGTTAACGGTGTGCTGAACGTCGCCGGTGATGTGGACATCGAGTATTTCAGCGGAGGCGGTATGAATGGCGTGGTCAACGTCAGCAGCGGCGGATCGTTAGTCGTGCGCAATGCGTCTGGTGGCGATGACCAGCATTTCGGCATTGGCAACGGCGGTTACGGCATGCTGAACATTACGGGCGGTGTGGTCACTAGCTTGGGTGGTAACGCTGCCGGCACGGGTAGTATGAATCTCCTCAATGGTGGCAGTCAGGGCCTGCTCCGTATCACTGGGGGCACTCTGAACACAGGACAAATCATGACCGCTCGCAATGGTGGCGGATCAAGCGAGATCACGATCACGGGGGGGACGCTGAACAAGAGCACCTCCGGGACATTCAACCTCGGTGACCGGAATAGTTTCAGCACGGTGTTGAATGTTGCAGGTGGTTTGATCGACAATACCGCTTCGACGCTCGCTTGGGGGCGTGGGGGAGGAGCCGCCGGTGCGTCGTTCATCGTCATGAACTTCGATGCTGGGACGATTCTAACCAAAGAACAGGCGATTTCGGGTCAGGGCAACTTTCGGATTATTGCGAACTATAACGGCGGCACGGTCAAGTTGAGCCCAGGTGTCAATGCGAATTTCTACAATGGCACGCTGGCGGCGACCTCGACTTTTCAGAGCTATGTGAACGGTGCCTTTGCCTCGTATGCCGGCGGCATTGTGATGGATACGAACGGAAGCAATACTGCGCTCAATAGCAATATGCTGGCTCCGACCGGGAGCGGTGTGACCAGTCTTTCGCTCGCGACCGGCGGCAGTGGCTATACCGGCGCACCGATTGTGACGATCACCGACTCGGGTTACGTGGCTTCCACCGGGACGGTGACGAGCGGGAGCAACGCCGTCACGGGCATCGGGGCCACGGACTTTGCGAAGATGTTCATTGGGCAGGCGATCAGCGGCACGGGCATTCCCACCGGATCCATCATCACGGCCATCGTGGGGACCAACTCGGTGACAATTTCGCAGAATGCCACGGTCTCCGGTTTGCCCGCGCTGACGGTTAGGGGGCTGGGCGCGACGGCTTATGCCGACGTTAGCGGCGGCGCGGTTTCCGCCGTAACCGTTACGAATCCTGGCGTTGGTTACGTCGGCACCGTGACGGCGGCGCTTGGAGGCGGCTTTGGCACAGGCGGGAGTGGCACTTCGGCCACTTTCAATGCCATCACTCCCGCAGCCACCAGCAGCGGCGGCCTGATTAAGAACGGGGCGGGTACCCTGACGCTCTCGGGCACCAATACCTTCACCGGGGCTCTTGCGGTGAACGCCGGGACGCTGGCCTTTGGTCAGGGCTCGGGCATCATTGACACCTATGCGGCCATCTCGGGTGTCGGTTCGCTCAGCCAGACGGGCGCAGGCATTACGAATCTCTCCGGCACCAACACCTATACGGGTGGTGCGACCGTCACGGCCGGCGTGCTGACCTTCCTCAACACCAATGCCAAGCCTTCCGTTGGTGTTACCACGGTCAACGCCAGCACCACGCTCGGTCTGGGCGTGGGTGGCGCGGGCTTTTTCGGCAGCGCGGATGTGGACGCGCTCTTTGCCGGGACCATGACCAACGTGAGCAACAACGCCACGTCCAATGTGGGCATTGATACGACGGCGGGGAATTTCACCTATGGCACCAATGTGACCAGCACGCGCGGTCTGACCAAGCTGGGAGCTAACACGCTGATCCTTTCCGGGACCAACAACTATAGCGGGGCGACGACGATCCTGGGCGGCGTGCTCAATGTCACCGGCACCCTCACGGGTACGGCCATTACCGTGTCCAGCATCCCGGCCAATACAGTATCCAATTTCTTTGCCAATTTCGGCTCCCTCACCTTGAGCGGTTCCGGTGCGCTTGCGAGTAACACGAACCTTACCCTGAGCGGCGGCTTCGTTGATCTGGGTGGGCTTACCACGAATGTTGGTGCAGTGAGTATCCCGACCGCTTCCCTCCTCGGTGGCAATACCATCGCCAACGGCAGCCTTACCGGCACCTCGTATGCCGCGAGCAACACTTCGGGCAATGCCACGATTGGGGCCAACTTATTGGTCAGTGGCGGCGCTGGCTTTGCCATGAGCGGCAACGGTGGTGCCGTGACGCTGACCGGAGCCAACACCTATACCGGCACTACGAATATCACCAACGGTGCGGTGCTGATTAGCGGCTCCGGGACGCTCGGTAATGCTGCGGCCCTGACTCTCGGCGGCGGCATGGTGGACTTGGCGGGAACGACTCAGACGGTCGGCGCAGTCAGCGTTTCTGCGGTATCTGGCACACATTTCAACACCATTCAGACCGGCACCCTGACCAGCACCTCTTATGCGTTCAGCAATACCTCGGGCAATGCCATCATTGCAGCCAACCTGCTCGGCGCGGCTGCGGTCACCAAGACTAACGCTGGCCTTGTGGCCCTGAATGGCACCAACACCTATACGGGAACGACGACCCTGACCGGCGGCACCATCCGGATCTCCGGCACGGAAACGGCAGGCACTTCCGGCCCGCTGGGCAATCCGACGGTGCCCGCCGGCTCCATCATTTTCAACGGCGGCACCCTGCAATTTTCGGCGGGCAACACCTTCGACTATTCCAGCCGCTTCACCACCTCGGGCAACAATGCCTATAGCATCGACACGAACAACCAGTCCGTCACTCTCGCGAGCGCGCTGGCGGCCTCGGGGACGAGCGGTTTGACCAAGATCAACGTCGGCACGCTGACTCTGACGGGCGGAAACGGCTTCACCGGGGCGACGGCTGTGAATGCCGGCATCCTCAACATTCAAAACGACACGGCGCTCGGAACGATTGTGGCGGGCACTACGGTGAGTTCGGGTGCAGCATTGCAGTTGCAGCACGGCACCGGCATTACGGTGGGTGGGGAAACGCTCTCGCTGACCGCTTCGGGTCTAGCCAATGATGGTGCGCTGCGCAACATCAGCGGCGCCAACGTCTGGCAGGGCACGGTGACGCTGGCAGGCGCGACGAGGATCAATTCCGACGCGGGCAGCCTGACCTTTAACACCGCGGCCAACAGCATCACGGGCGCGCAAGCCCTGACCTTGGGAGGCGTGGCTGGCGGCACCGTGAGCGGCACGGTCACCACCACATCGGTGGCGAAGGACGGCACCGGCACGTGGACGCTCAACGGCGCCAACACCTATGCCGGGGCCACGACGGTCTTTGCGGGGACCCTCGCGTTTGCCGGCACCGCCGCCAGCACCGGCGCGGGCGGCCTTGTCGCCAACGGAGGCACCCTGCTGATCGACTACACCAACATGGCTTCGCCGACGAATCTGCTGCCCAGCCAGGCGGTCACGATGAACGGCGGCACGGTCCTCATTAGAGGCAACACCACCAATGCCACCAGCCAGACGCTCGGTAACGTCACCGTCAGCAATGGCAGCGGCCAGATTCTTGTTGATCCCAACAACGGTACCACCACGGCCCTGATCCTCGGCACGATTACCTCGACTTCGGTCGGTAGCAGCCTGCTCGTGGGTGCACCGGTCGGTGCCGGGACCGGCGCGGGAACCATCACCACGACGACCAACAAGGATGCGACGGGTGTCTATGGCGGACGTGTGGTCTTCGGCAATGGCACGGCGAATACCGGCTACGACTTTGCCACCACCGCCTCCGGAGGATCGCCCTTCACCCTTTCCGCTTACAGCGGTTACAGTGCCTTGGCTCTCGCGGCCGGGACCGACACGGACAATTCCCGCATCCAGGCCAATGGCGGTGCCGCGACGACCCTGACCGGCGGACGCACCACCAACAGCCTGAAAATCGAAGTCCCTGCGGCCGGGGACTCGCTGGCTCTCGGCACTAATCAGCTCGTCGTCAACAACGGGGGCCTGCTGGTCACGGGCACCAACGCCTTTACCATCAGCGGCACGACGGGCGCCACCCGGTTGACCGCAGGCAACACCAGCGGTGCCTATGACCTGGTTATCCACCAGTATAACAGCGGCGGCCTGACCATATCCGCCCCGATCGGCAACAATGGGGCCAACGCCACGGCCCTGACCTACGCTGGTCCCGGCGCACTGACCCTGACTGGGGCGAGCACCATCACCGGTGCCGCCTACGTCAACGGAGCTTCGTTCACCATCAACAGCGGCGGCACCCTTTCCAACGCCGCCGGCTTTGTGGGCAATTACGGCCCCTCCAGCGCCGGATTGAGCGTTAGCGCGACGGTTACGGGAACCGGCTCCAAGTGGACCAATACCGCCGCCCTCACTGTTGGCAATTTTGGTTCGGGTGACAGCTTGAGCGTCACCACGGGTGGCAACGTCACCGCAGCCGGCCTCACACTTGGCGTAAATGCCGGTGCCAACAACAACAGCGTCACCGTCGGCGGTGCCACCGTGGGCAGCAACGCGACGTTCACCAACACCGGCTCTCTAACCGTCGGAACTGGCGGCAGTGCCAATTCGCTGCTTATCCAAAAGGGCTCTACAATGTCGGTCAGCGGCAACGCCTTCGTTGGCGCTGGCGCCGGGGCCCGCAACAGCGTGACGGTTGATGGTGTCGGGTCGAACCTCAGCATCGGAGGTCAGGCAACGGTGGGCCTTGGCTCGGGCTATGGCAGTTCGTTCACGGTCAGCGGCGGAGCGACGGCGAGTGTCGGCGGAAGTTGGTGGATCGCCGGCGGTAGTGGCAACCCTAACAACGGCCAGAGCGGCAATACCCTTACCGTGACTGGGGCGGGCTCTTCAATGTTTTTTTCTCAAACGGGAGATCTGGGGGACAGGGGTGTCAACAACAGCATCAATGTTCTCAATGGCGGCACGCTGACAACGCAATCCGTTTACATTGGTTTTTTTAGTGGAGCTAATTACAACCCAATTCTTGTCGATGGAACCAATACGGTTTGGAACGTCGGCGGAATCAATAGCGGATCGAGCGGTCAATTCAATGCAATCACTGTTAGCAATGGCGGGCGGATCAATAACACTGGCGCAGTGAGCATGGGTGCCGGAAATAATCCTCTCAACATTTTGAGTGGTGCCACTGTAGCCACCAACAACACCTGGGGGCTCGGCGCGATCACCAACGCGCTGAATATTAACGGCGGAACCTTGCTGGCCACGGCCAACAACGTCACCCTGGTTACTGGCGGCTACATTAATCTGAGCGGCACCGGCACGATTGATACGAATACTTTCAACTCGACCATTAGCTCGCCGATCACCGGTTCGGGTAACCTCACGAAGACCAAACCGGGCATCCTGACCTTGAGCGGCTTGCTCACCCACACGGGTGGAACCACCATCAATACGGGCGCGGTCCTCCTTTCCGGCAACCTAAACCTGCCCACGACGGGCGCGGTAACGGTGAACACCTCTGGTTCCCTGAGTATCGCCGACGGCACCGCCCGCGCCACCACCGCCAACGGCGGCCTCACGCTGAACAATGGGTCGAACCTGACCTTCGACCTCGGCAACAATCTTGCCGACAGGATCACGTCCACGGCCGCGCTCACTTCCACAGCCGGCTTCAATGTCGGCGTCAGCATCAACTACCTGCTCGGTGCGGCCGCGACCACGGCGCAGACGCTGTTGAGCATGCCCAGCGGGGTCAACACGCCAAACTACTTCATCGCGAATAACACCAACTACACCGCGACGCTGAGCAGCAGTGCCACCACGCTGCAGATTACGGGCTTCACTCCGGGAGTCCCGGTTTTGACGAGCGCCTACTGGACCGGTAACATCCTGACCGGAATCAACACCGCAGGTCAGGATAACGCGATGGCCTTCTCCACGGCCACAGGCTCGCCCGTGAGCAACTGGTCCTCGACTGATCCCGGCAGCTACACCGCCACGGGTGTGGTTCCCGGTTCTGCCAGCAACGTGTTCTTCAACGTCGGCGAGACGCAGCAAAGCGGCATTGTGCTGGGCAACAGCATGACGCTCAACAGTCTGACCTTTAACGACACGACCCCCGTCACCATCGCCAGCGATGGTAATTTCGTGACGCTGAACAGCACCGGCACGGGGAGCCTCAGTGCCATCAGTGCCAACGAGGACGCGACCATCAATGCCAGGGTGTTTCTCGGGGCCAACCAGACATGGACGGTTGGTTCCGGTAAGACTCTGGCCGTCGGCGGCGTGGTGGCGGGTGCGAATTCGCTGACCATCGCGGGCAGTGGCACCACCATCCTGAGCGCGGCCAACACCTACACCGGCGCGACCGCCGTTAATGGCGGCACGCTGAGTCTGACGGGTTCATTGACCGGGTCAAACATCACGGTCGGCGGCAGCGGCATCTTCTCGGAGAGCAGCACGGGAATTATTGCCGGCACCGGGACGACGTTCACGCAAAACAGTGTTAACACTTCAGTGCTTGCCGGGACCAACGCTTACACGGGTGCGACCGCGATTACCAACGGCGTCCTTGCGGGCATCGGCGCGAATGCGTTTGGCAGCACGAGCGGGATTAGCCTTAGCGGGGCGGGGACGCTCAGTTTACGGGGCGACGTCAGCACCAGCTTCGTGAAAGCCAGTGACAGCTCGAGTTATGCGGTCAGCACCACGGCCGGTGGTGCCACGATCAATGTGGATCAGGCAACCGTGAGTGTGGTGGCCAAGACGATGACCATCGGCACGCTTGGATCCAGTTCGACGGCGGCAGGTTATGCGATTACCTTCACCGGTGCGAACAACACCAGCCTGAGCATGGGCGCGGTCACCGGCAACGCCAGCACGGCGGTGGCCACCCCGACTTACACCAACAATATTGCCGGCACTGGAACCCTGACTCTGGCCAGTTACACCAGTGGTAATACGAGCGGTGGCGAAACCGTAACCTTCGGCGGAACCGGCAACACCATCATCACGGGGGCAATCACTCCAAGCTCAACGGCCTTGACATTGAAGAAGGCGGGTGCGGGCAGCCTGACTCTGCAAGGCGTGGGCACCTTCACGAATGGCACGACGATCTCCGCCGGGACCATCTATGTGAACAACAGCAACGCACTGGGCAGCGGTGGAAGCTCCGGCGTCCTCGTGGGCAATGGTGCCTCGCTGATTGCCGACGCGCCGCAATTGCTAACCAACGCGGCAGCAATCAACATTGCAAACGCCATCAATCTGGGTGGTGCCATCGGCAATAATGCCGCTGCCTACGCCATTGGTGGCAATGTGAATGCCTCGACGACTTTCTCCGGTGCCATCACGGTCAGCAGGGACTCATCCATTCTGCAGGTTGCCACCACCGGTGCCAACGCCCTCAACCTCACGGGCGGGGTGTCGGCCGCTGCGGTCCGGACCCTCACTTTTGCCGGCCCGGGAGCCATCAATGTGAGCACCAATGGAATGAACGATGGAGCAGGGAACCTGTCCGTCACGGTCTCCGGGGGTGTCACGACGCTCAACGTGGCGAATGGCTACACCGGCGTGACCACCGTCAGCGGCGGTATCTTGCGGCTGGAAAGTGCCAACGCCCTGCCCGGCGGTGTCGCCACCGCAGGTGGTACGAGTAACCTGACCTTCAACGGCGGGATCATTGGCCTGGGCAGTGGCAACAGCAGCTTCACCCGCAGCCTGAACACCGCCGCCACTGACGTGACTTTCGCCGGCGCTGGTGGCTTTGCGGCCTACGGGACCGACGCCACGGTGAATTTTGGCGGCGGTGGAACCGTGGATTGGGGAACGGCCAGCACCGGACTTAATGGCCAGACGCTGATCCTCGGTGCCGCGTCAGCCGACAAAACGGTGACGGTCTCCAATGCCCTGACCTTGGGAGCTTCGGTCCGCACCTTGCAGGTGGACAACGGCACCGCCACGACAGACGCCATCCTCACGGGAGCGATCAGTGGCACCGCCACGACCGGCGGCCTGACCAAGACGGGTGCCGGCACCGTAAACCTCGACAATGCGGTGCAGGGCTACGACATCCTGAATGCCAATGGCGGCACGACCAATGTGAACGGTGTCCTCGGCACGGCCCCTGGACAGTCCGTGGTGGCGGTGGCCGGTACCGGCACGAAACTGAAATTTGGCAGCGTGAGCCAGACGCTCAGTTCGCTGACGATCGGCGCAGGCTCGACGGTGGTCTTCACCAGCGGCGCAGCCAGCGGTTCGCTGACTGGCGGCGACGGCGGCAAAGCGTCCGGCTTTGGCAGCACCACGACCCCCAGCTTGAGTGGCGGTTCCGCCGTCGTGCCGGAACCCGGCACGCTCGGCCTGCTGCTGGTTGGCGCGCTCGGTCTGCTCAATCGCCGGCGGCGGGCGTAAGCCGGCTCGACGACGATTGTGCATTTACTGCGGTGAAGCCCGTGGCTCGGGTTGCTTCTGCCGTGCTCGTGTCGTTCGATGACTCTTTTGTGAGTAGTTCTGTAAACGGCTTTGCGTTTTAGCTTGGACCGTTGTGCATGCGGGTTTTGTTCCGAGTGTCGTTTTGGTCTCTGGAATTGATGACGATTTTGGAGCTGTAAACCGCGTTTCTCCGGGAAAATGTCCAAGGTTTCCTGTGCGTTGGGATTGACGCCCAAAGGTCGGGATTGCCCGGCAATTTTCGTCCCCAGTCCCATTCAAAACCATGAGCGCCCATCTTGATCCCGTCATCCTGCGGAAACTTCAGGCGTTTGCGCGGCGGCGGCGGCGGCTGATCATTTTGCGCGGCGTGTTGGCGGCGGTGGCGATGCTGGCGGGTGCCATGATCGCGGTGGCGGGCGTGGATTTTTTGTTTCCGCTGATGCCGGACTGGGTGCGGTGGACGCTGAGTTCGGCGGCGTATGCGGCGGCGCTGGTGATCGCGTGGCGGCATTGCCTGAGCCAGCTTCTGCACGCGCCGGATGAGCGGCAGATGGCGCGGCTGGTGGAGCATGCGGAACCGAAGTTGCGGGAGGATTTGCTCTCGGCGGTGGAGTTGGGACGCACGCCGGGCGGGGTGTTCGACTCGGCGGAGTTTCGCGGTTTGCTGCAGGCGGATGTTTCGTCGCGGATGCAGCATCTGGAAATGAAGTCGCTGCTGCCGGTGGCGCTGATCAAACGCTACATCAGCGTGGCGGCGGTGATCGCGGTGGCGGTACTTGGGTTGATGGCGGTGAGCGAGAACCGCTTTCGGACGCTGCTCGTGCGGGCGCTGCTGCCGGGGGCGAATCTGGAGAATGTCGCGGGAACGCACCTGCGGATCATTGAGCCGATGGGCGGCGACAGCGTGGTGGCGCAGGGCGATGCGGTGCGGGTGGTCATCGAGGTGCAGGGCGTGCCGGCGAAATCGGCGAAGCTGGAAGCGCAGGGCGTGGGCGAGGGCCGGCGCGTGGCGGAGATGAAGGTGGTGCCGGACAAACCAAATCGTTTTGAGACGATGATCCAAGTGGGCCGGCAGAACGTGACTTACCGGATGCAGGCGGGCGACGGGCGGACGAAATTTTACACGCTGACGGCGGCACCGCGGCCGAGTGAGGTGGCATTCGAAAAGATCTACCACTTCCCCGACTACGCGAAGATGCCGGATAAGGCGGTGAAAGAAACGCATGGCAATCTCGCCGGGCTGGAAGGCACAGAGGTGGAGCTGAAAATTTCCGCCAACCAGCCGGTGGCGAATGGCACGCTGCGCGTGGATCGCGGCAAGGCCATGACGGAAATCCCTTTGCTGGTGCTGCCCGACGGGCGGCTAGGCGCCCGGCTGCCGTTGAGCGGCTCGGGGACGTACCGCGTGCATTTGGTGGCGGCCAAAACGGCGTTCGTGAACAAATTCAGCCCGGAATATGAGCTGCGCGCCGCGCCCGATCTGGTGCCGACGGTGGAACTGGTGGAGCCAAAGCAGGATCTCATTTCGCGTTCGGATGAACTGGTGAGACTGACCGGGCGCGCGGGCGATGACGTGGGGCTGGCGAAGGTGGTGCAGGCGCTGCGGGTGAACGAAGGCGCGTGGAAGGAGTTCGTTTTCGATCCGGCGCAGAGCCGCGATGGTCGCCTGGAGCGCGGCTGGGATTTGGCCGCGGAGGGCGTGAAGGCGGGCGATTTGATTACGACGAAGCTGATTGCCACGGACCTCAAGGGCAGCCGAGCGGAATCGCGTCCGCTGCACGTCACGGTGGTGGCGGCGGGCTTCGACATGAAGCGGCTCGGCGCACTGAAGACCCGGCAAATGCTGTATGAAAAGGTGAAGGCGCTGGCCGGTGCGGGCGCGATGCTCGACGACGTGGCGAAGGCGGCGAAGCTAAAGTTCGACGAGACGGAGGCGGGCGATGCCGGCCGGGCGACTGCGCTGAAAGCGGTGACGACCGCGTTTGCCACCTATGAGGAAAAGCTCACCGAAGCGTGGACGGCGCTCAATGATCCGCTGCGCGACGCAGCGGCGAACCACGAGGCGGCGGACCTCATCATGCTGGGCCGCGTGCTCAGTCTCACGCACAGCGACGAGGCGCAGAGGGTGCGAAAGGTTCTCGATTTCCTCGAACCCGCGCCGGGCCGCGCCGACGCCCGCGATCTCGCCCGCCTGGCGGGTGAGGGCACGGCGGGGGTGAACGCGCTCACGCACCTCGCACTCGAGGCCTGCAAGCTGAATCTCTCCGCCGAGGAAATCGATGTGGTGGCCGAGCTGGTTATCGTGGTGACGGTCGAGCAGGAGCGCATCCGTGGTCTGATCGACGCGGTGCGCACGCCGGAGGAACTGGCAAAAGTAACGACGCGCGTGCGCACGGTTCTGAGCGTGCGCAAGAATGTGGACACACTGCTCGAGTCGCTGAAAAGCCGCGGCGGGCCCACGGCGGAGATCGCGCAGCGGATGCAGCTCAGCTTTGGCCGCGAGACGGACAAGATGACGCGCGAAGTGGAGGCGGGCGTGGCGCTGACGAAGTTCAAGGCGACGTTCGACGCGTTTGCCAAAGGCACGCTGAGCAAGGCGGGCGAGGCGTTTGACATTAAGCAGCAACTCGCCGGACAGGTCATCAAGCCGGCGAAAGTCAAAGTATCCGGCATCACGCGGATCGTCCGGCCCGTGACCTCGAAGCTGGCCGATCATGTGGCGGGCACGCACGCGGCGCTGGCCGAGCAGGTGGCCCCGGCGTGGGTGCTGGTGGAGGCGCTGGCGGCGGAGCAGGGTGAGATCGCGAAAATGGTGAAGCTGACCGCGGACGAGCGTGCCGAGCTGGAGGGTGAGCGGTGGGCGTCGAAGGGCGATGTGTTCAAGGCGCGCGGCGACTTTGAGGAAATCCGCGCGGAGGCGGACCACCCGTTCGTCGCCGATCTGCGGCGGGCGACCGTGGCCACGCAGGCGGTGCAGACGCTGGCGCGGGGCGACGGGCCGGAACAGACCGCCGGGCGCGTGGAGGTGATCGCGCAAAGTCTGCGCGTGCTCGAGAGCGGGCACACTTTGCAGGAACTTGTGGCGGGTCTCGCCACGCTGGGCGCGCAGGAGCGCTGGGATTTGCGCGCGCCGCAGGCGCGGACGCTGGCCCCGCGCGACTGGACGTGGGTGGCGGCCACTTTGCAGATGGTGCCGGGAGATTTCCGCGGCCTCGGGCTGAAGGACGCGGAAGCGCGCGCGGCTTTCGACGCCGCCGCCGTGCAGGTGGAGGAGATTTCCGCCAGCCAGCCTTTCCTCGCCGTGACGGCGGAAATGGGCAGCCGCAGAAAACTCGACCGGGTGCCTTCGGGGGTACGCGGCGAGGTGGATGCGGTGGCGCTGAAGGTGCGGTCGGTGCTCGCGCATTTGAGCAGGTCCATGGCGATGGCGCGGAGCAACCTGCGCAAGCTCACGCCGACGATCAGTGAACTCGCGCTCGCTTTGGCCAAGGAAGAGGCCGCGCTGAAAGTGGTCTCCGCCGGGCACGCGGGGAAAGCCGCCGCGGCCAAGCCCGAGGCGAACCGGACCGAGGCGCAGCCGCAGCTCGCGCGGCAGCAGGCGCTCAATCAGCGCATCGAAACGCTCAAGGATCTCATCCGCGCCGATGCGAACGAGCAGGGCGCGTTGAAAAAAGACCGCCGCGAGCGCATGCGCGATGCGGACGATGCCGTGGCACTGCTGCGCGATCCGCCGCCCCAAGCCGCGCAGGCGCTGCTCGATGCCACACAAGGCGCGGAGTCCGAAAAACAGGCCTTCGATCTCGGACGTGCCGTCGAGCAGGAGCAAAAAATCGTGGATGCGCTGCACCGGATTGCCGGGATTTTCACCGCGCTGGAGCAGGGGAAGGACGTGGCGGCAGCACGCGAAGAGCTGCGGGAGAAGGAGAAGGATTTGGGAATCAAGGACAAGCTCGACGCGCAGTATGCCAAGGCCGACGAACTGGCTGCGATGGCGGAGAAAACTTCTGCCGAACTGCTCAAGGAACTGGAGGCCAAATTGCCCGCCAACCCGGAGATGCAGAAGGAGCTGAAGGCGATCACCAAGGACACGCTGGCCAACGCCAAGGACAAGCTCGATGCCGCCGCGAAGACCGAGGCGGAGGTGGCGAAAAAGGTGGGCGAACAAGCCGCGAAGGAAGCGGCAGGCAAGCCGCAGCTCTCGGCGCTGGAAGCCGCGAAACTGGCGGCGGCGCTGGCCCGCGAGGCGGTGGCTGCGGCGGAGAAGGGCGCGGAATTTGCCGATCAGGCCACGCTGAAACCCGCGCAGGAACGGGCGAAGCTGGCTGCGCAAAAGGCGACCGCGGCGGTGGCGGCGGCAGACTTGACGGTGGAAGAGGCGCAGAAATTGGAGAGCGCGGCGAATGCGGAGGAAGTGGTGAGGGAGGCGAAGGCCGTGGTGGAGAAGGCGGAGAAAATCATCCCGCAGGCGCAGAGCGCGCAGTCGCAGGCGGCCACGGCGGCGGCGCAGGCTGCACGCGAAGCACAAAAGCCGGGACCGTTGCAAGCCGCGACGCAGCAGGCGCTGGCGCAGGACACGCTGGCCTCGGAGAAGGCCGCCGCGACGATCGAGGCAGCGAAGGAAATCGTGGCCGCCGCGAAGCGCGCCGCCGAGCAGGCGCAGGCGGTGGCGAAGAATCCCGACGGCGCGCCGCAGAATCCCAAGCTGGCCCCGGCCGCGCTGGAGCAGAAGCCGGTGGAGCAGCTCGCCAAAGAAGCCGCCGCCGATGTGGCCCAGGCCGCGCGGCACGAGGATCGTCTCGAAAATCCCGACGGCGGGAAAAAGCTCGAAGAACTCGCGGGGAAAATCGCGGAGACGGCCAAGAGTGCGGTGCCCGCCGCGGATCAGGCGGTGCAAAAAGCGCCGACGGCTCAGGAGGCGCAGGTGACGGTGCAAAAGGCGAGTGAAGCACTCGCCAAGAATGCCGAGGAACTCAGCAAGGCAGGTGATCCGCCGCAGGCCGCCCCGCCACAAGACAGCCCGCCGAAGAGCGGCGATCCGCAAAGCGGCGATCCGCAAAGCGGTGAGCCGAAGAGTGGCGAACCGAAGAGCGGTGAGGGGGAGCCGAAGGCTGGGGAAGGGGAGCCCAAGAGCGGCGAGGGTGAGCCGAAGAGTGGCGACGGTCCCCCCAAGGAAGGTGCCGGAGGTCCACCGAAGCCCGGCACGGGCGGTCCGCCCAAACCCGGAGCCGGTGGTCCGCCGAAACCCGGTGAAGCTGGAGCACCGCCCGATGCTCAACCTTCGGGTGCGCCCGCGGAGGCGGCACCGGCGACGCCCGCCGAGCAAGTGGCGATGGCCCGGTTGCTCGACCTGCTCGACTCCCAATTGAACGAATCTCCCGCCGCAGCATCTCCCGCCGATCTTGCCCAAAACAGCCCGTCGGCCTCGCCCAGCGCTGAGGCTCCTCCCGGCCCTCCCGGCCCTCCCGGCCCTCCCGGCCCTCCCGGTCCTCCCGGTCCTCCCGGCCCTCCCGGTCCTCCCGGTCCTCCCGGTCCTCCCGGTCCTCCCGGTCCTCCCGGTCCTCCCGGTCCTCCTGGCCCTCCTGGCCCTCCTGGCCCTCCCGGCCCTCCCGGCCCTCCGAGCCCCGCGGCCGCTATGGCCCAGTCGGCGATCGCCGCGCTGCTGCAAAATTCCAGTACCACCCCGTCATTCACAGGCCTGCCGCCTAAGAAATCGCAGATGGCGGAATCAAAGGGGGGAGCTGCTTCACCTGCCGGCCCACCCGCCGGACAAGTGCCCACCATGGCCGAATTGAAAAACGGCACATGGGGCAAGCTCCCGCCGAAACTCGCCGAAGACATCAACAAAGGACTTTCCGAAAACATTCCGGGCGAATATCGGGAAGCCGTCGAAACCTACTACCGCGTCATCGCGGAAAAATCGAAAAAACCATGAACCAGACATCCACTACGCAGTTCCACCTTTCACTTTCGCTGACCAGCGGGCGTCGCGCGGTCGGCACCCTGGCCGCCGGGCTGGCGCTTTTCGTCGGCACGATCCGCGCGCAGGCCGACACCGTCATCGACCCAAAGCTGAAACAATCCGCCAGCTTCCTCCTGACGCAGCAAAAGCCCGGCGGCGAATTCGGGCCGCCGTTTCCCATCGCCATGACTTCGCTCTCGATCATGGCCCTGGCGGCGTGCGGGCACCAGCCGGCCGATCCCACGCCGGAAGGTCAGGCCATGCGCAAAGGCCTCGACTTTATCCTCAAGCCCGAGAACCAGCGGAAGGACGGCTACTTTGGCAGCGTGGATAACTCGCGCATGTATGGGCACGGCATCACCACGCTGATGCTCGCCGAGATGGCCGGCATGGGCGCGGACGACAAACAGGACGCGCTCATTCGGGAGAAGCTCAAGCTCGGCGTGCAACTCATCCTGCGCGCGCAATCCGTGCGCAAAGACGCGATGAGCACCGGCGGCTGGCACTACGAGCCTGATGCTGCCAGCGCCGATCTCTCGGTCACCTGCTGGCAGACCATGGCCATGCGCGCCGCGCAAAACGCCGGCGTGGACGTGCCGAAGGAAGCTGTGGACAACGTCGTCGGCTACATGAAGCGGATGTCGCAAAAACTTCCCGGTCCCACCGGTCCCGAAGCCTTGGGCGGCTTTGGCTACTCCTCACCCGGCACCGCCACCTCCACGACCTCCGAGGGGCTGCTCGCCATGCAGGTCTGCGGCCAGTACGAAGCGGCTGAAACGATCGCCGCCGGCAATCACCTGCTCAAGTCGGACATCAACAAGGCCGAGCACTATTTCTACACCCTGTATTACTACGCGCAGGGCATGTATCAGCGCGGTGGAAAGTATGCCGAAACCTCGAAGCGCCTCGTCCCGGAACTCCTCCTGCCCAAGCAGAAGCCAGACGGTTCATTCGAGGGGCAGGACGAAGGCGGCGGCAAGGTTTACACGACCACCATGTCCGTCCTCGCGCTCGCGGTGAAGAACCACTTCCTGCCGATTTACCAGCGGTAAGACTCAGCGCGCGGCGCGTCTTTTCGCGGAGCAAGACTCCCCTGTGGAATGTAAGAGGCGGGAGATCTCGCGGCCACCAGCTACCGGTCCTCGTGGAGCCGGGCCACGGAGACGAAGAAGCAGTAGGCCGTGAGCGAAAAAAGGAAAAACGTAACGGAGAATGCGGCCACTTCTGCTCGCGTCGCCGTGCCCGTCAGGAGCGCGATGTCGCCCGCCAATTTAGCGGGGCGCGCGACGACATCCCAGCTATTGAGCCGGAGGAAACGCCCGAGACAGATGCCGAACGAGCCCAACGCCAGCATCCCGCCGGCAAACGCCCAACCGATCCGCCAGCCGCAGCGTTCCCGGACGGAAAGGTGGAGCGTGTAGAGGGAGAGACAGCCGAGAAAAATTCCTCCGCAGGCGAAGCAGGTTGTCATCAGCATGTCGAACCACCGAAAGACGCCGTCGGTGCCGAACTTCCGCATGTGGATGAGGTCGGTGGCGAGGTAGAAGGTGTTTGGAAAAAAGAGCGCCCAGAGCACGCCGGCCACCCAGAACCAGGCGCGCGGCCGACCGTCCGGCATCCGGTGGATGACGAGGACAAGGACGAGGGGAATCCAAGCCAGGAAAAGGTTAAAGAGCAACCCGCTGAAACGAAGGCTGCCAGCGAAGAGGCAGCGCGCGAGAAGCATTCCCGCGCAGACCAGGGTGGCGAAGACGAGCGTCCAAACGGTGTCCTGGATGCGACTGGTCGGGAGGGCGCGCTGGGCAGGGGCGTTCATGGTCGGAATGAGGGAACGCAATCACTTTGCGGCGGTCGCCGCAATGCATTCGCAAGCGGACTCTGGCTCGATTGGAAAATCGCGCGCGGCATTCCGGAGGTCTTCCGCCCCGCTTGGGACGACGGCGGTTTTCGCCCTCCCCACCGCCCTGCTTGCCCCGCGCCGTGGGGCGCATTAAGAAGGGCGCTCTTTTTCATGCCCGACGCCCTCGCCTCCAGCGCCCCGCCCGCCGCTTCCCCAGCTCCGCTCCCGCAGATTTGCGTGCGGGCAAAGTTCTTTTTCGAGGGCGACAGGAAGTGGTTCATCAAGGGCGTGACCTACGGCCCATTCGCGCCGGATGCGGCGGGCGATTTCGTGGGCGATCCGGTGAAGGCGCGGCGCGATTTCGCGCTGATGCAGGAGATGGGCATCAACCTTCTGCGCATCTACCACGTCCCGCCGAAATGGTTCCTCGATCTCGCGCGCGAGTTCCGGCTGCGCGTGCTGATCTCGATCCCGTGGGCGGAGCACGTCGAGTTTTTGAACAACGCGAAAATCCGCCGGCAGGTCGAGGAGACGATCCGTGCGGGCGTGGCGAAGAACGCCGGCCACGAGGCCATCTTCGGCTATTACGTCGGCAACGAAATTCCCTTTGCCATCGTGCGCTGGCTCGGCGCGCAGCGGGTCATCGAGTTTGTGGAAAAGCTCATCCGCATCGCCCGCGCGGCTGATCCCCGCGCGCTGTTCAGCTACGCCAGCTATCCGCCCACGGAATACCTGCTCCCGACGAACGTCGATTTCGTCTCCTACAACGTCTATCTTGAGCGCCAGCGGGACTTTGAGAAGTACCTCGCGCGGCTGCAAAACCTCGCGGAGGACAAGCCGCTGATCTTTGGCGAATTTGGCATGGACACGATTCGCAAAGGCGAGGACGAGCAGGCCAGCGTGCTCTCGTGGCATCTGGAAAGCGTGGTGCGCGGCGGTGCGGCGGGGACGATCTTTTTTGCGTGGACGGATGAGTGGTTCACCGGTGGGCATGACATCACGGACTGGGCGTTTGGGCTGGTCACGCGGGATCGTCAGCCAAAGAAAGCCTTTGCCGCGCTGCAAAAATATCTGCGCGGCGACAGCTCCATGACGCAGCGCGTGGCGCTGCCGAGCTATCCGAAAGTCAGCGTCATCGTGTGCAGCTACAACGGCGGCAAGACGCTGGCCCATTGTCTCGAATCGCTCGACGAGGTGACGTATCCCGACTTCGAGATTGTGCTCGTGGACGATGGCTCGAAAGACGACTCGCAGGCGCTCGTTCGCGCGTGGCTCGAAGCGCGTCGCGCCCGCGTGCCGACGATCAGGCAGGAAGAAGGTGCGGTGGTGAACGGGCAGCACCACGAGGCGCGCTGCGAGGTTTTTGACGGCGGTGGAACGCTTCCCGGCTTCATTCACATCGTGCAGCCGAACATGGGACTGAGCTACGCGCGCAATGCCGGCGCGCACGCCGCGCGCGGCGAAATTTTTGCCTACACGGACAGCGACTGCATGGCTGATCCCGACTGGCTTTACTTCATGGTGGGCACGCTGCTCAGCGGAGACTTCGTGGGCGTGGGTGGGCCGAATATTTCTCCACCCGCCGTGAACTGGGTGCAGGCCGCCGTCTCCGCCGCGCCCGGCGGGCCGAGCCATGTGCTGCTCACGGATGTGGTGGCCGAGCACATCCCCGGCTGCAACATGGCGTTTCACCGCGCGGCCTTTGCCAGCGTGGGCGGTTTCGACACCGAATACCGCAAGGCGGGCGACGACGTGGATTTCTGCTGGCGGCTGCAAACGAATGGCGGCGTCATCGCCTTTTCGCCGAGCGCCATCGTGTGGCACTACCGCCGCTTCACGCTCAACGCTTTCCGCAAACAGCAGGAAGGCTACGGCGAAGCGGAGTCCATGCTGCGTTTCAAACACCTCATCTTTTTCGGCCCTACCGGCACGGCGAAATGGAAGGGCCAGATTTACGGCGCGCCGCGTTTCACCTGGCTCTTTAACAAGCCGGTCATCTACCACGGCGTCTTTGGCCAGGGGCTCTTTCAGTCCATCTACCCCACGCCGCAGAGCGAGGTCTCGGCGTATCTTAGCAGCGTCGAATGGGTCGTGCTCACCGCGTTCATTGCCGTGCTCGGGTGGCCGCTGGAAAAGATTCGCATGGTGCCCTTGCTGATGTTGCTCGGCACCTTCCTCGTCGCGCTCAGCTACATGATCCACGCGCGCATCGAGCCGAAGTTCGACACCATCCCCGCGCGTCTGCTCGTGGCCTTTCTCGCCTTCATGCAGCCGCTCGGCCGCGGCTGGGCGCGCTACTTCACCTGGATGACCTACAAGAAAACGCCCGGCGCGGTCATCGCCAAACCCGAGCCCGGCGTGCCTGCGGCGAGCCACCGCGGCGGGTGCACGAAAATCGACCTGTGGAACGAGACCGGCAAAGGTCGCGAGCAACTGCTGTCCGAGATTTTCCAACTCCTCGAAGACGAAGGATGGCGCTACTCCGCCGACACGGGATGGAAGGATTGGGATCTGCAAATTTACGGGAACAAATTCTGGTCCATCACGGTCCGCACCGTCACCGAATACCACGGCGGGCCGAAGTGCCTCACCCGCGTGCGGCTCCGCGCCACGCCCGTCGCCGCGACCATTCTGGTCAATGCGGTGCTGCTCGCCGGGCTGCTCTACCGCGCGGCGTTCACGCGGCAGGACGACTACGTCTGGTGGGCTCTCTACATGGGCATGCTCGTCTGGCTTTATCTCCGCGCGTGGCGGTTGAAGCGCCGTGTCGCCGACCTCGTCATTGCTGCGGCCTTGCGCTGCGAACTCGTGCGGGTCTTTGGCGCCGCGAGCAAGCCCGCGCCGAAAGCGTGAGCCGCGCCGCGCGTTTTGCTGATCGCGCTTCTCGGCGAATTCGCGGGCGGCTCCTCCAGTGGCGCGTCATGAATCGAGAATCGAAAATTCCATGAGCCTCCGCACCGCCGACTACGACTACCCGCTGCCGGATGAACTCATCGCGCGCCATCCTCTCACGCACCGCGCCGACTCGCGCATGCTGGTCTTGCACCGCGCCGAGCAGCGCCTCGAGCATCGGATGTTTCGCGACTTCCCGCAGTTCCTCCGCCCCGGTGACCTCGTGGTGCTCAACGACACCCGCGTCATCCCCGCGCGGGTTTTTTCCGACGACGGCCGTATCGAGTTTCTCTTCCTCGAAAATCTCCGCGAGCACGTTTGGAAATGCCTCGTCAAACCTGGGCGCAAAATGCGCCTCGGCGCGAGCGTCACCGTGCGTGGCACGACCGGCGTCGTCGTTGGCATCGAGCCGGAAGGCGAACGCCTCATCGAATTCACTGGCCCCATCGACCTCGACGCCGCGGGCGAACTTCCCATCCCGCCCTACTTCAACCGCGCCGTCGAACCCGCGGACGCCGAGCGCTACCAGACCGTCTTCGCGCGCGAACGCGGCGCCGTCGCCGCGCCTACCGCTGGCCTGCATTTCACGCCCGAGCTACTCGCGCAAATCCCGCACGCCTTCCTCACCCTGCACGTCGGCGTCGGCACCTTCCGCTCCGTGCTCACCGACGACCTCAGCGCCCACCGGATGCACGCCGAGCGCTTCCGCGTTTCCGAGGAAACCGCCCGCGCCATCAATGCCGCGCAGCGGCTCGTCGCCATCGGCACGACCAGCGCCCGAGTCCTCGAAACGTGCGGCCTGCCCGCCACCGCCCGCTCCGGCAGCACCGACATTTTCATCCATCCGCCCTATCAGCCCCGCGCCGTCGGCGCATTGCTCACGAATTTCCACCTCCCGCAAAGCACCCTCATCATGCTCGTCAGCGCTCTCGCCGGTCGCGAATTCGTCCTCCACGCCTACGCCGAGGCCATCGCCCAGCGCTACCGGTTTTACAGCTACGGCGACTGCATGCTGGTGGTGTAGCCGGGTGTCGCAAACGCGGCGACATCAGAGCACGTAGTTAACAAAAACTGGATCAAGGCTTCGTGATGACCATGTGAAAGCCGGTGAAATCATAGCGCTTTTGAAACTGAGAAATGGCCATGCGGTCCTTTCCGATCAATGGGTCAGCGAATGTTACTTGGTCTCCGGTCACATTGAGGACAGCGATGAAATGACCAGCACCGCCGAGACGGACTCCGACAACAGCCGGAAGTCCTGCTGATCGCGAAAATGTTTCCCGTAAATCAAACCGAACTACGCAGCCCATGCTGCGAACGTATCGCGCCAAATACCAAGCTTCCGTCCCACCCGAGTAACTAAAGGCGGCACGCGCTGTGACGCGCTCCGAAGGAACAACGCCGAACATCTTCAAAATCGTGCAAACACTGGCTGGCCCGCAGGTAGAGGCTGTACTCTGCATACAGACGTCCCCATTCCAGTGCTCGGTGAAGTCACTGTCGGCGATCGGTCCTAGAAGTGGCTTGGCGAAAGGGACAATGGCCAGAACAACTGAGCCGAAGAGCGGCAGCACCAGCAGTACGCGGGGCAACAAGGATGCGACGGCTCCGCCAGCGCAGCCAAGGAAGACCACAAGCAGCTCGGTGCCCCGCCACGAGCGCAGGGTGTAGAACCAAGCCTGCTCCGGTAGAATATGGACATAGTAAACGGCGAACAGCACTGAAGGAATCGCCAGAAATGCAAATGCGCAGAGTAACGCCCAGCGCACAGTAATTGTTCGTTTTCGAAGGTCGGCGTTGGTCAGCGCAAAGGCCATGACACTCAATCCTGCTGCTACGAGACCGACGAGGTTGGCGCTCATAAGAGATCTGGCATTTCATCCACTCCTTCTCCACGGGCCCCCCATCGCTGAAGGCTTCGATTCGACCCTTTTCTAACTGGCTGCGCTAGTCCAGTGAACACCACGGCTCCTCTTTCGAGTAATCCACGGCGAGCGGGCCGGTGATTTTCGCGGGCGTCAGGATCGCGAGAAATTCACACTTCTCGGCATTTTCGTTGCGGCAGCCGTGGATCACGCCGCGCGGGATGTAGAGCGTGTCGCCGGCGCGTAGGATGCGGCTTTCCTTTTCCAGCCACTGCCGCATCTCGCCGGAGAGGACGTAGATGATTTCGTCCATCTCCGGGTGGTTGTGAAAAGGGTGGCCGCCGCCTTGGTCGAGGCAGCCGCGGACGAGCGCGATGTTCTCGGCGTCGCCGAGGCCGTCCTTGAAGTACCAGCGGTTGAGCTGGCCGGGGAATTGTTCAACTTCTGTTTCAGTGGCGGAGACAAAGCGGCGGAGCATGGGGAATTTAGGATTTAGGATTTTGGATTTAGCATTTACACCCACCGGGCGCACAAATCCTAAATGCTAAATCTCAAATCCTAAATGAAGACCATCGCCCTCCTCGGAACCATGGACACCAAAGGTGTCGAACACGGCTTTGTGGCCGCACAGATTCGCGCCCGCGGTCATCGCACGCTCGTCATCGACCTCGGCACCGACGGCCCGCCGCAGCTCGCGCCGGACATTTCGCGCGAGGAAGTAGCGCGGCTGGCGGGCCTCGATCTCGCGGCGCTGGTGGCGCGGCACGATCGCGGGGAATGCGTCGCGGCGATGGCGGGCGCGGCGGCGGTGGTACTCGCAAAATTGCAGGCGGAGGGGAAAATCGACGGCGTCATTTCACTCGGCGGCGGCGGCGGCACGGCCATCGCCACGGCCGGGATGCGCGCGCTGCCGCTCGGCTTCCCAAAGCTCATGGTCTCCACACTCGCCAGCGGCAACACCGCGCAATACGTGGGCGTGAAGGACATCGTGATGATGCCGAGCATCGTGGACGTGGCCGGGCTGAACCGCATCTCGCGCGCCGTGCTCACGCGCGCGGCGGGGGCCATCTGCGGCATGGTGGAAAGCGCCGCCGCCAGCGCTCCGGCGGGCGGCGAGGACCGGCCGATCATCGTCGCTTCGATGTTTGGCAACACCACCGACTGCGTGCAAAAGGCGAAGACCATCCTCGAAGGCGCGGGCTTCGAGGTGCTGGTCTTTCACGCCACGGGCATCGGCGGAAAGACCATGGAATCGCTCATCGAGAGCGGCCTCGTGGCCGGCGTGCTCGACGTCACGACCACGGAATG
This sequence comes from Chthoniobacter sp., assembly GCA_021414005.1. GTDB lineage: Bacteria > Verrucomicrobiota > Verrucomicrobiia > Chthoniobacterales > Chthoniobacteraceae > Chthoniobacter. The sequence continues at coordinate 109,963 of JAIOPH010000019.1, read as the reverse complement.
GGCGGACGAACTCTGCGGGGGATTCCTCGGCGCTGGGCCGACGCGCCTCGAAGCCGCCGCGCGCCGCGGCGTGCCCGCGATCGTTGCGCCCGGCTGCCTCGACATGGTGAACTTCCACGCGCCGGAAACCGTGCCGGCGAAGTTCGCGGGCCGCACCTTCTACAAGCACAACCCGCAGGTCACGCTCATGCGCACGAACGCCGCGGAGTGCGCGCAGCTCGGCCAGATCCTCGCCGAAAAAGTGAACCTCTCCACCGGCCCGGTGACCGTCCTGCTCCCGCTCCGCGCCATCAGCGTGATCAGCGCGCCCGGCCAGCCCTTCCACGATCCCGCCGCCGACGCTGCACTCTTCGCCGCGATCAAAGCGCACATCCGCCCCGACATCCGCGTGCTCGAAGTCGATGCCGCGATCAACGACGCCGCCTTCGCCGAAGCCTGCGCCCAGGCGCTCCTCGGTCACCTCGCGCCGGCGAAATAAACTCACCGTCATCCTGAGCGGAGTTTCGCCGCGGGCGCAGGCGGGGGCGAAACGGAGTCGAAGGACCTCTAACTTTTTGCGGGCGGAGGCGGTAAAAAGTTGCGGTCGGCCCCGCGCGCCCTCCCGCCTCCGCTTGGGGATGACTCGCGACTTTTTGCCTCGACAGATCGATGTGAGAAAAATGCACTCCGCCGGATGCTGCCAAATACCTCTCTCCACTTCTCCCGAACCACCCGCCGCCGCCTCGAACTGGCGTGCTTGGCGGCCTTGTCGCTGTCCCTCGGCAAGGACGCTCTGCGCGCCGCGGCTCCGGAGCCGAAGGTGTTCTGGATCGGGACGGCGGGCGATGGCGTATGGACAAGCGGCAATTGGGCGCTGGATTCTGCCGGGACGCAGCCGGCCTCTCAGCCGCCCGACCCATCGACTGACGTGACTTTTTCCGCCACTGCGGCACCAAACGCAGCCAAGACGACGACGCTCGGCCAGAACTTTACCATCCACAGCCTGACGATCCGGGACACCAGCGCGGTGACGATCAACTCCGGTGCGGGCGGACCTTTTCAACTGACCATCGCGGGTGACGCGGGGACAGGCATCGATGTCCAAAGCGGCGCGGGGTCGGTGACCGTGGGGGCGAATGTCACGCTGGCGGGAGCATCCAATACGGTGACGGTGAACAACGCGGCGGGCGCGGTTCTCAATGGCATCCTCAGCGGAGCCAACGGACTGACCAAGGCCGGCGCGGGGATGCTGACCCTTTCGGGTGCGAATAACTACTCGGGCAGCACGGCCGTCAGCCACGGGACGTTGGTCTTGAATAACAATAGGGCCGCAGGCGGGTTCGGTGCCGGCACTATCTTGTTGGGCGACGCTATGACTGGGAGGGACAACGTCGAGTTACAATTTGGCCCCGGCGTTAACGGCACCGATCTTACGGTGAGGCAGGGGGTAACTGTCCGGCGGATGAACCCGGTGACCGTAACGAACACCGGCAGCGCCGGGACGGTGACGATTGGGTTTCAGGGGACTCCTGTTTTTGTTTACAGCGATCTCACCCTCAACCGGGCCGCCGTGATTGCCGCCAGCAGCGGCTTTTATATGGGACAGATCACCGGACCCGGCGCGGGAGCTGGCAATGATACCATCATCTTTGATTCCAGTGCCGCTGGTTTCACTTTGAGCATGGTGCCCAAGGACACTGGCAGCGCGAGCCTGGTCAATACCTACGCGGGAAATCTCCGCGTCAGGGGCGGCACCTTGGAAATCCAGCAGCACTCCTACATCAGCGACGTTCCCGCCAATAACAACCTGAACATCCCCGACACGGCCAGCGTCACGGTGGACGCTGGAGCCAGATTGATTTTCGTGTGGGGCGATGAAACGTTCGATGCGCTGAACGGGTCAGGCATCATCTCCCGCAACACTGGCGATAATCAAGGCATCCGCACGCTGACCATCGGTGCCAGTGGCGGCTCGGGTAACTTCAGCGGCAGCTTTTCAGCAACCACGGTTTATCAACCGGATTTCAACATCAACAAGACTGGCAGCGGGACGCAGGTATTTGGCGGAACGAATACCTACGCCGGCACGACGACAGTCACAGCAGGAGTGCTCCAGTTTGCCAAGACGACGGCACTTTACAATGGCAGCACGGCTAGTTGGACGCCCTCTAAAATCACTGTCCATGGCGGCGGCACTCTGGCTTTCAGCGTGGGCGGCAGCGGGGAGTTTACGGCGGGCGATGTAACCACGCTGCTGGGGAACCTGACGACGAACCTCAACAACAATGGACTAACCGGCGGGTCGGCTATCGGCTTCGATACGACCAACGCCGCCGGAGGCCGCTTCACGGTCGCGGATAACATCGCCAACAGCACCGGCACCGGCGCTGGTTCGCTCGGCCTCACGAAGCTGGGAACAAACACCTTGGTTCTCTCCGGCACGAATACTTACACCGGCACGACGGTGATCGATGGCGGGAGCCTGATTGTGAACGGGGCCATCGCGAGCGCCAGCACGCTGGTCAACCGGCTCGGCGTGCTGGGCGGTGGCGGGATCATTGGCGGCAACGTGCTCAACCAAGGTGCTGTGAACCCGGGTAACTCACCCGGCACGCTAACGGTGAAGGGAAACTACACGCAGGCCAGCAGCGGCACGCTGGTCATCGAAGTGGCGGGCCTGAGCGCCGGCCAGCACGATGTCCTGGCTGTGGGCGGGCAGGCGACTCTGGATGGCGGCTTGCGGATTACCAAGGTCGGCGGCGCGACTTTGAAGCGCGGCGACAAGCTGACGTTCCTGACGGCTGGCGGCGGGGTGAATGGCCAGTTTGCCACGGTGAGCAATGCCTTTGAAACCGGCAACCCACTGCTCGATGCCCGGGTGGTTTATCAGTCGAATTCCGTCAGCCTCGAAATGCTCCAGGGCTCTTTTGCCGCGCTCGACGGACTCCTCGGCCTGACCCAGAACCAACTCTCGACCGCGCGGGCGCTGGATCGGAGTGCCAGCAACCCGAAGTTTGGCCCGGTGCTCGACTATCTTGATTACCGCCCCTTGTCCGAGATTCCGGGCGACCTAGACCTGATCGCTCCGGAGGAATACGCGGCCTTTTCCTCCCTGGCGGTCTCGCTGGCCAATGTCCAGACCGCGAACCTGCTGCGCCGCATGGATGACCTCCGGGCCGGGGTGCGCGGCTTCAGCAATTCCGGCTACGCGGTATCCGGACGAAGTCAGGATGGCACGGTCTATGGCGATCGGGGACCAGCCGGCAAGGGTGGTAAGGAACTGGTCGCGCCAGCGGAGAACCGGCTGGGCGTTTTCATCAATGGCTCCGGGGAATTCACCAACATCGGAGGAACCGCCAATGCCCAGGGCTATGACCTCACGACCGGCGGAATTTCGCTTGGCTTGGATTACCGGCTGACGGATCACCTGGCCATCGGTCTCACGGCGGGCTACGCGCACACCGGGGTCGATCTCTTCCGCGGCGGCAGCATCTCCGTCGATGGCGGCAGCCTCGGGCTCTACGGCACTTACTTCGACGGAGGTTTCCATGTCGATGCCGCCGTGACCGGCAGCTACAGCTCCTACGATGTGCGCCGGACGTCGCTGCAAGGCACCGCCCACGGCACCACCGATGGCAGTGCCCTGAACGCGCTGATTGCTGCCGGTTACGACGTGAGGACAGGAGGATGGCTGTTCGGGCCGACGGCCAGCTTCCAGTACACCCATGTCTCCATCGATGGGTTCGGCGAACGCGGCTCGCTCACCCCGCTGCGCGTGGCCAATCAGGACAGCGATTCCCTGCGCACGGCGTTCGGCTTCAAGGCCAGCTACGATTGGCGGGTCGGTGGCGTGGTCATCAAACCCGAGGTGCGCGCGGCGTGGCAGCACGAGTATGGCGACACGGGTTATCAGGTGGATTCCCGCTTTGTGACCGGCGGCGGCAACTTCGCCGTCAGCGGTCCCGAAGTTGGGCGTGATTCGATGCTTGTGGGTGCCGGCTTCGCGGTGCTGTGGAACGAACGTACCGCGACCTACGTGTATTACGACGGCGAACTTTTCCGCACGAACTACAACTCCCAAAACGTGAGCGGCGGCGTGCGCGTGGCGTTCTGAGGGCGGGCCGCGGTGGTCGCCGGGTGGAAAGCACGGTCATTCTCAATGGAATTCCCGGCGGGCCGAGGAGGCGGAGGAGGGGAACGACGAATGACGGATGACCGGAGGCGCGGTGCGGCGCGCGACAATCGGCGTCATCCTGAGCTCAGTGGAAGGACCTCTCGCTCCCGGTGAGGGCGAAGGCGGCACGCTGGTGGGTGGTGCGAGTGGCGAGGGTGGCTGCGGCGGAGCCGGGGGCCGCGTAGCGCTGGTTAAATATCGCGCGCACCCTGGGCACCGCGCCCGCGAAGGGAACGCGCGCGGTGACGAAGCGCCGGGAACCTGACCGAACTCCGATCGGGAGCGCCGGGTCGCTTCACCGGTCCTGCGAACCCGCACCGCCGCAGCCACGTGCGGAGCGGTTCCGTCGCGCGAGGCAGAGCAGCGTGCCCGACCAGAGCAGCGCCAGTGCGCCCGGCTCCGGCTCCGGCGTGCTCACGACCGTGAGCGTGAAGCTATCGAACGTAAAAGCCCCGCCGCCCGTGACCGTGGACGGCGTGGTTTGCAGACGCACACCGAGCGCGGGCGAACCCGCCGCCAGGCGCGCATTGTAGGCCGCCGTCACATCGAAACTCAGGAGCAAGCCGGGGCTGAGCCCGGACGTCCCAAACGTCCCCAGCAAGCTGACCGGCGCGGCGGAGTAGTCGCCAATGTCGTCCGCGTTGTTCCCCGCGTAGGCGATGAGACCGATATTGCCGATGAAAGGAAACGCGTTCCCGCCGAAGAGCCCACCCAGATGATCCACCCGCAGTTGCAGCGTCGCGGTCCCCGGAGACAGCCCGGCGAGATTGAACTCCGACAAGCCCCGGCATTCCTCCATGCTCAGCGCCTGGTCCTGCAGCGACCCCACCTCCGCCTTGTCCGGAGGGCTGCCCAAAGCACCGGCGTGATCTGAATGAAAGTGCGTCCCGGCAGCCGGCACCCCGGAGAGGGAGGCCACGGAAAAGGTCTGGCCCGGGACCACCACGATCGTCGCCGAGGCGAGCCCTGAGCCGATGACCATCGTAGCGAGCCAGAGTGTCAGCCTTGCGCCGAAGCCTGTCCGATCTTTCATATTGCAGTCCGGTAAAGCCACGAACTCGCCGAGCTACGAGCGGCGGCGGTTTCTCCGCGCGAGCCCCAGCGCCCCGAGGGCGAGCAGCACGAGCGCGGACGGTTCCGGAACGGATTCCACGGTGATCGTCGAAGGGTCACCCGCCACATAGAATGTCCCCGTCACCCGGAGGAAGTCCGGGTTATTGATCACCACGCCCCCACCGATAATCCCCGACCCAGTAACCGTCGTGGCAAAAGCCCCGCCGGGCGAAGTATTCAGGTAACTGAACGTCAACTGCCCCAGAGGAGCCGCGACCCCGCCGATCACCGAGTAAAAGTTCATCTCCCCGCCAAACTGCGCATAAGACCCCGGGCTGCTCCCCACCGTGCCCGAGACGTTGTAACTGCGGGAGACAAAGGAACCCACCGCCCCGGTCAGTTGAAACGCACTGTTGAGGGTGTTCGTCAGCGAGTAGTCGATGCTGTAGTTCAACTGCTCATAGGCATAAGACGAGGGAGCGCCGACCTGCGTCAGGCTCATGCTCAGCCCGATCTGGGCGTCGTCGATCGGACTCGGGATAGTCGGTGTGGCAAAGCCCGTGATCAGCGAGGTCGCCATGTTGCCCGGGACATCAAAGAAGTTCGTCAGCGAGCCCCCGCCGCTGAACGGCGTGACTCCGCTGGGAGCGACGTTCCCGGGAGGCGGCGGAGCCGAGGCGATCAGGAAAGTGGAGGTGATGGGATACGGACCGAGCCCCACCGGAGCCCAGCTCGGCGGCAGCGAGAGCGGGAACCGGTCCTGATTCGCATCGCTCTGCGAGCCGAAATAGGCATCCACATTGGAAGTAATGACGCCGGTGACGTTGGCCCGCGCGGCCGGCACGGAGCCGGCCCAGAGGAGGATCGCGCCGAGGACGGCATAGGGTGGGGGACAGAGAAGGTTTTTCATGGGGTGGGAACTGCGGGGGATGGTCGCTTCGACGCCCCCCAAAGGAAGGAGAGCTGGATGATGGCGAAACGACGGCGGCGGGAAGGTGGGCGCGCGACGAACCGATGTCAAAACAATGTCGGCGCGACATCCACGAGGCGCGGCCGCGCTCCGGACGACGCTACGCTTTCGCGCCGCCTCCCGCCCCGTTCACCGCCCCGCTTTCCGATACACCTCCACCCGGCAGTCGAAGCCGCCGAGATCCACCACCTGCCGGGACTGGAGCCGCAGCGTGGGCTCGGGGCTTTCCATGCGAAAGGGATTCGTGAAAACCAGCCGCCCGCCGGGCGCGAGCATCCGCGCGGCGCTGGCGAAGAGATCCTCGAAAAGCCCGCGCAGATTCGGGATGCGCACGCGGCGGCCGAGCGGGGGATTGGTGATGATGAGCGTGAGGCTGCCGGGCGCGAGGCCGGCGAGCGCCGGGAAATCGCGGAAGTCCCCGCAGAGGAAGTGCGCCTCCACCGGGCCGAGCCGCGCGGCGGCAAAGTTCCGCTCCGTGATGCCGATCGCCGCCGCACTGCGGTCCGTGCCATAGACCCGCCGCACCCCGCCGCGCCGCGTGCACTCGATCAGCTCCAGCCCGGAGCCGCAGAACGGATCCCACACGCTCTCCTCTTCCCCGCGCCCCGCCAGCCGCGCCAGGCACGCGGCCAGCGGCGGATGCGACGCCGCGGGCACGTCGTCCAGCCGGTAGGCGTGGCGCGGGTCCGGCGAAAGGCGCGGGCGCAGCTCCACGGAAGCGCCGCCCGCCGTGGCGTGAATGTCCACCGCCCAAGGCGCCTCCCGCGCGTCATTCAGGATGCGTGGGCAGAGCGCGTAGGCGCGGTCCGCCACCTCCCGCACCGCCCCGCGCTGGTGGCCCTTCCCGATGAACTCCAGCCGGTAGCGCAGCGCCCCCTCCGTCAGCGCCGCCAGCAGCCGCTCCGCGAGCGGCGACGCGATCACCTCCGCCAGCCCCGCCACCGACTCCCCGCCGCCCGCCCCTTTCACCAGCCCGAGCGAAAAACCCACCGTATCAAAGCAGCGCAGCGCAAACACCTCCGCCAGCGTGAACGGCCCCAGCGGCGCGATCGCCACCAGCCCGCGCTGCACCTCCACCACACGGAACTTTCCCTGCTCCTCCACCTCCTCCCGCACCAGACCCTCCAGACCCCGCCGTCCCCGCAGATGCAGCCGCAGCCGGTCGAAATCCCCCAGCTCCGCCTCCAGCCGCACCGTGCTCGGCTGCGCCCGGCGGGCCACGCTCGCCTTCACCCGCTGCTCCGTGCGCGGCGAGAAACCGCCCGCCTTCTCGATCGTCTCCAGCGTCGCCGCGCCGCCGATCTTATCCAGCGTCTGGCCGAGAAACTTCTCCTCCCGCGCGCTCGTCGTCTGCCGCAGCAGCGCCAGCAGCTCCGCCTCCTCGCCCGCGCCCGCGCCGATCTTCGGCAGCGCGGCCATGGCATAGCGGCGCACCTTTTCCTCCGGGTCGCGCAGCAGCCCGCGCAACCAGCCCTTCACCTCCTCCGCCTGCGCCGCCGGGCCGGACTCGGCAAAGACCACGCCCACCGCGCGAATCACCGCCACCCTTTCAAACCGCTCCCGCGCACTCGCGGCGTCAAAGCGCCCGACCTCCTCCGTCCACAGCCGCGCCCACGGCAGCGCGCGCAACTGTTTGTAGAGGTCTTTGCCCGTCCGGCTGGAATTCATACCCGAGTAGGGCCGGGAAATCCGGCGAGCGCAATTCCCGAAAGCGCCCCGAGCCCCCGGCGCGGCCCGCTCCCCGGTGCCGAACCCCGCACGCGCGCGCTCCGCGGCAGTTTGGGGCTTGGCGGGTGGGGTGGGCGGGGGTAAAGGGGGGGGCGTGAATGACGTTGTGCCCTTGCCGCCGGAGGATGCGCCCCGCGGGCGCTGGTGGCTGCGCGGGCTGCTCCTGCTCGCCCTCGCCGCCTGCGGCTGGAGCGGGTGGCGGGAATACGACCACCGCGCCGCCATCCGCGAGGCGGAGGCGGCGGGCTGCACGTGGAAGGTCCGCGAGCCCATCGGCCTCATCCGCGCCGACTGGCACGCGGCTTTCCAAAAGAAGACTTGGACGGAGAGCTACTGGCGGCTCGATGTTGGCACGGGCCGCGACGTCGCCAGCCTCCGCCCGCTCCTCCTTCGCCTCTGCCCGACGGAGCTTTTCGCTCCCGCCTGCAAGGACACGAATCTCGACGCCCTCCAGGGCCTCTCCGGCCTGCAAACGCTCAACCTCGCCGGCTGCCGCGCCCTGCAAAACGTGGACGCCCTCAGGGGTCTCTCCCGCCTGAAATACCTCACCCTCAGTTCCAGCCCCGCCCTGCAAAACGTGGACGGCCTCAAGAACCTCTCCGGCCTGAAAAAGCTCAACCTTGCCGGCTGCACCGCCCTGCAAAACGTAGACGGTCTCCAGAACCTCTCCGGCTTGCAACACCTCGACCTCATCGACTGCCGCGCCCTGCAAAATGTGGACGCCCTCAAGGGTCTCACCAGCCTGCAAACGCTCTACCTCCGCGCCTGCACCGCCCTACAGAACGTGAACGGTCTCAAGGGCCTTTCCGGTCTGCAACGCCTCGACCTCTCCTACTGCACCCTGAAAAACGTGGACACCCTCAAGGGCCTCTCCGACCTGCAACACCTCCACCTTACCTGCTGCCGCGCCCTGCAAAACGTGGACGGACTCAAGGGCCTCACCAGCCTGCAAACGCTCAACCTCACCGGCTGCACCGCCCTGCAAAATGTGGACAGCCTCCAGGGCCTCACCCGCGTGAAGGAACTCGACCTCGGCTACTGCTCCGGCCTGCAGAACGTGGATGCCCTCAAGGGCCTCTCCGGTCTGCACGAGCTCTACCTCCGTAGCTGCCCCGGCCTGCAAAACGTGGACGGCCTCAAGGGCCTCTCCAGCCTGAAATACCTCAACCTCCACGACTGCCCGAAGCTCCCGGACACGGCGCTGGCGGAGCTGCGCGCTGCTTTGCCGATGGCGGTCATCCTTTTTGGCCCCACGCGGTAGGTCTGGGGTGGTTTGGGGCTTGGCGGGTGGGGTGGGCGGGGGTAAAGGGGGGGCGTGAATGACGTTGAGCCCATGCCGCCGGAGGTTGCGCCCCGGAGGCGCTGGGTGGGGCGCGGGCTGCTCCTCCTCGCCCTCGCCGCCTGCGGCTGGAGCGGGTGGCGGGCTTATGACTACCGCGCCGCGGTGCGCGAGGCGCGGGCGGCGGGGTTCGACTTTCGGGAAAGTCCCACGCCCTGGGCCGCCATCCGCGCGGACTGGCGCGCCGCGCTCCGCCTCGATACCTGGACGGTGCGCGAGCGGGAGCTGGTCCTGCCCAGAGGCACCGACCTCGCCCCGCTCCGGCCCCTGCTCCTGCGTCTCGACCCGACGGAGCTGACGGTTAGGGGATGCCGCCATGTGGACGCCCTCCGCAGGCTCACCCGACTGCGGTATCTCGCCCTCGCCGACTCGGACGTGAAAGACCTCGCCCCGCTGGCCGGCCTCGCGCAGTTGCAGTGGCTCTACCTCGACGGCTGCACGGGCGTGGCAGACCTCGCCCCTTTGGCCAGCCTCGCGCAGTTGCGCACGCTCGGCCTCACCGACTGCACGGGCCTGGGCGCGGCGGCAGTGGCGGCTTTCAAGAAGGGCCACCCGCAGGTCATGCTCATCGGCCCGGACTGGCAGCGCGTTCAGGCCCAATGACCGGATGACCCCGGCTGGGGAAGTTCGTCATTCCCGGTCTCGGCGTGGGGCGGGAGAGGAAAATTGCGCTGACAGGGGGAGGTGGGGCCGGTCATGCTGCGGGGCATGAAGGATGACTTGCCGACCATGCCCGCCAGGGGCGGCGCTTGGCGGGTGCTGGGGTGGGCGATGCTGGTCGCCGTGGTCGCCGCCTGCGGCTGGAGCGGGTGGCGGGCTTATGACTACCGCGCCGCGGTGCGCGAGGCGCGGGCGGCGGGGTTCGACTTTCGGGAAAGCCCCACGCCCTTTGTCGCCATCCGCGCGGACTGGCGCGCCGCGCTCCGCCCCGCCACCTGGACGCAGCGCCAGCGGAGGCTGCTGCTGCCCGCCGGCACCGACCTCGCCCCGCTCCGGCCCCTGCTCCTGCGCCTCGACCCGACGGACTTGACGGTCGTCCGATGCCGCCAGGTGGACGCGCTCCGTGGGCTCACCCGATTGCGGAATCTCAGCCTCAGCGGCTCGGACGTGAAAGGCCTCGCCCCGCTGGCCGGCGTCGCGCGGTTGAAGCAACTCTGGCTCCACGACTGCACGGGCGTCGCGGACCTCACCCCGCTGGCCAGCCTCGCGCAGTTGCAGGTGCTTTACCTCAACGGCAGCCCGGGCGTCGCGGATCTCACCCCGCTGGCCGGCCTCGCGCAGTTGCAGGCGCTTTACTTCATCCGCTGCCCGGGCGTCACGGACCTCACCCCGCTGGCCGGCCTCGCGCATTTGCACACGCTCGACCTCGCCGGCTGTTCGGGGCTGAGCGCGGAGGCGGTGGCGGTATTCAAGAAGGGCCACCCGCAGGTCGAGGTCACCAATCCGGACGAACGATCTCGGAATGTCCCATGACGCCCTGCCCCCGGCCGGGGGAGTTCGTCATTCCCCACTCGTCATTCGTCATTCGCCCTCGCGCGGCTACATCTGCACCGTCGCCACCGCGCTCGGCGTCGCGCCGGAGGAATTACTCCCCAGCGTGCGCATCGCCACGAGCTGGCCGGCGAACGCGGGCGAAGTCACCGTCTGCGCCGGGCGCGCGACCGGCTCCGCGTGGCCAAACTCCGCCTCCGCCGGCAGCTTCCACTCCAGCACCAGCGTGGTCGCGTGCGCCCCGCCGTCCGCGGCGTAGGTCACCAGCACCGCGCCCGCCCCCGCGGCGGCCAGCGACGCGATTTCCAGCGCCTCCGGCTCCGGCGTGGGCGAGCCGGTGTCGATCTGCGAGAGCGCCGCGATCTCCGCCGAACCGGGCGCGAATTCCCCCTGCCAGGCCGCGTACCAGCGCTTGCTGTCGGCATCCACCAGGGCGGACTGCGCGCGCAGGGCGTTGCGCGCGTCGCCGAGCACCGAGCGGGCATCCTCCACCTGCTGCGTCAGCACGGGCAACTGCCCGAGCGCCGTCTCCAGCGCGGCGGCGGCGGTGCCGCCCACGAGCAGCGCCGGCTGCGCGGCGGCCACGAGGCGGAGATTGTATTTTTTCCAGAGGGAAAGGACGCGCTGCCCGCGCATCATGATGGATTCCAGCCCGTTCATCTCGATGACCCGCACGTCGCGGAGATCGTCCTGGAGGGCATCCGTCGCCACGAGATCGCCGTCCATTTTGCGCGGCATCCGCACGGCGAGATCGCGGATGGTCGCCGCCGTGGCATCGCGCGCCGCGCGGGCGTCATCGAGCGCATCCTGCTGCGTCGCCACGGCCTGCGACATGGTGGGCAGCGCCGCCACGGCGGAGTTGAAGTTATTGAGGGTCAGCGTGCCGACCGTGAAGGTATCGGCATAATGCTGCCAGACGGCCACAGTCTGCTGGCCGCGTTGATGGACGAGTTGCCATGTGGTGCTCATAGGATTGCTTTCTAGGTTTGGTTGTTGTTGGTGCTTTGCTGGGTTGTTACTGCGTCGCGGAAAGGGGTGGGCGGGTGAGGGGTCTGCGAACGCCGACGGCGTTCCATCGGCCAGCCCAGGGTGGCGCGCCGCGCGCTCTTGGTTGGGGTGTTGGTGGTGCTGTGCTGAGTGGTCGTTGGCCTTGTCCAGTCGCGCTGCGTGCGTGGGGTCTGCAAACGCCGCCGGCGTTCCATCATCCAGCCCAGGGTTGCGCGCCGCGCGCTACCCTGGGGGATGTGGCAAAATACGGATGAACCCTGAAAGGGTTTGATCCGCTGGCGCGACCGCCACGCTTCAACCCCTTCAGGGTTGGCTCCATTTCTCTCGGGCCCCCCGGGTAGCTCGTGCCTCGCAACCCTGGGCTGGCCGATGGAACGCCGTTGGCGTTCTCGCCGGAATGGTTGCGGCCAAGACCGCGGGAATCGTCTTGCCGCGTCGCGGAAAGGGGTGGGCGGGTGAGGGAAAAGGTCGCGCGGGCTGGGCGAGTGGCCGCACCGGCTGGGCGAGCGGTCACACCGGCTGGGCGAGCGGTCGCACCGGCTTGGCGAGTGGTCGCACGGGTTGGGCGAGCGGTCGCACGGGCTGGGGGAGCGGCCGCACCGGCTGGGCGAGTGGCCGCACCGGCTGGGCGAGTGGTCGCACGGGCTGGGCGAGTGGTCGCACGGGCTGGGCGAGCGGTTGCACGGGGTAGGCGAGTGGTCGCACGGGTTGGGCGAGTGGTCGCACCGGCTGGGCGAGTGGTCGCACGGGCTGGGCGAGTGGTCGCACGGGTTGGGCGAGCGGTCGCACGGATAGAATTTATCCATCAAAAAGCGTCCCAGACCGCCCAAACCTTCCCCTTTGCCCACCTCCCCGCCGCCGAATCCCGGCACGCAGCACCCCAGATCAAATCGCGCCGCCGCCGTGGGGATCGAGAAGTTCATGGGGGAACGCGCCCACCCCACCACCGCCCCCGCCGCCTGGCAAGCCCAAACTTCGCCCTCCCCCAGCCCGGAGCAAGACCGCCCCGGAAGCCAAAGATCCCGCCCGCCCTCACCGCCGGAGCCCGCCCCGGAGCTACGGGTCTATGTAGCAAGCGATTTCAATCTCGGTCTTGGGCAAAGCGGCGCGCAGCTCCGCCGCCGCCGAGACCGGGAGCTTGGAGCAGTCGATGAGCCAGAGCGTTTTCAGGCCTGCGAGGCCCTTGAGGGCGTCCACGTTTTGCAGGGCGGGGCAGCCGCGGAGGGTGAGCTTTTGCAGGCCGATGAGGTCCTTGAAGGCATCCACATTTCTCAGGGCGGGGCAGCCGGTGAGGTCCAGCGTGTTCAGGCCGGTGAGACCCTTGAGCCCGTCCACATTTTGCAGGGCGGGGCAGCCGCTAAGGGCGAGCTCTTGCAGGCCGGCGAGGCCCTGGAGACCGTCCACGTTTTGCAGGGCAGGGCAGCCGCTGAGGGTGAGCGATTGCAGCCGGGAGAGACCCTTGAGGGCGTCCACGTTTTGCAGAGCGGTGCTGCCGTCGAGGTAAAGCACTTGCAGGCCGGAGAGGCCCTTGAGGGCGTCGAGGTTAGCGTCCTTGCAGGCGGGAGCGAGCAGCGCTGTCGGGCGGAGGCGGAGGAGAAGCGGGCGGAGGCTGGCGAGGTCGCGGCCCGCGCCGACATTGAGACACCAGAAGCTCTCCGTCCAAGTCTTCTTTTGGAAAGCCGCGTGCCAGTCCTTGCGGATGAGGGCGATGGGATCGCAGACTATCCACGCGCAGCCCGCTGCCTCCGCCTCGCGGATGGCGGCGCGGCGGTCGTATTCGCGCCAGCCGAGCCAGGCGGTGGTGGCGAGGGCGAGCAGGAGCAGCCCGCGCCCCACCCAGCGCCCGCGGGGCGCAACCTCCGGCGGCAAGTTCGCAACGTCATTCACGCCCCCCCTTTACCCCCGCCCACCCCACCCGCCAAGCCCCAAACCACCCGCCGCCCTACCGCGCGGCGTCAGAATAGATGGCGGTCTTCGGCAAAGCGGCGTGCAACTCCGCCACCGCCGCGGCCGGGAGCTTCGGGCAGTAGCTGAGGTTGAGGCTTTGCAGGCCGGTGAGGCCCTTGAGGGCGTCCAAGTTTTGCAGGGCGGTGCAGCCGCTGAGGTCGAGGTATCGCAGGACGGAGAGCCCTTTGAGGGCATCCACGTTTTGCAGGGCGGTGCAGCCGCCGAGAGAGAGCTCTTGCAGGCCGGAAAGGCCCTTGAGGGCATCCACGTTTTGCAGGGCGGTGCAGCTGCCGAGGTAGAGTTCTTGCAGGCTGGAGAGGCCCTTGAGGCCGTCCACGTTTCGCAGCGCGGGGCTGCCGCTGAGGTAGAGCCCCCGCAGGCCGGAGAGACCCTTGAGGGCGTCGAGGTTCGCGTCCTTCCTCTCGTAAGCGGTCAGGTCCGTCGGGCGGAGGCGGCAAAGGAGCGGGCGGAGGCTGGCGAGGTCGCGGCCCGGCCCGACGTACAGCCGCCGGTAGTTCCACGTCCAAGTCTCCTTTTGGAAAGCGGCGTGCCAGTCGGCGCGGATTAGGGCGATAGGCTCGCGGACTGTCCAGCCGTAGCCCGCCGCCCACGCCTCGCTGATAGCGGCGCGGTGGTCGTATTCGCGCCAGCCGACCCAGGCGGTGGCGGCGAGGGCGAGCAGCAGCAGCCCGCGCAGCCACCAGCGCCCGCGGGGCGCAACCTCCGGCGGCAAGGGCGCAACGTCATTCACGCCCCCCCTTTACCCCCGCCCACCCCACCCGCCAAGCCGCAAACCACCGCCGCCCTCCCGCGCTCAATCGGAACGGATCGTGGCCGTCGGCAAAGCGGCCCGCAGTTCCGCCACCGCCGTGACCGGGAGCTTCGGGCAGCCGCGGAGGTCGAGGTCTTTCAAGCCGGGGACGCCCTTGAGGGCGTCCACATTTTGCAGGGCGGGGCAGCCGCTGAGGTCGAGGAATCGCAGGCGGGAGAGGGCCTTGAGGCCGTCCACATTTTGCAGGGCGGGGCAGCTGCTGAGGTCGAGGTATTGCAGGTGGGAGAGCCCCTTGAGGGCGTCCACGTTCTGCAGGGCGGTGCAGGCGCTGAGGTGGAGCTCTTGCAGGCCGGCGAGGCCCTGGAGGGCGTCCACGTTTTGCAGGGAGGGGCAGCCGATGAGGCTGAGCGTTTTCAGGCCGGAGAGGCTCTTGAGGGCGTCGAGGTTTTGCAGGGCGTTGCAGTCGTGGAGGTCGAGGTATTTAATGCCGGAGAGGCCCTGGAGGGCGTCGAGGTTCGCGTCCTTGCTCTCCCAGGCGAACAGCGCCGTCGGGCGGAGGCGGAGGAGGAGCGGGCGGATGCTGGCGAGGTCGCGGCCCCTGCCGACATCAAGCTGCCAGAAGCTCTTTGTCCACGTCTCCTTGCGCAAGGCCGCGTGCCAGTCGGCGCGGATGAGGGCGATGGGCTCGCTGACTTGCCAAGTGCAGCCCGCGGCCCGCGCCTCGCGGATGGCGGCGCGGCGGTCGAATTCGCGCCAGCCGACCCAGGCGGTGGCGGCGAGGGCGAGCAGGAGCAACCCGCGCCCCACCCCGCGCCCGCGGGGCGCAACCTCCGGCGACAAGGGCGCAACGTCATTCACGCCCCCCCTTTACCCCCGCCCACCCCACCCGCCAAGCCCCAAACCACCGCCGCCCTCAGCACCGCCCGGCCTCCCACCGCCGCCGGAGCCCGCCCGGCGCTACGGGTCTTTACCGGGAATGGGATTGATCGTGGTCTTTGGCAAAGCGGCGCGCAGCTCCGCCTCCACCGTGGCCGGGAGCTTCGGGTAGATGTAGAGGTCGAGCGTTTGCAGGCTGGAGAGGCCCTTGAGGCCGTCCACGTTTTGCAGGGAGCTGCAGTAGCTGAGGTCGATGTATTGAAGGCCGGTGAGGCCCCTGAGGCCGTCCACGTTTTGCAGGGCTGGGCAGCCGTTGAGGTCGAGCCGTTGTAGGCCGGAGAGGCCCTTGAGGCCGTTCACGTTTTGCAGGGTGAGGCAGCCTTGAAGAACGAGCTTTTGCAGACCGGAGAGGCCCTTGAGACCGTCCACGTTTTGCAGGGCTGGGCAGCCAAAGAGGTAGAGTTCTTTTAGGTCGGAGAGGCCCTGGAGGGCATCGAGGTTTGCGTCCTTGCAGGCAGGAGCGAACAGCTCCGTCGGGCGGAGGCGGAGGAGGAGCGGGCGGAGGCTGGCGAGGTCGCGGTCCTTACCGACGTCGAGCCGCCAGTAGCCCTCCGTCCAAGTCTCCTTTCGGAAAGCCGCGTTCCAGTCGGCGCGGATGAGGCCGATGGGCTCGCGGACCTCCCACTCGTAGCCCGCGGCCTCCGCCTCGCGGATGGCGGCGCGATGGTCGTATTCGCGCCAGCCGACCCAGGCGGTGGCGGCGAGGGCGAGCAGCAGCAGCCCGCGCCCCACCCAGCGCCCGCGGGGCACAACCTCCGGCGACAAGGGCGCAACGTCATTCACGCCCCCCCTTTACCCCCGCCCACCCCACCCGCCAAGCGGCAAACTGCCGGAGGGTGTGACGAGGGCGGGTGCGCGGGGCGGGTGCGCGGGAAGAATGGCGTTGCGGGTGATGCTACGGGTGCGTAGAAAGAGCGCCCTTTCCGCACGCCTCATGTCCTCCTCTTCCTCGCCGGGCCTGACCCGCACCCAGTGGCTGATCTGCGTGATCGCGTCGATCGGCTTCGCTTTCGACATCTATGAGCTGCTGATGCTGCCGCTGATCATCAAGCCGGCGATGGCGGCGCTGAGCGCGCCGCTGGTGGAGCAGATGGTGGCGGGGGGTATGGCGCGGACGGAGGCGATGGCGCAATGGTTGCCGGGCGGGGAGCGGTATGTGCAGTGGGCGCGGATGCTGTTCTTTGTGCCGGCGATCGCGGGCGGGGTTTTCGGGCTGCTCGGGGGGTATCTCACGGATCTGCTGGGGCGGCGGCGGGTGCTGACGTTCAGCATTCTGCTCTATGCCGGGGCGGCGTGCGCGGCGGGGTTCGCGCAGACGCTGCCGCAGTTGCTCGTTTTCCGCTGTCTGGTTTTCATCGGGGTGTGCGTGGAGTTTGTGGCGGCGGTGGCGTGGCTGGCGGAGCTTTTCAAGGAGCCGCAGCAGCGGGAGAAGGTGCTGGGCTACACGCAGGCGTTTTCGTCGCTGGGGGGGATCCTGGTGGCGGTGGCGAATCTCGCGGCGGCGAAGTGGGCGCTGGGGCTGCCGGCGATCCACGGCGGGCACGAGGCGTGGCGCTATACGCTGATCTCGGGCGTGATCCCGGCGCTGCCGCTGATACTCATTCGGCCTTTCCTGCCGGAGTCGCCGGAGTGGGCGCGGAAGCGGGAGAGCGGCCAACTCAAGCGGCCGAGCATCGCGGAGCTGTTCAGCCCGGCGCTGGTGCGGACGACGGTCGTGACGACGCTGGTTTTCGCGGCGAGCTACGGCATCGCCTTTGGGGCGATCCAGCAGCTCCCGCAGATCATCGGCGCGGCGGGGATCGGGACGCCGGCGGAGCGCGGGCAGAAGGAGATCATCGCCACGGCGAAAGCGGCGGTGGGCAAGGCGGTGGCGGAGGCGAAAGCGGCGGGCAAACCGGAGCTGACGCCGGGGCAAAAGCGGCAGATCGCGGGCAACGCGAGCGACGAGGCGGTGGCGAAGGTCTCGACCGCGCAGGAACTGGGCGGGCTGGTCGGGCGGGTGATCTTTGCGGTGCTCGCGACGATGATCGTGAGCCGGCGGGCGCTGCTGCGCGTCTTTCAAATCCCGGCGCTGCTCTTCGTGCCGTTCTTTTTCTGGTGGATCTCGGGCAACCTCGGTGGCGATACGCTGGGGCTGGTGAAGGCGGGCATCTTCCTCGCGGGGCTGCTGACGGTGGCGCAGTTTTCGTTCTGGGGAAATTACATCCCGCGGGTCTTTCCGCTGCATCTGCGCGGGACGGGGGAGAGCTTCGCGGCGAACATCGGCGGGCGGGTGATCGGCACGGCGGCGGCGTGGTTCACGATCACGCTGTCGGCGTCCACTCCGCCGAGCGCGGCGAAGATCGCCGTGATGGGCGCGATCGTGGCCGGCGGCTACGCGCTGCTCGGCGCGGTGCTGACGCACTGGCTGCCGGAGCCGCCGCAGGAACTCGAACCGCACGAGTAACTCGTTGCGCCGCCTTTCCACCAACCATGCAAACCGCCGAACAAGCCCACGCCCAACTCGAAGCCCATCTCCAGGAGATCATCGCCTGGCATTTTTCGCCGGAGACCGGCTGCCCGTTCTGGCTGGATTGGGCGAAGAAGAACTTCGACCCGCGCGCGGAGATCAAGTCGTTCGCCGACATGCTGAAGTTCCCGCATTTCGAGGACGAATGGCTGCGCGATTTGCAGCCGGAGGTGTGGGTGCCGGCGGAGTTCAAGGGGAAGCCGTTCAACATTTTCGAGACCGGCGGCACGACGGGGATGCCGAAGCAGCGCATCGGCTGGAATGACTTCCGCGTGGATTACTCGGAGTTCAGCGAGAAGGTGAGCGACGAGCATTTTCCGCGCGGCGGCGCGTGGCTGATGATGGGGCCGACGGGGCCGCGCCGGCTGCGGCTGGCGATCGAGCATCTGGCGAATGTGCGCGGGAGTTCGTGCTACTTCATCGACCTCGATCCGCGCTTCGTGAAGAAGCTGATCGCGGCCAAGCAGTTCGACGTGGCGCGGCAGTATATGGATCACGTCGTGGATCAGGCGGCGGTGATCCTGAAGCACCGCAAGGTGAGCGGGCTTTTCACCACGCCGAAGCTACTCGAAGCGCTCGCCGAGAAGGTGGACATCTTCGCGGCGGGCATCCGCGGCGTCTTTTGCGGCGGCACGACGATGCTGCCGCAATACGTGAGGTTCATCGTGGAGGAAGTGCTGGAAGGGCGCATCGGTTTCTACCCGACCTACGGCAACACGCTCATGGGTCTCGCGGCCAGCGTCCCGCTTTTGCCCGAGGACAATTTTTCCATCACCTACTACGCCCCGCAGCCGCGCGCGGTGCTCCGGGTGGTGGATCCGAAAGACACGGCGAAGACTGTGGACTACGACACCTGGGGCCGCGTGGAACTGACCACGCTGACGAAGGAGTTCTTCATGCCGCGCTTTCTCGAGCGCGACGAGGCGCTGCGCCGCAAACCCCGCGCGCCCTACGCCTGGGACGGCGTGGCCGAGGTGCGGCCCTTTGGCGCGATGGAGAAGAAGATCGTCGAGGGCGTGTACTAGCGGGGGCCGCTACTTCGCGAAGCCGCGGGCCTTCAGCCAGAACAGGCAGTCCGCCGCCCACGGATGCAGGGCGCCGGCCCGGCCGCCGAGGCCCATGCCGTGGCCGCCTTTTTGGTAAACGTGCAGGTCGAAGGGCACGCCGGCTTTGCGCAGCGCGGTGGCGAATTCCAGGGAGTTCTCCACTTTCACGGCGCTGTCCTCCCAGGTGTGCCAGATGAAGCACGGCGGGGTTTCCTTGGTGACCTGCTTTTCGTTCGAGAGCAGTTCCACGAGTTCCGGCGCGGGGTTGTTGCCGAGCAGGTTGTTCTTCGAGCCGCCGTGGGTGTTCGGCCCCATCGAGATGACGGCATAGCACAGGATGCCGAGGTCGGGCCGTGAGCTGAGGCGCTCGATGGGGTCGGTGGCGTCCGCTTTGCCGGCATCGAAATGCGTCAGCAGCGTGGAGGCGAGATGCCCGCCGGCGCTGGAGCCCATAATGCCCACACGCTTCACGTCGATCTTCCACTCGTCGGCCTTCGCCCGCGTGAGACGCACGGCGCGCGCGGCGTCGTTGAGCATCGCCGGATGGCGGTAACCCTTCGAGCCGAGGCGGTATTTCAAAACAATCCCGGCGATGCCGTTCTCCGCGAGCCATTCGGCATAGCCCGCGCCTTCGTGCGGGGCGAGTCCGCCGTAGCCGCCGCCGGGGCAGATGACGATGGCTGCGCCCGTGGCTTTTTCCGGCGCGGGGAGGAAGGCGGTGAGCGTGGGTTTGTCGTCGTCTTTCTCGCCGAGCGCGCCGGGCGCTCCCTCCGGCCAGAGCGGGATGGGAGCGAGCGGGGCGGCGTGGAGGCTGGCGACAAAAAGGACGGCGGGGAGGATTGAGAGGAAGCGCATGGCTGGCGATACCCGATGACCGGCTGCGGAGGCAAGCGCTGCGGTGCCTTGCGGTGGTCAGTGCGCGCCTTGGAGCACGATTTCGGTGAGGGCCACCGGCGTGCCTTTTTCGCCGGGATAGGTCTCCAGAATTTCGAAAGTCATCGAATCGCCGGACCGCACAAATACGTCGGGAAAAAGCACCCGCTGCCAGCGGCGGCTATCCGCGAAAGTAACGTCGGCGATTGGCTTGTCGCGGTAGTAAACCCGCGCTCGCTTCACGCGGGCAGCGATCTTCCACTGCTGCTCGCTGGCCCAGATTCCGTTGATGATATCCAGACCGTAAACCGGCGTATTTCCCTCCATTTCAGGTTTCAGTTTCTTGGGAAATACGAGTCGCAATTTTGCGCCGACACCGGTGGTTCCGGCATCTGCCAGCCATGCGGTCTCGGCATTTTCGTCGTTGAGCTTTTTCGCTGTCGCCGCCTTTTGCCCGCCGGCGGCGAGCACCTCTACGCTCCATGCGAAAGCACATTTCAGCGAGCAGCCCCCCATCGTCTCCTGGAGGGCCGGCTCCTCGACGCGCGCTTTCATGGCAACGGGATCGGCCAGAGCCACCGTCGCGAGGCAAAGGCTGGCGTAGCAGATCCGCGTGTAGAGCTTCATTTGCCGCGCTTCGTGACGCACGCGCGCCGCGCTGTCAACCGGAGTCCGGGCCGCCGCGATTCGTGGCCAACGCGTTTAGAAGGTGAGCTTCACACCGCACACGACACCGCGCCCGCCGAGGGGGGCGATGTCCTTGAGGAAGGACGTATGCTGGCGCGCTTCGGCGTCGGTGAGGTTCACGCCTTTGAGGAAAAAATCCGCGTCGGTGCCGGCGATGGTGGCGCGGTAGCTGAGGCTGGCGTTGAGCAGGAAGTAGCTCTCGGTCGGGAGTTCGTCGTCTGCGGTGCGATTCTGCCGCGCATTATACTGGCCTTCCACGCGGGCGCTGAAGCGGTCGCGCTGCCAGAGCAGTGCGGCGCTGGCGCGGAAAGGCGGAATGCGCGGCAGCGGGTCGTGCGTGTGGCGGTCGGTGGCGTGGACGTAGTCGGCTTTGAATTCGAGATCGAGCACGGGCCGCGCGAGTGCGGGAGCGGCGAGCGACTTGCCGTCCGGGTCGGTGGCCGGCGATTCGGTCGCGGGTGCCAGCAGGTGCCAGGTGACCTCGGCTTCGCCGCCGAAAAAGTCCGCGTCGGTCGCGCGATAAACGGACACCGGCAGGTCGTCTTCTTCGCCCGCGACGACATCGCCATTGGCAAACTGGCCGATGAAATCCGTGAAGCGGTGGTAGAAGACGCCGACCGCGCCGGTGACTCGCCCGGTCTTTCTGCGCAGCGCGAGGTCGAGACTGATGGCCTTCTCCGTGCCGAGCCGGGAGTCGCCGACTTCAAAGGTGTTTGTGGCGACGTGCGGACCGCGGGCGAACAGTTCCTGATAGGTCGGGGCGCGTTGGGTGAAGGCGGCGTTGAGCGCGATGGCGTAGCCTTCGGCGGGAGTGTAGATGAGGCCTGCGGAGGCGCTCAGGTGGTCAAAGGTGCGGCTTTGACCGCGACCGAATCCGGCCGTGGACGAGGACTCCACGGCGATGTGGTCGTAGCGCAGCCCGAGTTGGATGCGGAAGGGATCGAACGCCGCCTCCTCGAAGACGAATACCGAGTTCACGCGCGTCTCGACGGGCGGTAGGAAGGCTTCTTCGCCGAGCGCGGAGAAGTTGCTCTTTTCCGACTGGAAACCGAGCGCGCCCTCGAACGGGCCGAGCTTTTCGTGGGTCAGCTCAAGGCGTCCGTCGTAGCCTTCGTTTTCAAACTTTGTGCCGACCAGCGCGCCCTCGAACTCGGTGTGTTCATAGTCGGAAATGCCAACGCGGTATTGGATCGTCCTGACGTGGGCAAATGGGGCGAAGAACGCGCCGCGAAAATCGAAGCGCCGCTGCTCCATATCAATCGTCACCTGGCGCTCGGCGACGGTGCCGTAGTTCGAGTGAAAGCCGGAATAGGCGATGCCGAAATAGCCCTGCCCCCAAACGTAGGCCGCGCCGCCGGATAGACCCTCGGTGCGGAGGTCGCTGTTCGGCAAAACGTCGCGCGCCTCCTTTGCCCCGGCCTCCAGCGGCGCGCGGCGGCGCAATTCTTCGGAGCGGGCGAAGTCGGGGATGTGCAGCTCGTCGGTCGCGCGCTGGTAGCCTTCGAGATGCCAGGCGAAGCCGCCGATGCCGCCCTCCAGCGTGAAAGAGCCACCGCGCTCGCTGTTCACCGAGCCGTATTTTCCCTCGATGCTCCCGCGCACCGGCACGGTGATCCGCTCGTCGGGGATGCGCCGGTCGAGCACGTTTACCACGCCGCCGATGGCGTTCGGGCCGTAGAGCAGCGTGGCCGGGCCGCGCACGATCTCGATGCTGCATACGGAGACCGGATCGAAGCTCACCGCGTGGTCCACGCTCGTCGCCGAGGCGTCGAGAGTGTTGCTGCCGTTTTGCAAGATGCGGATGCGGTCGGCATCGAGCCCGCGAATGACGGGCCGACTAGCCGCTGGGCCAAAGTAGGTGGAGCTGACGCCGGGCACGCGCGCGAGCGTTTCGCCGAGCGTGGGCTGGAGCGCGAGGGTGAGGCGGTCGCCTTGCAGCACGGCGGCCGGTTGGGCCAGCTCGAAAACGGCGCGCTCCAGTGGGGCGGCGGTGACGACGACTTCATCAAGAACCGTGGCGGCGTCGGCGGCCAAGGCGGTGCGGCCAATTGTGGCGGTGAGGGAGAGGGTGAGGATGGCTTTTTTCATGCGATGACAGGGCCGATCTTTGGGACAAAAACGATATTTTTCCAGACGCCTATTATGTTATATACTTGCAATTAAATTTTAGCGAGCGGATCCGCTGGGTAGATGTGAGATCACGGACAGTTCGATGAATTTAATAGCGCGATTGGTCATTGGCTAAGCGGGTCGGAGGAAAGCGATGACACAGTGGGTTGTCAATCATTTGTTGCCAATATATTGCAATAAAATAGCTTCCAAATGTATGCGGGTGACGTCCTTCACCTGTCCGGCGGGCGCATGCCCGTTTCCTCGCCCGCTCATGCCCCGGTGCCATCGCCACACCCACAAAATTGAGCGCCTTCGGAGAATGGGAAACGACGGCGGCTGGAGGTACGCGGCTCCTTTTCTCCCCGCTCAGGCCGGCGCGTCAGCCAGTTACCGTGTGCCCTTTGCTCATCACCAGCGACCGGTCGGCCCCGCCGCTACCCCGCGCACTTGGCGCAGACGCCAAAAACCTCCAGCGTGTGCGTCACTTTTTGATAACCCTTTTGACGCGCCATCCGCTCCAGGCTGTCGGCCACGCACAGGTCCAGCGTCTCCACGCTGCGGCAGACGCGGCAGATGATGTGGTGGTGGTGGTGTTCGCCGTGGTTGAATTCGTAGCGGTAAACGCCGTCGCCGAAGTCGCACCGCCGCAGCACGCCGACCTCCTCCATGGCCTGGAGCGAGCGGTAAATGGTGACCACGTCACAGCCGGTCTGGCCCATGCGTTTGTGGAGTTCATCGGCGCTGAACGGCCCATGCTCGCGGATCAGCATGGCGAGCATGGCCTTGCGCGGTTCGGTGACGCGCAATCCCTGGGCGCGCAGCTTCTCCAGAGCGCTGTCGATGGAATGCTCCGGGCAATCGTTGCCGCATTTTTTGTGGTCGTGGGCCATGGAAAAAGGTGGGTGCTTGGCTGGACCAAAGGAAGCCCGAATCTCGGCGGCAGGCTTCGTTGGTTGGTCAGACTTTCTCCGGGACGACAAAAGGCGCGCGGTATTCGCGCGTGAGGAGTTTGTCCGCCGCGGCGTTGCCGACGAAACGCTCGGTCGCCGGATCGAATTTCAAATGTTCGCCCAAGGTGAGCTGGTCGGTTGCGAGGTCGAGGTTGTTGGCGGTGAGGTGGGAGGCCAGACGCTCGAAGGAATCCAGCGCGTCCTTGCTACCTTGGAGCTTTTCGCGAATGGCGTCGGGCGCGGCTTTTTGGCCGAGGCGATAGGCGATGTTGCCGGTGTGGCAAAGGGCACTGGAGATGTGGCCGTCGATGATTTTGCCGTGCAGGTCGGCGGTCTTCCGGCTGCGCACGCAGGCGAGGAAATTGCCGTAGTGGCTCTCGGCCTCCGGCTCGCTCTCCGTGGTCTCCGCCGCTTCGCCCTTGGGCCGGGCTGCACGTTGTTTCACAAACTTCCTGAGTTCCTTACCATCGGCATCGAAGGCGATGGCGTTGTCGTAATCCGGGCAGAGGATGTGGCCGTTGGCGTATTGCACGATGACGCCCACGCTCGAGCCGCGATACTTGTCCATGGCCTTGCTCCCCGCCTTGTCCGGCAGGCCGCGCACTTCGAAGATCAGCGGGGCTTTTTTGTAGTCGTGGAAAACGATGAGCGAGTTCGGCGTTTCACCGTCGTCCACATAGCCGAGGCGGCCGCCGACCGCGAGGACGGCGGGCGAGAGCGCATCCTCGCCGAGGAAGCGGCGCGCGATGTCCATCTGGTGGATGCCCTGATTGCCGAGGTCGCCGTTGCCAGTGTTCCAGACCCAATGCCAGTCGTAGTGCAGGCGCTTGCGGGAGAGCGGCGTTTTCGCGGCCGGGCCGCACCAGAGATCGTAGTCGATCGTGGCCGGCACCGGCTGCTCGCCGTCCACTTTGCCGAGGCTCGGACGCGGTTTGTAGCACAGCGCCCGGGCGTACTGCAGTTTGCCGAGCGGCGCATCTTTCACCCACTCCAGCGCTGCCGCGAGACCCGCGCCGGAGCGGCTCTGCACGCCCATCTGCACGATCCGGCCGTGCGCATCCGCCGCCTTCACGAGTTGCCGGCCTTCCCAGACGTTGTGCGAGACGGGCTTCTCCACATACACGTCCTTGCCCGCCTGAATCGCCCAGATCGCCGCGAGCGCGTGCCAATGGTTGGGCGTGGCGATGGAGACGACATCGATTTCTTTGCTCTCCAGCATTTTGCGGAGGTCCTGATAAGGCGTGACGGTGTGGCCTTTCGCGGCGAGCTGCGCCACGCCACGGCTGAGCACCGTGGAATCGACGTCGCAGAGCGCCACGATGCGCGCGCCTTTGCAGTTGAGGTAGTTGCCGATGTGATCCTGTCCGCGCCCGTTGAAGCCGATGATGCCGATGCGGATGTCGTCATTCGCGCCCTGAGCGGCGGAGTAAAGCCGCGCCGGGAGCGAAAGCGCAGCGCTGGCGGCGAGGGAGGATTTGAGGAAGTGGCGGCGTGATTGGTTCATTGGAGGTTGTTGGTTGGGTTCGCTCGAAGGCACAAAAGGCATGAGCGCGCGGAAGCGGATCTTCTTAGTGCCTTCGTGCTTTTGTGCGAGGCGTCATGGAGCTTCATGCGCTTATTTGGCCGCGGTGGCGTATTCGGCGAAACGCTCCGCGATCTTGGCCTGCGTGGCGTCGCCAGCGTGAAGAATAATGCGGTAGCTGAAGGTCGCGCTCTTTCCGGCTTCGAGTTTGAAATCGCCCGCGCCCGCCGGCTGCGTCCTGTCCATGTCACGCTCGCAAAAGGGATTTGCGGCAAAGAGTCCGTAGTCGCGGGCGTGCCAGCGTGTGGGATGTCGGGGATTTTTCGGATGCTCGAAAACAGCGATGCCCACGAGCTTGCCATCCACCGGTCCCGCGTAGTCCACCCACGCAGCGCGCCGACCCCAGACCTTGCCATCCGCGTCGCCCGCCGCGTTCACGATTTTTCCCGCGCCCGGCTTTTTGCCCGGGCCGAGCAAACGCATGGATTCCGCGATGCGCAGCGCCATGGTCCCTTCCTTGGTGTCGCCAAAGACCACGTCTTTTTCACCCGCGGTGAGCGTCATGGTGAAGTCGATGATCCGCTCCGCGCCATCCTCTACCCGGAACGTCTGGACGCTCGTCAGCGACACCCTGCCATCGGGCGCAACCCACCTCAGCTCGTCACGAATCACGCCCTCTTTTTCCCCGCCTTTTACCTCCAGAAACTTCACATGCTCGATTTTCCCCAGCGGCAGCTTCTGAACCCCGGCCCCGGCTGTCGCCTGCTCGCTCCAGAAATCCACGCCATTCACCAGCCCGTGCGCGAACCACAGCGAGCGATGGTGCGGATGATCGTGCTCCTCGCCGGGCGTGTCCTGCATCGGCCAGCCGCGCGTCATCCGCGCACCGCCGGGACCGATCAGCGGCCAGAAGTAAACGTGCGACGCGCCGGTGAACCGATATTCGGTGAAAAGCTCCCCGCCGATTTCCACGCGCACGCGATCCTCCTGCTTCTTCATCACCACATCGGCACGAGCCGTGAGCGTCAGTGCGAGCAGAGCGGAGCAGAGCGAAAAAGGGATGCGCATGGCGGCGAAATTACTCTGCCGACCTGGCGGCACAAGCGGACAGAAGCCCGGCGCTAAATCTCCACTGCCCGGCGTTCCGCGTGGGAATTCAGCGCGGCGGCGAAAATCTCGTGACTCGCCACCGCCTCGTCCGGTGTCGCACAGCCAAAACGCCCGCCGAGCAGACCCTCCCGCTCGGCCACAAACGCGGCCCACATTTGGAGGAAGCAATCGCTAAAACCGGCCTCGAAAATCCCGCCGGTCACCACCGGGAACGCGCTCGCCGCGTGGCCGACATCGTAGCGCTCCCAGACCTGCTCCTTGCGGCGCTCAAAGAGCCACACGGTCTTTGGCTCCTTCGTGGAAAAGCGCACACCGCGCTCCGTGCCCAGCACCTCGATGAACCACGTATTCATCTCGTGCGGTGCGAGGCGTTTGGTCGAAAGGTGCAGCGGCACCTCCGTGCCGGCGATTTCCGTTTCGCAGTGGAGCTGCGCGTTGTCCCACGTGTCGCACGCCGCCATGCCGCCCTTTCCATCGGGACGCTCGTAATAGATTTTCTGGAGCTGCGCGTACACGCGCTTCGGTCGCCAGCCCAGCCGCAGCGGCAAATGCACCGCGTGCATCCCGAGGTCGCCCATCACGCCGATCGCACCGCAAAATTGGCTCTGCCGCTTCCAGTTGACCGGCTTGGTCGGATCGAGATCGCTCGCATGCCAGAACCCCGAGCGGATTTCGATCAAGTGCCCCAACTCCGCCGAGCGGAGGAATTGCCACGCCTTTTGCGCCCCCGGCAGAAACGGAAACTCCGAAGAGCAGCGCACGAACCGCCCCAGTTCGCGCGCCGTGTCGCGGATCTTCCGTGCCGCCTCCAGGTCGATGCCGAATGGCTTCTCCGCGAACAGATCTTTCCCCGCGCGCAGCACGTCGAGATACACGGCCTCGTGCAGATGATGCGGTACCGCCACATAGACAAAATCCACATCACTCCGCAGCAGTTCGTGGTAATCCGCTGTGAGCAGCCGCACCGTCGGCACCTGCCGGAACCATTCCCGCGTCGTCTCGACCAAATCGCATACCGCCGTCAGCTCCAGCCGCACGGGGAAATCCACCAGCGCACACCAGCGCCCGATGGCGCACGCCACTTCACGGCCCATGAGACCGCCGCCAATGATGCCGACCTTGAGTGTTTTCATTTGCAAAAAAGAAGCCCGCGCAGCGGGCGAAAAACGTGGCGACTTTGGGCAAACCTCCCGCGAAGTAAAGCCACGCCTCGAATCTCGCACTCATCTCGCCGTCACCCATCTTTTCCCCGCCAGCCACCCCAGCAAAAAATTGCGATCCTCGGTGAGGAATGCGACGTGGCGATATTTCGAGTTACCGAGATAGGCGGACTCGCCCGCCTTTTCCACCAGCACATACCGCGCAGCCTGGCCATAGGAGGCATGGACGAACCAGAGTTCCGCGCCGTCGTTCACGAGGTAGCCCGTGTGAAAATCCAGACCGACGAGATAGACGCCGGGCGGATGCTTTCGGCAGGCCGCCACAAATGTGTCGAGCGACTCCTCGCTGCGCGCGCGCATGAACTCGCGGGTAGTCATGGTACGGGCGATGACCTCCGACGCCTGCTGCCCCAGCCTCGAACGCTCGACCACGAACCCCGCGTCGCGCAGCAGCGTTGAGACGAAATAGCCGCAGGCGATCTGGCCCACGCGCGGCGTTTGCGTGGTGCCGTTGAAATCCCACGGCGTGCCCATCCATTGTCCGGCGAGTTCGGCGAAGCTCTGGCAGTAGAGAAGTCGCGCCTCGGCCAACAATTGTTCGGACACGCCGTGCTGGCGGCGCTCGCCTTCCAGGGCGCGACGTTGGGCCGCGAGCCGCGCGACCATTCCGGTATAATCCTCCGCGGCGGGTGGAGAAAGGGGCGGGGGAGCAAAGGCTCGCGCGGCTGCCGGCTCGTGACCGCAAGCGGGAAGGGTGACGATCAGCAGCAGGACGAAGAACAATTTCATGGGCGGGAAACGGCCTGCGCCCCGCCTTTCTTTCGCGATTCTTTCGCCAGCGCGTTTTTTCCTCCACCTGCTTCAGATGATCGCGTTGGCGCAAAATTCCGAACCTGCATTAGACTGCGGCCCGCTCAAGCCAGCCAAAACCAGCCCATGAACACCGACCTCGAAAAACGCATCCACGACGCCATTGCCAATCCGAAGAACGTCGGCGAAATGGAGAACGCCGATTCCGTGGGCACGGTCGGCAGCGCGGACTGCGGAGACATGCTGCGCATGTGGGTGAAATTCCGGGAGGACGCGCAGGGCCGGAAGGTCATTGACCGCGCCACCTTCCAGACCTTTGGCTGCGAGACGGCCATCGCTGTGGCCAGCGTGGCCACGGAACTCATCGCCGGGAAGACCGTGGACGAAGCGCTCACCATGTCCGGAGCCGACCTCTCCGCGCCGCTCGGCGCATTGCCGCCGATGAAAATTCACTGCGCCCAGCTCGTCGAAGAGGCCCTGCGCTCTGCCCTCGCTCCATCGCCAGCCGCGGCCCCGGTGGGCCAGCCTGTTGCGCCTAAGGCGACCACCCTTTTTGACCAACTCCACAGCGGCACCGCGCCGGAGAAGAAGGTGAAGGTGGTGCTGAAAAACCCGAGCAAGCTTTAGAAGGCGTTCCCGCGGACTTCTGATGAAAGGACCGGCGCAAACCCGCTTGCCACTGCTTCTCTGGCTGGCCGCGTTGACGCTATTCGTAGCGGTTGTGCTTTATCCCACCAGTTACCGATTCACCCGTGCGGGCGGGGCGCTGCTGTTCTTTATCGTCTGGTTCGGACTCATCTTTCTTTGCTGGCGTTCTCGCCCTTTCCGCTTCGCGCTCATCGGCGTGACGTTGTTGTCGGCTGGTTTTTTAGCATTGCCGGCGCGCAGCCTTCCCACCACGGACTCGCTCCGCACCGATTATGTCGCCGGCCTGCGTCGTTACGACGGCGTGACCTACTATTGGGGCGGCGAAAGTCCCAAGGGTATTGACTGCTCCGGCCTCATCCGACGCGGTCTCATCGACTCCCTTTTCATTCGCGGTGTCCGCACGCTCGACCCGGGTCTCGTTCGTCGAACGCTCTCGTTGTGGTGGCATGATACGACGGCGAACGAACTCGGCCAGAAGCACGCCGGGCTCACCGTTCATCTTCTCGATACGCCCAGTGTTAATCAACTCGATCACTCCAAGATTCTTCCGGGTGATTTGGCGGTTACCAGTAACGGCGTCCACATCATGGCCTATCTTGGCGAGAATCGCTGGATTGAGGCTGACCCCGGTGTCGGACGGGTTATCACGGTTTCCGTGCCCGCCAACGACAACGTATGGTTTCGCGTGCCAATGAATATTGTTCGATGGAATGTCTTTACCCCATGAAATGGGGAGGAATTGCCGTGACGATTCATCCAACCGCAAACTGGGCATCTCTGATTTAACACCATGCACGAAAACACCACCAAAACCCTCCTTCGCGACTGTGCGGCTACGCGCATTCCGAGCGGGGAGGCGATCACCCTGCCGAAGGATTCGCCCGTCTTCATTACCCAGGCGCTCGGCGGCAGCTTCACCGTTTCCACCAACCAAGGGCTGGCGCGGATTGCCGATGCCGACGCTGATGCGCTGGGCCTCGAACCCGCCACGCCCCTGCCCGTCGCCGCTGCTGGAGCGGACTCCAGCGGGCCGGTCGAGGACAAGGCCGTGTGGGATCAACTCCGC
Organism: Chthoniobacter sp.; assembly: GCA_021414005.1. Taxonomy (GTDB): domain Bacteria; phylum Verrucomicrobiota; class Verrucomicrobiia; order Chthoniobacterales; family Chthoniobacteraceae; genus Chthoniobacter. Next base: position 80,073 of record JAIOPH010000019.1, on the reverse strand, counting down.
ACCTGCTACGACCCGGAAATCCCCGTCAATATCGTCGATCTCGGCCTCGTCTATGATTGCATCATCACGCCGCGGCCCGGCCAGGGCGCGATGGTGGACGTGAAAATGACGCTGACCGCGCCGGGTTGCGGCATGGGCCCGACGATTGCCGCCGAGGCGAAATCGAAAGTCCTCAGTGTTCCCGGCGTGGGCGACGCCGATGTGCAACTCGTTTGGGACCCGCCGTGGAATCAGGCGATGATCAGCGAAGCAGGGAAGATGAAGCTCGGCCTAATTTGAGGAAAAGGGGGACAGGGGGTCGGTTGGGCAGCGTGCCCGACCGGCCCGTGTGCTTGCCATTTGCGGAAATGGATGGTCGGGCGCAGAATGCGGTGTTCGCCGTTCTGGAGTTCATCGAACGATCAGGCGAGCGTGTTGTCCTAGCCTGCCAAACTCCACCAAAACCCCACGCTTTTTATGGCCTCCATCCGCATTCCTTTTCCCGAACAAAGCGAGCCTGGTCTCGTGGTGCTGCAAGGCCCTCGCGTCACCGTCGGGCGTCTCCCGTTTAACACGCTCCAGATCATTGATCGCACGATTTCTGGGTTTCATGCGGAGCTGATTCTGGAAAACGGGCATTACCGGCTGCACGATCGGGGTTCGACGAATGGGACATTTGTGAACGGCCAGCCGGCGACTGATTTTCACCTGCGCGAGGCCTGCAAGATTACGTTCGGCACGGTCGAGTGTGAGTTTGATCCGGCGGTCGAGACGTCGGAAGTAGGCGAGGCGGTGCCGACGCGGGAGGAGGTCAACGCCGTGCGGCAGGAAAACACCGGGCTGCGGGCGACGCTGGCGGCGGTGCGTGAGGAAGTGAAGGCGCTGCGCGAGGCCAAACCAACCGAACAGACGGGCGATGCGGTGGCCCGCGAGGAATTCATGAAGGTGGTGGCGGAGCGCGAGGTATTGACGGAGGGGCGGCAGCAATTGGAACAGGAGGTTGCGCGTTTGAAAGGCGAGATTGCGGTGTTGCGTCGCGACCGCGAAAACCTGCAAAAGGCGTGGGATGCCACGAAGGCGGAGCTGGCCCAGCGAAAGAATGAGGTGCCGGCGGCGGAAGTTGTGGAGCGGGAGCCCGCGCCCGAGGCGACTGTGCCGGAGCCGGAACCGGTGTCCGCTCCAGTGCCACTGCCCCTACCTGCACCCGTGGTGCCGCTGAGTCGGCCTGCCGTGCCGTTGGCCCGGCCCGCGGTACCTGTGTCGAAGCCGGTGGTGCCTATGGCCGCGCCCACGGCGCGCTCTTTTCCACCACCCAAGCCTGCGACGCCGCCAGCGCGCCTCGTGCCGGTGAGTGCAGTTCCGGCGCAGACGAGCAGCGGAGTGCGACCGTTTCCTCGTGCGGTCCCGGCGGTCCCCGCTGCGGCCCCGACGCCGGCCGCGCCGACATCAGGACCCAAGCCTGTGCCAAGCACGCTGCACCCGCGCGCTTCCGTGATGGCCGTGCATCCGCCTGTGGCAGGGCCGAAGGGCACGCAGAAGATTGAGTAATCTCGCGGAAGGCGGGTCGCTGGCGAACCGTCTTGCACTCATTCAGAGGTGAACGTCACGCGCGAGGCGTAGCAGCCGAAGATTCGCGAGGGGAGCGTTGCCAAACGGTCGGTGGACGGCTTTCCCAGCAATGAGCGGATTTTGGCGCGTGTGCTGGCGCTTTTTAGGTTAATCGGGAGTCTGAGGCTCTCATCATTGTAGTGATGGCGGTTCCTGAACGGTGGGATCGCTGGGTCCGTTTACTCTTAAAATCGGGGCGGGGAAGGTCCGCGCTCGGGAGCTCTCCTTTTTGATTCTCGCCGTTGCAAGACTGCAAAGGACGGCGAACCGCGGCTAGGGGTGATGCAGGTTTTCAGAAGAGAGGCCGGAGAAAAATCGGGACTACCAAGGCGTTGGCGGAGCGTGGCACGCGATCCGCTAGAACGGTATGGAGATTATAACAAATGTTATGAATATACTCCGGCCACTCCTCTCTCTCGCCGCTCTCGCCCTTCTCCCAGTCAGCGCCTCGGCGGCGGTGGTCGATCTCGGTTCGGTGGTGTCCCGCACGCCATACGAAGCTTACATGAGCCCGGTTCGGCAGGTGTTTAGCACCCTCAATGGCAGCACCCCGGCGATGGATCGTGTGAGCGCGTTGATGCGTCAGGGCCGCAGTTTTCGCTACACTCACACCGATCCTTACAATCCCGCGCTCCCGCATGAAACCGCCGCGCATCGCGAAGGCGATTGCAAGGACAAGGCGCTGTGGCTTTGCGATCAACTTCAAGATCCGAGCGCCCGCTTTGTCATCGGTAAAATGAAGCGCAACAGCCGCATCAACCACGCGTGGGTTTTGTGGCAGGGGGAGGGCCGCTGGTGGATTCTGGACTGCACGATGAACGCCCTGCCCGTGGCCCTCGACACCATGAGCCCCGACTCCTACGTGCCCCTTTATTCTTACACCAAGAACGCTGCTTTCCGTCACACCGGCAGCACGAATGCCGTGGCGAGCGTGGCCGTCCGCACGAAGAGCCCGGCGACGCCGAAAGTCCCGGTCGCCTCTCAGGGTGAGCGCCTCGCGGCGAACTAAACACACGATTTTTCATGGGCTACGGGGCGCTCGGGTCGAAAGGCTCGGGCGCTCCGTATTTTTTGCCGGGATGATGGTGGTAAAACCCCGCTTGGCGCGGACGGTGGGCGGCAGTAGGGTGCGCGCCCTTTCATGAAAAAAGCCCTGCCGAAAACTCAAGGAATCTGTCACCTCGCCGGAGCCGGACCTGGTGATCTCGGGCTGGTGACACTGCGGGTAAAGGAGGTGGTGGAGCGTGCCGAGGTGATCGTCTATGACTACCTCTGCAATCCCGAAATCCTCCGCTGGGCTCCCGCCGATGCGGAAATCATCTACGCCGGGAAAAAAGCAGGCGCACACACGCTGAAGCAGGAGGAGATTGACGCGCTGTTGGTGGAAAAGACGAAGGCGGGCAAGAGAGTGGTTCGGTTGAAAGGCGGCGATCCGTTTTTGTTCGGGCGTGGCGGAGAAGAGGCGGAGGCGCTGGCCAAGGCGAAACTGAAATTTGAAATCATCCCCGGCGTGACTTCGGCGCTCGCAGCCCCGGCTTACGCGGGTATCCCGGTCACTCATCGCGACCACACGGCACAGCTTACCATTTTCACCGGACACGAAGACCCCGCCAAAGCCGAAAGCTCTCTTAATTTCGCGCAGATCGCGTCCACGCCGGGGACCAAGGTGATGCTCATGGGCGTGGAGCGGATCGGCGCGATCACCGCGAAACTGCAGGAGCACGGCGCGGCGAAAACGCTGCCGGTGGCGCTGGTGCGCTGGGGGACCACGGGGCGGCAGCAGACGCTGCGGGGCACGTTGGGCGACATCGCGGCGAAGGTCGCGGAGAGTGGTTTCAAAGCACCTGCCGTGGCGGTGTTCGGCGACGTGGTGAAGCTGCGCGATTCACTCAACTGGTTCGAGACGCGCCCGCTTTTTGGCAAACGCATCGTAGTCACCCGCACGCGCCAGCAGGCCGGCGTGCTCAGCGGCGGGCTGCGCGCGCTGGGTGCGGATGTCTTTGAACTGCCGACGATTCGCATTGAACCGCCGAAGGACATCTTTGAGTTCGGCCAGCTCGTGCAGGACGCGCACAGCTACGACTGGCTGGTCTTCACCAGCCCGAACGGCGTCGCCGCCTTCTTTGACATGTTTTACAAGATCTTCAACGACGCCCGCGAGATCGGCGGCACGCGCATCGCCGCGATCGGACCGGCGACGGCGGCGAAGGTGCGGGAGTTTCATCTCAACGTGGACCTGCAGCCCGAGGAATACGTCGCGGAATCCGTGGTGAAGGCGTTCCAAAATGAATGCACCGTCGAGAATTTGAAAATCCTCCTCGTCCGCGCCGAGCAGGCGCGGGACGTCCTCCCGCGCGAACTCACGAAGCTCGGCGCGATCGTGGATGAAGCCATTGCCTACCGCACCGTACCTGAGACTGAGGACGTGAGCGGCGGGATCGCGCGTTTTCGTGAGGAAGGGGCGGATATGATCACCTTCACCAGCTCTTCCACGGTGGAAAACTTCCTCGCCCTGAAACTCCCGCTGCCCGCCGGGCTGAAGACCGCGTCGATTGGCCCCATTACTTCACAGACGATGCGCGACCGCGGCCTTGCGGTGGATGTGGAGGCGAAGCAGTTCGACATTCCCGGCCTTACCGCAGCGATCCGCGAGTTCTACGGAGCGTAAAGAGCATCGCCGTTAGCGAGACCGGAGTGATCTTCGCTCAGCCGCGTGCTCAGAACTGCGCGAGGAAGCGGAGGTCGTTTTCGGTGAAGGCGCGGATGTCGGGCGTGCCGGACATGATCATGGCGAGGCGGTCGAGACCGAAGCCGAAGGCGAAGCCGGTGAAGCGTTCGGAGTCGAAGGCGGTGTCGCCGCGCTTGGCGTTGATGCTTTCAAAGACGGCGGGATCGACCATGCCGCAGCCGGCGATTTCCAGCCAGCGGTCGGCGGCGCCGAGGGCGGTGGCTTTGATATCGACCTCGAAGCTGGGCTCGGTGAAGGGGAAGAAGTGCGGGCGGAAACGGAACTGGGCGTCGGGGCCGAAGAGTTCGCGGAAGAAGAATTCGAGGGTGCCTTTGAGGTCGGCGACGCTGACGCCTGCGGCGACGTAGAGGCCTTCCATCTGGTTGAACTGCGCGAGGTGGGTGGCATCGACTTCGTCGCGGCGGTAGGCGGCGCCGGGGGCGATGATGCGGATGGGCGGCGGGCACGCCTCCATGGTGCGGATCTGGATGGTGCTGGTGTGGGTGCGCAGGAGGCGGCCGTCGGGCATGTAAAAGGTGTCCTGCTCGTTGCGCGCAGGGTGGTCGGCGGGAGTGTTGAGCGCGTCGAAGCAATGCCACTCGGTCTCGATGTCGGGGCCGTCGGCGAGGGCGAAGCCCATGCGGCGGAAGATCTGGATGGCGCGGTCCTGGAGCTGCGTAATCGGGTGCAGTGAGCCGGGACGAGGGGCGGTGCCGGGTAGGGTGACGTCGGTGCCGGCGAAAGCGGCGGCGTCGGCATCGGCGGCGAGCGCGGCTTGGCGTTCATCGAGCGCGGCCGTGATGGCGGTGCGGGTTTCGTTGAGAAGTTTGCCGATGCGCGGTTTGTCGTCTTTGCTGAGCGACTTCATGCCGTCGCTAATCGCGGTGATTGCGCCGGAGCGGCCGAGGTATTTGATGCGCGCGGCTTCGACGGCGTCGGCGTCAGCGGCAGCGGCGATTTCGGCGAGGGCGGCGGTGCGGAGAGTTTCGAGTTGGGTGTCCATATTGGAAAGGCGGGATGAGATTAACCGCGGAGGCGCGGAGGGCGCAGAGGAAAATCAGGAATGGCTTTTCATTGTCCGACTTTCCCCGGGTTCATCCGCGTCCTCTGCGCTTCCGTGGGTGAAAAAAGCGCAAGGCTGGAAACAGCGCAGCCCCGAACACGCGGGCGCGTTCGAGGCTGCGGAAGTTGGTTTGATGAAACGGTTACGCGGCCTTCTTTGCGGCGTTGCGTTTGGTTTCGAGCGCGGCCTTCGCCTTTTCAAAGATGGCGGTGAAGGCGGCTTCGTCGGTGACGGCGAGGTCGGCGAGGATCTTGCGATCGAGTTCGATACCGGCGGCTTTCAGCCCCTCGATGAAGCGCGAGTAGGTGAGGCCGTGGGCGCGGGCGGCGGCGTTGATACGCTGCTGCCAGAGCATGCGGAAGTTGCGCTTGCGGGTCTTGCGATGCGCGGTGGCCCAGTGTTGGGCTTTATAGACGGCGTCTTTCGCGTAGCGGAAGAGCTTCGAGCGGCGTCCGCGAAATCCGCGGGCGAGATCGACGACTTTTTTGCGGCGCTCCCGGCTGGCGGGAGCATTGGTGGCGCGTGCCATGTGTTTTGTAAAACCCGGTTGCCCGGGCCTCCTAGTTGGTTCAGCGAATGGTTCGTTTAGTGAGCGATCCCGCCGACCTCATTCGCTGAGGCACTCCGCGAGGCGGAGCAGGTGGCGGGATCGAGACGCCGCGTTGGTTTACGCGAACGGGAGCAGTTCCTTCATGCGGTCCACCATGGTCTCGTGGACCTGGCCGTCTTTGCCGAGCTTGCGCTTGCGCTTGGAGCTCTTACTCGAGGCGAGGTGGCGCAGGCCGGGTTTGCGGCGCATGAGTTTGCCCGTTCCAGTGACTTTGAGGCGTTTGGCTGCGGCTTTTTTCGTCTTGCGACGTGCGATGGATCGAGGCATGGGGCGGGGAAAGTAGCGGGCGAAGTTCGGACGGCAAGCTCCATTTTACGGAATTTCCGCAGAGTGCCGGAGCGTGGCAAATCAGGTCAGGCGGGACTGGATTTCCTGCCAGATGGCGGCTTCGAGTTCGTCGGCGCTGCGGGCGGCGTCGAGGAGGTGAAAGCGCGGATCTGGCTCCGAGGCGAGGGCGAGGTAGCCGGAGCGGACGGCGTCGTAGAAAGCAGTCGGCTGATTTTCCATGCGGTCCGGGGCTCCGGCGCGGGAGGTCAGACGGGCGCGGGCGGCGGTGGGATCGAGGTCGAGGATGAAGGTGACGGCGGGGAGGCAGTGGCCGACGGCGAAGCGGTTGATGGCGTGGACTTGAGCCGGATCGAGGCGGCGGGCGACGCCCTGATAGACGGTGGTGGAGTCGAGAAAGCGGTCGGCCAGAACGATGGTGCCGGTGTCGAGGGCGGGGAGGATTTTCTCCCGAACGAGTTGGGCGCGGCTGGCGGTGAAAAGGAGCAACTCGGTCTCGGCGCACATGGCATGACCGGCTTGGGAGAACTGGAGCAGCTCACGAAGCTGCTCGCCGATCTCGGTGCCACCCGGCTCGCGGGTCAGCAGGACGCTTTTCCCCAAACCGCTGAGGCGGGCGGCGAGGCGCTGGATCTGGGTGGATTTGCCGCAGCCTTCGGTGCCTTCGAAGCTGATGAAAAGGCCGGCTCGCACCTATTTCAAGATGACGGTCGGAGCGTCCTTCTTGGTGGGGAGCGGGCCTTCGGGAGCCCCGGCGTTGCTGACCACGCGCTGGCCGGTGCGGCGGGCCTGCTGGACGAAGTGATTGTTGTCGCCGTAGGTGGACCACGGGCCGCCGGGCACGTCGCGGAAATCGACGAACTTCCAATCGGTGACATCCGTGTTGCTCAGGCCGAGGTAATCGCGGACGGAGGGTGAGATGTCGAGGCCCGCACCTTGGTTGAGGTTGGGCTTGGGACGTTCGTTGCCAAAAACGTATTGCCAGTGGTCGGTGCGGAACGGGCCGCAGTCGCCCCACTGGGCGTAGCACACTCTGCCGGAGCTATTGCGGATCGCTACCCAGCGATCGCGACAGACGGATTTACCCTCGTCGGTGAACGCCTCGCGGAACCACGGGATGACGACGCGGGCCTCGGGTTTGGTTGTTCCGGAGGTCACGTCGTTGTAGGGCAGTGCGACGTAGAAGGGATTTTGCCGCGGGATAAAGCCGGCAGGGATGTAGCCGCGGCGGGCGTTGGGGTTGTCGTAGCCGCCGTAGCTGGACTGCCAGTTGAGGTCCCACGAACTGCTGATGTTGTGGACCGGGTTGTTTTCACCGGCAGCTTCGCCGATCCAGAAAATGGTGGTCACGATGCGAGTCTTCCACGGGTACTTGGCGGCGACGCCGAGCGTCCGGGAAGTCGTCGGAATGACGACCTGCGGTTCCATCTTGAGGATGGCGCTTTCGCGCAGCTTCATCGCGTATTTGGCGAAGTCGGCGCTGCTCGAATAAGGCGACTGCGCGCTGGCCGAAACCGCGAGCAGGATTGAGGTGACGGGTGCAAGGATTCCCAGGAGAGTTGTTTTCATATTCAGGAATTTGAGCTGTACCGGTAGGCGCAGGTGGGAGGAGCGTAAAGCGGAAATTTTGGGTCGCCGGGGGCGTTTTACAGAGGAAATACAGAGAGAAAATGAAGTTTCTGCCCTGTAAGAGCAGCGTCCGGGCCTGCCTGCCTAGGTGCGCCGAAGGACAGTCGGGCGGCAGAGCAGGGGGGAGGTTTCCGGGTGGTCGAGGGTGTAGTGGAGGCCGCGGCTTTCCTTGCGGAGCAGGGCGGAGTCCACGATCAGCGCGGCCACGGTTGCCAGATTGCGGAGTTCCAGCAGGTCGGTGGTCAGCTTGTAGCCCCAGTAAAACTCCGCGATTTCCCGCTCCAGATTCCGCAGCCGGGCGGCGGCGCGCTGGAGGCGTTTGTCGGTGCGGACGATGCCCACGTAGTCCCACATCAGCCGGCGGATTTCGTCCCAGTTGTGGTAGATGACCACCAGCTCATCCACGGCCACGGCGTCGCCACTGGTCCAGGCAGGGAGCGCGAGGTCGTCGAACGCGGAGTCGGCGGCGGGCGGCGGCTGGCTGGCGATGGCCGCGCAGCAGCGGTGGGCGAGCACGCAGGCTTCGAGCAGCGAGTTGCTGGCGAGCCGGTTCGCGCCGTGCAGCCCGGTGCAGGCGACCTCGCCGATGGCATACAGCCCGCGCAGCGAAGACGCCCCATTTTCATCCGTCTGCACCCCGCCGCACTGGTAATGCGCCGCCGGGACGACCGGGATGGGCTGCCGCGTGATGTCGATCCCGAGGCCGAGACACGTCTCGTGGATATTGGGAAAGCGCTCGCGCACGAACTCCGCCGGCTGGTGCGTGATGTCGAGATACACGCAGCGCGCGCCGGTCCGCTTCATCTCGGCGTCGATGGCGCGGGCCACGATGTCGCGCGGCGCGAGTTCCTTCCGCGCGTCGTATTTCTCCATGAAAGTGCGGCCCTTCCCATCGATCAACCGCGCCCCTTCGCCCCGCACCGCCTCCGAGATGAGGAAACTCCGCGCCTGCGGGTGAAAGAGGCACGTCGGGTGAAACTGGATGAACTCCATGTTCGCAATCCGCGCCCCCGCGCGCCAGGCCATGGCCACGCCGTCGCCGGTCGCGATGCTGGGGTTGGTCGTGTAAAGATAGACCTTTCCGCAGCCGCCGGTCGCCAGCACCACGCGGTCGCTGCGCAGGGTCGCGACCTCGCCGGTGGCCTCGTCGAGCACGTAAGCGCCGAGGCAGCGGTCGGTGCTGGCCAGGCCGAGCTTGCCGAGGGTGATGAGGTCCACGGCGATGTGATTTTCGAAAACGGTGACGTTCGGCGCGCGCTCGATGGCGGCGAGCAGGGCGCGCTCGATCTCGCGTCCGGTGAGGTCGCGGGCGTGCAGGATGCGGCGCTTGCTGTGGCCGCCCTCGCGGGCGAGGTCCAGTTCGTGCGAGCCGTCCGGCAGCTCGCGCTCGTCGAACGCCACGCCAAACTCGATCAGCTCCCGGATGCGCGCCGGGCCGTCCGTGACGATGCGCCTCACCACCGCCTCGTCGCACAGCCCCGCGCCGGCTTCGAGCGTGTCTTTCACATGCAGCTCGAACGAATCCTCCGTGCTCGTCACGCTCGCGATCCCGCCCTGCGCCCACGCCGTGTTCGACTCCGCCCGCGCCCGTTTCGTGACGATCGCCACGCTCCCCAGTTCCGCCGCTTTCAGCGCAAAACTCAGCCCCGCGATGCCGGAGCCGATGACGATGAAATCGAAGCGGGTCATCGCAGCCACAGGTTGTCGATCAGCCGCGTCTGGCCAAAGAAAACCGCCAGCGCGAACACCGTGCCGCGCCGCACCTCGCGGACCGGGCGCAGCGTGTCGGCGTCGGCGATTTCCACGTAGTCGGGGCGGGCGAGGGGAGCGGCGGCGAGGGTTTTCAAAATGAGCTGGCGGAGTTTCGCGGCGCGGGTTTCGCCGGTGTGGAAAGCGGCCGACGCCGCGAGCAGCGCGCGCCGCAGCACCGGGGCCTGGGCGCGCTCCGCGGCGGTCAGGTAGCGGTTGCGCGAACTCAGCGCCAGCCCGTCCGCCTCCCGCACCGTCGCCACCGGCACGATCCGCACCGGCACGTTCAGGTCGCGCACCATCCGGCGGATCACCGCGCACTGCTGGAAATCCTTCAGCCCGAACACGGCCATATCCGGCTGGGTGATCTGGAAAAGCTTCAGCACCACCGTGCAAACCCCACGGAAATGCCCCGGCCGCGACGCCCCGCAGAGCACCGCCGACACATCCGTTTCATCCACCAGCGTGGAATTTCCCGCCGGATACATCGCCTCCGCCGTCGGATGAAAAATAACGTCCGCCCCGTGCGCCGCGCACAACTTCCGATCCGCCGCAAACGGCCGCGGATACCGGGAAAAATCCTCCTTCGGCCCAAACTGCGTCGGGTTCACAAAAATGCTCACCACCACCAACCCCTCCCGCCCCGCCAGCGACCGCGCCTTTTCGATCAGCGTCGCGTGCCCCCGGTGCAGCGCGCCCATCGTCGGCACCAGCACCACCGGCCCCCGCGCCGCCTGGCAGAGGCGGGCGACCGTGATGAGCGACGGGGTGGTTTTCAAAGGCGAGAAGCGTGACCGAGCGGGATAGCCGCCCGGCTTCGGTGAAGCAAGCAGCAGAAACTTCCCGGCGTGAGAACGGGTTTTGCTTTTCAGGAGGGCAGAATCTTTCAGCCCACCACCCACCATGCAAATTTCGCCTCTCAACCGACGCGCCGGTTTCACGCTCGTCGAGATCATGATTGTCGTCGCCATCATCGCCATGATCGCCGCGATGGCCGTCAATAACGTCATCCGCGCACGCAAGCGGACGCAGGCGATGAAAACTCTGGATGAACTGCGGGTGCTCGACGGCGCACTCGACCAGTGGGCTTTTGAAAACAATAAGAAGGCGGGTGACGTAGCGGTATTCTCGGATGTGAAGCCGTTTCTCAAAACGATGAACAAGCTCAGCGTTTCGGGGCGGGACGTCTTTGGTCAGGCTTATGGCCCGTTCACGGTGGATACGGGCCCAAAGGTCTCGACTTTCACCTTCAACGCTCTGTCCGACGTGGCCCCGGCGGAGTTCTGGTCGCCGTTCAAATAGGACGTGCCGTGCGGAATGGAGGTTCCGGGCGGTGAGCCTTTGACGTTACCGAGGGTTTGTGCGAAACCGTCGGCCTTATGCCGAAAAAACCCGTGGTGCTGATCATTCGCGACGGCTGGGGCATCAACCCCGGCGGTCGCGCCCAAGCCGTGGAGAACGGTGACGCGACGCTGCTCGCGCGCACCCCTTTTCACGATCACCTCTACGCCACCTACCCGCACGGCACGCTCACCGCGAGCGGAATGGATGTGGGTTTGCCCGCCGGGCAGATGGGCAACTCCGAGGTCGGCCACCTGAATCTCGGCGCGGGCCGCGTGGTCTATCAGGATCTCACGCGGATCAATAAGGCGATTCTCGACGGCGAACTCGCGACCAACAAGGTGCTGCAGACGGCGTTCGCGCAGGCGCGCGGCAGCCGGTTGCACCTGCTCGGGCTGGTCAGCGATGGCGGCGTCCACTCGCATCAGGAGCACCTCATCGCGCTGGCGGCGGCGGCGAAAAGTGCGGGCGTGGGCGACATTCTCGTGCATGCCATCACGGACGGCCGCGACACGTCGCCCACGGGCGGCGCGGACTTTCTGGGGCGGGTGGAAGAGGGGTTGCGTCCGAGCGGGGCGCGCATCGCCACAGTCATCGGGCGCTATTTCGCCATGGACCGCGACCAGCGCTGGGAGCGTAACAAATTGGCGTGGGACGCTATCGTGCTCGGGCGCGGTCCGGTTTCGCACGACTCGCCGAGTGTCGCCGTGCGCGCGGCCTACGCGCAGGAGCCGCGCGGCGATGAGTTTCTCCAGCCGATTATTTTCAGCCACGCCGATGAGCAGCGCGTGCGCGATGGCGACGTGGTGCTGTGGTTCAATTTCCGCGCCGACCGCGCGCGGCAGCTCTCGCGGGCGTTTCTGGAAAAGGACTTCGCGGGCTTCGACCGCGAGGTCGTGCCCGCGGTGCATTATGTGACGCTGACGGAGTACGACGAAACCTACGGCTGCCCCGTGGTCTTCGGGGCGCAGTCGCTGAAAAACATCCTCGGAGAGGTCGTCAGCGCCGCCGGGCTGCGGCAACTCCGCATTGCCGAGACGGAGAAATATCCGCATGTGACGTTCTTTTTTAACGGCGGCGTCGAGGAACCATTCGCGGGCGAGGACCGGATCATCGTGCCGTCGCCCAAGGACGTGCCGACCTACGACTACAAGCCCGAGATGAGCGCGCCCGAGGTCACCGCGCGCGTGGTCGCCGCGCTGCCGGAGTACGATTTGGTCATCCTGAACTTCGCCAACCCCGACATGGTCGGCCACACCGGCGTCGTCGCGGCGGGGATCAAAGCCGTCGAGACCATCGACGATTGCGTGCGGCAGGTGGTGGAGAAAACGCTCGCGCTCGGCGGGCAGCTCCTCATCACCGCCGACCACGGCAACTGCGAGCAGATGCGCAACGCCGACGGCTCGCCCAACACCGCGCACACCACGAACCTCGTCCACTTTCTCCACGTCTCGCCTCAGCCGGCCGCCGGCATTGGTAGCGGTCGGCTCGCGGACGTCGCGCCCACTTTGCTCGCGCTGCTCGGCGTGCCGCAGCCAGCGGAGATGACCGGGGAGAATCGTCTGATGCGGGGATGATTTGCGGCTCCGCATTTCACATTGCGCTCCCTTGGCGGCTTTGTAACTTCCAGCCCCGCTCCGCGAAATGTCCCGTGGTGTAATGGTAGCACAAGGGTCTTTGAAGCCCTTTGTCATGGTTCGAATCCATGCGGGACAGCGCTTGGCGCAAGGGGCGGGCTTGTCCCGCCGGGCGCGTGCGGTTTAGCCTGCGCGGCTCATGAAACTTTCCAAACGCGGGGAATATGCTCTGCGCGCACTCATCGACTTTGGCATCGCCCAGGAACTCGGGCGCCCGCTGCTGAAGATCGGCGAACTGGTCGCCAAGGAGCGCCTGCCGGTGAAGTTTCTCGAGCAAATCCTCACCCAGCTCCGCGGCGGCGGTTACATCGAGACGAAGCGAGGCAAGGCCGGCGGTTATTTCCTCGCCCGGTCCGCCCGCGAGATTAGTCTCGGCCAGGTCATCCGCCTCATCGATGGCCCGCTCGCGCCCATCTCCTGCGTGAGCGTGACCGCCTACGAGCGCTGCTCCTGCCCGGACGAAGCCCACTGCGGCCTCCGCATGCTCATGCTCGACGTGCGCAATGCCATCGCCCGTATCCTCGACCGCTACGTGCTCGCCGACGTTGTGGACATCACCCTTCGCAAAATGCGCCGCGACGGAGTGGCGATCCCCTTCATGGCGGAGTCTCTCCTCAGCCCGCCGCCCCGGAAAAGCCGCGGGTCGGGCGCGGCGGACGACGGGCCGGGCGGCTTCGTCGGCGAACTCGCGGGCTTATTGGTGCCGGAGCCGGTGAAGAAGCGCCGGGCGGCCAAAGGAGCTTGAGGCAGGCATCGCGCCGGGCTTTCGCGGATTGACGTGCGGCACGGCGGCGGCTTTCCATCGCGCCGGTGCTCCCGCCCTTTTACGACAATCTCTTCGCCGCGTTCGCGTTCACGCTCGGCGCGTGCATTGGCTCGTTTCTCAATGTCTGCATTTACCGATTACCGTTGGGCCTGTCGGTCAATGAGCCGAAGCGCTCCTTTTGCCCGAGCTGCAAATACCAGATTCCGCTACACCACAATATCCCGCTCTTTACCTGGCTCTTCCTGCGCGGGCGGTGCGCGAACTGCCGGGCGCGGATTTCCTTCCGCTACTTCGGCGTGGAGTTGCTCACCGGGCTGCTCTTTCTCGGCATCTGGCTGAAAGTGTGGACGTGGGGCGCGCCGGGCTGGCCGCCACAGGCGTGGGTGCTGGCGCTGCCGTACTGGATCATGGCCGCGCTATTCATCGTCGCCACGTTCATTGATTTCGAGCACTTCATCATCCCGGACGAAATTACCATCGGCGGCACCATCGCAGGCGTCGTGTTGAGTTTTGCGATTCCCACGCTGCATGGGCAGACGAGCAATTTCGCGGGCGGGCTGTGGTCGCTGGTCGGCGCGGGTGCGGGCTATGGCGCGCTCTGGCTGGTGGTGCAGCTAGGCAAGATGGCCTTCGGAAAAAAGCGGCTGACTTTCACCAAACCGGAGCCGCTCTCGTGGGTGCGACGCGGCGACGAGGCGGACTTGCGGGTGGGGGAGGACGCGATGCTGTGGAGCGAGTTCTTCCATCGCGGAAATGAGCAGCTCCTCCTGCGGTGCCTGTGGATCGAGATTGATGGCGAGCGCTTTGAAAAGGTCGGGGTGCGCTGCGAGTGCGAATGGCTGCATTTCGGCGGGCGCAAGTGGGAACTGATGAAGGTGGACGAGTTTCGCGGCGAGGTCACCGAGGTCACGCTGCCGCGCGAGGCGATGGGTTTTGGCGACGTGAAGTTCATCGCGTGCATCGGGGCGTTCCTCGGGTGGAAGGCGGTCGCTTTCACGATCATGAGCGCGTCCATGTTTGGCGCGGTGATCGGCGTGGCGACGATTGCGGTCGGACGGCGCGAGTGGTCCACGAAGCTTCCCTTTGGCCCGTACCTCGCGCTCGGCGCTTTGCTGTGGCTCTTCGCCGGGCCGGAACTGGTGCGGTGGTACTGGCATTTCACAATGCCGGCGGCGTTGTAGGTTTTTTACTGGCGGTAGAAAGCGTGGGCAATGCTTGGCGCAAGGTGCCGGGGTGAGTACGGTGGGAGCCCGATGACTGAAAACAAAGACAATGGGAACATGGTGGAGCGTGCGCTGCTGGTGGGTGCCTACGTGGAGCCGGCCATGCGCGACGAGGCGACGAGCCTGCTGGAGGAACTCGAGGAGCTGGTTAATACGCTCGGCGTGCCGGTGATCGACCGGATGCTCGTTTATCACCGCGAGCAGCACCCGAGGCTGCTCATCGGCACCGGCAAGGCGGACGAAATCGTGGCGCGGGCGAAGGAGCAGCGGTGCGACGTGATCATTTTCGATAACGAACTCTCGCCCAGCCAGCAGCGGAATTGGGAGACGCTGGCGGGCCTCACAGTGATCGACCGGCAGGAGGTGATCCTCGATATTTTCGCGAAGCGGGCGCAGACGCGCGAGGCGCGCTTGCAGGTGGAGCTGGCGCAGATGGAATACCAAATGCCCAGGCTCACCCGCGGCTGGACGCACCTCGTCCGACAGGGCGGAGGCATCGGCGCGCGGGGCGAAGGCGAGACGCAGCTCGAGCAGGACAAGCGGCGCATCCGGGGAAACATCGACCGCTGCAAACGCGACCTCGAAACCGTGCGTGAAGCCCGCGCCACGCAGCGCAAGGACCGTAAGCGCACGCCGGTGCCGAACGCCGCGATCGTGGGCTACACGAATGCCGGCAAGTCTTCGCTGCTCCGCCGCCTCACTGGCGCGGACGTGCTCGTCGAGGACAAGCTCTTTGCCACGCTCGACACAACTACGCGCAAGATTGCGCTGCCGAACAAGCAGCCGCTGCTGCTCACCGACACCGTCGGTTTTGTCCGCAAACTCCCGCACCGGCTCGTCGAGGCCTTTCACGCCACGCTCGAGGAATCCGCGCTGGCGGACTTTCTCATTCATCTGCTCGACGCCTCGCAGCCGCAGGTCATGGAATTTTACCAGACCACCCGGCGCGTCCTTGCCGAACTGGGCGCGGATGAAAAGCGAACGCTGGTCGTCTTCAACAAGATCGACAAGGTGGCCGACGACGCCACGCTCGCGGTGCATCGGCGACATTTTCCGGATGCGCTTTTCATTTCCGTCCAGACGGGCGAGGGGCTCGACGAACTGATCGCGCGCATGGCCGAGATGGCCGATGGCGGCGCGGTGACGTGTGATCTGCTGGTGCCGCAGCGCGAAGGCGCACTGCTCGCCAGCATTCACCGGCTCGGGCGCATCCTGCATACGGAATACGAAGGCGAGGCGGTGCGGCTGACCGCTGTTATCCCGGCGCGCCTCGCGGAGAGCTGCGCGGCGTTTGTCGTCGGTGGAGAGGGGAAGGCTGCCGCGCCCCTTGAGGCGTGGGAAAAATAGTCGGGCGAAAACGCGGTTTGGCGGGGTAGTCGGGACTGGAAGTTGCTAGTTAGTTTTTGCTACCGTCTTTCCCTATGTCATTCCTCGAACGTTTTAAGCGCAAGGCACAGGAGGATTCTGCGCCGCCAAAGGAGACCAAACCTGCGGTAAAGATCGCCGAAACCCGACCAGCGACACCCGTGGCAACATTTCTTCCGGCGGAACCGCTGCCGCGCACCGTCGAGACGAAACACGACATCGAGCTCGAACTCGGCGATTTCCTTCCGCGTATTCTCCCCCAACTTCTGCATGCCGGTCCGCATCAGGCGGGCACCAAGCTGGCCTTTGATATCGGAGAGCTGGCCGACCGCATCGCGCGCGGCCAGACGAGCATCCGGCTCTCGGAGATTTACCGCCGCGCGCCCGAGGTTTTTCGCGAGGAAGTTTTAGCTTCGGACGAGACGGAGATTCGTTTCCCGTGGCAAAAAGTCATGCGGATGCTCGCCGGGGCGCGCGCCGTGCCGTCGTCGTCGGCGCTGCCTGGCGGCCTGACTCCCGAGGCCGCCGCAGCGCTCGCTGAAAAGCTCCGCAACCGCCGCGCCGCCCGCAACATTGTCCCCGGCCTCGGTGAGATCACCGGTACCCCGGAACCGGCGGAGGACGTGCCGCCGCAGGCACCGGAGGGGGCCGCCGCGAGTATGCCAGCCGTCGCGGCACAAGCCGCCGAACTGCCGCCCGTGATCTCTGCGGCGGACAGCGACGCGGCGCTGCATTCTCCGCTGCTCGACGACGAAAAGCTTACGCGCGAGGAATTGCTTCGCGCTCGCGACGCCATGCGCGCGCAGCTCCGCCGGGCGAAAGGCGAGCACGAGCGGCAGGTGAAGATTTTCGCTCAGGAACGTCAGCGGGCCGTCGAGGAGAGACAGCGTTTTGTCTCGGAAATGATGCGGCTGAAAAAGGAGGCCGACGACGCTGCGGGCCAGATTTCGTTTCAAAAAGAAGTGGCGGCCAAGGCTTCGGATAGTCTGGCGAAAGTGCGCGAGGCGAATGTCGCGCTCGGCAAGCAGGTCACCGAGCTTTCCGGCGGCAAGGCGAGCGGGCGTTCGACGAAAGAGCAGCAGAACGAGCTCACTGAATTGCAGCAGCAGGTGGCCTCGCTGGAATCCAGCCAGCGCGACTCGGCGCTCGAACTCGGACGGGAGAAGGAGGCGAAGCTTCAGTTGGAGCGCGCGCTCGCGACGGCCGAGCGGACGGCTCAGGAGAACGCGGAGAAAATCGAGGGCCTGCTCCTGGCGCAGAAAAATGATTTCGAAGCGACTCAGCAGCAGCGCGACGCCGAAGCTGCACGTACGTTGCAGGACGTGCGGCAGAAACTCACCGCCGCGCATGCCGCGCGCGAACAGCTCATCGCGGAACTCGAGTCCGTACGCACCCGCGTGGTCGAGGTTCCCGCCCCCGCGCCCGCGGCGGCGCCCGCAGCCGAGGCTTGGGAAGGCCGCGCGCTTGAGCAGTTCGAGGCCGACATCGAAAACTATCGCGAGCGCATCAAGGCGCTCCTCGCCGAGCGTGACGCGCTCACGCAGGAAAAGGCCGCGCTGCACGCGCAGCTCGCGACCGGCGTGGGCACAAACGCGGAATTGAGCGAGGCGCACGCCAACCTGACGCGCGAACTCGAAACCGCGCGCACGACCGGCAATGCCACCATCGCGGTGCTGCAGACTGAACTGCAAAAAGTCAGCGCCGAGCGCGAAGCCGCGCAGCAAGATGCCGGGAAACTTTTGGCCGACCTCAAACACCACACCGCTGCCTGGACCGCCGAACGTGACACCCTGATGGCCGAGTTGGCCACCGCGCGGCAGGAGCACGAGGCGGTGACTGCGATCCACGGCGAATTGCACGCCCGGCACGGCAAGCTGGAGAGTGACCGGGGCACGCTGGCCGCGCAACTCGCCGAGGCGGAGACCGCTCGCGCGAGCGCGCTCGCCGACGCGGAAGCCGCGCGTGCCGACCTCGAACGCCAAGTCCGGGAGCGCACTGCTGAACTCGCCGAACTCCGCCAAACTTACCAGACGGTCACCACCGAATTTCACGCCGCGAAGGAAAACCACGCGCGGGAATTCGCGGAAGGCACGGCGCGACTGAGCAAGCTGCAAACCGAACGAGCCGCGCTGGAGGCGCAGGCGACCGAAGCCGAGCGCGAACTCGCGAAGCTCCGCGCGAAGGCGCAGCAGACGGACGTGACTGTCGCCGGAGCGGAGGTCGCCATCCGGCATCACGAGGAAGCCGTTTCCAAGCTGCGCGACCAGCAGGCCGAGACCCTGGCCGAGCGTGCCAGCGAGCACGCCGCCGCGCTGGCCGAACTCCGCAGCGCGCACGAATCCGCGCTTCAAAAGCTCGGCACCGGATACGAGGAAAAGCTCCGCCGGCTCACCGCGGAAATCGCGCAGCTCAACGAGACTGTTGCTGCGACCCAGCGGGAGAGCACCGCTGCTGCGCAAGGTGTGGCCGCGGCCAGCGCCGAGGCGGACCGCAAATTTGAAAAATTTCAGCGCGAGCGCGACGGCCTGCTCGCCGAGCGCCGGACGCTGACGGCGGAACTCGAGTCCGCGAAAGACGCTCTCAAGGCGCAGGCTGCCGTTTTCGCCCGTGACCTAAAACGAGCCGAGCGGCAGCGCGACGAGGCGCTGGCCGCCGCCGAACAGGCGGGTGAGCGGGAGGCGGATATTCCGCGCCGCAAAGTCGTCGAGGCCGTAGCCACTGTCGTCCCGCCAAAAGGGCGGAAGAGCCCGCGCGAAGAATCCAGGATTCCCGCTGAATCCGCCGCTTCCCGGCCGGCGGCGGAAGGTTCGGCGCGGCTGAAAATCCAGCGCGTGCGTCCCGTTTCCATCCGTCCTCCGCAGGTGCAGACCCATTGAAGCGCGGCAAGTCCGCAGCCGCGCCGCGGCGGCGCTGGTGGCTCTGGCTCGGGGTGCTGATCCTCGTCCTGCTGCTTCTGCCGATCCTGCAGGTCGCTTGCGTCCGGTTCATAAACCCGCCGCTCACCCCGCTCATGTTGCTCCGTCCGCTGGAGGCGCGGTTCGGCGGGCAGCCCGTCGCTGCGCGACGCTATGTCTGGCGGCCAATCGGGCAGATCCCGCGCGATTTTGTGAGGTTTGTGCTTGTCGGCGAAGACCAGCGTTTTTTCCGGCACCATGGCTTCGACTGGCGGGAGATCCGCCTCGCCCGCGCGCAGGCCGAGCGCGAGGGCCGCGAAGTGCGCGGCGCCTCGACGATCTCGATGCAATGCGCCCGCTCGCTTTTCCTCTGGCAGGGCCGCTCGTGGGTGCGTAAAGGACTGGAAGCCTACTACACATTTTGGATGGAGTTGCTCCTCCCGAAGCGCCGCATCCTCGAACTCTACGTCAACGTCATCGAAATGGGTGACGGCGTCTACGGTCTTGAAGCCGCCGCGCAAGCCCACTACGGCGTCAGCAGCCGCGCACTCACCCGCGACCAATGCGCCATGCTCGCCGCGCTCCTGCCCGCCCCGCGCAGCTGGGATCCGCGCGCACCTTCCCCCCGGCTCAGTGCCCGCTGCGCAAAACTCATGCGCCAGGAAAAGCAGGTCGCCTTCCCTGAACTCGGCGGACGCTAGCGACTCGGCGTGGGATCGGGATCGCTGAACGCGCCGCGCTGCGGATCGTAGGCGCGCCCGTCGCTTTTCGGAGTCGGGCTCGCGCCGGGCGCGCTGGGGGCTGGTGCGGCTGTGGTTGGCGGGTGGGGCTTGGGGCCCGCCGGCCAGTCGTAGGTGCCGGTCTGGGGGTTGAAAGTGCGGGCGTCCTGGCCGGTGTGGAGGACGCGGATGCCGGCGAAGGGATTTTCCAGGGAGTTGCAGCCCGCGCCGAGCGCGAGCGCGGCGAGGGCGAGGAGATGCGGGAGTTTCATGCGGTGGATGGATTCGTGGATTGATGCAAACGCACGGCTCGCATACCACACGCGCTCGATAGGAATCCAACTCAACCCTTCATCCATCATGTTTTCACACGTCGTTATTTTTTGGACCAAGCCCGAACTCCCCGAAGCCGCTGACGCGCTCATCGCCGGTGCGGAAAAATACCTCCGCCCGATCCCGCTTGCAAAGAGCTTTCACATTGGCCGCATGGTGCCGAGCCATCGCCCGGTCGTGGATCAGAGCTACCAGGTCGGTCTCCACCTGCTCTTTGAGGACAAGGCTGCGGAAGCCGCTTACCAAGTGCATCCGCTGCACGTCGAGTTCGTGGAAAAGGTCTTCAAGCCAAACTGCGCGCGCGCCACGATTTTCGATTTCGCGTAGGAGTGTAAAGAAGCGGCGGGAAGCGCCGATCCGTTTTTAGACCCGCTTCGGGAGCAACCAGTTCGCTTCCACGATTTCGCACAGTACGTGCAGGAGAAACTTGTGCCCCTCCTGAATGCGCGCCGTCACCGGCGTCGGCACGATGATTTCCACCTCCGCCAGTCCGCGCGCGCGCCCGCCGTCGCGTCCAAGCAGGGCGATGGTGTGGAGCCCGGCGATCTGGGCCGCGGCGATGGCCGAGAGGATATTTTTCGAGTTGCCGCTCGTAGTCAGCGCCACGAGCACGTCGCCCTTCCGGCCAAAGGCCCGCACCTGCCGCGCGAAGACTTCGTCAAAGCCGTAGTCGTTCCCCGTGGCCGTGAGCACGCTGCCGCACGCGGCGAGATTGATCGCGGGATACGGCTGGCGGTCAGTGACAAAGCGGCAGGTGAATTCCGTGGAGAAATCCGCGCTATCCGCCGCGCTGCCGCCATTGCCGCAGACGAGCAGCTTTCCCCCATCCGTCAGGCATTTGCCCACGATCCCGGCCGCGCGTTCGAGCGTCGGCTGCAGCGGAAAGAGCGACTGAATGGTGGCGAGTGCGTCGCGCGCGGCGTTTTCAAAAATGCTCATGCGGCCTGCGAGGTTAGGCGCGGCGCGCCCCAGTGCCAAGGGGCTTCGTTGCCGTTCGTCAGCGCATCGCCGTCTTTGGCGTGTAGCGGTAGTAAACCTCAAGCATGAGTACCGAAAGGCAGGTGCGGTAATACGGCCCGGCACTCGTTTCATCTTTCTGAAGGTTCTCATGGCTGCCGGCTGCCATCGCCGGCCAGCTTCCGTCGGCATTCTGACTGTTGATCAACTCCGGCGCGAACCGCGCGTTCCACTCGGTCCACGTTTTGCGCAGCTTGGCGTCGTGGCTTTCCGCCCCGACCAACATGCAGGCCTGCGTGTTGTAATACCACGCGTAGAGATTGGCCGTCGGATGCTGGTATTCCACGGGATTCGCGTCGAGCTGCGTCATTAGGAACTTGAGGCCGTTTGCAATGGGCTTCTCCATGTCCTTGGGCTCCTTCGCAAAAGTGCTGCACAACACCCCGATCCCGGTGAGGCCATATTTCTCGTCCGGCCCGCGATAGCCGAAACCTCCGCCGGGGCCCTGCACGCGCCGCAGATTCTGCATCGCCTTTTCGATGGCCCCGTCAACCCCTTCGATCTTTAGCCCGCTGAGATGTGCCACTTTCAGCGCCTGAAGCTGCCACCCCGTGACCGATGTATCGCTCTGCGTCTTGTCGTAACGGTACATCCAGCCGCCGTCTGGCCCCTGACCATCCACGATGTATTTGATCGCCTGACGGAAAAGGTTCACCGCCGGCTTGTCCTTGCCGTCGGTCATCGTGCAATACTCGCCCAGCGCGTAGGTCACGATGGCGTGGGCGTACGCGCCCTGCTGGGTGATCGTTGACTCCATCGAGAGGCGACCATTGTTTTTCTCGCCGTTGAAGAGCACCCAGTGGAGGCCGCGTTCCACGGTTTTGCCGAATTCGGGGGAGACCGGCAACTCTCCGTGACCGAGGAAAGCGAGCAGCGCGAAGCCGGTCATTGCCGCTTGATGCTGCGGAGCCCACGAACCGTCGGCTTTCTGTGTTTTCACCAGCCAGCGCAGGCCCTCTGTCACCGCCTTCTCGTTCTTCTTCGGATCCATGAGGGGCCCACCGATCTTCGTGATCAAACGCGTGCGATCGGTTCCATTCAGGCGTCCACCCATTGGGCCAATCGGTGCTCCGACAGTTCCGGCGGGATCAGAGTGAAAGCTGGCCCGCCCATCTGTGGACACGATCGCGGGACCGGGTACGCCCACCGACGGCGGGGAACTGGTTGGCGGCAGAGATGGAGCTTGAGCACCAGGCGGCGGATCGCTTAGCGGCAGGGCCGTTTTTGGCAGATAGGGCATGGTGAACTCGTCCGTCGGACGTGTCGCTTGGTTGTTTAAGTCAGGCGGGATGTGGGTTACGAATTCCTGTTCAGTCGGTGGTGGGTGAGTTACCACCATGACTCCGCCCGCGACGATGATGATACCCAAATGAATGAGCAACGAGACAGTGAGAAAGCGCGAGGCAGCCGCGCGTTCTTGAATTTTCCTGAACAAGGATTTACGAGGTTCTGGGGAGTCCTTCATGCGTAGGACATCCGCCCGTCGCCCGCTCGTGTCAACCTCGACTTCGGCAACCCGAGAAGCGCGTTCCCGCCGGCTCAGCCAAACAACTCGTGACCGAGCACGCTTAGGCAGTAGATCGCCGCGGTTTCCGTGCGCAGGATGATCGGGCCGAGCGTGACCGGGTGGCAGCCGTGCGCCTTGGCGAGCCCTACCTCAGCCGGCGTGAAATCGCCTTCGGGTCCCACGAGGATGAGCACGCGGCGCGGCTGCTGCGCGGTGGCCTGGGCGAGCGCTTCCTTGATCGGACGCGCGTCGGGCTGAAGCGACGCAATGAGCATTACGTCGAACGTTTCTCCCGACTGAAAAAACTCCTTCGGCGTCTGCGGCGTGAGCACCCGTGGCAGCCAGTTCTGCCCGCATTGTTTGGCCGCCTCCACTGCCACGCGCTGCCACTTGTCGCGTTTCGCCAACGCCTCGCCAGCCGCGGCGCGCACGATGGTCCGCTCACTCATCAGCGGCACGATCGCCGCCGCGCCCAGCTCCGTCGCCTTCTCCACGATCAGGTCCATGTTTTTGCCCTTGGGAATCGCCTGCGCGAGGACCAGTTCGCAACTAAGCGGCGCGCTTTTTCCCGCGCTGATCCTCTGCAAAACCACACGCCCCTTTTCCACGCTCACCAGCTCCACCGTGGCCTCCGCGCCCTGCCCGTTGAAAACCGTCGCGCGGTCACCTGCCTGCATCCGCAGCACACTCAGCGCGTGATGCGTTTCACCGTCATCCAACGCGAGCTTATCGGGATTCCAGATGTGCGGCGGGATATAAAAGCGAGGCATGGGTGTGAGTGGAGCGGCCAGCCATAGCCAAACGTCGAGCGGCCTGACCAGCGAAACCGGGGAGGGGGAGATTTTTTGAAGCAGCCAGCGGCATCAGGAATTTTGTCGTGGGATGCTGGAACGTGACCCGGCGCGAATCCTGCCGTTCACGGCCAGTCATTCGTTGCTGCTCGGTCAGAGATCCTTGGCCAAAACTTCGAACTGCAAACCTTCGACTTTTGCAACGCTGAGGCCGGTCTCCGTCGGGAACGGACGAATCTCGCCGGTCCGCCGGTAGCCACGGCGTTCATAATAGGCGATCAATTCCCCCCGCAACGAGATGACCGTCATCGTCATTTTTTTGATGCCCCATTCCCGCTGCGCGACGTCTTCGGCCGCCTGGATGAACTGTTTGCCGATGCCCGTGTTTTGCCGGTCGGGACGGACGACAAAGAGGCCGAGGTAACACGCGGCATCCCTCTTTTCGAGATGCACTGTGCCCATGATTTCATCGCCCTGAAGACAGAGCAGGATCACGGACCCTTCGGCCTCGATGAGGCCCAGCACCTCGCGCTCGTTGGTGCGCTTTCCCTCCAGCAGATCAGCCTCGGTCGTCCAGCCCACCCTGCTGGAGTCTCCCCGATAAGCGGAGTTCACGAGATCGGCAATAAGTCCCGCATGTTCTCTCCGAGCTTTCTGAAATGAGATGGGCTGCAAGGCGGCGGTGGATTCCCGAGGCATGGGTGTGGGTGTCTGGTTCGGGGTGACGACCATCTGAGTACGAGCGGCATGCACCGCCATGCAAACCCGAAGTCGGCTTGAGTTGACGGCGGACTCGCAAAAAATCCGCTCGCCTTCCGCGCGGGTTCGCGAGTCCATACGCGCCCACGTTTTTACCCATGCTCACTCTCGAAAAATTCTCCATCGGTGTCGGCGACCGCTTTGCCCATCAGGCCGCCGCGCAGCTCCGCGCCTGCCAGCTCATTGCCGCCGACGGCGCGGAGGTCGTGCCAGTCTGGAACAAGTCGAACCGCGAACACACCTTCATCGGCAGCGAGCCGGCGAGTGTGCTGGCCGCCGCGCAGGCTGCGGTGACGGCGCTCGGCTGGAAAAAGGGCTGGCATGTGGATGCCGATCACATCCGCCTCGAAACCGTGGATCGCTTTCTGCCGCACGCGGATTTCTTCACGATCGATGTCGCCGATTCCATCGGCCAGCCTGCGGCGGCGGCGGACGTGCAGGCTTTTGTGGGCCGGCATCCCGAGCTGATCGGAACGCTGGCCATTCCGCACATCGCCGCGCCTTTCCATACCACCCGCGCGGACATCGAGCGGATCGCGGGGAAGTTTCTGCTCGCCGTGCAGGATGCGGGAAAAATCTACCGCCACATCGTGGCAGCGAAGGGCGAGGGCCAGATCATCGCCGAGGTCTCGATGGACGAGACCGACACGCCGCAGACGCCGCCGGAGCTGCTCGTCATCCTCGCGGCGCTGGCGGATGAAAAGGTGCGCGTGCAGACGGTCGCGCCGAAATTCACGGGGCGGTTCAACAAGGGCGTGGATTACGTGGGCGACCTCGCTCAGTTCGAGCGGGAGTTTCACGACGACCTCGCGGTCATCGAGCACGCCATCGCTCGCTACGGCCTGCCGGCGAATCTCAAGCTCAGCGTCCACTCGGGCAGCGACAAGTTTTCGCTCTACCCGATCATCCGCCGCACGCTGCCGAAATTCGGCGCGGGCCTGCATGTGAAGACCGCCGGGACGACATGGCTGGAGGAACTCATCGGCCTCGCCGAAGCCGGCGGCGAGGCGCTGGCGCTGGCGAAGGAAATCTACGCGGGAGCCATCGGGCATGTGGATGAGTTTTGCGCGCCGTATGCGTCGGTCATCGACATCGATAAAGCGAAGCTGCCCACGGCGGAGGAAGTCGCCGGCTGGACAAGCGACCAATTCACAGGCGCGCTGCGGCACGACCAGACGCATCCGCTCTTCAACCCGAGCATCCGCCAACTCCTGCATGTGGCCTTCAAGCTCGCGGCGAAAAAGGGCCAGCGCTACCTCGACCTGCTCGATGCAAACGCGGAAGTCGTGGGGAAGAATGTGACGGAAAATCTTTACGCCCGGCATCTGCGGCCGCTTTTTGTCGGCTAAGCGACCGACATGCGCTCCGCCATTACCGTCTCCCTCGTCCCGCAAGCTGCGGGCGGCCCGTTCGTCTTTTGGGACGGCCTCGCCGACGCCTGCGCATCGGCTGCCGCGCTCGGTTTCGATGCCATCGAGATTTTCCCGCCTAGCGCCGCGGCGATCGAGGTCGCGGCGATCCGAGAACTCCTCGCGCGGCACCAGCTCGCCGTCGCGGCCGTCGGCACCGGCGGCGGTTGGGTCATCCAGAAATGGACGCTTACCCACGCCGACGCCGCGATCCGCGTTCAGGCGCGCGAATTCATCCGCGGTATTGTCGACGTTGCTGCGGCGCTCGGTGCCCCCGCCATCCTCGGGTCCATGCAGGGTCGCGCGGAGGGCGTCGTCACGCGCGAGCAGGCGCTCGGCTGGCTCGGTGAAGCGCTCGACGATCTGGGCGAGCACGCCGCGCAACACGGCCGCGTCTTTCTCTACGAGCCGCTGAACCGCTACGAGACGAACCTCCTCAACCGCCTCGGGGACACCGCCGCCTGGCTGCGCACGCTGCGGACGAAAAACGTGCGCATTCTCGCCGACCTCTTCCACATGAACATCGAGGAAGCCGACCTCCCTACCGCCATAGCCGACGCAGGTGCGCTCATCGGCCACGTCCACTTTGCCGACTCCAACCGCCGGGCAATCGGCTTCGGCCATACTGACATCCGTGCCGTCCACGCCGCGCTCGACAAAACCGGCTACCGTGGTTTCCTCTCCGCCGAGATTCTGCCGCTGCCCGACGCCCCAACGGCCGCGCGGGAGACGATCCGCAGCTTCGAAAAACTCACCCGCTGATTTCCCCGTGCTTAAACACCAGCTCATCCACCCCGAGATCAACGCCATCCTCGGCCGCGCCGGACACCATTCGAAAATCCTCATCGCCGACGGCAACTATCCCGCCTCCACCAAGCGCGGTCCCAACGCCGAACTCGTCTGCCTGAACCTCGCGCCGGGCTGCGTCACCGTGGCCCAAACTCTCCGCGCGCTGCTCAGCGCCGTGCCCATCGACCACGTCAACACGATGGGCATCCCCGCCGACGATCCCTACGCGCAGCAGGGTGAGCCGCCCGTTTGGACCGAATATCGTGCTGTCCTTGCGGAGGCCGGGGCCAGCGCGCAACTCGAGCCGATTTTGAAATGGGACTTTTACAAAGCGGTCGAGTCCCCCGACCATGTGCTAACCATCCAAACCGGCGACCAGGCACTCTGGGGCAACGTGCTCCTGACCATGGGTTGCCGCCAAGCCTGACCCCGCACCAAAACGCCCATGAAACGCCTCCTCCTTCTCGTCCTCGCTGCCACCTTGGTTTTGCCCGCCGTGGCTGCGCCGAAAAAGGACGCCGCCAGCAATCCTGCCGCCAAGGCACCGGCTACACCGAAGGATTTCTCTGGTCGCTACGAACGCTCCGGCGACGGTAAATCGGTGTTCATCCTCCACGTCCGTCAGACTGGGGCGAACGCCGAGATCGAGTTTTCGGCCAGTCGTGCCGACGGCACCGGTGCGGCACCGGAAGGCAACGGCACTGGAGCGCTGAATGAGAAAGGCGAACTCGCATGCGACTTCGAGGATTCCTTTGGCAACAAGGGCACGGCCGTGCTGAGGACATCTCGCGGCAATTTTCAACTGAGTTTGACGGCGGTGAAGGTGGCTGAGCCCCGCGCCGTCAAGTTTTACGGTGACATCTCGCTCCGTCGAACGCCGGACCGCCAAAACTAAGCGCCCATTTTATGCAGACCCGCCGCCTCGGTCAGACTGATCTCCATCTTCCCATCCTCAGCTTCGGTGCGTCGTCGCTCGGGGCAGAGTTTCGCAGCGTCACACTTGAGGAGGCGCTGGGGAGTGTGCGGGTTGCGCTGGAGTGTGGGCTGAATTTTATCGACACGTCACCTTTTTACGGTCGGGGAATGAGTGAGGTGCTGCTTGGTATCGCGTTGAAGGGGGTTCCGCGCGAGAGCTATACGCTTTGCACGAAACTTGGGCGCTACGATCTCGCGCACTTTGATTTCTCTGCGAAACGCGTTGCCGAATCCGTGGATGTTTCGTTGCACCGGCTGGGAACCGATCATCTCGACATCGTGCTGTGTCACGACGTCGAGTTCGTGCCCATGCAACAGATCGTCGATGAAACCATTCCTGCGCTACGGAAAATCCAAGCGGCGGGTAAAGTCCGCCATATCGGCTTTAGCGGTTATCCAATGAAGATCTTCCGTTTTATCTGCGACCAGACGGATGTGGACTGCGCGCTAAGTTACAACCAGTATACGCTGCAAAATACGCGATTCGCTGATGAGGTGATCCCGTACCTCAAAACCAAAGGTGTGGGAGCAATGAACGCCGGGCCCTTTTCGGCGCGTCTGCTCACCAATGCGCCGCTACCCGCATGGCTGAAGGAACCGGAGGCGGTGAAGGCTGCGGCGCGCGCCGCAGCCGCGCATTGCGCGAGCAAGGGCGTGGACATTGCGAAACTCGCACTCCAATACGCCATCGCGAATCCGGACATCGCGACGACGATCTCTGGCAGCGCGAACCCTGTGAATATTCGGAACTGGGCCAAATGGGCCGCCGAACCACTGGATGAACAGCTTTTGGTGGAGGTGCAGGCGATCTTTGCGCCGGTAAAAAATCTGGGGCATCCAGAAGGGCTGGCGGAAAACAACTAGCGTTGCCTTCTGAACCGCATCTGGAGGATGCGGCGGCAAGCGCTATCGTACAAAAAAGACAGGCTCCAGCGAACTGGAGCCTGTTGATTCTGACGAGAGAAATCTTAGACCGAACTTTATAGCGGAGGCTTGGGGTTCAGAACCTTGTTATCAGGGCCAAGCCAGCCTGTCGCAGCATTGGCAGTAGTGAAAATGTCCCCATCCGAAGTCCCGCCATTGGGACCGTTCACAGTTAGGTCCTTACCGTTCACTTTCAAGATGGCACCGCTCCCGTCACAGCGGATCACGATGGCGTTTTTGCCCTTCCAAACTCCACCTTTCTCACTAGCCACGACCGAATACTTGTGACTGGTTTCGCCGCCTTGGACAAAGCCGTTGGCGAGCAGGGGGAAAGTGGGGTTGGAGGTGTCGTTGAGACCCACGACATAGGCCCACTCATTTTCACCAGCTTTCAAGGTTTCAACCGGCGAATCCGGGCTATCCCGATCAATCTGATTGTCTGGTGCCACCTTATTGCACCAAGGGGATTTCGACTGCCAGAAAACATCTTCGTTAGGAAGTTGATCCGGGATCAATTGCGCAAAAGCGGTGTTGGAATCAGAAAGTGATTTGGCCGGATCGGGTTTGCCTTTCGAGAGCCCATATACTGGATACAAGCCATCATTCTGGCCGGCATAAAGTCGAAGAGCCGTGCCAATCTGTTTACCGTTGGAAAGCCCCTTAGTCTGGGCTGCGTTGGTTTGGGCGGCACCAAACACCGGAAGCGCAATTCCGGCGAGAATTGCTATAATCGAAATCACGACGAGGAGTTCGATCAGGGTGAAAGCTGATTCAGTGGATTTGGTTAGTTTCATGGGTAAATGGGGCGATAAAGCTTTCGGAGTGTAGTGGCCACGACGGCGACAGCAACAGATTTTTTTCGGAAGTGGCACGCAAAATTTTTGGCCCCCCGCCTAAGTCGTTTTCAAATGGTGCTTTGATGCCTCAGTGGCCGTTTGAATTTTTCTATTAGGTGGATTTCGGCGCTTTAAAAGCGACGAGGCCGAGCGGGGGCAGGCGGAGAATCAGGGAGTGTGTTTTCCCCTGCCAGGCGATGGGCTCGGCAAACTGACCGCCGTAGTTGCCTGCGTTGCTCCCGCCGTAAGTCTCAGCGTCGGTATTGATGATCTCCTCCCACCAGCCCTCCCCATTCACCCCGACCCGGTAGGCCTCGCGCACTATGGGCGTGGCGTTGATGACAAACGCGATGCTTTCACCCGCGCGCGATTTGCGCAGGAAGGCGACCACGGAGTTGTCGCTGTCGCGGAAATCGATCCACTCGAAGCCGTCGTAGGTGTCGTCCTGGTCGAAAAGTGCGGGCTCGCTTTTATAGACCCAGTTCAGGTGCTGGACGAGGCGCTTCAGGCCATCGTGCTCGGGGCGCTCGCACAGATGCCAGTCGAGCGACTGATCGTGATTCCACTCGCGCCACTGGCCAAATTCGCCGCCCATGAAGAGCAGCTTTTTTCCCGGATGCGCGAACATCCACGCGTAAAACATCCGCAGGTTCGCGAACTTCTGCCACACGTCGCCGGGCATCTTGTTGATCAGCGAACCTTTTCCGTGCACCACCTCGTCGTGGCTGAGCACGAGGACGAAATGCTCGTGAAACGCGTAGAGCAGCGAGAAGGTGATGTCGCCCTGATGGAAGCGGCGATGGATGGGATCCTTCTGCATGTAGCTGAGGAAATCGTGCATCCAGCCCATGTTCCATTTCAGGCCGAAACCGAGCCCGCCGAGATACGTGGGACGCGAGACGCCGGGCCACGCAGTGCTTTCCTCGGCGATGGTCACGATGCCGGGGAAGCGCTCGTAGCAGACTTCGTTGAAGCGTTTCAAAAAGTAGATCGCGTCGAGATTTTCGCGCCCGCCGTAAGCGTTGGGAATCCACTCGCCAGCCTTGCGTGAGTAATCGAGGTAGAGCATCGAGGCCACCGCATCCACGCGCAGGCCGTCGATGTGGTATTCGTCGAGCCAGAAGAGCGCGTTTGCGATGAGGAAATTGCGCACCTCGTTGCGGCCGTAGTTGAAAATGAGCGTACCCCAATCCATGTGCTCGCCGAGCCGCGGATCGGCATGTTCGTAGAGATCGGTGCCGTCGAACTCCGCCAGCCCGTGCGCGTCTTTCGGAAAATGACCGGGCACCCAGTCGAGGATTACGCCCACGCCCGCCTGATGGCAGCGATCCACGAAATACCGGAACTCGTCCGGGTTTCCAAACCGCGAGGTCGGCGCGAAATAACCCGTGACCTGATAGCCCCACGACCCCTCGAACGGATGCTCCGCGACCGGCAGCAGCTCGAGATGCGTGTAGCCCATCTCGACGACATACGGCAGCAGCGTGTCCGCGAGTTCGCGGTAGCTGAGAAAGCGGTTGCCCTCCTCCGCCTTGCGCTGCCACGAGCCGAGATGCACCTCGTAGATGCTCATCGGCGTGCGATGCCACACCTTCGCGCGCCGCGCCTCCAGCCACGCCGCGTCGTTCCACGCGTAGCGTTTCAGATCGAAAACGAGCGAGGCCGTCGCCGTGCCGTGCTGGCCGAAAAAGGCGAACGGATCGCTTTTCAAAACGATCGCCCCGTGCGACTGCCTCACCTCGAATTTGTAGTGCGCGCCCTCCAGCACGCCCGGCACGAAAATCTCCCACACTCCGCAGCCCACCAGCTTCCGCATCGGATGCCGCCGCCCGTCCCACCCGTTGAATTCCCCGACCACACTGACCCGCTGCGCATTCGGCGCCCATACATGAAACGCCGTGCCGCCCACGCCGTCCACTTCGCGCAGATGCGCGCCGAGCATTTCGTAGAGCTGCCAGTGCTGCCCCTCCGCGAAGAGATGCAGATCCAGCGGCCCGAGCAAAATGCCCACGCCATACGCATCGTGCTCGGTCCACGCCTGCCCGTCGTGTCCGGTGAAATCGAGGACGTAGGCAAAGCGCTCCGTGGCACCGTCGAGCACCGCTTCAAAAAAGCCGTCGGGATGAATCTGTCGCGCCGGGAAATGCGGCCCCGCACCATCCGCCGCGCGCACCGCCACCGCGCGCACATCCGGGCGGAAGACGCGCACCACCAGTTGCTCCCCGGCCGTGTGCATGCCGAGTACGGAAAAAGGATCGCCGTGTTCCGCGCAGAGGATCGCGTCGAGCGCGCCGGGGTCGATCGTGGGAGCGTAAGCGATGATTTCCATGGCAATCAGGATGTAGCCGGAGAGTGCGGCGCGGCCAGCAGCGGCGCGAGGTATTTTCGATACACCGACGGCCAGGCAAACTCCCGCAACACCTGCCGCCGAGCCTGCCGCGCTTCCAGTGAGCTGAGCCTGGCCATGAGTTCCCGGGCGATCTCCGCGGGTGCGGCGTCCAGCGCGAAAGTCGTCGCGCCCTGCGCGAGCAGCCCGCCGAGCGGTTCGATCGCCGCGCAGAAAATCGGCAGCCGGTGTAGCGCGGCTTCGAGGATCGGCAGCCCGAAACCTTCCTGTCGGCTCGGAAAAAACAGCGCGTCGGCGAGCGCGTAGAGACTGGCCACATCGCGCTCCGTCACCGACATTGTCTCGTGGAGAAAAAGCGCGTCGGTTTCCAAAGTGAGTGCGCTCCGCAGCGCGAGTAGTTCCCCCGCGTAGTCGCGTGAGTCGTCATTATGCGTGTCCGGCGGCCCCGTCACCACATACGCGCAGTCGTGCCCCGTTGCCCGCAGCGCGGCCGTTACGCGCAGCCCCAGCTCCACATTTTTCCGCCGGAGCAAACGCGCCGGTTGCAGCAGCACGAGGTCGCGCTCCAGCAGCCGATGCTCCCGCGCCAGCGCGGCCACCGGCTCCGTCAGCCCGAGCTGTCGCGCCGGGTCGAGCCCGTTTGGGATCACCGTGCAGCGTGCGCCCGTCAGTTTTTCCCACTGCCGCCGCCGCAACTCCGAGACCGCCACGAAGGCGTAACGCGGATGCGCCTGCGCCAGCAGCGTTTCATCCTGCGCGAATGCGTAGTCGGGATTGCCCGCCGCGATGTCGTGGATCCACACAACGAACCGCACCGCCGTCAGTCGCTCCGCCGCGCGCGCCAGCGCGGCCGTGAGCGGCAGGTCGAAAGGCATCGTCGTGACGTTGTGCAGAAACACCACATCGTGCCCCGCGAGCCAGTCCTCGATTTCCGCCGCTTCCCGCAGCCGCCGCACCCGGATGCGCGGATCGTCGCTTTCCCCGCGCTGGCAGATCACCGTTACCTCATGGCCCTGCTCCGCGAAAAGGCGCGCGTGCTCCGCGATCACGACTTCCACGCCGCCGATCACCGGCATGTAAGTGTAGTGGACGATCGCGATTTTCACCGCCGCCGGTGTGGCTCGCGCGCTGCTCCCCTCGCAAGCATGAAATACCTCTTCCTCCTCGCCGCCATCGCTGTCGCCTACTTCGTCCTCGCGCGCGGCACGCCGGTCGCGCCCGTGGCTCAAGCCATCACCGCCAGCGAAGCCGCCCCGCTCACCAGCGGCCCGCGCGCACCCGCCGCGCCGGCCGGCACCAATGTGCTGAAGTCGCCCATCGACCGCACCCACGCGGTGCTCGAACAGGTCAAGCCGCGCAACGGCGACGGCGAGTTCTGACGCGCGCCGCGTCCGCCATTTTCCACCACCCGCTCACAGCGCCTCGCGGAGAATGTGGAAGATGTCCGTGAGGTTGAGAAAGCCGTGGAGTTTCTCCGCGCCGTCGCCGCTTCCGAGGGCGACGACATCCTCCGCGGTGTTCATCGCCGAGGGCGTGAGAAAGGCGGAGGGTTCGGATTTCGCGGCCGGTGAGGGGACCGGTGCCGGACCGTTTGGCCCGGTGGCCCAGGTGAGCGCGGGCTGGCCGGAGGCGTTGACGCCGAGCAGGCCCACGCCGTGATCCGTGACGAGCGGGTAGCCATTCAGGTTGAGCCCGCCGGTGGCGTGTTTGCCGACGGCGATGATGAGCGATTTTTCGCCCGCGTAATCGGCCGCCGTTTTGACCGCGCGATCGAGCGCGAGCGTCTCGGTGAGCACGCGCTCGCCTTCGTTGCGCTCGGCGGCGGTGGTGGCGAGCGAGGCATCCACGATGAGCACGTAGCCGGCGCTGCGGACCTGGAGAAACTGGATGGCCCGGCCTACCATGTCGGCCAGCGAAGGTTGCTGGCTGCCGGACTCGATCTGGTCGCTAAAGGCGAGCGGGTCGTTGCTGAAAAAGCCCGCGAGGCTGGCCGTGCGATAGGCCGGGGCACTGGCGAGTTCCGCTTTGCTGCGCACGAGTTCCCAGCCCTGCGCCTTTAGCTCTGCGAGTAAATCGCGCCCATCCGCGCGCCGTCCTCCTTTTTCCGTCGGCAGAAAATCACCCGCTCCGCCGCCGAGGACGACGTCGAGTTTCTCCGCTCCGAGGAGTTGCGCGGCCAGCGCCGGGCGGTCGCGGGTGTCGGCAGCATGGGCGTAAAACGCCGCGGCTGCGGGTGCCGCGAGATCGCCGGTGGACACGAGCCCGACGGCGCGGCCCTGCCGCCGCGCGAGATCGAGAATGGTCTTCAACTGCCGACCGCGCGCATCCTGGCTGAGCGTGCGGTGGTTCACCGTCGCGCCCGTGGCCAGCGCGGTCGCGGCGGCGGAGTCATCCGGGACGGCGAAGTCGCCGGCGGCATTGCGGACCAGGGCGAGGTGCGGAAACGCTTCGAGGGCGAGGCGGTGGGACGCGCCGTTTTCGTAGAGCCGCGCCGCGGTGAGGTGCCGCGAGATCATCCCGTCGCTGACAAAAAGAATGATGCCAAAAGGTTTCTGCACCACCCACTCGCGCACATACAACCAGCCTGCGGCGGCGAAGGCCAGCAGACAGCAAAGGGCGAGGAGTTGGTTGCGGAGCTTCATCGGAAAGGCGGGTGCGGATTGAAAGCCGGGGGCGGGGAGCTTGGCAATGCCGGATGGCGCTGGCTGGCAGGCACGGGGTGTGCATCGGGTAGGTGAAAATGAAAATGAACACTTTCAAATGGCTCGCCCGCCTTTGCCTCGGTCGCGCGCTGGCGCTGATGCTGGCGGGCGGCCCGCCCTTTTGCGCGCAGGCGGAAGAACCGGCGAATGGCGAATTGAAGGAGACTTCGCTGGAGTTGCTGAGCGACCGGGCGTTGACGCCGCTGGGCAAGGCCGCGTTGAGCATCCGGTCGGGCGAATGGAAGCACGCGGAGTCGGCGAATTTCGTCTATCACTTTTTCCACGGCTTCATCGCGGGGCCGGTCGCGGTCGAGGCGGAGTTCTACTACCGGGTGATCGCGCGCGAGATGGAGAAGGACACGACGCAGTGGGAGCGGAAGTGCCATATTTATGTCTTCGAGGAAGCGGCGGATTGGGCGGAGTTTCAGAAACGCGGGGCGCTCGATCCGTGGACAGGCGGGATTCATGCGGCGGGATCGCTCTTCATTCAGCGCGATCCGCAGGCACGGTTCAAGGGGGGCACACTCGGGCACGAGGTTGCGCATCTGGTGGTGGAGCGATTTTTTGGCACGGGCGTGCCGCTGTGGCTGAATGAGGGCTACGCGGAATATGCGGCGGCGCGGTGTTACGCGGCGTTTCACCGGGCGCGCGGCTATGCGGCCCGGCCCACCACGCGGCCGGTGCCGGAGGGGATGTATCTGCCGGTAGGGCAGCTCACGGCGCTGCTGAGTTACCCGGAGGACGTGGCGCAGGTGCAGGTGTTTTACATGGAGTCGGAGCGCCTCGTGCGTTTCCTCAGCGCGGCGGACAAACGTGGGTTCGGGATATTCTTTGACGCGGTTGCGAAAGGGGCGCGTTTTGAGACCGCGCTGGCGAAAGGTTTCGGCGGACGATTTATGCACTTGGAGGCGCTGGACCGCGAGTTTAGGTCTTACGCCATCCATGAAATCGCCGCTCCGAATACCAACTGACTGGCTCCGTGGCGGTGGTGGCGCGGGGGCGCTGCTGCTGCTGGTGGTGGTTTCGGCCCACGCGCAGACGGCTGATCCGAACAAGCCGTGGCCTTTCGCACCACGCGGGACGCCGTCCACCGCCCCGACGCCACGGGCGGCGGTGCCGCCAGGGGCCGTGGCACCGGTGGTCACGCCCCGGCCTTTCGGCGCGTCGGCACCGGATCAGGGTCCGCGCGATGTGCCGCTGGTGGAGAAAAAGTGGGACGATCTTGTGAACAAGGAGGTGAGCAAGGACGGGGCGACCGCGCTGGAGATCGAGAAGGACAAATGGAAGCACGCGGAGACGGAGAATTTCATCCTGCACTACCGGCGCGCGACCGAGGCACAAAAGGTGGCGCGGGAGGTGGAGTACGATTTGTGGTTCGTGGCGAAGACGCTGGGCGCGACGAAGGACCGGTATCAGCGCAAGTCGCACGTCTTCGTTTTCGAGGACGAGGCGGAGTGGAAGAATTTCATCGGGCAGACGAAGGCACCCGCGTGGTCGGCGAGCTTTGCGTATGGCGACGAACTTTTTCTCAACGTTCGGAGGACGGAGGGCCCGGAGCGTTTTGACTCGAACACCCTCGCGCACGAGACGACGCATGCGGTGGTGGCGCGGCT
This sequence comes from Chthoniobacter sp., assembly GCA_021414005.1. GTDB lineage: Bacteria > Verrucomicrobiota > Verrucomicrobiia > Chthoniobacterales > Chthoniobacteraceae > Chthoniobacter. The sequence continues at coordinate 44,475 of JAIOPH010000019.1, read as the reverse complement.
TTTTCCGCAGAAACGCTGGCCGCTGTGGCTGAACGAAGGCTGGGCTGAATACATGGGAGGGGCGAGCGTGGCGGCGCGCAAAGGACAGACGGTGAAGCGGCATCAGTCGCGCCTGCGGCTCGCCGCGATGCCGCTGACGACGCTGGAAGCGCTGAAGGAATATCCATCGGATGAAGCGTCGGTCGGGCAGCTCTACCAGACTTCGGAAAAGCTGGTGCGGTTCCTGATGGATGAGATGCCGAAAGAGCGCATCCTGAAGTTCATTGACGCGGCGCTGGCGGGAAAATCGCTACGGGAGTCGGTGAGCGAGGTGTACGGCGACAAGATCAAGGACTGGGAGGATTTCGCGAAGAAGTTCGAGAAATTCGGCAAGTAAATGGCAGCGACGAAGACCAAGGCGCAGGCGCAGATTTGCGCGGTGGTGGGCTCGGACGAGAGCGAGGTGAAACGGGCGGCGCGTGAGCTGGCCGATGCGATGATGCCGGCGGCCGGCGGGGACTTTGCGTGCGATACCATCGACGGCGTGGCGGACAACGCCGATGCCGCGGCGGGGCGCATTCACCAGACGATCGAGGCGCTGCTGACGTTCCCGTTTTTCGGCGGTGAGAAACTCGTGTGGCTGAAGAGCGCGACGTTTCTCGCTGACGATCCGACGGGCCGCGCGCAGACGGTGACCGACGCACTGGAAAAGCTCGCTGAAACGCTCAGCGGCGGGCTGCCGGAGAGCACGCGCTTTCTGCTCAGTGCGGTGGGTGTGGACAAGCGGCGAAGTTTCTACAAAACGCTCGGGAAGCTGGGAAAAGTGGAGGTTTTCGACAAGGTGGACGCCAGCAAGAGCGGTTGGGAACAGGACGCCGCGGAGATCGTGGAGCGCAGTGCGCGCGGGCGCGGGCTAGTGTTGGCGGCGGAGGCGCTCGAGCTGTTCACGCTTTTTACCGGTGGCGAGCGGCGGGTGATCGAAAACGAACTCGAAAAGCTCGACCTTTACCTCGGCCCGGCCCGCCGCGCGGTGACGGCCGATGACGTGCGCCTGCTCGTGCCGCTCTCTCGCGCAGGGATCGTCTTCGAGCTGGGCAACGCCCTTGCGGAACGGAATCTGCACCGCGCACCGGCGCTGCTCGACCAGCTTCTTTTTCAGGGCGAAACCGCGATCGGCATCCTGATGGTCGCGCTGATCCCGACCGTGAGAAATCTGCTCGTGGTCAAGGATCTCATGACCCGGCACCGGCTCCAGCGCCCGGCGCAGCCCTTCTTTTTCGGCAAAACCTTGGAGCGCCTCCCCGCCGACGCGACTGCGCATTTGCCGCGTAAAAAGGACGGCACCGTGAACGCTTACTCTCTCGGCATTGCCGCGTCGCATGCCCATCGCTACACGCTGCCCGAACTCCGTCTCGCCCTCGAAGCCTGCCTCGCGGCGAACATCCAACTCGTGACTTCCGGCCTGGAAGCGAAGATCGCCCTCAGCCAGCTCCTCGTGAAAATCATCGCCCCGGCAAAGGGGAGCTGAGTCTGGCGGCACCGTTGAAATGTGCATCGCGAGCAGGACTGCTTATTCCAATGGCAAAGTGGTGATTTTCGACGCCGCATGAAATTATCTGAAATTAGTTGTTGCGGACCTTTCGGGGCGGTGTCATTCTCCGCACGTATTTAGAAGATTGTTCTGGGGGGAACATCAGCCCTTCGCAGCCATTCGGTTGCGGGGGGCTGAATCTTTTTCGGGGTATTCCGTTGGTTTCAATTGATCGCCCGCGCAGATTTCGTCGCTGGCGTTTTCAGAGAGAAGGGGCATACTTTCGCCATGAAACTCCTCCCTGTTCTCACCCTCACCCTCATCCTTTCCTGCCGGTTGCCTGCAGCTCCGCCGAGTGAGGAGGTCAAACAACTCCTCGCCGAGGGGCAGGCGGCTTTCGTGAAAGGCGACTACACCACGGCCAAGACGGCCTTTGAAACGGTCTATCAACTCGACTCCCGCAATCTCGCGGCAATCAATTTTCTCCAGAAGATCAAGGTGCTCGAAAAGACCGCGCCGAAGGTGGTGGATCAGGAGCGGCAGCTCGCCGGACTAGTCGTACCCAAGGTGCAGCTCAAGGACGCGACGATCGGTGCGGTATTCGACTACCTGAAGACCACGGCGGGCAAACTCACGAATGGCAAGGTGGCGGTGAACTTTGTGCTAAAACTGCCGGAAGAGGTGGTCAAGACGCAGACCATTACGCTGAACATGACCGACGCGCCTTTTACCGAGGTGGTGAAATATGTCGCGGAATTGGCAAACCTCACCGTCCAGTATCAGCAATACGCCGTGCTCGTCTCTCCCAAGGCCGCGCCTGCGTCCGCTCCCGTGCCGGTCGCGGAGCAGAAGTAGCGCGACGGGGCATCCGCCCCGGCTGTCTCAGTAAAGGACGCGGACGAGATAAAGCCCCTCGGCTGGTGCTTGGAAATGCGTCTTCGGCTGGCCGCCGCCCGCCAGCAGGGTGTCGAGGTAGCGCGGTTCCATCCGGCCAAGCGCGCAACGGATCAGCGTGCCGGTGAGCAGGCGCACCATCTTGTAAAGGAATCCGTCGCCGGTGAAACGCAGCGTGAGCAGGGGACCGCGCGTGGTGACGCGGATTTCGCGCAGGGTTCGGATGGTACTGGTCGGCGGATGGCCGCGGTTGGCCGCGAAACCGGCAAAGTCGTGCCGACCCGTGAGTCGGCGGGTGCATGTACGCAGCACGCCGATGTCGAGCGGGCCGGGCACATGCCAGGCACGGCCGATTTCCAGCGGCGGAAAAATGCGGCCGACGTGGATGCGGTAGAGATAGATCTTCCCGCGGGCTTGAAAGCGCGCCTCGAAATCAGTCGGTGCGTGCGTGCAGCGGAGCACGCGGATTTCGGGCGGCAGGTTGGCATTCAGCGCGGCGTGCCATTTCGTCGGCGTGAGAAAACCGCGCGGCACATCCGCGTGCGCCACCTGCCCGAGCGCATGTACCCCGGCGTCCGTGCGCCCCGAGCCATGCACCACCACGCGCTGCCCGCCGATCCGCGTGAAGGCTTGCTCCAGTCGGTCCTGCACTGCATCGCCGCCGGCCTGGCTTTGCCACCCGCGGAACGGTCGGCCGTCATAAGCCACCACGAGCCTCAGCCGCTGGACCGCGCTCATCCCAGCATCGCCTGCCCATCGAGCCAGCCCTGCAGAATGAGTTGCGCGGCGACTTGGTCGATGACCTTGCGGCTGTCTTTCACGTTGCGACCGGCTTCGTGCAGCGAGCGTTGCGCGGCCACCGAGGTCAGCCGTTCGTCCCAGAGCTTCACCTCGCATCCGCAGGTGGCGCGCAGGTTGTCGGCAAATGCTCGGACCTTTTCCGCTGCCGGACCGTAAGTGCCGTCCATGTTGCGCGGCATCCCGAGCACGATGATTTCGATCTTGTCGCGTCGGACGACTTCCGCGATCCGCGCCACGGGATCGGCGACCTCCTTCACCACGATCGTTTCCAGCGGATGCGCCAGCATCCCGAGGTCATCCGCGATCGCCAGCCCGATGCGCGCCTCGCCGTGGTCGATGCCGAGCGAGCGCTTCATTGGAGTGCTTCCGGCACGCGCGCGACGATCTGCTTGATCTTCTCCGCCTCGTGACGGCTGCACACGAGCAGCGCGTCGGCGGTCTGCACCACGATGAGATCGCTCACGCCGAGCAGTGCGATAGTCCGCGGTTGGTCGGTGAAGACGATATTGTTCGCCGCGTCGAGTGTCTGCACGGGGCCGTTGGTCTGGTTCCCGGCGTCGTCGGCGGAAAGGTATTTCGCCACCGCTGTCCAACTTCCCACATCGTCCCAGTCGAATGCTGCCTCGACGACCATCACGCGCTCGGTCTTTTCCATCACGGCGTAGTCGATGGAAATTTTCGGCAGAGCCGGAAACGCCGTCGCCAGCAGCTTCGCGAGGTCTTCGCCCGCGTGCAGCCGCCCGACGAATTCGCCGAGCACTGGCGTGTGCCGGTTGAACGCCGCAAGGATCGCCGGGATCGACCAGATGAACATCCCCGCGTTCCAGAGGAAATTTCCCTGCTGAAAAAATTGCTCGGCCAGTTCTGCGTTCGGCTTTTCGCGAAACCGCGTGACTTCGAAAACCCCCGGCCCGCCCGTCTCCGCACCGGCCAGCTCACACGCCGCGCCCTGCTCGATGTAGCCGAAACCCGGACAACCCCACGTCGGCTGAATGCCGATGGTCACAAGCTCACCGGTCTCTTCCGCCGCCGCCGCCGCCGTGCGCAACGTGCGCTGAAAACCGGCGCTGTCTTTGATGAGGTGATCGGCCGGCAGCACGATCATCGTGGCCTGCGGTGCGCGCCGCGCGATCCAGCCCACGCCGAGCGCGATGGCGGCCGCGGTGTCGCGCTTCGCCGGCTCAGCCACGATGTTTTCGCGCGGTAACTGTGGACACAGCGCGCGCACGCCGGCTTCCTGATCGGCGTTGGTGAGGATGAGGATTTGGTCCGGCGGCACCAGCCCATCGAGTCGCCGGATGGTGGCTTCGAGCAGCGTTTCCTTCGAGAAAAGCGAGAGCAGTTGCTTCGGGCGCGACTTCCGGCTCAGCGGCCAGAAACGCTCGCCGCTGCCACCCGCGAGAATGAGGACGTAAAGGGGATTGGAGGAAGGCATGCGCAAGGGCTTACGTGATCGGGTGGCGAATGGGAAGCGCGGGGAGGGGAGAGGTGACGGGTGTCAGGTGTCGAGGATCACGCGCAGCGTCTTACCTCCCCAGCAGCGGCGCGTCCTTTCGCCTCCGGCGGAAAAGGCCGCGCGCATCCGTGAGCGAGAGACCCTCGATGAAATACGCCGAGGCCGCGCGGCCCATGGCGTAGGTGCCGCCGCCGGCGACTGCGCCGGAGACGGCGTTGCCCCACACGGGCACGAATTTCAGCACGGCCCGCGCGCCTTCGCGCAGCACGAGCCCGGCACCGATGTTCGCGCCGAGCGCGGCGATGAATTCCGCGGCAAGCTTCACGCTCATCTCGCGTCCGCTGATGTGCATGATGCTTGCGACCATGGTGGCCTGGAGCGAAGTGAGGATTGGGAAATCCGCGAGCGGAATGGGCTGCGCACCGATGGCCGTCGAGATCGCGGTCACGGATTTGATGACCACCTGCGCAATCTGTTTTTGCAGCGCGCGGTTGCCAGAAAGTCGCGCCATTTCAAGCTGCGCCTCGCCCGGCAGCTCGATTGCCACCAGCTCCGCCAGCCGCTCGCGCTCGCTGCCGCTGGTCGCCGCGAGCGTGCCCACCATGCGGTCGCTCAGTCCGGCGCGTGTGTGCAGGCAGGCGTGCAGCTCCTGCCGCGCACGTTCCGTGTTGGCTTCGGCACCCGGCTGGACCACGCCGAGCAGCCGCACGCGCCCGCCGCGCTGCTCGGTCAGGGCGACGACTTCGGCCGCGTGCGCGAGTTCGGCGGCGAGCGTGTCGTCGATCGCCAGCGCGGGGCGCAGGAAAATGAAAAGATCCGGCGTTTCCTCTGCGAGCGCTGCCCGCAGCATGTTCTGCGAGGCCGGGCGCCGGGCGTCCAGCAGTTGCAGCGTGCCCCGGCTTTTTTGGCCGAAAGTCTGCCACGTGCCATCGCCGAGATTTTCCTCACCGGCCCGCACGACTTCCGCGCCGAAGAGCGCGCGCAGCAGCTCCACCTTGCCCGCGCCGGCCGGCCCGAGGAGCACCAGCCGCGGCGCGCGCTGGAGGAGGAAGATGGTTTTGATCGGGGTGATCTCCCGCAGGATCGGCTGCTGGAGCGAGTCCGGCAGCCGGTGCACGAGCTTTTCGAGTTTCTCGTAGAGGGAGAGGAAGGTGGATGGTTTCATGCGGCCGGGCGTGGTGCGGGGAGGATAGGTTTGCGCGCGAGGGTTGCAAGTGGACGCCGGCCGGATGGGCAGCGCAAAGCAGCTTGGACTTTAGTCCAAAATACCCGCCCTCTTGGCGCGGCACCCACTGCCCGCGCGGAGGCCATGCCCGACCTGAATGGCAACGCCCGCCTTGGCGTGCATCCGCGCTGGGCTTAAAAAGCCAGACCGACTTTGAGTTGCACGTAGGGTGCGCCCTCGTCGATCGCGTAGCCTTTCTCCGCGCGGTAGTAGTCGAATTTGCGGTTGAAGGAGTAACCGGCTCCGAGTTCGACGATCGCGGGTTTCCACCCGCGGAAAGTCACGCCCGCTCCAGCGCGGAGGTCTTTATAGGTGACGATGGCGCTTTGTAGGTTCTCCCCGCGTCCGGTGTCGCCGTCCACGCGGAAGGTCCCGCCCACGATTTCGCCGCCGGCCCAGAGATCGAGCGTGGGTGTGGGGCTGTAGATGATGCGCGGGCGCGGTGGAATGGCCAGGACGGTCCACTCCGGATTGATCGTCCAGACGAAGCCGACGGCGGGGAGGATGGGGTTGCGGGCATTGCTGGAGCCGATGAGGCCGACGACGGCGATGAAGGACGGGGTGATGGGATAGGAGACGTAGGCGAGGCCGGAGACTTGGAATGAGTCGGTGCCGATTTCGTCCTCGAAATTCAGACTGGGGACGACTTCGAGGAAAATGCCGGGCTTGTCTTTGACGAAATATTCGAGGGCGAGGCGGGCCCCGATGCTTTGCAAATGGGCCGGGAGCGGAAGATCGCCGGTCTGCCCGAAATCAAAACGCTTGGACGTGGCTCCGAATCGCAGAAACCAGCCGCTGTCGGGCTGCGCGGGCCAGGCATTGCCGAGGCGGATGCGGTAGAATGCCTCGAAAGCGGTTCCGAACGTGTTGCCGTCGGCCTCGGTGGAGCCGTCGAAACTGCCGCTCCCGACGTAATCGGAGACGAGTGAGAATTCGGCGTGCGAAGGTTGCGGTGCGGGCGTGACGAGCATCTCCGTCTGCGGTGCTCCGCCATACGCGGCGGTCGCAAGGGCGAGGGCGGCGAAGGCGGTGAGCCGGTGGGAGCGGGGTGGTCTGAGAGTGAGTTTGGGTATCATGCGAGCAACCCATACGTCGCAGGTGGGGCGGATGGTTGCCACCGAAAGCGGCGCAGCGACGCCGTACTCCAAAACCCCGCGCTGGGCGGGGGCGGAAAGTAGCTTGGACTTTAGTCCAAATGGGCGCGGACTTTGGACTAAAGTCCAAGCTACTTTCCCGTGCTGCTACGCGCTGAGGAGCTGTCGCAGCACGTAAGGCAGGATGCCTCCGTGGCGGACGTAGTCCACCTCGATGGCGGTGTCGATGCGGCAGCGGACGGTCTGCTCGGTGCGGGTGCCGTCGGCGCGGTGGATGACGAGGGTCACGTCGCTCATCGGCTTGAGGTCGTCGCTCAGGCCGAGCACGTCGAAGGTCTCGGTGCCGTCGAGTTTGAGCGTGGCGGCGTTGACGCCTTCGGGGAATTGCAGCGGGACAAGGCCCATGCCGCAGAGGTTGCTGCGGTGGATGCGCTCGAAGCTCTGCGCAATGACGGCGCGCACACCGAGGAGCGCAGTGCCTTTCGCCGCCCAGTCGCGTGAGGAACCGGTGCCGTATTCCTGGCCGGCGACGATGATGAGTGGGACGCCGGAGCTTTGGTATTTGATCGCCGCGTCGTAGATCGGCATCTGCTCGCCGGTCGGCTGGTAGCGCGTGACGCCGCCCTCGGTGCTGGGGGCCATGAGGTTTTTGATGCGCACGTTGGCAAAGGTGCCGCGGGTCATGATGCGGTCGTTGCCGCGGCGCGAGCCGTAGCTGTTGAAGTCGTCGTGCTCCACGGCGTGCTGGGTCAGATACGCGCCGGCGGGCGAGGTTTTCTTGATCGCTCCGGCGGGTGAAATGTGGTCGGTCGTGACCGAGTCGCCGAAGATGCCGAGCGGGCGCGCGGCCTTGATCTCGTGGATGTGGCCGGGCTGCATCGAGAAGTCGGCGAAGAATGGCGGCTCCTGGATGTAGGTGCTGCCTTCGTCCCACGCATACACGTCGCCGACGGTGCTGGGGATTTCGTTCCACTTCGGATTTTGCGTGGCGAAGTCGGTGTAGAGCCGGCGGAAGACATCGGGGCTGAGCGCGCTTTGCATGGCGCTTTGGATTTCGGCGAGGCTGGGCCAGAGGTCGCGGAGGAAAACGGGGGAGCCGTCCGCGGCGAGGGTGATGGGCTCGGTCGTGAGGTCAATGTCCACGCGGCCCGCGAGGGCGAAGGCGACGACGAGCGGCGGCGACATGAGGAAGTTCGCCTTGATGTTCTGATGCACGCGCGCCTCGAAGTTGCGGTTGCCGCTGAGCACGCTGGCGGTGATGAGATCGTTCTTGGCGATGGCTTCCTCGAGCGCGGGATGCAGCGGGCCGCTGTTGCCGATGCAGGTGGTGCAGCCGTAGCCGACGGTCTGGAAGCCGAGCTGGTCGAGGTAAGTCTGGAGGCCGGTCTTCGTGAGGTAGTCGGTGACGACGCGCGAGCCTGGTCCGAGCGAAGTCTTCACCGCGGGGTTCACGCTGAGTCCGCGCGCGACGGCCTTTTTCGCGAGCAAACCGGCGGCGAGCATGACGCTCGGATTCGAGGTGTTCGTGCAGCTCGTGATCGCGGCGATGAGCACGGAGCCGTGGCCGATTTGCGTGTCGGCGGGGCGGTAAGAGGTGCGCGTGATTTCGTCGGCGGGCGTCGGGCCGGGTCGGTTGGTGACCATCTCGGCAACGTTCTGCGGCGCGCCCTCGCGCATATGGCCGGAGTTCGTGCCCTCGGTGGAGAAAGGTTCGGGCGCGGCGTTTTGCGGCGAGCCGTTGATGTGGACGGGCACGCGTTTCGCGAGATCCTCCGCGGGCTTGCCGTAGCCACCGTCGGGGAGCGACTTCGAGAAAAGGCCGGTGAAGGTCTTCTTCAAGTCCGGGAGGTTGATGTGATCCTGCGGACGCTTTGGTCCAGCCACGCCGGGGACGACAGTCGATATGTCGAGTTCGAGATCGACGGAGTAGTCGCACTGGCCTTTCACCGGGATGCCCCATAGGCCCTGCGCCTTGTAGTACTTCTCGAAAGCGGCGACCTGCTCGGCGGTGCGGCCGGTGCCGTTGAGATACGCGACGGTTTCCTCATCCACGCCGAAGAAGCCCATCGTCGCGCCATACTCCGGCGCCATGTTCGCGATCGTGGCGCGATCCACCACCGGCAGCGATTTCGCGCCCGGCCCGTAGAACTCCACGAACTTCCCGACGACCTTCGCCTTGCGCAGCATCTGCGTGATGTGCAGCACCACGTCGGTCGCGGTCACGCCTTCGCGCACCGCGCCGGTGAGATGCACGCCCACGACTTCCGGCGTGAGGAAATAGACCGGCTGCCCGAGCATCCCCGCCTCCGCCTCGATGCCGCCGACGCCCCAGCCGACTACGCCGAGCCCGTTGATCATCGTGGTGTGCGAGTCCGTGCCGACGAGCGTGTCCGGGTAATAGACGCCGTCTTTTTCGAGCACGCCTTTCGCGAGGTATTCGAGGTTCACCTGATGCACGATGCCGATGCCGGGCGGCACCACGCCGAACGTCTTGAACGCCTGCTGGCCCCACTTGAGCAGCATGTAGCGCTCGCGGTTGCGTTTGAATTCGAGGTCGAGATTCATCTGGAGCGCCTGCGCGCTGCCGAAGAAATCCACCTGCACCGAGTGATCCACCACGAGGTCCACCGGCACGAGCGGCTCGATCATTTTCGGATCGCGTCCCAGCCGCGCGACCGTCGAGCGCATCGCCGCGAGATCCACGAGCAGCGGCACGCCGGTGAAGTCCTGGAGCACCACACGCGCGACGACGAACGGGATTTCCACCGGCGCGGGCGCCTTCGCGTTCCAGTTCGCCAGCGCGCGGACATCGTCCTCGCGGACGCGCATCCCGTCGCAGTTGCGGAGCACGCTTTCGAGCACGATGCGGATGGAAATCGGGAGCCGTGAGATCGGCCCGACGCCGGCCTTTTCCAGCGCCGGAAGGCTGAAAAACCGGCCCTGCCGTCCGTTGCCGAGGTCGAAGGTTTGCTGTGTGTGAAAGGCGTCGCTCATGATGTTTTCTGGTTAAAGCCCTGAGAGAAGCGTAGGCGACGCCGGGGGGCAAACTTTCTCTGTGAAGGAGTTTTCCGCAGGGAAGTTGGCGTAAAATATTTTTTGTGGAAAGGAAGTTGTTGCTGGCGAGCTGCTGAGAGCTGCGTAGGATTTCGCCGTTCCGCTTTCCAAGGAGGCGGACCCCCGCACATGAAATTTTCACCCCCTCCGACAGCCCGGACTGTCGCGCGCAAGATTTTAGCCTCTTCCATCGCTTCGATGCTGTTGGCCGGGCTGGCCCACGGAGTCACATGGTCGGGGGCGCAGGCGCTGACGCTCGGCGTGGACCCCGGCGGGGACGACGTGGATTTGCTGGCCGACACCGTGGTGACTTTGCAAGGGACCGGCGGTAACCTGGTCGAAAATGTCATTTTCAACGCTGGTTCGAGCGCGGTGACGATGCTGACGGTGAACAACGCGGCAGGCGCGACGCGCGCTCTCGCGGCCAACGCGACGGTTTTGGGCGCGGCCAACGGACGGACGCTGCAGATTGCGGGCACGGCGGACTTCCGCATCGGGGCGGTCTCGGATGGCGGGTTTGCCAATGTGCAGTTGGTGAAAAGCGGCGGCACCGGGGAACTGATTCTCGACAACGCCGCGAACGATCTCGATGGCGCGACATTGCGCGTGGTGGATGGCACGATGTCGATCTTGGGCTTCGGCGGTAATGCGAGCGCAGTGGATACGCTGATCAACGCAATCCGCATTGATGGTGTAAACGCGAAGCTGCGGCTCGGCACGCTCACCGGGCCGGGCACGACTTTCAGGAACAACCTCGCGGTGAACGAATCGGGGACGCTGGAGCACACGGCGGCGAGCGATGACACGTTGAGCGGCCTGGTCGCTCTGGCCAGTGGAAAAACGCTGACGGCCAATGTCACGGACGGCACGCTCCGGTTGTCGGGTGCGTTCAGCCGCGGGGCCGGCTCCGGACTGACCAAGGCGGGTGCGGGAACAATGGTGCTATCCGGCTTTGGCACAGGCACTGGAGTAACCAACGTCAACGGCGGGACGCTCCAGTATGCGATGCCGGGTTCGCTTTACAGCGGCACGACGGCGAACTGGACCGCGGCCAATATCACCGTGGCCAGCGGCGCGACGCTGGCGGTGAATGTGGGCGGGGCGAGCGATTTCAGCCCGGCCAACGTGACGACCCTGCTGACCCAGCTCTCGACGGTGAATAACAACGGCCTGAAAGCGGGGGCCAGTTTCGGCTTTGATACCACCAACGCGACCGGGACGGTGAGTTACTCCAGCGCGCTGACTAACTCGACCGGCACCGGCGGGGGAAATGTGGGTTTCAAGAAACTGGGCACCGGCACGCTGAGCTTGAGTGGGACGAATACTTATCTGGGTCCGACGACGGTGACTGGCGGGACGCTGCAGCTCACCAAGCCGGGCGCGCTTTACAACGGGGTGAGCGGCAACTGGACGCCGGCCAATGTCATCGTCAACTCCGGGACCACACTGGCGTTGAATGTGGGTGGCGCGACTGACTTCACGACGGGTAACGCCGCGACGCTGCTCTCGCAGATTTCGACGGTTGCGAACAATGGGTTGAAAGCAGGAGCAACTGTCGCTTTCGATACGACGAACGCAGTGGGCACGGTCGCCTATGCCAGCGCAGTGACTGACTCCACTGGCGTGGGTGGTGGCACGGTTAGCTTTACCAAGCTAGGCACGGGCACGCTGAGTCTTGACGGCGCGAGCACGTATTCCGGCGCGACGACAATCAGTGCCGGAACGCTGTCGCTCGGTAACGCCGGCTCGATCAGCAATTCGTCGGGCATTTTGATCGCCGCCGGGGCGACCTACAACGTCTCGGCGGTGCCCGCCTACACGCTGGCGCAAACTCTTTCGGCTCCAGGAACGGGCACCGCGAACGTCACGGGTCCGCTCAATGCCGGCGCGCGGACGATCAACCTGCAGGACGGCGCGAATATCGGCACGCTGGCGCTTGGCAGCACGCTCACGCTGAGTGGAGCGACGCTGCGGTTCGATCTCGCAGCGGCGAGCAGCGACCGGATCACGGTCGGCGGCGCGGTCAGCATGAGCGGGACGAACGTCATCGACGTCGCGCGGCTGGCTTCAGCGACGGGACTCGCTACCGGGACGCAAGCCTACACATTGATCACCGCGGGGGGCGGGTTGGTCAGTGGTGGGTTCAGCCTGAGCAATTCGCTCATCACGATCGGCAACACGAACTACACGCTGTCTCTTTCCGGCGACGCGACGCACCAGTATCTCGGCGTCACCAGCGGATCGGTATTGCTGCCGACGACCTACACGCTCGCGACCTCCGCGTCAGAGCACAACATTCGCGTCGGCTCCGGGACGAGCACGATCACGACCACGATCACCAACACCGGCACCATCGCCGCGAATAGCGATGCGCTTTCCTACACCAGCCTCGGAGGCACCGCGTCGCCGGGAACCGGAGTGACCTTGGTGCCGCCCGCCACCGGCGGCACGCTCGCCGCGAACGCCTCGGGAACCGCCCAGGCGGTCGCGAATCAAACCTTCAGCAGCACCGCGGCGGGTAGCTATCTCGTGACCGCCAGCGGCGGCACCGTGACGAACACCACGGTCGGCGGTTCACCGGTTTTGCAAGGCGGCATCGGCACCGACACGATCAACGTCTGGCGCCTCGCTGCGCCGAGCGCGATCGGTACGCCTCTCACTTTCAGCGGAAATCATCACGTCGGCGATGTGGTTGCCGCGCAAAACCTGAGCCTCACGAACACTGCGGCTGCCGACGGTTTTTCGGAAAAACTTGATGCCGCCATCGTTACGAGCACCGGTGGGGCGGTCGGCACTGGCTCGGTCAGCCTGCTCGCCGCCGGCGCAAACAGCACCGCGCTGCAGGTCGGCTTGGACACCAGCGAAGCCGGCGCTTTGAGCGGCAGCGTGACCGTGAGCCTGACCTCCAACGGCACCGGCACGAGCGGGCTCGGCACGTTTGCTCTGGCCCCGCAGGTCATCACGGTGAATGCGGGGAGCGTCTATCGCCTCGCCGCGCCGAACGCAATTGGCAGCCAGGTGACGTTCGTCGGCAACTACCACGTCGGCGACACCGTGACGTCGCAAGCGCTGACGTTGACCAACGACGCGGCGAACGACGGTTTTTCCGAGCGGCTCGACGCGGCTTTCACCGGCAGCACCGGCGGCGCGACCGGGACCGGGGCGATCAGCCTGCTCGCTCCCGAGGACACAAACACGACGAGCCTGCTCGTAGGGCTGAACACGGGCACGGTCGGCGCGAAAAGCGGCACGGTGACGGTGGGGCTCACGTCCAACGGCGCGGGCACCAGCCTGCTCGGGACCACGGGTTTGGGCGTGCAGGTCATCACGGTGAATGCGGGGAGCGTCTTTCGCTTGGCCACCGCGAACACGATTGGCGCGGTGACTTTTTCCGGCAACCACCACGTCGGCGATGTGGTCGGGGGGCAAGCTCTGAGCCTTACGAACACCGCGGCGGCGGACGGTTTTTCCGAGGCGCTCGACGCGGCGTTCACCGGTAGTACGGGTGGCGCCAGCGGTAGCGGCTCGGTGAGTTTGCTGGCGGCGGGAGCGACTTCGGCGGGCAGTTTGATGGTCGGTCTGGACACGAGTGCGGTCGGCGCGAAAGGCGGCACGGTGACCGTCGGGCTCACGTCGAATGGGGCGGGCACGAGCGCGCTGGGGACGACCGGATTGGGCTCGCAGGTCATCACGGTGAACGCGGGGAGCGTCTTCCGGCTGGCGGCGCCTGGCTCGATAGGAAACTCGGTGACGCTCCCGAATGTCCACGTCGGCGACATCTTCGGCACGTCCGCGCTTTCGATCACGAACACCGCCGCAAATGACGGCTTCAGCGAAGGACTCGATGCGGCGACGGGTAGCCTGACCGGCGATGCGAGCGGAGCGGGGACTATCACCAACTTGCTCGGCACGAGCACCGCGATCTCCGTGAGTCTCAGCGGCACCGCCACCGCCGGCGTGAAGTCGGGCACGGTGGATGTGCTGCTGACTTCCAGCGGTGCGAACAGCGGTCTCGCCAACACCGCGCTCGCACCGCAGACCGTCACCGTTAGCGGCAGCGTCTTCCGCCTCGCGGCACCTGGCACAATTGGAAATTCCGTGACGCTGCCCAACGTTCACGTCGGCGACACCTTCGGTACGTCGGCGCTTTCGATCACGAACACCGCTGCAAATGACGGCTTCAGCGAGGGCCTCAACGCAACCACCGCGAACCTCACGGGCGACGCAAGTGCAGTGGGGACCATCACCAATTTGCTCGGCACGAGCACCGCGATCTCCGTGACCCTCGGCGGCACCGCCACCGCCGGCGCGAAGACGGGTACGGTGGATGTGCTACGGACTTCCAACGGCGCGAACAGCGGTCTCGCCAATACTGCACTCGCACCGCAAACCGTGACCGTAAGCGGCAGCGTTTTCCGGCTCGCGGCGGCGGGCGCCATCGCCAGCCCGGTTGTTTTCAGCGGCAATCATCACGTCGGCGATGTGGTGACGGGACAAGCCCTGACGATCAGCAATGAAGCCGTCGCGGATGGTTTCTCGGAAGGACTCGACGCCGCGTTTATCGGCAGCAGCGGCGGCGCGCTAGGCTCGGGCACGATCAGCCTTTTGGCCCCCGGCGGAAGCAACGCGGCGAGCCTGCTCGTCGGACTAGACACGGCCAGCGTCGGTGCGAAAAGCGGGACGGTCACCGTCGGGTTCACGTCGAACGGTGCGGGCACCAGCCTGCTCGGCACCACCGCACTGGGCTCGCAGGTCATCACGGTGAATGCCGGGAGCGTCTTCCGCCTCGCCGCCGCGAACACGATCGGCGCGGTGACTTTTTCCGGCAACCATCACGTCGGCGATGTCGTGACCCCGCAGGCTTTGAGCCTCACGAACACCGCCGCCGCGGACAGTTTTTCGGAGAGGCTCGACGCCGCTTTCACCGGCAGCACCGGCGGGGCGACCACCGCTGGCTCGATCTCCCTGCTGACGCCTGGCACCACGAACGCCGCCAGTCTGTCGGTCGGTCTGAATACAAACACCGCCGGGGCGAAGAGCGGCACAGTAACCGTCGGGCTGACTTCCAACGGCGCGGGGACAAGTTTGCTCGGGACGACGAGTCTCGCTCCGCAGGTTGTCACGGTGAACGCGGGGAGCGTCTTCCGCTACGCGGCTCCTGGCGTCATCGGCACCACGGTCACGCTGCCCAATGTCCATGTCGGCGGCACCTTCGCCAGCGTGTCTGTCCCGATCACCAACACCGCGCCCAACGACGGGTTCAGCGAGGGGCTGAGCGTGCAAACGGGCAACTTCGAGAGCGACGCGGAAGCGTCCGGCACCGTCACGAATCTGATCGGCACCAGCAACGCGATCACCGTGACCATGCTCGACGTCGCGAGCGCGGGACCAAAGTCGGGCACGGTCGATCTTTTCCTGACATCCGACGGCACCAACAGCGACCTCGCCAGCACCGCGCTGGCCCCCGTGACCGTGACCGTGGAGGGCAATGTCTTCTGCCTCGCCACGGCCAGCTTGATCTCGCCGGTGACCTTCGCGGGCAATCATCACGTCGGCGACATCGTCCCCGCGCAGGCGCTCGCGCTGAGCAACACCCGGGTCGATGACGGCTACTCCGAAAAGCTCGACGCTGGCTTTACCGCCGCCACCGGCGGGGCGACTGGCACCGGCACGATCTCGCTTTTGGCCCCGGGCGGAAGCAACGCGACGAGCCTGCTTGTCGGACTGAACACCGCCACCGTCGGAGCGAAAGCGGGGACCGTCACCGTTGGGCTGACGTCGAACGGCGCGGATACCAGCCTGCTCGGCACCACCGGTCTGGCCGCGCAGACCATCACGGTGAATGCGGGGAGCGTGTTCCGGTTCGCGGTACCGGGCGCGATTGGAAATTCCGTGACGCTGGCCAATGTGCATGTCGGCGAGACGTTCGGTGCGTCGGCGCTTTCGATCACGAACACCGCGGCGAACGACGGCTTCAGCGAAGGACTCAGTGCGGCGACCGCCAATCTCACCGGCGACGCGAGCGCGGGGGGCGCGATCACCAACTTGCTCGGCACGAGTACCGCGATCTCCGTGAGCCTCGGCGACACCGCGACGGCCGGTGCGAAGACGGGCACGGTCGATGTGCTGCTGACTTCCAGCGGCGCGAACAGCGGACTGGCGAACACCGCGCTCGCGCCGCAGACCGTCACGGTGAGCGGCAGCGTCTTCCGCCTCGCGTCGGCGAACTCGATTACCACACCGATCAACTTCGCGGGCAACCATCACGTCGGCGACGTCGTCGCACCCATGGCGCTGAGCCTGACTAATCTCGCAACGGCGGACGGTTTTTCCGAAAAACTGGACGCCCTGTTTGCCGGTAGCACCGGTGGCGTGAGTGGGACGGGCGCGGTCAGCCTTTTGGCACCGGAGGGCAGCGACACCACCAGCCTCTTAGTCGGACTGAACACCGGCACCGTGGGTGCGAAGAGCGGCACGGTGACCGTCGGGCTTTCGTCGAACGGTGCGGGCACCAGCGTGCTCGGCACCACCGCGCTGGGCTCGCAGGTCATCACGGTGAATGCGGGGAGCGTCTATCGGCTTGCGGCTGCGAGCTCGATCGCCACACCGATCACATTCCTGGGCAATCATCATGTCGGCGACGTCGTCTCCTCCGCAGTGCTCACCCTGACCAACACCGCCGTCGCCGACGGCTTCTCGGAGAAACTCGACGCCGCCTTTGTCGGCAGTACCGGCGGCGCGAGCGGCGCGGGCACGGTCACGCTGCTGGGAGCCGGCGACACCGACGAGACCAGCCTGGTGGTGACTTTGGATACAACCGGAGCCGGAGGTCGGAGCGGGACGGTCACGGTTGGGTTCACGTCGAATGGTGCGGGCACGAGTTTGCTGGGGACGACGGCTCTGGGCAGCCAGGTCATTACGGTAAATGCAGGGAGCGTCTTCCGCTTGGCGTCGCCCAACGTGATCGCGCCGGTGACTTTTGTCGGCAATCATCACGTGGGCGATGTGGTGACGGGACAAGCCCTGACGATCAGCAATGAAGCCGTCGCGGATGGCTTCTCGGAAGGACTCGACGCCGCGTTTCTCGGCAGCAGCGGCGGCGCGCTGGGCTCGGGCACGATCAGCCTTTTGGCTCCCGGCGGGAGCAATGCGGCGAGCCTGTTCGTCGGACTCGACACGGCCAGCGTCGGAGCGAAAAGCGGGACGGTCACCGTCGGGCTCACGTCCAACGGCGTGGGCACGAGCCTGCTCGGCACCACCGGCCTGGGCTCGCAGACGATCACGGTGAACGCGGGGAGCGTCTTCCGGCTCGCGGCACCGGGCACGATTGGAAATTCCGTGATGCTGGCCAACGTGCATGTCGGCGACACGTTCGGTGCGTCGGCGCTTTCGATCGCGAACACCGCGGCGAATGACGGCTTCAGCGAAGGACTCAGTGCGGCGACCGCCAATCTCACGGGCGATGCGAGCGCGGCGGGCGCGATCACCAATTTGCTCGGCACGAGTACCGCGATCTCCGTCAGCCTCGGCGACACCGCGACGGCCGGTGCGAAGACGGGCACGGTCGATGTGCTGCTGACTTCCAGCGGCGCGAACAGCGGACTGGCGAACACCGCGCTCGCGACGCAAACCGTCACGGTCAGCGGCGCGGTCTTTAACCTCGCAGCCGCGGGCACGATCACGCCCAGCGTGAATCTGGGACGCGTGCGCGTGGGCGGAACCTTTGGCACGGCTGCACTCACCGTGACGAACATCGCGGCGGCCGACACATTTACCGAGGGCTTGAACGCGACCTTCAGCGGCACGTCGGGCGCGGTTACGCACAACAGCGGCACGATCAGCAACCTCGCGGGCGCCGCCAGCAACGCCACCAGCCTCGTCATCGGTTTGGCCGGCGCGGCGAACACCGCGACGGCGGGCGCGGTCACCGGCACGGTGACCGTCGGCCTGGCGTCCAACGGCACGGCGAGCAGCCTCGCGGATACGGCGCTGCCCACGCAGGTCGTTAGCGTTTCCGGCTTCGTTTATTCCGGCCTTGGCGTGTGGAATCTCACCGGCAGCGGCGCGTGGGTGGCGATCCCAAATTGGCAGGCGAACGGCGGCGTGCCCGGCCTTGATGCCGGCTTCACCGCCACGGACACCGCGACCTTTGCCGGCGGCGTGACCGGCAGCCCGGTCGTGAGTCTGGACGGTGCGAGCCCGAGCTTGAAGGCCGTGACCTTTGACAACGCCGCCCACGGCTACGAGATCGACAACGCCGGCGGCGGCACGCTCAAGCTCGATAACGGCGCAGCCTCCGCCACCGTTACGAACAGTGCGGGCTCGCACGTGATTAGCGCGCCGGTCGAATTGCGAAGCGACACCGTCGTTGCCGTGACCGCCGCGGGCGACGCTTTGGCGATTACTGGCAGCGTCACGCAATCCGGCGCGCGCAGCCTCACCAAGACCGGCGAGGGCACGCTCACCCTTGGCGGGGACCAACTTTACGACACGCTCGTGACCAGCGGCGGTACCACGAATATCAACGGTGTCCTGGGCACGGTACCCGGTAGCGCGACGGTTCAGGCGAACGCCAACACGCGCTTTGGCAGTGTCAGCCAAACTCTCGCCTCCCTGAGCATCGGCGCGGGCGCGACGGTCACATTCACTAGCGGCGCGGCGGCGTTCAGCGGTGGTGGAAAAGCGTCGGCGCTGAGTGGCGGTGCCGTCGTTCCTGAGCCATCCGCCTTCGGCCTTCTGCTTGTGGGTGCGCTCGGGATGCTGGGCCGACGGCGGCGCGGTTGAGGTGCGGCCAGATTGCTCCGGAAGGTGTGGAGCGAGGAGCGCATTTTGGAAAAATGCGACTTCCCGAATTTCCGCGCCGGATTTTAAAGTGTGCGGATATGTCCGATCTCAATAGTCGTCTCCAACAAGCCGTCAGCGCCGGCCAGCTCCTCGAAAGTAGCGCACGCAATATCGGGCTGATGCTCGCGCAGAGTTCGTCGCCGGTGATTGCCGAAAGCATTGGCGAGTTGGTGGAGCAGGGCGCGTGGGACGAGTTGAATGACCGCTTTTACAAGGCACTGGCCTTTGGCACCGGCGGTCTGCGCGGGCGCACGATTGGAAAGATCGTGACCGCCGCCGAGCGCGGCGCGCCTCAGCCGCTCGACCGGCCGGAGCGCCCGTGCGTGGGGACGAACGCGATGAATTTCTACAACATCAGCCGCGCCACCCAGGGGCTGGTGGCCTACGTGAAGGAGTGGTTCGCGCAGAGCGGGCAGCCCGGCCGGCCGAAGATCGTGGTCGCGCATGACACGCGGCATTTCTCGCGCGATTTCACGGAGCTGACGGCGCGGGTGGCGACGGAGAACGGCTGCGATGTGTGCATCTTCGAGGGGGCTCGGTCCACGCCGCAGCTTTCTTTCACGGTACGGCTGGAAAACGCGCAGGCGGGGATCGTCATCACGGCCAGCCACAACCCGCCGCACGACAATGGTTACAAAGTCTATTTCGCTGACGGCGCGCAGGTGGTGGAGCCGCACGCGGGCGGGATCATCGCCAAGGTCAACGCCATCGAGTCCGATGGATATACGCCTTTGCCCACCGCGGAGCAGGGCACGGTGACGGTGCTCGGCGCGGCGCACGACGACGCCTACATGGCGCGGCTGGAGACGCTCATCCTCGACCGCCCGATGGTCGCGGCCGCCGCGCAGAGCGGGCTGCGCATCGTCTTCACCTCGATCCACGGCGTCGGCGGGACGATCATCAAACCGATGCTCGACCGGCTGGGCTTCCGCTACTCCACGGTGCCCGCGCAGGAAGTCGCCGATGGGCGTTTTCCCACGGTGAAATCGCCGAACCCTGAGAACGCCGAGGCGCTCACGCTCGCCATGCAGCTCGCGGACCAGGACGGCGCGGACCTCGTCGTCGCCACGGACCCGGACTGCGACCGCATGGGCGTGGCCGCGCGCAACGCCGCGGGCCAGCTCGAGCTCCTGACCGGCAACCAGATTGGTTCTCTCATGGCCTACTACCGCGTCAGCAAACTCATCGCGCAGGGCGTCATCACGCCTGCCAACGCGGCGCGGTGCGTGATCGTGAAAACTTTCGTCACCACGGACCTGCAAAAGGCCATCGCCGCAAAACACGGCCTGCGCTGCGTCGAGACGCTCACCGGTTTCAAATACATCGGCGAAAAACTCGGCCAATACGAAGCCGCCCTGCCCGCCGAAGTCCGCGCCCAATATCGCGCCCTGCCCGAGCCCGAGACACGCGCGCTGCGGCTCGCGCACTCGAGCTACTACGTGTGTGGCGGCGAGGAGAGCTACGGCTACAGCGCGGCGGATTTCGTGCGCGACAAGGACGGCAACGGAGCGGCGGTTGTCTTCGCCGAGGTCGCGGCGTATGCGAAAGGACGCGGCCTCACGCTGCTCGCGCTGCTCGACGAGGTCTATGCGGCCTACGGATTCTACTGGGAGCAAAACGGCTCGCTCACTTTCGAGGGCGCGGACGGTGCGGCAAAAATCCAGCGCCTCGTGGAATCGTATGCCAGCCAGGCACCGCGCGCCGTGGATGGCAGCACGGTGACCAGCACGCGGAACTTCGCCACCGAGACCTTCACCGACGAAGAGGGGGCCATCATCCCGAAGGAGAAGATGCTCATGTTTGACCTCGCCGATGGCCGACGCATCGCGGTGCGCCCGTCCGGCACAGAGCCCAAAATCAAATTCTACCTCTTTGCCCGGCGCGCTCCCGAGGTCGGGAAGTCCTTTACATCTGCCGAGTTGGCCGTCATCAAAGCCGACGTGAAAGCGGCCCTCGAACGTCTCTGGAACTGGGTCCAGCAGGATGTGGAGCGGCGTCTTTCCGCCTGAAAACCATGAGCAAGGAAAGCAACATCAACCTCGACGGCACGGAGGTGTCGGTAATCAAAGCGCTGGGCTTTGGCAGCAGCGACACGCTCGGCGCAGACCTCATCGCGAACTGTGGCGAGCTGCCGATCGCCGAGTTGATCGACTGTCTGCAAGGGCTCATCGGCATCGGCTACGTGGTCGCGGACAAAAGCGCATTTTATAAAAAGGAGGAGCTGGAGAAGGTCATGTTCCGTGTGAACTCCGGCTACATGAAAGACCTGCGCGACGCGCTCGACCCGCGCCCCGAGGTGAAGAAGAGCAAGCGCGTGCGGCGGGAGTAGGAAGAAATTCGGATTTCAGATTGCGGATTTCTGATTGAACCTTCGCGGCCTTTCGCCCGCGCATGCCCGAATCTCCCATATCATCTTTTTCCTGCGTGAGGCGCGTGTGGCCGTGGCTGGCGGCGGTGGGGACGGGTGCCGCGCTGACGTTTTGTTTTCCGCGCTGGGAGCAGGGCTGGCTCGTGTGGGTGGCGCTCGTGCCGCTGATTTGCGCGACCTTTTTCACGCAGAATACGGGCCGGTGCACCGGGCTGCGCAAGGCGGCGCTGGGCTACGTAGCGGGGTTGGTGTTTTTCACGAGCACCTTCATTTGGCTCAGCACCACGTTGGCGGCGCTCTACGAAAATTGGTGGCTGCTCGCGCTCGCGCCACTCGTGGCAATGGTCTTCGGTTTCTATTTCGCGTTTTGGACGTGGTTCGTCGGCGCGGTGCTGGTGCGCGATGATGCGGCGCGGCGGTTTCCGCGTTCGCTGCAGAATCTCGCCACGGCCGGCGCGGGTGCCGCCGCTTGGGTATCGCACGAGTGGGTGCGCGAGCGGCTCTTCGGTGGCTTCGGCTGGAATAACATCGGCGTGGCGCTGCATCGCGACTTGCCGATGATCCAAATCGCCGAACTCACGGGCGTGCCCGGTATCTCCTTTCTCGTGGTGTTTGTGAATCTGATGGCGGTTATCATGGTGCGCCGGATCATTGGCGAACTTGGCCCGACCTTTCTCAAACGGGTGCGCTGGGAGTTTAGCTTCACGATGGCGCTAATTGCCGCGGTTTTTGCCTACGGCGTGCGCGCATTACTGGCCCCAGACGTCGGGGCAAGCGTGCCGCTGCGCGTGGTCGCGGTGCAGCCGAACATCGCGCAGACGGAGAAGTTCGACCCCGAGGCGGAGGGCAAAATTTTCGCCGAACTCGACAAGCTCACCGGTCTCGCCGCGCTCACGCGGCCGGCGCCGCAGCTCGTGCTCTGGCCGGAGTCGGCCACGCCGCGCAGCATGTTCGCCGATGACGTGAACTACCACTTCGTTGTCGATCAGGCGAAGCGGCTCGATGGCGCGCTGCTTTTTGGAAGCACCGATTTCGATCCCGAAAAGCGCGAGGACTACAACATCGCGGCGCTGCTCAGCGAGCGGGGCGAAAAGCAGCAGTTCTACCGGAAAATTCACCTGGTCCCGTTTGGTGAATACCTGCCGCTGCGTCCGATCTTTGGCGGGCTATGTGGCCAGATGGTGCCGGCAGACTTCTCTTCCGGTCGCGAATACACAGTGCTCGATCTCGACGATCCCAAAATCCGCCTCGCCCCGCTCGTCTGCTTTGAGGACACGCTCGGTGAACTCACCCGGCGCTTTGTGCAGGGCGGCGCGCAGGTGCTCGTGAACATCACGAACGACGGTTGGTTTGCGCAATCGCCCGCTGCCGAACAGCACCTCGCCAACGCCGTGTTCCGCGCCATCGAAAACCGCCGTCCGCTGATTCGCTGCGGCAATACCGGGGTGACCTGCGCGGTGGATGCCAGCGGGCGTGTCACGTCTTGGCTGAAGCCTTTCGAGCAAGGCTTCGCCGCTCGCGAAGTCCGCGTTCCCCTCGCTCCGCGGCTAACCTTCTACGCCCGTCACGGCGACTGGTTTTCCCACCTCGCCATGCTGGCGACTGCGGCGATCCTTCTTGGCGCGCTCGTCACCCGCTTCCGCAAACGGGCAGAAAACTCAACGAGCATTACGAAATGAACAGCCGCTCCTCCGCGCGCTCGTGGCGCATGGCGGCGATCTCGAGGAGCGGATTGAACCAGCCGGCGTCGGCGCAGGCGATGGCGAGGGAGCCTTGGATGACGGATTCCGCGTCCGCGCAGGCCGCGCGGAGGACGCGCTGGCACGCGTCCTGGCCGATGCGGATGAGCTTCAAGGCCGCCGCGCAGATGGCGGTGAGGGATTGGTAAAAGTAGGTCGTCAGCGCGGCGACGAGCGGCACGCCTGCGCTGCGCGCCTGCAAGCCGCAGACCACGAGATGATGCCCGGCGGCGCGGCCATCGCGGACGGCGGTGTCAAAGTCGGCGAGCACCGCCGAATCGGAGATCGTGCGCAGCGCTTTCAGCCGCCGGACGCCGAGCTGCGCGCTGGCCTCGCGGCTTTCCCGGGCGAGCTTCCAGGCGCTGATCTCGGCGTCGAGCGTGCGGAGTTCGTCGAGGCTTTCCGCGGCAAACGCGAAGCGCAGATAGGGCAACTCGTGCTGGCGCTGCGCGGGGCTGATCTGTTCGCGGAGGAAACGCCCGAGCGAGGCTTCGTCGCGCACCACGCCGAGCCGCACGCTTTCCTCAAAACCGAGCGAGTGCGCATACGCGCCCGTGGGGAAAAGCGCGTCCGCCGTTTGCAGCAGAAAGGGCAGCCAGGGGAGGTTGGTGGTCATGCGGTTTGGTGCCTTGCACGGAGTTCACGGAGGGCACGGAGGAAGATGACGATGCGAAGCAGATCCCGCATTTCCTCCGTGCCCTCCGTGCCCTCCGTGAACTCCGTGAACTCCGTGTGAGGCATTCCGTGGCTAGTGGTGATGTCCGCCGCTCAGCGGATGGAAGACGCGCTTGCACGCGGTAAAGGCGATGCCTTCTCGCTCGAAGAGTTGCCGCACCGCCGGGTCATCGTTCACGCGCACGATCTCGGCCGCGACCTCGATCTGGAAATGCAGGTTGCCGATCATCCAGCCGAGCCGCGCGGCGGTCGGCGAGTCCGTGCCGAGCGCGACCTCCAGCACTGGCTCGTATTTCTGCGCGATGACATAGACCGCCGTGCCGCTTTGGAAAACCGCCGCGCCGTCAGCAAGCGGTGCCGTGAGATCGAAGCCAAATTCCCGCCCGTCCTCGGCCACGCCGCGCCACCGCCGCTTCGCCAGCGTGAGCCGCTCGACGGCGAGGCGCTGGACCGGCAAAGACCGCGACCAATCGGCGAGCGCGTGATGCACCAGATCCACGCTCAGAACAGGAAATACCGCTGCGCCAGCGGCAGTACGGTCGCGGGCTCGCAGGTCAACACGCGACTGTCGGCCTTTACGGTGTAGGTCTCGGGATCAACTTCGATTTTCGGCAGCGTGTCGTTCCAGAGCAGGTCGCGCTTGGAAATATGGCGCGTGTTTTTCACGGCGCTCAGGTGTTTGGAGAGCGGCGGAAGTTTGCCGGAGCGCAGCGCGGCGTCGCTGACGAAGGTGATGCTCGTGGAAAATTTTGCGCGTCCGTGCGCGGCGAATTGCGGGCGGTAAAAGGTGGGCTGCGGCGTGGGAATGCTGGCGTTCGGGTCGCCCATGTTCGCCATCGCGATGAGTCCGCCTTTCAAGATGACCTCCGGCTTCACGCCGAAAAACGCAGGCTTCCAGACGACGAGATCGGCGAGTTTGCCGACCTCGATGCTGCCGACCTCGTGCGCGAGTCCGTGCGAGATGGCGGGGTTGATCGTGTATTTCGCGATGTAGCGCAGGGCGCGGAAGTTGTCGGCGGGGCGCGCGGATTCGAGGACGCCAAACTGCACCTTCATCTTGTGCGCCGTCTGCCAGGTGCGCGTGATGACTTCGCCCACGCGCCCCATAGCCTGCGAGTCGCTGGACATCATCGAAAATGCGCCGAGGTCGTGCAGCAAATCCTCGGCGGCGATGGTCTCGGGGCGGATGCGGCTTTCGGCAAAGGCGACATCCTCGGGGATTTTCGAGTCGAGATGATGGCAGACCATGAGCATGTCGAGATGCTCGTCGATGGTGTTGACCGTGAAGGGCCGCGTCGGGTTCGTGGACGACGGCAGCACATTCGCCTCGCCGCACACGCGAATGATGTCGGGCGCGTGCCCGCCGCCCGCGCCTTCGCTGTGAAAGGTGTGAATCGTCCGCCCTTTGAACGCCGCAATGCTGTCCTCGACAAAGCCGGACTCGTTGAGCGTGTCAGTGTGGATGGCGACCTGCACGTCGAGTTCGTCGGCCACGCCGAGGCAGCAGTCGATGGCCGCGGGCGTGGTGCCCCAGTCCTCGTGCAGCTTGAGCCCGACAACTCCGGCGAGCACCTGCTCGCGCAGCGGCTCGGGCGTAGCGCAGTTGCCTTTGCCGAGAAAGCCGAGGTTCATCGGGTATTCGTCCGCGGCTTCGAGCATGCGGTGGATGTTCCAGATGCCCGGCGTGCATGTCGTGGCGTAAGTGCCATGCGCCGGGCCAGTGCCACCGCCGATCATCGTGGTGATGCCGCTGGCCAGCGCGTGCTCGATTTGCTGCGGGCAAATGAAATGAATGTGCGTGTCGATGCCGCCCGCCGTGACGATGCAGCCCTCACCCGCGATGACCTCGGTCGCCGCGCCGATGATCATCGAGACGCCGCGCTGGATGCCGGGGTTGCCCGCGTGGCCGATGCCGACGATGCGCCCGTGCTTCACACCGATGTCCGCTTTGATCACGCCCTGCACCGCGTCGAGGATCAGCGCGTTCGTGATGACGAGATCGAGCGACTCCGCATCCAGCGCCGTCGGCGACTGTCCCATTCCATCGCGGATGACTTTGCCGCCGCCAAACTTCACCTCGTCCCCGATGGCCCCCGCCTCCGCGATCAAGTCGCGCTCGACCTCGATGAACAACTCCGTGTCTGCCAGCCGCACCCGATCCCCGACGGTCGGGCCGAACATCTCGGCGTATTGGCGGCGGGTCATCTTCATTTAGGAAGTAAGATTTAGGTTTTAGGAAGTGGTCAGAGCTTGCCGTTGACCTTGGCGTTGAAACCGAAGACCTCGCGCAGGCCCGCGAGCGCGACGAGTTCGACCTCCCGCGTGTCGCCGGGCTCAAAGCGCACGGCGGTCCCGGCGGGGATGTTTAGCCGAAACCCGCGCGTCGCCTCGCGGTCGAAACGCAGCGAGGAATTCGTCTCGTAGAAATGGTAGTGGCTGCCGACCTGAACCGGCCGGTCGCCGGTGTTCGCGACCGCGAGCACTTTTGTTTCGAGGCCGGCATTGGCTTCGAGGTCGGGCGCGGACGCGGGGATGATTTCGCCGGGGATCATGCCATTTAGGAATTAGGATTTAGCATTTAGCATTTAGCATTTTGATGTGCGGTGCGGAGTCGGTGAAAAAATCCTAATTCCTAAATGCTAAATCCTAAATTCATCGAATCGGATTATGCACCGTCACCAGCTTCGTCCCGTCCGGAAACGTCGCCTCCGCCTGCACCTCATGGATCATCTCGGCGACGCCGTCCATCACGTCGGTCTTTTTCAAAATGGTCGTCCCGAAACTCATCAACTCCGCCACGCTCCGGCCATCGCGCGCGCCTTCAAAAATCTCGTAGGTGATGATCGCGATCGCTTCGGGATAATTCAGCTTCACCCCGCGCGCTTGCCGGCGGCGCGCGAGGTCGGCGGCGACGACGACCAGCAGCTTCTCCTGTTCGCGCGGCGAGAGGTGCATCAGCGGCGGCGGCGGACCAGCCAGTGGACGCCGTTGGCCAGCGCGGCGATGGCGAGCAGCGTGATCAGCAGCACCGCGAACTCCGCCTCGTGACCGGCGTGCGGCGGGCCGGCCGACACGTCCAGAACGGAGTGACCGGGATGCGCGAGTGCGAGCGCGGGCGAGAGAGCGAGGACGGCGGTGAAGAATGCAGTTCGTTTCATGGGCGCGTGTGTAGAGGAATTTTCTAGCTGGGGCGAGTGACGAGTTTACGGAGCAGTTCGTCGCGTTCGGGAGTGGGGGCGCGGTCGTGGGCGAGGAGGCCGAGGAGTTCGCGTTTGAGGTCGAAAAACTCGCGTGTCAGCTTGATGTCCGGCGGGCGCTCCGTGCCGAACGGCACTTTGATTTCCCGGATGATGCGGCCCGGGCGGCCCGAGAAAACCAGGATGCGCGTGGAGAGATAGATGGCCTCCTCGACGTCGTGCGTGACGAAAAGCGTGGTGATCTTTTCGTGCCGACTGAGCAGCAGCAGAAGTTCCTGCATCTCCTCACGCGTCTGCGCATCAAGCGCGCCGAAGGGCTCGTCCATGAGCAGCACCTTCGGCTTCGCCGTGAGCGCGCGGGCGATGGCGACGCGCTGCTTCATGCCGCCGGAGAGTTCGCGCGGGTAGGATTTGTAGAAACTGGCGAGGCCCATCAGATCGAGCAGCGAATAGGCCCGGCCGATGTCGCTCATCACCTCGCCGGACGTGCGGGTGAGGTCGAGATTACCTTCGAGGCGGAAGGGAAACTTGGTGTTCTCCTCGACGGTGAGCCACGGGAAGAGCGTGTAGTTTTGAAATACCATCCCGCGCTCCGGGCCGGGGCCGGCGACGCGCTGGCTGTCGAGCAGGATTTCCCCGCCGGTCGGTTCGTCGAGGCCGGCGATCATGTAGAGCGTCGTGGATTTTCCACAGCCCGACGGGCCGACGAGGCTGACGAACTCCGCGTCGCCGACCTCGAACGAAGTCGGCAGCAGGGCCTGCGTCGCGCCCTTTTTCGACGCGTAAGTTTTCTCCACTGCGCGGACTTCGAGCTTCATCGCTTCGTGGTGTCGGCCCAGTGGAAAAGGCGCTGGTTCATTTTGCGGAACGCGAAGTCGAGCAGCAGCCCGACCGCGCCAAGGAGGATGAGATAGACGAAAATTTTCGGCGTCTGCACGAAGCGGTAAAATTTGAGCACGCGGAAGCCGAGGCCCTCGTTGGCGGCGATGAGCTCGGCGACGACGAGGTAGGTCCAGGCCCAGCCGTTGCAGAGCCGCAGCGCGTCGAAGATGCCAGGCTTCGCGGCGTTCCAGAGCACGAGCCGGATGGATTCCCCGCGTCGCGCACCGAGCGTGTAGCTGACCTGCAGCAGTTCGTAGGGCACGCGTCGGATTTCGTCGGCGACCATGAGCGTGAGCTGGAAAAATGTACCGACGAAAATGAGCATGACCTTCGAGAGTTCACCGAGGTCGAAGAGCAGCATGAGGATCGGAATGAGCGCGGGCACCGGGACGTAGCGAACGAACTCCGTGAGCGGCTGCATGAAGCCTTCGACGAGTTTGAACGAGCCGATCCAGATTCCCAGCGGCACCCCGAGTGCCGCGGAGAGCAGGAAGCCCGCGGTCACGCGGAGGAAGCTGATCTTCAAATCGCTCCACAGCGTCTCGCCGCGGAGCAGTTCGCCCGCTGTCTCCCACACCGTTTCCGGCGGAGGCAGATACGCCGTTTCCACAAACCCGCTGTGACTCAGCCACCACCACGCCAGCACCACAGTGCCGAAGCCCGCGACGGCGGCACTGTAGTAGAGCGCGCGCGGCACGTCCTGCCGCAGCGCCCAGTAGCGGGCCAGTCCGCGCACGCTACTTCTTGGCGGCTTCGACAAACGTCGCGTCGAGCGCGCCGGCGTAGTCGGGCACCTTTTTCATCAGGCCCGTCTGCACGAGGAAGTCGCTGATGATCTTGCCGCTGCCGTGGAGCGAGTGGACGTCGGCGTCGTCTTTCTTGAACGCCTTCAGGTTCGCCTTAAGGTCGAAGAACTTCGTGCCGGGCAGGAACGCTTTGTAGTCCTCGGGCTTCTGCTCGACGACCTTCGCCATGATCTTCACGGCCTCGTCCTCGTTTTTGTCGATGAACTCGATCACGTCGAACCAAGCGGCGACGACCTTTTGAATGTCCGCGGCACGCTTGGTGGCGACCTTCGTTTGAAAAACCAGCAGGTCGGGAATCAGGCCCGGCACATCTTTTGAGGTGAAAAGCAGGTTGGCTTTGCCTTCCTTCATCACGTCGTTCAGCGACGGCTGCCAGATCACGGCGGCGTCGAGTTTGCCTTGGCGAAATGCGGCCGCGGCGTCCGGTACGGTCATGTTCTTAAAAACGATGTCCTTCTCGGTCATGCCGTTCTTTGCCAGCGCCTGCAGCAGGAGGAAGTGATCGACCGTGCCGAGTTCCGTCGCGACCGTTTTGCCCTTCAGCGACTTGATCGTCTTGAACTCCTTCTTCGCCACGAACCCGTCGTTACCGGCGGAGTTGTCGTTGGCGAGGACGACCTTGAGTTTGATGCCTTCCGCCAGCGGCGGGATCGTGTCGCTCCACGTCTGGCAGTTGGCGTCGAGCTTGCCGGTGTTCAGCGCGGTGAGCGAATCGGTGTAGATGGGAAACCAGACGAGCTTCACATCGACGCCGTGCTTCTTGAAAAAGCCCTTTTCCTTCGCGATCTCCCAAGCCGTCCAGCCGGGCCAGTCGGAGTAGCCGATCTTGAGGGGTTCGGCGTGCGCGCTGATCGCAAAGGCCAAGGCCAGCGCGGAGGTGAGCAGGTTTTTCAGTTTCATGGTGGATGCGGGTTTTGGGCTGTTGGTGTGGAGATTGCGAATTCGGTCGGCGGCGGCATTTGCAAGGTCCGTGCCAACGGGCCGCACGGATCCGCACTTGGCGCGCGAGACAGCCCGGATACAGGGCGCGACGGGATCGGTGGGTTTTGGGACGTGGTCGGCGGTAGTATTACGAAGCGCACACAAACTCACACGGTGGACGATTCTGAACATCCCGAATGGTCAAATTGCGCCGCGCTTTATCGTCGAGAATAATACGAACGCGCAGAAAAGTAATACTGCCTCTGGACAGGAAAAGTCTCGCACGTTAGCTGCTAGGCCCGTCGCCCAGCCGACGCCTTCATGCCCCGCTCACGCCGCAAACCCAACGCCACCCGCATCAGCATCTCGCTGCCTGTCACGCTCTTCGATGAGCTCGACGAAATGGTGGCCAAGCGCGGCTACGCCAGCCGCTCGGACGCAATCTCGAAGATGATCAGCGAGCAGCTTGTTTCCCATCAACATGAGCTGGGCAAGGGGGTCATGGCCGGGACGATCACGCTCATCTACGACCACGCCAAGGCGGGCCTCGCCTCGCGGCTGCTCAGCATCCAGCACAAGTGGCTGAAGGAGGTGATCTCCTCCCAGCGGGTGCATCTGGAGAATCACCACAGCCTGGAGGTCCTGCTCGTTCAGGGGCCCGGCTACCGCCTCAAGCAAATCGCCGCCGAACTCATCGCCTGCAAGGGCGTGAAGCACGGCTACCTCACGGTCACGTCCACGATTCTCCCACCCATCCACTGAGCCATGTCCGCGCTTGATCCATCGCTCATCCGTTTCGAGGAAGTCGTGCCCGCAGGCGCGAACTGGTCGCACGTCCTCAAGCGCGGCACGACGCTCCGCATCACGGACACGGAAGGCGGCGCGAATGTCTCGGCGCTGTTCTACAATTTCGAGCTGCTCTGCGAACGGCTGAATCTCCCGGACTCGCTGAAGTGCCAGCACATCGCCCGATTGACGAAGGGGGCGTGCCTCTACTCGGACATGGGCCGCATCCTCGTCTCAATCACCGAGGACACCTGTGGCTGGCACGATCCGCTGACCGGTTGCTCGAACGCGAAGATTGTCACCGCGAAACACGGCGAGCTGAGTTACCAGACCGCGCGCAACGCCTGGCATCGCGACGCGCACAGCGGCTTCCTCCGCGAGCTGGGCAAATACGGCATGGGCGAACGCGACCTCGCGATGAACGTGAACTTTTTCCAGAAGGTGACCACTGATGACGCGGGCCGGTTGGTCTATCACGCGGGGAACTCGCAGGCCGGCGCGTTCGTCGATCTACGGGCGGAGATGAACACGCTCGTCGTGCTGAATACGTGCATCCATCCGCTCGACACCGCGCTGACTTACTCGCCGAAGCCGGTGCATCTCACCGTCTGGACCTCACCGCCGCCGGGACCGGAAGACTTCTGTCGAAACTCCCGCCCGGAGAACGAGCGAGGCTTCATCCTCACGGAGCGCTATTTCCAATGAGAGCGGCGCGCTTTCCACACGTCATCCTGAGCGGAGTCCCGGGCGGGCGCAGGCGGGCCGGGACGCAGTCGAAGGACCTCTCGCATCCGCGGGCGGAGGTGGTGGGCGCAGATACTCCGCACCGCTTCCACCCTCGAATATTTAGAGGTTCTTCGACTCCGTTCCGCCCACCTTCGCCCGCCGGAACTCCGCTCAGAATGACGGCTGGAGGGGCTTGGTTTTCATTATGACCACCCTCACCGAAAGCCACCTCGATCCTGCTAGTGCGATTTACGATTTCACCCTGCCCGCGGGCGAGCCGTGGATGTGCGAAATCAAACGCGGGCAGACCTTCCGCATCGTCGATCTCGAAGGCAACCAAGCCGCCGACACGCTCTACTACAACGCGCACGATCCCGCCGACCGTTACAGCGCGCAGGACACCATCCGCGAGCAGGGCGCGCTCTACCTGACGACCGGCACGAAGCTCATCTCCACGCGCGGAAATGTGCTGCTCACGATCACCGCCGACACCTGCGGCCGGCACGACACGCTGGGCGGCGCCTGCGCGTGCGAGAGCAACATGGTGCGCTACGCCATCGACAAGCGCTCGATGCACGCCTGTCGCGACAGCTTCATGCGCGCGATTCAGGAAAACCAACCGACTTGGGACAAGCGTGACATCACCCACAACATCAACTTTTTCATGAACGTGCCGGTGACCCCGGAAGGCGGGCTGACCTTCGCCGACGGCGTCTCGGCCAGCGGACGCTACGTGGAGATGCGCGCGGAGATGGATGTGCTCGCGCTGATCTCGAACTGCCCCCAGCTCAACAACCCGTGCAACGCCTACAACCCGACTCCGGTGCGCCTGCTGATATGGGACTGATGTTCACCAAACTCCTCATCGCCAACCGCGGCGTGATCTCGCGGCGCATCAGTCGCACGCTGCGAAAGCTCGGGGTCGGCAGCGTCGCTGTTTACTCCGAAGCCGATGCACAATCGCTCCATGTGCGCGATGCGGATGAGGCGGTTCTGCTCGGGCCCGCGCCGGTGGTGGAGAGCTATTTGAAAATCGAGCGGATCCTCGCGGCGGCGCGGGAGACGGGGGTGCAGGCGATTCATCCGGGCTACGGATTCCTGAGCGAAAACGCGGACTTTGCCGAGGCGTGTGAAAACGCGGGGCTGGCGTTTGTCGGGCCGACTCCGGCGCAGATGCGGGCGTTTGGGTTGAAGCACACGGCGCGGGCGATCGCGGCGGAGCATGGGGTGCCACTGCTGCCGGGGACGGGCTTGCTGGCGGACGCGGCGGCGGCAGCGCACGAGGCGGAGCGGATCGGCTATCCGGTGATGCTGAAAAGCACGGCGGGCGGCGGTGGGATCGGGATGCGGGTGTGCGGGTCGGCGGCGGAACTAACGGAGGCGTTCGCCTCAGTGCAGCGGGTGAGTGCGAGCAACTTCAAGGAGTCGGGGCTGTTTCTGGAAAAGTTCGTGGCGCATGCGCGGCACATCGAGGTGCAGATTTTCGGCGATGGAAAGGGGCGCGTCGTGGCGCTGGGCGAGCGGGATTGTTCGGCGCAGCGGCGGAACCAAAAGGTGATCGAGGAGACGCCTGCGCCGGGCTTGTCGGAGGTGCAGCGGGCGGGGCTTTTCGCGGCGGCGATCAAGCTGGGCGAGGCGGTGAACTATCGGTCCGCTGGCACGGTGGAGTTTGTCTTCGATGCGGACAGCGGGGCGTTCTATTTCCTGGAGGTAAACACGCGGCTGCAGGTCGAGCACGGCGTGACTGAGGAGGTGATGCGTCTGGATCTCGTGGAGTGGATGGTGCGGCTCGCGGCGGGCGACAGCAGCTTTCTCGACGGCTTCAGGCCCGAGCCGCGCGGGCATTCGATCCAGGTCCGCATCTACGCGGAAGACCCGCACAAGAACTTCCAGCCGAGCTGCGGCGTGCTGACCGAGGTCGCTTTCCACCGCGACGCGCGCAATGAGACGTGGGTGGAGAACGGCACGGAGGTCACGCCGTTTTACGATCCGATGCTGGCGAAGATCATCGTCCTCGCGGACGACCGGGCGACGGCCATCGCGCGGCTTTCCAGCGCGCTGGAACAGACGGAGTTTGGCGGGCTCGAATCGAATCTGCTCTACCTCCGGCAGGTCGTGGCGTCGCCGATCTTCGCGGCGGGGAAAGTGATCACGCGATCGCTCGGCGAGTTCGTCTATGCGCCAGCGACGGTCGATGTGCTCGACGCGGGCGCGCAGACGACGGTGCAGGATTATCCCGGGCGGGTCGGTTTCTGGAACGTCGGCGTGCCGCCGTCGGGACCGATGGATCATCTCGCCTTCCGCTACGCGAACCGGTTGCTTGGCAATCCCGAGTCCGCAGCCGCGCTGGAGATCATGATGACGGGCCCGACGCTGCGCTTCAACGCGGCGACGGAGATCGCGATCACGGGCGCGGATTTGCAGGCGGAACTGAACGGCATTCGCGCGCCGCGCTGGCAGGTGCTCTCCGTGGAATCTGGTGACGTACTGCGGATGCGCGGCGTGAACGGGCCGGGCGCGCGCGGCTATCTCGCGGTGCGCGGCGGTTTCCAGACGCCGCGCTATCTCGGCAGCCGCGCGACTTTCACGCTCGGAAACTTCGGCGGACACGGTGGTCGCGCGCTGCGACTCGGCGACGTGTTGCACCTCGGCACGAGCGACGCCGCCCCAGCGGCAGGCAGCGCGCTGTCGCCGAGACTGATCCCGCGCTATGCGAGCGCGTGGGAGATCGGCGTGCTCTACGGTCCGCACGGTGCGCCGGATTTTTTCACCGACGACGACATCGCGATGCTCTTCGCGACGGATTGGAAAGTTCACTACAACTCGAACCGCACCGGAGTGCGGCTCATCGGGCCGAAGCCACAGTTTGCGCGCGCCGACGGCGGCGAGGCGGGGCTGCATCCGTCGAACATCCACGACAACGCCTACGCCGTCGGCACCATCGACTTCACCGGCGACATGCCGATCATCCTCGGTCCGGACGGCCCAAGCCTCGGCGGCTTCGTCTGCCCGGCGTGTATCGTGCAGAGCGAGCTGTGGAAAATCGGCCAGCTCAAGCCGGGCGACACGGTGTGCTTTCGCCGGATGTCGCTCGCGGAGGCCAATGCGCGGGAACTGGAGCAAAATCGCGAAATCGAGGCGCTGGCGGATCTTTCAGATGCGCGCTGGCGGGCGGTCGTCGATCTCCGGGACGGCACCACTGCGCATGATGCCCGGAGCGGCGGCGATGAAGATGCCGTCGAGCATCGCATCGACGGCGAGCCGGGGCGTGTGGCGGTGTGCTACCGGCGGGCGGGCGACAAGTATCTGCTCGTGGAGTACGGGCCGCTCGTCCTCGATCTGGCGCTGCGTTTTCGCGCGCACGCGCTGATGCAGTGGCTGGAGCAGAATCATCTGCCCGGCATCCTCGATCTCACGCCGGGGATTCGTTCGCTGCAGATTCACTATGACGGTCGCGTGCTGCCGCTGAAGGAACTGATGGCACTTCTGCTGCACGCCGAGGCTTCGCTGCCGGATCTCGACGCGATCGAAGTGCCGTCGCGCGTCGTGCATCTGCCGCTCTCGTGGGACGACCCGCAGACGCAGCTCGCGATCCAGAAATACATGAACGGCGTGCGCGCGGATGCGCCGTGGTGTCCGAGCAATCTGGAGTTCATCCGGCGCATCAACGGGCTGGCCGACCTCGACGAGGTGAAGCGGATCGTTTTCGACGCGAGCTACCTGGTGCTCGGTCTGGGCGACGTGTATCTGGGCGCGCCGGTGGCCACGCCGCTTGATCCGCGACACCGTCTGGTGACCACGAAATACAACCCCGCGCGCACGTGGACGCCGGAGAACGCGGTGGGCATCGGTGGTGCCTACATGTGCATCTACGGGATGGAAGGACCGGGCGGGTATCAGTTCGTGGGGCGCACCGTGCAGGTGTGGAATACGCATCGGGCCACGCGCGACTTCGAGCGGGGGAAGCCGTGGCTGCTGCGGTTCTTCGATCAGGTGCGGTTCTATCCGGTCAGTGCGGAGGCGCTGCTGCGGTATCGCGCGGATTTCCTGACGGGGCGGTTTCAGATTCGCACGGAGCAGCAGACGTTTCGGCTGAAGGACTACCAGGCGTTCCTCGGCGAGCACGCGGATGACATCGCGGCGTTTCGCGCGAAACAGCGCGCGGCATTTGCGGAAGAGCGGGAGCGCTGGGTGGCCGCGGGGCAGAACGTGGTGGCCGCCGAGCCGGAGGTGGTCGCGGCTGCGGAGGAGATTGATCTGCCGGAGAATGGGCGGCTGGTCAGCGCACATCTGCCGGGGAGCGTGTGGCAGGTCGTGGTGGCGGAAGGTGCGGTCGTGGCCGCGGGCGAGAAGCTGATCATCCTCGAATCCATGAAAATGGAGACGGCGATCTGCGCGCCCTGCGCGGGAAAGGTCGGGCGCATCCTCGTGGCGGCGGGCCGGACGGTGGAGGCGGGGCAGGCGCTGGTGTTGATGACCGAGGGCTGAGAGGACCTACCCGCGCTGCGCGCAGTATTCCCGCCAGCCGCCAAATGCGGTGATCTCGCGCTGGCCGGCGCAGAGGATGGGCTCGGCGAGGACGCCGAGCGTTTCGTCGCCGCTGAGCAGACACACTTTGCCGATGCTGAGGCCGGGCGGTTCCTTGAGGAGAATCTCGGCGAGACCTTGTGGCGGGACACTCCATACCTCGACGGCGACGGACACGCCGCCGGTGGCGACGCGGACCATGCCGGGGTGGCGGTCGCCGATGGAATACAGTCGGTAGGCGGCTATGGTGCGGTCTTCACGCACGAACTCTGCGCCGGCGGCGAGCATGTTGGGATTGAGTTCGAGGCCGCGCATGAGCGTGCCATTGACGGCGAGAAGCGTGCGTTGATCGGACATTCAGACGGTCAGGTATTTCGTCACGACTGCATCGGTCAAATCGGCGACGGGGCCGGCACAGACGACAGTGCCGCGGTCCATGATGGCAAAGGTGTCGGCGAGTTCCTTGCAGAAATCGAGATACTGCTCGACGAGCAGGATGCTCATCTTCGACTCGGCGCGGAGTTGCTTGAGAGCGTGGCCGATTTCGTTGCTGAGCGCGGAGCTGGTGTGCTCCTCGGCCTGGAGTTTCTCGACGCACTCGGCGAAGCGTGCAAGGAGCGCGGGATGCTTCTCCACGCCATCGCGGAGCAGCACGAGATTGAGTTCGACGGCCTCATCAAGGAGCGGCGACCTCGGCGCATCGGCGCTTTCCTTCACGGTCTTAAAAGCCTGCTGAATTTTGGCGAGCAAGCCGGGCTCGTTGTGGTGGCCTCCGCGGCGGAGGAGGCGGATGGCGTCGCCGATTTGATCAATGATGTTGGGCTGAATGCCCTCAGTCGGTTCGTCGAGGATCAACAGCTTCGGCTCGGTGAGCAGCGCACGGCCAATGGCGAGCTGCTGCTGCTGGCCGCCGGAGAGCATGCCGCCTTTGCGCGGGAGAAACTCCTTCAGGATCGGGAAGAGGCTGAAGACGCGGTCGAGGCTGCCGTTCATCTTTTTGCCGAGGGCGATGGCTCCGATCTTCAGGTTTTCCTCGACGGTGAGTTGCGGGAAAATGTCGCGCCCTTGCGGGACGTAGCCGATGCCGGCGGCGGCGCGGGCTTCGGACGAAAGGCGGGTGATGTTTTGTCCGGCGAGCGTGATTGTGCCAGCGCTTGGTTTCATTACTCCGGTGATGCTGCGCAGCGTGGAGGTCTTGCCGACGCCGTTGCGGCCCATGAGGCAGAAGCACTGGTGGTCCGGCACGTCGAACTCCACGCCGCGCAGGATGCGGCTGCCGCCGATCGAGAGTTCGAGAGCTTGGACGGTCAACATGGGATGAATTTAGGATTTTGGATTTTGGCAGCGCCGAGCGGAGCGGTGGGCAAATACTGAATCCGAATTGTTAGATGCCCATCAGTTGCTGCGTTTCTTGCGGCCGAGGTAAACGTCGAGGACGCGTTCGTCGTTTTGCACTTCGTCCACGCTGCCTTCGCAAAGGACGGAACCCTGGTGAAGGACGGTGACTTTGCGCCCGGCGGCGATCTGGCGGACGAAGACCATGTCGTGCTCGATGACGACGATGGTGTGTTTTCCGGCAAGTGAGAGGAGCAGTTCGCCGGTCTTGTGCGTCTCGGTGTCGGTCATGCCGGCGGCGGGTTCGTCCACGAGCAGGAGCTTGGCGTTTTGCGCGAGGAGCATGCCGATTTCGAGCCACTGTTTCTGGCCGTGAGCGAGCGCGCCGGCTTTCCAGTGGCGCTGGCTCACGAGGTTGATCGTCGCAAGGATTTCGTCCATGCGATCGCGCTCGGTGCTATTCGGTTGATGAAAGAGGCTGGCCCAGACGCCGCGGCTGCCCTCGAGCGAAAGCAGCAGATTTTCCCAGACGGTGTGGTCGGTATAGACGGTGGGCGTCTGGAATTTCCGCCCGATTCCGAGGCGGTAGATTTCGTATTCGTTGAGCTTCGGGATGCTGACGTTTCCCTCGAATTCGATGGTGCCGCTGTCGGGCTTAGTGCGTCCGGTGATGAGGTCGAGGAAGCTGGTTTTGCCCGCGCCGTTCGGGCCGATGACGGTGCGCAGTTCACCGGTATCGAGGTAGAAGTTCAGGTTGTTGATCGCCTTGAATCCGCTGAACGATTTGTTCACGCCCTCGGCGGCGAGGAGAAACGTTTTTTGCGTGGACTCGATCTTCATGGCTTTGCCGGCTCGGCGGTGGCGGACGCAGCTTCGGGTTTGCGCTTCGCGAAAAAGTCCCGCGCCTGGCCGAGCAGGCCGAAGATGCCTTTGGGCAGAAAGAGCACGATCAGGATGAAGAGCCCGCCAAGGATGATGAGCCAGAGGTCGGGAAAGGCGCGCGTGGCCCAGCTCTTGAGGGCGTTCGTGCCGATGGCACCGATGATCGGGCCGATGAGTGTGCCGCGTCCGCCGACGGCGCACCAGACGACGGCCTCAAGCGATTTCTCTGGCATCATCTCGGTGGGGTTGAGGATGCCGGCCTGAGGCAGGTAAAGCGCGCCGCCGATGGAGCCGATGATCGAGGCGACGACGAAGACGAACAGCTTGTAGTTTGCCGCGGCATAGCCGGAGAAAAGCGCCCGCGTTTCCGAGTCGCGCACGGCGCGCTGGACGAGACCGAACTTCGTAGTCGTGAGCCAGCGGCAGAAGGCATAGACGAGCACCAGCGCGAGCGCGGTGGCGATGTAGAGTCCGCGCTGCGTCGCGGATGCACGGATGTCGCAGCCGAGGATGCGCTTGAAATCGGTGAAGCCGTTGTTGCTGCCCATGATGAGGGCATTTTGAAAGAATACCGCGGCGACGTAGGTGAGCGCCTGGGTAAGAATGGAGAAATAGACGCCCTTGATGCGTGAGCGGAAGCCGAGGAAGCCGAAGAGGAAGGCGAGCAGGCCGGGCACTAGCACCACCATGGCGACGGCGAACGGGAAGTTGTAGAAAGGTTTCCAGAACGACGGGAGCTCGGTGCGGCCTAGGATGACCATGAAGTCGGGCAGCAGGCTGGGGTTGTTGCCGCTCTTAAAGTATTGGCCGTCCTCGCCGATCATCAGCATGAGATTCATGCCGAGCATGTAGCCGCCGAGGCTGAAGAAGAGCGCCTGCCCGAGGCTGAGCAGACCGGTGTAGCCCCAGAGCAGATCCACGCTGATGGCGAGCAGACCATAGCAGAGATACTTGCCCCAGAGCTTGATCGTGAAGTCGCTGACGGCACCTGCGGCGTGGAGTCCGGGGAAGACGACGACGAGAAAAAGCGCGATGACGGAGGCCGTGACGAGTTCAACTTTGGAGACGTGGCGCTGCATGGCGGGTCAGCTTTCGAGGCTGCGGCTTTTGGTGACGAAGATGCCTGCCGGACGCCATTGCAGGAAAAGGATGATCATGCCGAGGACGAGGATTTTCCCGAGTACGGGATTCAGGAGGATTTGCTGGAGTGACTGGTCCATGAGGCCGATGCCGAGCGCGCTGACCACGGTGCCGACGAGGTTGCCGACGCCGCCGACCACGACGGTCATAAAGGCATCCACGATGTAGTCCTGCCCGAGGCCGGGGCCGACGTTGCCGAGTTGGCTGATGAAGGCACCGGCGAGTCCGCCAAGGCCGCTGCCAAAGGCAAAGGTCAGCATGTTCACCCGCTCGGTTTTCACACCCATGCAGGCGGCCATCTGGCGGTTTTGCATGACGGCCCGGATGAGCAGGCCGAGCGGCGTTTTCGTCATGAGCAGGTGAGTGCCGAAGATGATCGCGATGGCGAAGCCGATGACGAAGACGCGGTTCCAACCAAAGATGACGTCGCTGACCGTCCAGTTGCCGCTGAGCCAGGAGGGCGAATAGACCTGCACGTTGTTCGCGCCAAAGGTGAGGCGGAAGAGCTGCTGGAGGACGAGCGAGACGCCCCAGGTGGCGAGGAGGGATTCGAGCGGGCGACGGTAGAGGAAGCGGATGACGCTGCGCTCCAGGGCGAGGCCGACGAGCGCGGCCATGAGGAAGCTGAGGGGGAGAGCGAGAAGGAAGTAGTTATCGAGCGCCGTGCCGGAGAGATTCATGCCGCTAAGGCGGACGGTGATCGGCTGGCCAAAGAAGGTGGGGATTTGCAGCACGACGCCGGTGGCAAAGATGCCCTGCACGACATAGGTGGTGTAGGCACCGACGGCGATGAGTTCGCCGTGTGCCATATTGATCACACCCATAAGGCCGAAGGTGATGGCGAGGCCGATGGCGGCGACGAGCAGGATGGAACCTTTGCTGAGGCCGCGGAAACCGGTGCCGACGATGTTGACATTGCGCACATGGTTGGCGATGGCGGCAAGGGCGGCGGTGCCGGCCCTGGCGACGGTGGGCTGATCCGCGTTGTCTTTCACGAACTGCTGGAGGAAATCCTGGCTGGCGATGGAGCCGAGCGCGCCGAGTTCCTGGGCGGCGGCCGTGCGCGTCTCGGGCTTTTCGTCCTTGAGTTGGATGAGGGCGATGGCTTCGCGCAGGGCGTGGCGGACTTTCGTGTCGGTCACGTTTTTCTGCACGAGGAGCAAGGGCGGGAGCTTCTCCGCCTCCTGCGATTTGCCGAGCATCTCAATGGCTTGGATGCGTCTGGCGCGGTCGGGCGAGGCGAGGTCGAGCAGGTCGAGGACGCCTTTCATGGCGGTGCGGATGGCGGAGTCGTGTTCCGCGGAATCGTAGTCGGCAGTTAGGATGCGGAGGGGCTGGCCGTCGGCAGCTTTCAATGGCTGGGCGTCGTCTATCCGCGTGGCGGCCTGCCTGCCGTCTGTGTCCTTTTCCTCGCCAACGCTGACCGGCACCTTCGTCGCGCTCCCTTCGGCTTTGTAGAGAAAGATCGCGTCCTCTTTCCAGGCATCGAAGAGCGGTTTGATGGCCGGGTCGGCGTTGCCAATAAGGCTGTTAATCAGACCGATTTTCTTCTCCGCATCCTCTTCCAAGATCGCTGTGGCGATGGTCTGACGGGCGGTACTGGCGGACAAGGCCGCAGCGCTGCCCAGAAGGAACCAAAACATCGCTTGGGCGATGCCGGGCAATAGCGCAGTCCGCAATAGGCGATAAGTCATGGAGTCATTTGGCGGAAACAGGGTGGAGGACCGGTGGGTAATTCAGACCGCCAAGGATGAAGGGCGGGTCCCCAAACCAAGGACCCGCCCTTCTCTACCCCTATGAATTGAGCCTGCGGTGAGGCAAATGAACTGACGTTAGCAAGGTTACTTGGCTGCAGTCTTCGGCTTGAAGGTGCCCTTGAGGAAGGGTTCGCCGAAAACGTCCTTGTATTCCTTCACGATTTTGAACTGTCCGTCGGCCTTGGTTTCGCCGATGAAGACGTTCTTCGTCAGGTGGTGATTTTTCTGGCTGGTGACTTTGCCGCCCGGGCCATCAAAGCTGATGCCTTTTTCCAATTCGGCGACGACTTTTTCCACGTCGAAGCTCTTGGCTTTTTCGACCGCCGCTTTCCACAGATAGACGCCGTTGTAGCTGAGGACCATCGGCGAGCAGGTGACGCGGCCTTCCTTGACGATCCCAGGAACAGTTGAGGATTTCAGCCATTTCTGGAAGTCAGCGATGAACTTCTTGTTGGCGTCGCTCTTGATGGACTGAAAGTAAGTCCAGCAACCGAGTTGACCCACGAGTTGCTTCGCGGGAAGGCCGCGGAATTCGTCCTCCGAAATGGAGAAGGAGACAACCGGACAAGTCTCGGCGGTGAGGCCGGCGGCGGCGTATTCCTTGAAGAACGGAACGTTGGTGTCGCCGTTGAGGGTACTAATCACACAGGCTTTGCCGCCGGCGGTGAACTGTTTGATCTCCGAGACAATCTGCTGGTAGTCGGTGTGGCCGAACGGTGTGTATTTGCCGGCCGAGATGATCTTGCCGGACTCGTCCTTTTTGAAGCCTCCGCCGATGTTTTCGAGTGGCACACCTTTGCTCAGGAGATATTCGAGAAGCACGAGGTTCGTGGTCTGCGGATACACGTAGTCGCTGCCGAGCAGGTAGAATTTCTTCTTACCAGCCGCGAGGTAGTAATCCACGGCAGGCGTGGCCTGTTGGTTCACGGCCTCGGCGGTGTAGAAGATATTCGGCGAAAGCTCCTCGCCCTCGTACTGCACGGGATAGAAAAGGAGACCTTTGTCTTTCTCGAAGACCGGAAGGACCGATTTGCGGCTCACGGAGGTCCAGCAACCGAAGGTCACGGCAACTTTGTCCTGCTCCAGCAACTGGGTCGCTTTTTCCGCGAAGAGCGGCCAATTGGACGCGCCATCGACGACCACAGGTTGGATCTTCTTACCCATGACGCCACCCTTGGCGTTGATCTCGTCAAAGGTGAATAGAAGGACATCGCGAAGGGAAGTTTCAGAGATGGCCATGGTGCCGCTAAGCGAGTGAAGGACACCGACTTTTACGGTGTCGTCCGCCGCTTGGGCGGTGAAAATGGTAGAGGTGATTGCGCCGGCGAGGGCGAGAAATTTCAAGGAGCGAGAGAGAGTCATGTACGTAGTTGTAGAGTTGGTGGTGAGTTGAAATGCTGAGGTTTTCGAGGTCCGAACGGGACCCCGGGGATTCCCCCGGGCCGCAGCCCGGGGGAACCCGATTTGAGATGCCGAGCAGTTTGCTTTAGAACGCGACGCTCAGGCCACCCGAGAAGATGTGCTCGTTGTGGTTTTCGTCGCGGACGGCTCCGCCGCGCGGCGCGGTGTTGAAGTCGGAGGTGCCCTCGCCGAGGTAGTAGTAGGTGTATCCGGCGGTCGCCGTCCAAGCGCCATAGCACTCGGGCACAAACTTCATTGCGTAGGAAGCGGTGACACCGGCGGAGACATAACCAAACGCTTCGTTATCGAGGGTGCCTTTGGCCGTGTTCAGCGAACCGTAGAAGTCACCCGATCCGAATCCAGCAGTGATCGGGAAGGTGAAGGTGACGGGGCCCGCCGGGACGCTGGGAGCGATGCCGACCTCGTAGTAAACGCCTTCTTCCTTGCCGGTGCCGGCCTTGTTCTGAAGTTCGAACATTACGGTGACGTGCGGGTGCAGTGCGAACTTTCCGAGCAAGTCGGTGTCGTCATAGGTCAACGCGAGGTTAAGACCCTCGAAAGTCGAGAAGCCGTCGTTCGGGCTGAGGAACATGTAGTAGCTCGGCGTGAAGGTGAAGTTCTTGGCGAAGGTGAAGGCGACGCCTGCGGTG
Organism: Chthoniobacter sp.; assembly: GCA_021414005.1. Lineage (GTDB taxonomy): Bacteria > Verrucomicrobiota > Verrucomicrobiia > Chthoniobacterales > Chthoniobacteraceae > Chthoniobacter. The sequence continues at coordinate 1,805 of JAIOPH010000019.1, read as the reverse complement.
AAGTCGAATTCATACCACGAATTGGTGGTCGAACCGCCGCCGCCGAAAACCGCTCCAGCGTCAGTTTTGCGCGAGTGGAAGCTGTTCCAGATGCCGAGATTGAGGCTGATTTTATTGAAGAATCCGGTGCCTTCGTAGAGTTTGAAATAGAGATCGGCATAGGGCTGCAGGATCGCGCTCTGATTTTCGAAGATGACGCCACGGGAGGCATACTGCGAAACGATGTTGATGCCGAGATCGCCGGTGATGCAGGACTCTTTGATGGATTCCTTGACCGCTTTTGTTTCCTTGCCGGGTGCCGCAGTGCCGGCGAGGCAGAGGGCAGGAATGGTGAGGATTGCGGTGCTCAGGATGCCGATTTTGGCAAGGCTGTGTTTGGTCATGGGTATGGTCGTTGGTTGGTTTGATGTTGTTTTTTTTGGTGCCGTTTTCCGGCAGGAAGCGCCTTTAGCAAAGGGCTTGCCACTGGCCGTTTCGGCTCGCGGAGAATTTTCAAAACCATCCGCAAACACTCGCGCGCAGGGGGTTTACGAATGGAGAAATTTTTCGAAAACGTCATGTGGGGGGCACGCCGTGCGGCTTTCGCCCGGAGCATCGCCGCAAAGAATGAGCCGCCGTGAGCAATAATCGCCAGACGAGTTTCGGCGGTTAAACGACCGCGTCCGGGCAAAAAAAGCTCCTCCAGGACGAATCCCGGAGGAGCTTTGAATTACTGAGTTAGCGGATGGCCTTAGAACGCGATGCGCAGACCGCCACCGAAGACGACTTCATTTTCGTCACGGTCGCGAATGGCGGAGACACCAGCGATGTCGGTGCCATTGCCGAGGCGGTAGTAGGTAGCGTTGGCATGAGCAGACCAGTCGCCGAGGCACTCGGGGATGAAGGCCAACTTGTATTCGGCATTCACACCTGCGGATAAAAAGCCAAAATTGGCGTTGTCCGCGTAGTAGTTGCTCGAACCGAAGCCGGCTTTGATCGGCAGGCTGAGCATCACGGGGCCGACCTGCATGCCGGGAGCGATGCCGACTTCATAATAGATGCCTTCGTCGGTGCCGTTGCCGGAGGAGTTCTCCACGTCGAACTGCACGAGGGCGTAAGGATGCAGCGCCCAGGCACCAAGGAGATCGGTGTCGTCATAGGCGATACGCAGGCCGATATCCTGTGCGGTCTCGAACGCATCGTTCGGGCTCATGTAGGCGCGGTAGTAGGGGCTCAGGGTGAGGTTCTTGTTGAAGACGAAGCTCAGGCCGGCCGTGAAGTCGGACTCGAACCAAGCATTCGTGGTGGACCCGCCGCCGCCGAAGAAGCCGCCGCTGCCGGTGTGACGGCTGTGGAAGCTGTTCCAGAAACCGAGGTCGAGGCTGACTTTGGTGAGGGCGCCGTCGCCTTCATAGATGCGGAAGCTGAGGTCGATGTAAGGCTGGAGGATCGCTCCCTGATTTTCGAGGGAGATGCCGCGGGCGATATACATCGAGGTGATGTCGATGCCGATGTCGCCGGTGATGCAGGATTCCTTGATGGTTTCCTTCATCTGTTTGCAGGATTTTGCGGGGGCGGCGGTGCCGGCGAAGCCCGTCGAAGCGAGGGCGAGGCTGGCCAAGGTGAGCGTGCAGGCTGCTGCTAGGCTGTGTTTAGTCATATATGGGCTTGGTTTGGTTTTCTTGGTTGGTTTTAGGTAGTGCCGATTTTTGGTCAGCGCGGTGGTTCTAAGCGACCACCGTACCGCGGAGCAACAGTTTTTTTGAGAAATTTCCCCGGCCCGATTTCCAAGCTCTCTGATGGAAAGGCGTTTGGGTGAATTTGTG